>CAZKDY010000004.1:235582-273398 GCA_964551615.1 uncultured Polyangiaceae bacterium
CCGTGCAGCCGATCAGTGGGTCGAGTCGGGTGTGCGATCGCAAGAGCGACGTGAGTCAGCTGCTGAGCGGATTTGTCGTGGCTGAGCAACGCAGCGATGAGGAGCTCGGCCGCGAGCTCAAGGCCATGGCAGGGCTTGAGCTCACGCCCATCGCAGCCAAGTACGGCTGACGCGTGTCAACGGCACGACGGCAGCCTGGCCTTGGCGGCAGGCTGCTGCTGGCCCTGCTGTTGATTGGACTCGGGCTGACGTGGTGGAGCGCTCCAAGCTTCTTTGGTGGCGGCAGGCAGGGCGTTTGCGGCCTAGAGCTGCGCTACCCGGCGTCACTCAGCCAGGTTGAGGTGGCGCGGGCGGACGGGCGCGACGCGCCTCGGCCGGCGGTGAGCGGCAGCCCACTGGCGATTCCGTGCGGGCAACCGCTAGTTATTTACTATTCCCGGGCCAGGACGCACAGCGGCGAAGCGCTTGGGAGCACCCCCGAAACCCGCGCCCTAACCCGAGCGGAGCTGAAACCAGGCGTGACTGTGGTCGAGTTGCGTTGACGTTCCGGCGGGGTGTGCGATTCTCCGCCCCATGCATGACCAGAATATGGCGATTCTGAAGGGCCTATGTGCTGTGGCTTGGGCTGACGGGCGCGTGGCGGATGAGGAGAAGGAGGTCATCGAGGCGCTGCTCGAGGCCTTCGGCGCGAGCAGGAGCGAAGCCGCCGAGATCCGCAGCTACGCCTCCAGCCTGAAGAAGCTGGACGATGTGCCAGTCAGCGATCTCAGCTACGACGACCGCCGCACGTTGCTGCAACACGCGGTGCTGCTGACCTATATCGACGGTGAGCAAGCGGACAGCGAGAAGAAGATGCTCGACGAGCTGTGTGAGGTGCTGAGCATCCCCAGCGCCGAAGCGTCAGGGATCATGACGGCGGCTTCAGATCGAGCCAAAAAGCTCCTGAGTTTGCTGGATTAAGGCACACCGCGGGGCGGCCAGCGGCGGGGCATGCTCTGCGCTGGCTGCGGCGCCTGGTTGTGCCGCGTGGTTGTGTCGCGTGGTTGTGTCGCGTGGTTGTGTCGCGTGGTTGTGCCGCGTGGTTGTGCCGCGTGGTTGTGCCGCGTGGTTGTGCCGTGCGGAAGCTACATCACGCGCGCCCGCGCCCCACGTCGCCGGCGCCGCCGCAGGGGGGCCGGGTGGGCTCAACCCGCGTTGATCAAATCGCGCAGGCGATCGATCTCTTTGAGCAGGGCGATGGGGCTGAACGGCTTGGTGTAATAGGCCGTCGCGCCCGCTTCGGACGCCTTGCTGCGGGACTCTTTGTCGTCCAACGCGCTGATGATCACCACGGGCACTTTGCTGGTGGATGGATCAGCCCGCAGCCGTCGACACACCTCGAAGCCGTCGTACTGACCGGGCAACATCAGATCGAGCAGCACGATGTCAGGCGGGTCAGTCGTCGCCACGTCGATGCCCTTGGCACCATTGGGGACGGCGACCACCTCGTAGCCACGAGCTCGCACTAGAGCTTCGATCATCTTTCGGATCGAGTCTTGATCCTCGACCACCAGGATACGCATGCCCAGTTAGCATAGCTGGCTCTCGCCTCGGGCTGCCACGCCTTTTTTCGGCGTCTACAAAACAAGCCCCGAGCCGCCCCAGCAGCACAGACTCACGGCACCCGCCAGCCTCGCGCGCCGGCCCTAGGCGAAGGCGCGTCAGACGACGAGGTTTAGAGCAGCGGTGAGCCGCGCAACCCGCCCGCGCTACGCCACGGTCTTGGGGAGGGGGGTGAGGGGGCCAGGCAAATCAAGCAGCACTTCGAACTGCCCGGCGTCGGTTGCTCGCAGCTCAGCGCCCAGCGCGCCGGTCACGCAGTCCACGACCAGCAACCAGAGCCCTGCCGGACGTCCTACAGAGGTCGGGTCGATGCGGCCCGCCAGCAAGTCGTCGAACGCGCCGGTCGGCACGCTCGGGCCCCCATCGCGGACGCCGATCTGCGCGCCGCTGGCGTGTTGCCGAACACTAAGGCGTACGCTCCCGGACTTGGGGGTGGCGGCGATGGCGTGATCGAGCAGCGCGCGCACCGCCAACTCGAGCCACGACTGACGTTGCGCGATGAACAGGCTCGCGGGGGCGTCGATTTCTAGGCTGACGCCATGGCGCGCCGCGCGCCCGCCGGCGGCTTGCAACGCGCGCTTGGCCAGCTGCGCCACGTCTAGCTGGACGCGCTGGTCTTCCAGCTTGAGCGCGGAGATGCGCGCGAGCTCACCCACCAGTTCATACCCCGCGGAAATGTGCCGGGCGGTTGAGCCGGGATCAGCTGGAGACGCGGCGTGTGCTCTGGATGAGCCGTCAGCCTGCGGCTGATCGCGGAGCGACGCGAAAATTTCGCGGAGTGGCCGCAGCAGGGCCCGCGACATGGCGACCAGGAAGCTCAGCTGTTCGCTGGCTGGGGCCTGAGTGGGGCTGAGCTTTGGTAGATCGCCGGCGGCGAACACGGCGGCTAGCTCGCGCGCGTAGGCTTCACCCAGCTGCTGGGCTTGCTCCAGCTCTTTGCGCAGCTCGTCCATCTCGTCGGTGGCGCCGTCGGCTGGAAGCAGCAACGACTGCGCGCCGCCCTCTAGCTCCAGGCGCCCGCCGTGGCGTAGCGCCATGCGGCTGAGCCAGCGGTGCTCGGTGCCGCTCATGGCGGAGGTGTCGGGGCCGAGGTTGACCTCAATCCGAATCCAGCTGCCGACTCGGCGGATCGAGAGCTCTGGCATGCCACCCGCGGCCGCTGTCTGACCCTGGGTCACCAACACCTGAAGCATGCGGCGCAGACCGGCTTCGTCGCCGTACACCTCGGTGCCAGCGCCGGGGCTCATGGAAATGCGAGCTTCAGGCGCGACTTCGCACAGCAGCGCCGCCAGATCGATGCGTCCGCGTCGGCTCGGCGCCTGCTGTAGATCGCTCAACAGCGAGATCGCGTCGTCCAGCGCGTCGAGGGTCGACTCCACGTTTTCGCTGGATTCGGTGATGGTGACGGTCACCGGTGGCGGTGGCTGACTGCGCAGCGATACGCCCTCGCGGAGGGCCTTTGCGGCGCCGCGTGCCTCCTGCGCCAACAGCCAGCTCAGCTCTTGCCGGGTTAATCGGTCGTTTCCCACGTGGCGGGGATGATGCCATGGTTCAGCGGTGCGAGGTGGGCAAGAATGGGCCGTGGTTTCCGATCTGCCCACCCAAGCTGGAGCGCGCAGCGCGTGAGGCGGGTTGGCGTCAGGCTGTGGCTCGGTTGGGTCGCGCTGCTGGCTGGATGTGGCTCGAGCGGCGTCGCGAGCCCGTTTGTCTCCGACGCGGGCGCTGACGCAGCAGACGCCGACGCTTCAGACGCCGACGCGGCCAGCGACGCCCAGCCTGGGCGGCCGTGCGTTGACGATGGGCAATGCGACGATGGCGTCGAGTGCACGCTGGATCGCTGTAACCTTGAGACCTCACGTTGCGTCAACTCGGCGGACGACTCGCGGTGTCTGGACGCGGTGTACTGCGATGGCCTGGAGATCTGCGACCTGCTGCTTGGCTGTGTCGAGGGCGAGCCGATCACCTGTTCTGACAAGAACACTTGCACCATCGACGCCTGCGACGAGGCGAGCCTGAGCTGTACTCACAGCGCGCGGGACGCGGATGGCGATGGAGATCCGGATCGCAACTGCGGCGGTGGTGACTGCAACGACACCCACCCGGGGATCTCCAGCTTGCTGCCAGAGATCTGCGGAAATGGCCTCGACGACAACTGCGATGGCAGCATTGATGAGGCTGAGTGCGTGGCCGTCGGACACGATGACTGCGCCGACGCGCTGGATGTACTCGGCTCGGGGACCTATCAACTCAGCACCGCCGGCGCGGCTGCCGACCACAGCGCGAGTTGTCGCCGCACTGACAGCGTCGACGTGGTCGCTGCCATCGTGGTGCCAGGGGAGGTGCCGCTGGACGTCGATCTGATCGCCCGCGGCTCGTCAACCCTGGAGCTCGCCATGGCTTCGCTGTGCGGTGACCCGAGCAGCGAGCTGACTTGTAACGCTTCGGTGCTCACCAGCGCTGGTGGCTTCGTCTCTCGGGTGTGGCTCCGCTCGGTCGCGCCCGGCCCGTACCCTGCTTACCTCTTCGCGCCGCCCGGGCAATCACTGGAGCTGAGCGTCGCGTTCCGCCCCGCCAGCAGCGCGCCGACCAACGAGACCTGCGGCAGCGCAGAGCTGCTGCCGCTCCGCGAACACCGCGTGGCTCAGGTCGTGGGCGTCCAGGCAGATTTGCAGAGCAAGTGCAGCGCGGCTCCTGGCGAGTTGGTCTACCAGTTCAGCCTCGACTCCGAGCGTGACCTGCGGGTCTTCGCGGCCAGCGTTGACGGCGTGGGCGAGCCGTCAGTTTCGCTGCGCGGGGCTGCGTGCGCTGATCTCAGCGCGGAGATCGCGTGTCAGACCGCGCCCGCCGCGAAGCTGTTCGCGCGCGCGCTGCCACCCGGTACTTATTACCTCGCGGTATCGGCTAGCGCTCCGAGTGAGATCGACGTGGTAGTAGAGGACTCAGCGCCGTCCGCCGCACCAGCCGACGAAGACTGCTCATCGCCGCCGCAGTTGGTGGCTGGCGAGCAGGTCTCGATCGACCTATCAAGTCACGTCAGCGACGCCAACTTGAGCTGTCTGCCCGGCGCGGCGGACGCGGTGTACGCGCTAGAGCTAAGTCAAGCTAGCGATCTGCTGCTGGTGGAGCGGCTGTCGAGCGACACCGGAGCGCTCGCGCTGCTGGGCCCTGGGGCGGGTGGGGGCTGTGGTGCAGAGGTCAGCTGCGTCCGCGCTGATGTGTCCCCGCTGCGCCTGCGGCGTCACGCCGTCCCCGCGGGCCAGCACCAGATCGTGGCAGCCAGCGCGGGCGCGACGCCGGTAGCGCTCACCGCGTTCGTGCGCCCGGCGTCGGCGCCGGTGCTGGTGGCGTTCGCGGATACGTGCGACCAAGCGCTGCTGATCCCCGAGGAGGGCGGCTTCTTCCAGGGCAACACGGTGAACTCAAACGCAGACTACTCGGCAGGCTGCGACTTTGGCGTGCAGCCGCCGGGCGGCGCGGCCGAGCAAATGCTGCGCCTGAAATTGACCGCGCGGCGCCGCGTGATCTTTGACATGCAGGGCAGCGGCTTTCAGACGCTGCTCAACGTGCGCAAGGGGCCGAGCTGCCCAGGCACGGAGCTGACCGCGGCCTGCTCGGTGGGCTACTCAAGCGGCCGCTCGTACCTTGACCTGGTGCTCGACGCCGGCGACTATTTTGTGCAAGTCGACGGCTACAACCGGGCGAGCGGCCCTTGGTACCTCGACGTCTTCGTCGCTTCCCCATGACAACGCGGGCTCGCTCAGGGCTGAAGCTTGGAGGTTCGCCCCGTCTCGGCGGCGCCGCTACCGGCCAGCGTCGTTTGCCGGTTTGCTCCTCCACGCTGGGGGCGCCTGGTGGGTTGTCGCGGCGACGCTGGCTCGCGGGGGCCCTGAGCGGGCTCGCTCTAGGTTGGGCCGGCGGCGCGCGAGCCGCCGGGCGGCTCCGCGTCCGTGACTTTTCGAGGGCTGAGCGGGTCCAGCTGACGCGCGGTGGGCAGGTGCGCCGCGTGCTGAGCTTCTTTGAAGGCTCGGCCAAGTACGTGGGTGGGCTCTCTTACCAGCGCTGCGCCCGACCCCCCGCGGAAGTGGTGGAGCGGCTGCAGGGTGAGGCGGCGGTGCGCGCGGTGCTGCCGCGGGTGCTCGCAGCGCGGCGTCGCCCTGCGCCGCCCGGCCAGCAGCGTTTTGAGCTGGTTCAAGGCACCTCGCTGTACGCTGCTCAGTACACGGTGATCGCCCAGCGGCCGGCGCCAGCGGCTACGGAGCTGCAGTTTTGGCTTGATCCCCACGCCCCCCACGAAATCGACGACGTGTGGGGCTTCTTTAGGGCGCAGCCGTTTGGCGGCGGGAGCCTGATCAGCGTGGGGGTTGCCTTGAACCTCGGAGACGGCATCATCCGCTGGCTGTTTGAGGATCGGATCGTCCAGGTGATGCTGGATATGCCCAGGCGGATTCGAGATTTTGTGGACTAGTCTCGCCTGGGCGCTCGGATCTTTACCTGAACGCCGCGTCGGCGGTATGGCTTGCCCAAGGGCGCTCCGGCCACACGGGCGCGCCCCAAGACGAACGATGTTGGGACGACCAGGGATCATCATGCTGAACACGTACCGTGAGGCGGTGCGTGCGCGGGTGCTGCACGGTCTGTTTGGTTTGGCGGTGGCCACCGGGGCGTACTCGATCATCGTCGGCGAGTTCGCGTCGCGCTCCAAGATGCGCGTGGTCAGCGACCTCGGCGCCGCGACCATCTCCATCTACGGCATCGTCGTGGCGGTGGTGCTTGGGGCGTCGTCGCTGTACCGCGAGCTGGAGCTGAAGACGATCTTTCCGATCTTGACCCGACCGATCCGGCGCTGGGAATATCTGTTCGGAAAATACATCGGGACCCTGCTCACCGTCGCGGTGTTCGTCGCCGCCAACGCGGGCGGCTTGTTGATCGGCGTCGGGTTCATCTCGGGCAAGCCGCTGTGGCTGACGCTGCTGGCAGGCCCAGGGGCGCTGGTCGTGCTTGGGCTGGTCGCTTGGCGTGCCCCGCGGCAACGCACCTACATCCCCATCGCGGGCGCGGCGCTGCTGTTCATCTTCGGCGTGTTGCTCAGCGCAGGGGCACCCGATGATCGCGCCGTGATCGTGGGCGGCGCTTGCTTGACGCTGCTAGAGGTGATGATCGTCGCCGCTATCGCGACGCTGTTTGCGGCTTTTTCTTCGCCTTTTTTGACCGCGGTGTTCACGTTCAGCGTGTTCGTGGTGGGGCGCAGCGCCGACACCCTGGCCAGCATGCCCGAGCGCGTCTTCGGCGCGACCATCAAGTCCATCGGCGGCGCGCTGTCTTGGATCTTCCCGAACCTGATGCTGTATGTCCCGCCGCGCCCTCTGCTCACCGGAGAGGCTGGCGAGTCCATCGCGAGCTACATGGCGAGCGCCACGTCGCAGTCGGTGCTGTGGAGCCTCGGCCTGCTCGCGCTGGCCAGCGTGATCTTCAGGCGTCGTGACTTCCTCTGAGCCGCTTTCCGGGCGGAGCGCTAGATGAGCCGCGCGCTGCGCAGCCTGGCGCTGGTGCTGTTGTTCGTGGTGCTGGGCTTGGCGTTGCTGACTTGGCGGGCGGTCGATGAAGGCGAAGCCGCCATGCAGCAGAGCGACTTGGCGTTCAACACCGGCGACCTCCGAGGCTCGCTGGTGTATGCGCGCCGCGCGGCAACGTCGTATGCCCCCGGCGCGCCCCACGTCGCCAAGGCCTACGCGCGCCTCCAGGCCATCGCCATCGGCGCTGAAGCCAACGGCGACGTGGAGACGGCGGCAGAGGCTTGGCGCGGCGTGCGTTCGGCGGTGCTGGACACCCGCTCGTTGATCAACACGCGCTCTGAAGAGCTAGAGCGGGCCAACCGCGCCTTAGCGCGCCTGGCCACCCGCGCCGAGGCCGATCCAGAGCTGCGCAAGGCCGCGCTGCAAGAGCTGGAGCAAGATCAGAGCCCGCGGGCGCGCTGGATCTTGCTGATGGGTCTCGGCCTGCTGCTGGCCGCCGCCGGCCTGGTGACCATCGCGCTGCGAGGAGTCAGCCCAGCCGGCGAGATCGCGCGTCGACCCACTTGGATCGGCGCGCTCTTGGCCCTGTGCGGCGCGGTGTGCTGGACTATGGCGGTGTGGCTAGCCTAACCCTCCGAGCCGCGACTCAAGATTTCCTCGACCACTTGGTCCACGAGCGGCGGGCTTCTGCCCACACCAGCGCCGCGTATGGGCGCGATCTGGAGCAGCTCGCGGCCTTCTTGGAGCAGCGCCTCGAGCGCGAGCCTCAGCTGGGCGAGGTGAACAAGCTCATGCTGCGGCTGTGGTTGGCTGAGCGCGCGCGCAAAGTCACCTCCACCACCTTGGCGCGGCAGCTGAGCGCGGTGCGCACGGCGTTTGACTACTTTGAGCGACGCAAATTAGTCCAGGCCAACCCGGGGCGGCTGCTGGCCACGCCGAAGCTACGCCGCCAGTTACCGAGTTTTTTGGGGGTGGATCCCGCTCGGGAGTTGATGGACGCACCGGGGGCTAGCGAGCGCCCCGAGCGCGAGCAGCTGCGAGACTCGCTGATCTTGGAGCTGCTCTATGGCAGCGGCCTGCGCTTGTCAGAGCTGACTGGGCTGAAGCTCAACGACGTCAGCCTAGACGCTCGCGGGCAGCGCGACGACAGCGTGCGGGTGCTGGGCAAGGGCAACAAGCAACGCGTGGTACCGCTCGGAAGCGCTGCCCGCGCCGCGCTGGACGCCTACTTGCCAGCGCGGCCGAGCTTTGCCCACCCCAGGTCGGGGCAGCTAGATGCGCAGGCGCTGCTCCTGAATCGCTTTGGGCGGCCGCTGGGGCCGCGCAGCGTGCAGAACATCGTCCAGCGCTACGGCGCCCTGGCGACCGGGCGGAGCGATCTGCACCCGCACGCCCTGCGCCACACTTGCGCCACTCACATGCTCGAGGGCGGCGCAGATCTCAGAGCAATCCAGGAGCTGCTCGGGCACAGCAGCTTGTCGACCACCCAGCGCTACACCCACGTCTCGATCCAGCAGTTGCTGGGCGTGTACGACAAAGCGCACCCGCTCGCCAAAAAATAGCGCCGCGGCTCCGACCGACTAGGGCGAGAACAGGCTCATGCCCAGGCCGAGGAACAGCAGCAGCACCCAGACCAGCATCGACAAGGCGCCGAGCACGACGCCTACGATGGCCATCGTGCGGTCACTAGAGCGAACTTCGGTTCCGCGCGTTAGCACGACCACGCCGCTGCCGATGGCTACCAAGCCGAACACCAGGCTGAAGACGCCGCAACACCAGCCAAACACCAGGGCCAGCACGCCGAAGATCAGGCTGACCAGCGCTGCGCCGTTGCTGCCGCTGCCTTGGGTGGCCTGCTCCTGAGCCTGGTACACGTCCGTCGAGACGCCTGGCGGCAGGTTGACCCCGAAGCCGCCCGGGGGGGCGCTCAGCGGCGCTGCGAAGCCGCTGGGTTCAGGCGCGTAAGGGCGCTGGGCCGGCGACTGCTGAGCCGGCGTCTGCTGAGCCGGCGCGGGCTGGGCATACGGGGCAGGTTGGTGCGGGTTTGGTGGCCCGATGGGCTTGAATCCGCCGGGATTCTCAGGGTCGTCACTCATGGCTAGCGCAGCGCCCGAGTCTCGCACGCCGGCCGGGTTTTCACGAGCCGTGTTTCTGTGGTTGTCCTCCGTCGCCAAGAAACGTATGCGGCAGCTATGCGCAGGGTAACTCGTGTCAGCCTGACTCTCTTCGCGGCCGCGCTGGCGGGGGTTGGGGTCGCGTTTCAGGACGCTCGCTGGGTGAGCGCCGGAGACGCAGCGCCGCCCCTGATGAGCGTCTGGTTGGCGGGCGTCGGCCTGATCGCGCCGCTGGCGCTAGGCGTGGGGCTGGGTGTCGCGCTGCTGGCGCTGTGGTTTCACCCGCGCGAGTCGCCGAACCTGGTCCGCTGGGCCCGCGAGGGCTTAGGGGCTGAGCGCGGCTCGCTGAAGCTTGGCTGGGGGATCGGGCTGAGCGCCGTCGGCTGCGTACTGTGGAGCGTGGTTTGCTCACGCGTCGCGCTGCGTGGCCTGGTCTCAGATCAAGCGCCGCGCCTCGCCGGCGCCAGCGTCGCCTTGGCCGGGGCGGCGGTGGGGCTGGTGATCGGCGCGCTGGTGCTGGGGGCGACTGCACGCCTCGCGGAAACAAGCATCGCCCGTGGGCGCCCGTGGCTCCCGGCGCTGCTCGGCGTCGCGGTGGCCCTCGGGGTCTTCAGCTACGCCATCGCCAGCGGCAACACCGGCGGCACGGGCGGGGTGCTGGGCGTGTTCGGCGTCTTCAAGCGGGAAGAGCTCGACCTGCGCGGGCCCGGGCTGCTGTTGTGTATCGCGCTGATCGCGTACGTCGCGCCTCACTACCTGCGCCGTATCCCTGCGGTAGTAGCGATGGCGCTCGCGCTGCTCTCGCTCGGGCTGACCTACAACAGCGCCGTCGGAGCGCTAGAGGTCCGCTCAGTCAAGCTCGGGATCGAACGCAGCGCGCCCCTCGGTAAGCTCATGCTTCCGAGGCTGCAGAAGCTGACAGACCGCGACAAGGACGGCTTCGGCGCTCACTTCGGCGGCGGCGACTGTAACGACGCAGATCCCAAAATTTTCCCCGGCGCCGAGGACATCCCCGGCAACGCCATCGACGAAGACTGCTCGGGCAAAGATGACGTCGAGGTGCTGCTCGACGAGCCAAAGCCTGAGGAGCCTAAGGACGCCAAGGCTTGGATCGCCCAGCACCTGCCAGAGAAGCCGAACGTCATCCTGCTGACCATCGACACCCTGCGCTACGACCTCGGGTATATGGGGAATCCGCGCAAGTTGTCGCCCAATATCGACAAGCTCGCGGCGCGCTCAGCGGTGTTTGAGCAGGCCTACAGCCTGGCTTCGTACACCGGCAAGAGCATCGGCCCGCTGCTGATCGGCAAGTACCCGAGCGAGACGCACCGTGGCTGGTCGCACTTTAACCGCTTCGGCAAGCAAGACACCTTCATCGCTGAGCGCGCTCAACAGGCGGGGATCCGCACCATCAACGTGCAAGGCCACTGGTACTTCAAGGCCGACACCGGGGTCGGCCGCGGGTTTGACGTGGAGGACACCAGCGCGGCGCCCAAGGTCCTGCAGATGGAAGGTGACCGCACGGTCAACAGTGACAAGCTGAGCGACGCGGCCATCGCGCAGCTGAAGGATCCGGAGAACACCAAGGGCCAGTTCTTGATGTGGGTCCACTACATTGACCCTCACGCCGAGTACGTGAAGCACGCTGAGTTCGATTTCGGTCCGAGCAGCCGCGATCGCTACGACGGCGAGGTGGCGTTCGTCGACCAGCAGGTGGGCCGGCTGCTCGACTTCGTTGAGCAGAGCCCCGTCGGCAAGAACACCATCATCGTGCTGACCGCCGATCACGGCGAGGCGTTCGGTGAGCACGGCCTGATCCGCCACGGCTTTGAGATCTGGGAAGAGCTGGTGCGGGTGCCGTTGATCATCCACGTCCCAGGATCTCCAGCGCGGCGCATCAAGCAGCGGCGGGGCGGGGTCGATGTCGGGGCGACGATCCTCGACGCCCTCAAGTTGCCGGCGCCCAGCGGAGAGGGCGACGATTTCATCTCGGGCGTCAGCCTGATCCCCGATGTGATGCAACCCCCGGGGCACCAACCGACCTCGCGCATCGTGTTCATCGACATGCCTGCTGGTCCGCACAACGCCGAGCGCCAAGCCTTGATCGAGGACGATCTGAAGCTGATCACCAGCGGCGGGCGCGCCCTGGGGCTCTACGATCTGAGCAAAGACCCCGCGGAAAAGAAGGACTTGCTGGACGACGCGGAGCTAAAGGACAAGGTCATGGGCCGCTTCAAGGCGTTCCGGCGCAAGCTGCGGATAGTGCCGGTGCGGCCGCAGTGAGCGGGCGCTCAGAGCGCGGGCTCAGCCAGCAGGCCGGGCAGCCCGCCGGTGTGAACAAACAACACCCGCCGCGGCGGGCGGTCGAAGCCAAAGCGCTCAGGCGCCGTCAGCAGCTGCGACAGGCCCCACAGCGCCTTGCCTGAGTACACCGGATCTAAGATCAGTGACGTCGTAGCGGCTACCGTGCGGATGAAGCGCCGCTGCTCGTCGTTGGCGACGCCGTAAGCCGGGCCTTTGAACTGATCGAACACGAGCTGCCGGGTGGTGCGGCTGAGCTGTTTGACGTGTGCAGCCGCTTCACGCTCGATGCGCTGGATACAAGCTTCGAAATAGGCCACGTCGTCGCACACCGCGACGGCTGCACAAGCCGGGGCCACCCCAAAACCCCCTGCTCCTAGGCTGATCCCTGCGGCAGTGCCACCGGACCCGCAGGCGTGGACCACCAGGTCGAAGCCGTAGTGATCAGGCGAGCTCAGGCCGGGGCCGAGCCCGACCTCTAGCTGCTGGCGGACCTCGCGCATGGCTTCAAAATAGCCGATGGCGCCGAGGCCGTTGCTGCCGCCTTCAGGGATGACGTACGGCTTAGCTCCACGGGCGGCCAGCTGTTGAGCGAGGGCCTGCATCAACCTGGCGCGGTCAGCGTACTCGGCGTAGCTGATGAACTTGCAGTCTGCGCCGACCAGCTGATCGAGGGCGAGGTTACCCACGGCAGGGCCCGGCTGACGCGGATCTTTGGCGCGCAGCAACAGGCTGCTGGGCATGCCGAGACCGCGAGCCAAAATGGCCGTCGCGCGGGCGTGGTTCGACTGCGCCGCGCCGCAGGTGATGACGTGATCCGCGCCGGCTTTTTGAGCTTCCGCGAGGAGATACTCAAGCTTGCGGATCTTATTGCCGGCCGCGGCGCCCGCGCTCATGTCGTCGCGCTTGACCCAGATTTCGCAGCCCAGCAGCCGATCTAACGCTGGATTGTGCCACAGCGGTGTCGGCAGGTGGGCTAGCGCTACGCGGGCCAGCGCCGCGTGGGGCTGGCAGCTCGAGAGCGGCGAGCCCTCAGCCAGCGCGACGCTGTTCCAGTCGCACGCCCGTGCGCCACGCGTCATGTCGTGGAGATGGTCACCAGCTTCGCGCCGCCTTCGACCGCGTCACCGGCGGCGACGAAGATCTTGCTGACGCTGCCGGCTGCCTCTGCGACCAGCTCATTTTCCATCTTCATCGCCTCGACCACGATGATCGGTGTGCCGATCTCAACCGCTTGGCCTTCGGTGACCAGCAGCTTGACCACCTTGCCTGGCATCGGGCTCTTGAGCGTGCCGCCGGCGGCGCCGCGCCGCTGACCTCCGACGCTGGCTGCTGCGCGGCTGCGCGCGGTCTCGACGACGACGGCCGCGCGGTGGCCGTTGGCGAAGGCTTGCACCTCACCAGGCAGGTCGCCGTCGAGGGACAGATCGAACATGCGCCCGCCGAGCTGCACGGTGGTCAACCCCGCAGCGCGGGAGACGCCAGCGCTGACCACGGGCAGCAGCTGCTCGCTGCCGTCGGCGTGGACCACGACAGAGCGAACTTCAAAGCCACCGGCGGGCAGCCGCTCCACCTCGACGACGTGCTCGTCGCCTTCAATCGTCACGAAATAGCGCATAGATCGCCGCGGAACCTATCACCACAAGGGCAGCCTGGCGAGGCCCCTAGCGCAGAAACTGCGGGCGCCCACCCGACCTCGGCGTCGCTCCGCGGGACGTCACTCGACGAACGAGCAGCTACCAGGGCCCGTCTTAGCCAGGCACTGGTGGCTGCTTGGGTGTGACAGGTAGTAGAGATCAGCGCCCTCGGTGGCGAAGAAGCGGGCTACCAGGTTGATGTAGTAGCGGCCGTCGACCCAGGCCTGGCACGGATCGCCTGGGCTGAAGCCGTGTTCTCCGCGCGGATTTACGTAGCCCATCAACATGGCCAGCACGCGAGCGTCGGCCGTCCAGCCGCCTGCGTCTGGCGCGAAGGGCACGCCCATCAAGCGCGGGGCCCAGATGTCGTCGATGGTCGTGGGGGTGGCCGGGGTGGCGATGCGCGCCAACCTAAGCGGCACCGCCGCCTCGCGCTCGCCATAGTGAGCTAAGCCTTCATCCACGGCGTCCGGGTCAAACAGGTACTGCGCGCAGCGCTCGGGAGCGACTGGTGCGGCGGCGCAGCGACCGCTGGTGCACACGCCGGACTCGCAGTCTGCCGCCGTGGTGCAGGTCGGCAGACACTTGTAAGTGTCGTTCTCTGGCGCGACCTGGTTGTCGAAGCAGCCGTTCAAATTGTCGGGCTTCGCGCGCTCGAGGCGGCTCACGCCTTCGATCACGTGGTTGTCGAGCAGCACGCGGTTGGGCGTGTAGCCGCCGAGATCGTCGTACAGCGCGGCCGGCGTGGTGTAGTTGGCGTAGGCCGGGTAACGGCTGGCGGCGTCTGGGCGCATGAAGGGGATGGCCCCAGCCACGCGACCGAGGGAGATCCCGGCGTTCAGTGGCACGTTCATGTCGCCGATGGTGACCATGTTGAGCAGGGCGGTCGCCGGATGTGGATCTCCCCACGGATCTAGCATGGTCTTCAGGCCAGCGTAGGGCACGTAGTTGCCCGGATCGCCCGGATCCACCGCGACCGCCGCCAAGGTCATGAAGCGCCGCATCTCTGGGGTCTGGCGGATGTAGCCGAAGCCCTCGACCGGGGCGCGCAGGGGCAGACCCTCGGGGTAGTAGTGGTCTTGGAACTTGGTGCAGCCGCCGGGGGAGGTGCAGAGCAGCACGCCGTCTGCGTCTTGGCTGCCGCTCGCGATGGGGCCCTTGCCCCACTTGGAGAAGGTCGCGATCAGCTCTGCGTCGGGCTTGAGGTTGCAGCCGTGGTTTGGGTCGTAGGTGTCTACGGCGTCGGGCTGGTCGTAGACCGAGACATACAGCTGATCTCCCACGCTGGTCGGGATACCCACGCGGAAACGCCCACTACCCAGACCCAAATCGTCGTCCCCGGCGAGGCGACCGCAGCGCACCTCGCCGTTGCTGATGTTCTGGACGCGCACGGTGCCGCCTTGGATCAGCCCCGAGTCGTCTAAGCAGCCAAACTCAAGCTCGCGGTCGTCGTTGACGTCCACGACCACCAAGCGCAGCGAGATCTGGCCCTCGGCGCAGCTGGTGATGGGTTTGTCGTTCTTATCCTTGGGGATCTCTTCCGGGGGGACGCCCACGACGAGGGGGCCGAAGTTACGCAGGTACACGCCCTCAAACACGCCACCTTGGAAGGTGCGCGCGCCCACGTCGAGCAAGCCCGCCGCGCCAGCGACCGGCGCCGCGGTCACTACGTCTGGGTCGAGCATGGCCAAGAACGGCGCGGTGAAGCCGCCAAGGCTCTGGCCCCAAGCGTGGTACTTTACCTTGCCGCCGACGTCTGGGGTGCCGTCGCCGTCGAAATCACCCGCCAGGTTGGGCTGCCCGTCCTGGTCGTAGTCTTGGCTCGACAGGGTCTGGCCGTCGAAGCTCTTGAGGATGCGGAACATCTGCAACAGATCGACCGCGCTCTGGCGCACGACGTCGCGGGTGTGGAAAATGTAGCTCGTCCAGTAGTCCCCGCCGGAGTTGTTCAGCGCGTCGCCGTCGCCGTCCAGATCGCGAGCGCGACCCGTCAACAGCGCGTCAGTGAACGGCGCGGCGCAGGAGCCCTTGAGCAACAGCCGCGCGAGATCCCGCGTGCTCTTGTCGAACTCTAAGCCGTGGAAGACCGCGTTCACACCCACGCCCGCGATCCCCTGCTTGGCGAGGGAGCCGGCGAAGCCCAGGCTCTCGATGTAAGAGCTGGTGTAGCCGTGGCCGTAGTAGGCGACGGGGAACGGCTGCTGGTGACCTTCCCGCGCCTTAGGCACGGTGATCATGAACTGCACCGTGTCGCTGCTGACCTCGCCGTCGCCGGTGCGGTAGTCGAGATCGAATGAAGCGGAGGCCTCGGTCCCCTTGGGCCCACCCTTGATGAAGAAGGGCGACTCGAAGGAGCCGATGACCGCGTGGCTCACCGCGTCCCAGCTGTCAGCCAGCTCTTTGGCCGCCTTGCCCTCGATGCCGAACTGACTGGCCAGGGTACCGAGCAGGTCCTTGTTCTTCTCAAAATCGAGGATATAGGCTTCTTTTAAGCGCCCCTGGCAGCTCGGGAACTCCGGGTTGTCGTACCAGTTGGCTGGCTCGGTGAAGCCGGTGGCTTCGTCTACAGAGTCGACCGGCCCGATGATGCGCTTGAGGGTTGTTTCTGTGGGGAATTGTTTGTTCAGGTAGGCGAACGGCCCGGTGCCGTACAAGCCGTCGCGGATCAAGCGTAGGTCTTCAACCACTGGCTGGGTGGTGAAGGTCCAAGCGAACGCCACGTGGTCCAGGCCGGTGCCGCCGATGTCGCCGTAGTAGCTGGCCAGGCTCGGGTCTGCCAGCAGCCCTTGCAGGCGCTCCACCCCCTGCTCTTGCGACGGGTGGTAGACGAAGTCGAAGGGCGACTTCACCACGTTGCCGTCGGGATCTCGAACGCGGTCGGTCACCACCACCGCGTACTCGGTCTTCTCCTCCAAAGGGATCAGCGGACGCATGAGCAGCGTGTCGGTCTCGCGCTCGTACCAGGTCAGCATTTGATCCGCGAGGCAGCGATCGCGATCGGTCTCGGTGACCTGGCCCAGCACCACCTGGGCTTGGTTCGGGCAGGCGGTGGGGTCGATCAGGTTCGGCCGGTCGATCACGCCGTCAAAGTCGGTGTCCCACGCGGGGTCGTACAGCGCCTTGCCAAACGGGGTGCCGTCCGCGGTGCGCTTGGGGTCGAACAGCCCGGTGCGCGGATCCACCGTCTCGTCGGCAGACTCGAACAGCAGGTAGCCCTCTTGGCGGCGGGTGTCGTTGCGCCAGTACTTGTGCTTTTCTTTGACGACGTACTGAAAGTCGCCCTCGCCCAGATCGAGGGCGACGGGCACGCCGGTGGTCAGGTTCACCAGGTACACGGCGTCGTCGTTGAACTCGAAATCATCGCCGACGTGGCGACTCAGCATGTTCGCCAGATCGATGGCGGCCCGCGGATCGTCTGGATCTTTTTTGTCGAAGGCGACGGTGACGCCAGCGAAGGTGCCCCAGCCCTCGAGTTGGTCGAACTTTTCGCGGGCCGTCCGTTCGATCTGGGTCGGGGCGACCATGCTCGCGTTGACGCGCAGGCCGGTGCGGCTGGTCGGATCTGGCCACATCGCCACGTCGTTGGGCATCGGGATCTCGGGCAGCGGCTTGTGGTAGACGTTGAACCGGATCTCAGGGCCGTTTCCCTGGGGTGTACGCTTGAGCCCCTGGGGGACCTCGTCGACGGTGCAGCCGAGCAGCAGCCCCGCGCCGCTGATCACAGCGAGCAGTTGGGGGACCAAGCCGAAAGAGAGAGTGCGTTGCTTGCTCATCGTGTTCTCCAGGCTCGCCACTAGAACTGCAGCCCCATGCGCCCAACGCCGATGTACTGCGTGCCGAGCGCGCCGCCCTGGGCGTCGTCGAAGGCCTTGCCAGGGAAGAAGACACCGCCCTGAGCCCCCAGCTCAAGGCTCATGCCGTAGTCGAGGGCCAGGCGGTACTCGACCCCGAGGTCGAGCTCGACGCCCAAATCGCGGCTGCGCGCGTCGCCGCCGTCGTAGTTCAAGAAGCGCCCCTCGGTGGCGACCTGCACCGGATCGACGAAGTCGGCGGTGGCCTGAGCGATGACCATGCCTGCCTTGAGATCTAGCGGGCGCACTGGTCGGTAGACCAGCGTCGGGTTCAGGTAGGTGGCGCCAAAGATCCCGCCGTCGCTCGGTAGCAGCTCGCTGCCCGGTGCCGCGCGGTTTGTCAGGTTAGGGTCCTCAGCGATCACGCCGGCGCGGGCGGTCTTCCACGCCATCACCTCATCGAACAGGATCAGCCCGACGTTGTGGTTAGGCTCGAAGGTAAAGCGGCGGGTGGTGCCGTCGTTTGGATCGGCGTCGCCGCTAGCCCAGCCCCACTCGACCTGCATCACCCACTCGCCCCAGCGGTCCTCGCCAGAGCCACGGGTGAGGGCCGCGCCGAGCTGTAGGGCCGCGCCGAACGAGCGGATCTGCTCGCGCTCGTTGTTGGCAGTTTGAGAGCGGTTGCGCACGATGTTGGTGGAGCCGATCAGGTAGGCGACCTCAAAGCCGCCGAAGACGTGGCCGATGTCGCCAGGCAGCTTCGCGTTGAATTGGCCTGCGGTGTCGAGGGCCACCACCTCTAGATCTTCGTCGAACTCGAGGCGCGGCAGCGAGCTCGCGCTGCGGGTCTGGTTGCGATACACCGCGTACAGGCCGAGCTGATTGGCGGGCTTCTCCGGATCTGGCGGGGCGCTGCGATCGGAGTAGCTGACCGCCAACACGCCTTGCCAGGCGTACTCGTCATCTCGCAGATCTGCGGTGCGGTCTTTGTACACAAGATCGCCAGCCAACGCGACGGTCACGTGCGAGTCTTTTCCGCCGGGCTTTGTGGCGAACAGCACGCGCTCCACGATGGAGCCGCCTGCGTAGTCGCCGAACAGCGTCTGGTGGTCGCCGTCGTTGGCCACCAGGCCCAGGCCCCAGTGCGACGGCTGCTGGCCGACGCGCACTAAACCGACCGGGCTGTTCCAGCTCAGGTACAGCCAGCGTGGGGCCACCTCTACAGGGAAGCGCTCGTCGTAGGGCTGCTCGGCGCTGCCCACCTCTTGAGTAAGCTGGCCACCAAAGAAACCGCGCGGAACATCGATCTGACCCGTGAGCTCCAGGTCGTCGCGAAACAAAAAGCGTGGGCTGAGCCGCAGCCAGTGCACCAGCCGCGTAGTTTGCCCGAGCGAGTCCGGGCCGCCGGGCCGCGGGCGGAGCGGTAGATCGCTGAGGCCAGACAGCCTCGCTTGATATTCTCCGCGGATTTGTCCGAGGGCGGCGCCTGGGTCGGGCCTGAGCAGCGGGGCGCGGCCGCTCTCCAGCACGAAGCGGCTGCGAAAATCGGTGCCTGACGCTTCATCGGACGGCGGGGGAGGGGGTGGGGGTTTGGCGCTGGGTGGCTTGCGCGCGCTGGGCGAAGTCGCTGGCGCGGGCAGCGTGTCAGCGCTGGGCGTCGTGGCAGCGGCCGCGGCGCTGCCGCGAGTTGCCGTGCCAGGCGCGTCGGGCTCCAGCCGCGGCGTCTCCGCGTCTTCGCTGGCTTCAGGTTTGGCTTCGTCTTCGGTCGCTGGCGCAGGCGCTGGGTCGGGGGCTGGCGCAGGCGCCGGCTCCACCGGTTGAGCCGCGGCGAGGCGCGGTCCGGCCAGGCTTGCGAAGACGCAAACAGCAGAGAACATCCAACGCGGTGCGTGCGTTACGCCTAAATTTCCGTGGCCCACTGGCCGGCGAGGATAGTGACCGGAGCCGACATCGGGCAAGCGGTTCCGACCGCCGGGATGCTATAGGCTCACGCGCTGTGACTACTCCCGTTGATTTGTCGGTTTCTGTTGACGCGCCGCTCCGCGACGTGGTGCTTGGTTTGCCCCTCAGCGTAGAAGATCTGGTGCGTGTCGCGCGCTCCAGCCCAGGGCTAAGGGTCGATCCTGAGGCAGAGCAGCGGGTGCGCGCCTCACGGGCCGCCGTTGAACGCATCATCGCCTTGGGCGACGCGGCGCCCCACGTGTACGGCGTCAACACCGGCTTCGGCTTCTTGGCTGAGACGCGCATCAGCTCCGACCAAGTGCGCGAGCTTCAGCGCAACCTGGTGCGCAGCCACTCCACTGGCGTCGGCGCCGATCTGCCCATCGAGGTGGTGCGCGGGATGATCTTGCTGCGCGCGCAGACCTTAGCGCTGGGTCACTCTGGGGTGCGGGTTGAGGTGCTGGAGGGCTTGCTCAATTTGCTGCGTCAACACGTCACGCCGCGCGTGCCGAGTCAGGGCTCGGTGGGCGCGTCGGGTGATCTAGCGCCCCTCGCTCATTTGGCGTTGGCGTTGATCGGCGAAGGCGAGTCGCAGCGCGGCGATCGCCTGATGCCGAGCGCCGAGGCGCTTGCTGACGCGGGGCTCACGGCGATTGAGCTGCAAGCCAAAGAGGGCTTGGCGCTGATCAACGGTACTCAGTACATGACGGCTTGGGGCGCGTTGTGTTTGGCGGACGCCCAGCGCTTGGCGCGGGCGGCGGACATGGCCGGCGCGCTGAGCTTGGAGGCGCTCAAAGGCAGCGAGCGGCCATTTCAAGATCGGTTGATGCAGCTGCGGCCGCACCCAGGGCAAGCTCAAGTGGCCGCCAACCTGCGCGCGCTGCTGGCCGAGAGCGAGATCATGGTCAGCCATGAGCACTGCGGCAAGGTGCAGGATCCGTACTCGCTGCGCTGCATGCCTCAAGTGCACGGCGCGAGCCGGGACGCGCTCAGCTGGGGGCGCGGGGTGCTCGAGCGCGAGATGAACAGCGCCACGGATAACCCTAGCGTATTTTTGGATGCGCAGGGAAACGCAGAGATCATCAGCGGCGGTAACTTTCACGGTCAGCCGGTGGCCCTGGCGCTAGACCTCGCGGCAATGGCGGTGGCTGAGCTGGGTAATATCAGCGAGCGCCGGGTGGAGCAATTGGTGAACCCGGCGCTGTCCAGCGGGCTGACGCCGTTCCTCGCCAAGCCCGGCGGGTTGCACTCAGGCTTCATGATCGCCCAGGTGGCCAGCGCGTCGTTGGTGAGCGAGAATAAGGTGCTGTGCCACCCGTCGAGCGTGGACTCGATCCCTTCGAGCGCGGGCAAAGAAGACCACGTGAGCATGGGCAGCATCAGCGCGCGCAAGCTCTCAAGCGTGGTGGAGAACGTGCGGCGCAGCTTGGCCATCGAGCTGTTGACGGCAGCCGCCGGGCTCGACCAACGCGCGCCGCTCAAGCCAGGCGCCGGCGTGCGGCAGATCCACGCGCTGATCCGCCAACACGTGGCGCCGCTCGGCGAAGATCGCGTGCTCTACCTCGACATCGAGCGCGTCGCCCAGTTGATCGCCGATGGCTCCCTGGACCAAGCAGCGGAGAGCCTGAAGCTCGGTTAGCGGGTGTTGCCGCCCTGGGCGTCGCCGCTGCCGCTGCGGCCGCTGCCGCTGCCGCCGTTGTCGCCCGCGTCGCCGCAGTTGAGGAGAGCTTCAATTTCCGTGGGGCAAACGTCCTGAGGCTCATCCTGGCAGCTGTTGAGCTTGCTCGCGAGGCAGCCCAGCGTGCCGTCGAACTGCGCGGCGCAGCCGGAGGCGGCGCTCTCGGCGCGGGCGTCTGCCACGATTTGTGCGCAGTCTGGCAGCCCGCCGCAGGCAAGCTTAGCCATGTGTTCGCAGTAGTCCGCCGCCAGCTCTTCAGCCGAAGGACCGTCGTTGCTGGCCGTGCCACCGCAGGCGCCAAGGCCGGCCGGGATGAGCGCGGCGCTCGCGAGCGCCAGGGCGGCCAAGCTCCGTCGCGACAGGTAACCAGATGCGTGCCCTAGGCTGGCGCGGTCGTTCATCGCCGCAGCATACGCCAAAGGGGTGCGCGCTGGCTCGTCCAAAACACACCGAGCTGGCGGTCGATGTGGGTTCAGCCGCCGCCTACTCGCCGCGGAAGACTGGCTGCTCGCCGGCGCCGAAGGCGCGCACCGCCTCACGCAGATCGCTCGTGGTGAAGTCGACGGCTTGACACGCGGCCTCCCGGGCCAGCGCCTGATCCAAGTCTCTCAGGACAGGGCCGCGCAGCGTCTCTTTAAGTTGCCGCGCGGCAATGGGTGCGGCCTTGAGCAGCTCCGCCAGTTGCTCTTGTACGGCTTGTTCCAGCTGGTCTCGGGGCACGCTGCGGGTGCACAGGCCGATGCGCTCGGCCTCGTCGCCTAGCAGCAGCCGACCCGTCAACAGCAACTCGCTGGCGCGGGTCCGGCCCACCAAGTGCGGCAGCAGCAGGCTGCAGCCCATACCCGGGTGCAGCCCCACGCGCACAAAGTTTGCGCCGAGCTTGGCCTCCGCGGCGCACAGCCGGATGTCGCACGCCATGGCTAAGCACAGCCCAGCGCCGATCGTCGCGCCGTGGAGCACGGCGACCGTCGGCACCGACAGCGACAGCACGCTGAGGAACCTGCGATAGAACGACTCCATGCCGCGTCGGTTCAGTTCCGCGGGGTAGCTCGCGTTGAGCCCGAGCATGTCAAAGTCGCCGCCCGCGCAGAACGCGCGGCCTTCCCCGCGCAGCACCAGCACGCGAGTCTGATCGTGCTCTTGCACCTGGGTGACCGCGGCGCACAGCGCGTCGGCCATGTCCTCGTTCATGGCGTTGAATTTGTCCGGCCGCGCCAACCACAGCTGGCTCACTTCACCCAGTTCAAGACGTACGCTCATGGCCAGGCTGCTTAGCACGGGCGCGGCGCGGGGAGGCAGGGGGGCGCAGAGCGCGTAGATGGATTGGGTGGAGCGGAGAGATCAGCGCTCGGCTGGCAGGCCGCTGGGGGAGCGAGCGATCTGGGCGATGGCGTCTACCCAGGCCGCCAAGGTGACGAGCAATCGGGGGCCGCGCCGAGCGTCTCTGAGCGCCCAGAGCGCCAGCGGCACGACTTCGGCGGCGGCTCCTGCCGCACGGGCGCGCAGCTCCTCGTCCGTTGCGTGGCTGATGTCGTCCAGCACGACTTGGAAGCTCGGGACGTGCTCTCGCACCCCGGGGACTTGCAGGACCGCCTCGTCGAACAACTCGTGGAAGCTCTGAGTAACGGTCCAGCCAGCCTCGCCGTGATGTAGGATAACGGGAATGACGACGGGGCCCCCCCCGGTTTGACATGGCGGTCCCGTTAGGCCGGCCGCGAGGGGGCGACGAGCCTCGAAGAGACGTGGTGAGCGAGCACCGATCTCAGCCAAAAGGCGCAAGAAGACGCGAGTCTTGGCTTCCGCTACGGAGAGTTCCGTGCGGACGCGCTGGAGCAGGCTATGAGGGAGCGCGCTGGGGAGCAGCGCGGGTGCCGGGTGATCCGGGACCGGGTGATATCGCCCGGTCTCAGGATCGGGTTGCTACATTTTTTTAGGATCGTTTCGCGCCGCCACCCGTGGCGCGCCTGGAGCTGTCAGCGCCGGACCTAAACCAGGGAGCCAGCGACTAAATACCCAAGCGTCTGCCGAGTGACAATGCTCTAAGTTCGAAATCGCATGGATCTGCGCGGTCCGGCCGCCAGCTGGTGGCGACCGCCCAGGCTCGGATCCGGCTCGGACCCCGCCTGGCAGCGGAAGCGCTCACGCGGAAACAGATGCGCTGGGCTCGTAAGCAACCCTACAAGCTATGGAGCGCACCAGGCTGGGTCTGGGGCTGGTCATCCAGCCCAGGTGGAGGTGGGGGGATGTTGAGCCGCTGCGCGTTTGGCGCGACGCAGATCACGCTCACGGTTTGAGGCACGTAGATCCCCACGGTGATTAGCGAGATCGCCGCCTGCGTAACCCCCACATGGGACTCGATCTCTGCCCAGCCCTCGGGGCACGCGCTGCTTAAAGAGTACGGGCCGCTGACCTCCCACAACCCCCAAAACATAGAGTGGTGCCAGCGCTGGTCGATGCTCGGCGCGGCCTTGCCTGGGGGCGCGCCGGAGTACACGCTGCTGTGAAAGCAGCCCACCATGAGCAGCGCGGCAGTTAGCGCCGCGCAGCAGCGGCCAACGCGCTCCAGCGCGCTCCACTGCTTGGCCGGGCGCCTCACTGCGCTCCACCGCTCAGCGCAACAGGTCGCGCGCTACGCCGCTCAGCGGCGCTCGGGGTTGAGCCAGCGTCGACCGCAGCGCCTTGGCAGCGCACGACCAGGGTGCGCGGCGTGTAGATCCCGACGCTTAGCAGGCTGACCGCGGTGGTGAGCACGTCGCCGCCTGTCTCGATCTGCGCGGCGCCCGACGGGCACACGTCGCGCAGATCCAACTCGGCGCTGCCGAGCAGGCCGTAGACATACTGGTGTTGCCAAAAGCTCTCGCTGCGCGGCGCCGGGGCAGCGCCGGCTGCACTTCTTGCCCCTGAGCCTGGGCGGAGCTGGCTGACGAAGGTCGCCTTGAAGCACCCGCTACACAGCAGCGCAGCGCAGCCAATCAAGGCGATTTGCCAGAACAACGGCGGCCGCGGGGCTGAGAGGAGCACCGCGGCAGCATAGGTCAAAGCTCGCGTCGCCTGGGGCCCCTTGTTGATCAGCGCAGATCCGTGGGGTGGGAGCTGCTGCGGTCGTGATACAAGGGCGTATGGGGATCGGGGCGCGAGGTGTGGTGTTACCGGGGCTTGCGCACGACGCCATCGCCGCCTGGTTAGACGGCCAAGAGTCAGCTCGGGTGGCGGCGCTGGGCCTGCAGGCTGCGGTGTTTGTGACGCTGCGCCGCGCCGATCTCACGCTCCGCGGCTGCATGGGATCGGTGACGCCGATGACCCAGGACGTGACCGACGAGACCCGGCGCGCGGCGATCCTCGCGGCGTCGAAGGATCCGCGCTTTCCAGCGCTTCACGCTCACGAGCTCTCGGAGCTGGTGATCGAGGTCAGCGTGTTGGGCGCCGCGGAGCCGATCTTGAGCGCAGGGGAGCTCGACCCGGGCCGCTATGGCATCATTGTTCGTGGGACACAGGGCCGGCGTGGCGTATTGTTGCCCTCGGTCAGCGGCATCGACAGCGTGCCACAACAGATCCGTGTGGCAATGGAGCGCGCGGGTCTGGCAGAGGACGAGCCCTGCGAGGTGCGGCGGTTTGCGGTAGAGAAGTTTGGTTAGCGCCCTTGGCGGCGCGTTGGAGGCAGACGAAATGCTCAAGCGCTGGGTGATGATTGCGTGCGTGTTAGCGGGCTGTTCGTCGGAGTCTAAGCCGCCTGGTGGCGCCTCAGGCGGCGGCGCGGGCGGTAGCGGCGCGGGCGCGGCTGGTGGCCAGGCGAGCGGCGGCGCCGCGGGCGCAGCTGGCAGCAGCGCAGCCGGTGACGGCACAGGCGGAGGCAACCTAGGCGGCAGCGCAGGCTCCGTTGGCGGGACCAGCGCAGGCGGCAGCGCTGCGGGAGGCAGTGCTGGTGCTGCTGGGGCTGGCGCGGCAGGAGGCAGCGCGGGCTCAGGCGACTTGTGGCAGCCCGCGCCTGGCACCAGCTGGCAGTGGCAGTTGACGGAGACCATCGATCAGAGCCTCGACGTGGCGATGTACGACATCGACCTGTTCGAGACCTCGGCTCAGGCGATTCAAGCGCTGCACGCCGCGGGGCGCACGGTGATCTGCTATTTTTCCGCGGGGAGTCGTGAAGACTGGCGGCCCGACGCGGGTGATTTCGCGGCGGCAGACTACGGCAAACCGCTAGACGGCTGGGCCGGCGAGACCTGGCTCGACGTGCGCTCGGCCAACGTGAAGGCGATTATGAGCGCTCGTATGGACCTAGCGGTCTCAAAAGCATGTGACGGTGTCGAGCCAGACAACGTAGACGGCTACTCCAACGACTCGGGGTTCCCCCTCGTGGCCGCGGACCAGCTGGCCTTTAATCGTTACCTCGCGGAGCAGGCACACCTGCGCGGGCTGAGCGTAGGCTTAAAGAACGCCCTAGAGCTCGTGCCGCAGCTGGTGACCGCCTTCGACTGGGCGCTGAACGAAGAGTGCCTGAGCTACAACGAATGTGCGGCGCTCGCGCCCTTTATCAGCGCGGGCAAGGCAGTTTTTCACGTGGAATATGTGGACGCGCCGGGCCAGGGCAACACCAAGCTCGCTGAGGTGTGCGGCGACAGCACGACCGCTGGCTTCTCGACGCTGGTCAAGACCTGGGACCTGAACGCCTGGCGCTTGGCGTGCCCGTAGCTGATTAGCGCGGCTTGTGTTTGGCGCGGCTCGCGTAGCCCGCCCAGATTTCCCTGCGCACGCGCGCCAAGTACGTATCCGCAGGGATTAGTGGCCGCTGGCTGACTGACCACTTGTGGCCCGCGAATGACACCGCCTGGCCGGCCCCCAACGAAGCCAGAAATGCCTTCAGCGCGGGCAGGTGCTTGGCGTCCAGCGGGTGCTTGATGGTACCCGACTTGGGAGGAGCCACAGCGGGGGGTGGAGGGAGCGCGCTCGGCCACGGCAAAGGCTGCAGCTTGGAGTGTTCGAAGCCCCAGAGCATGACCTCGACCTGGCTCGGGGCCCAAGGCTTTGGCTGGCTGAGGGGCGCGCTTTGGAGCTGCCTACACGCGCTGAGGACTCCGGGAGGAATTGCGCTGGCGTCACCGCGGCCGGGGCCGCTCGGTTCGCAGCTGAAGCGCATCCCGTACACGCTGCGCTGGATCCAGCCGGCCTCGCTGCGCGCCAGCAGGCTGAGGGTCGGTTGATCGGTGGGCTGAGCGAGGGTCGTGCGCTCTGCTTCTGGGAGCAGGGCAGCGAACACCCTGGCGCGCAACGCCTCGGCGTCGCTCAGCTGGCCCGTGACGCGGCCACCGGGTGTTTGCGCGCCTGTCGCGGTGATCACGCTGCCGTCGCGGTAGAGGACAAACGCGGGCGCTTCGGCGCCCAACACGTCGGCCCAGGGGTTGCTCTGAAACACCGCCAGCAAGGGCTGTGCTCTTAGGCCCGGCGGTTCGGCTACTGGCACTGGCTCACGGCTGAGGTGCTCGGCCGTCGGCCCAGCCGCAGGGACAGCGCCAGTCATGCCTTGCGGGGGTGAACCCGGCGGTGCGGCTGCGAACCCCTTGGAGCTCGCCAGCGCGCTGGCCGCGACGGGTTCGCTTCGTGTGTCAGCGCGCGCGCAGGCGCCGCTGAGCGAGCAAAGCAGCGCTACCCAGAGCGGCCGGTGAAGCGACGCACGATGGCTCACCAAGCTCCAGGGCTCACGCCGGCGGCGGGTTGGGATCGATCTCCACCACCGGCGGCACCAGGAAGTACACGTCACGCGAGTCGAGCACGGTGATGCCGTCGCCCAGCACCTCTAGGGTGGCCTTGAACAGCTGAGGCTCACCCGTCGGCTGCACCGCAGAGTTCTCTTTGACGATGATGTCGAAGCACACGCGCTGACCCGGCGTTACCGCAGGGAATGTGTCGAGGTATGAGTCCCCCGTGGTGTCGGTCGCCGGCAGCGCGACGCAGCCGCGCCCTGCGTCGCCGTTGGGGTTCGCCTCGAGGTGATCGACGAAGGCGCTGAAGGTCTCGACGCCGTCGCTCGGGTCGTCGACGAAGCGCACCGTCACCTGGATCGGCGTCTGGTTGGCCAAGATCTGGATTTGGTTGACCACCGCGTCGCTGATCGGGGTGCCTGGGTTCCACGAGGTGACCAGCGGGCTGCCTGCGCCGTCCACCGCGCCGGTGTCCCGAGCCATGGCTTGCAGGGTCTCCATTACGCCGCCAGCGCCGTTGTTCACGCGGATGCCGATGATCTTGGCTTTGACGGCGTTTGCCGCGCTGATCAGCTCAGAGTAGGTCGGCGCGTGGCCGCCGAGGGCGCCGTCGTTATACGCGTTCACGTAGCCAGGCGGGCCGTTGTGGCTCTGCGCGTCGGTCATCATCACCAAGATCGGGACCGCATCCGAACGGAAACATGGGTAGCCGAAGGTGCCCGCCGGGCAGTCGGTGCGCGGCGGCAGCGAGGCGCCGCTCGGGAGGCTCCTGCCTGGTAAGCCTGCGCCGCTGATCGCGGAGTACAGCGCCGGCACATGGCTCTCGGGGATGTCCTCGCCGTTGCCCAAGGCAAAGGTGTTGACGGCGTTCTGTACCGCCGCGGAGTCTTGCGTCAAATCCCGCGCGTTGCGGTAGGCATAGTCGCCCCAACCTGCGTTGCCGTAGCCGCCGGCGGAGTAGTCCCGGTTGTCGCCAGCGCCGAACCACACGTCGCTGATCACGCCACGCACGCGATCGATGAGGCCGGAGCCGGGGGTCGACACGCCAGCCTTCAGGCTCTCAATCGCCGAAGCCATGGAGTAGGTGGTGTCCATCATCATGTACACGTCGGCCTTGCGGATCTCCGTGGCGAAATCCAGGGTGTCTCGCGGCGGCGAGGGCAGGTCGAGGTACGGCTCCAGGAACACGAAGTTGCCGTGGCTCTGCGGGTTCGAGTTTGGATCCGTGGGGTCGTTTTGGCAGCTGGGGTCGGCGTTGCACGCCTCGACCTCGACCAGATCGGTGGTGCCGTCGCCGTCGGTGTCCGCCTTCAGCGGGTCGGTGCCGTAGAAGGTCTCTAGCGCGTCGCCCAGGCCGTCGTTGTCGCTGTCCGGGTCGAGGTAGTCCGGCGCGCCGTCGCCGTCGGTGTCCACCGGGGTCGGGCCAGTGCCGCGCTCGATGGCGTCGCTGATGCCGTCGTTGTCGCTGTCGTTGTCCAGGTAGTCCGGCGTGCCATCGCCGTCGGTGTCGCGGTTGTCCGCGCGGCCCTCTAGGCTGTCGTTGATGCCGTCGCCGTCGCTGTCCTGACCTGAGTAAGGGTCGAGATCCGCGTCGCCGAACAGGTCGCCGCCCCCGCCGCCGTTCGCGTCGCCACCCGCGTCGGCTGTGCCGCCGCCAAAGCCGCCGATATTGGTGCCGCCTCCAGCGACGCCTTCACCGGAGCTACTGCAGGCGATGGGCCAGGCGATGGCGGCGCCTAGCAGGAGCGCACTAGCGGAGCCGAACGGGCGGCGGAGCAGGGAGCGGCGGAGCAGTTTGGGAGACATCCCATGATTTGCGGGCCTATCGGGCGCTTGGTCAAGGCCGAAGCAGCGATCGCGCTGTTTTTTGGGCCAAACTGGCTCGGGACAGCGACCAGCGCTTGCTCTGCGCGCGCGGCGGCGTGCGCTGGCCCGCCCTCAGCACGAGCCCCACCAACGCGGCGCGCGCTCGAGCCGGCGCAGCTAGCCGCCGCGTAGGCGATCGTCGCGCGCCGGGCGGCCGGACCGCCCGAACGGCGCAGGGCCTCGCTGGCGGCTCCGCGGCTTGTGCCGCGGAGCCAGTCGGGGCGAATGGATTCGAACCATCGACCCCTTGACCCCCAGTCAAGTGCGCTAACCAGACTGCGCTACGCCCCGGACTCCTCTAAACCACTGCGTTGCCCATGACAGGCGCTTCAGTGACCAAGAGGTCCCAGCGAGGGAAGGCGCAACCTAGTCGAACCTTCGGTCATTGCAAGCGTCCTTCGGCGCCCGCAGACGTTATTCGTGCAGACCTTGGGGCGCCTGGCCCAAAACCCCTGGACCTTGAACCTGTACTGAGGGCTCGGCTCAGGCTTTGCGTGCGCCGAGCTCAGGCGGCGCTGGCGCGACTTCCATGCGGGAGGACGCGGGAGGCGCGGGAGGCAACGGCGGCTCGGCCTGGCGTTGAGCGTTGGCGCGACTGGGCCCGAGGCGCGCCAGGTGTCGAGCCAAGTTCTGATACAGCGACGCGGCGAGCTCTGGATCGGCGGCGCAGACTTCGTGGAAGTCGTCGGCGCGCAGGCGCAGCAAGCGCGCGTCTTGGCGCACTTGGGGCAGGGCGTCGCGGGAGTTTACTGCCACCAGCGACTCCGGAAACAGCAGCGCTCCGGCTCCCACTTCGCGCCCCGTCTGGTAGCGCACGACGCCCTCCAGCACGACGTACGCCACCAAGTCGTTGGTGACGGCGCGGGGTACGGCTTCGCCGACCTCCAGCTCAATCTCGACGGCCGCGGCCAAGGTCGCCAACACCTGTGGCAACGGCAGCTCGCTGAGCAGCGGGCTCGAACGCGCTCCCTCCAGATCGCGCGGCGCCAGCCCGCGATCACTGCCTGGACGCTGGACGAAGCGCTCACTCACCTCAACCACCAACGCCGTGGCGTTGTCACGGCCATGGATTGCGCAGGCGTCGGTGAGGCAGCGCGCGCCGTGCTCAGCGCTTCCGCGGCGCAGCAGTTCGGCCATCTGCGCCTCATGGTCGATCTGCCCGTGGACCCCGTCGGTGCACAGCATCAGGCGATCGCCGCGACTTAGCTCAACAAACAGCGTGTCGACGTGGAGCGCTTCGCGCAGCCCAATGGCGTTCAGCAAGCGATTGCGCGCGGTTTGCTTGGCGCTGGAGTGCAGCATGCCCTGAGCCTTCAACGTCTCGAGCTGCGCGTGGTCTTGAGTCAGCTGGAGCATCGCGCTGCTGCGCGCCAAATAGACGCGGCCGTCGCCAGCGTGGGCGATGAACGCGCGATCTCGCGCGAGCCACACGGCGTCCAGCGTGGTGCCCATGCCGGTCAGCTCGGGGCGCTTGACGGCCTCGTCGCGCACCCGTCGGTTGGCCTGCTCGAAGGCGCGCTTTAGGCAAGCGAACACGCGGCGCCGCGCGTCGAGGCCAGGCCCAGTGACATAAGCCTGGATCACGCGCTGGGCGTGCGGGTCGCGCAGCGCGGCCTCTAGCTCTTCAAGCGCTAGGGCCGCTGCCACTTCGCCGCCTAGGTGGCCACCCATGCCGTCTGCCACGGCAAACAGCGAGAGCTCCGGCAGCACGAGGTGGGCGTCTTCCTGAGAGTCGCGGCGGTGGCCCTGATCCACCGAGGCCCCGAACGCGACGCGGAAATCGAAGTGCGGGACGATCTGGGTCACGGTGCCGAGCAGGATACACGGCGCGCCTCGGATCGGCTGGCTTTCCTGCGCCAGCGGCCAGCGCCGTGCTAGGTCGTCGTCGATGCAGCGCGTGCTAGCTCTAGAGACCTCCTCGCGTCGCGGCTCCGTCGCGCTGTACGCTGAGGGCCTCGTGGCTCAGGCGAGCCACGAGATCCCCAGCGCCCACGGTGAGCAAATGGCCGCGTTGGTCGATGGCTGTCTGGCTGAGGCGGGCTGGAGCAAGCAGCAGCTCGATCGCCTCGCCGTGGGGATCGGGCCCGGCTCCTTCACCGGCTTGCGGGTGGGGATCGCGTTGGCCCAAGGCATGGCCCTCGGGCTGGAGCGGCCGCTGGTCGGCGTCAGCTCCCTCGCGGCGCTGGCCCATGGCGAGCTCTTGGCTGTTTCCTCGCACCGGGCGGGCACCTCTGCAGCTCGGGCCGCGCTGCTGGACGCGCGCCGCGACGAGATCTTTGCGCAGCTGTTCAGCGCGGATGGCGCAGCGCTGAGCGAGCCGCTGGCGCTCAAGCGCGAGCACACCGCCGAGCAGCTGCGGCAGCTAGCAGGCACCGAGCCGCTGTGGATCGGCGAGGTGGCCCTGGAGCTCGGTCTGACCCCCAGTCACGCGCCAGGCTTCGAGCTGCCAAGCGCGCTGTGCGTCGCGCAGCTGGCCGAAGACGCCAGCCTCGAAGCCTTCGAGCCGCTCTACGTGCGCGCCGCAGACGCGATCAAGCCAAACCTGCCGCGATCCGCCGTCGAGGTGTGATGTGTTCAGGCCGCACGCTCGCTTGGGCGTGGTAGCGATGGCGGTTTACCCGTAGCATCGCCGCCGATGGACGGACCGACGGACGTGTTAGATCAAGAGCGGCTCCTGACCCGCTTTGGTCGGCAGTTTCACGCGGGCGAGGTGATCTTCAACGAAGGCGTCGCTGCGACTGAGGCCTTTCTGCTGCAAACCGGCCGGGTGCGGCTGATTAAGCGCGTGGGCGCGCTGGAGCGCAGCTTGCGGGTGGTGCGGCCAGGTGATCTGTTCGGCGAGTCAGCGCTGCTGCAGGGCACGCCGCGCAACTCTACCGCCGTCGCGTTGAGCGATGGCGCGGTGTTGGCGCTGGATCACGACACCTTTCAGCACGTGCTCAGCGCTAACCCTGCGGTCGGCACCCGGGTGCTCCACCAACTGATCCGCCGCCTGCGCGACGCCGAAGATCAGATCGAGATCCTGATGTTGCGCGACTCCCAGGCCAAGGTCGTGGTGGCGCTGCTCAAGCACGCGCAGCAAGCCGCAGGGCGCGGCCTGGATGGCGCGGTGACGCTGAGCGTTTCACCGTTGGATTTGTCCGTGCGCGTGGGCCTCGACGTCGACACCGTGAAGCGCACCGTGCAGCAGCTGCGCGAAGCCGGCTACGTCAGCATCGTCGATGAGACCATCGAGATCCCCGACGCCGATGGCCTGCGCGAGCTGTACAACCTGCTCGGCGTAAAAGATCAGATCCGCGGCATGAGCCCCGAGCCTCGCCGCTAGTCGGCCCACGCAGTCGCGCTCACCAAGTCTCGCGTCCGCTTGGGCCAGCTGGCCAGGCGCGCAGCGACGCGGCAAACTACTGGACATGCGTTGACGGGTTAGCCCCCCTGGGCTAACGCCAGAGGCTGATATGTCGCATAACTCGCCTGGGTTTGTTCAGCGTCTCCTGGCGCGCTCACGGGCTCGGGGGTGGAGGGGTGGCGCTCGGTGCTGGCTGAGGCAGAGCTTGTGCGTCGCGCTGTTGCTCAGTACGGCCCCGCTGCTGCTCGCCTGCGCTGGGCAAAGCGGGCCAGCCACCGCAGACGACGCCAGGCGCTCCCAGACGGAGTACGACGTCGCCCGCGATCTGTGGCTCAGCCGAAATCAGCCACGCGCCGCGCTGGAGCGCGCGCTGGCCGCGGTGGAGCTCGACTCCGAGAACGCTGAAGCGGCGCACCTAGTGAGCTTGATTTACCTGCAGTTCTGCGCGACTGCCGAGACTGGCACGGGCGATCCTGGCGACTGCCGCCTGGCTGAAGCGGAGAAATACGCGCGGCTGTCCATCGCCGCCGACGACACCTACCGCGACGCTAAGAACACCCTGGGCGTGGTCTTGGTGCATCGAAAGCGCTACTCCGCGGCGGTTGGGGTGCTCAAGCCGCTGACCGAAGACATCCTGTACCAAAGCCCAGAAAAGGCCTGGGGTAACCTCGGCTGGGCCTATTTGGAGTGGGGGAAGCTCGGGCCCGCCATCGACGCGCTCCAGCGCAGCATCGCCGCCCAGCCTGACTTTTGCGTGGGCCAGTACCGGCTCGGGCTGGCCTACGAGAAAAAGCGAGACCCCACGGCAGCCGAGGCTGCGTACAGCGCTGCCCTCGACGCGGACCACGAAGCCTGCCGCGGCCTGCAAGAAGCGTGGCTAGGCCGCGCACGCGTCCGTCTTCAGCTAAAGCGCGCGTCGGACGCGCGAACGGATCTTGAGCAGTGCTTGAAGCTGTCAAAGCGCACGCGCGGCGGAAAAGAATGCAGCGCGCTGCTCAGCAAGATGGATTAGGCTCGCGCACCGTTGGATGGAGACCGAGAGCGTTGGCCAGTTCCTGCGCAAGGCACGAGAAGCGCGGAAAAAAAGCCTTGAGGAGATCTCGAGAGCTACGCGCGTACCTCTGCTCAGCGTCGAGCGCATCGAGGCTGACCAGTTCGACGAGCTGCCCGGTGAGGTGTTCGTCCGCGGCTTCCTGAAGTCGTACGCGCGCGCCCTCGATCTGGAGCCTGACGAGGTGCTGGCGCGCTACACCGCGAGTCGCAAGGTGGCGTGGGTCACCCCGCTGCCGCTCACCAGCCCTGGCGGCTCAGGTCGCAGCCGGCGCTTCGGTGTCGCCATCGCGTTCGTGCTCTTGTTGATCTTGTTCACCCTCGCGCTCAGCATCGTGCTCAAGCCGCGTGACCACGACGTCCCCCAAGAGCTCTCGCTCAGCGCCCTGCCGGTTTCAGTGCCGTACGGTAATATTCACGAGCTGAGCTGAGCGCCCGCGGCGCCGCGGAATCACAGCTGGGGGCTTGGACGACGCACGCATGGCAACTCGACCCGCAGGACGCCAGGCCGCGACGCTCCGCAGGACGCCCGCGCTGCTGCTCAATAGCCGCGCGGTCGGCGACTCGGACCTAATTTTGCAGTTCTTTACCCGCGACGAAGGCCGCATCAGCGTGTCCGCCCGCGGCGCGCGCAACAGCAAGAAGCGCTTCGGTGGCGCGCTGGAGCCGATGCACGAGCTCAACCTAGAGTACGAAGATCGGGGCGCGAACGTAGACTTAGGGGTGCTCCGCGAGGCGCAAATCAGCCGGCCGCGCCTGGGGCTGGTCGGCCGCCTGAGCGCGCTGGAGTGCGCGGGTCAGGCGCTGAGCTGGATCCGCCACGCGCTCCCGCCGCGCACCCCAGAGCGCGAGATTTGGCGAGGCTGCTCGCGGCTGCTCGACGCGCTCAACGCCGCGGGGCGTGAGGCTGGCGAGGTCGGCGTCGACGCCGTAGTCGAGCGCAGGATGCTCGGTGAGTTTGGCATGCAGCTGTGCGACGCCCTCGGCTGGGGCCTCGAGCTAGATGCCTGCGTGAGTTGTCGCCGCCAGTGTCCCGTGGGTCAGGCGGCGGGGGTGAGCCCGCGGCGCGGCGGTGTGGTGTGCCGACAGTGCGGCGGCGCGCGCCGCGTGATCCGCGGCGAGACGCGGATGCGCCTGCTCGGCGTGAGCGCGGGCGGCAGCTTGGAGGCGGCCGACGCGGAACCAGCCATCGAGCTGGTAGAGGCAGTGCTGCGAGCGCACGCGGGCCTAGCCTAACGGCTGAAAAGCTTAAGAAAGTCGCCCGAGCCTGAGGCGGCGCGCTATGTCACGGCGTGCCCCGTGAGCAGCCCAAGCCGCCAGCCGACGCTGCCCCAAATCAGGCAGAAACCGGCGCGTCTGACGGGGAGGCTCTGGCCGCGGGCGCGACACCGGGCGACGCCGCTCAGGCGCAGCGAGCCGCGGGCGACGCCGCTCAGGCGCAACAAGCGGCCGGCGACGAAGAGCGTAAGCAGATCACGGGGCGAGCTGGCGTCGTGGCTGCTGGCACCCTCGCCAGCCGCGCGCTCGGGCTGGTGCGCGACCAGGTGCTGGCTGGTATTTTTTCTCGCGCGGAAACAGACGCCTTCTTCGTGGCGTTCTTGCTGCCCAACGTGCTGCGCCAGCTGCTGGCTGAAGGCGCGGTGCAGACCGCGGTGCTGCCGGTGCTGAGCGAGGTGCGCGAGAAGCAGGGCGAGGCGGAGGCGCGGCGCTTCTTCCGCGCCATGCGCGGCCTGTCGCTGGTGCTGCTGGTGGGGGTCAGCGTGCTCGGGGTGCTGCTCGCGCCGCAGTTGGTGGATCTGTTCGCCGGCGGCTCGCGGCAGTACCCAGGGCAGTATGAGCGCACCGTGAGCCTGGCGCGCTGGGTGTTTCCGTACATTTTCTTCATGGGCACCGCGGCCCTCGGCGTCGCGGCGCTCAACACCTACCGCCGCTTCGTCGCCACCAGCTTCGCCCCGGCGCTGCTCAACGTGGCGTTCGTGGTCTTCGCGTTGGCGCTGCCGGGGTGGCTCGGCGCGCACGGCTACGAGCGCATCCTGGCCATGGCGTTCGGCGCGTTGATCGGCGGCGCGCTGCAGGTGGTGGCTCAGTGGCCCAGCCTAAAGGCCATCGGCTACCTTGAGCGCCCGAGCTTCAACTTCCGCCACCCTGGGGTGCGGCAGGCGCTGCGGCGCATGGGGCCAGTGCTGATCGGCGTCGGGGTGTACTACGTGGACGTGATCTTGGCGCGGCGCTTTTTGTCGGAGCTCGACCTCGGCGCGCAGTCCTACTTTGCCTATGCGCTGAGGCTCTGTGATTTTCCGCAGGGTATTTTTGTCATGGCGCTGCAAACAGCTACCATGCCGAGCCTCGCGCTGCTGTTCGCGCGCGGTGACCGCGCTGAGGCGGCCAAGACCTTCGCCTATGGCATGCGGCTGGCGTTGTTCGTCGGCTTCGCGGCGACGGCGGGCGTCGTCGCCTTAGCCGAGCCGCTGGTGGTGCTGATCTTTCAGCGCGGTGAGTTTGACGCGCTGAGCGCGCGTGAGACGGGCCGCTCGCTGATGGCGCTCGGCCTGCACATCTGGATGGTCGCGGCGGTGCGCCAGCTGGTCAGCGTGTTCTACGCCATGGGCGACACGCGCACCCCGGTGGTGGTGGCGGCGTTCGATCTGTTGGCGTTCATCGGCTTCGCGCTGGCCCTGAGAGGACCGCTCGGTCACGTCGGGATCAGCCTGGCGGTGGCCGGCTCGTCCTTCGTGCAGATGCTCCTGCTCTGGTTCTGGCTCAGCAAGAAGCTCGGGCCGCTGGGCAACGGGGAGATCTTCAAGAGCGGCCTGCGCTCGGCTGCTTCCGCGCTGATCGCGGCGGGCGGCGCGTACTGGGTGTCGCGCGGGGTCCTGGCGCAGGTCGGCTCAGGCTGGTTCTCGCGCTTGCTGCCCGGGCTAGCCGGCAGCGCGGTGTTCTGCGTGCTGTTTCTTGGCGCTGCCCGCGCGCTGAAGAGCGAAGAGCTGACGGCCATCGGGGGCCCGCTGTTGCGGCGCCTGAGACGCGCGCGCTAGGCCCAAAACCCAACCCCCTTGAAGCTCAAACGTCGCAGCGCCGCGGCTGGCGGCAGAATTCATGCACGCTCGGGGGATCCGCGGTACAGCGTCGCACCGTGTCTTCCCCTAAACCCGCCTCGCTGCCGCGCATCATGGACGCTCGCTTTGTCGCGGGCGCGAAGGAGCTGAATCAGCTGCCGCCTCCGACGGGGGTTGAGCTGGCGTTCGCTGGGCGCTCCAACGTGGGCAAGAGCAGCTTGCTGAACCACCTGATGGGTCGCCGCAACCTGGTGCGCACCAGCTCGACGCCGGGCTGCACGCGGCAGATTTCGTTTTACGAGGTGACGGCCACGGACGGTTCCCTGGTCACCTTGGTGGACCTGCCGGGCTACGGTTACGCCAAGCGCGCGAAGACCGAGCGCTACGCGTGGGCGGATCTGATCGAGGGCTATTTGCTGGAGCGGCCCACGCTGTCGGTGGTCAGCCTGCTGATCGATTTTCGGCGTGGGCTGGAGCCTGACGATCTTGATTTGCTGGAGCTGCTCAAGGACGACTCGCGGGTGGCGCGGCCTAAGCTCAGCACGCTGATCGTGGCGACTAAGCTCGACAAAGTCGCGCAGGCGCAGCGTAAGCCCGCCATGCTGCGCGCCAGCAAAGAAGCCGGGCGGAAATTGATTCCGTTCAGCATCAAAGAGCAAGAGACCGCCGACGGCCTGTGGCGTGAGCTGCGCAAGCGGGCCGGGCTGGGCCTGGAGAACGTGCCAGCGGCGGTTGAGGATGCCGCTGACTAGCTCGGTGCCTAGCGCTAGGGTGAGAGCACTGGGGTGAGAGCGCTAGGGCACGGCGCTAGGGCACGGCGCTAAGGCGCAGCGCCAGGGGCCAGCGCTAAGGGACCGAGCCGACCTCTTCGGTGCCCTTGAGCTCGCGCTCGCAGTCGCCGTACAGGCTGAAGCGGTGGCGGGTGCCAGGGATGCGGAAACGCCACGCCGGGCCGGCTTGTGCGCGGTAGTACTCGATCTGCGCGGTCTTATCCGTAGGGATGTCTTTGGCGATGGCGTGAGCCCAGACCTGCTTGGGGCCGCAGCGCGGATCTGGGAGCGGCTCAAAGCCCTTGGACGAGCACATGTACTTGGTCTCGTCTTCGTCTTCTTGCAGGCCCTCGGCCTTCACGCGCACCACCTGCTTGCCGCAGTAAGGACGCGTAGGCCGACCTTCAGGATCGCGGGGGGGTTGAGGGCCTTCACCCGGGCGGCTCTGGAACACGTAACGGACCTCAGAGCCTTCGTTGGTGGTGTCCACCAAGCCCTCGCTGTTCACGCCGCGCAGCAAGATGCCGCGCAGCACGTCGCGCGGCGTTCGGTCCCGCGCGGCGGGCAGGGTCGCGATGGCGTCCACCGCGCTCGGGAAACCGACCACCGCCGAGGTGCTGGGCGCGGCCGGCGGCTCGGGCGCCACCGGTGTGTTCTTCCACTTGGCCCACCAAGCGAGGCTGAGCGTGGCCAGGAAGGTCACGAACACGATCAGCATGCCCGAGACTTTGTCTTTGCGGCGCGCCGGGTTCGGCGGCGTGAGCAGCGGCTTGTACGGCTCAGGCTCGGGCGCAGACGGCTCAGGTGCTGGGGCTGCAGAAAGGATCGCGGGCGGCGCCGCGGTCGTGGCCGGCTCGGATGCGGCGGTGTCAGACGGGGCGGCTCCGGGCAAGGCGCCGGTGGGTGCAGCGCCGTCAGGGGTGACGCGAGGATCCTCAGCAGACATCGGGCGGGCTATATCATGGGCTCTCGCGCTGGGCCGTCAGCTGTGTCGTTTTCTGCACGCGGTGGATTGCCTAGGCTGAATTTCAACGCTATTAAGCTCGTCCCCCTCGGGGGATTGTGGGCGCTCGGCGCCTGCACGGGCGCATAACTCAGCGGTAGAGTGCGACCTTCACACGGTCGAAGTCACAGGTTCAAATCCTGTTGCGCCCACACGATCCTGGACGACCTGTGCTTGAGGAGCCCGCTGGGCTCCTCTTCGCATCTGGCTCGTGTTATTTTTTTTGGGCGCGGGCGCCCCGCAGGCCCGCGCCTGGTTTGTGGGAGTCGGTTTACGGCGAGCTGTGCTTGAGGAGCCCGCTGGGCTCCTCTTCGCATCTGGCTCGTGTTATTTTTTTTGGGCGCGGGCGCCCCGCAGGCCCGCGCCTGGTTTGTGGGAGTCGGTTTACGGCGAGCTGTGCTTGAGGAGCCCGCTGGGCTCCTCTTCGCATCTGGCTCGTGTTATTTTTTTTG
>CAZKDY010000005.1:0-59951 GCA_964551615.1 uncultured Polyangiaceae bacterium
CGTGCGGTTACAGCTGTGCGATCAAACTACCGTCAGATCGAGATCCACACCCGTGAGCCTGACGCACTAGGGCCGTTGTGTTCAGAGCCACACCTCAAGGAGGTTGTTGGGCGTCGCGAGAACCAAGAGAGTTAAAGGGTGGCTGTGGAGTCAAGCGACGTCGAAGACGCGGTCGATCGGAGCTGCGTCTGCGTACAGCACTGGGTCGACGTCGCTCGGCGGTCCCTTGACCCAGCTGGCGCTAGCCGAGAGGGTCGTGGTACACGTCGTCCACGTGCAGCTGCAGCCCCACCGACTCCAGACCAATTGCCTCGCCTGAGCTCGCGCCGCTCTGGTGCCATTGATCGCCGTCGCGCCGCACGACCTCGACATGTTGCCGATCGTGGGCGACGAACACGACCTCTGTCAGCGACGGAATGAGTTTGTAGTGTTCGAGCTTCTTTCCTCGGTCGTAGGCTTCAGTGCTGGGGCTCAGCACCTCGACGAGGAGGACCGGGTTGATGATCGCAAACGGGTCCTCCTTGTCGACCTCTAGGTGGCCGCAGACCACGCTGATGTCGGGATAGGTGTCGAGCCCCGTCGCCGCCACGCGGACACGCACATCCGACGTCTGCACACGACACGGCAGATTTTTCACGTGGTTTCCCAGCACTCGAATCAGGTTGGCCGCATACGTCCCGTGCGCTGGTGTGCCGCCGCCCATCGCGTAGACTTGTCCGTCCAAAAACTCATGCTTGACGTTGCTGAACCCCTCGAGCCGCACGTAGTCCTCGATGGTGTGGAGCTGGTGGGCGGTGGAGCCAGGCATGGCGACATCGTACCACGTCCGCGGCGCCCGCTCCCAGGACCGCAACCTGCAGCGCTCTCGGGGAGCGCCTCCCGCGTTGCGGCACCGGAGTCGCGGTTTGGGTGACGTCCCGTCGCTTTTGTAGCCACACGAAGCAGGGCAGGGGGTGGAGGGCGCGCGTTGCGTGGCCGCGGCGCCGTCGCTGACGAGCGCGCGCTCTCTCGGCAGGGCTACGGAGCATCGACCTGGCATTTTTACGCGCACCACGCCAGGAGCTGACTCCGCATGGTCTCGCAAACGTGAAGCGTCCGCCGCGCTGCCCAGGTGCGGCAGGTCGCCTGGGCCTCGCTCACGACTAGCGCCGACCGCGGCGCTTCGGCAGCAGGGCGATGCGTTCTTCGGCGTCTTTGCGCAACTTGCCGCAAACCAGGTCGCAGAGCTCGAAAATCAAGGGCTCCGTGATTGAGTAGCGGACCGACGCCCCCTCTCGCTCGCGCCCCACGAAGCCCACCTGGCGCAGCAGCCCGAGCTGCTTGGACACGTTGGCCTGCTTCATCTCTAGGCTGCCCACGATTTCCGAGACCGTGTGCGCTCCGCCCCTCAACAGCTGCAGGATCTGCAGGCGCGTGGGCTCGCTGAGCACCGCGAACACCTCCGCCACGCTATCGAGCACGGGGCCTTCGAGGGGGGTGGGCACTGATCTGGAAGACATTGACATATTGCTATATGGTGATATGTGACTTCTGTCATAACATAGCCGGCGCCGCGGAGCGCCGCAACCCAAGCGAGTTTCGCACCATGCAATTTCGTACCTCGACGGCCCTCATCGCCGTGTCTCTGAGTCTCTCGACTGCGTGCAGCAGAGAGGCGCCGCCCGCTCCGATCAGCGCGCCCTTGCCCACCGCCATCGTCACCACGGCAAGCGCCAATCGGACCCAAAGCAGCGTGACCCAGGAAATCGTCGGCACGGTGCGAGCGAAGACTACAGCGAGCATCGCGCCCAACGTGATGGGACGTGTCAAGCAGCTGAACGTCACGCTGGGCAGCGAGGTGCGGGCTGGGGCCGTCCTGGTCCGCCTGCACGCTGGGGAAATCAACGCGAAGGCGCGGCAGAGCTCGGCGCTTCTCGATCAGGCGGCGCTGGAGCTCAAGCGCACCCAGAGCCTCCGCGAAAAGAACGTGGTGGCGCAGTCCGAGTTAGACGCCAGCACGTCCCGTCACCGGGTCGCCGAAGCTGCCCTGAGCGAAGCGCGCGTGATGCAAAGCTACACGGTGCTTCGCGCGCCGTTCTCGGGAGTCATCACCGCCAAGCTCGCGAACGTCGGAGATCAGGCCATGCCCGGTCGCCCGCTGCTTGTCTTGGAGGACCCGACGGAGCTGCGCCTCGAGGCCACGGTGCCTGAAGCACTGGCCTCGCGCCTTGAGCTGGGTCAACTCATGACGGTACACGTCGAGGCGATCGGGGCGGTGTCCCAGGCAAAGATCGTAGAAATCAGCCCGACCGCGGATCCGAGCACCCGCACCGTGCTCGTCAAATTGGATCTCAAGCAGGTGCCTGGGCTGCGCCCGGGGCTCTTCGGGCGAGTCGAGCTGCCCACGAGCGAGCGCAAGTCCATCGAGGTGCCTCAAACAGCCATCGTCCGGCGCGGACAGCTCGAACTGGTGTTCGTCGCCAAAGACGGTCGCGCGGGCCTACGACTCGTGCGCACGGGGCGACAGCGTGACGGCGCGGTCGAGATCCTGAGCGGCTTGGACGCCGGTGAGTCCGTGGTCACGTCAGGCGTCGCCGCTCTCAGCGACGCTCAACCCATCGAGGTCAAATAGTGTCGCGCGCTGAGCCTGGTTCAGGCCTTGGACCGGCGGGCGCGCTCGCTCGCGCGTTCATCAACTCGAAGCTGACGCCGCTCTTGGTGGTGGCGTCCGTCCTGCTCGGCCTGGCCGCGCTGGCGCTCTTGCCGCGGGAAGAAGAACCTCAAATCAAGGTGCCGATGGTGGACCTCATGGTCTCCATGCCTGGCGCTAGCGCGAAGGAGGTCGAGAGCCGCGTCGCTTCACCCATCGAACGGCTGCTCTGGGAAATCCCTGGCGTGGAATATGTGTACACCACGAGCCAGCCGGGAAAGGCCCTGGCCGTGGTGCGGTTTCGCGTCGGTGAGGACGTGGAGCGCTCCGTGGTGAAGCTGAACGCGAAGCTCGCGGCCAACCAAGACCGCATCCCGAGCGGTGTTTCACCGCCCTTGGTCAAGGTGCGATCCATCGACGACGTGCCGATCTTGGCTCTGACGTTCCACGGTGAAGAACATGATCACCTGACGCTGCGCCGCGTCGCCGCAGAAGTGACCGCGAGGATCAAGCGCCTGCCTGACGTGAGCGAGACTCACCTGATCGGCGGCGTTCGACGCCAGGTGCGCGTCTCTCTAGATCCGGCGCTGCTGTCGGCGCGCTCGTTGGGCATGGCTGAGGTGGCGCGGGCCTTGCGCCAGGCGAACGACCAAACCACAGCCGGCTCATTGACGACGGACGACCGGGACGTCGTGGTGCAAACGGGCGGCTTCTTCACCAGCGCCGACGACGTGGGGGCCGTGGTGGTCGGCGTGCGCGACGGCGCCGCAGTGTACGTACGCGACGTCGCGAAGGTGACCGACGCCGGCGAAGAGGTTTCGCAGTACGTCTTTCACGGTAACGGCGCGGCGACCTCGGCGCGCTCCGACGAGCGGCCAGCGGTGACCCTCTCGATCGCCAAGCGGCCGGGGACCAACGCCATTGATGTCGGGGTCGGCGTACTAGACCAGGTGGAAGCGTTAAAAGGCACGCTGATCCCGAACAGCGTCGAGGTGAGCGTCACCCGGCACTATGGCGAGACTGCCAGCGAGAAGTCGAACGAGTTGCTCTTTCATATGGGCATCGCCATCGTCAGCGTCTCGCTGCTGATCCTTTGGATGCTTGGCTGGCGCGAATCTCTGGTCGTCGCCGTGGCTATCCCGTCGACGCTGGGTCTGACGCTGCTGGTCTTTCATCTCGTCGGATACACCCTCAACCGCATCACGCTGTTCGCGTTGATCTTCTCCATCGGCATCTTGGTGGACGACGCCATCGTGGTCGTGGAGAACATCGTGCGCCACCGCTCATTGCCCGAGAACGCCGGGCTACCGATCCGCCAAGTGGCCATCAAGGCGGTCAGCGAAGTCGGTAATCCGACCATCCTGGCAACCCTGGCTGTGATCGCGGCCATCGTACCCATGGCGTTCGTCGGAGGGCTGATGGGGCCCTACATGCGGCCCATTCCGGTGGGATCCACGGCTGCGATGGTGTTCTCGTTGCTCGTCGCGTTCATCGTGACACCGTGGGCTGCGGTGCGGCTGCTTGGGCGAGGTCCAGCGCACAAGACCGCGAGCCACAGCGCGGACGGTAGACTCACCCGCGCGTATCGAGTGGTCATGTCGCGCTTCGTCGGTGTCACCGCTTGGCGCTGGGGGTTCCTGGTTGGGATCATCGCGCTGCTGCTTGGTGCTGTAGCGTTCGTCCCTTCCGGGCTGGTGCGCGTGAAGATGCTGCCCTTCGACGACAAAAGCGAGGTGCAGGTCGTGCTCAACATGCCCGAAGGCAGCTCGTTGGAGCGCACCGCTCGGGCCGCGAATGAGATCGCGCAAGCAGTGCGCGACGAGCCCGAGGTCGTGAACTACCAGACCTATGTCGGCACCGCCGCCCCGTTCAACTTCAACGGATTGGTGCGTCACTATTACCTCCGCGCCGGGGCCAGCGTCGCCGATGTGCAGATCAATCTGCTCTCGCGACACGACCGCACGGAGCAAAGTCACGATTTCGCCAAACGCGTCCGCCCACGCGTGGCAGCGATCGCGGCCCGCTACGGCGCCCGCATCGCCGTCGCGGAAGTGCCGCCTGGGCCGCCCGTGCTGCAGACCTTGGTGGCAGAGGTCTACGGCCCAGACGCAGAGTCGCGGGCGCGCCTCGCGGAGAAGGTGCGGGAGATCTTTCGCAGTACCCCCGGGGTGGTCGACATCGATTGGTACGCCGAAGATCCTCATCCCAAAGACCGACTCGTGCTGGACAAGGAAAAGGCCGCGCTGCACGGGATCGGCGCCGACGCCATCGCTGGCGCCGTGCGAGTTGCGGTGACCGGTGAATCCATCGGGTTGGTGCACATGCCGCAGGAGCAAGAAGGCGTGCACGTCATGCTCGACCTGCCTCGAGACAAGCGGGCAAACACCGAAGCGCTGCTTGGTCTGCGCTTGACGAGCTCCACGGGCGCGCTGGTGCCGCTCCGCGAGCTGGTGCGGGTGGAGCGGACGGTGGAGGACCAGAGCATCTATCACAAGAACTTGTTGCCCGTGGTCTACGTGACCGGCGACGTGGCTGGTGGCTCTGAGAGCTCTGCCTACGCCGTGCTCGAAATGAATGACCAGCTCAACCAGCTCGCCGCCGCAGATTTTGGTGGGGCAGCGGGCGGCGTGGAGGTCTTCAACCTGACGCAGCCCAAGAGCGACGCGCAGCCCGCGATCAAGTGGGACGGTGAATGGCACGTGACGCTAGAGGTGTTTCGAGACTTGGGCCTCGCCTTCGTTGCCGTGCTGATCTTGATCTACGGGCTGCTCGTAGGGTGGTTCCGCTCCTTCTCCACGCCGCTGGTCGTGATGGCCGCCATCCCGTTTTCGCTGATCGGCATCCTGCCTGCCCACGCTGCGATGGGGGCGTTCTTCACGGCCACGAGCATGATTGGGTTCATGGCCGGGGCGGGGATCGTGGTGCGAAACTCCATCATTCTAGTGGACTTCGCCGAGGCGCTCATCGCCGAAGGCATGCCCGTAGAAGAAGCGGTCGTCGAAGCGGGAGCGGTGCGTTTCCGTCCGATGCTGCTCACTGCCCTCGCCGTCGTGTTGGGCGCGACCGTGATCCTATTCGATCCGATCTTTCAAGGCCTCGCGATCGCGCTCATGGCGGGCGAGGTCGCGTCGCTGCTCGTGAGTCGCGCAGCGGTGCCGGTGTTGTACGCGATGGCGCATCGTCAGCGTCGTGCGCAGCCACGCTCCGCGGACACGCCCCGCTTCGATGCCCCGGCGACGGGTACCCCTGCGCTCGAGCACTGAGCGTCTGCCGCGCGAGCATGCTCAAGCTGCTGGTGAGCCGTGCGCAGGAGGCACCAACCGCCGGGGGCGCTGAATCAATTCCGTGCGGTATATAGATGCCGACGGGGCTCCCCCTGCCACCCCGGCTAGCGGCGCCGGCCGTGTCTCGCCACCCCCGCGCGGGCGGAGCGGATTACCCAGGGGGGATACGCGAGCCGGCCGGCGTATTGGCAGCGGGTGCCGCTCACGGTAGACTCTCAGCGCTGGCAAGAGCGCCAGAAGAACTTTCCGCAGAGCTTATATCAAGCGCCTCACAGCTTCGCTCCCCGCACCAGCCGGCTGTGCGGCCCGTAACCGCGGAACGTAGCGCTGCTGTTCGCCTCGCCACCAACCCTCGCTGTCGCCGTGCTCTGCCCAATCGCGCTCCGCTTCAGCACGCGCTGCCTCAGCTTGGCCGTGGCGCTCGCAGTTCTGGCTGGCCCGTCTCGAGCCCACGCCCAGCCCGCGCCAGCCGCGCCACCCAGCGAGCTGCCAGCGCTCTCACCGCCTAAGCCCATCGGCTCAACCGAGGTGCTGCGCCCTGCCGGCGCACAGGGTGAGGCCGACGTGGTGCTGGAGCTGACCATCGACAAGCACGGCGCGGTGACCGCGGTCAGCGTCGTCGCGGGAGAAGCGCCGTTCAGCGACGCCGCTAAGACTGCAGCCAAATCTTGGCGTTTTCGGCCGGCGTTCCGCGGCGACGTGGCTGTTGCCGTAAGGATTCGCTTCGCGGTGCACTTCGCGCTCCCCACCCCCGAACCCCCAGCCGTTGCTCCCGCCGCGCCTGGCGCGGCTGAGCCCGGTCCGAGCGCGCCGGTCCCAACCGAGCCTGCGCCCGGATCGGCGGCGGCCGGTGAGCCCGCTGCGCCCGCCAAGGGCGCGCCGGTAGCTGCCGATGACGAAGTGCTAGTGCTCGGCGATCGCCCCCCAACCGGCGCCATGACGTTTACGCGCGCAGAGGTGCGGCAGTTGCCCGGGGCGTTCGGTGATCCGTTCCGAGCCATCGAGGCGCTGCCTGGCGTCACGCCGATGCTGAGCGGCGTGCCCTTCTTTTATGTGCGCGGCGCGCCTCCGGGGAACGTCGGCTACTTCTTGGACGGGATCCGGGTGCCGCTCTTGTATCACATCGGCCTCGGCCCCTCGGTGGTACACCCTGGCATCGTGCGCAGCGTCAACTTATATCCTGGCGGATACCCTGCGCGCTTCGGGCGCTACGCGGGCGGCATCGTCGCCGGCGAGACCGCGGCGCCCCGCACCGACACAGCTCACGGCGAGGCCAGCGTGCGCCTGGTGGACGCCGGCGCCCTGGTTGAAGCGCCGTTGGCTGGTGGCCGCGGCACCGCGCTCGCCGCCGGCCGCTACAGCTACACCGGGCTGGTGATCTCTGCCTTCGCGCCAGAGGCCATCCTGCGCTACTGGGACTACCAAGCGCGCGCGAGCTACGAGTTGACCCCGGACGACACGCTGAGCGTGTTCAGCTTTGGCGCTTATGATTTCCTTGGGGAACAGAGGCCAGGGCGCGAGGTGGAGACCTTCTTTAACACCGAGTTTCACCGCGTCGACCTGCGCTGGGACCAGCGCCACAGCGCGCGGGTCAGCTCCCGCAGCGCGCTGTATGTTGGCCTAGACAAGACCGAGGGTGAAGAGGGCGAGTTCGTGCGCGACCGCCTGGCTCACTTGCGCCACCAAGTCGACTACCGCAAGTCAGCCCAAGAACACTACAGCTTTGGGGCAGACGCCGCCCTCGATCACTACGACGTCCACATTTCTGGCGCGGACGACGATGACGTCGCCAGCATCTTCCCGGGCCGCACCGACTGGGCCCTGGGTAGCTTCGCGCAGCTCGAGTGGCGACCCACCCCCAAGCTGACCGTCACGCCGGGGCTGCGCGTGGACTGGTACTACTCGAACGCGAGCTACGCGCTGGCGGTAGAGCCTAGAGTCTCCGCGAGGTATGAGTTGGGCGCTGCTTGGCGCATGATCCACGCCTTGGGCATCGCCCACCAGCCACCGTCTTTCGTGGTGCCGCTCCCAGGCTTTCAAATCTCGGACCTTGAGGCCGGGCTGCAGCGCGCGCTGCAGCACAGCGCTGGCGTAGAGGTGGATCTGCCGTGGGACGTGACGGGCAGCGTGACGCTGTTTCAGAACGCCTTCTTCAACATGACCGACGTGCTCAGTCAGCGCGCCAAAGACAACTCGGGCGATGAGCCCGACGCGGCCGCCTTCTCAGAGCGCGCCCTCGGGCACTCGTACGGCGTCGAAGTCTACCTGCGCCGCAAGCTGACTAAGGCCCTGGGCGGCTTCATCTCATACACGCTCTCACGCTCAGAGCGCAGCATCTCACGTGAGTCGTTCCCGTCGGGGTTCGACCGCACCCACGTCGCCAACGCGGCGCTCAGCCTGGACTTGGGTCGGCGCTGGCGGGCTGGTAATCGCGTGGTGTTCTACTCTGGCTACCCACTTCGCGATGAGAGCGCGGCCATCGCCAGCGGACAAGCTCGCGTGCCTGCGTTCTGGCGCCTAGATTTCCGTCTAGAAAAGCGCTGGCGCCTAGGCCCCACGGGCTCGTGGGCGTTCGTGCTCGAGATCGCCAACGCGACGCTCAATAAAGAGGTGGTCGACGTAGAGTGCGACAGCACGGACGGGAGCGGGGTGGGGGGGCCGCAACGCTGCGAACCCCAAGCGATCGGCCCCGTGACCATCCCGAGCATCGGCGTCGAGGCCTTCTTCTAGCTGTGAGGTCTGAGGGACAACGCTAGGCAGGCATGCCCTCAGACGCGACGTAGCGAAACCAGACCAGCGCGTCGGTCTCGGCGCAGCCCACCCCTGGGTTGAACGTCGGCTGCTCGCGGGCCCAGCGCGCCTCTAGACGCGGCACCAACGCGCGCGCGCTGTCGAAGTAGTGCTGCCGCTCGCGCAGCAAGGCTGCCTCCCCCATCGGATCCTCATGGTCTCCAGCAGCGAAGCTCTGCGCGGCTTCACGCAGCGCCTCCACCGTCATCTCAATCGGCTCGAGATCTGGGACCGGCTGCTCGATGTGGCGCCACACGCCGTCGTGCCACCCCAGGCGATACAGCGGCACGAAGGTCTCGCCGTGGGTGGCCACGAACTCGATGGCGCTGAGCAAGAACTCGATGTCATCTGGGTTGGCGTAGAACGGCACAGTGACCCGCACCCACCCAGGCTTGATGCCCACCACCCCCCGCCGAATCAGCACCCGAAACCGCTCGGAGTGCGCGCGGTCGATGCCGAGCAGACGGTGACCGTACGGCCCTGCGCAAGAGCAGCCCGCGCGGTTCTGGATCCCGAACAGGTGGTCGAGCAGCGCGGACACCAAGTCGTGGTGTAGGCCGGTGATGTTGAAGCTCAAGATAGCCAAGCGATCGGCGTCGAGCGGGCCAAGCACCTGGATCTTGGGGTGGCGGGCCAGGCGCTCGAGCGTCGATTTGGCGAGGGACACTTCGTGGGCGAGGATGCGCTCTGGGCCCAGCATCTCCTTGACTAAGAAGGCCGTGCCGGCGCGCACGTCGCCCATGATCGCCGGCGTGCCGGCCTCCTCGCGCTCGGCCAGGTGGCTCACGTAGTCCACCGCGTCGCGCCCCGGCCCTGACACGTAGTCCACCGTGCCGCCGCCGGGCTTCTCTGGGATGCGCGAGTGAAACAGGCTGCGCGACGCCGCGAGCACTCCAGAAGCCTGGGGGCCCCCCATGAATTTATGTATGGAAAGAAACACCGCGTCTAGGTGAGCCCCTTCGGGGCCTTCAGGGTGCATGTTGATGGGCGCGTACGGACCCGCGGCGGCGTAGTCGAAGCAGGCGTACGCGCCGTAGCGATGGAGCAGCTGTGCGATGCCGTGGACGTCGCTGAGCACGCCGGTCACGTTGCTGGCCGCTGAGAACGAGCCGAGCTTGTGCGGCCGATCTGCGTAGCGCTCCAGCTGCCGCTCTAGATCTTCCAGATCGATCTGACCCCCCTTGGTGAGGCCGATCTCCACCACCTGGGCGATAGACTCGACCCAAGGCAGCTCGTTTGAGTGGTGCTCGTAGGGGCCGATGAACACCAGCGGGCGCTCCAGCGCGGGGATGGTCTTGGACCAGCCGTAGCGGCGCTCCAGCGGTTCCGGGAGGTTCCAGCCGAGGAGGCCGAGCAGCTTGCTGATCGCCGCCGTCGCGCCTGAGCCGGTGAACAACACCTCGTCTTCGGGGCCTGCGCCCAGGGCGCGGCGGACCACCCGGCGCGCGTCTTCGCGCAGCGTGGTCACGATGCGCCCGGTAGAGGACACGGCGGTGTGGGTGTTGGCGTAGAACGGCCGCACCCGCCGGATCCAGGCCTCAACGAAGTGCAAGTAGCGGCCGGTGGCGGTGAGATCGGCATAATAGATCAGTCGACGACCGAACGGCGTGTCAAGGTGGGCCCGCCGACCTACCTCATGCTGACGAATGAACGCGGCGACCTCTGAGAAAGCTTCCACCCGCGGAACCTACCTCAGGTTTTTTTCGCGCGGCAACCAAATCCGAAAGCAGCTGCCCTGGGCTGCGCGCGACTCTAGGCTGACGCGGCCGCCGTGGGCGCGGGCCACGGTGTCGACGATGGCCAGCCCGAGCCCGGTGCCGCCGCGCTCGCTGTCTGTGGTGTAGAACCGCTCAAAGACCTTGGCCTGCTTCGCTTCAGGGATGCCGGGACCTGAGTCGCAGACCGAGATCACAATCCCGTGGGGAAACCTGTCGTGCTCGCGCCTCCCGGGGGCGAGGCTAGCTTGCTCGCGCCTGCTGGGCAGGGGATCTCGTGCCTCGACGACGACCACGCCATCAGCCGGCGAGTAGCGGCGCGCGTTGTCGATCAGGTTGCTGATCGCGATCTCCAGGTCCTGTTCGCGACCGCGCAGCCAGGTGTGGTGTGCTGCATAGTGCAGCTGAACGCGGGGCGCCCCGGCCCCACCCGGCTCGCCCTCCGCCCCTGCTTGGCCTGACGCAGGCGATGCGTTGATGCGCGTCACGACCCGCTCGAGCAACGAGCGCAGATCGACCAGGGTCATGCCCTCCACCCGTGACTCGATGCGGCTCAGCAGCAGCAGGCGGCTGACCAAGCGGTCGAGGCGCTGGGTGTCGAGCAGGATGTTGGCGAGGAAGCGCTCTCGCGCCTCGGGATCTTCGTGGGCACCTTCGGCGAGCAACTCGGCGGCGCCGCGGATGGAAGTCAGCGGTGATTTGAACTCGTGGGCGACGTCGGCGGAGAACTCTGAGATGTAGGCGAGCCGCGAGTCGAGCTCGTCTTTCATGGTCTTGAAGCTCTGCGCCAGCTCACGGATCTCTCCGCTGCCTCCGATGGGGAGCGCTACGTCGCGCTGCCCGGCGGCAATACGCTTGGCAGCTCGTGAGAGGCGGGACAATGGACGTGAGATAGAGAACGCCAGCAGCAACGTGACGCCCACGCTGAGCACCAGGGCGAAGGTGAGCACCTTGAACAGGCCTGAGCGCACGCGGTACAGCTCTTGGAGCACCGGGCGCGTCGAGCGCGTGACATACACGGCGCCCGCGATGGGCTGCGCCGCGCCGACGTGGGCGGGGCCATACACTGGGGTGGCCGTGAACAGGAACACCGCGCGTGGTTTCCGCGCCAGGCGAGTCTGCGCGGCGTCGTGCCCTGCAAGCGCCGCCCGCACTTCGCTGCGCTGGGCGACAGCTGGCCAGGGCGCGGCTCCCAGCTCAACATCCGGGACATCGCTCTGGCGGCTGACGATGGATCGGCTGTACAGCTTGGGCGGCTCGGGCTCGGGCCCCTCGGGTGGGCCAAAGCGGTGCGAGTCGATCACGACCTTGCCGCCGGGATCCAAGATCCGAATGCGGGTGCGGGTGCGGGTCGCGGCCTGTTGCAAGATGCTCCGATGTCGCAGATCGCCGAGGGCCACGCCGTCACGCAGGTCGGCTTCGAGCAGCGCGCGCGTTAGCGCGCCTTGGTCGTTCATGTCGCGCTCGAGGGCGCTCAGTAGCTGCCGCTCGTAGATGCGCGCGAACTCTAGGCCCGCCACGGGGACCAGCACCACCGTGACGTTGACCAGCAAGAGGCGCAGCCAGATGCGCCCCAAGCGCACGCGCAGCCAGCTCAAGACCTGGCTCATGCGGCCGCCTGGCTCATGTCGCCTCCCTGGCTCATGTCGCCGCCCGGTTCATGCCGCCGCCCGGTCCATGTCGCCGCCCGCTGCATGCGCTCAGCAGTCCCCAGCGGCCTTGTAGCCAAGGCCGTGGACAGTGGTGATGGGGTCGACCCCCAAGTGGCGAAATTTGCGCCGAATCCGCCGGATGTGCGTGTCGATGGTGCGCTCGGTGACCAGCGCAGCGTCCGCGTAGCCGCGATCCATCAGCTGCCCCCGGCTGAGCACCACGCCAGGCCGCTCGAGCAGCGCCGCCAGCACCCCGAACTCTGTCGGGGTTAGCTCCAAGCGCTGGCACTTACAGCGCACCTCGTGGCGCTCAAAGTCGATCTCGATGCTCCCGTGGCTGAGCCCCGTGCGCTGCCCTGAGGAACCGACGGTCGACGACGGGCCCCCCGGGGTGGCGCGCAGGGGCGCGGCCTGGGGCGGCGCGAGCGGGCGCGCCGGGCCCGCGTTGGGGCCTAACCCTGGGCTCTCGAAGCGGCGCAGCACGGCTCGAACCCGCGCCACCAGCTCGCGCGGCGAGAACGGCTTGGTCAGGTAGTCGTCGCCTCCTAACTCCAGGCCGACGATGCGATCCACCTCTTCGCCCCGAGCCGACAGAAACAGCACGGGCACAGCCGAGCTGCGCCGCAGCTGCCGGCACACCTCTAGGCCGTCGATCTCTGGTAGCATGACGTCGAGCACCACCAAGTCCGGCGCGTCGCGCGCCGCCATGTCCAGCGCCTGCTGACCATCGCCAGCCGCGCTGACCCGGTAGCCCTCACGGCTCAGCGCGTAGGTTACTACCTCACGGATACGTGCTTCGTCGTCAACCACCAGGATGTGCTTCGGGTTCACCATACGGATCCTCGTTGGCTTCGCTCAGCCCTTCGATGCGCGCCCACAGTTCGCCGACGATATCACCGACGCCCTCCGCAGACGAACCGCTCAGGCGCACCAGCACCAACTGTGTGCGCAGGGCTGTGACCAAGCCAGCCAGCTCGTCCAGCGCCCGCGCGTCACGCTCAGCCAGTTGGTGCAGGCGCCGCACGTTCTCCAGGTGTAGCCGGGCTGAGGCGCGGACGCGCGCGGGTGAGCGCGCGCGCTCGAGCTGGTCTAGCTTGTGCTCTGCTGCGCGCAGGTCGAAGGCCTCTTGCTTGAGCAGCTGCGCCAGCTCTTGGTGCCTGGCCGCCACTCGGTGCACCTCGTCCAAGATACCTGAAGCGGACTGATGGTTGAGCAAGGTCTCGAGCGGCGTGCCCGCGACCGACGCCACGCCTTCGTCTAGCGCCGCGTGGATGCGCTCTACGACCTCGCTCGGCTGCAGGTCAAGCGTGCGCAGCTCTCTCTTGGCCGTCCAGGCGATGGGCGCCCAGATCGGCCAGATCACGACAGCGGTGAGCGCGCTGAGCAGCGCCGCCTGGTCACGCTGTTCCGCGCGGCGATACAGGGCGACCGCGCACGCCGCGCCCGCCGCGGCGTAGAGCACCAGCAGGTCAAGCAACCTCATGGCAGCGAGCCCTGCTCGGTGGCTTGTGCGCCGTCGTCGATGGCGCTCGGAGGCGCTGAATATTGCGGCGCTTGGTGCTGCGGCGCCTGGTGCTGCGGCGCTTGAAGCGACGGCTCGTGCAGGGCGCTGTCGCGCACGTCGGCGCTGGCGCCGTGGCTGATGGCCCTGGAGCGGTCGAAGATCCCGACAGCAGACTTGCCGCTAGTGAACACTGAGTCGGCGAAGCTGCCCTCGCGCGCCCTCACGAAGGGGATCTCGCTCTGCGACGGGCGCCCGAAGAATGGTCGTAGCATCCACGCGGTCTGACCTAAGACGCCAAAGAACACGATGCCGCAGGCCGCGGCGGTGAGCAGCGCTTTGACGGAGCCCTCCAGGCCCCGCAGGATGACCCCCAGCGCCGCGAGCCCCGACGTCAAGTACATCAAGACCGCGAGCAGCACCGAGGCGTGGTAGCCGAGGCCGCGGTCAACCACCAGCCATAGCACCGGCGCGCAGGCCAGCAGCACCAGGGAGGCTCGCGCTGCTGCGGCCAAGGTCAGCGCCGCGACGCTGCTGAAGCTGCGGCGCCCGCCGAAGCCGACCACCAGCGCGTGAAACGCCGGCACGCAGACCACCAGCGTGGCGAGCAGCGCGAACGGCAATTTTAGCGCACAGAACGCGATTTGGGCGCCGCCGCGGAAGCTGCCTACGACGCCGCCGAAGGCCGCCGCGCCCGCCACCAAACAGACTAGCGAGGTGATGGCCAGCTCTCGCAGACCTTGCGGTCGATCACAGCGCTCGGCCACGTCGCCTGGGTCGCGTAAGAGCGCGCTGAGGATGGCGGCGCTCATGTCGCGCTCCCCAAGATGGGGAGCAGCGCGCCCCACACCCGGCTCGCCAAGGCGATGGCGAACAACCCAAAGCCCCCCGCGACCACCAGCGCGCCGAGCACTGACTCAGCTCCGCCCGCCGCGGCTTGGCGCATGACGTCGAGCAACATGCGCCCTAGCGCCACCCCTCCACCCAACAACAGGCCGACCACGACCATGCCCGCTGCAGCGCCAGCGGACTCGCTGCTGACCACGAACAAGGCCGCCGCTGGCGCGAGCCCCGCCAGCAAGATCCCGGCGCTGGCGACGCTGCGCGACACGCTGCCCGCGATGGACCGCGCGTCGATGGGCGCGCGGCAGATGGACAAAAAGACAAACACCGACGGCGCGCCGAGCATTGCCACGAGGATCAGCCCGAGCGGCACGCCCAGCGCGTGCTGGAGCAGGCTCCCAGCGCCAAGTCGGGCGCCTAGGGCGACGCCGTACAGCGCCGACAGGCCTAGGCCAATGGCGGCGCGGCGAGCGATCTCGCCGCTGCTCAGCGGCTGGTCAGCGCTGAGCAAGCGAGTGGCCCAGGTGTGGGGCCGGCGCGGCTGGGGTGATGGTGCGCTTTGGGCGACCGCGGCGCGCGCTGAGCTGTGGTCGGCGGCAGCCTGCTCGGAGGCAGCCTGCTCGGACACCGCGCGCTCGAACAGCGGGTGCTGGGGATCGCCGCTGCTCGAGCGCTCAGCGGATCCCATCGCGTTCAATGGCCGACTAGCGCCGGCGGCGCTCGGCGCTGCTGGCTGCGCCGCGATCCACGGGCTGTTCAAGGTTGGCTCAACGCTGCGCTGTGACGCGCGCGCTGTGTGGCTGGCTAGACTACTCATCTGGTTTCTCCTGTGGGCAGGGGCGCTCGGCAGCGACCTGCTGTCGATTCGCCTGCTCTGGTTGTAGGCGGCCCATGCGGAGGAATCGGGGAGCCGGCGCGGCGTTCTCAAGGATCGAATGCGGGCGGCGCGCGGCGAAGATGTGGCGAAGCTGTGGCGGCCCGACAAACCTGATAGCTTTCGGCGCTTGCCCGCGATGCCCCGCTTCTCTCAGCGCGTTAGCGCCGATCTGACCCCAAGTCCCTGGGCGGCGCGCGTGGCTGCCGTGGCCGAAATCGGCGCGATCCGCCATGATCTAACGCTCTCCAACCCCACCCGGGCGCAGCTGGCGTATCCGCCCGAGCTGCTCAGGCCGTTGGCGGATCCGCGCGGCTTAACCTACGCGGCTCAAGCGCTGGGCAGCCCGGAGGCGCGGGCGGCGGTCGCTGCGCTCTACGTTGAGCGCGGGTTTGACGTGACGCCGGACGACGTGGTGCTCACCGCCAGCTCGAGCGAAGCCTACGCTTACCTGTTCAAGCTGTTCTGTGATCCCCAAGACAGCGTGTTGATCCCCACGCCGAGCTACCCGCTGTTCAGCCACTTGGCGGCGCTCGAGGGCGTGGCGCTCGAGGCGTATGAGCTGCGCTACGACGGCGCTTGGCACTTGCAGCCGGAGCCCATCTGCCCTGGGCCGCGCTGTCGCTTGATCCTCGCGGTAAGTCCCAACAACCCAACCGGCAGCAGCCTCAGCCTGAGTGAGCTGGCTCGCTTGGCTGAGCTCGGCTTGCCGTTGGTCAGCGACGAGGTCTTCGCCAGCTACCCCCTCGCCGAAGGCGGCGCCAGTTCGGCGCTGGAGCTGAGCCGCGCCGGCGACGCGGCGGCGCCCTGCGTGGTGTTGGGCGGGCTGTCTAAGGAGCTGGGGCTGCCCCAGCTCAAGCTCGGGTGGTTGCTGCTCTGCGGAGCAGCTAGCTGGCGCGCGGCGGTGCGACAGCGACTCGAGCTGATGTGTGACAGCTTTTTGTCGGTGAACGGCCCGGTGCAGCTGGCGCTGCCAGAGCTAATCCGCGAGGCAGCGGTTGTGCGCGCCGCCATCCAGCGCCGAGTCAAGCACAACCACACCTACTTGGCGCAGCGCCTGGCTGGTACCCCAGCGACGTTGCTCCAGAGCTGCGGCGGTTGGTACGCCTGCGTCCAGCTGCCCAGCACGCAGAGCGACGAGCAGTGGGCGCTTGAGCTGTTAGGGCGCGGCGTGCTGGTGCAGCCCGGCTATTTCTACGATTTGCCCATCGAGCCCTGCGTCGTGATCAGCCTGCTCACGCCGACGGCTAGCCTGAATTTGGGGGTGGAAGCGCTGCTCGACTGCCTGGCAAGGCTGTGATGCGCTGGCTGCGACGCGCCGCCCGTGAAGCGCCGCTCTAGCGGCGTCGCTCAGCCTGCGCTGGGGGTCAGGCCGTAGCGCTTGAGCTTACGATATAGTGTTGCCCTGGGGATCTTGAGCGCGCGGGACACCGCGCTGACGTTCCAGCGGTGCTCGGCCAGCGCTTCGGAGATGCGCTCGACCTCCGTTGCCTCGAACTCGCGGCGGCTCTTGGCGTTGCGTTCGCCGCGCTTGCCACCCGGCAGGTGCAGATCTGCGGTGCGGATCTGGCCGTGTGGAGCCAGCAGCACGGCGTTGGTGAGGACATTCTCAAGCTCGCGCACGTTGCCCGGCCACCCGTAGCCGAGCAGCGCCTTGCCCGCCTCTTTGCTCAACGACGGTGGGCTTTGCCCCAGATCCGCGCAGATACGTTGCAGCAGGTGTTCGGCCACCAACAGCACGTCGGTGTCGCGCTCGCGCAGGGGAGGCAGGGTCAGCTCGACCACGCTGATGCGGTAAAACAAATCTTCGCGGAAACGCCCTGCGGCGACCTCATCGCGCAGGTGACGATTGGTCGCGCACACCAGGCGAAAGTCGACGCGGATGCTCGCGCGGGCACCGATCGGGCGGACCTCGCGTTCCTCGATGGCCCTGAGCAGCTTGGTCTGCATGTCGACCGGGGTCTCGCCGATCTCGTCCAGGAACACCGTGCCGCCCCGCGCGCTGCTGAGCAGGCCTTCGCGATCTCGGTCGGCGCCGGTGAAGGAGCCCCGCACGTGGCCAAACAGCTCGCTCTCGAGCAGCGCGGCGGGCACCGCGCTGCAGTTGATCGCCATAAACGGCGCGGCTTTGCGCGGGCTGTTGAAGTGGATCGCGCGCGCCACCAGCTCCTTGCCGGTGCCGCTCTCGCCTTCGATCAGCACCGTGGCGTTGGTGTCGATCACGCGGTCAAGCTTGGAGAAGAGCCGCTGCATGCTGGGGCTCTTGCCGACGATCTGCCGGTAGTCGTAGCGCGACTCGAGCACCGCTTGCCGCGCCTTGGCCTCGTCGGTCAGGCGATCGATCTCTTTAGCCTGACCTTCAGCCAACTCGGCGACGCGGGCCCGCTCGGCCTCCAGCTCTTGAGTGCGGATGAGCAGCGCCTCTGCCTTGACGCGCAGCTCGTCGTGGAGCCGCGCGTTGCCCAGGGCGATGGCGACCTGGTCCGCGAAGGCCAACAACAGCCCCATGTCTGCCTCGTCAAAATTTGCCGGACGGAAACGGTTGTCGAGGTAGAGCGCGCCCAGCGTCTGCTCTGGCGCCCGGATGGGTACGCAGACCACGCTCTTCAGCTGCATGGCGTGGACCGACTGGTTTGAGACGAAGCGTGGATCGCTCGAGGCGTCGATGGTCAGCACGGGCTCACCGCTCTTGACGGCCTGCTCGGCGATGCTGCGGCTGAATTTCAGGTGGCTGCGGCCGATGCGCTCGCGATCGACGTTGCGCGCGACGGCGACGCTGAACTTGCCGGCGTCTGCGATCAGCACAAACCCACGCTCGGCCCCGGTCAACTCAATCGCCGAGTCGAGGGCCACCGCGAGCACCTCTTGGGTGGTGACGAAAGAGTTCAGCTTGCGGTTGACGGCCAACAGGCGCTCGAGCTTGCTGGCGCGGCTCTCTCCGGCGCTGGCCCCGCGGGTTTGGGGGGCCAGCGTGCTGCGCGCGCTCTGGGCCCAAAATGTCGAGCGTAGACCGCGCGGCAAGCTCGACGCGACCCGCTCCCAGCTCTCTCGCGCAGCTTCGCGGGCGCGCTGAGCCAAGGTGCTCGCCCCGGCGGCCTCCCAAGCTTGGGCGAGCAGGCCCTCGGCTTCGGCCAGCAGGCTGAGCTGACCGGACTCACGGATCCGCGGCAGCAGCCCCTCGAGCTTGCTGGTCGCGCCGCGGGCGCCGCCCAGGGCAAGCTCCAGCCGGGCCTCGCTGAGGCTCAGGCGCGCGCGCACGTCCGCCGCGTCCAGCGGCTGAAGCAGTGAGCGCGCCGCTGCCAGGTGCTGCTCAGCGGGGTGCTCGTGTGGCTGCACGGGCGCGGCGCCCGGCTGGCCCAGGTTGGCTGCTTGCCAGGCGCGCAGCTCGGTCTCCGCGAGGTGCAGTTCGACCTCGGCTTGCTCGCGCCGCGTCGACTCGCGGCTGAAGCCAGCCAGCGCCTGACCGAACGCCTCGCGCGCGCCCGCGTACTCTCCGCGCGCCAACGCCAGCTCGCCGCGCAGGCTGGCTGCGGCCACGCTCCAAAACTCGAGGTTCTGCTGCGCGGCGCGCTGCTCGAGTTGCGTGACCTGGAGCTCAGCTCGATCGACGGCGCCCACGTCGGTGTACAGCTTCGCTAGGTTGAAGCTCAGCGCCACGGTGACGCTGACCTGGCCGAGGGCCGTGCCCAAGCGCAGGCCGCGCTGATAGGACTCGAGCGCCGCGCCCAAGTCACCCGCCTGGTGGCAGGCGACGCCGTAGTTTAGCGCGGCGTTGGCGATTTGTTCGCCGAGGCCGTAGCGCTCTGCGAGCTCCAGCACCTGGTGGTACTCGGCCGCGGCCTGCGAGGTGCGACCCGCTCGATAGGCGTTGAGCGCGCGGTATGAGATCGCGCGCAGTTGGTCCTGCTTGCGGGCGCTCTCTGCGAAGGCCGCTGACGCGCGCCGCAACATGCGGTCAGCCTCATCTGTTTCCCCAAGGTAGCTGAGGGCGACGCCGAGGCTCGCCTCGAGGCTCGCGCGCAGCAGCGGATCTGCGCCTGCGTCCAGCTCGGCCAGGGCGCCGCGCGCGACCCGCTCGGCGTCCTGATGCCGGCCGCTGCGGATCTGCGCACGCGCGCGGACCTCGCGCAGCTGGGCGCGCAGCGCGGGCGCCTCGCCGACTCGTTCAAGGTAGCGCTCGCAGCGCTTGATGTCGCCTAGCTGTAGCAGCGCCGCCGCGGCCGCGAGCCGGATCTCGGCTCGCGCCGCCGGGTGCAAGCGCAGCAGGCGCGCGATCATCGCCATGGCCTCTCGGGGTCGCCCAGCGCTACGCAGCAACTGCTCGACGCGGAGCAGGCTCGCGAGCGGGGCGCCACGTAGGCTAGTTAGGCTTGAGTGCACGAGCGCCTGTGCCGCAGGGATCCACTCCAGGGGGCTGGTGAGCACAGCCGCCTGGTGATCGCCCAAGATGCTCGCGGCGCGCTCTGCGGCGCCGGCGAGCGCGAGGTGTCTGGCCGCCGCGGCCGCCCGGGCCGGCGTTGAGTTCGCGCCGCCGCCCACCTCTTGAGCGCCCAGCAGGCGCTGGGCGATCTGCGAGCGCAGCGCCCGTTGTGTCTCCGCGGGGCACATGCTCAGGGCCAGCTCTGCGTAGCCGAACAGCGGCTGGTAGCCCGCGCCGCTGCGGGTCAGGAAGCCGAGGCTGACCAGCTTGGGTAGGCAGGCCGCCTGCGCAGCTAGCTGCGGCGCGTGTGAGCCGCCTGGGGTGTCTACGAGGTACAACGCGGGGCTCAGCTCAGCCGCGCCCTCTGGGTCAAGGGACGCCAAGGTGAGCGCTTGAAGCTCCACCTCGCTCAGTTGAGCGACTCGCTCGCGGGCGTGGGGCCCGAGCAGCTCAAGCTCGCCGTGCATCAGCTGATCTTCAGTCAGCGCCCCGCTGCTCAGCTGATGCACCAGGCTCTCGAGTTGAGCCGGCAGCCCAGAGGTTAGCCGAATCGCGCGGTCGAGGCTCGACTTAGGCAGGTGGTCTTTGAGCCAGCTCTGAACCGAGCGCGCTGGCAGGGCGCCCAGGGTCAGCTCTTCGAAGTCTGGTCGATGGTCGGCGCGCTGGATCGGGGACGTCTCTACGCTCACCGCGCCCAGCGCCGCGGTGGGCTCAATGCTCCGGCACAGCGCCAGCCACGCTTGGCGCTCGCCGGGGCTGAGCTGCCCGGCGTCGTCGAGCAACAACAGCGTCGGCTGTTCAGCGTTGGAGAGCAGCTCGACGCTCGAGAGCAGCTCCGCGAGGTTGCGCGGATTAGGCCGCCCGGTCGCGACCCCCAACAAGCTGAACACCACGCCGGGGCGCCGCGCGTTGCCTTCAAGCACACGAACGCGCCGCCCCGCGCGCCACTTGAGTTCGCGCAACATGCGGGAGCGCCCGCTCCCCGCCGGTCCAGACAGCACCAGGTTGCGCAGCTTGGCCCGCCCGGTCGCCAGCTGCTCTAGCCAGTGTTCAAGGAACGCCATTTCTCGTTCGCGCCCGAGCAGCGCTTTGGGCACCAGGGTTTGTCGCGGCGCGCCGCTGGTGCGGCCCAGCGCCTCGAGCACTTCAGCGGCGTCGCTTGGTCGAGCTCTGGGGTCAGGGCGGGTGAGGCGTTCGGCGAGCTTACGCAGCGGCTCGGGCAGCGGCTCACCCCGTAGCTCGGCGAGCTCGCGCAAGCTGACGCCGACGGCGTACAAATCCGCGCGGTGATCCGCTCGCCCTCGACCTAGCTCCGGCGCCAGATAGCCCGGAGTCCCCGAGACCTCTGTGAGCGGCTCGCCCAGCGCTGACGTACAGCTCAGGTCGAGCAACACGCCGCGGCCGGATTCTGCTTGCTGGATGTTGCCGGGCTTCACGTCCCCGTGGCGCACCCCGACGTAGTGCAGCTGCGCCAGCGCGGCGATGGCGTCTGCCAGGACGTCGACGCTCAGCTGCAACGATTGATGTCGCGCGGAATCAGCCAGGGTTGTGCCTGGCACGTAGCGGGTGACAAGAAACGGCAGGCCCTGCTCGGCGTCGTGAGTCGGCGCGCTAAACCCCAGGTCCAAGAGCTCGACCAAACACGGGTGAGCCAGGCCCCGCAGCGCCTCGAACTCGCGCTGCAGCAGCGCGCCGTGATCTAGGCGCCGAACTTGCTTAACCACGACCTGAGCCCCAGAGAGCCGGTCTCGGGCGAGCCACGTGTCAGCTATTTCGCCTTGACTCAGGCTGGTCTGGATGTCGTAGCGCGGATCCATGCTGGTCACTTATGGTACACCATGATACTGCTTGAGACAGTTTGATGCAGCGCGCTGGCTTTTACCGGGGAGATCGACTGGGATCGCTTCTTGCGAGGGCGGCGGCATGCTGAGAGCGGCCGAAAAGCTCGGCGTGGAAGCCAAGCGTCACCCGCTCGCCGGCTCAGGGCGTTGGGTGTGCTTGGCGGGCGTGCTGAGCCTGGTCCTGGGCTGCAGCATCAGTCCGCAGCCAGAGCCCCCGGTAGAGCTCACGCCGAGCATTCAGGGTGAGATCGAGATCAGCACCACCAGCTCGGGGCTGCGCGTCTCGGGTGCGGCCGGAGCCGTCGACGGCAAGTCGGCTGAGCTGCGTATCTACAACCTAGAGACCGCCAACGTGCGGGTGGACGCGGAGGTGGCCGGGGACGGCAGCTTCAGCGCTGACCTCGACGGCGCTGCAGGTGATCGGCTGCGGCTGCAGGTGCGCAGCGCTGACGGCGTCTCGGAGCCCGTTGACCTGACGGGGGTTGGGGTCGCTCAGCCGGTGACCACCCCCCTCGCCGACTGCCTGATCTTCTCTCCGCCGAGGGAGATCGACTTCGGCGGCGTGAGCTTCAACGACTTTCAGGTGGGCCGCATCGACATGCGCAACGACTGCTCAGCCGACGTCTCGCTGTACAGCATCGGGGTCTTGATCGCTGATCCTGCCTTCAGCTTCATAGTCCCTACGGATCCAGTGATCCCGGCCGGTGACTCCCGAGCCTTCGGCGTGGCGTTCACACCGTCTAAGACGGGTGAACACGAAGACGTCGTGATCCTCTCCCTAGAAGGTGGGGCAGAAGATCGCCCCATCACGATCCGTGGCACCGGCACGCCATAGCCGCCACGGCCGCCACCCCTCCACCCCCATCCACCCCTAACACGCGCCGCGTTCAGCGCTGCGCAGCACCGGCGGGCGCTGGCTACAGCGAGATTGAGGCGCGGTATACCGCGAGGAGATACGCTGGGATCTTGTAGCCGTGGAGACCGAACTCCTTGTCGCCGAACTGGAACAGCGACTGGAACAGGAATAGGTCCGTCTTGATCAGCCCGGGTCGCGTGCCGTAGACCAAGCCGTAGTTGACCCGGCCGGTGCGCTCGCCCTGCTCTTGGGCGTCGATGTAGCGAAAGGTTGGCCCGATGGCGCCAAAATCGCGGTGCCTGAAGAACAGCGTCGAGTCGTAGCGGTACAGCGTACCGGCGTCGTGCGGAAACGCGTGAAACCAGTCGAAGGAGTTATCGTTGCGGTCTTCCCCGCGGATCGTGCCGAGGTTGCTCCAGAAGAACGAATCGAGCGGGATGACCAGGCGCAGCCGCCCCTCCCAAAAGGGGAAGGTCTGCGAGCCTTGGAGTTTGTCTGCCTCGCGATCGCTGCGCACCTCGCGGGTGTTGACGTCTGCTGCGTCGAACACGCCGTCGCCGTTGAAGTCTTCGCCCGGGATGAGCGTGTGGTCACGGTGTACGTCCCTAATCCCTACGGAACCGCCAAGTGTAAACAAAAACAAGCGTACGTCAACGTTCGCGGTGGCCTCTTTGTACGGATAGCTAAAGATGCCGCTGATCCGGCTGGTCACCATCGACATGCCCTCTTCGAGGTGGGCACGGTTCTCTAGGCTGAGTTGGGCGCCGATGGTGTACGCGTCGAGCAGCAGATCAGTGCCGGCTGGCGGCGCGTTCAAGAAGTAGTCTCGTGGCGTCGTGGCCTGGGCGTTTGAGCAGATGGACGCTAGGCCGACGACCAGCGCCGCGCTGAGTACCCCCTCATATATCCTCATGGTAACTAGCTCCGGCGCCGGCGCGCGGTGATCAGGATCAGCCCGAGGCCCAGTGAAAGCACACTCAGCGGCGCAGGGCCGCTCTGACCTGGCACGCTGCAGCCACAGCCGCCCGGCTTTTCTTTGATGGGCGGCGGGCCGTCAGCGCTGTCGTCGCTCGGGGCGTTCTCGTCGATGGGCGCGCCGTAGACCGGGTCCCAGCCTTCTTTGCCCACGCCAGGATCGGCGACGTCCATCGAGTCTTGCTCGGGGTCACCGGTCTTGGTCTTGTCGTCTTTGATGTTGCCGTCCTTGTCGACGCCCTTCATCTGGTCTTTCGGACCTTTGTCGTTGTCTTTGTCCTTGTCGTTGACGAAGGAGATGGCGCGGCGGTCGACCACCGGGTTTTCACCTTCCAACACGATGTTGGTGGGGCGACCGATGATCTGGCCTGTCGAGGAGTTGCGCAGCGTGACCGTGTACTCACCCGCCTCGTAGCCGTGGCCGCGGGTGATGTTGAAGTTGAAGCGCGTGCGCTTTTGGATGGTGCCCCGACCGGGATCTAAGAAGCCGATGGTCACGCTCTCGATCTGCGCCTGCTTGTTCTGGATCGGGACCCTGCGCAGCTGGGGGCCGTCTTTGCCGTCGACCAGGTTGCGCTCGTAGTAGACCTTCTGTTGGAACTCGAACTTGACCGGGATGTGAGCGACGTCGGGAGCCTTAGGCAGGGTAATGGTCAGCTCCAGGCTCCACGAACCCGTGCCCTTCTCCTGGGGGTGGGTGTTTTTCCATTGCACGCTGCCAGCCGCTGCGGCGCCGAACGCAACTCCAGTGATCAGTAACGTGATTGCCAGCATTATGAATCGGCGCAGCATTTCTCCACCTTTGCAGCCCATTGCTCGACCTCCAAGCGGACAGACGCTAACAGAAAGCGACGCCGCTGTGGATTCTGCTGAGCCTCGCACGCGCCTTTCGCTGTCCTGGGTCGCCCCAAGCGGCCAAGCTAAGCGCATGAGCGGGCGCGCCTTGCAGGCTGCGCAGAATGTTTTGCTTCCGGTGTCGTTTGCTCGCCGGGCCTCGGGGGTGGGGGGAGCGCTCTGCATGTTGATCGCCGGCTGCTCTACGACGGCGCCTGCAAGCTACCCGCCCGCGGCGCTCTTTGCACCTGAAGCTGAGCTGCCTGCGCCGCCCGACCTGGCCGCGCAGAATGCCCCGATTTTGCCAGGCGCTCCGCAGCCTGAGGTGTGCGCTGAGATCCCGCCGCCGGCGCCCGCGTGTGACAGCGACACCCTGCGCGTCAGCCAGGACTTAGCGTTTCATCCGCAGTATGCGCTGCCGCCGGCGGAGATCAGGGCTGAGCTCGACCGCGTCGCGAGCGCCATGCGCGCCCACCCGGAGTGGCAGCTGTTGCGGGTCGAGGTCTACTCTAGCGTGGATCCCGGCGGTAAGCGGTCGCTGGCTCGGCAGGAGATGGACCAAAGCCAGCGGCGCGCCGACGCGATTTTGGGTTACTTGTTCCGCAAGCGCAGGGTCTCGGCGGAGCGCCTCGACGCGATCGGCTACGGCTTTGTGCAGCGCGTGAGCGCGGCGCAGCCAGCGACGCGGCCAGGGATCCAGCCAACTACCCAGCCCGGCAAACGCTGGCGCGTGGTGCTGCGACTGGTACACAGGCTAGACTAGGCGGTTTGCAAGCAAACTTGGGGGGGACGAAGGGTGCAGAGCTCGACCATTGAACAAGTCTTGGCGCTGACCGAGCACGCGGCCGAAGGCTTGATGATCCACGACGACCAAGGCGTCGTGCTGTTCGTGAACCGCCGCTTCGCGGAGCCGCTGGGCTACAGCGTGGCGGAGCTGCTGCGCGTCTCCATGTTCGAGCTCGAGGCTAGGGCAGATGAGGTGTTGATGCGCCAAATCTGGAGCATGATGTCGCACGACCACACGGTCGATTTAGAGTCGCACCACCGCTGCAAGTCGGGCGAGGTCGTCGTCGGTCGCGTGCGGATACGTTGTGTACAGGAGGCGTCACGCCGCTGCTTTCTAATCGCCGCGCGGCAAAGCGGCGTGCCGAGTGACTACCTGTTGACGGTGACCCAGGAGCTCGAATCTAGCCAGGCCCGGCTGATGGCCTCGGAGGCTAATTATCGGGCGCTGATCCACACCACCAGCGACGCCATCATCACCTTTGCTTGGGACACCGGGTTCTGTCTGCACGCTAACCCAGCTGCATGTCGGATGTTTGGGTATACCAAAGACGATTTTCCCAGCGTAACCGGCCGCGACTTGGCGGCGGATCCAGACCCAACGTTCTTGTCGTCGGTGGGCAAAGCCTTGACCAGCGTCGGGCGCTCCTCGGGTCGGACACGGGTCAGGCGCAAAGACGGCAGCACCTTCTGGGCGGAGTACACCAACGCGGTCTACGAGGCGCTCGGGCGCAAGCGCACGGTGAACATCTTCCGCGACGTGAGCGACGCAGTGGCTCGAGAGCGTGAGCTCACGCGCCAGCACCAAGAGCTGCGCACCGCGCAAGCACGGCTGCTTCACGCCGACCGGCTGGCGACGATCGGTCAAATGGCGGCCAGCATCGCCCACGAGATCAACAACCCAGCGGCGTACGTCGCCGCCAACCTCACGGCTCAGCTGGCTTGGCTGGATCAAGGGTCGACCAGCCCACAGACCCTGGAGGTGCTGCGCCCCATGGTCGAGGAGTCGCTGGATGGAATTCAGCGCATTCAAGCCACGACCCGCGAGCTGAAGTCCTTTTCATTGGTCGACCAGCACGCCTGTGAGTGGCTGGATCTGAACGACGTCGTGCGCTTAGCGACCAAGCTGTCGGCCAACGCCCTGCGCCACACCGCGAACCTGCGCTTGGACCTCGGAGAGCTGCCGAGGCTCGCGGGTGAGCCTGGCAAGCTAGCGCAGCTGGTGGTGAACCTGCTGATCAACGCCGCCCACGCGCTGGAGCACGCTACGGCCCACGCGCCAACTACCGACCCGGTGCGCGGTCAGGTCACTGTGCGTACCCGTACGGAAGCAAACGCGGTGCTGCTGGACGTCATCGACTCGGGCCCTGGTGTTGACGAGTCGGTGCGCGCGTCGCTCTTTGACCCGTTCGTCACGACTAAGCCGCCGGGCCAAGGGACAGGGCTCGGGTTGTCGCTGTGCGCGCAGATCGCCGAGGCCCACCGTGGCGGCATTCAGCTCGTGCCATCGAGCGTCGGGGCTCACTTTCGCGTCACCATCCCCCTGGAGACCGGCATCACTCCAGCGCCTGAGCGGGGCGCTCCGGCCCGAGCCCTCGAGCGTCGCCTGCGCGTGCTGCTGGTGGACGACGAACGGCTGCTATTGAAGGCGCAGCGCAGGTTGTTGGCGCCCGATTTCGACGTAGACACGGCGCACGACGGGTTAGATGCGCTGGAGAAATTCGTGGCTGGTGAGCGCTACGACCTAGTGATCTGCGATCTGATGATGCCGAACCTCGACGGGCCAGCGCTGCGCGAGCGTGCGCTCCGTGAGTTCCCCTCTCAAGCCGCGGTCCTGCACTTTTGCAGCGGCGGCGCCTTCACCGAGCGGACCCGGCGGTACCTTACGGAAAATAAACTTGAGGTGCTCGACAAGCCAGTCACGTCCGACGTGCTGGTTGAGCTCGCCCAGCGGGTACCGGCCAAGAGCTAACGCACGGTGTCGCCGAGCGAGCGCTGCAGGGATTCGAAGGCCGCGCCGAAGCCGCTCTCCACCTTTCCCGCATCGGCGCCCCACTGGCAGATCGACGCGACGTCGCCGTCAACTCGCCTCGCGACGTCTAACTGGCGAATACATGGAGATGCTTCCACCGCGACTTGGTTGGTCCCGTCGCAGATCCGGCGGTCAGACGAGGTCGCACATGCGCAACCACCAGCACCACAGGGAAATGGTAATGGCAGCGGTCCGATGCAAGTGTACTCGAGCTGAGCATACTGCGGGTCCGTCGGGATATCGCCGCCGTTGGTCGCTGTCGAAGGGCTGGTTCATGTTCTACCGCTCGGGCCAATCCTTCAGAGCCGCATTCCGTGCGAGTCGTTCTCGACGCTCGTCGGTCGTTGGGTCGTCGAACCTCGTCGAACCCCAGCGCACGCAGCCGATCTTCCCGCCGTGTTCTCCTGCTCGTTGCCGCCTCGCCGAGAGCCCGAGCCTGCTGAAGAGCCTGGACGATTCGGCCCTCATCGAGGGCGTCTGCCGCAAGAAGCTCAATGATGGACGGCGCGTCCAGATCCATCGGCTTGCGCACGAAACGAGTGTTGAGCGGCTTAGCGCCAGAAACGGACGCTCGCGTGAGAACGCGAAGCAGCGCGTGAAGCCGATCGGCGTTGGCGGCATTGGGCTCCTTGCCCTGGAACCAGTCGTACATGGTCGGCCTCGTCACCCTCAAGATGTCGGCGAGCTGGGACTTGTTGATGGAGAGCGCAGCGAGGAGCTCCTGCAACTGCTCGACGACCGGAAGCGCGATCACGGTGCGAAAATCGTCCGAGACCTCAGGCGAGATCAAGGGTCGCTATCCGCTGAACATCACCAACTCGGACGAGCTGACCTACCTCGAGGACTCTGAGCTCTCGAGCTGGGAGGAGGAGGCTCGGGCGGACCTAGGCAAGAACGTGATGGGAGTGATCAGTGAACGCTTGGCGCTTGAGCGAGACTAGCGCCATGCCTCGCGGAAGCGTTTGCGCTCCAAGGGCGCCCTCGGCTGCTGGGCAGTGCGTGCTAGCCTGCTGCCGGTGAGCGATCTGCGAGCCTTGTTCTTAGCCGGCTTGGTGGCGGGGCTGGTCGCAGCTACAGGCCAGGCGTCGGCGCAGCAGAAGTCTTGCGGCAAAGTCCCTGCGCCTCGATCCCGTGGACCGAGACCGCGCGGTCCCGAACCGGTGGATGCCTACGCTCCACGCCACGTCGCGGATGACCGGCAAGCGGGCGTCTGAGGAGAGCGGGCCAAGGCAGGAGGTGCCCGGGGGGACCCGAGTCCCGCTGGCCGAGCCCGCGCAACTTCGGTCACAGCGGTGAGACGCAGATCACTCCTGCAGCAGCTCGTCCAAGCTGACGTCGGTGGTCGCCTGCTGACAGCCGCCTCCGCAGTTCTTTCCGTCTGGATATACCCCTTGATACTCGGGAGTCACTTGCAGGGGAGTGTAACCGCCGCGCGAGTCCTCGAGGGTCAGGGTCAGCGTATCGAGTTGCCCGGCGTAGTTAATCACCGCGCGGTAGCCGGTGACTTCTGTCGTGCACTCGCCGCCACATTTGATGGTTGGCCCTGGCGTGCAGCCGCTGTCGCAGTTCGATTCGATGACCGGCGTGACGTACATGCCGTTGCACTCCGCGCTCACCCAGCTCTTTTCTCCGGGCAGGTCGGGCGCGATGAGCAGGCAGCTGCGGGTGCTGTCCGTGCCTTCTACCGTCAGCCGGTAGGCACCGAACTCCGGATCGGGGGGCAACTCGACGCGCAATTCGCCGCCCACCGCGCACGGCGTTGGCTGACTGGGGCATTCCGGCTGGCAAGCGGCGGCGAGGGTCAAGGCTGCGGCGCCGACCAGCAGAGGCCTGAGCGCGCGGCTCAGGAAAGAGCGAAGCACTGCTCAGTCTACGGGGCCGCCGGCCCGATTCTTCCGCGGGCTGCTGCAGGGGCGACAGAATCAACCGGGCTGCCCCACGCAGCGAACAGAACAGCCTGGCACCCTGGTAAGCTTGACGTTTTTTGAGACATGGCATTACGTTTGTCGAGTGACGGATGTGAACGTAAAGTACGAGGCGACGATCCGAGAGCTTGTCGCTCGCGACGGCTCCGTTCGCGCTGGCAGGTTGGCGGCTGCGCTTGGTGTCTCGCGCCAGACAGCGCATGCACGACTCAAGGCATTGGTGGACTCGGGCGTGCTCATCCGCGAGGGGGCGGGGCGGGGGAGTCGCTATCGCCTCGTCGAGTCGGCGCCAGCGCACTTTACGTTTCGCTATGCGCGCGCGGGTCTGGAAGAGGACCGCGTCTGGGACGATATCGCGGAGCGCGTACCGGCCGTCGGAGGGCTGAGTGGCCAGGCCCGAGATGCCTACAGCTATGCGGTGACGGAGCTCGTGAACAACGCGATCGACCATTCGGCGGCCGAGCTGGTGGAGGTCCACGTCCAGACTGAGCCCAAGACGGGTGCGCTGATCGTGGATGTCATTGATGATGGCGTAGGCATCTTCCGCCACGTGGCCGATGCGCTCGGTCTAGTGAATGCATTCGAAGCGGCGCAGGAGCTGTCCAAAGGCAAGACCACGACCATGGCGGATCGCCACACCGGTGAGGGCATCTTCTTCACCTCGAAGGTGGCGGATGTGTTCGTGGCCGAGAGCGACGAGCTCGTTTGGCGGGTGGACAACGAGCGTGACGACTCGGCCTTGATGCAGCTCTCGCCGCCTCGCACAGGCACGCGCGTGTCGTTCCGGGCCAGACCGGCGCAGTGTCGCTCACTGCGTGAGATCTTCGAGGAGTACACGGACGACTTCGAATTTTCGCGCACGCGCATGGTCGTGAAGCTCTTCGAGTACGGGGTGACCTTCGTCTCACGCTCGGAGGCGAAGCGCTTGATGTCGAAGCTCGACCGCTTCGAAGCGGTGATCCTGGACTTCCACGACGTCCGGGGCGTTGGTCAGGGCTTCGCCGACGAAGTATTCCGAGTCTGGGCCAAGGAGCATCCACGAGTGAAGCTCGTCGCCGAGCGCATGAACGAGCCGGTCGCGTTCATGGTCGCCCGGGCTCGGCGTAGAGCAGGCGCGGACGACCCGTGACGGCCACGGTCTTTCTGAGCAACCCCACCAGCAGGATCACCAGCTCGGAATCGGCGATGTAGGGCGGGGTGAGCGGCGCCGCGCCGGCAGGACGGCAGGCTCGAGCTCATATGGTCGATGCCGCCCGGAATCGTCTGCCGCCGCCCCGCCGAGCAACCCCGGCTCAGCCTGTGGCTGGCGCCCGGCTAGCCTTCGCCACAGCCTTGAAGCGCTCTCGGGCGGCTCCCAGCGCGCACGCCGCGGCCGTTAGGCTGACCACCAAGACCCACGTCCCCAGGCTACTAGCTGGAGCCACCCCCAGCAGCTCGATCACGCCCAGCGCGCCGAGGTGCATCACGTAGGCCAGCAGCGCGTGACGCCCGAGCAGCTGGAGCGGCGCGAGGCCCCGCAGCAAGGGCGTTGGGAGCGACCGCGCGGCCCAAAGATTGAGCCACAGCAGCCCAAACAGATACAGCATGCCGAGGCTGGTGTGGTTCCAAAACGCGACTGAGCTGCGCTGGGTGGGCAGCGCCAGGCCATGTTCCAGCCAATAGCTCACGGCGACCCCAGCGTAGTCCAGGTACGAGCTGCGCAAGGTCTCGATCCACGGGCCATTTAGGCCGTACACCCCGATCGACCACAGCGCCGCGGGCGCGATGAGCAGCAGGCCAAAGGCCGCGCGCTGGCGACCAGCGGGTGTCTCCGCAGGGTGAAAATAGAGCCCGGCGAGCGCGCCGCACAGCGCGGCGGCGAGCAGCGGGAGAGCGCCCCCTGGCCCGCCGTTGAGCCCGCTGACCGTCGCGCGCAGCAGGTGCATAAGCGTCGTGGCGCCCAGCACCAGCGCGACGCCGCCGCAAGTCAGCAGCCAGGCTGAGGGCCGCGGGATGAGCAGCGCGCAGCACACGATGCTGAGCGCGATCGCCGACAAGATCCCAGAGGAAAATATCAAGTCTGGCCACTGCCAGCCAAACTGCGGCACGAACAGGCCGACGCTGAGCAAATACAACCACCCCGCACGCTTCAGCATGCGCGCGCTCCAGCGCTGGCTGGTGAGACTTGATGTGCCTTGCCCTGCGGATATTATAGGTTCAAGCGCGTGGCGTACTGGCGCCGCTTGCTGCGGCAGCGCGGATCGCCGTGGCAGCGTGGCTTGCTGCGACAGCGTGGCTCGCCGCGACAGCGCCGCGCGGTAGGAGAGCAGCATGCTGTAGCCAACCAGGAACAGGAATGACGCTGCGATGTAGGGCTCCGCCCACATCAAGAAATCGAGGCTCGCGTCGCCAGCCCGCGCAACCAGCGAGCCACTCGCGGCGTCGCTTTCCACGGGCCATGGCCTGGTGGGTCGGCTCTGGATGCGCCGCGCGTGAACCGCGAACATCAAGATCACCACCCAGCCGCGGTACACATCGACGCCCGGCTCAGATCGCGTGGGGTCTTGGGCAGGCGCTGCGGCGCCGCCATCGCCACCATCGTCGCCCTGCGCCTTGGTGGTCGGCGCCGTGAGTGGAGACGGGGGAGGTTCGGCGGGCATGGCGGGCGGGGTTCGCGCGTTCTGCTCGGCGCTGGGTGCGCAACGCGGCGCGCGAGTCTAGCGATCTGCGCTGCGCATCCCAACAAATCGCCCGCGACTGGGTTGCCAGCGCGTTGCCCATGGGGAATGGTCCGCGCGCTATGCGACCCTTGCAAACGCCGCCGGGCAGCAGCCCGATTCAACCTCCCGCTCGCCGTAGCCTGCGTCACGCGAGGCTCGATCGCGTGCGCTGGCTGGTTGCCAGCGCAGCGCTCGCCGCGTGTACGCCGTCGACGCTCTCTCCCGCCCCCTCGGAGCCCCCTGCCATGTCCGCCACTACTGTCGCTTCATCTGCACCCCCGGCTCCTGAAGTGCCGACTGCGCAGGTCGATCCGGTCGCTGAAGGCATGACCGCCAAGGGCGCTGTGGCGCTGTGCGATCGCCACCTGGGCAGGGCCAAGGCGCTGCTAGCTGAGATCAAGGCGCTCAAAGACTCCACTGCGGAGCTGACTTGGGACAACACCTTGGCGCCCTTTGATCGGATCTCGCTGGAGATCAGCGTGGGCGCTGGCTTTCCGGAGCTGATGAACGTCGGTCACCCAGACAAGGCGGTGCGCGACGCGGCTAAAGAGTGCCGGCCCAAGGTCGATGAGTTCTACACGGATATGATGCTCGACGCGGATTTCGCCGGTGTCGTCCGACGCTACGCGGACAAGCACCCGGCGCTGGAAGGCACGCGGAAACGCCTGCTGAGCGACCTGGTGCGGGACTTCAAGCGCAACGGCTTGTTCCTCCCCAAGGCCGAGCAGGCCGAGCTGCGCAAGCTCAACGAAGAGCTGACTAACCTGAGCCAAGACTTCGGCACCAACCTGAGCGAGGCCAAGGGCAGCATCAAGGTGAAGCCCGAGCAGCTCAAGGGCTTGCCCGACAGCTTCATTGAGCAGCACAAGCCGGGCGCAGACGGCCTGGTCACCCTGACCACCGACTACCCAGATTATTTCCCTGTGGTCACTTATGCTGACGACCGCAGCGTCGCCCGCGATCTGACGTTTGAGTTCGACAACCGCGCAGCGGAAGCCAACGTCAAGATCTTGGAGCGCGTGCTGGTGCTGCGCGAGAAGAAGGCCAAGCTGCTCGGCTACGTCAGCTGGGCGGACTACGCCATCGAGCCACGCATGGCGAAGACCGCCGCCAAGGTGCAGGAGTTCTTGACCAACGCGGCGAGCCAGGTCGCGGCGCCGGGCCAGCGCGAGTACGCCGAGCTCAAAGCCGAGTGGCTCAAGCTGGGGGGCAAGGGCGCCCGGGTCCCCAACCACGACCGCCAGTACCTGATCGGCCGCCTCGCGAACAAGAAGTTCGGCTTCGACGCCAAAGAGCTGAGCAAGTACTTTGAGGTCGAGCAGGTGGCCAAAGGGCTCTTGACCATCTTGTCTAAGCTGTACGGCCTCGAGTTTAAGGAAATCCCTGCGGTAAAGCCTGGAGAGGGCCCGGTAGGCAGTGACTCAGTCTGGCACGACGACGTCCGTATCATCGAGGTGATGGACGGCGACGACAAGCTCGGCCGCATCTACCTCGATCTGTACCCGCGCGACGGCAAGTACAAGCACGCCGCGATGTTCGAGATCCGTGGCGGTAAGCGCTTGGCTGACGGCAGCTACGTGTCGCCCATCTCGGCGCTGGTGTGTAACTTCCCGAAGAGTGAGCCGGGTCAACCAGGGCTGATGACCCACGATCAAGTGACCACCTTCTTTCACGAGTTCGGGCACGCCCTGCATCACGTGCTGACCCAGCAAGAGCTCGCCACCTACTCGGGGACCAACACCGCGCGGGACTTCGTAGAGGCGCCCTCACAAATGCTCGAAGAGTGGGCCTGGAAGCGCGAGACCCTGGACTTGTTCGCGCGGCACCACGAGACCGGCGCGAAGATCCCGGACAAGCTGTTCGGCGCGATGACCAAGAGCCGGGCGTTCGGGTTCGCGCTGCACACCGAGCGTCAAATCTCGCTGGCGATGCTCGACTTCGTGTATCACCAGCGGCCGGCGCCGGTTGACACCGACGCGGTATTCCGGGAGGTAATGACAAAGACCCAGAGCTTTGCTTACTTGCCGGACACCCACTTCCAGGCCACCTTCGGGCACCTGATGGGCTACGACGCCGGCTACTACGGCTACCAGTGGGCCCTGGCCATCGCGCGCGACGTGCTGACCCGCTTTCAGAAGGAGGGCTTCATGAACGCGAAGGTGGCGGGGGACTGGCGCAAGCTGGTGCTGAGCCAGGGCGCTGGCGCCGATGAAAACCAGCTGATCACGGACTTTCTCGGGCGAGCGCCCAACCTCGACGCCTACGCGGCATTTCTGGCTGGAAAATAGCTGCCATGCTGCCCGCCTCTAGCAAGAGAGTGGTTTGACCTAGTGGAGATTGCTGCCAAGCGTGTCGTCAGAACCTGAGCCCGTCTCCAGCGGCGTCGCGCCAGGGCGGCCGGACCGCGTGGAGCTTGGCCTGGCGCTCGTGGCGCTCATCGGCTGCGTCGCGTATGGTTGGCTGCACCCGCTGTCCTCGCAGGTCGGCGCGCCGCGTTGGTTTTGGGTCAGCGCGCCGCTGGTGGTCTTCGCCCTCGCGCTGTGGCAGCGCCGCGACGCTGCCAAGCTGTGGTACGTCAGCGCCGGCCTCGGCCTGGCGTCGGTCGGCTTCGCGTTCTATGAGCACGCCCGCGCGTTGAGCAGCATCCAGCTCTTCGATCAAGAGGGGCTGGCGCTGCTGGCTTACGCAGAGGCCAGCGCAGCGGCGCGCGGCGTGGTGCTGATCGGTGTGGGGGTCGCGCTGCTGTCGGCCCTGGTGGTCGAGCTGATCAGCGTTCGGCGTAGCCATGCGGTCTCGAAAAGCACGGCTGCGGCTGCGCTGTCGTCCAAGGCTGCAGTAGCTACGGCTGCAGCAGCCAAGGCCGCGGTGTCACCCCAGGCCTGGGTCGCCCTGGCGACCTGGGTCGCGGCGTTGATCTTTGGGCGGGTGATGCTGGAGCTGCCGTGGTCGCTGGAGGACTTCTGCGCCGTGTTCAGCGTGCTGGCGCTGGCGCTGCTGGTGCATGCCGGGGCCAGCCTGTCGGTGGCCGTGTGGGTGCCGCTCGGCTTCGTGGTGCTGGCTTGGCTCCGTGCGGATGTCGACGTGGTGTTGAACAACTACGACTACGAGTCGTTGTACTCGTCTGGGCTGCGCGGTGGGCTCGACCTGGTGCGCCGCGAGCGCCTCGTGGTCTTGGACAGCGCCGCGTCAGGCGCGGCCGTGCTGCTGCTGCTCTGGTCGCTGCGCGCGCGGCTCCGCGGTCAGCTGGGTCGCGCGGGCGCTGTGCTGCTGCTGTGGCTGGCCGTGTTTGGCGCGGAGCGCTTCCTCGCGCAGGCGCAGCACGAGCTCGCCGGGCTCAGGGACACCCTAGCCAGGGCGGATCTCGCGCTCCCCGAGGTGGACGTCCGCCCCTGGCTACCGCGCGCTCCGCTCTGGGTGGTTGGCCGACAGCGTGAGCTCTGGCTGGCACCAGATCGCTACGAACTCGCGGGTTTCGAGCCGGGTTTGCTCGCTGGAGTGTCCCCCACGGAAGGGCCAGCCGCGGAGCCCACGTTGCCCCGGGAGCCCGATTCGGGCGGACCACAGCTCCGTCCCGCTCAGGGGTTGCAGCGCCCGGCTGTGGTGTTGGCCGCCCCCGCCGACATGAAGCTGGCTCTGGTGTTGGACAAGCTCGGCGACCACGCGCAGCAGGCATTCGGGCTCCTGGTACGTGACAGCAGCCTGCAGCGCCGGGACGCGCTGGCCCGAGCAGCGACCACGCGCGCGGTGGTGTTCAGGCTGGCGCCCAGCCTGAAGCAGCTTCCGCCGCCCGAGCGCCCTGACGTCAGGCGCTACTTCTACTCCATCGGTGACCAAACCATGCTGGGCGCCCAGGACGGCGGCGACCGGGAGCTGCGGCGGGGCGCCGAAGAGGTCGCGACGTTCGCTTGTTCACGGCTGAGCTCCTCGGTGCACGAGGAGCGAGCGTGTGACGTCGTGGTCGGAGTGGACCCCAGCTGGAGGCTGCGCCAGCTCATGACCGCCGTGGCGCCGCTGCTCAGTCGGGTCGATGCAGGCGGGAGCGTGTCGTTCATCCTGGTGGAGGACGTGCCTGGCGTTGCCGCGCGGGTTCAGCAAGCGCCCTAGCTGCGCCACCACCGCCGCCACCACCGCCGCCGCCACCGCCGCCGCCACCGCCACCAGCGCGGCTCCCAGCGCCGGGTCGCTGGGGCGGAGACGCTTTGAGCTGATGCGCCGGCGTCAGCTGTCGGCTGCGCAGCGCCAGCAAGAACACCAAGGTCGCGACGGTCACGCTGGTGGTCAGCGCCACGAAGATCATCAGCTGGTACTTGACGGCGATGATCGGCGACACGCCGCCCAAGATCTGCCCGGTCATCATGCCCGGCAGCTGGACGACGCCGGCCACCGTGAGGCTGTTCAAGGTGGGGATCATGGCGGCGCGCAGGCTGCGCTTGAGCAGCGGGTGCACCGCCTCGGGGCCGCTGTAGCCCAGGCTGAGCAGCGTCTCCACTTCCGCGCGGCGAGTATCTAGCTCGTCCATGAAGCGCTCCGCCGCCAGCGAGACGCCGTTCATCGAGTTGCCGAGCAGCATGCCCCCGATGGGGATCAGGTACTGGGCCGAGTACCACGGCTCGACATCCACCACCACGGCCGTGCTGAAGCCGAGGCTGAGCGCGGTACCAGCGGTCAAGCCGAGCGCTGCCAGCCAGCCCACCCCCGAAAAATGCCTCGAGATACGCGACACCGCCGTGCGCGCTGCTACCGCCAGCATCACGCACAACGTGCCAAAGATCAGCGCCGGGCGCTGGATGCTGAACACCGCGGTCAGCGCGTAGCCCACCGCGATCAGCTGGATGGTGCCGCGCAGCGTGGCGACGCTGAGCTTCTTGCCGAGCTCTAGCCGCATGCGTGCGGAGATAAGCAGGAGCAGCCCGACTAAGATCAGCAGGCTGCACAGCCGCAGCCAGTGGATGTCGAGGACCGGCTTCACGGCTGATCCCCGCTGAAGAAATCCTGCAGCTGCTCGGCGCTGGGTGACGCGTCTAAGGCGCCGTCGCGCAGCAGCACCAAGCGGCCATCGAGCAGCTGGCTCAGGCGCTGGGAGTGGGTCACCACGACACAGGTCAGCTGACGCCGGCTGCGCAGCTCATTGATCAGCTGCGCGACCTTGGCCTCGTGGTGTGGGTCGAGGGCGCTGGTCGGCTCGTCGAGCAACAAAATCTCAGGCTCGGTCAGCAGGCTGCGCGCCAGGCTCACGCGCTGCTTCTCTCCACCAGACAGCTGCGTCGCTTCGCGCTCTAGCAGCGACTCGTCGAGGCCCAAGGCGTTCAGCTCTTGCCGTATGCGCTGCTCGCTGGCAGGCGTATATCCGTGGGGCACCATGCAAAGGTTCTCGCGCACGCTGCCTGGGAACATGACGGGGGTCTGCATCAAGAGCGCGACGCTGCGGCGCAGCGCCCGTGGCTCATAGCTGGTGAGCGGCGCCCCACGGAAGTAAATCTGCCCGGCGCTCGGCTCTTCGAGGCGGTTTAGCAGCCTGAGCAACGTCGACTTGCCAGAGCCCGAGGCGCCCAGCAGCAGCACCAACTCTCCGCGTCGCACCTCGAGGTCGGCTCCGCGGAGCACCGCGCGGCCGTCGCGCTCTACGTGTACCCCGCGGACCTCTAGCGCGTGGGCGGCCGCCCCTGCCCGCGTTGAGCTTGCCGGCTCGGCGACCGCGACGCTTGGCTGGGCCGACACGCGGCGACTATAGCAGCCCCCAGCGCTGCGCCGACTAGCCAGCGCCCGCCGCGCGATACGCGGGCGATGGCGCGGGTCGGCTTGGGTCCGGCCTGGCCGCGTGCTACGCGCTCCGGGTTTTGGCTAGTCAGCGCGCAAGAAAGATCGCCGGGTTTGGGGGTGGACTGCTGGCGCTGCTCGGCTTGTACGGCGTGTATGCGCTGAGCCAAGCCCAGCGTAGCTGGCAGCGACCGGCAGCCGTCGCCGCTGACGCCGGCCCGGCCGACGCAGCAGGACCGAGCCCCGGCAGTTCAGCTGGCGTTCGGCCTGGCGCTTCGGCTGCACCCGGCCTGGCGGCGCCGTCCGCTTCAGCCAAACAGCCGCCGCTGGACGACGACCTGCCAGAGACGCTGCAGGCCCAGCGCGAGCAGTTGTTCAAGCACATGGCTGGTACGTACAGCCCGGCTCAGCTGAGCGCCGTGCGCCAGATCTTCACGGAATCAACGCTGATCGGCCAGGGCAACCCGAAGCCGACCCACCACCCGCTCAAGCGCTCTGAGTGCCTTGAGCGGCGGCGTCAGGCTGAGCACATCAGCCTGGGCGACCCGCGCTGCCCGGCGCCCAATATGGTGCCGGTGTACGCGCGCGAGCCGCTCAGCGCGCGGACCCTGGCCGACGGCGGCGCGCTGCCGGAGGGCGGCGTCAGCTCGCTGCCGCCTGTGCCGACCAGCGCGGAGACCGCTGAGGTTTGCATCGATCAGTTCGAGTTCCCCAACATCCCCTGCGAGTACCCGGTGGTCTACGCCCGCGCCAGCGAGGCAGACAAGATTTGCAAAGCCGTGGGGAAGCGACTCTGCGACGCGCATGAGTGGGAGGGCGCCTGCGCCGGGAGCCTGAGACCGCTGGAGGTGGAGTACGCGTTCGGCGATCGGCGCCCGCTGATGCAGTGGTTCTCCAACAAGTTTGGCCCCAAGGTGTGGGCCTATGGCGGCGAAAAAGACCACTCAAAGTGCGGGACGGGCAGCTTCAAGAATAAGAAATGCGGCTCTGGCAGCTGGAGTGAGTGCGGCAGCAACACCTACCCGGCCGGCTCGTTCCCCGAGTGCGTCAGCTCGTTCGGGGTGTATGATCAGCACGGAAACGCAGCGGAGCACATGAACATGCCGCTGGCGCCCGAGCAGCTAGCCAGCCGCGGAGGCCTGGGCGAGACCGAGATGAAGGGCAGCTGGTTCATCTTTGGCGGCTACGAAGCCCACCCCGATGACTGCCGCTATCGCGCGCCGGCGTGGCACGTCAGCCGCGTCGACGCCCCCGACAGCCACCGCAATTTTCACCTGGGTTTTCGCTGCTGCGCCGCGGCTCAATAGGCCAACTGGCGACGGCTTGCCTACATGTGTGACCTAGATGCGCCCCGCCGTGTGGATCTAGCCACCGCCAGCCCTGGCTTTTGATAGCCTTACGGCCACATGGGGCCACGACTGAGATCCGGGCGCGCGACGGCAGACAAAATCCCGACCCGGCCCGGCGCCAAGCCCGTCAGGTCAAAAAAGCCGCGCGGTAATTCGGCAGCCCGCGCCCCGCAGCCTCGGGGGACCGGGGCCCCGGTGACCTCGCCGGACAGCGAGGAAGAGCGGAAGTTTGCTGGGCTGCAGACCGCCCTGCGTGAGCGCTGGCAGACGGTCCATGACTGGGGCAGCGGGCCACGCGACATCGTGGTGGTGCCGTCGCTGAGCCTTGATGGGTTCCAGCTGGATGCGGTGAAAGGCGTGGTCCACTACGAGGAGCGCATGCTGTTTACCCTGGGGCTGCTCCGGCACCCCGAGGCGCACATGGTGTTCGTCAGCTCGATGCCCATCCACCCCGCGGTGATCGACTACCACATGGCGCTGGTGGGTGGCGTGCCGTCGGCGCACGCCCGCGCGCGCCTCACGCTGCTCTCGACGTACGACTCCACCCCCGGGCCGCTGACCCAAAAGATCCTGGATCGGCCGCGCATGATGGAGCGGATCCGCCAGGTAATACATGCTGATCGCGCGCACCTCACGGCGTTCGCCATCTCAGCCGCCGAGCGGGCGCTGGCGGTCCAGCTGGGGATCCCGCTGTACGGGGTGGATCCAAAGCTCTTGTGGCTGGGGACCAAGAGCGGTTCGCGCACGATGTTTCGTGAGGCGGGCATCTCGTTCGCGCCAGGCCGCGAGGACCTCCACTCTCAGGCTGAGGTCGCCGAGGCGGTGGCCAGCGTTTGGGAGCAGCAACCATCTATTCGGCGCGTCATGGTCAAGCTGAACGACGGCTTCAGCGGGGAGGGCAACGCCATGCTCAGCCTGCAAGAGCTCGCTCACGTCAAGCCGAAGCGCAGCGGAGGCGTCAGCTCGAAGGTGCGCGCGCAGGCCGTCAGCGAGGCCCTCGAGCGCCTGACGTTCGTCTCCGCCAAGGAGACCTGGCCACGTTTCCTTTCGGAATTAGAACGCATCGGCGGCGTGGTCGAGGCCTACGTCGAGGGGCGGCGCAAGAAGAGCCCGAGCGTGCAGCTGCGGATTGATCCTCGGGGCGAGCTCGAGGTGATGAGCAGCCATGACCAACAGCTGGCGGTCGATGGGCAGACGTACCTTGGCTGCGTCTTTCCGGCGAGCGAGCAGTATCGGCTGGCGATCCAAAGAGACGCCCTCAAGGTGGGCGCCGCGCTGCGTGAGCGCGGCGTCTTGGGGCGCGTCGCGGTCGACTTCGTGACGGTAGAGACCGAGCCTGGGCGCTGGAAGCACTACGCGATCGAGGTCAACCTGCGCATGACCGGCACCACGCACCCGTTCATGTTGCTCAAGCTCGCGACCCACGGCGACTACGACGCCAAGAGCGGTCTGTATCTGACGCCCAGCGGTGAGCCGCGCTATTACGTCTCTACCGATAACCTCACCTCGCCAAACTACCGTGGCTTGCTGCCGCCAGACTTGCTCGACATCGCGTCAAAGCACCAGCTGCACTTTGAGCCGGGTCAGTGCACCGGGGCGATCTTTCACCTGCTGGGCGCGTTGTCGCAGTTCGGCAAGCTGGGCATGACCTGCGTCGGGCGCACGCCAGCCGAAGCCGAAGCCTACGCCGAGCGCGTGCGTGGCGTGCTCGACTCAGAGACCAGGCCCTGAGCCACGACGCGTGCTAGAAGCCGGGCTCCCCCGCTGGCGCGCCTGCCCAGGCGTGCGGCGAAAACAACGTTGAGGCAGCCTTGTTTAAGCCCCACCCCACCATCGCCGACGCCTGGATCCTGTCTGCTAGCGGTGAGCTCGAGCCGCCGGTGACGGTCGTGCTCGCTGCGCTCCACGGCAACGAGCGCTGTGGCGTCGCGGCCATCGAGAGCGTGCGGCGGGACCCTACCTCGTTGATTGAGCGGCAGCGTACTGGCAGCGTGGTGTTTGTCCACGGTAACCCCCGCGCGACCGAGCAGCGCCGCCGCTACACCCAGGGCGGCACGGACATCAATCGACTATTTGCATATGGATACGTTGAGAGCCTGGCGCGCGAGGCGTGGACCTACGAGCACCACCGCGCGCTGGAGCTGCGCCCGCTGATCAGCGGCGCCGACGCGATGTTAGACATCCACTCGGCGAGCCAACCGACGCCGCCGTTCGCGATCTGTGATGGCACACCAGGCTCCATCGCGCTCGGCTGCGCCACCGGCTTTCGTGTCACCCATGGCTGGGACGGCCCCGGCATGCTGATGGACCAGGTCAGCATCGGGTCCCTGGTCGCCCAAGGCAAACCGGCGTTGAGCGTGGAGTGCGGGCAGCACACCGCGCCAAGCACGATGCAAGCCGCGCATCAGGTCTTGGAGAGCTTCTTGGTCGCCATCGGCGCCGTCGACGGCGTGGCGGCCGTGCCCAGCGATCTGGTGTACCGTTTGTTCGCGCGGGTGGTTAAGCCCACCCACGACTTTGTCCTGGCGCGGGATTTTGCCAGCTTTGAGCGCCTTGGAGCAGGCGAAATATTGGGTAGTGGGCCAGGCCTTCGCGTAGTCGTTGAGCGCGAGGCGTACCTGCTTCTGCCCACGCCAAGCGCCGAGCGCGGTGAGGACATCGTGTACCTCGCGGAGCGCCGCCCGGGTCCAGTCAGCTTAGAGTAAGGTCTGAGCCTAGAAGCATGGCCGAATCAATACACTGGGGCGTCCAAGTCCCGGCAGCTCCCATCGAGTGTCGGAACCTGGTCGCGGGTCGTTGGGTAGCTCCGGAGACGGAGTGGCGAGCTGTGGTGAGCCCCTACACGGGGACCCCAGTCGGCCGCGTGCCGCTCTCGGGCGCAGCCGAAGTAGCGGCCGTCGTGGCGGGCGCGAGAGCCGCCGCAGCTGACTGGGCCCGCGTGCCGCTCAAGGAGCGCAGCGCTCGCTTGTTTCGTTTCCGTGAGCTAGTGATCGAGCAACTCGATGACTTGGCCAACCGCGCGGCGCTCGAGGCGGGCAAGACGGTCGGCGAGGCGCGCGCTGGTGTGCTCAAGGGCGTCGAGGTAATCGAGTACGCGCTGAGCTTGCAGAACCAGCTAGGCGGCGCGCTAGAGGTCAGCCGCGGCGTCACCTGCGAGCAGGTGCGCGAGCCGCTGGGGGTGGTGGCGGGCATCACGCCGTTCAACTTCCCCGCCATGGTGCCGATGTGGCTGTACCCCATCGCGGTGACCCTGGGTAACGCCTTCATCCACAAGCCCAGCGAGAAGGTGCCGCTGACCGCCGTGCGCATGGCGGAGCTGATGCTTGAAGCTGGATTTCCGCAAGGAGTTTATAGCGTGGTCCACGGTGGCCCGGGTGCGGTGAACGCGCTGCTCGATCACCCCGACGTGCAGGCTTACGGCTTCGTCGGCTCGACGGCTGTCGCCCGGCAAATCTACGCGCGCGCCGCGGCCCACGGCAAGCGCGCCCTGGCGCTGGGCGGCGCGAAGAATCACCTGATCGTGGTGCCTGACGCCGAGCCAGCGGTCACCGTCGACGGCGTGGTGGGGTCATTCACCGGCTGCGCTGGGCAGCGCTGCATGGCCGCGTCGCTGCTGGTGGCCGTAGGCGACGTCGACCACCTGATCGACGCCATCGTCGAGCGCGCGTCGCGCATGCAGCTGGGGCGTGACATGGGCGCGTTGATCGACCGCGCCGCGCTGGAGCGCGTCAGCGCGGCGATCGCCCAAGCCGCCAGCGAGGGCGCGGTGCTCCGCCTGGACGGTCGAGGCGTGGAGGCGCCGGTCGAGTATCCCGACGGATATTGGCTCGGGCCAACCGTGATCGACCAGGCGCAGCCGGGGCAAGACTGCGCGGTGCGCGAGCTGTTCGGTCCGGTGCTCAGCGTCGTGCGGGTCAAGACCCTGGACGAGGCGCTGGCGCTCGAGAACCAGTCTGAGTACGGCAACGCGACCAGCGTGTTCACGACCCGCGGCGCGGTCGCCCGCTACGTCGCCGAGCGCGCGTCCACCGGGATGATCGGCGTGAACATCGGTGTTCCGGTGCCGCGGGAGCCGTTCAGCTTCGGCGGCAGCAAGGCGTCGCGCTTTGGTCAGGGTGACATCACCGGCTCAGGCGGTGTTGAGCTGTGGTCGCAGCTCAAGAAGATCACCACCAAATGGGCCTTGCAGCCTGATCACAACTGGATGAGCTAGCGCGCGGCGCGTGGGGCTATTTCCTCAGAGAAAGTTTATGACCAAGAACCCGATGCGGCCGATTCAGCTGACCTCTCACCCGAACAGCCACGGGCCCCCGCCCCTCGCCATCCAGTGGGGGGCGAAGACGCCCAAAGAGCGCGGGCCGGTGGTGGCCAGCCTGGCAGATCCTGCGAAGCGTAACGTGATCGGCACCCACTCAGGGGCCTACGCTATTTACCGTGCGGTAGCGGTCGCCGCCGGCGCGCTAGATCCACAGCATCAGCCAGATTTGACCAACACGTCGCCCACCGACGTGATCGGCCCGCACCCGCAGTGGGGCGATCCGAAGAAGATCGTGAGCCTTGATCCGTGGGGAGCTGTGCCCGCGGTGGCGTTCGCTGAGGAGCGCGCCCAAGGCTTCGACGTGCGGCCGACCATCGCGGTGACCCAGGCCCATCTGCACATGCCCGAGATCCGTGAGGCGGTCGACGCGGGGCGGCTCACGCCGGACGGCAAGCTGCTCAAGGCGGGCGGAGAGTGCGCGGTGACCAAGGCAGCGTTTGAGCCCGTGTGGTACTTGCCTGGGATCGCTGAGCGCTTTCACATCACCGAGGGCCACCTGCGGCGTACGTTGTTCGAGCAGACCGGCGGCATGTTCCCAGAGCTGGTCACCCGCGGCGACCTCGAGGTGTTCGTCCCGCCCATCGGCGGCATGACCGCCTACATCTTCGGGGACATGACCAAGCTGGGCGACACCCGCTACCCGCTCGCTTGCCGCGTCCACGATGAGTGCAACGGCTCAGACGTGTTCGGCTCCGACATCTGCACCTGCCGCCCGTACCTGGCCCACGGCGTCGAAGAGGCCATCAAGATGGCTCAGGCCGGCGGCACGGGGCTCGTTGTTTATTTCCGTAAAGAAGGGCGCGCGCTGGGCGAGGTCACCAAGTTCTTGGTCTACAACGCGCGCAAGCGCCAGGCGGGTGGAGACAGCGCCGCGCGCTATTTCGAGCGCACCGAGTGCGTGGCTGGCGTGCAAGACATGCGCTTTCAAGAGCTGATGCCCGACGTGTTGCACTGGATGGGCATCACCGAGATCCAGCGCTTTATCTCCATGAGCAACATGAAGCATGACGCCATCGCCGACACCGGGATTAAGATCATCGAGCGCGTCAAGATCCCGGACGCGCTAATCCCTGCGGATGCACAGGTCGAGATGGACGCCAAGATGGCCGCTGGCTATTTCACCGACAGCGCGGTGCCCAACGCAGCAGAGCTAGGCAAGGCGAAGGGACGCGGCCTTGACGAGTGACGCAGCAGCCAACGCTGCAGCGCCCGAGGCGGCCGCGCCCGACCATGCGGCGCCCGCGCACACCGCGGCGGCGCACCGCGAGGCGGTCCGCTACCTGAACGACCCGCGCAGCATCCGCGCGCGCTCTGAGCAGCTGTTCGAGCGCCTCGCGCGGGGAGACTCCGCGCACCTGGTCTATCACCCAGAAGAGCTGGCGAGGGCGGCAGCGTGGGTCGCGCAGGTCACGCGCGAGAGCTATCCAACGCTGGACATCCCGTACCACGCTCGGGCCAACCACTTCCTGGCGGGGCCTGCCAGCAGCCGCGCGGCGGGCTCGCGGGGCGATTCCGCCAAGCCGGACACGTCTCAATCGGGTCCGGACATCTCGGGGATGGCGCGCTTTGCGCGGCTGTTTGAGGCGCTGTCTAGCGACGAGGGGCGCCCTGAAGAAATCCGTGCGGAACGTGCACGCGGCGAGTTTGATCTGACGCTGACCAGCGTGCTGCTAGACGCTGGGGCAGGGCCGGACTGGAGCTACGTCGAGCCTCACACCAGCGATAGCTACGCGCGCTCTGAGGGCTTAGCCGTGGCGAGCCTACACTGGTTCGCGTCGGGCGCGTTCTCGAGCCACCCCAAGACCCCCCTGCGAGCGGACGCTAGCGCGCTCAGGGCGCTGACCCGCGAGGCGCTCGAGGCGGGTTTTCAGGTCTCCCGAGCGAACCCGCTAGTTGGGGTGGAGGGGCGGCTCGGGCTGCTCCACGAGCTCGGCGCGGCGCTCGAGGCTCACCCTGAGCTGTTTCCCGGAGGCAGAGCAGGCAGCTTGTTTGACGTGCTGTCGGCGCGGGCGACCCAAGGCGTGCTGCGGGCCGAGCAGATCTTGGAGGCGCTGCTGTCGGGGCTCTCCAGCATTTGGCCGGGGCGCGAGGAGCTCGGCGGCGTGAACTTGGGCGACGTCTGGCGCCACAGCGCGCTCGCGGGTTGCTCGCCCGCGCCGGGGCTGATCCCGTTTCACAAGCTCAGCCAGTGGCTCAGCTATTCGCTGGTCGTGCCGCTCGAACGCGCGGGCGTGCGGGTGATTGAACTGGATACGCTCACTGGGCTGCCCGAGTACCGCAACGGCGGGCTGTTCTTGGACACCGGGGTGCTCAGCCTGCGCGACCCCACACAAAGCGAGCGCCCGCAGCAGCCTGGTGGCGAGCTGATCATCGAGTGGCGAGCGGCGACCATCGCGCTGATCGATCGCCTGGCGCCGCTGGTGCGCGCTGAGCTTGGCGTGAGCGCTGAAGACCTCCCGCTGCCTCGGGTGTTGGAGGGCGGCACTTGGGCTGCTGGGCGTCGCCTCGCGGCAAAGCTGCGTGGCGGCTTACCGCCGCTCAGCCTCGCCAGCGACGGGACCGTGTTTTGACAGCCTGTGTCGGGCTAGCGCCGCGAACTTGAGAACTGAGAACTCTATGCAAAACGTACACGTGCTGACCCACCCCCTGATCCTTCACAAGCTGACCATCATGCGCAAGAAGGAGACCAGCACCCGGTCCTTCAGGCAGCTGCTACGGGAGCTGAGCATGCTGATGGCCTACGAAGTCACCCGCGACATGGCCACCACCCAGGAGGAGATCGAGACGCCGCTGATGAAGATGCGGGCGCCAGTGCTCGACGGTAAAAAGCTGGTGTTCGTGTCGGTGCTGCGCGCCGGCACCGGCATGCTCGATGGCATGCTCGAGACAGTGCCTTCAGCGCGGGTGGGCCACATTGGCCTGTACCGTGACCCCAAGACCCTGGTCCCGGTCGAGTACTACTTCAAAGTCCCCGCGGAAATGCAAGACCGCGACGTGGTGATCGTCGATCCCATGCTCGCCACCGGCAACTCGGCCGTGGCTGCCGTCTATCGCATAAAAGAGACCAAGCCTCGATCGGTGAAGTTCGCGTGCTTGTTGGCCGCGCCGGAGGGCATCGCGACGTTTCAGGAGCACCACCCCGACGTGCCGATCTACACGCCCGCCATCGACGACCGCCTAGACGAGCACGGCTATATTCTGCCTGGCTTGGGCGACGCCGGTGACCGCATGTACGGCACGAAGTAGCGGCCAGCCAATGCGCGCCCCAGGAGGCGGCAGCCGATCCGCAGTTAGCCCCAGCGCGAACCGCGGAGCTAGACCGTCATTTTTGCGCGCTGCGACGACGACGCAGCGCGAGGCCAGCTAACAGCGGCGACAGGTAGCTCGCGCCGCCGCCTGGGCCGCGTGAGCCGGGCGTCGCGCAGTAGCACTTCACGCCGCCTCGATCTGGTCCCTCTGGGGGACCGCCAGTCCATGCGGAACCAGCCGTCCCTGCGGAACCAGCCGTCCCCGCCGCACCGGAGGCTCCGCCGCCGCCTGCGCCGATGCCGCCCACGCCCGCGCTGCCGCCGGCGCCGCCGCCGCCCACGCCCGCGCTGCCGCCCACGCCTGCGCTGCCGCCGCCCACGCCCGCGCTGCCGCCGGCGCCGCCGCTGCCGCCGCTCCCGGTGGTGTAGGTGAACGCGTTGGCTAAGGTCGATCTCTGGCCGTCGGCGTTCTCGACTTCGATGGGCACAGCGCCTGGGGCGTGGGCGGGCATGTTGATGCCGAGGGTGGTCGGACCGACGTAGGTGGCGGCGACCGGCGCGCTGTCGACGCGCACCACGCTGTTCCACTCGTAGCCCGTGCCCGTCAAGATCACCTGCACGCCCGCCACCCCCGACGTGGGCGCGATGCTCGTGGTGGCTGGCGCGGCCTGGTACCGGAACCCATCGGCGAGCTGACCGGTCTGCCCGTCGGGGTTGGTCACCACGACGCTCACCAGGCCTGCGGCGTGAGCCGGCGTGACCGCACGGATTTCTGATGCAGAGACGAAGGTGACCCCGCTGGCCGGCGTGCCGCCGACGCTGACCGTCACGCCGCTCTGCAAGGCGCTGCCCAGCAGCGTGATGCTGGTGCCGCCCGCGAGCGGGCCTGACGTGGGCGCCGCAGAGTAGACCGCCGGCGGCGGCAGGTAGCTGAACGCGTCGGGCAACACCCCACGCTTTCCGCCGGGATTTTCGATGCGGACGTCGACGACGGCCTGGTAGAACGGCGGTGCCGTGGCCCGCACTCGAGTGGGGCCGATGTAGGCCACCGCTGTCGCCTCTGTGTCGTCAAAGAACACCCGGGTGCTGGCGCTGAGGCCATCTCCAATGAAGTCCACTTGGGTGCCGCCGAGGGTCGAGCCAGTCACCGGGCTGATTGAGTTGAGGCGCGGCAGCGAGCAGAAGTCGACGACGACGGGCACGTTGCTCTGACCCTGGCCGTCCAAGAAGCCGCCGCCGCCCCAGCACATCAGCTCGTTGCCCGTCGTCACCACGCACGCGCCGCCATCGGTGGTGTGGATCGACTTGGCGCCCCCCGTGGTGCCGAGGCTACCGCTCACCCGCTTGGGCAAGGTGACCGGCGCGTCGGCGTCCACCCCGTCGCCCAGCCGCCCGTGATCTTGCCAGCCCCAACACCACACGCTGCTGTCGGTCTTGATGGCGCAGGCGGCGCGCACAGAGGCGTCGACCTCGGCCACGCTGCCCAGGCTGACCAGCTCTTGGGGGCTCGGGTGATTGGCTTGATCTCCGACGCCGACGTGACCATCGGCGTTGTCGCCCCAGCAGAACAGCCTCTGGCTGTTGTCGATGGCGCAGGTGAAGAAGCCCCCAGCGGAGAGCTTGTCTACGTCGCTCATCACTTGGATGGGCGTCAGCTGTGGGGAGTTGAAGTTGCCCTTGCCGATCTCACCGAAGGTGTTGTTGCCCCAGCACCACAGCGTGTCGTCCGTCTTTTTAGCGCACGTGTGTAAGAACCCTGCGGAAATTTTTTCGACCGTGTTGCCCAGGCCAGCGACCTGCACCGGGGTGAGCGAGCTCGTGGTGCCGCCCGTGCCCAGCTGAGCGGCTTGGTTGTCACCCCAGCACCACACGCTGTTGTCGAGCTTCAGCGCGCACGCGAAATCGTTGCTGGTCACCACTTGCTTGACCTGATCACCGAGGGCGGTGACCTGCACCGGGTTCGCCTGCTCGAACAGGTCGCCGTTGCCGACCTGTCCGGAGTCGTTGGCGCCCCAGCACCACGCGGTGTGGTCGGTGCGCGTGACACACCAGGTGAGCGCCTCACCGTCCACATCGCCCAGGGTCGCGATCTGATCGAGGCCTGGGTACTTCTGCGCGGGCACGCCTCGCCACAGCGTGCCGTCGGATTGCAGCCCGATCCAGCCGACGCCAGGGTCGCCCACGCCTTCGACGCTGCTGACGCAGGCAGCGAAGGCTTGCTCGCTGCGAGCGACCGACTCCACCCCGCCAGCTGAGCCCGGCGCGTCGCTTCCGCACGCGGACAGGCCCGCGCCAGTGAAGGTGAGCAGAAGGTAGAGTCCAAGTCGGCGCGCGCGAGTAGGCAAGATGACAGGGAGCATCTTGCGCTTTGGCGCGGGGGGCAACTCGCGGAGGCGATTTCTTCGCGCGCTGCCGCGCGACCCGCTGGCTGCGTCGTCTCTATTCGCGAAACACTACGATCCCTGCGGCGTTTGGCGCCGTCCCGTGGCTGGCGTCTGCTGTGATCTCGACTTGAGTGGAGCCCCCTGCGTGGCTCACGCGCACTCGCACTGGGGAAGTGACATTGCAGATCACGTGGGTGAGGGCTTGGCCCGGCACTTGATAGCTGAACGGCAGGGCTGCGGGCGCGCCACGAGAGCGCGCTGAGAACGCGACGCTGTACTCGCCCCAGCGCAGCGCGCTGACGTCGGTGCTGCTCGTCTCCGCGAGCGCGGCGTCTAGAGCAGGCGGCTCACCGCTCGCGACCTCTAACACCCCAAGGAAACGACCATTGGCTTCGGTCCCCACCTTGGGCGCGACCTGGACGCGCCAAGCCTGGCTGCTCTCTTCTTCGAGATCGGTGTCTTGAACCACCTCGGTCGCTCCGCCTAGGAGCAGCGCCAGGGTTATCCCTCCACCCGCGTTTTTTGCTGTGTATCGCGGCCCTGCGGGCAGCTCACGTGCCGTGGGTTGGGCGGCGAAGTGGACGCGAAAGTCGTAGGCGCGCTGCGCGTCTTTGGGCGCCACCCGGTCGAAGGCGACCAGCGTGTTCGGCTTGATGAACACCAGCTCTCGGGTGTACTCATCCGCCAGCGTCACCACGTCGGCTTGCGGTCGCGCGCGGAACAGGTTCGTGGCGTCGACCGCGAGGTAGGTCAGGTCAGGGGCGTCGAACGTGCGCTGCAAGCCGGGGATGCTGCCGCCGCGGCGCTCGGAGCCCGCCATGTGGACCATGTTGTGAGCGTCGGATGACCAGTTGAGCCCTGAGCTCGAGTAGCTGGTCGCGTCCACCGCCAGCCAGTCATGCTTCCACAGGGTAAAAGAGCCGACGTCGTAGTGCGCGTGGCTCTGATCGATGGTGGGTGAGCCGCTGACGGCGAGGCTGGTGGCGTCGTCCTGCCATGAGCTGCGCACGCTGACAAACCCCGTGCCGTTGGCCACGTACGTCAGGGGGAGCTGAGCTGCCGGCAGCACGTCGCCGGCGGTGCGAAAGATCACGTCGTACCAGTACGCGGTGCGGTCGTTGAACGCGGGCCCGGTGTAGTCCGGTACTACTTCCGTAAGATACCACCGCGCGAGGTCGCGGGCGCGCTTGCTCCCGCTCCAGTAGCCGACCATCTGCAGGTACTCGCGATCGTGGGGGCTGATGGGCATGCTGGCGTCGCGCGGCAGGTCGCCCGCGGGGTAAATGTGGGTAAAGCCGGGCTGCGCTTGGTAGATGGCGTAGTCGACGCTGTCTGCGAAGAACGGCGTGCTGATGAAGTAGTTGGGGTCGCCCATGGAGGCGACGACGCTGAGCGCCGCGTACAGCCGCTGCTTAGCGCGCTGGCCATAGTTGACGCCCTCGGGCCAGTCTCCGCCTTGGGCGCGGGTCTGGGTGTACTCCAGCACCCCCCCCGGGCGCTCTAGCTTGTCTCGTAGCACATCGATGTAGCGTTGCCCTGCGGCATTGCCAGCGGCTCGCAGCGCGTAGCCAGCGAAGGCTGTGCCCTCCAGAAACGCCAAATGGTAGTTATTGCCAGGGTCGTCGATGCCCCAGCCGCTGCCCTGGTTGTCAAACCACAGCTCATCTGTCCAGCGCACGAGGTAAGCCTGCAGCTCCGCGCGCTCCGCCGCCGACAGCGCGGCGGCGCAGTAGTTCAGCACCAGCGCGACCTCGCGCATGCGATCCCCAAAGTGCAGGTAAGAGTCAGCCGCCACGTCGTCCGCGCTCATGCTCTGCGCCGCCCAGCGATACGCCAGCGCTGCGTAGCGCGGCTCACCGCTCAGCAGGTAGACCAGCGCGACGTTCTCCGGGCTGCCGGTGTAGATGTCCAGCTCTTCGCCGTGTTCGTCCACGGCGCGCTTCAGCGTGGTCCACTCTGGGGCGCCCGCGGCGACCTTCGTGGATAGCTCACCTAGCCGCGGCTTAGTGATGAGGACGAATCCGCTCGGATCACGCGGTGGCGACGTGTCTGCTCCGCCGCCGCCACCGTAGCTCCCACCCCCAACCCCTGAGCTGCCGCCGGCTGCTGCGCCCGAGCTCGGCGAATCGCTCCCACACGCGCCGAGCCACGGCGCGAGACACAGGCCAGCTAGCAGCGCAAGCATAGAGCTCGTGCGGCGCGCTGATGGCGTGGCCGCGCGGGTCATGAGGTCGAGCATCGGCAGGGTCTAACGCGCGAGCTGCGTACAGGCCAGCTGAGCCGCGTCATTTCCGTGGGGGGGTGGAGGAGCGGCACTGGGTGACTGAACCGGGTGACCGAACTGGCGAGCTGGCCGCCGGCAGGCCAGCGCCGCCAGCCCTGAGCGCTGAGCCTCGCACCCGGGGTCATACCCGCGGCTCCGCGCGATTTCGCGGATTATTGAGGGCTCTTGAGGCGACCGACAGCGCGGCGCTGCGGCGGCACGCTCGGTGCAAGTCGCCGGGAGCGCGCTGTCGCGCGAGAGGAGTCGAAATGTTGAGGAGCAAGCTCTTGGCGGCGCGCCCCGTAGGGTGGGCCTTGGCGGTGGTGTGTGTGGGGTGTGCGTCGGCGGGTGAGGTCGATGTGGATCCCGGCGGATACTGGTGTGGCGATGGCTACGCCAGCGCCCCGTGTGACGCCGCCCCTCCACCCGATCCGCCCGACGCCGATCCGCCTGACCATGAGGTCTTCATGCCGCCGCCAGCACCGCCGCTGACCGCTGAGTGTGATGGTGCCCGTGTGTGCGCCAGCGGTAGCCTGCACCCCGCGCGGCCGCGGGTGCTGCTGCTGGTCGATCGCTCGGGCAGCATGACCTATGAGCTTAGCCCGGGCCGCACGCGTTGGCAGGCGCTGACCGCGGCGCTCAGCGGCGCGAGCGGGGTGATCCCGGCGTTTGAGCATGACGTGGAGTTCGGCTTGAGCTTCTACACCTACCGCGGCGCGCCGGACGCTAGTTGTGACACGCTTAGTGAGACCGTGTGGAGCTCATGGGCACAGGCCTTCGCGCAGACCGCGCCCATCACCGACGGCCAAACGCCGACGGCCGAGGCCCTGCAGCAGGCCGCGCTAGAGCTGCAGCGCTTCACGCCGGGAGAGCCGCGCGCGATCATCTTGGCCACCGACGGCATGCCAGACAGCTGCACTCAGCAGAAGGTCGACACCCAGGGCAGCCTGGCGGAGCAGCGCGCCGTGCAGGCACAGGTGGTGCAGGCGGTGGCAGATATTTATTCCCTAGGGATCACGACGTATGTCGTCGGCGTCGGGCCCGCCGCTCAACTTGAGCACTTGAGCCAAGCGGCCAACGCAGGCATCGGACACGCGCCTGGCGGCGTAGGCCCCGACGCGCCGGTCTACCAAGCAGGCGATGAGGTTGAGCTGCGGGCCGCGTTCGATGCCTACGTGTCGAGCCTGCGCTCGTGCTTGTTCTTACTGGACGCAGAGGTCGAGAGCGTGGCCTCAGCGACGCTCAAGGTAGGTGGCGACGTCGCCACCTACGGCAGCGACTGGCAGCTGAACGGCAAGCGCGAGGTGCAGCTGCTCGGCGCCGCGTGCCAGCGGGTGAAGCAAAGCGGGGTGGCCGTAGAAATTGAAGTTCCGTGCGGCTGCGATTGATCACTCGTGGTCCGCTGCCCGCCGCCCGCGCTGCCCGCGTACGTCTAGGCATTTTTGAGAGATCTTTACGGGGTGGGCGGCGCGAGCGCCGACGCTACGGCCAAGTCGGCGCGCGCCACCCCGCCGCGTTCTAGTATTTCGCGTCGCCGGGCCTAGGCGGACCTACAGCGTACCCTTGCGCCCTGGGGTGGATCGTGCGGAGACTTGGCGGGTGCCGAGCTATCAGATCACCCCAGACACGCCGCTGCGCCTCGACATGGACGAGGCAGAGGCCTTGCGGCGCACGCCTCCGAGCTTTCGGGTGAAGGGCATGTTCATCAGCCCCATGGCGCGCATGCTGGGTGATGACTGGGAGCTGGCGGTGAAGGAGCTGAGCGCCCCGCCGCGCATGGGTCGTTACCTGCCGTTCACTGACTACCCGCAGCGCGATTTGGTTCAGCTCACCTACCGACTCGGCCGTCGCGAATACCCCAACGTCGGCGCGTTTGAGATGTTTCGGCGCTTCGCCCAGCGTGATTTTCAGACCTTCGCTGGGTCGACGCTTGGTCGTATCGTGCTCACCAGCCTCGCGGACCCAGTGGCGGCGCTGCTCAGATTTCCTGATGTCTACGCCAAGGTGGCCCCCGGACCGTGGAAGATCTCTGCCAAACAACTGGACGCGCAGCGGGTGGTGATCGAGATCGACAACCACCCTGGAGTGTGGGGTTCGCAGGTGGGGCAAGTGGAGGCGATCGCCGGTGGCTTCGGCTCACGCCCAGAGCTCGCGATCCAGGTGGATCACACCGACGCAGATCAGTTCAACGTGCGCCTCGAAGTGCACTGCACCTAGCCGCGCCGCGATCGGTGGCACGATTCTGGCGTTAGCAGTGGGCTCACCACCCACGGCGCTGAGCCTGACTTCAAGAATCGCCTTGCATGCCACGGCGGTTTGCGATTTCAGCGCTACAACGCCGAGGGGCAAGCAACGATCGATGTGTCGGCAGCTGGCACACGTGGCACAACCAGAACCCATTCGCGCCAGCGGTGGTGGACGCAACAACCCGACAGCTCATTCCCTGACGAGCTGCTGAGCGCTACCATCCTCGAGCGATTGGCTAGCGCGGATTTTGGAGGCGATATGACCGGCACACAAACCTTGCGAGTTCGACTCTTGGCGCTCTTTGCGTCGACCACCCTTGCCGCCTGCGGTGGCTCTACAGGCGACGGAGGCAGCGCGGGCAACGGAGGCAGCGCGGGCAACGGAGGCAGCGCAGGCAACGGCGCCCAAGGCGGCGCGGGTGCTCAAGGCGGCGCGGGCGCTCAAGGCGGCACGGGTGCTCAAGGCGGCGCGGGCGCTCAAGGCGGCACGGGCGCCCAAGGCGGCGCGGGCGCCCAAGGCGGCACGGGCGCTCAAGGCGGCACGGGCGCTCAAGGCGGCACCGGCGGAGCTGGCGGCAGCGGCGGCAGCGGCGGCAGCTTCACCTGCGACTGCGGCATGCCAACGTGGCAGACCTGCTTTGGACCAGGGGAAATCCCGCTCTATCCGAGCGCTCCGCAGCCCGCCCCGGGTCAGTGTCCGCCACCGCAAGACCTCGACGGTTCAAACGTCGCGCCCTGCTCCGAGCAAGGCTGGCCGGTGTATTTCTCCGAACCTGTCGAGCAGAAGGGCGATCAGTGCTGCTACCAGACTGACACCGGCTGCGCTGTCGGGCGCCCCTTCTTGGTCGGCAATGAAATCCGCACGGCAAATGTGATCGCGCGTGGCGACTGGTGCGATGTCCCCGCAGCTCAAGCCGCAAACACCATTGTCACGCGGCAAAATTTGAGCGACGCGGCCCGTCGGCTCTTAGTCCGCGGGTGGCTCCAAGACGCACAGCTAGAGCACGCTTCGGTGGCGTCGTTCGCGCGCCTCAGCCTACAGCTGATGGCGCTGGGTGCTCCACCCCAGCTAATTCAGGCGTCGCAGCAAGCGTCGCTGGACGAGATCCGCCACGCGCAGACCTGCTTTGGGCTGGCCAGCAGCTTCGCGGGGGAGCGCTTCGGCCCGGCTGCGTTGGACCTGACCGGCGCCTTCAGCCCGACCAGCTTGGAGCAGATCGCGGTGAGCGCTTTCCGCGAGGGATGTGTGGGCGAGACCGTGGCAGCGCTGCTCGCTCATGAGCAGCTCGGGGCGGCTAAAGATCCCGCGGTGCGGCTGGCGCTGCGTGGCATCACTGAGGACGAGACGCAGCACGCCGAGCTAGCCTGGCGCGTGGTGAGCTGGGCGCTGAGCCTGGGCGGTCAACCCATCGCGGTCGCGCTGCACGCGGCGTTTGAGGCCGAGCTTCAGGCGTCGCCGGCGGCTCTGTCAGTCGAGCAGCTGTCGGATGAAGCCGCAGCGGCTCAAGCGCTGCGCGATCACGGGCGGCTCAGCAGCAGTGAGCGCGCTGACATCCGCCTCAGCGCGCTGCGTGAGGTGGTGGCGCCTTGCTTCCAGGCGCTGCTCACTCAGCCGCGCACCTCCGAGCGCGCTCCGGCGCTGCGCGCGTCAGCCTGAGCACGAATCAGCCTGAGTAATTCAGCCCCACAACCCGCCCTGTCCCCGCTAGGCTGCGCCCTTCAAGCTGATCGTCCTCGCCCACTGGCCTGAGTCGATAGGCTCGAGGGGAGCGAGATGGCTGACTCAGAGCGCGCGAACACGAATCTATCAAAGCCCGCGGGGGGTGGGGGAGCCAGCGCCTCGGGACACCACCGCCAGGCGGAGCCCTATATCTCAGCAGACACCAACCTGCCAGAGATCACGGTCAAGGCGGTGGTGCTGGGCGTCGTGCTGAGCGCGGTGCTCAGCGCTGCTAACGCGTACCTCGGGCTGTTCGCTGGGCTGACCGTCTCTGCAAGTATCCCCGCGGCAGTGATCTCGATGGCCGTGCTCAAGGGCATGGGCGGCAACATCCTCGAGAACAACATCGTGCAGACCGCGGCCAGCGCTGGTGAGAGCGTCGCGGCTGGGGTGATCTTCACCATCCCCGCGCTGATCTTGCTCGGCGTGTGGGCGGACTTTGACTACTGGGAGACCACCCTGCTCGCGAGCTTTGGAGGCCTGCTCGGGGTGCTGTTCACCATCCCGCTGCGGCGCGCGCTGATCACCCCCGATCCGAGCCAAGGCGAGCCGCTCAAGTTTCCCGAGGGAGTCGCCACCGCGGAGGTGCTCAAGGTCGGCGAGCGAGGCGGCGCAGGCGTGCGCTACGTGGTCATCGCGGGCGCCATCGGCGCCTTGTTCAAGCTCGGCGAAGCCGGGCTCAAGCTGTGGACCGGCGTGCTTGAGCTGGCGACCTACGTCGGCCCGAAGAAGACCGTGGCCTATTTCGGCTCAAACCTCTCGCCGGCGCTGGTCGCCGTCGGCTACATCGTCGGCCTCAACGTCGCGGTGTTGGTGTTCGTGGGCGGCGCGCTCAACTGGTGGATCGCGATCCCCATCCTGTCTAGCATGCAGGGCGCGACCGATGCACCCGCGGCTGAGCTGGCGAGTGAGCTGTGGAGCGCGAAGACGCGCTACATCGGCGTCGGCGCCATGGTCGTCGGCGGCCTGTGGGCGCTCATTCAGCTGCGCTCCAGCCTGGTGGCCGGCGTGCGCTCCGGGGTTGACGCATACCGTGCGGCAAAAAGGGGCGGCGCCGCGGTGCCGCGCACCGAGCAAGACATGCCGATGCAGTGGGTGGGCATCGTGGCGGTGCTCAGCGTCTTCCCGCTGTTCTTGATCTTTCATCACATCACCCACGTGGTGTGGGTCAGCGCCATCATGAGCGTGATCATGCTGATCGCCGCCTTCTTGTTCAGCGCCGTCGCGGGCTACATGGCGGGCCTGGTGGGCTCCTCCAACAACCCCATCTCAGGCGTCACCATCGCCACCATCTTGACGTCCTCGCTGCTGCTGCTCGGCATGCTAGGCAGCGACAGCAAGATAGGACCAGCCGCCGCGATCTTGATCGGCAGCGTGGTGTGTTGCGCCGCGGCCATCGCCGGCGACAACATGCAAGATCTCAAGGCCGGGCACGTCCTGGGTGCCACCCCACGGAAACAACAGTATATGCAGATCTTGGGCGTCGTCGCGGCCGCCCTGGTGGTGGCTCCGGTGCTCAACCTGCTGCTCCAAGCGTACGGCATCGGCGTGCCGACCGAGGCCCACCCCCGCCCGTTGGGGGCTCCCCAGGCGAGCCTGATGGCCAGCGTGGCCAAGGGCGTGTTCCACGGCGGCTTGCCTTGGAACATGGTGGCCATCGGGGCCGGCTTGGCGGTGCTGGTGATCATAACCGACCAAGTGCTGGAGGCGCGCGGCAGCAGCTTTCGGGCGCCGGTGCTGGCCGTTGCCGTCGGGATTTACCTGCCGTTCGAGCTCTCGGTGCCCATCTTAGCTGGCGGCCTGGTGGCGCACTTCTCGGAGAGAATCCAGCAGCGTCGCGCGCGCGCCGCGGCCGACAAGGCCCAGGCAGAAGAGCACGCAGAGACCGCGGCGCGCAATGGCTTGCTGTTCGGCGCAGGCCTGATCACCGGCGAGGCGTTGATCGGCATCACCATGGCCATCCCCATCGTGGTCAGCGGCAAGAGCGACGTGCTCGCTTTGTTCGGCACCCACGAGGAGGCTTGGCCCGGCGTGGTGCTGCTGTTGGTGGTGTTGGCTGGGCTCGCGCGGGTGGCCTCGGCGCGGCGATCAGCGAGTGGGGCGGCGTAGCGTATGATCACCTCGCGGCGACTGCTTGGCGGCGCGGCGCTGGTTTGCTGCGGCGGGCTGGTTAGCTGCGCGGCATTGCCAGGCGGAATGTTCGGCGGCTCTGAGCCGCCAGCGGCGCAGCCGGGCAGCGGGCTCGCGCCGTCCGATCCCACGCCGCTCGGTCGCTGCAAAATCGCGGCGAGCGCTAGCAGCCCGCTGGTCACCGAGTGGCCCGCGTCAGAGAAAGCGCACCTCGAGAGCCTGTGGGCGTCGCAGACCGTCGCCGTGCAGTTCTCGGGCTGCGAGATGCGCATCATCGACGGCTGCCGCCTGCCGGGGCGTTACGCGTGGCGGCGCACGACGCTCTCCACGGACACGGTGGAGATCACCAACGCCGACGATCTCTACGCCAAGCTCCCTCTCGGCGCGCTCAGCCTCGAAGGTGAGCTTGCGCGCAGTGGGCGCCTCGCAGTGCGCACGACGGTCGCCGGTCAGCTGCAGCTCGAAGGTCTACAGACCGCTAGCGCCAGCTCTCCAGACTGCAGCGACGCGACCCACGTGGTGAGCGCGATCAGCGTCGGCGCGTTCAAGATGCTCTCCGGCGGAGCCCTCAGCGCGGGGGGTGGAGGGGCGGCGCTGGGCGTCGCTGCTGGCGCTTCCACAAGGCAAAGCGAGTCGGTGATGCGTGAGAGCGGCGTCCAAGGCGCGTGCGTCGCTGCCAGCGCCGAAGCGCCCGATCCGCAATGTGGCGCGCCGATCCAGCTGTTCCTGAGCCCGCTGCGCCGCGCCACGAGCGCCGCGCCCGACCCAACGGCGCTGCAAGAGCAGATCGCCAAGCACGCCGGCGGTGTGCAGATCAGCTTTGATCCGCCGGAAGACAGCCAACGCTGGACGCTGCGCGACGCGGGTGGCGCGCTCTTGTGTGAGCTGCCGTGCCAGCGCTGGGTCGGGCAGAGCAGCGGGTACTATCTGCAGCGCGAGCGGGGCCCAAAGACCGAGGTCGCGTCGGTGCAGGTGCCCGGCGCGGTGCCCTTCTCCCCCGGCTCCAGCGCTAGCGCGAGTTACCGGGCGGAGAGAGGTAGCCCGTACTGGTCTAGCCTGACCTTCTACTTTGTTGGGATCCCCACGGCGGCGATGGGCAGCGTGTTCCTCGGCTTTGGTTTGGAGCAAGCGATCAGCGGGCGCGACTGTGACGGCATCCGCGACTGCCCGTTGTTTGGCAGCGCTGGTGGCAACATCGGCTTCAGCTTGTTCTACTTCGCGATGGCTGGAGGGGCGGCCTACTGGTACCTTTGGAGCCATGACGCAGAGGTCAGCTTCCGCGAGCCGGGGGAGCAGGCGCGACCCCTCACGCCGCAGGGCGTCTACAGTATCGGCCTCTCGCCCAGCGGGGTCAGCGGGCGCTTTTGGTAGCCACCGGTGAGCTTGAGCAACAACCACGCGCTGGCTCCTAGGGCCACGCCGGTCCAGGCCGCGGCGCGCGGATCAGCGAGCTGGGTCGCCACCAGCGCGCCGCCCAGCGCGCCCGCGCACTGGCCCAAGGTGTGTCCAAATAGATCCAAGGCGGCCAGCCGCCCCAGCAGGTGATCTGGGGCCAGGCGCTGAAGACGGGTGGTCGCGGCGACCCAATTCGCTCCCACCCCCACCCCCCAAACTAGGACGGCTAGGCTTAGAAACAGCGTGTTTGGCGCCATGGAGAGGGCCGCGACCCCTAACAGCGCGCACCAGGTGGTGGCGTTCCACCAGGCGCTAGTGCGATCCCCCGGGGAAAAGCGATGCCACAAGAGCGGGCCGACGCCGGTGCCCAACGCGCGCACGCACTGCAGGCTGCCGAGGGCCAGCGCGGTGGTCGTGAGCCAGCTGCTCTCGCCCAGCTGTTGAGCCCGCTGGTTGAGCAGCACCCAGCCGCCGCCGTTTATGATGGCCGCGGGGGTCTTAGACAGCGCTGCCTCGAGGATACGATTATCGCTCCTGGCGTAGACCAGGGCTTCGCGCAAGTCGGTCCACAGCGACGCCGCGGGGGCAGGGCTCGGGCCCACGGCTGGGCGCGCTGGCTGGGGCGGGAGCTTAGGTAGGCCCGCCGCGAGCCACGCGGCAAGAAGGAAGGTCAGCGCGTCCAACAAGATGGCCCAGGTGGGGCCAAGGAACGCGGCAGCGAAGCCTCCCAGCGCCACCCCGACCGCGAACAACGCGCTCCAGGTCGCGCCGATCAGGCGATTGGCCGTGCCCAGATCTTGCAGCAAGCGCGCCCCGCGCTGGCCGTCCACCGAGCGCTCATCGGTCGGGTCGTGCAGCACCTGTGGCAACGAAGCGATGACCGCAGGGTCGCTGAAAGCCGCCAGGCCGATGCGGATGAGCAGCAGCGCCTGCACCCAGAACAGTGAGCCACGGGCGGCCGCCGCCGCCATGCCCAAGGCCAAGGCGCTGCGCAACAGGCTCGAGACGACCATCACGCGGCGGCGCTCGAAGCGATCCACCACCCAGCCCGCGAACGGGGCTAGCAGGCTGCTCGGCAACGCGTGGGCGACCAGCACCAGCGACACCGCGACCAAGCCCTCGCCGCGCTCCAGCGCCAGCACGCTGACCGCGACGTAGGTCAGCCAATCGCCGAGCAGCGAGACCACGTCGGCGAGCCAGAGTCGCCGAAACGCCGGGTATCGCTGGAGCAGCGCGAGCATGCTGGTGAGTAACGCCAAGCCCGGCGAACTTCAGCCCGCGGGACCGAAACGGGCGCACCTCGCCCGGCGTGGGTGCTGGACGGCCGCTGAATCACTGCGCCGCTGAATCGCCGCGCCGCTGAACCACCGCGACGCTGAATCGCCACGCCGCTGAACCACCGCGACGCTGAATCGCTGCGACGCTGAATCGCTGCGACGCTGAATCGCCACGCCGCTGAACCACCGCGACGCTGAATCGCTGCGACGC
>CAZKDY010000005.1:60051-69800 GCA_964551615.1 uncultured Polyangiaceae bacterium
TGAATCGCTGCGACGCTGAATCGCTGCGACGCTGAATCGCCGTGAGCCGCGTGCGGCCTGCTTAGCGACGCAGCAGCTGAGTCAGCAACTGGCCGGCGCCCTTGGCGTCAACGGGCGCGCCGGTCTCTTTCAACGCTTGCAGGCCGGTGGCTAGGGCGATCAGCAGCCAGGTCAACTGCTTAGCCTCTACGTCGCCGCGCACCGCGGCGCGCGCCTGTGACAACTGAGCCGCGTCGCAGATGTGGTCTGAGACGGTTCCCAGCGTGGTGAGATACAGCTCGCGCAGCGTGTCTGAGCGCCCGCAGGCGTGTAAGAACTGGTGCGCGGGTACCTGGCTCTGCGCCTCGGTCGTCAGCATCAGGCGCGAGATCAAGTTCAAGATCGCCTCGGGCGAGTCGTCGTACTCCGTCACGCTGCTGACCAGCGCGCTCAGGTAGCGCTCGCTCACCGCGCGGATTAGATCCTCGCGGTCTTGAAAGTGAACGTAGAACGCGCCGCGCGTGTAGCCCGCGCGCTCGCAGATGGCGTCGAGGCTTGGGTTGTCGAGACCCTCCTCCGCGAAGGCGGCCATCGCAGAGTCGATCAAGGCGGCGCGGGTGTCGGCCTTCGCGGCCTCGCGGCGCGGTCCGATGCGGCGGCGGCGGTGCGAACGCTGAGCATTCGGACCAGCGCTCCGGTCGGTCTCCGACTCATCCGAGTCGGCCTGGTTGAGGCTGGTGTTTTCGAGACTCTCGTCCGGCTGAGTTTGTGGCTTAGTCATCACAGAGCGTCGGCATACCGCCGCGTCGGTTCCATTGCAAGGGAGATACGACCGATTGACCGAGGCTGAGACACTTTGCCGCATTAAGCAGGGGCTAAAGCCGCCCGGAGACGGCCCAAATGGTGTGGGCGACGCCAGCGACGCCGCTGGGTGTTGCTGCGCCGGCGGCGCCCGCCTCGCTGACGAGGCCCGCCGCGCCGGCGCTGCCTTGGGCCATGCCTAGCTCCGTGGGGATCTTGCTGTGGCCCGCTCGGGCCCGCTCGCGGCGCCTAGTTGAGGTCGGCCCGCTCTGCCGTCGCCCCCGTGCTGCCGTCGGGGGCTTTGACGCCGCCCGAGGCTTGCGCGCCGCCGCCGGGGCCGCCAGGTGCTGCGTAGCTCAGGCTGACGTTCCCGCTCTCCACCGGCGCGCTGCCCATGAAGGCCAGGGCCAACGACGGACCGCCAGTGCCGCCGCTGCCGGAGCCACCAAGCCCACCGTCGCCGCCTTTGCCGCCGTCGCCGGCAGAGAGCAAGCCGCCTGATGCCGAACCGCCCTCCCCGCGGGAGCCGCCAGCGCCGCGCTCGCCGCCGGCTCCGCCATCTCCACCCTGGCCGCCGTCAGCAGCGGTCAGCGTGACATCGCTCAGGCTGATGGAGCTGTTCCAGCTGAGCAAGCCAACGCTCGCGCCGCCGCCGCCGCCGGCTCCACCGGCTGTGCCGCCGCAGCCACCCATGCCGCCAGCGCCGCCGGCTGCTCCGGTGCAAGTGGTCAGACCCGCGCTGGCGCTGCCGCCGCCGCCCCCTTGCCCAGGGAAGCCTGGGCCACCCGCGCCGCCGCCTGCCGGCGTGAAGCCGGTGGCGCTGAAGTGCCCCGCGGGTTGCGCCGGCTCACCATTTGGTCCTGGTTTTCCCGGGGAACCGGCGGCTCCAGCGTTGCCTGCCCCGATGCTCTCTGCGCCGCCGTTATCGACGCCTGGCGGCATGACGTTGGTGCTCGGGGTCCCTGGGTCACCCCGGTTGCCGCTGTTGCGATCGCCCGCGCCGCCCGTGCCTCCCTGTGAGCCGCACGCGCTGGGCATCTGCCACAAGCCTGGGGATGTGACGGCTGCCCCGCCGCACACCGCGTCCGCGCCACGCTGCCCCTTCTGCGGCGGTGCGCCGTTCTCGCCCTTGCTGCCCGGCGCGCCGTGTTCGCCAGCCGCGCCCTTGCCAGCGCTGATGCTGCTGGCGTTGAACACCACGTTCTGGCTGTCCTTCACCCACACGCCGTAGCTGCTCGCGCCGGCGCTCTTGGCGTCGCTCGCGCTGATCGCAAAATGATCAAACCGTATCCCCACGGTCAGCCCAGTGAGCGTGACCGCCACGGCGTCGGGAGAGGCCACCGTCGCGCGGTTGGCGTCAAGCCAGCGCCAGTCACTGCACGCGAACCCCCCGAACAGCGCCACCCCGTCGGCGTCGCTGTCTAGGCTGAGCGTCTCCGCGTACTCTCCGCCGTCCGCGCAGGCATACACCCGCTTCCCTGCGGCCTTAGCCGCCGTGACGCCCTTGGCCAGGCTGGCGAAGGGCGCGGCCATGCTGCCAGTCCCCGTCGTGTCGTCCCCGGTCGGCGCGACGAACACGCCGTAGGCTTCCGCGATCACGCAGTTATCGTCGCCCGGCAAGGCGCTCGGGTCACACGTCCCGGCGTCGCCGGCGCTGCCTGCGGCGCCGCTGCTGCCGGAGCCCCCTGTCGCCGCGTTGCCGCCGCTGCCGCCGCTACCCGCCGCGCCGCCCGCTGCCGCGCTGCCCGCTGCGCCGCCCGCGCCGGCATGGCCCGAAGTGACGAAGTCGTCACCGCCGCAGGCTGCGCACAGCGCTGCGCTGGAGATCAAGGTGATGGATGTGACGAGGAAGTGCTGCATGGAGTGTTGCCTTAATCAGCTCAACGAGCTGCTCAGTCGGTCAGGTTAGGGGGTGGGAGCGGGTGCCTTAGTTAGTCACCTCCCGCGCCTCTTGCGCGACGCCTGCCACGCCGCTGGTGGCTGCGCTGCCGGTTGACCCGGCTTTGCCGCCGCGGCCAGCCGCGCCGGCGCTGCCTGGGGTGATGCTGCCGCCGCTGTGGGTGGGCGCTGGGCCGAGGTGCAAGATCCCCACGGAGAGTCCGCCGGCGCCCCCGCCGCCCCCGCCGCCAGGGCCGCCATCGCCGCCAGGTCCGCCGTCGCAGCCGAAGGTGGATTGAGAACCAGTGCCGGTGCCGCTGCCCTTGCCACCCCCGAACAACCCATCCTGCCCGTCGCTGCCCGCGCCGCCGTCACCGCCAGCGCCGGTCAGCAGCACGGCGTCGGTCAAGCTGATGGGCGAGTTGAACAGCAACAGCGCGATGCTGGCGCCGCCGCCGCCGCCGCCGCCGCCCGCTGCGCCGCCGCAGCCCCCAGCGCCGCCGCCGCCGCCGCCGCCCGTTGAGCCGCCGCGGCCGCCGCCGCCCCCTTGACCTACGGTGCCAGGTGCAGCGGCGCTGCCGCTCTTTGGTTGCCACCCGGAAATATCTAGGGCGCCGTGGACGGTGGCGCCTTGGCCCTCGGTGCCTGGGGCGCCGGGTTCTCCTGCTTCTCCACCTCCCCCGCTTGCGCACGTGGCGCCCGACTGGCCCGCGTTTTGAGGAGTTGTCCCCGGCGCTCTGGTGCCGAGCCCACCACCCGCGTTTGGCAGACCGCCACCGACGCCCCCCGTCGTCGTGCCGCCGCCTGGGCACAGCGCGTAAGCCGTGCCTGTGCCCCCAGCGCTCAGGGTCGCGTCGCCGCCCTGCAAGTTGTCAGGCTGCGCGTACCCGCTCGTGACGCCATCAGCGCCTCGGGTGCCGTCTCCGGCCACCAGCTTCACGCGCACCAGGCTCAACGCGGTGGAGGACTTCACGAACGCCGCGACGCTGCTCTGGCCAGGCGCGGTGGCGCTCTGGGCTTTGAACTCGAAGCCTTCGATCCGTGTGGCGACGTTGATGGACTCGGCGTCTAGCGCCGGGCCGGGGCCGCTGGGCGCGACCTTGGCCTGCAGGCTGCTGTCAAAGCTCCAGTCGCTGCACTTGAACGCGCCAAACGCCTCGACGCCAGCGCTGCTGGAGTCGAGGCTCAGGTGCTCGTCGTACTCTCCGCCGTCCGCGCAGGCATACACTCGCTTCCCTGCGGCCTTAGCCGCCGTGACGCCCTTGGCCAGGCTGGCGAAGGGCGCGGCCATGCTGCCAGTCCCCGTCGTGTCGTCGCCAGTGGGCGCGACAAACACGCCGTAGGCTTCCGCGATCACGCAGTCGTCGTCCCCCGGCGAGGCGCTCGGGTCACACGTCCCGGCGTCGCTGCCAGCCGCGCCCGCGGCGCCACTGCCGCCGCCTGAGCCCGCGCCGCCGCCCGCGCCGGCGGTCGCCCCGCTGCCGCCGCTGCCTCCGTTGCCCGCCGCGCCGCCCGCTGCCGCGCTGCCCGCCGCGCCGCCGGTGCCAGCATGGCCAGCCGCGCCGCCGCTCGCGCAATCCAGGGTGTCCTCACATGCGCCGCCGGTGTCCGTGCAGCCGACCGCCAGCGCCGCGACGACCACCCACGTCGCCAGGCTCGATGAAGCGCGCAACGATTTCATTCAAAATTCCCCTTGGAAAAACAAGCTCGCGCGGCGCGGGCCAAGACTAAGATCCACTCGTGGTGGCTGCCGCCGAGCGCTTCGCTGCGCCTCAGGCTTGGGCCACAAAAGGAACGTCAGGACACTTGCTACGCCCAGCCCCGCGCCCAAACCCAAGAGCACGTTGCTCGTGGTCCCGGCGGCTTCACGGTCCGATTGCACGCTGTCCAGTTCAGCGCAGGCTGCATTGGAGCCAGCCTGACATGCATTCGGCGGCAGATCACCCCTGAGGTCAGCGAGGTCATTGGCTTTGCTGTGTGCCTTTCCGCGGAACACCAAGCTGCCCACGATGGCACCCACTGTCAGCACCGCCCCGCCGATCACCACCACGTTGCGTGCCAACATCGAATTTTCGCTGTCTTTCGCGGGGGGTTCGACGTCGTTAGACGGATCCGCGGGGTGCGGCTCACTGGCCGATGTGGGGCTCTTGGCCACCGGCGTCGCGGCGGGGGCGGCCGCCACGAGGCGCAGCGCCACCCGCTGCTCGGCGCCTGCAGCCACAGAGACCGCTTGCTCGGCGCTCACGAAGCCGCTGGCCTCAGCGCTGACGCGATGTTCACCGGGTGCCACGAACGCCTCACCCTCGAACAACTCGTCGTCGAGCGCCGCGCCGTCGACGCTGAGGGTCGCGTGCTTGGGGTCGAGGCTGACCACGAGCTTGCCCACGCGCTTGAGCGTGTCGGTGTGCAGGGTGCGATACTTTTTCTCTGCGGCCTTCTGCTTGGCGTCGTCCGACAAGGTGAAGTGCTTGATGCAGTAGGCGAGGTAGCTGGCTGCCGCAGGGTAGTTCTTGAGCTGTGATTCAGCCCTGCCAATTTTGCACGCGGTAAAATAGCCCGGGTGGAGCTCCCACGCCGCGTGGTATTTGGCGCTGCCCTCGGCGTACTTGTTCTGCTTCATCAGCCCGTCACCCTGGTCCATTAAGCTTCGGGCTTGCACCACGGCTTCTTCGCTGCCGCGCACGGGGCTGAGGCCGCTGTCGACTGGGCCCGGGTTAGTTTGCGCCAGCGCGCCGCTGCACAGGGGACCGAGCTGAGCGCTCAACAGCGCGCTGAGGCTCAGGCAGGCGATGGTTGAGCGACGAGGATAGGCGTAACGTGAGGTTCTCATGATCGTGTTTCGATGACGATTGACGTTCGCGTGGCTGAGCGCATGGGCTGGCGGGTGAGGAGCCAGCGGGAGCCGGCGAGCCCGGGGCCAGCGTTTGAATCGGCGCGCACAGCCGCATCGCGGCGTAGCCTACCAGCAGCGGATCCCCTTGGACCAACAAGGGAACAAGGGGGTGGACGGCTGGTGCCCTGCCGCGGCTTCGGCGCTGAAAAAGCGCCAGCGCCAGTTAGGCGTCTCGGTGCCGCGGCCGAGGCCGAGCTGGCGCCGGTCAGGTGCGTCAGCCCGCGGGAGCGTGGCCGGGCGCGGGTCCGAGCGCGCCCAGCTTGGCTGGGGTTAGGCCTAATGGCAGGTTTGCACCGTGGTTCTCGCGAACCCCTCGCAGTCACCATACAGGCCTGAGGCTCCACATTCAGGGACGGTAGACCCGCTCCATCCGGTGCTGACGACTGGAGAAGAGCAGGCGGCGGGATGCTTTTTCTCGGCTACGCTGGTGCAGTTGTAGTCGAACGCGGGCCAGCCCGTCACTCCGTGGCTGACCGTGAAGTAGTCGGTGACCCCAGGGTTCACCTTCGCAGCGTTGGCGCCGGTGTCCACGCAGTCTTTGCCCTTGGTCGCGTACGCGCCGCCCACCTTGCAAGTATACGGTGAGTAACCGTCACCATCTTGATCGATGAACGCATACACGCAGCCGGTGCTCGTGCTGCAGCTGTCCGCGGTACACGCGTCGCCGTCATCGCAGGTGATCGCCGTGCTGGTGCAGGTGTGCTTGGTGGTGTTGCACACGTCGCTGGTGCAGGCGTTGCCGTCGCTACAGTCCGCGTGGGTCTTGCAGGTAAACTTGCAGTCGTCTTTGCAGCCGTCGGCGTTGTTGCCGTTCTTGCGGTCGTCGCACTCTTCAGCCTTCGACGCATCGACCCAGCCATCGCCGCAGATGCTGGTCTTGCAGCTCTCAGCCAAGCACAGCTTGCCGGTGCCGCACGGGGCGCCGTCGTCTAGGCCTTGGTGGCTGCACTGCCCGTTGCCCACGATGCACGAGTCCGTGGTGCAGGGGTTACCGTCGTCGCAGTTCACCGGGGAACCGGGCAAGCACAGGTTGCCGGAGCAGGTCTCGGCGCCGTTGCAGGAGTTTCCGTCGTCGCAGTCGATGTCTTTGGTGCAAGTGGGGAGGCACTCGTCGGTGCAGCCGTCGTTGTCGTCTCCGTTCTTCTTGTCGTCGCAGACCTCGCCCTGAGTCTCATCGACGTAGCCATCGCCGCACTGGCTCTCCACGCAGGCGCCGGCCACGCACAGTGTGTCGCCAGCGTCGGCGACGCACGGCGTGCCGTCAGCGACGTCGGTGCAGTCGGTGAGGGGACCCGCGCCACCAGCGCCAGCGCTACCCGCCGCGCCAGCGCTACCCGCCGCGCCAGCGCTACCCGCCGCGCCCGCGGTGCCTGCTGCGCCCGCGTCGCCGCCGGCTCCCCCTGCCGCGCCGCTGCTGCTACCCGCGCTGCCGCCGCTACCGCCGACTCCAGCCTCGCCAGCGTCGCCAGCCGCGCCGCTGCTACCTGAAGCGCCGCTGGCTCCGCTGCCGCTGGGAGACGTGAAGTCGTCGCCGCCGCAGGCGACGGGGACGACGAGCGAGAGACAAAAGGTGCAGGCCAACGCCCTCGGGACCGAACGGAAGCTAAACTGAGACATGAGGCTCTCCAGGAAATGGCGCAGCCACGAATCCATCGCAGGTGCGGTTACAGGTGCAAATTCCAGTGCCTGAAGCTTGGGAACACTGGGCGCTCCAAGCGCGACAACTGGCGGTGATGTCGTCTCCCGACCCGCGTGGTTGCGAGAAAATTGCGGGGCGCCGACGTTTGGGGACTAAGGCCGTGAAATCACAGTGATTTATGGGAAATTTGAGGTTGGCGGCGCCGCGCCAGGCCCACGCCGTGAGCCCGCGTACGTCGTGGCATGCGCTGGCGCAAGCAAATTCGTCCAGGTCGCGCGACCCCCCGTCGGCTCAGGCAAGAACACACACCATGGCCGTTGCCAGGCGTTAGGCCAAGCGCCCGATGCCGCGCGGTTGGCGAAGCCCTCCAGCCACGCGGCGGGGTAACGCCGCTTAGGTCCGCGGCGCGCACCCAGGGGCCACGGGGCGATGCGGAGCTAACGCGTGGCTGCGCCAGCCAAGCGCCGGATAGCCTTCGCGCGCTTGCCGAGCAGCCCGGCGAGCTTGAACAGCGCGCCGAAGCTGCCCTGGTTGCGCGCGACCAGCGCGAGGCTCATGGCCTGCAAGTCAGCGTTAGCCGGAAACCAGAATGGATCGGGCTTGGCTGAGCTATCTACCAGCAGCGTGCGCGGGCGCACGAACGAGCCGTAGGCGTGCCGGCTGGCCGCGATGCCCGTGCCGGTCTCCTTGACGCCCGTCCATGGTGTTTCCGGGAGGATTCCTGTAAAGGAGTGGTTGTTGACCAGCGCCACCCCCACCTCCAGCCGCAGCGCCAGCGCCTCGCCGCGCTGAAGGTCTCGGGTCCACACCGAGCCGTTTAGCCCGTAGCGGCTGTCGTTAGCCATCCGCACGGCTTCAGCTGCGTCCTTGACGCGCACCACCGCGACGATGGGGCCGAACGTCTCCTCGCTCACCGCCTTCATCTCCGCGGTGCAGTGGTCCAGCACCGTGGGTCGATAACCGTAGCCGTCGCCGGTGCGCGCGCCGCCCGCGGCCAGCTTGGCGCCCAGCGCCTGGGCTTCAGCCACGTGGCTCTCCACGACGCTCAGCTGCGCGGCGTTTTGCAGTGGTCCAAGGTCCGTAGGCGCTTCGTCGTCACCACCCCCCGAGACCCTGAGCTGGTCCGCGACCGCCGCCAGGCGCTCAACGAACGCGTCGGCGATGGCCTCCTCGACGTACACGCGCTCGATGCCTGCGCAGTTTTGGCCTGCGTTGTGCATCGACCACTGGGCGATGCCCGCGACGGTGCGCTCAAGATCGCAGTCCGCCAGCACGATCGCCGCGTCTTTGCCGCCGAGCTCGAGGCTCGCCGGGATCAAGCGCTGCGCCGCGGCCAAGGCCACCTTCCGACCTGTAGGCACCGAGCCGGTGAACACGATGCTGTCCACCCCCTCATCGATCAGGCCTTGCCCTACGTCGCCGCGCCCCTGGACTAGCGTGACCAGCCCTTCCGGGAGGATCGCCGCGCACTGCTCGTGCAGCCACGCGCCAGAGCGCGGCGTGTGCTCGGACGGCTTCATGACCACGCCGTTGCCCGCCAACAGGGCCGGCCAAAGTGACTTGTAAAAGTTCCCGACAGGATAATTCCATGGAGCAATAATCCCGACCACGCCGCGGGGCACTTGGTCCACCACCACGCGCTTGCCCGGGAAGTCGAGGGACGACAGCTTAATGCGCTCAGGCTTGAGCACGTTTGTTCCCACACGGATCACGCCCTTGATGTAGTCGCCGGTGCTCGCTAGCTCGCTCATGCGGCACTCGGTCTTGCCGCGACCGGTCTCTTCACTCAGCACCTGACAACCCGCTTCTTGGTTGTCCAGGATGCGCCGCCCCACCTGGCGCAGCAGCTCTGCACGCTCCGCTACCCGCAGCCGAGCCCACTCGGACTGTGCTTTACGCGCAGAAATAATGGCGTGCCGCACGTCGTCTCGGCTGGCCGCGTGAACTGACGGCAGCGCGCGCCCGTCAGCAGGTGAAACGGAACCAGGAGGAGGATTCGACATAATAAAGCACCTGTCCTATCAGCGGCTCAAGCTGAGCGCAGCGCTTCTAACATGGGCGCAGCGCGGCTGATTGGGCCAACGGCAACAGCGCCGGGCTCGGGGGTGGAGGGACTGCACCCGCACGGCCTCGGCTGATGACCAGCGCCCGGGTGCGCGTGCGCGACCCAGTTTGTCTGCGGCGATTTGAGTCAATCAGAAAAACGGGAGAACAGCGGTACAGCGTGCAGGTGTTCAGTGATCTGGCGCGGCGCACAACGCGAGCGGCCATCGACTCCGCAAAAGCGGCCAGCGTCGCGCTGCCTGGTATGTTAGCGGGATGCTCCACTTCCGCGCCCTCACCTCGTCCCCCTACGCGCTGGCGATAGGGATCTTTAGCGCGCTCGCGATCAGCGCTTGTGGCTCGCGCACGCCGCTCAATTTCAATGAGTCGGGCGGCAGCGCAGGCAACGCGGGTAGCGCTGCGACCTCGGGTTCCAGCGGGACGGGCGGAGACGCTGGGTTCGGCGGTCAGGGCGGCTTTGGTGGCGGCGGTCAGGGCGGCTTTGGTGGCGGCGGT
>CAZKDY010000005.1:69900-124268 GCA_964551615.1 uncultured Polyangiaceae bacterium
CGGCGGTCAGGGCGGCTTTGGTGGCGGCGGTCAGGGCGGCTTTGGTGGCGGCGGCCAGGGCGGCTTTGGTGGCGGCGGTCAGGGCGGCTTTGGTGGCGGCGGTCAGGGCGGCTTTGGTGGCGGCGGCTGCTTCGGTGACTGCTCAACCTGCACCACCTGCTGGGACAGCTGCTTGTGTGCCGGCGCGGATGTCAGCGTCTGCCGGCAGGTCTGCGGGGGCGTAGGCGGTTCCGCCGGGCAAGGGGGATTTGGCGGAGAGGCTGGCGTTGGCGGCAGTGGTGGCAGTGGTGGTAGCGGTGGCAGCGGCGTGGTGTGCGGCGGGCAGCTGTGTACGCCGGTCAACGTCCTCGGCTCCATCGAGCTGCCAGCGTGCTGTGCTGGCTCGAGCTGCGGTGTCGACACGCGCATCGTCTCGGGTGTGGCGGGCATCCCCATCGGCTGCATCCCTAAGAACCAGCCGGGGTTTCTAGACCCCAGCTGTCAGCCGCTGAACACCCCCGCGGGGCAAGCCGCCGGCTGCTGCCGGCCAAACGGGCTATGCGGAAACGATCTCAGCATCGCTGAGTTGGGTTGCCAAGAGACCGCGAGCTGGGGCGGCCCAGCCCAGCAGCAGTGTGGCTCTGGCGGGCAGGGCGGCGTTGGTGGCCAGGGTGGTTCCGCGGGGCAAGGCGGCTTCGGTGGCGCCGCTGGTTCAGGCGCGGGCGGCAGCGGTGGCGGGCAAGGCGATTGCTGCACAGCCAACTCGACGCCGAGCTGCGACGCGCCGAGCGTGGCGCAGTGCGTCTGCGCCCAGGACTCGTTCTGCTGCCAAGTGGAGTGGGACAGCATCTGTGTCGGCGAAGTGGACTCGTTTGGTTGTGGCTCGTGCGACGGCGGAGCGGGCGGCAGCGGTGGCTTTGGCGGCTCAGGTGGCGCCGGCGGCGTTGGCGGCTCTGGGGCATCTGGAGGTCAAGGCGGCTTTGGCGGCTCGGCGGGCGCGGGTGCTACTGGCGGCAGCGGCGGCACGGGCGGCGTCGAAGCTTGCATCGATCTGGCGACCGATGAGTGCGAGGTGTGTACCTGCGGTAGCTGTTACAACCGGCTCGACGCGTGCCTGGTGGACACCGGCTGCACCGACATCATCGAGTGCATCGACAACACGGGCTGTAGCGGCTTTGGTTGCTACCGGTCCACGACCTGCCGCGGCGTGATCGACGCTAACGGTGGCCTGTTTGGGCAGTCGGTCAACCGCGTGGTGCAGCTCAGCAACTGCATCAATCAGAGCGGCTGCCCCTGCAACTAGCGTGGCTGATGCTCGGTTCCGTCGGGAACTACGCATCGCTCCCGCGGCTCAGCTCCGGTGGGTCGCGGCGCGTGGCCTTGGGGCACCAAGACCTGTGTGCTTTAGTGCATGGTGACGTCGGAGCGTGGCTGCAACTCGACCACGCTCACAGGCCACCTGGCGAGGTCACGCACCCAGCCGGCTGAGTCGTCAGTGCGCCAATCTACCTTCAACGAGTACTCGCCGACCACCGGGGGGTGGGGGAGCCCCAATGCGCGCGTGCGGAAGCGGGGTGTGCGCGATAGGTGCTGGGCGACATCCGTGGGGATCTCAAGTCCGCTCTCTAGTGACACCATCACGAAGCGCGTCTGAAAGCTGGCGCCGACCTCCTCTGGCTCCAACATCCAGTAGGCGTGCAGCTCGACGGGGATCAGCCCGCCTCGCGGCGGCGCCGCGCCGGGGCTCAGGTTGAGCTGCTCGATCAGGTTGAACAGCGAGACGTTGTTGGAGCCCTGATCCAACGACGAACCACTGCAGACACCCAGGAAATAGCAGCGCGGCACAGCCAGCCATTAGCTTGATCGGGCGGTGAGTGCCAGTATGGCGCGCTGCGATCTACACCACGCCGCGCTCAACCTGCGCGCTGCGCTGGCGGGCTATACCGCGCGACGCCGGATGGCGGGGCTCTTTGGCGGCGGCCCCTTGGGGCGCGGCTTGGAGGTGCTGTCGGCGACGGGTGGCTTGTTCGCCCCGCGCGCTGCTCCAGCCGGCTTGTCGGCTGCCTCGGCTTCTGCTTCTTCAGCCGCTGCTGCCGCGGCTGCGGCGACGCGAGCCGCCTGCTCGGCCGCCAGCTCTGCCGAGCGCGCCGCTGCGTCTTTGCCAGCGCAGCACTTTTTGTATTTATTGCCGGAGCCGCAGTGGCAGGGGTCGTTTCGTCCGAGATCCATCGCTCAACCTTCCTTAGAGGCGCTGTGTATAGCACTCAGCCGGGTCGGCGACAGGGCTGTGTTGGCAGATCGACGCCGGCTAGCACTGCGTTCGCGGCGCGCTCCGCGCCGGGCGCTGGTCACTGGAGGTCCCGCTGCTGCTGCGCCTGCTCGATGCGTTTCCGCAGCACAGCGATGCCAGGATCCGCTGGCAGCACCAACTCGGCGTCTTTCAGCCGCGTTCGCGCTGTATCGAGCTGGCCCGCCGTGAGCTGCAGCGCCGCCAGCGCAAAGTTGATACGAAACGAGCCCGGGCTGAGCTGGCGCGCCTCGCTCAGTCGCAGCAGCGCTTCCCGGTGCTCTCCCAGGCTGCTCAGCGCTTTGGCGCGTAACAGCTCGGCCGACACCGAGCGGCTCAGGCTCAGGCTCAGCAGCGCTGCGTCCAGCGCGCGCTGAGAGTGCCCGGCGTCGATCAGCGCGACGCCATACTGCAGCTGCAGATCGGCGTCGCGGGGGTCCAGCTGTGCGGCCTGAGTCAGCAGCTCTAGGCGCTGGGCGGGAGCGCCGCGTGCTTGGCTGGCGCTGCGCTGCGCGACCCAGCTAGCTGCAGCCGCGCGCGTGGTCAGACCGAGCAACAGCAGCAGGACCCACCAGGCTCGCGGGCCCAGCTTGCGCAAGTGCATTGCCGTGCGGAGATTTGTTCCGATGGCCGCGCTGATCAGCAGCGCCAGCGCCACCAGCGCCGGCTGGCTGAGCGGCGTGTCCGCCAGCGCGCACACCAGCACCACCACCAGCGCGATCTCGCCCCGCGGCCAGCCTCCGGCCTTGGGACGTAGCGCGCTCCCAAACCACGCGAGCATCAAGGCGAAGCCGAGCGGTCCTTGCTCAAGCAGGCACTGCAGCCAGTCGGAGTGAGCGCTGCCTGGGCTCTGGAAGGCGCGAGCTGCTGGCCGCAGCTCGAGCTGGGCCAGCATGCGCCCTTGAGCTTCCAGATACGCGCTGCCAAAGTCACCGCTGCCGACGCCGAGCGGCGCCGCCTGCCAGGCGTCGAGGGTCGCGTGCCAGATCCAGCGCCGCGCGCTGAGCGCGCTGAGCCAGCCTGGAGCCTCCGCGTCTAACAGCTGATGCGGCTGGCTGAGCCACCCAGCTAGCAGCGGCAGCAGCGCCGTGCTTAGGGCCACCCAGTATAAGCCGCGCGGAAAAAAACGAAGCAAAGCAAAGTAGACCAGGCCGAAGCCGAGCGCGAAGCCAGCCACGCGTGACTGCCCCAGCCACAGGCCGGTGACCTCCAGCGCTAGCAGCCCAAGCAGGGGCCAGCGCGCCCTGCTCTGCAGCTCCTTTGTGCTGGGCAGGCTCAGCACCAGGCACACCGCCAGCACCAACCCGAGCCAGTTGGGGTTGCCCGCGCCGCCGTGTACGAAGCTGCCGCGCGCCCCTGAGACAAATTGCCAGAGCGCCCAGCCAGCGCTGCCCACCCCCAAAAAACGGGCGAGGTTGACCAGTTGCCCCCGCAGCGCGGCCTGTGACAGCCCTGCTCGGGCGCTGAGCGCGATGCTTCCGCACGCGACCAATAGGCACTGTTGGCCCAGGCCAGCCGGGCTCCCCCAGAGCAGGCTGAGGCTGCTAAACGCGACCGTGGCCAGCCCTAGGCCGAGCGGCAGGCTGAGCTGCAGCGGGGTGCGCCGATAGGCGGCGTAGCCGGCGCTGAGCAGCGCGAACAGGCTGAGGAGGGTGAGCTTAGGGGCGCTGGCTAGCGCGAGCGGATCCCAGGCCAGCAAGGCCAGGCCGACCGGGAGCCACAGCCAACGCATGATCCCCGCGGCACCAATGGCTCTAGCTGCGCCCGTCCAACAGCAGCCGCAGCTGGTCCCGGGTGTAAGGGCGCTGCTCTCGGCTGAGGGCGCGGCGCATCACGAAGGTCAGCTTGGCTGAGTTATCGCGCGCTAGATAGAAGCTCGCGAGCTCGCGCTCCTCGGTCGTCTTGGACGCCAGCGCGTCCAGCATGCGAAAGAAGCGCTGCTCTGGATCCCAGGCCAAGAGCACCGCCGAGGCCGCCAGCGCCGGCTCGTGCTCGGTCAGCTTGCTGCGCTTCTCTAGCTCGTCGACCAGCGCCTTACGCGCCGCTGGCTCTGCGACCCGCGACAGCAGCCGCACGGCCCGCGGCAACCAGTCTTGGGGGAGGTTGTCGAAGTCGCGCATCAACGCCGAGACGACCTTGGCCTCGCCCAGGCGTAGACGGGACACGCCGCTGTACAGGCGCAGCCAGGTGTCGCGGTGCTTCGCCACTTGACTAAGCCGCGGGGAAGCGCTGGCGTCACCCAAGTCGCCCATCAGGCTGGCGGAGCGCAGGGCGCCGCCGAGCTGGCCGTGGGCCAGCGCCTCGTCAAAGCTCGACTGTGAGATGGCGACGCTGCCCGGTGGCTTGAGATCGCCGATCAGCCCGGTCAGCTCTGAGCGCCCGCGTGTCCAGTTGAGCAGCAGGCGCCCGGCGGTGCGCTGATCTTTATCGTTGCGCGCGAAGTGTTGGATGTCGCGCAAGCTGCACTGATAGCGCTCAAAGCAGCTGAGCAGATACTGGCGGACCCGCGGGTCGCCGAGCTTGCCCAGCTCAATCGCGGCGCGCTCACGCATGGCGGCTCGGCTCGGCCTTTTTGCCTCTGGGCTGGCGAACAGCTGGTTAAAGATCAGCTCTTTGCGCGTGTCTTTGCTCAGCTTGTTGAGCGCGTAGATGGCTTCTTCACGGATGGCTGGGTTAGGGTCACCGGCGAACCGCTCCAGGCTCTCTGCGCCCTTAGGTTCGCTGAGCTTGCCGATGGCCACGATGGCGCTGGTGCGCACGAAGTCGCTCGGGTCGTCCAACGACTTTTGCAGCATGGGCAGGCCCTCGGGGCGCTTGACGTCGCCCAGCACGAAGGCCGCGTTGAGGCGGATCACCGCTTGCTTGTGCGCCGCCAACTTCTCAATCGCGTCAAAGAACGCCTTGGGCTCCAGGCGCTCTAGCGCGAACGCGATGTTGTTGAGCATCCGCGCCTCGCGCACCTTGGGCAGGTGCGCGAGCAGCGCGCGCGTTGCCGTGGGGTCACCAATGCGGCCCACCGCGTACACGGCCTTGTTGCGCACCTCTTCGTTGCGATGGCTCATCAGCGGCACGAGCCTCGAGACCAGCTGGTTTGCGCCCAGCTCCGCCGCGGCGGCGGTGCCTTGCAGCACCAGGTAGTCGTTGTCTTTGACCCCCAGCACGTAGGCCACGTCGCCGACCAGGGTCTGCCGCGCCATCAAGTGCCGGCTGCGTAGCAGCGCCGCGAACACCCTGCCGCGGCGATCGCTCTCGCCCTTCTTAGGTTCTTTGCGGAGCTCTGAGCGCAGCACGCGCACCGCGCGTTGGCTCGACAGCGCGCCCATGGCGTCGATGATCGCCAGCCGGTTGCCCATGGACTCGTCCTCGCGCTGATAGAGCTTGTACAGCGGCTCAAACGACGCCTCGTCGGGCATGGCCTCCAGGGACTGGATCACCTGGTAGCGCACCTCTGGCTCCCAGTCCGCCAGCGCCGCGCGCAGGTTGGGCAGCGCCGAGCGATCACCGATCGCCTTCAGCAGTCGAGCACATTCCGCGCGGACAGCTGTATCGGCGTTGTCTTGCAGGCAGCGCTCTAGCGCCTTGGTGCCGCGCTTGCCGAGGTTCAAGACATCCGGGCTGCTGGGCATCTCCCCGAAGCCGACGTTGATCAGCGCCGCAGGGTTGGTCGCCATTTGCGCCAGCACGCGCTGTCGCGGGGTTAGCCGCTCTTGCCCGCCTTCTTGAGCCCCGGCGCTCGGCGCGCCGTACACCCCCACGATCAGCGTAGGCAAGAGCGCCAGGCTGACCAGACCAGCGCTGAACCAACCTCTGAAGCGTCGCGTGGATCGGGGCGGCGGCGGGCAGACTGAACAGGGGGGGCGCGGCGTCATTCGGTTTCGACCTTGTGCGAGAGTTCTTGAACGCGGCGCATGAGCGCGTCGCGCGAGATCTGGTTTGGCAGGTAGCGGATCACGGCGTGGCGGTCCTTGCACACCCCGAGCGGCTCACGCCACTCGATCAGCTCCACGCCGAAGTCTTCATACAGCGCGAGATCGAAGTCCTCTTCGCAGCCGGCGCGCTGGTGCAAATCGATCTTGAGCCTCAGCTCGGCGCGTGGCTCCGACGCAGCCACTGGGGCGTCGTGGGCGGGGCCCGAGGTCGCCACTGGACCGGCGGCGCAGGCCCCAGCCAGCAGCGCGAGCGCCAGCACGGCGGGGCGGGTTATTGCGATCACGGGCAGCGTCTTTGCACGGAAAACCGGCGAGTTCAAGCCAGCGGACCAGCCACGGCGCCTTGGCCAAGGCGGAGCCGAGCGGGGCGCTGAGCTGCCAGGTGTGAGGGTGGGTGCGCGCATGCCAGGTTGGCTAGAGTACGCCCTGGCGCGCCCTGTGATTCCCAATCGTCAGCGTTTGCCGGCGCTCCCCGCGCGCCGGCAAACGCGACACCCCCCAAGGCACGCCCTGGCTCGCGCAGCGTGCTGATTGGGGGGTGCTGTGTCCGACGTGCCGGACGGCTCAGGTGAGCGCGTCAACAAATTGCCGAACGGAAACGAATGGGCCTACTTTTTTGGCGCCTTGGCGAAGCGCAGGTACGGCAACTTGATGTCGAGGGTGCCGTACTTTGCCTTCGCGGCGGCGTCGTCTAGTCCCATGCCGACGATCACGTCTTGACCCGGGTTCCAGTTGGCGGGCGTCGCTAGCGACGCGCCGTCGGTCATCTGCACCGCGTCCAGCGCGCGCACGATCTCAGCGAAGTTTCGCCCCACCGACATCGGGTAGGTCATGGTCAGGCGGATCTTTTTGTCGGGCCCGACGATGAACACCGTGCGCACGGTGGCGCTGTCAGCGGGCGTGCGACCGTCAGGCAGATAGGCCTCGGCGGGCAGCATGTCGTACAACTTGGCGACCGCTAGGGACGTGTCGTCGATGATCGGGAAGTTGGCTGGCACGCCCGCGACGGCCTCGATGTCGCGCTTCCACTTCTTGTGGTCCTCAACGCTGTCTACCGAGACCCCCATCACCTTGGTGTTGCGCTTGGCGAACTCGGGAGCGAGGGTCGCGACCGCAGCGAACTCGGTGGTGCAGACCGGCGTGAAGTCCTTTGGATGGGAGAACAGGATGGCGTAGCTGTCGCCGACCCATTCATGAAACGAGAGCTTGCCGGCGGTGGAGTCAGCGGTGAAATCAGGTGCGATGTCGTTGATGCGAAGTCCCATGCGGAGGCCTTTCAGTCAGAGCGACAGCCGCGCTGTCGCCGTTTGGAGTCGATGGAGGTGCCGCGCCTGAGGCGCGCGGGCGGGAGGTATAGGGCCGAAACGACAGATCACAAGCCGGCGTACGCCCGCCCACTGGCGCGGCCGGATGCGTCGGCAATTTCCGCAGAATGTGCGAGACCAGCGTGGCAGCGCGCCAGTTGCACGGTGGCTCGAGGTTGGGTAGAGGGGTAGCGGCGTGAGTCGACTCATGTCAGTGCGGCAACTAGCCACGCCGCGAGAGGGCGTTGGGGGGCCTTAGCGCACACACTCGCCGTGGGGTGCTGTGCAACGCCGCCGCTTAGCCCTATGCAGAGGGCCGCGCGCGGCCGGTTCAAGGAGCCGCCCCGAGCAGCCGCCCCGAGCAGCCGCCCCCAGACCCCCGCCCGCGTAGCCGTAACTAACAACAAGCGCCTCCACAGGGGGCAGTGTAGAAGGACAAAACAGATGAAAAATAGTGAAGGAAAGTCCGTCCCTGACGTCACGTTTCGGACCCGAAATGGATCCGCATGGAAAGACGTTACCACCAAGGAGCTGTTCGCGGGCAAGACCGTGGTGGTGTTCTCACTGCCGGGAGCGTTCACCCCGACCTGCTCTAGCAACCACGTGCCCCGCTACAACCAGCTGGCGCCGGTGTTCAAGGCCAAGGGCGTGGATGACATCATTTGCATGTCGGTCAATGACGCCTTCGTGATGAACGCGTGGCAAGAGGACCAAGGCGCTGACAACGTTCGGTTTATTCCCGATGGAAACGGTGAGTTCACCGACGCCCTGGGCTTGCTGGTGGACAAGCGGGCCCTCGGCTTCGGCAAGCGCTCTTGGCGCTACTCGATGCTGGTGAAGGACGGCGTGATCGTGAAGCAGTTCCTGGAGCCCGAGGTCGACGGCGACCCGTTCGAGGTCTCCGACGCGGAGAGCATGCTGCGCTACCTGGACAAGGACGTGAAGCTCCCCCACGACGTGCTGCTGGTCTCGCGCCCCGGCTGTAGCTTCTGCGATCAGGCCAAGGCGCTGCTGAGCGAGCGCGGGATCCCCTTTGACGAGGTGATGGCGAACCCCCGGCGCCTGAAGGCGGTCAGCGGCAAGACCACCACGCCGCAGATCTTCATCGACGGCGAGTACGTGGGGGGTGCCGCCGAGCTCAAGGACTGGCTCGCGCACAACGCCTAGCGCGAGGCGCGACCAGCAGCTGGTTTGAGCTGACGACGCGCGCGCCGCCCTCGGCCAGCTTGCCCGGCGCTCGGTCGCCGTCGGCGGGCTTCAGGTTTACCACACGGTAACTGCCGTGCGCTCAGGTGACCCTGGAGCCCAGCCGAAGGGCGTCTAATGACGTAGCTCAAAGCTCGAAGTTAAAGCCGCGCTTGCGGAGCTGAACGTAGCGGCGCTGGTCGAAGCGATACAGCCGCGCCGCGCGATGCGAGACGCCCCTCTCGACTTCGTTAAGGGGCCTGAGCAGATCCATCGCTAAGATTTTCTTGCGGAAATTACGCTTGTCTAGGTCGGTGTCCAACACGATCTCATACAGGCGCTGAAGCTGAGTGAGCGTGAACCTCTCGGGCAGCAGTTCGAAGCCGATGGGCTGATAGCGCACCTTGCCGCGCAGCCGCTCACGAGCCATGCCCACGATTTCGTCGTGATCGAAGGCTAAGTTGGTGGCCTCTTCTACGCTGAACCAGGCCGCGTCGTTGGCGTCTGTGGCGGCGCGCACCGCGTGCTCGTTTAGCTTGACCAGCGCGTAGTACGCCACGCTCACCACGCGCTCCCGCGGGTCGCGATCGACGCGGCTGAAGGTGTACAGCTGCTCCAAGTAGACGTCGCGCACGCCGGTCTCCTCTTCAAGCTCGCGCAGCGCGGCTTGGTCGGTGGTCTCGTGCACCTCAACAAAACCTCCCGGCAGCGCCCAGCAGCCCTTGAACGGCTCGCCGCCGCGCTGCACCAGCAACACCTTCAGGTCGTCTTCGTCTAGGCCAAAGACCACGCAGTCTACCGTGAGCGCCGGGCGCGCATATTTATACTGAAAGCTCATGCTACGCCCCCTGCTGCTGTCTGTTCCCTCGGCGCTGGGTCGCCGCCGCTGTGTGGTCGCATGAAGTCCTCCCTACTGCGCCGCGCTGATGTCCGCGCTGATGTCCGCGCTGATGTCCGCGCTGAGCGCTCAAGCTCGACGCCAGCTCAGAGCACCTCACGCCGCAGCTTAGTGTATATCAGACACCAAGGAAACTGGCGCAAGCTCGATGTCACACGTCGCGTTGAGCTCGGTGGAGCTTGGCGGCGCTCAGCGGAGCAGGCTGTGTTTCCCACCAGGTGTTCCCTCAGCGCTGATTCAGTGGGTGTCTCAGTGTCTCGGCGAAGTGATACACCTGGCGTATAAGTAGCTGAAACCATTGAGGAGTCACCTGGGATCTGGGTTGGTACTGAGCTTGCTTAGGGGCGGCAGGTTCGCGGAAACGAAGCTCCGCAGCTAACCATGACGGCGCCGGCCGGGCGCCCTGAGGAGGTCCCGAGTGTCAGATCCAGTCACCAACAGGCAGTCACAACTCAGGGCCATTGACGCCCTGGTGCAGGAGATCGGCGGGCTTGGAGAGCTGTCCCTGCTTGAAGACAGCGTACGCCTGGGCAAGTTGGTGGTGGATCGCATGTACGGCGGTGAGATCTCCGAGTGGCGGCGCCGAGATGGGGAGAACGTCAGCTTTCGTACCCTAACGGGTCGCGAGGACCTGAAGCTCAGCGCGGTGACGCTGTACCGCGCCGTCGGACTGTATGAAATTTCGCTGCGGCTTGGTGAGCTGAGTCAGTGGCCCAGCCTGGGGGCCTCGCATTTTCGCGCGGTAATGAGCATGAGCGACCAAGAGCAGCGGGCGCTGCTAGGGGCCGCGCAAGCGGAGGGCTGGTCGGTGCGGCGGATGGAGGCTGAGTGCAGCCGGCTGCGCCCCGATCGTCGGCGCGGTCGCCGGCGGCTGCCTGGCTGCGTGAAGGTCATACGTCAGATGGACCGCGTGGCAACAAATCAAATCATGGACACGTCTGGGGTGGAGGAGCTAGAGCCCGTGGAGGTGCAGGCGGTGTACGACGCCGTGCTTCGCCTAAGGCAGCAGCTGGAGCACGTCGAGACCAAGCTGCGCCCGCGGGTGGGCGTGGTGAGCATGAGCAGGCGGCCGAGCGGCATCTTCGACGCCCCCAGCCACGGGCCAGCCACCCTGCTGGATGGCTCTGACGAAGCCGTGGGCTGACCGCGGCGCTGGGCAAAACCGCGCGGGAGCATCAGCGCTCAGCGCGCGCCCAGGGCCTCGCTGAGCGAGGTCAGCGAAAGCTCTCGGGGTCGATGCCGAAGCCGCGCAGCCAGCGGTAGATTTGCGCGCGCGGCTTGCCGAGCGCTTTGGCGAGGTGTGACACGTTGCCCTTGTGCTCGCCCAGGGCAGCCTTCAGTTGCTCGCGGCTCGGGCTCGCGCGGGGCGCGGCGCCGGTGGGCGAAGCGCTAGGATTCGTGGACTTTCGGTCAGTCAGGTGCGTCACTAGGGTCGCCCGTGTGCGCCGCAAATAGGCGGCGTCGAGGCTGCTGGTGGGCTCTTCTGTGGCGCAGAACGAGCGCACCAGCGACTCCAGCTCGCGCACGTTGTAGGGCCAACCCCAGAGCAAGAGCGCCTCCGCCGCGTCGGCGGAGATGTCTAGCTCGCGCCCGGCGTTGCGCGCGAACGTCAGCGCCAGCGTGAGGATCTCACGGCGCCGCTCTCGCAGCGGTGGGAGATTGAACGAGAGCTCAGCGAAGCGCGCGAATAAATCTGCGCGGAATTGGCCTGAGTCGACCGCCCGCTCTAAGTCGAGGTTGGTCGCGGCGATGATGCGCGCGTCCACTGGCACCTCGGCGTCAGCGCCTACTGGCCGTACAGCGCGCTCTTGTAGCGCGCGCAGCAGCGCTGGTTGGAGCTCCAGCGGGAGCTCGCCGATCTCATCCAGGAACAGCGAACCTTGGTCGGCGCTCACGAACAGGCCGGGGCGATCGTCACCCGCGCCTGAGAACGCACCCCGGGTGTGACCGAACAGCTCGGCGGCGATCAGATCGCGGGGCAAGGTCGCGCAGTTGACGGCGATGAAGCGTCCGCGCCGAGCGCTGGTCTCGTGGATAAAGCGCGCCAGCACCTCTTTGCCAGTGCCCGTCTCGCCTTGCAGCAGCACCGTGAGGCTGGAGGCGGCCCCGCGGGCGGCGCGGCGGCGAACGCTCAGCATCGGATCGCCCACGCCAAATACGAACAGCGTGTTGCCTGAGCGCACCACGTCGCCTGGCGACAGGACTTGCTCGTTGACGCGCTGCCCATTCACGAACGTGCCGTTGGAGCTGTTCATGTCCACCACGCGGCAGCCGCGCGCGTCGCACAGCAAGCGCAGGTGCAGGCGTGAGATGCGTGGATCGGCCAGGTTCAGCCCGCGCTTACCAGCCTCGCGCCCGACCAAGGTCGGCGCTGGGCCCAACTTGAGCTCGCGGCGCAGCGCGCGAGGGTCAGGTGAGTGAACGACTGACAGCGAAGCTTCAGCTGGCTGCTCGCTCTCATCATCCAAGTCGCGGCACGTGTCGAGCTGGGTTGTGTGCGCTTCGGCGGGGCCGTTGGAGGGATAGATCACCTACGGGAGACTCTACGTGTCCCGCGACTTGTGGGCAATTGCCTACTTGTGTCTCCACGCTCCAGGCGCGTTGACCTGCGAGCGCTGCTGGCCTTACCAGCGGCTTCGCTCCTCGCTGGGGGCTTGGTCAGCGGCGGGTGACTAGCCGATGGGGTCGCTCCCCGTGGCGAAATATAGCAGCGCCCGTAGCATCAAGGCGATGCTGATCGCGGCGGCGGCCACGCTGAGCAGCGCGTAGCTGCGCTGCCGCCGCCAGCGCGGCCGCGCACGGCTTAGCTGCGCGGCGAGCCACAGCTCACAGCCTAGTAATATCCCCACAGAAAATATGCCGATCAGGTAGCCCAGCGCGAGCCAAGGGACCCCCCAGCGCGTGGCCGACAGCGTTGCCGCGAGGTGATCGGCGACGGCGTAGGCTCGGGCCTGTGGACTGGTCGCCGCGACGCTCAGGTAGGCGCGCAAATGCCAGGCGTGGAGCAGCACGAAGCCCGCGCAGCCAGCGCCCGCCACGCGCGCCAGCTGACCGACGTTGCTCGGCTGGCTAGGGCGCTTGGCCCACCACCCCAAAAAAACCGCTAGGCCGAGCAGGCTGATGACGCGCCAAATACTGGCTGGCAGCGCCCCTAGCCAGTGTTCGGGGCGGCTCCAGGCTGGCATTTGACCGAGATTGCCAGGGCTGAGCCCGACGCCCAGCAGGTGCAGCACCAGCCAGCACAGCCCAAGGCCAGCGACGGCGCGCACCAACCAGCCGCGAGCGCGGGCGCGCCTGGCTGCCGCGGCCGCAGCGGGGGTGGCGGGCCCGGCTGAGGTGGAGGGCGGGGCTGAGGTGGCTCGTGTCAATGGCTCTGCTCGATGGTCGCATACTAGGCGCGTTTCGTTCCGCCCCGCACGTGGTAAGCGTCACCCGTGCTGCTTGAGCAAACGCTGCATGCCGCCGCGTCACCGGGGCGTCCGGCTGCTTCGCGCCGAGCGAGGCGGTCTAGCGCGACGCCTTGGCTCGCCGTGTTGCTCCAAGCGGGAGCCGTGATCGCTGTGGGCTGTGCGCAAGAGGCGCGTGATACCCCGCGTCCGGACGCGGTGCTGGCCGAGTCGCTGGGGGCGCAGGCCGCGTTCCGGCGCATCGAGGAGCGCTGGTATGATCGACCTGATTCGCGGGTCGTGCAGCGGCGGTCTCTGGAGCGGTTTATTCAGCGCTTTCCCCAGGATGAGTTGGTGCGGCGCGCGCTGGTGTACTTGGCGTGGATCCGCGTGCAGCAGGGTGAGCTCAAGCAGGCCAGGGCACTTGCCGCACGGACGCGAAGTGGAGCGCTGGGGGCAGTGCGTGACCTCGCGGATGTGATCGAGGCTTCGATCCGCGTGCGGCTCGGGCAACCCCAGGCCGCGCTCGCGCTGCTGCTGCCTTTGGAGGGCAAGCTGATCGACGCTGGCGAGCGAGCCTTTTACCGTGAGCAGCTGATCACCGCCCGGCTCAAGGCCAAAGACTGGCAAGGCGCCGTGGACTCGATGCTGCGCTGGGCGGCGGACACCGAGCTCGATCAGCTGGAGCTGGTGCACAGCTTGATCGGGCGGATGATCGAAGACATCCCGCCAGCGGAGCTCGAGCGCAGCCTGGGTGCGCTGGGCGATGACCAGGTCAGCGCCGAGATGCTACGCGAGCGCGCCTGGCTGCGCGGTGTGCTGGTCGAGCGGTTGACGGCTTGGGCTGTGGCGCGCAGAGACGCCGAGCTCGCGCGCCGGCTGCTCGGTGAGCGGCCGACCAGCAAGCGCCAAGTGGCAGACCGCGTGGAGCTAGCACGGCTGGCCGCGAGCGGGGGGAGCGCGCCGAGCGTCCATGGCCGCGCGTTGGGGCTGGTGCTCAGCACCGGATCGCCGCAGCGCCTACGCCGCTCTGCGGAGCTGGCCTCGGGAGTGACGCGCGCGTTAGGGTTACCGGAGTCTGGGCGGGACCCGACCCGCGTGCAGCTGGCTTCAGCTCAAGAAGACGGGGCGCCCGGCGGCATGCGCCGCGCGCTGCGCGAACTGGCTGGCGCCGGCGCGGCGGTGATCTTGGCTGGTGTGGATGAGCAGAGCAGCGCCGAGGCCGCGGTGTTCGCCGCCAGCAGCGGTGTCTCGGTGATCCTCGTAGAACCGCCTGAGGCGCACGGGAGCGACGCCTTCGTGATCGGTGTCGAGCGAGCCCTGGCGATGGCGGTGCTACACCAGGCCGCAGCGCAGCGCGGGCTGCGCTGGGCGACCGTCACGCCTGCGCAGTGCGCGGCCTCGCCGCCGCGCGCTGGGGGTTATCGTTTTCTAGTCGGAAAATGGCGCGCAGACGGCGTGGAGGCGCTCGCGCTGGAGGGCTCAAGCCGCTGCGCAGGTGACCTGGGTCAAGAGGCCAAGCGCGCAGGCATCAAGCCTTGGCTGTTGCTGGGCCTGGACGCCGCGGACGCCTACCTCGAGCCGCTGTCTGGCGCCCGGCGGCTGAGCGTCGCCAGCGCGAGTTGGCCGCTGCGGCGCTCCGCGTCGGGGGCGCTGGTTCCGCGCGAGATGCGCGCATTTCACGCGCAGCGTGGCGTAGCGCCTAGCTGGTACGCGGCGCTAGGCTTTGACGCCGCGCGGCTGGCCCGCGCGGCGCTCGAGGGCTTGCCGCTCTCCGATACGCGAGACGACGCGCAGGTCGCCAAGCTGCACGCCACAGCGCGCCGCTTGCTGCTGGAGGCGCGCGCGGCGCTGTGGACCAGCGAGGCGCGAGGCTTTGATGCCGAGGGGCGGATCCCACGCCAGCTGGGCGTCTTGGGAGGCGACGCGCCTGGCTCAGCAGCCATCGGGGCAGCGCGATGAGCACGCAGCCTCCCGTAGCCGCGCCGCAGCTGCACATCGCGCTGCCCACGCGGCGGTCGACGACGCGCCTCGCGCGCCGAGTCGCGCTGGCGCTGCGGCCAGGCCAGCTGGTGATCTTGGATGGTCCGCTGGGCGCCGGGAAGACGTTCTTCACCCGCGCGCTGTGTCGCGGGCTGGGCCTCTGCGCGTCGGAGCCAGTGACTAGCCCCACCTTCACGCTGGTGCAGGAGTACGCGCTGGCGCCGCGTCTGCTGCACGCGGATCTGTACCGTCTCAGCCATCCGGATCAGGTGCTCGAGCTGGGCCTTGAAGCCGCGCGCCGTGAAGGCGCGGCGCTGGTCGTCGAGTGGGGCCGCGCCTACGCCGCTGAGTTAGGCGGCGACGCCTTGTTGGTTGAGCTCTGCCCACCCCAACCAAACCAGCCTAGAATGGCTCGTTTAGAGGCCACGGGGCCTGACTCTGCGGCGCTGCTCGAGCGCGTGTCAGCGGCTCAAATCCCGAACTGACGGCGCCGCCAGTGATATGAACGAGGCGTGTCGGCCGACAAGCAGAAGCCAAAAGGAGCGCTCAGCGGCGTCGTCGACGCCGTGGCTGACAGCTTCGACTCCGTCGGCACCCAGGTGTTGCTCACCGGCAAGAGCTTGATGTGGCTGGTGCGCCCGCCGTATCGCGTCAATCAGCTCCTGGCCGCCATGGACTTCATCGGCGTGCAGTCGGTGTTCATCGTCGCGCTGACGGGCGTGTTCAGCGGGATGGTGCTGGCGCTGCAGACCACCCACAGCCTGCGCCAGTTCGGCGCCGAAGGCACCGTGGGCTACATCGTGGCGGTCAGCATGACGCGGGAGATCAGCCCGGTGTTCGCGGCCTTGATGGTGACCGCGCGGGCGGGGAGCGGCATGGCGGCGACCCTGGGCAACATGCGCGTCACCGAGCAGATCGACGCCATCACCACCATGGCCATCAGCCCGATTCAGTTCTTGCTCTCTCCGCGTTTACTCGCGGCAACGCTGATGGTGCCCCTGCTGGTCGTGCTGTACACCTGCGTCGGCATGCTGGGAGCCTACTTCGTGGCGGTCTCGGGCCTGGGAGTGGACCCTGGGATCTTCATCAATAACATTCAGACGCGGCTCGTCCCCGCGGATTTTTGGATGGGCATCATCAAGGGCGCGGTGTTTGGCTTCTTGATCGCCGCCATCGCCTGCCGGCATGGTTACTTCGCCAGCGGCGGCGCCCGCGGCGTGGGCGAGGCGACGACCCGCGCGGTGGTGCAGAGCGCCATCGCGATCTTGATTTCGAACTACCTGATCACGAGCTGGATGACCGAGACCTAGCCCTCACGCGGGAGCTGCGCTGGCTGGCGCTGAACGCGCGCCAACGGCGGCGGGGACCAACACGCCTGCCGTGGAGGTGGGCACCAACCTCGGAGCGCCGGGAATAATCCGGGCGCACCTGCCAGGCAGCCGCGAAGCCCAAGCGGCTAGCCTCAGGCGCTGGGATGTGTAAGAGCCCTGCAGCGTCGTGACGATCTCTATGCATTTCTGGCGGGCTAGTGGCTGAGAGCGCCGAGCAAGCGCCGCCCGAAGCTGCTCCAGCGCCGGACAGCCGCTGGCAGAAGCTCAGGCGGCTCGCCAAGCGTCGCAAGGTCGTGGTGCCGCTGCTGTTGGCGCTGCCCATGCTGCTGTCCGTCGCCCTCGACTGGTCGCGCCGCGCGGATCGACTGACCTCGCTGGAGACCGACTACCGCTGGATGTACGCCGGCGCGGCGCTGGAGAGCCTGGTGGTCTGGGGTCTGCTCCTCTACGCGGCGTCGCGGCGCCGCAGCAGGTGGTCGTGGCCGGCGGTGGTGCTGTTCGTACTGATGACCACCTTCGCCTTCGGCGGTCAGGCGTACTTCTTCCAGCAGTACAACGCGTACATGAACGAAGACGTGTCGATGTTCGCGTCGAACTTCATGGATAGCGTGGTGAACCAGCTGTTCGCGGACATCGGCAATTACCTCAAGGCAAAGATCCCGGTGCTGCTGTTCGCCTGCCTCTTGGTGTGGGTGGCGCGCCGAGTGATCCGCCCGCGGCGTAGGCCCGCCCGGATTTTGGGGGTGGTGGCGCCCTTGGTGCTGATCGGAGCCTTCTTCGTCCCGGTGCAGCACCGGCACCTGCAAGCGGCTACCCCCGACACCCTGTACCTGAACGCGGTGGGCGGCCTGTTGCGTACCCAGCTTGGGCTGACAGAGCAGTCGAATCAGATGCGTCCGCGAGCCCGCGAGTCGCTGCCTGTCGATCCGCTCACGAGCCGCGCGGAGACGCCGCGTAACGTGCTGTTCATCTTGCTGGAGAGCGTGCGCAAAGACGCCACCTGCAACGCCTTTGACCCAGCCTGCGAGAAGACGGGCCACACCAGCCGGCTAGCGCCTGAGCGCTATCACTTTGAGCAGATGCGCTCTATGGCGTCGTGCACGGCGATTAGCCTGGCCGTCACCTGGAGCGGCGTGCAGCCCATCGAAGACCGCGACACGCTGCACACCTGGCCGCTGATCTTCGACTACGCCAAGGCGGCGGGTTGGCACACTGCCTTCTACACCAGCCAGAACATGATGTTCGGCAACGCGCGGCTGTGGGTGAAGAACTTGGGCGTGGATCAGTTCATCAGCGCGACCGAGCTCGAGCCGACGGCAGATCTGGATCTGGGCGCCCACGAGGGGTTGTTGGCCGACTACGTGAATGACCACATTGGTCAGCTGCAAGAGCCCTATTTGGCCGTGATTCAGCTGTCCAACGTCCACTACCCTTACCTCGTGGATCCGAACTTGCCTCAGCCGTTTCAGCCAGCGACGACCAGCAAGGCGCCAGACGAGAACCCGTACTTTTACAACCAGTACCTGAACTCGGTGCACCAGCAGGACCTGCACCTGTCGCGCATTGTCAAGCAGTTGAGAGACAGCGACGCCGGTAAGCGCACGGTGATCGTCTACACCAGCGACCACGCAGAAGCGTTCCGAGAGCACAACCAGATGGGCCACACCTTCAGCATCTTTGATGAAGAGGTGCACGTGCCGATGTGGATCGACGCGCCCCCCGGCACGCTGAACGAGGCCCAGCGCGAGGCCATGCAGAGCAAACAAGACGCCTTTGTTTTCCACGTAGATATTGCCCCGACCATCCTCGACATCATGGGCTTGTGGGATGAGCCGGGGGTGGAGAAATACAAGAGCAAGCTGGTCGGCCACAGCTTGATTCGACCTGAGCTGACCACCCAGGCGCTGCCCATGACGAACTGTGCTGGGGTGTGGAGCTGCGCGTTTGAGAACTGGGGCTACATGCGCGGCCAGATGAAGCTCGAGGCCCGAGCCTGGGACACCGGCTGGCACTGCTACGACGTGCTGCAAGATCCCAAGGAGCAGGACCCGCTCGAGCTAGAGGCCTGCGGCGATCTGGAGCAGCGCGCGCTGGCTACCTTTGGGCGCCTGCCGGGCAAGACGCCGGATTCGAAGTAGGCCGCTGAAGGCGGGGCGTGCGCGGGGAGGGGCGCCGCTGCGTCAGCTGAGCGCCAGCATGCGATCGATGGGCACCTTGGCGCGCAGGCGCAGGGCTTCGTCCATCTCCAGGCGCGGCTCCAGATCGCGCAGCGCCAAGTACACCTTCTCTGGTGTGTTCAGGCGCATAAACGGGCACTCGTTGCACGCGCAGGTGCCCTCAGGGGGCGCTGGGATCAACTGCTTGTGGGGCGCGCGCTTCTGCATTTGGTGGAGGATCCCGCTCTCTGTCGCCACGATGAACGCCGCGGCGTTGTCGTTTTCGACGTAGCGCAGCAGCGCGGCGGTGGAGCCCACGAAGTCGGCCATGTCGAGCAGCTGCTCTTCACACTCCGGGTGCGCGATGATCTTGGCGTCTGGGTGCTTAGCCTTGAGCTCAACTAGCCTGCGCTGGCTAAAGATCTCGTGGACGATGCAGCTGCCCTGCCACAGCAGCATGTCGCGCCCCGTCTCTTTGATCAGCCAGCGTCCCAGGTTTTTGTCGGGGGCGAACAAGATCCGTTGATCCTTGGGGATCGACTCGACGATCTTCTTCGCGTTGCTGCTGGTGCAGATGTAGTCGCTCTCAGCCTTCACCGCTGCGGAGCAGTTGATGTAGCTGATCACTACAGCGCCCGGGTGCTTGGCTTTCCACGCGCGAAATAGGTCTGGCGGACAGCCGTCGGCCAAGGAGCAGCCGGCCTTCATGTCAGGCACCACCACGACGCGCTCTGGGTTGAGGATCTTGGCTGTTTCCGCCATGAAATGCACGCCGGCGAACAAGATCACGTCAGCCGTAGTTGACTTAGCGGCTTGGGCCAGCTGCAGTGAGTCACCGATGAAGTCGGCCACGTCTTGGATCTCGCTCTCCTGGTAGTAGTGCGCCAGGATCACCGCGTTGCGCTCGCGCTTGAGGCGCCGGATCTCCGCGTCGAGATCGAGGCTGAGCAGAGGGTCGTGTGATGCGGCTTGTGCAGGCATGCCCGAACCCTAATGCGGCCGGGGCTTGGTGTCGATTATACACACCAAAATCCTGTAGTTTATCCGGGGTTTTTGCGCTCGCGGCGATGCGTGCTGGCCGCTGTCCCTCAGCCGCCGACGTACTTCGCGCGCTCTGCCCTGGCCTCGTCGCCTTCGAGGAGGCGGTGAGCGACCACTTTGTCGCAGGCGATCTCGACCCAGGCTAGCGCGTGGTTCCAGTGCTCTAGCAGGACGCGCCCCGGCTCCTCGCGGAGGATCGACCAAGAGCGGTTCCAGTCCGGATCGCCGAGGTAGCCACTCGGGGTACCAGGCTCAAGGAAGGCGTTGATGGAGGCGCGCTCGTGAGGGTGCAGGGTGTAGTGTCGACTGGTCATCATGCGCTGGTCACTGCGCGCTGGTCACTGCGCGCTGGGCACGGCGCTGGCGAATTTCTCCGCGAAGGACTCCGGGCTCTGGGCGCGGCTCAGGTCCAGCTCGAAATCAGGCACCTCAGCTGGCGCGAGCTTGCTCAGCAGCTCCGCCGCTTCGCGCCCGCTGAGCCCGCAGCTCTCCAGCGCGGCGGCGTCTACGCCGCTCGTCGTCGCCTGGATCCCACCCCCTGAGACGCTCAACACGCGCCTTAAGGCGTCTAATTCCATGCGGCTAATGCGGTCGCCGCACACGTCGTAGTCGATCCAGGCTTCGTAGCTGAGGGGCGCGACGCGCTTCAACATGCCGGCCATCACCCGGCCGAACTCTTGGATCTCCCACTGGGCGTGGCTATCCACGCGGAGAGTCAAGAAGTGCAGCAGGTTGTGCAGATCGATCTTCCAGTACCACTGGGTGTAGGTCGAGAGCGGCAGGTCGATGCGCGCCAGCTCGCGCGCCAGATCAACGCCTGTCATCCACTCGTAGGTCTCGGTGCTGAGCTCGCGGATCTGCTGCCAGCGCTTGAGCGCCTCGGCGTAGGTCGCCGGATCTGCCGCGGCGCCGCTGCGGCCCTGGTTGTTGGCGCGGCTCTGGGTCTGCAGCTGCTCGCTGTCCGGGGTGTAGAACAGCATGGGCATCAACGAGTAGCGGCCCGAGTACTCGTTGACGTTTGCCGTGCGGTGGCGGATCCACTGGCGCGCGATGAACATCGGCATGCAGCAGTGGAACTTGAGCTCCACCATCTCGCTCGGCGTGGTGTGCTTGTGGCGCCGCAAGTAGCGGATCAGTCCGCGGGTCTGGCTCTGCTTGCGGGTTCCGTAGCCGTAGCTCACCCGCGCCGCGCGCTCGATGCAGTCGTCGGTGCCCATGTAGTCGACCAAGGACACGAAGCCGTGGTCGAGCACTGGGAAGTACTTACCCAAGATCTCCTCGGCGGCAGGAGAGGTGGGGCGTGCGGTCTGATGCAGGTCGGTTGGGCTCATGCTCGCGGCTCCAAGATCAGGCTCCAAGATCAAAGGGACTGGACCGTACTGAGCGCGCGCGTCAGCTGCAACGCTCACGCCCCAGGCTAGGTTTTTCTGGCTTTTGTCGTCCGGAGCGCCCGCGGAGCCGACCCACGTACTAGCATGCAGCCATGCTGCCCGAGAGCCCGCGTGGGGGCCTGAAATGGAGCGCGCTCAGCGCGTGGGCCCCTAAGCCCAGTTGGTCGGTGTGGCTTAGCTGCGCGGCGCTGCTGGTAGGCTGTACGAGCTCTGGGGCTTGGACACCTGCTAGCGCGCCGCAGGCGACGAGCAAGGCCAAGCCCGCGCCGCGCTGGGTCACTCCGGCGAGGCTCGTGGTGCTGCCCGACTCACGCGACTCGAGCTTTCAGGTCAAGGACGTGGACGGCACCGAGCGCTTGATCGCGTACGGAATCAGGATGCTGCGTCATCAGGACGGGCGCCTCGAGGTCGCCGAGCAGATGGTCCCGGATCGCTTGGCGGTCAAACCCCTTGAGCTGCCCGAGCGGCTAGGTGGTGGGTGGCTGTTTTACTCGACCGGGTCGCGGAGTCATTTTTGGCATGCCGAGACCTGGCTCGGCGCGCTGAAGCCCATCGCGAGTTTCTCTGCGGATATTGTTCAGGTGATCCCCGGCTTCGATCGCCTGTATCTCGGGACCCAGGGGCAGGGTGAGCTGATCGCGCTAGATCCTAGCACCTGGCAGCCGACGGATCTGGGGCCGCTGCCCCCGGCACCTGGCTACACCAGCATGGCGTTCGCCGGTGAGTGGGTCGGGGCGGTGGAGTCGGACGTGCGTGGCGTGTTGATCACGCTAGACGCCGGCGCTAGCTGGACGCCACTCGAGGTGGGCTCACCGCCCAGTTCGATCTCCGGCGACGGTGCTGAGATCCTGATCAACACCTTTGCCGGGCGGATGTCGATTGACGCCGAGGGTGAGGTCAGTACGCCGGGCGGCTCGCTGGCCGACCGGGCCTTTATCGGCGCGCAGGCCTCGCCGTTGCCGGCTTGGGCAGACGCTCAGCAAGGCGCTGACGTCAAGCCAGGCCAGCAGCACGAGCAGCCCCTCGGCGACGTGCCGCTGCGGGTCGCCGCCCTGGGTGGCTGGCCGGATACACCTGCCACCGCCGTCGTGATGGCCAACGGCAACGTCGCGCGGGTGCGCCTGAGCGATGGCAAGCTGCTCGACCTGAAGCCGGCGCTGGGCGCCGGAGCGGCGGTGTGTCACGGAGCCCAAGTGGGCGGCGGCGTTGGCTTTATCTGTGGTGATCCGCGGGGCAGCAGCGTGGTCTACAGCGTGAGCCACGACCTCAACCTCACCCCGCTGTTGTCTTTTCCACAGCCACGCTACATCGCCGCGTCAGGTACTGGCGGCCTGGTGATCCGTGGCAGCTGCCACCAAGGCGGCGCCGACACGACCTCAAAAAAAACCGCAGGGAAAATAAATGCTAGCGCAGGGGGGCGTCGCGAGGACGCCGCGGCCTCGGTCATCAACTACTGCGTGCGCTCTCCTAAGGGCAAGCTGCGTGAGGTGCGGGTGCGCGGGGACCTGGGGGTCGAGCGGGTGGTCGCGCTGCAAGACGGACGGGTCGCGGTGTTGGTGCCCCCGCGACTGGGCGCGCCGGGCACGCTGCTCCTGATCCGCGAGGATGGCAGCAGCGTGAGCCACAAGCTCAAGATACAAAAGTCCGACGTGACAGCGCTGGTTAAGAAGGGTCTGTGGCTCGACGGCATCGTGGAGCGCAGCAGCAAGCGCGGCGGTAAGACCGAGCGTGTGCTGTCTGGCTGGGTGGCGGGAGGCGGGCCGTTCGTCGGCGTGGAGGTGTCCCTGGACGGTGAGGTGCGCGCCGGCGAGTTCTTGAGCGAGGACATCGATCGCGCGCTGCTGTCTGGGAACTTTGGCCTCGCCATGGGCCGCGGCGGGCTGTTGCGCGAGACCGTCGACGGCGGGTTCACCTGGTCTGAAGCCGCCGTGCCGCCAGGCTTTGGCGACCGCACCTCCTTGGTGCCGCGCCCGGGTGAAGCTGGGGCTCGAGCGGCGCGCGGTTGCTCGCCGGTAGGCTGTAGCTTTGGCAACTGGGTGAGGGTCGGCTGGGAGGGCAAGCCCGGAGAGGACGACGACGAGGCCTTCGCCGCGGTGCCCCAGCGCACCGAGCTGCCGTCGCTGGCGGGAGGCCGTTGGACGCTCGACTGCGTCCCGACCGGAGCGGCGTCGAGCAGACACGCCAAGCCGCTCAAGCCCGCGCCGCGACGGGCCCCCTCAACCGCCGCGGCGGCCGCCCTAGCGGCCGCGACGGTGCCGTACGGATATGGAGGATCGATGCCGACCGCGGACACCTTGGCGTCCTCCGCGTGGATATCGTTCCTCGGTGTCCCGCCGCCGGCCAAGGCCAAGACCGACCTCGGCTTTGATTTCGGCAACGACAACCCCGGTTCGCGGCTGCGGGCCTATATTTGGGGGCCGCAGAGCGCGGATTGGGGCCAGCAGGCGCGCTGGGTGCTGCGCGTCGAGGATGCGTTCGACCTGCTTGGTGTGTGGAACACCGCGGTGTCGCGGCCGGACTGGGCGGACCCAGTTTCTGCGGCCATGAGCTTTGGCCTGTTGACCCGCTGGGGTGGCTACGCGAATTGGCGACTCGAACAGGAGCCCGACGGCAACAGCGGGCTGTTGGTCATCAACGTGCGCGGTACGCAGATCGCGTACGTGCTGGAGGAGGACCGCGCGCCGCTGCCGGTGCAAGGCAGCGCGATGTGGGCCCTCAACCAGACCTCGGGCATCGTCAAGGTCGACGGCAGCTGGTACTTCGGCTCCACCATCAGCAGCCAGAGCTTCCGCGTTTACCGCTTGGATGGCGATGAGATGGTCTTCTTCGCGGACTTCCCGATGCGGCCAGGAGCGGCGTCCCGGGGCGTGCAGTTGGTGCGCAGCACCCAGGGCGATGCGCTGGGCATCTTGACCAAGGTGATGCCTCTGCGTGGCAGCGAGAGCCGCTGGTATGTTTTCCCTGTAGATATTCAATCGAAGGAAGCTGGTGAGCCGCTTGAGCTGAGCGCGGCGCAGCTCGGCGCGACGCCGCGCGCTTGCGGCGCGGAGGACCAAGGCTGGTACTTAGTCGGTGACCCACCCGTGCAGCCCCACGTCGACTCGGGGAGTGACCTGCGGATCTCGCGCGTGTCCGCCAAGCTGATCGCTGATTCAAGCGGGCTCTGCCTTGAGTCCCTGGCAGCCGAGAGCAGCGGTCGCATGGGAGACAAGCCGCCCGCCGCAGTGCCTGTGAACGTCAGCTCAGTCCCCATGGTGGTCAGCAATCGAAGCCAGGACGGCCAGCGCTGGGGCTATCGCTGCAGGCTGTAGCGAGCTGACTCCGCGGGCTCGGCGCGCAGCGTCGGACCACGCTCACCGGCGCCAACCAACGGCCGCGTGTTCGCGGCGTCAGAGTCAGCTACGCGCGCGTCCGCGCTCGTGGCTCCACGTTGGATGCAAACCGTCGCGGCGCGTGTTTCAGTGTGCGAGTTCGTTGCGTTTGCATGCGCAGCTTGCTAAGTGCCTCGCGTCCGCGTGGAGCGAGGCTGTCCCCCCCCGGCCCCTTCGCGCGGACAACTAACCTAGCCTCTGGCGAGTAAACCATCCTGGGCCCGCGTCCTAGGAGCCTCCGAGTTCACGACTTCGTCGGTTGGCGCGCTGCTCGGTGCTCTTGCACAGCGCGGTGAATGCGAGACCACCCCACGTCGCGCAGCGCGGTTGAGCCAGAGCTCGTGGTTCCGCGAGGCGCAGCCGAATGACCCGAGCGCCGCGGACGCCAGCAGGCAGCGCCTGACGAACAGCGCGTAGCGGGCTCGCGCCCCGCGCAGGGCCGCCGGCCTGACCGCCCGCGAGACCCACGTCGCGGGCTGAGTGGCTGGAGCCCACCCGTTGGCCCGAAGCGAGCAACGTACTGCCTCGCGTCTGGTCGTCGCGTCTGACCTCGGCTGGGCGCACTTCGCGTTTCATGGCAGGTAGGACGTCGTACTCACTGCGTCTCTACGGCGCCAAGCGGCTGCACGGCGCCCAGCCAGGCAACCGCCGAGCCGCCAAAACCCGGTCTTTTCTCCGCATATTCCAGCGCTTGCAGCGATTCGGTTACACAGCCGACGCGAATGCTTTAACCTAACGTTCGTCTGCTTGGAGGAAATCTGTGAAGCTTAATACTCAGCGTCTGCGCTTCAGCGCGGTTGTGATCACGTCTCTGCTCGCCGCTGGCGCGGGCGTCAGTTGTTCGTCAGACGACGGCGATGGAGGCAATGCCTCTACCGCGGGTAGCGCGGGTACGGGTGGCGCTGGTGGGGGCGCCGGCGCGGGCGGCACGGCCGGCGTTGGCGGCGCTGCGCCCCAGCCCCAGCCTGGTGAGCAGTGTTTTGATCCCGAGGGATCTCAAGTGCGCCTGCGGGTCAGCCCCGCCTCCGTCGTGGTCGCGCCAGGGCAGACGCGAGACGTTGAGGTGACCGTCGATCCAGACATCTGCGACGTGCGCATGATGACCTTCGAGACCAGCGACGCCGCGGTGGTCGCGGCGCCCGACGCGCAGCGCGTTGACCTGCTCACCCCGGTCGCCAAGCTGCGCGTCACCGGCGGCAGCGCCGGCAGCGCGACGGTCAAGGCATTGTTTCCTCTCGGAGACGGCTCCAACGCGGAGGCCAGCTTCACGGTCGACGTCCAGAGCGCAGACATCCCAGCCTGCACCGGCAGCGGCGCCGGCCGGGTAGACGCCGGCGTGACCATCTCGGGCACCGGGGGGCTCGCCCTGGCTTCGGTTGGCTTCACCGCTGGGGCGACGAAGCCCAACTTCAACAGCTACATTTGGTCGGTGTCCCCGTTCGACGCGACCATCGCGTGCTCGGCGGACCAGGTGCCGGCTGGCTTCACTAAGCTGGGCCCCGCGGTGACCTTCGGGCCCGCCGCCAAAAAATTCCCCCGGGAAATTCCATTCAGCGTTCCGATCAACCCCGCGGCCATGCCCGAGAAGGCGCGCATGCGCCACATGTCGGTGTCGTACACCGGCCCGAACGCGGCCACTCCGCGCGTCGTCCCGATCTCGGACCCGCGCATCGTCAAGGACGGCAGCGGCTACCGCTTCACCTTCTCTGCGCCTTGGCTCGGCACCTACCAGGCCGTGGCCAAGACCGACGCTGGTACCGTAAAGAAACGGCGCATCACCCACCGCGCCATCGTCGGCGTGAGCATGGGGGGCGCGGGCACCTCCATGACCGGCTTCCGCAACCACGAAAAGTTCGACGTGTTGGCGCCCTTGGGCGGCCCCGTCGAGTGGACGTGGCTGCTCGGACACATCCGGCGAAACCACGTCGGTGGCTTCTTCCCGAACGACGGCGCCGTGGTGCCGACTGGCTTCCCTGAGTTCCCGGTGACGCAGCTGGCTTACGAGCACCCGTCTTCGTTTAACCGCTGGTGGTACGAGTACCCGCGCAATGGTAACGGTGGGCGTTTCCCCAGAGCAGAGTACGTGCAGATCTTCCGCGATCTAGCGCTGATGTTCGGCAACCCGACAGGCTACAACACCACGCCGGGCGCAGAGAACCTGCCGGCCGGCGTGAGCCCCACAGATCCCAGCGTGGTCGGCGACCGCAGCGATCGTGAGTGCGCTACTTGGGTCGATCCGCTGAGCGGCGACCCGAACGAAGCCCACCAGAAGGAGCTGGAGCAGAGCTGTCCCGCACAGCGCTGCGCCAACACGCTCACCCTGAGCAACTACTACGACGGCGATTTTAACCCGCTCGGGACCTTCCCGGTGATCACGTTCTGTGATGGCTCGGAGCAGCAAGAGGCGCTCACGCCCTACGCCAACACCTGGTCTGCCACCGGCAACAACAAGCCGATGGAGCTGGCCCTAGCCGTCGACTACAACTCCAACGGCGTCCGCGACGAGAACGAGCCGGTGATCTTCCAGGGCTATGAGCCCTTCAAGGACGTCGGCGTGGACGGCTTGGCCAGCGTGGACGAGCCAGGCTACGTGGTAGGCGTGAACGAGGACCCTGCCGGCGACGACTGGCACCCCCAGTACAATCCACACGGAACCGAGGGCAACTACCGCTACGACGAGGGCGAGCCCTACGATGACTTTGGCCTGGATGGCGTCGACAACACGGCTTCCAGCCCTTACGACTTCGGTGAAGGCAACGGCAAGTTCGACTGGGCTCCCGGCGCGCGCACCTTCCTTGAGCGCGACTCACGCACGGTGATCTCTCAGCACCCCGCTGGCACCCAGGCTAAGCCGTTCGACGACGCGGCGCTCGCCCGCATGGATCTGTGGACGGACGGCGGTACCCGCGATCTGTTCAACTCGCACGTGTCCGCTCAGGCCATGATCGGCGACTGGGCCGGCCGGGGCCGCATCGTGCATTACTTCACGAGCTTCGATAAGTTGCCTGGCCAGGAGTTGGGTAATGAGTCTGCCTTCGTGGCGGGTCACCTGAACTGGGCGGACATCCCGGGCGGCGTGATGATGCGCTACGGCGCGGTGGACCCCACGGATCAAGACATGAGCACCGGGAGCGGTCAGCACGTCGGCACCGCCGACCAGGTGGTGCGCCGCCTGCAGTCGGCGCTCTACTACATCGGCTCGCGTTGGCCCGACGCGCCCCGCGGCCAGAGCGAGGCGTCTGAGATTGACCCCGTCGAGGGCACGCCGATCTGCCAGATCCGCGGTGGTTGTGACTTTGACTTCACCGACAGTCGAGGCCGAACTGGGCCGGTCAGCGTCAACTTTCCGCCGGGCTATTCAAACGCCAAGGCACAGAATAAGCGCTACCCAGTCATTTACATGCTGCACGGCTACGGCCAGACCCCTGAGGACCTCAAGGCCGCCATCGTCTTCTTGCGCAACTGGATGAACAGCCCCGTCGACTCATCAGCGTCACGCCTGCCTGAGGCGCTGCTGGTCTACGTAGATGGCCGCTGTCGCCCCAACGCACCCGGCGAGGAGGCAGAGTGCGTCCGCGGCACCTTCTTCACCGACAGCGTGCGGGAGAAGGGCCCCAAGATGGAGCAGTGGTGGATGGAGATGGTCGACGAGATCGACAAGCGCTACCGCACCATGCCCGAGACCGAGATCGACTGGGTGGAGTAGCGCTGTAGGCCACCCGCCGAACCGGCGTGAACTACGGCGCAGTTGACCGCGCCGCAGCGCGCTGGTCAGCGGCGCTAGGGATCTAGCGTCGCGCAGGCGGGCGGCTGACCGCCCGCCAACTGGCGCAAACCCGCGAGCCACCAGTCCGCCATCTGCAGGCCGGACGGCTCAACCCAGACGTTGCTAAACACCAGCGACGCGCTGGAGTTGCAGACCGGGAGCAGCACCAGGCGCATCCTCACGGATGTACCGCTGACCACCCAGCTGCGCGTGACGCCGTTGCCGAGGGGCGTCGGGTAGTAGCCGTTGCCTTCGACGCTCAGCGTCACGCCGCGACCGATCTCAGCCAGCACGGCGTCTTCAAACTCTTGGTAGAGGCGGTTCATGGCGCGCGGCGTGATCTCCCGCTCGCTCAGGGCCATGTGCATCGATGACGCCGGCCGCTGCATGCGCTCTAGCTGCAGCTGACCGTCTTCGATGCTCGCTGAGTAGCCAGGCGGTACTGGGAGTGAGATCCCAAGGCGCTGGTTGAAGTAGCCAGCTTGGGTTATGTACGCGGGCTGAGTCGGCGGTTCCACAGGGATAGCTCGTAGCGCGATGGGCCCCAGCGGCGGCGTGGCCACAGGTCGCGTGAACTTCAGCTTCAGCAGCGCCTGGGCGAGGGGCTCGCGGTCTGCTGGCGCCATGCCACGGATCAGCGCGACGCTGGTCCCCGAGCGCTGGATCAGCTCACCGGGGCCGACGCCCGAAACCAGGTCGCCGCCCGGCGCGCTAGCCCAGCAGCGCGCGAGCTCCTTCGCCGCCACCTCGAACTCCTCTGCGTCAAGTTCGCTGTCCCACGCGGTCAGCCAGACTAGCGCCCGGCCTTGGCGTTCGATCAGCATGAACTGATCGCCTCCCCAGCCTTGGGCCGCGCGTCGTGCCCGGTCATGGGAGGTGCAGTTCTCGAGGATCACCCGAGTCTGCAGCTCGCCCATGCGCCCCGTCAGCGCCTTCTGCCAACCAGGAGGCACGCCCGGAAATTCCACAGGGATAGCATGCTCTCCCGCTAGGTATTTCTCAGGGTGCAACACCTGCTCGGTGGTCTCGGGTGGTGCAGCATACACGCGGTTGACCAGTGGAAAACCGCCAGCGCGGTGCACGCTGGTTAAGAACGCCGTGCCCTGCAGGTATGGGAACATGACGCGCTCGCGCAGTAGCCCTGGCGAGCGCATCAGCGCGTCACTGCCGCCGGTGCCCTGAGCGTAGCGTACGGCGTCCGGCTGGCGAGCCGCGCTGGTCGCCGCCACGAGCGCGCGGCTCAGCCTGACATCGTTCACGTCGGCCATGTACGCCAGCATGGTCAGCATCGCGTCGCCTTCGATCAGCGCCATCGACGCCAGGCGCTGGTCGAGATCGGTCATGGCCTCGACCTTGGGGATGCTAAAATGTTGGTGTTGCAGGGAGTGGCCAAGCTCGTGGGCCACGAGGCCCTTGATCTCGTCGGGGCTGCCACCAAACGCGCCCGCGCCGTTGCGCACGTGGACGCTGTGGGTCGTGGGGTCGTAGAACGCCACCACCTGCTCGTGCATCACCTGACCGGCCGAAGTGCCGTTCCGTGCGGAGGGCGTGTCGAAGCCAAACGCAGCGTACACACTGCCAAAGTCTGAGGCCGTCGCGCTCCCTCCACCCCCGGCGTCCAGGGCCCTGAGGAAGGTCGCTTCGTCTTGAAAGAGCAAGGCAGTGGGCCGTCGCTCGGGGAGCCCCCGCAGCTCGCTGATCTTGCGGATTAAGCCCGCCGGATCGCGGGCTAGCTCGGCGATGGGGTCAGGCGCGGCGGCTCCGCGCTGGGAGCGGCAACCGCTGCTGATGCTCAGCGCGACCAGGGCGAGCGCGCCAACCCACCGCGAGGGGAGACGGAGGCGCGCAGCCAACGCTGGCTACTCCTCATCCAGCTTGCGGCTCATCGCTTGGCCCAGCTCTTGAGCGCGCGTGGTGGCGATCTCTACGGCGTCGATCAGGGTGCGCCGTAGCCCGCCGCTCTCCAGCGTGTGCAGCCCCGCGATGGCGGTGCCGCCGGGGCTGGTCACCATGTCTTTCAGGCGCCCGGGGTGCTCTCCGGTGTCTAGCTGCAACTTCGCGGAACCATACACCGTCTGCGCGGCGAGCAGCAGCGCCGTTTCCCGATGGAGACCGACCTTGACGCCGCCGTCGGCCAGCGCCTCGATGATCAGCATAATATACGCCGGCCCGCTGCCGCTCAGGCCGGTGACCGCGTCGATCAGCGACTCATCTAGCACCACGGTGCGGCCCACCGCGTCGAAGATGTGCTTGGCGAGGGACATGTCGGCGTCGGTCGCGTGACTCCCCGGGGCAATAGCCGTGGCGCCCGCCAGCGCGATCGCCGCGGTGTTGGGCATCGCGCGGACCACCCGGGTGTTCTTTGGTAGTCGGCGCTCGAACGCGGCGATGGGGATGCCCGCCGCGATGGAGATGGCCAGCGTCTCAGGTCCGAACGCGCTCGCCACCTCTTTGACCACGCGGTCGGTGACCTGCGGCTTGACGGCGAACACCAGCACGCTCGCCCAGCGCACTAGATCCAGGTTGCTCTTGGTGGTCTCGACGCCGTGCTGCTTGTGTAGGCGCTCCAGCCGCTCATCGCTCACGTCGCTGGCGCGCACCTGACCGGGCGTCACCAGCCCCGAGGCTAAAATCCCACGAATTAGCGCGGACGACATGTTGCCCGCGCCCAGAAAACCGATCTTTTGATTCTTCATCTGAGCGCGCCGAGTGTACGTGCGAATCCGGCCAGGTCACAGCCCGACCCGCGCGGCGAGCTGATCGGCCCGGCTTGGCACTACACCAGCCCGAGGTCGACCAGATGCTCACGCAGCTCAAACGCGGTGCAGGCACGCCGAATGCTAGGACGTGAGCTGATCGGGGCGCGGTGACTGGACGTGGGTGCGGCGTCGACGGGTTCGAACCCACCAACGGCGCACGAGGCCGGCCCAGTCCAGGCAGCGGCCGTCGCGCTGAAGCCCGCGGGGTTGAACCAGACCGCCGCGGCGCCGACCCCGAGCGCACCCCGAACGTCGGCCTCGTAAGAGTCGCCCACGTGCAGCAACTGCTTGGTGTCTACGCCTAGCTTGGCCGCCGTCCACTCGAAGATCTCCGGGCCGGGCTTCTCGAAGCCGAGCACCCCCGAGTCCGCGATGACCCGGAACGCGTCAGCTTGACCTAGCTCAGCGAACAGCTCTGCAAGTTTCCCTTCGGAATTGCTAATGATGGCCACCGGGATGTCCCGGGCCCCTAGCTCGCGGGCCAGATCGATCATGCCGGGGACAGGTCGTCGCCACAGGTTGCGCCTCGGTTGTTCGCTCCACAGCCAGTCGCACAACTCAGTGATGCTCGCAGCGTCCGTCGCTCGCTCCGAGTCGCCCATCGCCGCGGGGGTGGAGGGGGCACGATCAGCGCTCCCAAGCAGCGTGGACATGAAGTGCTTCCATGCTGCTTCACCCGTTTGGCCTCGAGCGAGGCAGCTGGCGTAGCCTTGCCAGGCCGCTGGGGCCGCGGCGTCTAAGCTGCGCGCCGTGAGCCTCACGCCGCGCTCCGCGAGCCGCTGGCTCAACAGCTCGGTGCTGAGCTCGATCAGCGTCTGCCCTGCGTCGAATGTTACCGCACGGATGCGTGACATGGTTAACCGAAGAGGTCCTTGAGCTTGTCCATAAAGCCGTGCTGCTGGGGCTCGTGCGCTTCGCCCAGCTCGTCACCCAGCAGAACCAGCAGCTCGCGGGCGCGCTGGCTGAGCACCGCGGGCACCTCAACGAACACCTCTATGAGCTGATCGCCGCGCCCGCCCCGCAGCTTGCGGCCGACGCCCTGGCCTCGCAGGCGCAAGACGCTGCCAGACTGGGTGGTCCTAGGCACTCGCACCTTGGCCTGACCAGTCAGCGTAGGCACGCTGATCTCCCCGCCCAGCGTCGCCTGAACGAAGCTGATCGGGACGCGGCAGCGCACGTCGTCCCCCTCGCGCTCGAACAGCCGATGGGGCGTGACCACGATCTGAATTTCTAGATCAGAGAACTCGCCGCCTGGCTTGGTCCGGTGGCCTTCGCCCTGAATTTGCCGCGTGGTGCCGTGCTCGACCCCAGCGGGCAGGGTCACCTCCAAGGTGCGAGTTTGTTGGGTGAGGCCCCGACCGCGACAACTCACGCAGGGGGTCTTCGCGATTTTTCCACGGCCAAAACACGCTGGGCACGCGCGCTCCAGCGGGATCGGGATCAGACCTTGAGCGCTGCGGATCTTGCCGCGCCCTCCGCAGTTGCGACAGTCGGTGAGGGGTGTGCCTGGGGCGGCGCCGCTGCTCTTACAGGTCTTGCAGTGGTCGAGCCGCGCGAAGCGGATCTCTTGAGTGACCCCCAGCGCGGCGTGCTCGAAGCTCACCTCCATGCGGTGCTCGAGCTTGCGCCGCTCACCTGACTTGATGCCGAAGGCGCCGAGGATGTCGCCGATCACGCCGTCGATGCTGCTCAGATCGACGTAGTCGCTGATGCCATTGGTACTCGCAGCATCGCGCTCGAAGGCCGCAGCGCCGAAGCGGTCGTACTCTGCGCGGTGCTCTGGGTCCGCCAGGATCTGGTAAGCGCGGTTGATCTCCGCGAAGCGCACCTGGGCTTCTGCGTCCCCTGGGTTGCGATCTGGGTGGTGCTTGATCGCCGCCCTCCGGAAGGCCGCCTTGAGCTCATCCGCTGTGGCGTCTCTCCGCACCTCAAGCAACTCGTACGGATCCCGCACCAAAGGGACATAGCACGCGCGACGGCAATTGTGGGACCAGCCTGGCCGCGCGCGCTGGTTACTGAAACGCCCGCGGCGCGTCAGGGCGAAGGCGGTATTGCGCGCGCCGAGCCACGCCACTACGCTGCCTTTTGATGAGCGGGACGCAGGACGACGATCGGCGCTATGCCCACCGCGCTCCCATCGAACTCAAAGTTGAGTACAAGCGCCTCAACACGTTCTTCGCCGACTACACCAAGAACATCTCCCGTGGCGGCACCTTCATCGCGACCCAGCGGCCGCTGGCGGTAGACACCGAGTTCGTGTTTGCGCTCACGGTACCTCACATGACCGAAGCGCTGCGTCTGCGCGGCAAGGTGATCTGGGTCGTGTCGGTCGAGGAGGCCACCAAGGGCAACCCGGCAGGTATGGGCATTGAGTTCCAGTACAGCGGCGACGCAGAGCGCGCGGACAAAGAGGTGGTGGTTGAGCGGCTGCTGGCCGACCAGCTCGGCGAGCACTTAGCGACCAGACTCCTCGGTCGACGTCCTCGCGCGTAGCGCGACAGCACCCAGCTCGCCGACGGCTTGGCGACCGATCACCAGAACATGCTGGGTCGGCGAGGCTCCGTTGAGCGATATATTGCCGTACGGATCTTACCTGAGGCGCCGCGCTCGAGGCGAGGGGCCGCGTCACGCGCTCGACTGCCGCGGCGATCAGCCGCCGAACTTCTTGGCGACGTTCGCCAGGTCAACCCCGGTCGCGGCCTTGATTTGCGCCGTCGCGCCGATGGCGCTGCGCGCCAGCTCGCTGCCAGAGCCTGACGTCGGGAGCACGCTCATCGTGCCAATGTTGAGCGAGTGGTGAGCGCCGGAGATGTGTCCGAGCATGGGCAGCAGGTTCTGCAGGGCCAACACATCACGAGCCGACGCGCCGCCCGCCTTGTAGGCCGCGATCAGCTCGCGCAGGCTTCCTGCTTCCGCACGGCCTCGCTCGATGGTGTCCGCGGCCGAACCGCGCGCTGCCTCTTCTGCGGCGCGTTGTTTGGCCACCGCCGGCTCGACCACGTCGGCCTCCAGCCTGCGCTTCTCCTTCGGGGCGCGGGCCTTCTGGCGTTCGATCTCGGCTCGCACTTGGGCTACCTGGGCGAGCACTTCACCGCGCGCCTCCTGGATCATCGCTTCGCGGCGGCTGGTGGCGTCGGCGATGCGCTTCGCGGTTTCTTCCCGCTGGATTTGTAGGTCTGCGTCGGTCTTCGCGACCTCGCTGGCTGCCCAGTTGGACGCCTGTTGGACTGAAGCGTCCGCTCGAGCCTGGGCCTCGGCGACTGCCTGGTGCATGTTCAGGCTGGCTCCGCGGATACGCCCGATGCTGGACAGGTAGTTCACCTCGTCGGTCACGTTCTGGATCTTGAGCGTGTCCAGCACCAGCCCCATGCGGCTCATGTCGTGCTCAGCCTCCTCCAGCAGGATCTGGGCGAAGCGCTGCTTGTCCTCGTTGACCTCTTCAGGGGTCAGGCTAGCGAGCACGCCACGCAGGTTGCCCTCTAGCGTCTCTTTCGCGACGTAGTAGATCTCATCTCGTGTTCTCCCGAGGAAGCGCTCTACGGCGTTGGAGAGCAAGGGCTCCTCGCCAGGCAGCTTCACGTTGGCGACGCCCTGGATGGTGAGGGGGATGCCGCCCTTGCTGAACGCACCCGTTACGTTGACCACCACGGTGAACATGGAGAGGTCCATCACGTCGACGCGTTCGATCAGGGGCTTGCGCATCGAGCGCCCGCCGCGCACGTAACGGTAGGCCAGCTGGCGCCCGTCCAGCATGCGCTGGGCGCCGCTGAAGATCAGCGCTTCATTCGGGGTGGACACCCAGAGCAGGCGCTTCACGGTGCCATACAGGGCGGCGATGACCACGAAGGCGGTCACACCAACTGTGAGGATAATGCCGCCCATCACACACCTCCCCTGCTGCCGCTAGCAGCGCCGCCAGCGCCCGAGCCGGGCCGTGGTCTGCCTCGCAGCAGCTGGTCCATATCGACCCCGACCGTCGCGCCCGTCTCACGCAGCACCTCGGCCACCGCCGCAGGGAAACTGGCCACGGCTCCAGTAAAGCTCGAGCCGTCCCCGCCGTCTACCACCGACAACTCGCCGATCTTGGTGCGCGTGACCCGGGCCACCGCAGAGTCGACGAAGCTCTTCAAGTGCTGCAGCACGTACAGATCGCGCCCGTCGCTGCCGGCCTGCTGCCACTCGGCAGCCACCATGGACAAGGCTTGGGCTGAAGCCTTGCCGCTCTCGATCACCGGCGCGGCACGTCCTCGCGCGTCGGCCTCCGAGGCCAGGCGCTGGGCCTCGGCGGGCAAGAAGACATCGCACTCGAGGCGCAGCCGCTCAAGTTCGCCGCGCAATGTCTGGAGCTCTTGTTCGGCCTCTGCCCGCGCCGTCTCTGCCGCGACCGCGGCTTCGTTCTCGATGGATTTTGCTTGAGCTTCGAGCTGCGCGACCTCTGCGCGTAGTTGGTTCTTCTTGGTCAGCACCAGCGTCTCGCCCTGCTTCTGAGCGGTTTCCGCGCGGCTTCTTGCTTCGGCTTGGGCCTCGACGATCGCCTGGTTCGCTGTGTTCTCGGCGTTCTGGGCGTCACGGATCATCTGCGCGATCCGCGTGCGACCCAGGCTGTTGAGGTAGTTGGCGTCGTCGCTGACCATCTGGATCTTGAGCACGTCGAGCTCGAGGCCGAGTTTGTCGAAGTCGTCTGTCGCGTTTCGAATCAACGTGTTGGCGAACTTCAGGCGATCTTCGTTGACCTCTTCTGGAGTGAGCTCGGCCACCACCTCGCGGAGCACGCCTTCCAGCGTTTGCTGGGCGATGCTTGCGATTTGATTCGGCGTCATGGAGAGGGAGCGTTCGATGGCGTTGCGCACCAGCTGCGGGTTCGAACTCACCTTGACGTTGGCGATGGCGTGCAGCATCAGCGCGATCCCGCCGCGTGAGTAGGCGTTGTGGACCTCGACCTGGACCGGGATCAACCGCATATCCATACGGTTAACTTCTTCCAGCATCGGGATGGCGAAGCTGCGTCCACCGTGCAGCACCTTGTAGCCAACTTGAGCGCCATCTTTTAGCTTGTGTTGGCGCCCGCTGATCACGACGATCTCGTTTGGTCGACACACCACCAGCCAGCGCCCCACGATCCCAATCAGGACGAAGAACGCGACGACGACGGCCACCGCGGCGCCCAGCACCATGAGGGCGGTACCGGGATCTCCGAGCCCTCCCGGCGCTAGATCGGCCAGCAAGCTGGGCCAGGGGACAGCTAGATGAGTCATAGCCCCGAGAGTATCCTCTTTGCCGCCGATGGAGAGTCTTCGTCGCGTGAGCGCTGCGCCAGGGCGGAGCGAACGCCGGATGTCCGCGACATCTTGCTGGATCTCGAAAACCGAGCGCTGCTCAGCAAGTGAGGTCAGGGCTTGGAGCCCGGCGGGCTCTCTCCAGAGTCTGCGACGAACTCGGCGGGCAGCCGGCCGACCTGTAGCACTAGCCCCGGTTCGCTGACGTCCTCTACCAGCACCAAGTCGCCAGCGTTCAGCGCTGCTTCATCGGTGGTGACCAGAAAATCCAGGGTTTGACCTTTGAGCTCGATGCGCACCTTGCCGCGGCCGCCTCGCTTGAGGGGCACGAGCACCTTGCCAACTTGGCCGATCGCGTCCCTGGAGCTGCCGGCGCTGTTGACTTGAGCCTGTCCTAGCGCCCTGACCGTCCAGGCCGCGAGCAGGCCCGAGCAAAAGCCAAGGCCGAGCGCGATGCCCAGGGCGACGGGCCCGGAGGCGAGGCCGATGAAGTGCATCAGGGTGCCGCTCAGACCGAACGCCAACAGGCTAAAGGTCCAGAACCTGAGCGAGAGGAAGATGGGCAGGAAGCCTGTTTCCGCATGACTGTGTCCATGGCCGCCGCCATCGCCAGCTCCCCCATGCGCGTCTGCAGCGCCGTCGGCGTCAGCGCCGTCCAGATCCGCGCCGTCCGCGTCTGCTGCCCCTGCGTCAGCCCCCGCGCCTGCGCCCGAGTCACCGTCGGCGTCGCCATCGCCCGACCCAGCCATCAAGAGTTGCAGCGCGATGGTGCCAAAGCCTACGATCAGTGCGGCTAGATAGATAATCCCCACGGCCGGAGTGTACCTGGAAAAATCAGGGATCGTTTGATGGACGAAGCGACCACGCACCGACTCGAGCTAGAGCCCCTAGAACTGAGCGAGCATTTCGTCAGCCTGAGCGCCGCCGGCGGCGCGCAAATCCATCCGGTGGCTGGCTTCTGGCGCGACCTGATGGCGGGGCAACTCACCGCGCCAGGGCCCTGGTTGATGACGTTCGCGGAGAGCGAGGGCAGCTGGGGCCACTGGGAGATGCACCCGAACGGCGAGGAGGTCGTGCTCTTGCTCGCCGGCCGCGTCGACTTCGTGAGCGAAGTCGAAGGAGGAGAGCTGTGTCAGCCGCTTCGTAGCGCCGGAGAGTACGTAGTGGTACCGCGCGGTGCCTGGCATCGCGCCGAGGTGAAGCAGCCAAGTCGGCTGCTGTTCATCACCGCCGGTGAGGGGACCCAACACCGCCAGGCTAAGCCGGCTGACTGACGCCAGCGCACCGCTCAGGTTGCCAGCCGACCCCCTCGACTGCCCACCCGTCGGCTCACCGGAGCGGCGCTCTAGCCTCCTGGTGCTTCGCCATACGCCATGCCGAAGTAAACTGATCGGCGCGCTAGGGGGGCCTGCTCAGTGTTGGGACAGGCAGCTGAAGCAGGGGGTGGGTTCGCCGCGACGGCACTCTCGTGGGTTGCACACGCCGAGATTGCCCTGGGGTAATTTACACTGCGCGTACGCCGCGCTGCAGACCGGCTCGGTCGCCTTCCCCTTGGGTGAGCCCTGGTCACTCGGCGGACAGCCGACGCTGGTCAACGCGCAAATCAGCAGCGCGCCCCAGCGCGCTCCATGGCGCATCAGTGCTCCCACCCACCCCCGAGGGACCAGCACTTGCCGTCGACCACGGGCGCCGTGACCGAGCTGCTGAGCGTCGACTCAACCAGGATCACGTCTTGAAATATCCCGGCGGAATCACCTGTGAAGCCGGTGTCTGGTTTGGTGACCACCAGCCGACCGCTGGTAGGGTAGTAGGGGGTGGAGGCGCCACCTAGATCTTCGAACGCGAGCAAGCAACGCGCACAGCTGGAGTAGTTGTCGTCGGGGGCCGCGGAGAGATCGAAGCTGCCCGCGGTCGGCGCGCCGGCTACATCAAAAAACTCGATATAGACCACGTGGTCTTGAGTAGCGTCAGCGCCCAGCACAGAGTACGCTAAGGACGAGCCGCCCGCTTCGGTGTCCAGCGTGAGCAGGTCGCCTAGGGTCACCGGCGTGCAGCCGCTCGCGCCCGCGCCGCCGCCTGCGCCGCCAGACGTCGCGCCACCGCTCGCGCCCGCGCTGCCGGCTGCTCCGCTGCTGCCGGCTGCTCCGCTGCTGCCCGCTGTCGAGTGGCCAGCGGCTCCGCCGCTGTGTCCTTCTCCGGAGGCCCCGCCGCCGTGCCAACCAGCGTGGCCCGCTGCGCCCCCCGCCGCTGCACCCCCCGCGCCGCCCTGTTCGGAGCCGGGGTGGGCTGAGTCTCCTGCGCAGCCCGCGAGCAGCGTAGCCAGCAGCATGGCGGCCAGCGTCGTGGCGGCTGTCCAGCGTTGTAGCATGAGCGCAGCATAGCTCAGCTTAGGCGCTGAACAGCGCTGAGCGGGATGTTGTGTGCGCTGTGTGCGCTGTGCGCGCACACCCCGGAGCACTGCTCTAGCTCATGAGCAGCTAACGCTGGGCCTAGCTGCTGCCGGCCAACTGTGCATCTACGCCGTCTGGGTAGGCGCCTACGAGACGGCGTTTGCCTGTTCTTACGCGTCCGCGCGCTCGCTGAGCACGCCTGCACCCAGCGCAGCGCCGACCTGCGGAAGAGCGCGCGCACGACCCGCGCGGGTTGGCTGGCCCGCACCAGCGTCGCGCCGCTGCACGTGAGCGATCATCTGGACCACCACCTGCTGCCTGGCGTGGCGTACTTTCACCTGCCGTCGCTGCAGCGCGTGCTGTTCGCGCGCGGCGTGATGCCGGTGCCTCCCGGATACTGGGATAGACTGCGCCAGATCAGCTCACGTGAGCCTGCCTGACCAACGGCTGCGGCTGCGGCTGCGCCTGCATCTACGGCTGCGCCTGCATCTACGGCTGCGCCTGCATCTACGGCTGCGCCTGCGGCCCAAGGCATTTATCCTTGCGGATTTATGACGTCAGCTCGCGGCCGATGCTGAGCGCTAGGCGTTGGCGGGCTCAGCGCCGTGCGCCGCGAAATCACCTTCGGTGGCCTGCTCTGCTGAGTGATCTTTGGCGATCAGCACGTACAGCGAGGGCAAGATGAACAACGTAAAGAGCGTCCCGATGGCCATGCCCGAGACCAACACCAGGCCAATGCTATTTCGCGCGGAAGCGCCAGGGCCAGTGACCAGCGTCAGCGGAAAGTGACCGACCACCGTGGCCACGGTGGTCATCAAGATCGGGCGAAAGCGCGTAGCTGCGGCGTTCTGCGCGGCGTCGAGCTTCGACTGACCTTGACGCTGGAGTTGGTTGGCGAACTCCACGATCAGGATGCCGTTCTTAGCCACCAAGCCTACCAGCGTGACCAGCCCCACTTGGGAGTAGATGTTGAGCGTGGTGGTCCAGCCGTCGGTCCAAAAGGGCACGGGCGCGGGCATCTTGAGGAAGGTGAAGATCAACGCGCCGAACATGGCGAGCGGCACCGAGCCCCCGAGGATCACCAGCGGATCGCGGAAGCTGTTGAACTGCGCAGCGAGCACCAAGAAAATCAGGACGACGGCTAGGCCGAGGGCTGGCAGGAAGGTGTCCGCTTGCTTGCGGAGCTGGCGCGACTCGCCGGTGTAGTCGAGGGAGTAACCCTTGGGCAGGATCTCCTTGGATTGCGTCTCAAGGAAGCTGAGGGCTTCGCCCAGCGGCCGGATCGGGACGCCGCTGATCTTCACCGAGTTCAGCTGCTGAAAGCGGTTCAGAGAGCGCGGCTCGACCGAGTTCTTGATGGTGGCGATGGTCGAAAGCGTGATCAGCTCGCCCTTGGGACCTGTCACGTAGATGTCGGACAGCTGGTCCGGGTTGAGGCGCTCGCTGCGCTTGAGCTGTGGGATCACCTTGTAGCTGCGGCCGTCGATGCTGAAGCGATTGACGTAGTTGCCGCCGATGGCGGCCGCCACGTCAGCGCCGACTTGTCGCAGATCGAGCCCGAGCTCTGCCACCCGATCCCGATCGAACACGATCTCGGACTGAGGCTGATCGATCTTCACGTCGATCAGCGGTGGGAAGGCGAACATGCCGCTCTTCGCGGCCTTTTCTTGGATCTGCTTGGCGAAGTCGAGGATCTGCTGGGTGTCGGCGGTCGATGTCAGCAACAATTCCACGGGGAATTGTCCTCCGCCGGGGAGGGCGGCGGGCGTCACCGGGAAGACGTTGACGCCGGGCACGCTGCTCAGCCGCTTGCGGACCTCTGGCATGATGTCGAACACCGAGCGCTCACGCTCGCTCCAAGGCTTGAGGCTCATGCCGCTGAAGCCTCCGCCTGGAAATGTGACCTGGAAGGTGTGGCTGGTCTCAGGCGACTCGAAGAAGTGCTCGTTGATCTTGTCGACCGACGGCATCAACGCCTCGACGGTGGTGCTGGCGGGCGTGTCCACGATGCCAAAGATCACGCCTTGGTCCTCTGTGGGCGCGAGCTCTTTCGGGCTCATCACGAAGAACACCCCTGCCACTAAGGTCAGCCCGACCCAAATCACGTACACCGCGGGTCGAGCGCGCAGCGTGCCGCCCAGCAGGCGCGAGTAGCCATTTCTGATGCGGTCGAAGCCGCGGTTGATGTGCTTGGCTAGGCCCTTCTCGTCGTCACCATGCCGCAGCAGCTTGGCTGACATGATGGGTGAGAGCGTGAGCGCGACGACGCCTGAGATGGTCACCGCGCCTGCCAGGGTGAAGGCAAACTCGCGGAACAATGAGCCGGTCAGACCACCCTGAAAGCCGATGGGTGCGTAGACGGCGGCCAGGGTGATCGTCATCGAGATGATGGGGCCCACCAGCTCCCTCGCTCCGGCGATCGCTGCTTGGATCGGCGTCAGGCCAGTGCGCAGGTTTCGCTCGACGTTCTCCACCACCACGATGGCGTCGTCCACCACCAGGCCGACCGACAACACCACGGCCAGCAGCGTGAGCAGGTTGATGGTGAACCCGAAGATCTGCATCAAGAAGATGGTGCCGATCAGGCTCACCGGGATAGCCACTAGCGGCACGAGCACTGAGCGCAGTGATCCAAGGAACAGGAAGATCACCACCACCACCAAGATCAGGGTCTCGACCAGGGTGCGGACCACGTCGTCGATGGCGCTCTTGATGTACTTGGTGCCGTCGAAGGCGATCTTGCCTGTGATCTGATCGGGCAGGTCTTTCTTGATGTCGTCCATCTCCGCACGGATGGATTCGAGCACATCTAAGGTGTTCGCGTTGGGGAGCGCGAAGATCCCCATGAACACCGCGGTCTTACCGCTGAAGCGCACCTCGGTGTTGTAGTCGTCGGCGCCGAGGGAGACCTCCGCGATGTCCTCTAGGCGCACCAGGGCGCCGTCTGATTCGCGGATCACCAGGCGCTTGAACTCGTCGACGCTCTGTAGATCGGTGTTGGCCGACAGGTTGATCTGGATCAGCGCGCCCTTGGTAGCACCGACCGGCGCCAGGTAGTTGTTGGCGGCCAGCGCTTGCCGCACCTGCGCCGGGCTGACGTTGAGCGCCGCCATACGATCCGGCTTTAACCAAATCCGCATGGCAAAAGTACGAGCGCCTAAGACGTCTGCGCGCTGGATGCCTTCGATGGCCGTGAGCCTTGGTTGGACCTCACGGACTAGGTAGTCCGTGATCTCGTTTTGCTCCAAGAACTCCGACGAGAAGCTGAGATACGCCGCGGCGAAGCGGCTGTCTGCGGACTCGATGTTGATGATCGGGACCTGTGCTTCTGGCGGCAAATCGCCCCGCACTTGGTCCACTTTAGAGCTGATTTCGCTGAGCGCCTTGGTCGCGTCGTAGTTCAAGTTGAGGCGCGCGCTGATGGTCGAGACCCCCTGGGAGCTGGTCGACTCGATATAGTCGATGCCGTCTGCGGCGGCGATCGCGCGCTCGAGTGGCGTCGTGATGAAGCCTTTGACCAAGTCGGCGTTGGCGCCGACGTAGACGGTGGTCACCGTGACGCTAGCGTTCTCGCTGCGAGGATATTGCCGTACGGTAAGGCTCTTGATCGCCTGCAAGCCGGCGATGATGATCACCAGGTTGACGACGACCGCGAGCACCGGTCGTCGGATGAACAGGTCGGTGAACTTCACGCTACTTGTCCTCAGGCGTCGGCGCGAGCTTGGCGTCTGGAGCGAGCTCGTTGTCGACCACGATAGGCGCCCCGTTGCGCAGCTTGAAGCCCCCGCTGGTCACCACGACTTGTCCCGCCTCGAGGCCTGAGAGCACCGCGACTAGATCGCCACGCTTCTCACCCAAGCGGACGAAGACCTGCTTCGCGGACTTACCCTCAGCGGGGGCGCCGTCCTCGTTCTTGGCGTCCTCAACCACGTAGACCGAGTCGCCGTAGGGGGCATACTGCACCGCGGTGGCCGGGATCACGACGCGCTTGTGCTGAACGGGCAGCGCCACCTCGATGTTGACGAACATGCCCGGCTTGAGCTGCTCGTCGGGGTTCTTGAACAGCGCGCGCACCCGCACGTTGCGGCTCGCCGCGTCGATGGCCGCGTCGACTACGTCGATCTTGCCCTCCCACTTCTGCTTCGCGAAGGCGTCGGAGGTGGCGGTGACCGTCAAGTTGGGCTGTGACAGCACCGCGACGCGCCGCTGCGGCAGGCGAAAATCGACGTACACCGATGTTAGATCTTGCAGGGTCACGATGGGGGCGCCGGGAGTGACGTACTCGCCCATGTCCACCTGACGGATGCCGAGGCGGCCAGTGAACGGCGCCTTGATGTACTTCTTGTTCAAGACCGCGCTCAGGTTGCCGACCTGCGCGCCGGTCTGCTTGGCCTGCGCCCGGGCGGAGTCGAGCTCAGCTTGCGGTGACACGCCGGCTGCTTCGAGCTTCTTGGCGCGCTCTAGGTTGAGCTGGGCCAGGGAGCGTGAGGCGCGCGCCGAAGCCAACTGAGCGCTCTCTACCCCAGTGTCCAAGCGCAGCAACAAGTCGCCCTTCTTGACCATCTGCCCTGATTCGAAGCGCAGATCTTTGACGATGCCGGGCATCTCAGACGTCACGATGATGCCTTGGATGGCCACCACGGTGCCGACGGCGGTTAGTGAGTCTGACCAGATCGACTCAGCGGCGGGCGCCGCGGTCACCGTCGAGGGTGGCGGCACCATGCTCTTGCTCTTGGCGATCAAGGCCGCGATCTGAGCGCCCTTGGCGCCACCGATCACGCCGACGACGACCAGCAAGGCGATGATTGCGAGGATGACTTTTTTCGCCATAGGAGGGCTTGGTGGGTGAGAGCGCTGCGCGACGCTAGATTACGGGAGCGCGCAGAAGCGCGGTACCTGCATCCATGGGCCCCGATGCGCAAGGGTAGGCCGCGACTTCACGCAACAAACCGCATCAAGAGCGGACCTGAGGCGGCTTAACCCAATCCGCGGCGCCGAGCAGGGCTCTTTCTACGACCAGCCATTCCGTGCTGCCAGCGCGGGCGGGGGGTGGGGGAGCGGCTTGGTCTGGCGCTCCAGCGCTGGTGGACAGCTACGGGACGCTGATGCCTTCAGGCAGCGCGGGCGGCTTGAAGCTGCTGTCACGCTGCAGCAGGTCGCGCGCGATCATCACCTCTACCAGCTCGATGGTTTGGCTGCCTGCGACCACCTTGAGGCGCGCGTTCAAGTCGGCGCTGGGGTTCGACAAGGCGGCATAGAACGTCGCCTCTGTTTTTTCCACGCGGGTTTTTGCGGCGCTCAGCAGCTCGGCGTCTTGGAGCTGGTGGGTCCCCCAAGCGCGCAGCTTTTTTCCCCAGCGATCGGTGGTGTCTACGCTGGCCAATGCGTCCTCTGTGCTGCCGTCGCTGCTGGCCTTGACCCGCTGCTCGAGCAGCTTGAGCCACAGCGCGACATACACCAAGTCACCATCAGGGATGTCGGCTTCGACGCCTCGCTTGAGGGCGTCGCGGCCCGCGCGGAGGTCGCCCAGGGTGAGCGCGCGCCTAGCCGCGTCAAGCACCGTGGCGGTCACCTGTCGCAGGTCGCTGCCTGACGCGTCAAAGGCGCGCTGCGTCGCGCGCCGCGCGGCGTCTGCGTTGCCGTAGTGCTCAAGCACGCGGGCTAGCTGCCGCTCGGCTTCGCTCAGCTGAGCGTTTGACCGCGCCAGCCGGCGCGCGTCGAGGGCCCCGCGCAGGGCGCGCTCCAGCACCTTGGGTGCTTCAGCGTCGCGCCCGGCTTCGAGTAGGACTTCGTAGCGGATCGTGAGCGCGCGCGTCTCCGCGAGGTTGTCTCCAGCGCGCTTGGCCGCTTCGGCCATCGACGTCAGGGACCTCAGCGCGTCGTCGTAGGCGCCGCGCTGTCGATCGATGCTGGCCAGCAGATTGAGCGCTTCGATGCTCGGATCCGTCTTGACCGCTGCCTCGATATTGGGCCGCGCCCGCTCTAGGTCGCCCGCGCGCGTCTCAATCGCCGCCATCACATACTGCAGCCGCCCTGGGCTTGGGTTGACGCGTCCTCGCAGGGCGTCGCTGTTGGCTAGCGCCAGGAGGCGCTCCGCTGCTGCAAAGGTCCGGCGCGCGCCGGCGACGTCGTTGATCTCATCGAGATCGACGATGGCCCGCAGGAGCAAGGCGAGCCCGGTCGCGACGTTGCGCGGCTGGGGTTCTTTTTCCAAGGATGTGACGAGGACCTGCGGCGCAGCCTCGGCCATGCCGTAGCGAATTAGCAGGGTGCTCAGCGTTCCCGCGGCGCGCAAGCTGTATGGTTCCGCGCGGTAGAGCTGAACAGCGCAGCCCCAGGCCGCGCCCGCCGCTAGGTCTGGGCTCATCGCGGTCTCGGGCCGATCGGGTGTCTCCGCGCGGGAATATACTTCGAGCAAGGCGGCCCACGCCTCCGGGTTCGACTCGCTGGCGGCCGCTTCAAGCGCTTCAAGTAATGGCGGCGGGGCCACCTTGGCGACTTCGCTGCTGCCGATGGCGGTCAGCGCGCCACGCGCGTCGCCGTGGCGCAGGTAGATGGCGGCTAGGGCGAAGCCTCCGGTGCGCACCGCTTGAAATACGCTGACCGCTTCATCGCGGTCCGCGTTGTCTTGCATGGGCATCTCGTCGAGGTTCTTGCGCAGCGCTTCGGCGACCCAGTTAGTCGTGACGTCCCGCGCCTCGTTGACCGCAGCTGGGCTAGGCTCGACCAGCGAGCGCTGGGCGGCGGCGCTGTGCTGACCTTTGAGTGAGCTCATGCTGCCCGCCTTGCGGGTCGCGGACATCCAGGATGAGATCGCCGCTAGGTGCTGCTCTACCTGCGTCTTCGCCGCCCCTGCCGGCAGCGCGTCGCGCAGCATGAGGTACAGCGCCTTGGCTCGACCCTCGTCGCCGACTTGGGCGGCGGCCGCGGCGCTGGCCTCCAGCGCTGCTTCGCCGCCATCAAACATTTCCTTGCGGAGCTCACCGACGCGCACCAGGTAGAGCGCGCCGGTGAGCGCGGCGACGCCGCGATCTGAGTGGCCCGCTTCAAAGTACAGCCGCGCGTGGTCAAGCTGCCTGCGCACCACGCCAACCAGCAGGTCTAGGCGCTGCGTGCTGGGCTCGCCGTTGAGCAGCAGCTTGTGGACTGAGCTGGCGAAGTCCGCGTCGCTCACCGCCACTGGGTTGACGGGGCCCTGCAAGACGTGAGGCTGATCGGCTGGCTTAGAGGTGGAGGCTGCACAGCCAACGCTGCCGCCAATCAGGCTCACGCTGAGCGCTAACGCTGCAGATAGGACGACCTTGCGCATGGCTGCGCAGTCTACACTCCAATCTTGGGCGCGCTACCAGGCCAACCTGGTGGGGCTTACTCGGATGCAGCAGCGGCGCCTTAGGCTGCTTGTTGCCTCAGTTCGGCGACGTCCGAGCAGGCGCGCGCCTAGAACGACGCTTCTGCGCTGAGGCGCACGCCAGACACGCTGCCATCAGAGAGCTTGCCGCCAAGGGGCAGGATGTAGCCGAGGTGCAGCGTGACCGGGTCGAGCCGGCCCTGAAGCTGGGGCTCGAGCGCCAGCTGCAGGGGAGACGGCTGGGTCACGTCGGTGTCCGCGTCGAACTCAGAGGCGCTGATCGCGTCGTACACGAGCCAACCGCGCAGGCCGGCGCCGGCTTGGTCGATCACCCAATAGTTGAACGCCACCTCAGTCACGCTGCGCAGCGCGAAGCTGTTGATGCTCGTGGTGCCGCCCGGAACGCCCGCGGGGGTCTCTACGTCGCCCTTGATCTTGGGGAGCAGCAGCAGCGTTTCCATAGCAGAAAAACCATGGCGCTTGCCGCGCTGCTCAAACCCGCCGCCCAGGGTCACCGGCATACGCCCGACCGCGTAGTACTCGCCGTCGTGCCAGCCTCGCGTCGCGTCCGCCGTGAACTGCGCCTGAGACTGCGCGAGCTTGGGGCGATCGCTGCTGGTTGGGTCCGCTTCGCCCTGCGCTACCGGAATTCCTACGCCGAAACGCAGTGGGATGCTGAAGCGCTCGCTGGTGATGTCGTAGCCGAGCCGGAGCATCAGGTTGCCGAGCGCGTTGCTCGACTCATCGATGGCGCCGCCCTCAGCGCTGGCCGCAAAGCTGGCGGTGGTCCACGGCAGGTCGAGGCCGAGATCTAGGTTCTCGCTCACGCCATAGCGCGCGGCTACGACCACCGAGATGCCGGTCGCGTCGGGGGCCCGGTGGTTCACTGGACCAGGTAGGGGCGCCTCGCCAAACCCAAACACCACGTCGCCCACCAGCGTAAAGGGCCGATCGAGCTGCACCCGGGTCTGGGGGTGGAGGGCGCGGCCTTCGCGGTCGTCGCCCTTGTCATTGCTTCGCGGAATAAACGGAGCGTCCTTGTCGGCGACCTCGGACGCCACCGGATCGGCGCCCTCGGCGTCCATGGAACTCCCCGGCGTCGGCGCCGCCGCGGTCGTTGGGGGCGCGTCGCCCTCGGCTTCGGGCTGCGCGCTAGCGAGCGCCGGCGCGCCTAGCACCAGCAAGCTGAGCAGCGCGAAGCGCAGCTGAGGAAGAACGGACGTGGGGCAGGGGGCGAGTCGGCGTGAGCTCATGCAGGCTAGTCCTCAGGGTTGGTGGAGATGGGGCCGGCGCGTCGCCCGGGTGGTGCGTGAGCGCCGCTGGGATGCAGGCCGGCAGTGTGGCGCCTCAGCCCGCCGCTGCGGGCGCGAATTCGCCGCTTTGGGCGCGCATTGAGCAGAATTTTTGTGTCATAGAACAGCCCTACAGCTGGAGCGAACAGTGTTAGTTTAGACTTCGCTTCGGCGCGGAATGTCCGCTGGTTCGGGCCCCCACGCGCTGAAGCGCAGCTACACGAGTGACCGCTGAGCGGCGGGGGCTTGGATGTTCGAGCGCCACGGCGCGCTGCATTGCGCTACCGTTCGGACCTCAACTTCCAATGGATACGCCCACCCGACTCGCCGACTTCGAGATCATCCGCCGACTCGGCGCGGGGGGCATGGCGGAGGTGTTCCTCGCCAAGCGCCGTGGCGCAGAGGGCACCTTCAAGCTGCTGGTCGTCAAGCGCATCTTGCCCCAGCACATCGAGTCTCCCCGCTTCCGCACGATGTTCGCCGAGGAGGCGCAGCTAGCGACTCGGCTCAACCACCCCAACATCGTTCAAGTCTACGATTTTCAAGACTACGGTGAGGAGGGGCAGCTGCTCAGCATGGAGTACGTTGAGGGCCCCGACCTACGCAAGGTCCAGCGCGCGGCGAAGGCGCAGCAGACCCGCATCCCGCCCTACGTCGCGGCCTTCGTGATCGGCGAGGTGGCCAAGGGGCTGCACTATGCCCACGCGCGCAAAGACGAACGCGGCGCTCCACTAGAGATCGTGCATCGTGATGTTTCCCCGCAGAATATCTTGCTGAGCTTTGAGGGGTCGGTGAAGATCGCTGACTTCGGGATCGCGACGGCAAACGTGTTCCGTGAGGAACCTGGTGTGCTGATGGGGAAGACCAGCTTCATGAGCCCCGAGCAGGCTCGAGCGGAGCGCGTCGACTGCCGGACAGACATCTACTCGCTGGGCGTGGTGTTTCACGAGCTGCTGACCGGGCGCCCGCTCCACGGCGCGGCTGAAGGTCAGGAGCTGTTAGAGGTCGTGCGCAGCGGGCACGTGGAGCCGCCGAGCACGTTCGCCAGGGGAGTCCCTTCAGAGCTCGAGGCGATCGTGATGCGCGCGCTGAGCCGCGAGCCCGCAGACCGCTTCCAGTCCGCCCGAGACATGGCCGGAGCCATCACCCGCGCGCTGTTCGCCAAACAAGAGGTGGTCGACTCGCACTCGCTGGAGAGCGTGCTCGAGCAACTGGTGGGGCGCGAGCACACCTCGCCTGGGGTCGACGCGCCAGCGACGGCGGGCAGCGTGAGTGAGCTGCCCCCGGTCAGCGCCAGCTCGCTTGAAATTGAATCAAGGCCGCGACGAGACGCGCCCACCGGGCCCGTCGGCCCCAGCCTGAGGCGTGATCTCAAGGGGCGGGTGGGGCGCGAAGTACGCCACGTCGCCATCGTCACGCTCAAGCTCCACGGCGGTGAAGAACTGGCGCGCGCGATCGGTGCCAATCAAGCGCGGCGGTTCGCTGAGCAGCTGCGTAGCACGCTGGACGAAATGGCCTTTAAGCGCGGAGCGCGTTGGTCGTGGAGCGCGGTGTCCGGCAAGAGCGGCGGTGACCCGCTGCTCTCGAGCTCGGCTCGAGCCGTGGTGGGGTTGATGTCGAACCCGTCGCGCGCCTCGGCCGACGCGGCGTGGTTGGCGGTGGATCTTCACGAGGCGATTGAGGGCGCGTGCGACGATCTGCCGGTGCGGGTGCGCTCCGGGGTGGGCATCGTGCGCGGCATCGCGACGGGCCATCGCGACGCGGCAGGTCACCTGATCCAACATGAGCTGCAAGAGAACGCCGACTACTTGGCGCGCATGCTCGGTGAACGCGCGCCGGCTTCGGCGACCTGGGTCGCGGGCGGTCTGTATCGCTTGGTGCGACGGGACTTCGTCTGGGGCGACGCCCCGACGATTCTGATCGAGGACGCCGATCAGCGCGATCTGCCCCGCAACATGCGGATTTATGCGCTGCAGCGCCCGCTGACAAGGGAAGAACGCCTGCAGGCGATGCAGCACGCGCCGAGCGATTTGGTTGGCCGCGACGCTGAGCTGGCTGACTTGCACGCCGCGTATCACCGCACGGTAAGCCCAGGGCCGGGCGGTCAACTGGGCAAGGTGACGGCGCGGGTGGTCGCCGGCGAAATGGGGATCGGCAAGACCGCGCTGGTCTCCACGTTCGTGTCTGAGCTCCCGCCAGATGCCAAGCTCCTGCGCGTGGAGTGCTCGCCGTCGCGCACCGAGCTGCCGTTCGCCAACGTTGGTGAATGGGTGCGAGAGATGACGGGCACCCGTGCGGAACAGCCGGTCAGCGAGGTAGTCCGGGCCGTCGAAGAGATGCTCGGCAACTTCGCCCATGGCCAACACGGCGCTGAGATCGTGCACCGCCTAGCTGAGCTGGTCACCGGCAGCCTGGCCCACGCTGACGACGAGGCAGAGGTCGCGCACAACCGCAGGCTGATCACATCGGGGCTGCGCCGCTTCTTCGCGCGGGTGGCCGTCGAGGCGCCGCTGGTCGTGGTGATCGAAGCGCTGCAGTGGTGCGACCGCCCGAGCCTTGAGCTGCTGACCCAGCTCGTGAGCCGGGAAGATCCGCTGCCCATCCTGGCGCTGCTGGTCACCCGTCCGAGCGATCGAGTGTCGCCATCGCTGCAGGGCATCGTGCGCGTCGACATCCACGGCCTGAGCACCGACAACCAGGTGCGCTTGCTGCAGACTCACCTGGCCTGCCAGCATGGTATCCGTACGGTTTGTGCCGATCTGCTGCCGCGCGCGGCGGGCAACCCGTTCTTTCTCCTCGAGATGGTCGACGCGCTGCTCGAGCGCGGTGTGTTCGAGATCAGAGAGCGCCCTGACCACTCCCACGAGCTGGTGCGGGTCGACCGGGGTGGGGAGCACGCGGCGGCGCTGCCCAGCACCCTGGAGCAGCTGATCGCCGATCGGCTGAATGAGCTGCCAACAGAGGAGCGCGCCATCATCGATTGGTTGGCGGTGGCGGGTGGCGCGCTGCGTTTGGATGACCTCCGCCTGTTGGCCGGGTTGGATGCAGATGACGCGGTCACGCGGCTGTGCGCTCGCGGCGTGTGCGACGAGCGCGACGGCAGCATCGACGTGCGGCACCCGCTGACGCGGGACGTCGCCTACTTGGCGCTCGACCGCCTTGAGCGGGTGCGGATGCACCGGCGCGTGGGTGAGTACCTGGCCGAGCGCGGCGTGGCGCGCGGGCTGTCGGCGGCGATCATCGCGCGGCACTTCTCTCGCGGGCAGCAGCCGTCACGAGCCGGTGATTATTACCTTGAGGCAGCGTCGGCGGCGCGCGCGAGCTACCAAATGCAGCTCAGCACCCGCTACTATCGCCGGGCGCTCGCAGTCTTGCCCGAGGGAGACTTGCGGCGCCTTCAAGCTCGCGAGGCGCTGGAGGCGATCTGCCGCGTCCAAGGCCGCTGGAAAGAGCGGCGGCGCCACCTAGTTGCCCTGCGGATGCTGGCCAAGAAGAGCAACAGCCCACACTGGGTAGCCACCGCGCTGGTGCGCACCGCTCGCTTCGATCTGGACGATGGTCGCTTGGCGCGTGGCCTCTCTGCCGCCCAAAAGGCTGAGCGGGTGGCCCTGACCACTAGCTCTGCCGTGTTAAAGGTCCAGGCCCAAGCGTTGGTCGCGGAGATGTTGCGTGATCTGGGTGACATGCAGGGCGCGTTGGCCGCGTGCGATCGCGCGATTCAGTCAGCGCAGCACAAAGACGTGCCCGCGCGCCGCCGCGCGGATGTGCTCCGTACCCGGGGGACGCTCTTGCGCCGAGTCGGGCGCGTCCACGAGGCGATCGAGGCCCACGCCGACGCCATCGCGGTCTTTCGCCAGGTGGGCGCGCGACGCCAGGAGGCCCGCACCAAGAACGCCCTGGCCTACGCGATGTTTGTGCTCGGGCGCTTCGAGGACGCGATCGCCCTCGCGCTGGACTCGATCCGCATCGACCTGGCGATCGGTGGGCGTTTCCAGATCGCCAAGACGCTGAGCAACATCGGCCAGTCGTACGGGCGCCTGGGCGATCTGCCGCGCGCGCTCGCCTACCTGAAGCGCGCCCGGGAAGCGCACGAGCGCTACAGCGACCAAGATAGCCGCGCGGATACGCTTTTGTGTAGCGCGTTCGCGCTGCTCGAGGCGGGTGATGTCGACGCCGCCGAGAGCTTGGTCGGCGACGCTGGCGCCCTCACCGCGGTCACTGGTAGCGCGTATGACTCGGTGCACGAGAAGATCCTACGCGCGGTCTTGGCGCGCAAGCTCGGCGACTCAGGGGCGGCGGTCATGCATGCGTTCGACGCGCGCCAAGCGGCAGAGGCCCAAGCCTACGTGGCGTTTCACTTCTATGCCATGGCGGTTGAGGCCGCTGCGCGCGTGGACATCGGCGAGCAGCACACGGGCATCTTACTCGCCACCACGGCCATGGGCGCGATCGGGACCGTTCAGGGCAGTGAATACGGCATAGAGACCCGCGCGCTGTGTTGTGAGGCGCTGCGCAAGGCTGGCTCGCCACAAGCAGACGAGCTTCAGCAGCGGGGCGCCGAGTACGTGCGTCAGCTGCTCGGCTTCATCTCTGACGCCGGCGCGCGCAAGAGCTTCCTGGCGCGCCCGATCGTGGCGGACCTGTTGGGTCCGGAAGGCGTAGGATCCAGCGTGAAGCTGGACACCGGCACCGGCAGCGCGAACCGAGCCGCGGAGTTCGAGCGCTCTGAGCGTGAGATCTCAGCGCTGCTGCCGCCGCTGGATGACGCCGGCGATCTGCTCGGCGACATCGCCCCGGAGCCGGAGCTGGACTCGTCCAGCTCATCGGGGCCCGCCAGCGAGCCTCCGCGCGCCGCAGACTAGCTGGCCATAGCCTAGCGGCGGCTACTTGCCCTTTTCGTGCCGTACGCTGTCGAGCAGCACCGGATCGTCGGTGATGATGCCATCGACCCCCATGTCGATCAGCGCTTCCATTTCTTCACGGTCGTTGATCGTCCAGGCGTGGATTTTTAGGTCGAAGCGCGCTGCCCTGGCGATGAACTCTGGGCTGATGATGGTCAGGCCAAGCTGCTCGGGCGGCACTTGTAAGAACTTGCCTGGGGGTTGGTACTCAGCTTCGGTCTCGGCGGTCAGGTCGACAAAGTTGATCACTTCACCCAGGGCGAAGCTGCTGGGGATGCTCGGTTCCGCGAGGCGTAACGCAGCGGTAGTCGCCACGTTGAAGGAGCCCGCTGAGATCTTGTCGAGCATGCCCTTGCTGCGGCACAGCTCCACGAACGGCTCCACGATGGATGGCTCGGCCTGCTTCAGCTCGATCACGAACTCAGCCTCAGGAAATGCGTCGAAGACCTGTTCCAAGCTCGGGACCCGGATGCCTTGCCCGCGGTACGGGAAGCTCCCGTCGCCGAAGGAGTAGCCCGCGTCTAGCGCGCTCAGCTCGGCGAACGTTAGATCCTTGATGGCGCCGGTGCCGTCAGTCGTGCGATCCACCGTGTCGTCGTGCATCAGCACCAGCACGCCGTCGCTGGTGGCGTGGACATCGAGCTCTAAGATGTCGGCGTTGACGTCCAGCGCGTGCTGATAGGCGAGCAGGGTGTGCTCGGGGCGCAGCGCGCGTCCGCCTCGGTGGGCGATGTTGAGGAACTGATCGGACAGCAAGCGCGGACCGTCAGGTGTCGCCCCAGCGTCGCTCTCTTCGCCCGAGCACGCCAAGCTGAGCACGCTCACCCACAGCATCAGGCAGCCAGTCCAGGTCCATCGGCGCATCCGGTCAGCATGCCGTCAGATCTAGCGAGCGCACAAGCTGCGTTGAAGCGCCGGTCCCTCCACCCCCGCGGACGCCGGCTGTCAACCCAGCAGCGCGCTCACGCTCCGATGGCGCCGCCGTTCGCTGAGTGGCGATTAGTCGTGCCGGGCCGTCTCGAAGCCAGACACTGACCCCCGCTGGCCAGCCGCGGGTTTGGTGCGCGCGGGCTTTGGGCTTGGCTTGATGGGCTGGGGCGGTCTAGCGTGGCCACTAGCGTGAGTAAGCGACCCCGACGACTAGCTATCATCCTGTCCGGAGGCGGAGCGCGGGGCGCCTACGAAGCAGGCGTGCTTTGGTACCTGTTTGACGAGCTGTCGCGGCTGCGCGGCGGGCCGCCCAAGGTCGACATCCTGTGCGGCACCAGCGTCGGCGCCATCAACTCTGCGTTCGTCGCGGCGCACCTGAGCGACCCGGTGCTGGGGGTGCGTCGCCTGGTCGACGTGTGGGGCGGTCTGCGCCTAGATCAGGTGTTGGGTTTCGGGGTGCGCCAGGTGTTGAACCTGCCGCGGGTGCTGACCGGCGGCGGCTCGGGGCGCGGCGTGTTCGACGTCGCGCCCATGTCTCATTTGGTCAACAAAGAGATCCCGTGGCGCGCGGTTTCGCGCAGCCTGCGTAAGGGACACCTCAAGGCGCTCAGCGTCTCCGCGACGGAGGTGAGCACCGGGCGCACCGTGATCTTCATGCAGACCGGGCCCAACACGGCGCTGCCCACCCGCGCGCCGCCGCGCACCTTAATCCGTGCGGAACGCATCGGCCCGCAGCACGCCCTAGCCTCGGCGGCGATCCCGCTGTTGTTTCCGCCTGTTCAGATCGGCAGTCAGCTGTACGTGGACGGTGGAGTGCGCCAGAACACACCCATCGCACCGGCCATCCGCCTAGGGGCGACCCACGTGTTAGTGGTCGGCACCTCGCGGCTCGTTCGGGGGGTGGTTCACCCGAACCCAGACCTGGAGGCGCCCGGAGCCACTTTTCTGCTCGGAAAAATCCTGAACGCGCTGCTGCTGGACCACCTCGACAACGATCTCGGCATGGTGGACCTGATAAACGACACCATGGAGAGCGGCCGCGCGGCGTTTGGACCAGACTACCTGGACCAGCTGAACCGGGCCGCGGCGCTGCGCGGTGGCCATTTGCTGAACGAGATCAGCACCATGGTCGTGCGCCCGACGGAGCGCGTGGGTAAGCTCGCGGCTGATTATTTGCGCAAGGGAAAGCTGACGGCGGGCCCGATGGTCACCAAGCACCTGCTCAAGCTGCTCGACGTCGGCGTGGCCGACGACGCCGATCTCGCGAGCTACTTGTTGTTCGACGGCGGGTTCGCGCGCAGCCTGATCGATCTGGGGCGGGCTGACGCCTACGCTCGCCGCACCGAGTTGCTGAACTTCTTCGGGGAAGTCGAAGAGGGCGGCCCCGCCAATGAGGACGCCGGAGAGTACAGCTCAAGCTGGACACTGCCACCACCAGCGGTCGGCTGAGACCCGGCGCAGCGTC
>CAZKDY010000005.1:124368-260326 GCA_964551615.1 uncultured Polyangiaceae bacterium
TACGGCAGCGCAGCGTCTACGGCAGCGCAGCGTCTACGGCAGCGCAGCGTCTACGGCAGCGCAGCGTCTACGTAGGCGCGGCCGCGGCGCTGACACAGCCCCAGCGCTGACAGCACGTCAGCAGTCTTCCAAAGCGTCTTGCAGCTCGCTCAGTGCTTTGGAGTTGCCGACTCGCGTGGCCAGCTCAAGGCCTTGCTGCAGCCACTCACGGGCGTCGGCCTTGCGGTTGGCGGCCAGCAACAGCTGGCCAGCCATCAGGTACATCGCGAGGTAGTCCGGGTCCTTGGCTCGCAGATCTTTGAAGACTTGCTCTGCCTCCGCCACGCGTTCCTCGCGGCGGTACTCCATGGCGAGGCCGTACAGCGCGAACGAGTCCGCGTTGCCGTCGGCGACCAGCTGCTCAAGAAAGGCCAAGCGTTTGTTCATCGGCTCGATCTACCTCGGTAGTCGCGGCTGGGGCCAGCACCAGCTGGCGCCGCTGAGCGCCAGACGCGCGGATCGGCGGGGGTGGCGCGTTGGCACCAGCCTGGAGGCCGAGTGGGTGCCGTGTCGCGCCCCGGGTCGAATCACCGATTCCGAGCTGGATGGTCGCCGGTTTGTCAACTGAGCCTCGCCGAATGTGCTACTTACCTGGCCTCCGGCGGGCCGACTGTGCGGATAATCAGGTACATTGTGCCTTGGCGCGCCACCCCGCGGGCGGGCATCAAACGGCTGAATCACCTCGGACAATCATCATCCTCGCAGAGATCACGCTGCTCCAAGGGCTAGCTCAGTGCTAGTGGTGCCGAGTGATGACAGCGGTGGGTCACCCCATCGAACGGAAGCCGGAGTAGTCGACAACCATGGATCCCAAGCGAAGCGCAGCGATTGGACGTTCGTTGCGCGAACTCGCGCAGCAGGACGGCCAGGCTTGGGCAGAGTCCCTACGGGCAGAGCTAGTCGCGGAGCGGCGCGCTGCTGCTGGGGGGTGGCCAGGCACGTTATCTGAGGCCCGCGCGCGGGTTCAGTCAGTGGTTCGGGCGTGGGCGACGGCCAATAGTCGACGTGTCAGCTCTGAGCAGCTCGACGAGGTGACGCAGGCGCTCTACGCTAGCGCGCGGCATCAATGGCTCGCGAACTGTGAGCCTGAGCGCGACGAAGACGCGTAAGGTTGTGGTGACTGCGTTGCCGCCAGGATCCGACACGCAGCTCGACCCCCTCGCTGTCGACGCGCTGCGCATCGATCCTCGCATCGAACGTGCGTCGACGTTGCCAGGGCGCGCCTACCAAGACTCCGACTACTGGCAGCGTCAGCTGACCAGCCTGTGGCCTCGGGTGTGGCATGCTCACGTGGAGCCCGCGCCGGGGCTGACGCCTTGGCCGCTGCTCCCTGGTGTCCTGGACGAGCAGCTGCTGCTCGTGCGTAGCGAGGATACGCTTCGTTGCTTGTCCAACGTGTGCACGCACCGCGGAGCGTTGCTCATCGACCCAGAGGCTTCAGCGGTGGCAGCGCCCTGCGCGGGGCCCGGGGCAGCGCTGGCAGAGCTGCCGACCAGCATCCGTTGCCCCTATCACGGGCGCCGCTTCAGCCTGGACGGCCGCTGCCAGCACATGCCTGAGTTCGCTTCGGTGGAAAATTTCCCCGCAGAAACCGACCATCTCCGTGGCTCTCCCCTCGAGCGCATCGGCCCGCTGCTCTTGACCTGCCTCGATCCCGGTTCACCCGCGGTCGATTTGAAGGCGGGGGTGGAGTGGCTCCGGGCGAGGTTGGGCAGCGTGTACAGACGCTTTGAGTCCGCCCACCGACAGGCCGAGCTGAAGCTAGTTTCGAGTCGTCGCTACGAGCTGGCGGCTAACTGGGCGCTGTACTGCGATAACTACTTGGAGGGGTTTCACATCCCGTTCGTCCACCCGGCGCTGAATAGGGCGCTGGATTATCGCGACTATCGGACTGAGCTATTTCTGCAGGGTTCTCTGCAGATCGGCGTCGCGGACGCAAAGCAAGGCGCCGCGGGCTGCTTTGAGCTTGAACCCGGCGATCGCGACTACGCCGGGCCCCAAGCGGCGCTGCGCGGCGAGGCAGCCCACGGGGAGGCGACCCGCGAACCCCCGCTCATCGCAGGCTACTACGCTCAGCTCTTCCCGAACCTGCTGCTCAACTTCTACCCCTGGGGGATCTCCATCAACTTGGTCCAGCCGCGCAGCGCCGAGACGAGCTATGTGCAGTATTTGGTCTACGTGTGGGATCCCTCGCGGCTTGGCCAGGGCGCGGGCGCTGACCTACCCCAAGTGGAGCTAGAAGACGCGGCGATCGTGGCCCAGGTGCAGCGTGGGCTGAAGTCACGGGCCTACACCCGCGGGCGCTTCTCGCCGACCCGCGAGCAGGGCGTGCACCATTTTCAGCGCTGGCTGCTCGGACAACTGCAGGGCTGAAGCGTAGCCCGCTCACCGCCTCGCGCGCAGGTGCCTACACGCGCGGTCAGCGGGGGAGGCTCAGCTTGTTAGCCAGTACCGTGCGGACACCGAAGCCGCCAAAGTCCGCGACGATGCGCGCGGGCTCTTCCGGCTTGATTTCCCGGACGACGCCCTTGCCGAAGCGCTCGTGGTGGACGCTAGAGCCAGGCCGCACGTTGCGCAGGGGGTGCTCGCTCGAGTCCATGTCGTCGAAGGCCTCGCGATCTACCCAGCGGCCTTCATGGCTTGGCTCAGGCGGGCGCTGGCGGGTGCTGTTGATGCTCGCGCGCAGATCTTGCCAGCGGCTGCCGCTGGCGACGGTGGAGTCGCGTCCCGGCGCGCGGCGGGACTCGCGCCCGGACCCACCCCCTGCCCCGCGCGAATAGAGCCGCGGGTTGGGTTGAGCGCCGTCGTACTCGCCTTCGTCGCTCGGCTCCGCGTAGCCTGCGCTGCGCGGGTAGGGCAGGGCGTTGATGCCGTGGCGCTTAGACAGGCCCTGGATCTCGATAGCGTCGGCGGGCAAATCTGCGAGGAAATGGCTGGGGACCCGCGGTTCGGTGCGTCCAAACAGCATGCGCTGCGCCGCGTGGGTGATGGTCAGCCGCTTTCGCGCGCGGGTCAGGGCCACGTAGGCCAACCGGCGCTCTTCTTCCAGATCATCCCGGTCGCCGTCCATGCCCTTGTACGGAAACACGCCTTCTTCCATACCGGTCAGGTACACCACGTCGAACTCGAGGCCCTTCGCGCCGTGGACGGTCATCAACACGACGCTCGGCAGCTGATCTTTCAGGTTGTCGACGTCGGCGATCAGCGACACGCGCTCAAGGTAGGAGTCGAGGCTGGCGTCCTCTCCGAGCTGCTCGGCCTCGAACAGGTACTCGCGAATCGACCCCACGGTCTCTTGCAGGTTCTCGAGGCGCGCGTCGGCCTCTGAGGTGTCCTGCTTCTTGAGGGTGTCGACGTAGCCGCTGCGCTCCAGGATTTGCTCAGCCAGCTCGTCAGGTTGCAGCGTTTGTAAATCCGCGCGGAAACCGTGTATCAGCTCGGCGAAGCGCCCGAGCGCCTGCTTGGCCCGCGCAGACGTCGAGCGCTCAAGCAGCGGGCTCTGGATGGCGTCGAACAGGCTAACGTCCAGCTGCCGCGCCGCCTGCATCAGGCTCTCTAGCGTCTTGCCGCCGATGCCCCGGGTCGGGGTGTTGATCACACGCAGCAGATCAGCGTCGCTCTTTGGGTTGGTGATCAGGCGCAGGTAGGCGAGCAGATCTTTGACCTCCGCGCGATCAAAGAACTTCGTGCCGCCGATGATCTGGTAGCTGATGTTGCGCGCGCGGAGCTCGCCTTCGAGCACCCGCGACTGCGCGTGCGTGCGGTAGAAGACCGCGATTTCTCGGGGCGCCGTGCCTTGTGCGAGCTCAGCCGCGACGCCCATCACCACCGAACGCGCCTCCTCGCGCTCGTCTAGTACGCCGCGCACCCGCACCAAATCGCCAGCCGGTTGCTCCGTAAACAGCTGCTTGGGTTCGCGCTCAGCGGCGCGCTCGATGACCCCCAGCGCCGCGCTGACGATGTTGGCGCTGGAGCGGTAGTTTTGTTCAAGCTTTACGACGGTGGCAGACTTAAAATCCTTGCGGAAACCACGGATGTTGCTGATGTCCGCGCCCCGCCAGCTGTAGATCGACTGGTCGTCATCGCCCACCACGCACAGGTTTTGGGTGTTGGCGGCCAGCGCGCGCACGAAGCGATACTGGATCTGGTTGGTGTCTTGAAATTCGTCGACCAACACATGGTCAAAGCGCTGGCGGAGCTCGACCCCTGCTGGACCTTGAGACTCAGCCAGCTGAGCACCCAGCACCAGCAGGTCTTCAAAATCTACGGCGTCGGCGGCGCGCAACGCTCTTTGATACAGGCGGTACAGCTCGACCATCGTGCCGTCGAACGCCGGCGTGATCTTGATCTCGTCCGGCCCGACCCCGTCGCGCTTGTAGCGGTGAATTCGGCTCAGCACGACCCGCGGTGGGTACTCGCGATCGCTGATCTTTTCAGCCTTGATGATCCGGCTCAGCAGCGCCTTCTGATCGGAGTCGTCGTAGATCAAGAAGTGCCGTGAGAGCCCGACTTGATCGTGGTAGCGCCGCAGCAGGCGCACGCAGATGGAGTGGAACGTGCCGACCCACAGGTCGCGCACGATGTCTTCGCCGGCCAGCGCGCTGAGGCGTGCCTTGAGCTCACCCGCCGCCTTGTTGGTGAAGGTGACCGCGAGGATGCGATAGGGCGCGACGTGGTGGATCGCCAGCAGGTTCGCGACCCGATAGGTGATGACCCGGGTCTTGCCGCTGCCCGCGCCCGCAAACACCAACAGCGGCCCCGCCTCGTGGGTGACGGCTTGGGTTTGGGGTGGATTGAGCTCGGGCATCGTACGGGCGACGCGCGCTCGGTGAGCGAGGCGCTGGCGGCCTCGCAGCCGTAGCGCAGGCCGCTGGCCGCGACCACCCCTTGTTTCTCGCGGCGGCGGGGGGTGAGAACCGGCGTACGTTTGACATGTGTCGCGCCGTTGAGCGGTGCCGCGGCGAAAAGAGGTGTCGCGCTGATAAAGAGCTAGAGTGCGCGGCGCGATGTCCGCCCCCGATCAGCCGAAGTCGCCGAGCGACGCTGCCCCAAGCAGCGCAGCAGCCAGTGACGCCGTGCCCGCCTCGCGTGGCTTGGGGCAGGCTCCAGCGACGGACGCTCCGTCGACCGCAGGCTCAGCGGTAGCAGGCGCGCCGGTTGAGGCGCTGAGATCAACGCAGCCGTGGCAGCTCTGGCTGGAGCTGGGCGCCGACGCCGACGCAGAGAGCGCAGCAGCGGCCTGCGCCCAGCTGGTCCTGCCGTCGATTTGCGTGTGTTGCGCGGACCCCTCGAGTCACGTGCGTGGCCTGGCCCTAAACCCCCCGAGCCCGGCTGGAGCTAGCCCTCGCATGCTGCTGCCGTTGTGTGACCGCTGCTACACTCACGAGGCGGTTGAACGCACCCGCGCGCTGAGCGTGGCGGTCGCGGGGTTGCTGCTGGGGATCAGCTTGGCGCTGGGCCTACCGCTCGCCTTAGAGCGGCTGGCAGCGGGCGGCGCGCGGCAACTGTCCGTCGCGTCATGGCTCAGTCGGTATGGCATATTTATGATTCCATGCGGAGTCATGCTCGGGCTGATGGCTGTGCGCTGGCTGACGTTCGCCTGGACGCAGCACCGGCGACGCCGAGCGTTCTACGACGCGGGCTTAGTCGGCTGCGTGGTCGAGCCGGCGCTGAGTTGGTGGGGCGAGCTGCCAGGTCACGCTAAACCTAAGTCCGCACGGAAGGGGCTTTTGCTGTGCCGCAACCCGCGCTTCGCCAGCGCCTTGTCGGAGGCCAACCCAGGGTGCTTACGGTTGGCCCAAGACGCCCTCGCGCTCGGGCGGGGCCCAGTGGTTGGCTCTGGCGGGTTGCCGAGGCCGGAGCTGCGCTGGTTGCTCGCGGTGCTTTGCTTGCTCGGCCTGATCAGCGTCGGGTCGTTCTGGATCCACCGCCCCCAGGTTCAGGTCCTCAACTTGACCGGCGCGCCGCTGGTCTTGGAAGTCGACGGGGAAAGGCTCGCCACGATCAGCCCGACGAGCCAGGAGTCCTCACGCGCCGGTCTGACGCTGCGCCTGCCTGCGGGCCGCCGGCATCTCCGCGCGCTGCACGCCGAGGCGCTGGTTGCTGAGGCGGATGTCACCCTGCTAGCCGGCGCCAAGCACCTGTACGCTCCAGCCAGCGATGGCCAGTGTTTTTGGCTCGAACGCTTGGGCTATGGTCGCGGCAACCTAGCGCCCGCGGCCGCTGCGAGCGCCGCGCGGCGGGACAGCGCGCCGGCGCCGCCGCGCGTTGAGCGGGTGCCGCTGCGCAGCCCAGTTGGCTTTTGGGCGTTCGATGGGGCCGTCGATGTTTGGCTCGCGCCACCACCCGAGCCGCTGCTTGAAGACGCGCGCTCCAGCGGCGGCGAAGTGGTGGCGCTGCGTCAAGCGCTGTGCGCCGATGCGCCGGCAGACGCCAGGCCGCGTTGAGCTGCGCCTTCTGGCGATGGTTTAGCGACATCCAGGCCGGGATCCTCACCATCCCCGGCATCTTAACCGTGACGACGCGTGCCGATCCCGGCCGCTGGCTTCGTTTGGTCTGCGCAATCGGCGCTCAAATACCCGAGTATGTTCCGCTCCGGTTCTCGACCAAGCCTGGCCAGCGACCGGGCGTGACAGGCGGGCGGGCCTAAAGGTTCTGGCCATAGGATCCTCACCAACTCCAGCCCAGGAGTTTGCAATGCCGATCCGTTGACTATATTAGCGGCCCGTGAGTGACCACCTAAAATCCGACGAGACCGAAACTGAGGCCAAGCCGGTGGATGCAACCGCAGAAGTTGTGGGGGACGTCACCGCTGACGACGTGGGGGCCGGGTCCAACGTGGCGGAGGCCCCGCTCGATCCGTTGGATGCCGCGCGGGCCGACGCGGCGCGCTTGAAAGAGCAGTTGCTGCGCACCGCGGCTGACTTCGACAATTTCAGGAAGCGCTCGCGCAAAGAGGTCGCGGACGCCGAGCAGCGCGGCCTGGACAACCTGTTGCGAGATCTGCTGCCGGTCTTCGACAACCTGGAGCGCGCCGTGCAACACGCGGAGAGCGCCACCGACGTGGGCTCTCTCGTTGATGGGATTCGGATGGTCATGAAGCAGTTCAGCGACACGCTGGGCCGGATGAACATCGAGCGCGTCGAGGGGGTCGGCGCGGTGTTCGATCCCAGCGTGCATGAGGCGATTCAGCAGATGGTGACCGAAGAGCATCCGCCGGGCACCGTCGCCGCCGAGGTTCAGGCGGGTTACCGTCAGGGCGAGCGGTTAATCCGGCCAGCGATGGTGGTGGTGGCGAAGGCGCCTTGAGCCTCGGCTCGTAGTGGTCGGCGAGCGCTGCTCCACGCTGGGCTGACGGTTGATCGGCACCACGCCGCGCAGCGCAAAAAAATCGCGGAGATCCTCCTGCCCAGGCCTGGGCGCGAGTATGCTCCCGCGTCCTATGGCCAAGATCATCGGTATTGACCTAGGCACCACGAACTCGTGCGTCGCCGTGCTTGAGGGGATCGGCGCTAGCGGAGAGCCCGAAGTGCGGGTGATCCCCAACGCGGACGGTGCGCGCACTACGCCGTCTGTGGTCGGCTTCACCGCGAGCGGTGAGCGCCTAGTAGGCCAAGTCGCGAAGCGCCAGTCCACCACCAACCCGGAGCACACGGTGTACGCGGTGAAGCGCTTGATGGGCCAGCCCTTCAACGCGCCCGACACGGTCCGTCACCGCGAGATGGTGCCCTACGAAGTGGTGCGTCACGACAACGGTGACGCCTGGGTGAAGGTGCAGGGCAAGGCCATGTCGCCGCCCGAGATCTCGAGCTTCGTGCTGAGCGCCGCCAAGCAGATCGCGGAGTCGTTCGTCGGCGAGCCGATCACCGAGGCGGTGATCACGGTGCCCGCGTACTTCGACGACGCCCAGCGCCAAGCCACCAAGGACGCAGGGCGCATCGCTGGGCTCGACGTCAAGCGCATCATCAACGAGCCCACAGCGGCCGCGCTGGCCTATGGCCTCGACAAGACTGGTTCCGAGCGGATCGCAGTTTACGACCTCGGGGGTGGCACCTTCGACATCTCGATCTTGGAGATATCTGGCGGTGTGTTCAACGTCAAGTCCACCGGTGGTGACACGCACCTGGGCGGTGAAGACTTCGACGTGCGCATCATCGACAAGCTCGCCGATGAGTTCAACGAGCAGCAAGGCATCGACCTACGCAAAGACCGCATGGCGCTGCAGCGGCTTAAAGAGGCCTCAGAGAAGGCCAAGCACGAGCTGTCGTCGTCGCTCTCCACCACGATCAACGTGCCGTTCATCGCCACGGGGCCCGCCGGCCCGTTGCACCTAGAGCGCACGCTCAAGCGTAGTGAGCTTGAGATCATCACCTCAGATCTGGTCGAACGCACCATCACCTCATGTTCTCGCGTGCTCGCTGACGCGAAGGTCGCGCCCAATCAGATCGATCAGGTGGTCTTGGTGGGGGGGATGACCCGCATGCCAGCGGTGCAGCGCGCCGTGAAGGAGCTGTTCGGTCGCGATCCGCACAAGGGCGTGAACCCCGACGAGGTGGTGGCGGTCGGTGCCGCGGTTCAAGGCGCCGCGCTAGGTGGACAGATCGATGAGGTGCTGTTGCTCGACGTCACGCCGCTGTCCATCGGCGTGGAGACCGGCGGCGGCATTTTCTTTAAGTTGATTCCGCGCAACACCACGGTGCCCACAGAGAAGAGCGAGGTGTTCACGACCAGCGTGGACAACCAACCGTTCGTGCCCATTCACGTGCTTCAAGGTGAGCGCGAGATGGCCGCAGACAACCGGGGCCTCGCGAACTTTGAGCTGACTGGGATCCCACCTGCGCCCCGCGGCGTCCCCAAGATCCAGGTCACGTTCGCCATTGATGCCAACGGGATTTTGAGCGTTGAGGCTAAGGATCTCGGCACCAACCGCGTGCAGTCGCTGAACATCACCCCGACCAGCGGGCTCAGCCAAGATGAAGTAGACCGGCTGGTCAACGACGGCGAGAAGTTCAAGGAGACCGACCAGCTGCGCCGTGACCTCGCCGAGTTGAATAACCAGGCGGAAACGCTGATCTACACGACAGAGCAGGCCCTAGAGGGCTATGGAGATCTGCTCGATCCGGAAAAGATCGAAGCCATGCGCGAAGACCTCGCGTTCCTCAAGAGCAGCCTCCAGAGCGGCAGTGAGATCGACATCATCCGCGACGCTTATGCGCGGCTCGAGAACGCCACCTTTGAGATCGCGGAAGCGATGTACGGTGGCGACGAGACGTGAGCTCATCGCCAGGACTTTCGTGCCCACCCGCCTGTCAAGCCCGGTCGCTGGCCAGGCTTGGTCGAGAACCGGAGCGGAGCATACTCCGGTATTTGAGCGCTAGTCGCGCAGACCAAACGCAGCCAGCGGGCGGGATCGGCGGGCGTGGTGACGGTTGAGATGCCGGGGATGGACGTGAGCTTGGGTACCTACGGCCGCTATCAGCTGCTCGACTTGCTGGGGCGTGGGAGCACGACCGAGGTCTTCAAGGCCAAGAGCTTTGGCGTTGAAGGCTTCGAGAAGACGCTCGTCATCAAGCGACTCTTGCCTGAGCTATCGGCTGAGGCCGACTTCGTCGGGCGGTTCGTCCACGAGGCCCAGCAGTCTGTCCGCCTGAGCCACTCGGGTGTGGTGCAGGTGTTTGATCTCGGCCGCGTCGACGAAGCGGTCGGCACCACCTTCTACATGGCCACCGAGTTCGTCCAGGGCCTCGACCTGGGCCGCCTGCTCGAACGTCTGGAGCGTGCTCAGCGCGAGCTCCCGCTCGGGCTGGCGCTGTACATCGTGAGTGAGCTGGCCAAGGCCCTCGATCACGCGCATCGTCGAAAGGACGAGCGCATGAACCCGCTGTGCGTCGTGCATGGAGATCTGAGCCCAGGCAACGTGCTGCTGAGCTGGGAAGGCGAGGTCAAGCTCAGCGATTTCGGGATCGGTCGAGCTTTCTACTCACTTGGCGAGCGGGCTAGGCCAGAGCAATTGAACGCTAAGCTGGCTTATGCCAGCCCAGAGCAGGCGCGCGGCCTGGAGCTAGACCAGCACAGCGATCTCTTCGCGCTGGGCACGCTGGCTTACCGACTGTTGACGGCTAAGCATCCATTCGCCGCGCCGAGCGTAACGCAAACTGCCGCGCGGATATTGCATGAGGATCCGCTCGCTCCGGCAGAGCTCAAGCCAGCGGTGTCGGCCTCGCTGTCGAGGCTCGTGCTTGGGCTGCTCGACAAACGCCCAGCTCAGCGTGGCGACAGCGCGGCCCGGGTCTACGAGCAGCTCCTCGAAGAGCTGTATGCGGCAGGCGCGCGGCAAGGCGCTCGAGAGCTGGCCGATCTGATCCAGAGCCTGGGTGACGCTCAGGTGCCTGACCTGCCATCAGAGCCGCGCCTTGAGCTGTCGTCGGAGCCGGGCTCGCGGCTCGCAGGTGAACCACGCGACGCCGCGCCGCTGTCCTCGAATCGGTTTCAGGGTGTCGACCAAGTCTTGGAGACGACCCCAGCGCCGCCGACCAGCGCGGGCTTGTCGGCGCCGCGTCCGCTGGCTGAGCTCACCGGGCGAGAGGTGTCGGTGCTCGCCGTACAATTCCCTCGCGGCAACGATGGTCAGGTACCGAGCGGAGCAGCTGAGCGCGCGCGCGAGGTCGTCGAGCGCTACGGAGCTCGCGTCCTCTCCTCAGACGCTGCTGAGCTGGTCGCGCTCTTCGGGTTGGACGAGGCCGATGGTCGCGACACGGAGCTCGCGGTGCGCTCAGCGCTGGTCTTGTTGCGCAGCCTCGGCGCGGCCGACGTCGAACCGGCGGTCGGCGTAGACGCCGGACGGCTGCACGGTCAGGGCCTGACAGACGCGAGCGACCCCGAGCTCGGGCCGCTGTTGGCGCGGGCTCGCTCACTGGGCCGCTTGCTCGAGGGCACGCTGGTGATCAGTGACGTGGCGGCCAAGCACGTCGGCCGACTCTTCGCGCTGGAAGCGGCGCCCGAGTTGGGGAAGACCAACGCGCGCGCCTGGTTGGTCGGCGAGCCGCGCTCCCCCCGCGACGCCTATGGCCGCTTCGTAGGCCGCCAGGACGAACTTCGCCGGCTAGGCGGCGTGCTAGCGCGGGCTTCGCGGCGGCAGTTGCAGGTGGTGGGCATCGTGGGCGAGCAGGGGATCGGCAAGTCGCGGCTGCTCCACGAAATGGAACGCCGCATTGAAAGGGGCGAGTTCAACATCCGCTGCCACCTCGCCGAGTGTGTTCCCAACGGACATAAAATCCCGTACTCGGGGATCGTCGCCATGCTGCGCGCGCTGTGCGGCGTCCGGGAAGGCGACTCGCTCGAACGTATCGCCGCCGTCGAGCCGCGCCTGCGCGCGCTCGGCCTGCACGACGAAGAGGTCGAGGTGGTGCTCACCGAGCTAGGCTTGGCACGTGGAGACCGTGCGGCAACGGCTGGCGTGCTCAAGAACGCAGTGGCGGGTATGCTCGACGGGCTCGCCAAAGATCAGCTCCACGTGTTCTCTTGGGACAACGCCCAGGACATCGACGCCGCGAGCGTCGAGTTGCTGCGCCGGGTGGCAGAGCGGCTGGAGCGGTCTCGGCTAATCCTGATCTTCGCAGCTCGCCCCAGGGACGGTGCAGTCTACCGGGACCTGCCTGGCTATCAAGAGGTCAGCCTCGCCGCCCTTGACGAGGACGACGTGTACCGGCTGGCGTGCGTCCGTCTGGGCGTGCGCGAGCTGCCCGACGCGCTGTTCAACTTTATCCATGAGCGCTGCGCTGGGCACCCGATGTTCGCTGAAGAGCTGCTGCGTGAGGCTTCAGAGGCTGGAGCTATCGTGGTGGAGGACAAGCAGGTCACGAAGCTCGATTTGGGTGGAGTGATGAGCGTCCCGCGGCCGCTGCGTTCTCTGCTTGGAGATCGCATCCGCCGGCTAGACGACGCCGAGCGCAACTTGATGATCGCGACCGCCATCATTGGCTCCCCTGCGGATACGTCGGTGTTGAGCGCGATGCTCGACCTGAGCTTGGGGCAGCTCAACCACGTGGCCGAGCTCAGCGCAGACCGGAAGCTGATCGTGCGCGATGGGCCCGTCGCGCTGTCGTTCCCGTCGCCGCTGCTCGCCGAGGTGATCCAGGCCAATCTGGAAGACGACGAACGCGTTGAGCTACACCTCAGGGCTGCCAACGCATATCAAATGATCCTCGGCGAGCGGACTGAGCAAGAGGCCGGGCGCATCGCGTTTCATCTCTCTGAGGCTGGCGACGACGATCGCGCGGCGGGCTTCTTTGCCACCAGCGGCATGTTCCAATTGAGTGCGCGCCGCCTAGAGCATGCTGTGGGCGATCTGGCGCGCGCCCTCGATCTAGCGGACTGGGATGCTCGAGGGGGAGAGCAGCTAGTGGCGTGGCTGCGCGCGCTGGCCCACGCGATCCGACATGTGCGCAGCGGAGAGGGGCTGGCTGAGCTAGTGGGCCGGCTGGCGACGCGGCTCGAACATGACTCAGCCATCGAGCCGCAGATGCGTATCGCTGCCAGCGTCGACTTGGCCCTGAGCCTCGGCGCGCTCCACCGCTACAGGGAAGCGCGTCAGCTCTTGGTCCGCGCGCGTGGGTCGGCCGCGGCGAAGAGCGCAGCGCACCCCGAGCAGCTACGTGCCTTGGACGCGGCTGAGGCTGAGGTGTGCTTTCACCAGGGTGATTTCCGTGCGGCATTAGCAAGCGTAGAGCGCGCGAAGCGCATAGCAGGCGGGGACGCGGTCGAGCGCCACCGCCTTGAGCTGTCTGCTGCGCAAGCACTCGCCGGCGCCGGTGAGCTGGACGCCGCCCAGGCGGCCCTCGACGCCGCCGTACGACTATTGCCAGCTGACGATGATCCCGTGCTGCTGTGTGAGCGCGCCAAAGTACGCGCCTTGATCCGAGCTTTTCAGCGCGACTGGGCGGGCGCAGCGCTGGCGGCGGAGCAGGCTGCCGAGATGGGACGCGAGGCGGGGCTCAGCCACGAGGTGGCGGTCAATCTTCACAATCAAGGCGACTCGTTGATGCGCCTCGGCGAGCTGCCCAGGGCCTACGCCGCGCTCCAGAAGTCGCTCGAAGTGGCGGAGGTGATCGGATCGGACCGCATGGTCAACCTCAACCGCATCATGCTGGCCTACCTTGACGCGGCAAATGGCTCCAACGTGGCGCGCCGGGTGCTCGGCGAGCGCTTGGCGGCTGCTGAGGCGCAGCGCTGGACGTGGGACGCCATCACCGGGCGCTACCTCCTCGGCAAGCTGTTCGTAGAGCAGGGTGACATCGAGGGCGGGCGCCGAGAGCTCACCATGGCGCGACGCTTGGCCGATCAATCAAAGAACCGGCTGCTCAGCGAGGATTGCCGAATGGCGCTCGAAGCGCTGGGCGGCTAGAGCACCGCGCGCTCCGGGTTGGGTCGACCGCTCTGCAGCCGTGAACTTGCGGACCTTGGCCGGCTCCTGGACGACTTCCGCGCCGGCACCAATGTCGTGTCTGATTGTTACGTCCCGCCTGGCGGGCGGAGGTCAGGTCACGGGGTGCAGGCGCGGGAGCGTCTACTGTGTTGTTGCTATGCGGAAACCGCCGGCGCTGGTCCAATGACGCGAGCCAACTCTACCTTGGCTACCGAGGGGCCCTGCTTGTCTTCGGTCCATACCGAGACCAGGGTCCCTCCGCTGGGATAGGTGGTGTCCACACGGACAATCTTCCCAACCCTTCCATCGTCCAGCAAAACTCGGCGGCGGTCCGTCATGTACTGATGGATGTGCCGTAGGTCTGCCATAGACGCTTAAATATACGGGGCTTCGTCAATCCAGCTAGTTTTTGCTGTCGAATGCCGGAGGTCAGCGCTGCTTCAAACCGTAAGTATCGGATATTGCTGCGTTCTGAGGCTGGCGGCGGAGACGCAACATTCTGGGGTCGGGCGGGCGCGCGCGGCTAACCTGCTGACTGAGCGACCTGCGAAGTCTCGCCCCCTGGACCCTAGACCCATACCGGTTCGCGGCGCACAGCGCTGTCCACATTTTCCAATGTCGAAACTCTTTTTTTGTTCATCGCGCCCTCGACGCCCTAAGACACCAGGAGTCAGGCTGAACGAAGGCCGCGCCCACCGTGGTCACGGTCAGCCAACGTCCGCGGTACAGCCGCCGCACAGAGCGCCGCGGCGGCCCTGGCTGGGGAGCGTACCGCGGTCGATCGCCGCGCTGTGCGTGCTGAGCGCGGTGGTAGCATGTTCGCCCGCGGAGATAGTAGGCCACCGCGCGGTCGTCGCGGCCCCGACCACCTACCCAGCAGAAGGTGCGCTGCGGCACTCGGGTCGCCTGTGGATTGAGCTTAGAGAATCGACACCAGATACGCAGTGTGTGCAGGCCGCCGAGCGGCAGCCACTGTGCTTTCAGGAGATCCGTGCGGCGACGGCTGGTCAGCTGCTGCGGGCGCTCACGCCGAGCTTCGCCGACGTTCGCGTGCGGCAACGGGGAGACGCTCTGCTGCCTGGTGACTACCTGCTCAGGCTGCAGCTGAAGCTCAACGTCGTGGCACCAGCTACGGAGCCAGGTTGGGGCGCGGTCGCCAGGGGCAGCTGGCAGCTGGTGCGTGATGGCTTCAACGTGGCGTCAGAGCGTGTACATTCACGCAGCCGACAAGACTTCGTGTACGGCGCCGCGCTCGGTCAAGGCGCGGGCGAAGTGGTGGCAGCGATCACCAGTCACGTCGGGGAACGCGTGGGTCGATTGCCGGAAGCTCGACCTATGTTCCCCGCTCCAGACTTGCCCCAGGTGATCACCGAGCCCGCCGCTACGCCGCAGCTGGGCCAGGCAGCGAGCGCGCTGCGTTGAGCTCCACAGGCTTTGGAGTCACGACGCGTCGCCTCGCGCTCACTGGTAGGTCGCCAGTCTAGTCGCCAGTGGAGGCGAGCTGGTGCTCGATGGCTTCGAGGTGAGCGTTGACTTGCGGATCTTTCTGCCGCAGCGCTTCTACGCGGCGCACGGCGCTCATCACGGTGGTGTGGTCGCGGTTGCCAAACGAACGCCCGAGCTCGGGGTAGCTGCAGCGCAGACGTTGGCGACACAAGTACATCGCGACCTGGCGCGCGAACGCCACGCTCTTGTGCCGGTCCTTGCTCAGGAGCTCGGCGTTGGTCAACCTGAAGTGGTTGCACACCGCGCGCTGGATGTCCTGCACGCTCACGGGTTCCTGCCGCCGAGGCGCGACCGCCGCAAGTTCGCGGCTCGCGAACTCGTAGTCGATGGGACGTCCCGTCAACGAAGATTTGGCTGCAAGTCGAATCAGGGCGCCTTCTAGCTCGCGCACGTTGCTTTGGACGTTCTGCGCGAGCAAGACCGCGACCTCATCGGTCAGCGGAATGCCTTCTAGCTGCGCCTTCTTGCGCACGATGGCGACGCGGGTCTCGAGTCGAGGGACCTGAACGTCAGCCACCAGACCAGAGGTGAAGCGTGACACCAAGCGCTCTGGCATGCGCTGCAGCTGCTGCGGGTAGGTGTCGCTGGTCACCACGATCGGCCGATCCGCCTCGTGCAGCGCATTAAACGTATGGAAAAATTCCTCTTGGGTCTGCTCGCGGCCCGCGAGGAACTGGATGTCGTCGAGCAACAGCAGATCGCACTCGCGTCGATAGCGGTTGCGGAACTCGTCCATCTTTTGGTGTTGGAGCGCCTCGATGAACTCGTTGGTGAAGCGCTCCGCGGACACGTAGATCACGCGGGCGTTAGGCTTCTGATCGAGGATGCGCTGGGCGATCGCGTGGACCAGGTGGGTCTTGCCGAGCCCGGTGCCGCCACAAATGAACAGCGGGTTGTAGCGCGGGGCTTCGCCACCCGCGGACGACATCGCCGCTGCGTAAGCCAGCTCGTTGGAGGGCCCGACGACGAAGTTTTCGAACGTGTACTTCGGGTTCAACACCTCACGGAGCGACGCCCGCATGGGTTGCACGCGCAGCGCTGGCTCTGCAGCAGGCGCCGGCTCACTCACCTGGAGTCGACGCGGCCGCAGCGCGGGCCGGGCCTTTCCGTCACACACCGGGTTGTTGAGCTCGCTGGAGATGCGCCACTCCACCTGGGTCGGGTTGTCGCTCAGCTCGTCCATGGAGTGCATCAGGCTGGGTAGGAAGTGCGCCTTGACCCAGTCTCGAACAAACTCATCGCGAGCCGTCAATTCAAGCCGACCGGCTTCAAACTTGTCGAACTGAATTGACGAGAACCACTGCTCGAACGACGCGGGCGACGCTCGTCGTGTGCGCTCGAGTGCCGTGGTCCAGATGTCGAGATCTTGGTTGGAGCTAGTCATCCTGCTTCAGAGTTCGGGTGCTGTGTGCGCTGCTGGGAGGGTGCGCGGTGCCAAAGGGTGCGGATGTTTGAGCGGCTGGGGATCGACTTTGCGGAAACGACGACTGCGCGTACCTAAACTCGAATCACGCTCTGGGTGGTGGGCTGGTTCGCGGTTCAAAGTGCCCGCTGGGCGGTTCAAAGCTGGACTCCCCGTCCGATCCGGGCGGGTTCGCGCGTGTGCGCTAGCGGTTAAGAAGCGATGGTCGCGGCCGCACAGCTTGTCCACAGGGTGTGGATAGCCGCGACCGCGTAGCCTGGTTGTGGAGTGGACGGCCCGGTGGAGCAGATGGCCCGGGAGAGCCGCGATTTGGATCGCCGAACGAGGCTTGAGAGGTGCTGCAACTTGCTGCAACGTGCTGAATAACGCGCACCTGGTGAGTGCTTGCCCTGCCGTCCGGGGAACCATTGAGCCTAACAGAGTGGGGCCACTTCGCGGGCTCCAAACTCGCTCGCTCGTCACGCTAAACAAGGCCAAGCAGCCGCACCTCGGCGGCGCTGCCAGATCTTGGGTTGGCCGCCTCTGAGTAACACCCCCTCCTTGCGAACCCCTCTCGTTAAGCCAGCGCTGATGCGCCGGCGGCGCACGGCGGACACTGCGCGCCTAGTCAAGTGACCTGTCTACTTAAGCTTGATCTGAATCGGCCGTGGAGCGCGCTCCGTGTGATCGCGCGTGAACGGATGTGCGAAGCCTGGTCACGCCGTGGTGCGGCGTGCTCGCTCGCGGTTCGGCTGCGCTTGACCCTGTGCCGTCGCGCCGCCAGTCACCCGCCAACGAGTGATGAGCTAGCACCGGGCCGCGCGCGAGTTCAATGGACGATTTTCGGATCGCGACGATCCCGCATCAAAGTCCATCTAAGAAAAATCAGCGTGCGCGTTGTGGCCGCTGCGTCGCTGCATATCGGGTCCTGCGCGTTCTCGGATCCAGCAAAAAATAAGGGGAATGCGCGATCTGCGAGCTGCCAGTCAGTGTCGCGCTGCACCAACTTTCGCAGTTCCGAAGGTCAAGGGTCGCGACACAAATTTTCGCGATCTGCGTTTCACTCACAGCGAGCGCTGCGGGTTGATCCACAGCTGGCGCTAGCGCCGTGTGGCTGCCTGGACTGCTGAGCTGCGAGTTCGTCTAGACGTGGCCCACAAGCAGTCCACAGGCCAGCCACAGCATCTCAACCGGCGGCTGGAGTGGCGAAGCAGCGCCGCACGAAAACTTGGCCCCACGTCGCGGGGGGAGCTAGCTGCTCGGCTCGTTCGCTGTTTGTTGTTAGCGGAACGTCCATCGTCCTAAGCGCCCGCCAAATGCTGCAACCTCGTCACACGCTCCGGGATGGTTTCGTCCGCGGGATTCAACCACGAACGTTGCTGGCGACCTGTGTGCTCCTGGCGCTCACTGGCTCTACGCTGCACGCCAGCGCTGAGCCGAGCGACCTGCCACCAGAGATCGGCTTCGACTACGGAGACATCGAGACCCCGCGCACGGCGGCGATGGGCGGAGCGCTGCGAGCGTTCAGCGCTTCAACGGAGGCCCTGTACATCAACCCAGCGAACATGGCGGCCAGCCGCGTCTACCACATCGGCGCGCTGGCGGCGCTGTGGCCTGAGGCCAAGCGGCAGAGCTATGGAGCAGCAGCCGTCGACTCGGTGGGTAGTCGAACGCAGCTGGCTGGCGGCGTCGGCTTCGTCTTCAATCGTCAAGATCCTGACGGAATCGATCGCCAATGGAACGACCTGCGCTTTGCCCTCGCGTTCCCGTTCTCTGAGCAGTTTCAGCTTGGCCTGGCTGGCCGCGTGATGTGGGTGAAGCAGAACGGTGATGGCCCGCTGGGGTCAGACGCCATTGCCTCGGGGTTACCCGATGAGAACATCCTGCGCGACTTCACGTTCGACGCAGGCATGTCGTTTCGGCCCAGCAAAGAGTTCTCTATCGGGCTGGTGGGCAATAGCATCACGGATCCGGGGCATGGGTTTCTGCCTTCGCGGCTCGGCGGCGGCATCGGGTATGGTACCCAGGACTTCACCCTTGAAGCGGACCTGGTCGCGGACTTCACTACCTGGGATCGCACGACCACCTTGGCCATGGGCGGGTTTGAGTTCTTGGCCGCCAACGCTTATCCGATCCGCCTCGGCTACCGCTTCGACGAAGGCGCCGACACGCACTGGCTGAGCGGTGGCCTCGGCTACATCGACCAGCAGGTTTCAGCTGAGATCTCTGCGCGTCGCGGCGTCTCTGGCGAGAAAGCCACTGAGGTCGTGATCGGGTTCAAGTACCACCTGGACGCCGCAGGCGGCGGCGGCCTCGACTGAGCCCGCGCGGCGGCCGATGCGCCTGCGGCGCGCGGTCTGCGCGTAGGTGATGTTCAGCTAGCGAGCAGTTGCTTGAGCGCGTCTAGCCCCGCCGCGCCTTGCTCTGCGTCCAGCGTGTGCCGCGGTGGGATCGCGGCGTCAGCGCGCACTTGATCGATGCCGCGCGGATTACGAAACCAATCGAAGTCATGAGCTTCGCGCAGCGCGGCGCTGCTCGCGGCTGCCAAGAACAGGCCGCAAAACCGCTGCACGTCGTCGACGTGCAGGCTGAACAAGGTGGCGCTCAGGCGAGCGTCCAGCGGCTCGCCAAACACCAGCGCCGAGTACTCTTCGAACGCCTGATTAAAGGCCGTGGCGCCGGTCAGCGCTGGCTTGCGCAGCAGCACGCGCAGCGCGGCGATACGGCTCTCGAGCAGCAGCGTACGCTGGGTCGCCCTGAGGTGATGTTCCAGGCGTGGGCCGCTGAGCCTGAGCTTGTGGGTGGCGAACGCCGGGTTCAGCGCGAGCATCGCGAAGCGAGCGCCTACTTCACGGCGTCGCAGCCCGTAGGGGTCGTGCGCGATCACGAAGGGCTGGTCTTTAGGGCTGGCGGCGTCATGCCAGGCCGCGCCTACCCGAGCCATTGCCCGAAGGAAACTAGAGCCGCCCAGCGCCTGCGGTAGCTCACCCGGGTCCAGGTCCAGGCTGCGGAACAGGTCACCTTCGCTGAGCAGCCGCTGCAGGCTGGCTGGGCTCAGGCGTGCTGGCCAGCCGTGATCGTCACGAGCGTCGACGCCTAACTCGATGGCGTGGTTCAGATCGGGGGTGGAGGTGCTCAGCCAGGCATCCTGTGACTCCGTCAACCATCGGCTGGCCAGCAGCTCTGGAGCCTCACACGGCAGCTCGATGCTGTCCGGAGAGCTGAGCCCCATGCGCTGGGCGAACTCTTGGCGGCGCTCCCAGACCAGCAGTGATGCCGTACGGTAATTGCCTCCATGTCGGGCGAGAGCGCCCAACCGGCCTGGCCGCTTGGCGAGGCGCTCCGCGCGCCCTCCAGCTGGCAGCAGGAGCGCCTGCTTCAGCTGGCTGAGCGGCATCTCGCTGCGCTCGCTTGGGATTTGCACGATCTCTCGGCGCAGGCGGTGTTCGCGGATCAGCAGCGCTCGCTGATTGACCCGTTGCTCGGTGAGCCGATACACCCAGCGCCCGAGCGGACCGCGCAGCGGGTCGGCCGGGTGCAGCTCGAGCACGTGCTGAAAGCAGCTGAGGCCGATCGCCCAGCGGTTTAATTCGAACGCTGGCAGGGAGGTCAGGTCGGCGCTGTCTAGTCCGCGCCGCCAGCGCCGCCATTCTGTTGCCGTGCGAAAAAGCGCGCGGTCTAGCTTGAGCGGATCGAGGTCCTCCATGGGTCGCAGCTCATACCGCTTCTAGGGCCGCGCGCTGAGGAAAACAAGCGCTGCGCGAAACAAGCGCGGAGGAAAACAAGCGCGGAGGAAAACAAGCGCGGAGAGCCGCTACAACTCGCTGCCGAACTGGAAGGTCAGGTTCGCGACGATCTGCAGGTAGTTGTCCAGGTGTCCGCCGCGGTCTGGGGCCGAGTCTGCGCACTCGCCGCCGCCGGTGGCTCGGCAGCGTCGGATCTTATCGACGAACACCTGGGTGAGCCCGAGCGCCGGACCCAGCCGCAGCGTCCGCGACAGGTGCAGATCGAAGCCGATGAAACCACGCAGCGCGGGGCCAGCGCCGGTCTCTTCGTAGCCGGCCTGACCGCCGCCGACCTCCAGCTCGTCTTGCTGCGTCCCCAACGCTCCACCCCCAACCCCAAGCTCAACGAAGGGCTCGAACTGCCCTTGCTCAGTGAAATAGACGCGCCCGGTGAGGCCGATGAAGGCTGCTCCGGCTCGAGCGTTGGAGTAGCCAGCGTTGTCCGGCTGGTTGCCGAAACCAGCCACCTCTAGCGTCCCGCCCCAGGCGAACATCGGGGTCACCCGCCACAGCGCGGTGAGGCCGATCACGACGCCCGCGCCGACCCCGCTACAGCGGGCGTCGGATTGATCGCCGGGTGCGCAGTGGGGGATCGCCAGGCCGAGCGCAGGGATCAGCTCGACGCTGCGCCGCGTGAACTCGGGTTCTTCGGGGAGCGGTGCAGGACCGCGCGGATGCGTGCGAGGCCCCGGCCCAGGGAACGAGCCGCCCTGGTACGGAGCGTACGGCGCAGGCGAGCCGCCAGCAGCTGCGGCTTGGGAGGGGTCTGCCGGCGGCGCGGTGGCCTCAGCTGCTTCGGGGCCCGCTGCTTCGGGGCCCGCTGCTTCGGGGCCAGCGACCGGCGATTCGGCCTGGGTGTCGTCACCAGCCCCGGCTGTTGGTGCTTGCGCGAAGCTGACGCTGCTGCTGCAGAGCAGGAGCGCGGGGATGAGGCAGGGCGTGCGCATGGTCGTGGGTCGGAGAGGCCTGGCAGGCAGTTGGTGGCTCGACGCGCGACAGCGGCAGCGCCTCGCCGTCGCTAACGCCGCGTTGCGTGCGATCAGAGTAGTACACTGCGCGGGAACTGGACATCGCCCGCCGTGTGGGGTGTTTCGGTACGCTGCTCGCTCGGTTGCGTGCTCGCTGCGGCGATCTGCGGCGCTTGCGTTGGCGTCCGCGTGCTCTAGACAGCATCCGCATGGCTCGCCACCTCCCGGTTATCCAAACCCCAGATCCAGAGGACCTGGAGGCGGAGCAGCGCTCGCCGGGCAACTGGGTCTTGGTAGGCGCGCTGCTGGCGTTCACGATTTGGCTGCCGCTGCTGCTGATCGCGCAGTACGTGAGCGCCAAGTGGGTGCTGAGCCTGGCGGAGCAAGCGAGCCCCGGAGTGGCCCAGGTCGCCATCGCGCAGCTGGGGCCGATCTTGGCCAGCTTGGGCATCGCCAACGCCAGCGCTGGGGCCCTGGTGGGACGCTTTGGGGGGCGCGCGCGCGCGGCACAAGCGGCGCTGGCTGGTGCGCTGATGGCGGCGGTGGTCAGCGTGTTCACGCTGATCATGGGGGTGTTTCCGAGCCTGCTCGCCGCGCTACCGGCCCTGCTGGTGCTGCTCGTGGTGTCTGCTGCGTGCGCTGCATTGGGCGGTTGGTTTGGGGTGAAGCGCCGCCCCAACGCTGCGGCACTTTTACGCAAGTAGCGCGTCGCCTGGACCCGAAGCGGCTTCCAAACTAGGCTGGACCGAGATGGCGAACCTGGACGACGAGCTTCAAGAGGTGCTGGACGCTGCCGAAGCGCAAGCGCCGGTGGCGAGTGACGTGCCAGCGATCGCGCCTGGCGAGCAGCCTCGCGCTAAGAGCAGCCTGGGCCTGTTGGTCGCGCTGCTGGTGATCGGCGGTGGCCTGCTGGTGTTGGTGTTCACTGGCTTCTCGGGTGACGCGGTGTACTCGCGTGGCGTCGATCAGCTGGTGCAAGAGAAGCAAGAGCTAGAGCAGAAGGCAGCTGGTGACAGCGAGGCGCAGGACGACAAGCAACGCCTGTTGAACCGCAACACCCGGGTCATGGGCACGCTGGTCAAGGGCTCGCTTACGCGCCGCGATCAGCCCTGTGAGTATCGTTTCAATATAGAAAAAGCCGGCAAGGAGCTGCCAGTGCGCTACTCACAGTGCGTGGTGCCAGACACCTTCCGAGACGTCCCAGAGATGGACGTTGAGGTCACGGTGACCGGCAAGCTCCACGAAGACGGCTATTTTCAGGCCGAGCAAATCATGGCCAAGTGCCCGTCCAAGTACGACATGAAGCAGCGCGAAGCCAACGGCGAGGCCGCGCCCCACGGCGCCATCCCGGGCACCTCTGAGCGCGTTAACTGAGTCAGCGCTTGGGCGCCGCGACCCCAAAGCAGCCCAGCGCAGCCGCTGTGTGACTGGTGGTTGTGCCCAGCGCGTGAGCTAATCCGCGCTGGCTGACCCGCGTGGAGCTGCGGGGCTGGCTGAAGCTGCGCTGGCGTGTTAGCCGAGCACCCATGTGGGACCGATTTCTTAGGGCGTGTCGGCGCGAGCCGGTGGACACAACTCCAGTTTGGTTCATGCGCCAAGCTGGGCGCTACATGCCGGAGTATCGCGCGATCCGCAAAGATCGCACGCTCCTCGAGATCTGCAAGAACCCAGAGCTGGCGACTGAGGTCACCCTGCAACCGGTCAACGCCTTCGCCGTGGACGCCGCGATCCTGTTCGCTGACATCCTGTTGCCGCTCGAGCCCATGGGCGCGCCCTTCGAGTTTGCGGCAGGTGAGGGGCCGCGGGTGTTTGATCCGATCCGCGACAAGGCGGGGGTCGACAAGCTGCGCGTGATCGAACCCGAAGATGGCCTCGGCTATGTGCTCGAGTCGATCAAGTCAATCCGTAGGGAACTAGACGGCAAGACCCCGCTGATCGGCTTCGCCGGCGCGCCGTTTACGCTAGCCAGCTACCTGATCGAGGGCGGCAAGAGCTCGCACTACGCGCTCACCAAGCGCATGATGTACTCAGAGCCTGAGCTGTGGAAGAGCCTGATGGAGAAGCTGAGCGAGGTGGTGCGGCGCTACCTGCGAGCCCAGATCACCGCGGGCGCTCAAGCCGTGCAGCTGTTTGACAGCTGGATCGGCGCGCTCTCCGCGACGGACTACCAGACCTACGTGCAGCCGCACGTCGCGCATATCCTCAGGGATGTCCAGGAGTGTGGCGTACCGGTGATTCACTTCGGCACGGGCACCGCCATGCTGCTCAAGCATCAGCACGCAGCCGGCGGCACGGTGATGGGCGTTGACTGGCGCACGCCTCTCAGCTGGGCCCGCGAGCAACTGGGTGAGGTGACCTTGCAGGGCAACCTAGACCCGCTGGTCTTGCAGGCGCCGCGCGCTGTGGCGCAGCGCCACGTGGATGAAGTGCTGCGTGAGGCCGGCGCTGGGCCGCACATCTTTAACCTCGGACATGGGATCCTCCCGGAAACAAACCCTGACATGGTACGGTTCGTCACGGACTACGTCCACGAGCGGAGCGCTGCGCTAAGGCATGGCTGACGCGCCGGTCGCCAAGCAGCCGAGCGGCGCAGCCCATCGCGGCGCAGACGCCAAACACGTCGTGGTGGTCGGGGGTGGGGTGACCGGGCTCACCGCCGCCTACCGCCTCCAGCGCGCGCAGCCGGACTGGCGCGTCACCCTGCTCGAAGCCGGCGAGCGGCTTGGTGGCAACATTGTTACCGTGCGGGAAAATGGCTTCGTCATCGACGGCGGCCCAGACTCCTTCGTGAGCACCAAGCCGGCGGCGCTGAAGCTGTCCAAGGAGCTCGGCCTCGAAGCCGAGCTGATCAGCACGCGGCCCGAGAGCCGCGGCGTGTTCCTGGTGCATGGTGGTCGCCTAGAGGCGATGCCGGCGGGGATGGCGCTGGGCGTGCCGACGCGGCCAGGGCCGCTGCTGCGCTCGAACCTGCTAGGTTGGCGCAGCAAGCTGCGGCTGTTCGCGGAGCCGTTCATGCCAGCGGGCGAGGGCGACGGCGACGAGTCGGTCTTCGACTTCTTGGAGCGCCGGCTAGGCGCGGTGGCGGCGGAGCAGCTGGCGGGGCCACTGCTTGGCGGGATCTACGCGGGGGACATCCGGCGCCTGAGCATGCGCGCTACGTTTCCGCAGTTGATTGAGCTCGAGCGCCGTCACCGCAGCTTGGTGGTGGGCACCTTGGCCATGCGCGCCGCCGGTAAGCGCCGTGGGGAGCCAGCGCCGCGCAGCCCGCTGCGGCGCGCGCTAGAGCTGCTGGCTGCGAGCGGCGGCGAAGCGGCGAGCCCCTTCGTCTCTTTCCGTGAGGGGATGATGACGCTGATCGACGCCCTGGCGGATGCGCTGCCGTCGGGCAGCGTACGCACGGGCAGCGCCGTGCTCGGGCTGCGTCAGGCACAGGGGCGCTGGCGGGTTGAGCTGGCAGGCGAGCAGCTGGCAGCGGACGCCGTGGTGCTGGCGTGCCCCGCGCGTGTCGCCGCTGAGATATTGGCAGACTCGGCCGCGCGAGCAGAGCTGGCGTCGATCGAGTACTTGTCTACGGCGACCGTGTTCTACGCCCTCAAGCGCGCCGACGTGGCCCACGACCTGCGCGGCGTAGGATTCGTGGTTCCTCCGGGAGAAGGCAAGATCCTCGCGGGCACCTTCATCAGCTCTAAGTGGCCGCACCGCGCGCCTGACGGCAAAGTGCTCCTGCGCGCGTTCTTCGGCGGCGTGCGCGGCGGGGCGGAGCTGCCCGAGCAGACCGACGCCGGGTTAGCGGCCACCGGGCTCAGCGAGCTGCGCCGCTTGATGGGGCACCTCGGCGAGCCAGAGTGGACGCGCGTGTTTCGCTACCACCACAAGAACCCTCAGCCGAACTTGGGCCACCTAGCGCGGGTCGAGCGCCTGCAGGCTGGGCTACCGCCAGGCCTTGAGCTGGCGGGTGCAGCTTATGAAGGCGTGGGGATCCCAGACTGCGTGAGCCAGGCCGAGGGCGCGGCGGCTCGGATCGTTCAGCAGCTGAGCTGAGGGCTCGAGCCGCTCTCAGGTCGGGTTTCGGGGGCGCGACCGCCGGCAGCGCGAGCAGGTGCAGCTGCGCCCTGCCTTGTGGTGCTCAGGCCCGCTCAGGCCCACCACCCCCCTTACGGGCGCGCCCACGGCGCGGGCTGCCGAGCTGGAGCGCCAGCGGGGGGCCTCGAGTGAGGGTGGGCGGCAGGAGCGTGCTTGGTTCTGGCGCTAGGACTCGAACCTAGATTCAGGGATTCAAAGTCCCTTGTCCTGCCTTTAGACGACGCCAGAGGATGCGAAGAGCCGGGAGCTTAGTCAGCCTCGCCCCAGCATCAAGGCGGAAGTGGGCTTTTGCTGCGGCCAAGGGCCTCGCTTGAAGCGGCCGCGCTAAGCTGCCTGGGTGCGCGAGCGGCGACTTAGGGGGGGACACAGGACAGGTGCGACGCGCAGAAGTTCCCGGGTTTGTCGTCTGGGAACCCATCAGGCTGCGTGCTGTCGGGTCGCGGGTGGCTGGCTCTGGGCGCTCGAACCAACTGCCGGAGGATGCTCCTTCAGCAGCGAGTGTGCACGACGCCGACCAACTTCCGCTATACGGTTTAATTGAGGCTTGGTGGAGCGTGCCCGAATCGGACGAAGCCAGCGAGCGTAAGTTCATTGAGCGCCTGCGCGCCCACGATGAGCGAGCGTTCAACGAGCTTGTAGAGCTCTACAAGAACCGCGTCTTCGCGTTGGTGTTCCGCATGCTCGGTCGCCGCGACGAGGCCGACGACATGACGCAAGAAGTCTTCGTGCAGGTCTTCAAGGCCATCGGTCAGTTCCGTGGAGAATCCAAGCTGAGCACGTGGATTTATCGCATCGCGGTCAACCTGTGTAAGAACCGGGTGAAGTACCTGGCTCGGCGCTACTCTGATCGCCAAGCAGAGCTTGAGCCGATGGCCGAGCGCGCGCCGCTGAACAACGCCAAGGGCGTCACCTTTGGCGACGTGGCGCGCCCTGACGATTTGGTCGAGGGCTTTCAGTTGGAGGTCATCGTGAAGATCTGCATCGCCGAGATTGATGCTGAGTTTCGCGAGGTGCTGGTGCTGCGCGACGTGGAGGACTTGAGCTACGACGAAATCGGCGAGATCACGGGGCTGGCCGCGGGCACCGTAAAGAGCCGCATCCACCGCGCGCGCGCGATGCTGAAGAGCAAGGTTGAAGAGCGCTTGGGGGAGAAGATCCGATGAGCGATGAGCAAGAGCCGAACCTCTCAGAGCACGCGCTCGAGGAGCCCGAGCTGGATCCTGCGGATCTTGAAGGCCTGTCGTTGCCCGAGCTCAGCGAGGAGGATGAGCGCGAGCTGCGCTCGCTGATCCGCGGCGCGCTGACTGAGGACGCCGGGCCCGACGCGGACAACGTGCTGGCGGGGGTGCAGCGCAAGCTGCGTCAGCGCAGCGGCGGCAAATTCTACGCTGACGGCTGGAGCACCTCTCAGGCGCCGCCGGTCTCCACCTACCTAGTGACCAGCGCGCTGATGTTGGTGGTGGTGTTGGTCGTGTACGCCGTGCTCGGGCCGCTGTCTGGAGATCCGGTGAACGTGCAGATGGAGCCCGCGCCGGTGCACATTCAGCTGTTGCCCGCTCCAGCGGGCAGCTGAACCATGCGGTCTCCGCAGGCGAACTAGGGAGTCCGTGCGCAGCGGAAGCCGATGCCGTGGCCGTGGGGGGTAGGCGAGCCTACGCCGCGATCGGCGGCTCGGAGATTCGCGGCGGTATTGCCGAAGTAGCCGCCGCGGCTCACACGGTTCGGGCCGGCCGTGTTGGCGCAATTTGAGCACGTTGCGCCTCCGCCTGCGTACCAACCCCAGTCATGGGTATCGAACACCCACTCCCACAAATTCCCTGCCAGGTCCTGATGACCCCAGCGGCCCGCCCCCGTCGGGTGGGTCCCCACGGGCTCGACGGCATACGGCGCGCACGACTTCCCGTCGAAGTTGGCCAAGGCGCAAGCAGGCGCTGTGATACCCCACGGATACAAGCGATCTTCGGCGCCGCCGGCGGCCGCGTACTCCCACTCCGCCTCCGTCGGCAGCCGACCGCCGTCCCAGGCGCAAAACGCGAACGCCTCGTACCAGTTCACGCAGTTGAGCGCCTTCGGCTCGCTGTCCGTGGCGACGTCCGTCCAGGTCTGAAACAGGCTATCGCACTTGAGCGCGGCCTTGAGATCAGCCTGGCTGGCTGCCAGCGGCCAGGCGACCTGCCAACCTGTGCCGGCGATCAGCGGGTGGGCTCCCGCGCCCGCGACTGGGGGCGTGCCATCGAACGCCTCCACAAACTTACGGAAACGACTCACCGTCACCTCGTACTTGTCCAGCACGAAGTCGCTCAGCGTCACCGGGTGCTCGGGCTGCTCGTCGGCCGCCCCTCCGCTGTAGGCGTCGGAACCAGCAAAACTCCGCCCCATTTGAAACGTGCCACCTGGCACGAGGACGTTCGTGCAGCACGACTCCCCCTGGCAGATATTGCTCAGGCCATCGCAGGATTTTCCGTGTGTCGGCCCGCCCCCGGTTCCACCAGTGCCGCCGCTGCCCCCCGACGTTCCGCCGCTGCCAGCAGAGCCGCTCGCGCCGGCGGTGCCGCCGCTGCCTCCCACGCTGCCGCTGCCAGCAGAGCCGCCGTTGCTGCCGCCTGCGCCGCCGCTGCCCCCCGACGTTCCGCCGTTGCCAGCGGAGCCGCTGCTACCACCATGCCCCGCGGAACCACCCAAACCACCGCTTGAGCCCGCGGAGCCGCTTGAACCCGCTGAAGCACCTGCTCCGCCAGCGCCGGCCGTGCCGCAATTCTCACACGGGGGGTTGGTGACGTTCGTAGAACATCCAACGCACCAAATTAGACCGAGCCAGCTGAGACCGCGCATACTCCCCTTCATTCGTGGGCAAGCGGCGGCGCCACTCACTTGGCAACCCGCCCGCTGATGCTACTGCAACCGCAGCCGGGCGTGCTGGGAAATCCAGCCGCACACCACGTCACCTCCAGCCGTGTCAGGCAAGCAGCGGCGGGGTGGGAGGCAGCGGCGGCCCAGGGAGGCAGCGGCCCAGGGAGGCAGCGGCTTATCGTGCAGGCGTCCGCGGGGAAAACGATCTAGAGGATCCAGCGCGCTAGGACGCAGGTGATGTTGTCTGGCCCGCCGCCGTCATTCGCCGCTTCAATCAAGCGGTGAGTCGCGGTGGGCAGATCAGGAGCTGCCTCCACGATCTCCAAGATCTGCTCGTCGGTGACGGGTCCGGAGAGGCCGTCAGAGCAGAGCAGCATGGTGTCGCCGGCTTGGGGGCGCTCGAAGCGCGTGTCCACCTTGACGGTGTCCTTCATGCCGAGCGCGCGCACGATCACGTTCTTGTGAGGGAAGTTCGCGATCTCTTCCTCGGTCAGCTGCTTCATCTTCTTGTAGTCGTTGAGCAGCGAGTGATCTTCAGTCAGCTGCTCGAGCTTTCCGTCGCGGATACGGTAGCAGCGGCTGTCACCTACGTGAGCCACGTACACGCCGTCTTCTACGGCGAACAACGACGCTAGCGTGGTGCCCATCCCGCGCTGCTTCGCGTTGCGACTTGAGTTCTCGTAGATGCGCAGGTTGCTGAGCTTGATGCCGGTGATCAGCCGGTTCTCCTCATAGCCCTTGGTGCGGTCCATCTTGTACGGCCAGGTCCGCTCTGGGTCGTCTGCTGTGGACGCGAAGAACTCGGCCATGGTGTCCACGGCGAGCTTGGACGCGACCTCGCCCGACGCGTGACCGCCCATGCCGTCAGCGACAATGTAGAGGCCGTACTGCGCGAAGATCGCGAAGTTGTCCTCGTTGTGGGCGCGCTTGCGTCCGACGTCTGTTTCGCCGGCAACCTCGATACGTAAGGGCTGTGACACGATCCTCTTAGGTGAGCTGCCTCGCGAACCATCCCGGCCCGCAGAGCGGTGATCGTTGTCCGATGCGCATCGGCCTGTCAATCACACCGGACTCCCAAAGCCAAAAAGCGTGTACTGGGAGACGCGAGCGCGAACGCGTGTGGGCCTGAAGGTGCTGACTATCGCGCTGTTTAGCGCCTAGGGCGCCGCTGGCGTTGTTTGGCCGGAGCTTTGCCCCGCAGGGCCTTGGGCTTTGACGTAGGCGCCGCGGTCAGACCTAGCGAAACCTGGCGGAACTTTCCGCCGCCGAACAGCAACACCTGGATGCTATCGCCGACGGCGCGCTGGTTGATTTCGTTGGCCAGCGCTTCGGGGGTCATCACCGGCGAGCCGTCCAGCGCGACGATCACGTCGCTGGTGGACTCATCTCGGCCGCCGTGGAGGCCCGCCGCCGCGGCAGCGCTGCGCGGATGAACATTCATCACGCGCACCCCGCGCACTGGTCCGACGTCGGCCGCGACACCTTGGATTCCGAGCCACGGCGCGGGAGCGATCGCGTCCTTTGGTACCGTGCGGAGAAACGCTTTGATCGCCGTCACAGGCACACCAAAGGGGACGGTTTGGCAGTCTTGGCCCGGGATGGGTGCACACGCGCGCCCCACCATCCCGGCGACGCGGCCTTTGTCGTCGACGATCGGGCTGCCGACGTCCGTGGTCTTAAAGCGCGTGGCCAGCTCGATGGCATCACGTAGCAGCTCGCTGTCTGCGCCTTGCATGGTGCGCAGGCCCTTCACGATCAAGCGCGACGGCGCCAGGGCCTTGTTCGCCACAGGCGTGAAGGTGCGCAGCGAGGCGCCGGACTTGCTCGCGTCGGTACCACCCGGCGTCAGCCCTTTGGTCCAGCGGCCGCTCTGAGGCACCAGCAGCGCTAGATCCCAGGCGCGGTCTGAGTGGCCCATCTTCAGCGGCATCACCGAACCATCGGCGAAGCGCGCGTCTATCCCGTTGCCATAGCCCACGTTCGACAGTGCCGTGAGGATACGCCCATCGCCGCCTAGCACCGTGCCGATGCCCAGCACCTTGCCTTTTCGCTCAATCAGCACAACGCCCTCGCGGGCGCGCTCGACGGCGGAGACCGGCGCGTCCGGCTTGTCGAGCATGGAGTCGCCGGCTTCATCAGCCGCCGCAGCCGCCGCGCGCGCCGCTTGCGCTGCTGTTTTCGCAGCTTCTGCTCGCGCCGCGTCGGCGCTCGCCTGATCTGCAGCGCTGGCCTTTGGTGCAGCCAAGGCTAAAGAAGACACTACCAGTGAGCCGGTCAGAACCGCCCACACCCCCAAACGTCGACGTGAGTTCACGGGCAGAGTGTAGCCAAAAAAACTCGCTGAGCGAACTGAGCCTGGCGCGCGCTCAGCCAAGCTGCTGGCGGTGATTGGTTGGGCTGCGGGTCGTGAAGTCATGAAGCCTCCTGCTGTGCGCTGGGTCGTGCGGGCGTGGTTCAACGGAACCTGGCGACGCGATGCAAAGCCCGGGCCGCCAGCGCCTCGGCCCTGCACACGCTGGCCCTGCACACGCTGGCCCTGCAAACGCTGGCCCTGCAAACGCTGGCGCTGCGAACGCGAGCCCGCTCGGCTCAGCGCTGAGCGTCGCGGCGCCGCACGCCTGCGCTGCCCGCGATCAGCACGACATCAGCGCGCCCTACGAACAAGCCAGTCTCCACCACGCCGGGCAGCGCTAACAGCGCCTGCTCGAGTTGTGCTGGATTGGCGATGCGGCCCGCTCGCAAATCGTAGATGTAGTTGCCGCTGTCAGTGCGCCAGGGCGCGCCGTCCTTGAGCCGCATCACGACTTCGCCGAACGGCTCCACGCTCTTGGCGATGGCGCGGTGGGCAAACGCCAAGATCTCAAGCGGCACCGGCCAGCGCTCGCCGAGCTGCGTCGAGAGCTTGCTCTCGTCGACGATGATCACGTTCATGCGCGCAGCTTGATTCACGATCTTCTCGCGCAGCTGACAGCCACCGCCGCCTTTGATCAGATCCAGCGCGTCGCTCACTTCGTCCGCGCCGTCCACGCACACGTCGATGTCCCAGGGTCCGTCCTCAGCCAGCAGTGGGATCCCCAAGTCGCTGGCTTGCGCGCGGCTCTGCTCGCTGGTGGGTACACCGCTCAGGCGGCGCCCCTGTCTTACCAGCCGACCCACCCCCTCGATGAAGAGCTTGGCGGTGGAGCCCGTGCCTAAGCCGATCACACCCGCTTCGGGCAACAGCTCAAGCGCGGCCTCGGCGGCCTCGCGTTTGCGCGTCTCTGGATCCATGCGCCGTTCGGAGCACCGAGAGCTGCCAGCGTCAAGACGCAGGGCCGAGCAGGCGGCTTCAGCAGGTGAGCGCTAGCGGCTTGGGCCTTTGAGGGCGCCGGTCAGCCGTCGGCGTCCGGCTTGCGCGTCAAGTAGAAGAAGTCGCGCATCGACAGCGCGCCGATGTACTCGTTGTCTTTGTGCTCAAAGCCTTTGGCCAAGGGCACTGCCTTCAGCTCGCCCGCGTCGCTTGGCTCGTAGAGCAGAAACTTTGGGTAAGAAAAATTCACGTCCAGCTGCGCCACCGTGGTCGCGCCCGCGTGGTGCATGCCGTCCGCCAGAGCGCGCGCTGTGGTGTCTTTGGTGATCGCCACATACAGCACCTGGGCGCTGTCGTCCAAGCCGATCGCGCTGCGGCGGATCACGGTTTCGCCGTCTAGCGTGGCGCCCCAAGATCGCGCGTTGGGATCGCTCAGGCCTGGGTGACGCTTGCCGCCTTCGTACATGCAGCCCGGCGCCTGCCGATACCACAGCATGCGATCTTCAATACCCTCAATAGATTTCCATGTGGCAATTTTAAGCGAGCCGTCCTTGAGCGCCGCGACGGTGCACGCGGTGGGCCGCGGCTTGACCAAGGTGACGCCGTCGATCTTCATCCCGTAGTAGCCGTGCTCTGTCTTGAAGCCGCCATTGAACGCGCCCAGCAGCCGCGCGTGATCGCTGACCGGGATCTTGGCGGTGCGCTTGTACTTGCTGCCCGCCACCTCAAAGCTCTTCGGCTCTTGCCAGCCGGCGACCGCGTGCAGATCCACTTGCCGTAGATCAACGGCCACCACGAACACTTCAGCCCAAGAGCGGTTTCGATCCGAGTGCAGCAGCGTCTTGAACATCACGGTGGGCGCGGCGGGGTGCTGCGCGTCGACGATGGGCACCCACTGACCATCGCCCGGCGCGGACCAAGAGGTGTGGACGGGGCCGACGTCAGCGGGTCGAAACGGCGCGAGGGGTGGCGGACCGGCGTCGACTTCGGCGCTCGTCGCGGTGCTCGCCGACGCGCTGGCGGTGGCCGGCACCTCCCAGTAGGCCTTGGGCGGCTCGTTTCCGTACCACCACTGATTGAAGCGGTCCTGCGCCGCGTATGCCTTGTTTTCAAGGCTCGTGACTGCCTCCACGCCGATCACCGCGCGCAGCCCGTCGGCCAGCGCCGGTCCCAGCCCAGGCACGTTGTGCACCGCGATCCAGAGCAGCAAGATCAGCAGCGGGCTGGCGATCAGCCCGCGCCCCGTCCAGCGCCAAAGCCCGCGCGCGATGCGCTTTCCGGTTGTTGTGCGGCTGTTGCTCGGCGCGCCACTAGGCTGATTCAGCTTCGACTTCAAGCTCGAGGAAGCAGTTTTCTGCGAACTTTTCGGCTCCGAGCGCGGCATCTTGGGAGTCTAGTCGTGATCACGCAGGGCTTGCCAAGAACTAGCTCCGACGAATTTCTGACTCGGTGTTCGTCACGCGGGTGGTCGGCTGCGCGTCACGATCCTCATACACAAACTTGTCACCCGATCGCTGCACCATTTTTCGGGGGGGTGGAGGGAGCGCAGCGGAACGGCTCAGCGTGAGCCAACGTGGGCTGGCGCGCGGAAACGCTCGTCGTGGCAGCGCTGCTGCGCGTTAGCGCCGCGCGACGCTGACGCAGCTTCGGGCAGTAAACAGCCACAAAGCCACGACGGCCGGCCCGTCCAGATATACAACGCGCCATGCCGTCTACCCGCCGATTCGGGCCGCCGCCGTCTCGGGGAGCCGCGGCTGCCCCGCGCCAGGGGCGGCGCTGGCGGGCTCAGCCGTGGACCACAGCGCGGCTCAGCGCGGCGCGGGCTGTCGCCGCGGCGCCGCGTCAGATCGGCCACGCGCGTTGGCTGCGCTGGGCCGCGGCGAGGCTCGCGCGCGCGCTGGGTCTGATGGGCAGCCGCGCTGTCGTCGCGCAGCAAGACGCGGACAGCGTGATCGAGGCCGTCCCACGGCTGCGCCCTGCCCAGGCGACGCCAGAGCTGGACGGCAAGCCTATGAGGAGTTGCTTGCGCACTACGGCGTAGCCTGCATACCCGCGCGGCAGCGCAAGCCCAGAGACACGGCTACAGCGGAGGCCGCGGTGCGACTCGTGCAGCGGTGGGTGTTGGCCAAGATGCGCAACCAGGTCTTCTATTCTCTGAACGAGCTGAACGCGCGGATCCGGGAACTGCTCGACGTGGTGAATCAGGCGCCGCTCCGCGGCTACGGCGTGAGCCGCAGGGAGTTGTTTGAGCGGTTGGACGGGCCGGCGTTGAAGGCGCTGCCCGCGACTCGCTTCGTGTACGGGGAGTGGAGCGCGTGCAAGCTGCGTATGGACTATCACGTGGAAGCTGACGGTCATTTCTACTCAGCGCCGCACGCACTTGCTGGCGAAACGTTGCACATCAGAATTTCCGCAGGGACAATAGAAATCTGGCTACGCAGAAGGCGCATCACCTCCCATCAGCGCAGCCACAAGAAGGGGGAGTACACGACCAACCGAGAGCACATGCCGGCGTCGCACCGCGCACATGTTGAGTTGACTCCCGCGACGCTGGTCGCCGGGGCGTGCAAGACCGGCCCGCAGACGGCCACCAAGGAGAACGCGACGTTGAATGAAGAAACAGAAGACAAGGTCGATGAAGCGCTTGGGCATGCTTGGGGCATGGAACGACCAACGCTCGATCCCAGCGTCAAACGACCTCGCCTTCGGCGAGCGCTTCGGGCTCATCGTAGACGCGGAGCAGCGCAGCCCGGACAACCGCCGACTGAAACGATCCCTCACCCAAGCCAAGCTCAAGGTAAGCCAGGCCTGCCTCGAGGGCGTCGACTACGCAGCCAATCGCAAGCTCGACAAGGCCGTCGTTGCGCAATCAGGGAGATCGACTCGCTGACGCCGAGCACTTCGCCAGCGTTGGAGCGCCGCAAGGGTGACGCTCAGCAACAGGCCGAAGACTAACGCGGAGCGGATTGGGCTGCTCGTGCCGACGGCGAATACGACCAGACCGTGGAGAAGCGTGAACATGCCGAATACTAGAGCCGAGAACAGGAACCGCACCGGTGGGTCTAGCCGCCACTCGCGCCACAGCACTGGCGCAGCTACAACGAGCGTGGGAAGGGCGTAGTGCCAGAGTCCCGTCGCCAGCAGCGGTACGCCGACGCACAGAGCCAGCAGCGCGACGAAGTACCCGTATCGTAGGTTCGTGTTCATGCCGGGGCTAACCGTGAGGCAGCGCGAAGTCAGTCCCACCAACAAGACACCGGCCGGGTGCCTTGTGGTACTTCAACAGCCTCGTAGGCTTGCCCGGCGCCCCAGCCCTCGGTGATGCTGTCTGGGAAGAATTCCTCGGGGAACCAGGTTAGGATGTCTTGCAGGTTGGCTGACGTCATCAACCACACGGTGTCGGAGAACGGCCACGCCGGGTCGTCGAACATGGTGATCTGTACGCGGATCTCGGCGATCTCTGGTCGCGTGAGCAGGTCGCGCAACATGCCTTCAAACTCGGCGGGGGTGGGCGCGGGGTCAAGGTTGCAGCCGATGCTGCCCAGGACGGTGTTGCCGTCGAAGAACTCCTCCAGCGTCAGGAGCTGGATGGGGGTGCTTGGTTCATCCGGGTGGCCCTGACGAGTGGCACGCTGGGTCACGCGCTCAAGTGCATCCATGGGGCAGCTTGTAGCATGGGCTGTAGCTAGCTTGGCGCTGGTCGCTCGCGATCTCCGCGCAGCTTGTATAGGGTTTCGCTATGCGAATCGCTCACGCTGCGCTCTTAGCTCTCCCCATCCTGGCTCTGGGCTGTGACTCCGAAGACTCGAAGAAGAACGCGCGCGGCGAGGACGCTGGCATCGGCGACGGCAGCGCGAACGGCGGGAGCGCGGGGATCGCCGGCCAAGCTGGCGACGCTTCCGGCGGGACAGGGGGGAGCGCGGGCAGTGTCGGGGGTGGGGGGAGCGGCGCAGTGGGCGGCGTCGGCGGCGGCGCTGGAGGCGCGGCTGCACCTGGAGGCGCGGCTGGCACAGGCGGCGCCGCGGGAGGCGCTGGCGGCACGGGCGGAGTGGTCACCGCCGGCGCCGGTGGCGGTGGAGGGACCGGCGGAGCGCGAGTCTGCTTCACGTTCTCGGAGCCTGACTTCGCCGCCTCGAGCTTCACCGTGCAAGACCGGTCCGTGGGCGTGGGCAGCACCTTGGTGACGGTCCCGGCCACTGGCGGAGATCCAGGGCCGTACTTGCGAGTAAGCACCACCTCGCCGGTTGGAGCCACAGACCTCGCGGAAGTGTTGATCTTGTTTCCGGCGTCGGACTACACGCCGTCCGCCAGCGGCGAGATCATCACGCTGACTCAGCGCAACGATCAGACGACCTTTAACGGTAGCGGTGAGTCACAGCGCCACGAGCCTGCGTTGGTGCAGAACGGTACCGTGTATCGCATCCCCAGCAACGCTACCACTCTGGCCATGGTTTGGTTCAACGCCGGTCGAGTTGATACTACCGTGGGGCAATGGGTGGACGGCAACGGCATGAACCCAGACTTTGGCCCGAGCGCGGACACCATCCGCTTCGGCGTGATCCGCCGCTCGCCGCACGGCATAGGCAACCGCCTAGCGGGGATCGACAACTTCACGGTGGAAGTCACTTGCCGCTAGCGCCCCCGCTGTTTCGGGGTAACGGCCGATCACAGGTCCGCACGGCATACTTGCGCGCGTACACCGCACGCTAGCCGCCGCGTGCAGGTTCTCGTGCTGACCCTGCTTTCCCGTGGCCGCACGTCATACGCCGCAGACGAGCCGACGCTGCTCAACGCCACACGAGCCGAGCGCAGGCGTTCTGCGCGGAAACAAGCGCCTTCGGGGGCGGCGCGTGGCTGGCCATAGCGCCGGGGTGTGGGCCACCCCGCACACGCTCGCCCCGAGCCCTCGCGCCTCCGGCATCGACCAGCACGCTGCTCTACCAGACAGTGGCGGCGCACTGGCCGGCGTTCAGCGACCGTGGGGTGCTCTCGAGCCAATCATCGCGCCGGGCTCTCGTCGTGCCCAAGCCGCCGGTTGATGCGTCCGCCGACGAGCCTCCGCCCGCGCGCGGAGATCAGCTCGAGCTGCTCGGCGAGAAGGATGATGCGCCGACCGGGCGGAAGCGATGGGCGTGGCTGTTGGCGCACGTGTTCGCGGCGGATGTTGACACGTGCCCGCGTTGCTCGGGGCCGATGAGGTGGGCAGAGGTCGCCACGAGTCGCGCGGCCATCACCCGGCTGATTGCGGAGCATGAGGACGGCCTCGGCTCGAGGGCACCGCCCGCACCGAGGGTCCCCACCCGTGTGCCGGAGCAATTGGGGATGGGGTTTGGGGAGGGCTGAGGCGACCGGCGACTTCCCTGGCGGCGGAGGTGGCGGCGCAGGTGCGCGTCGCGTGCGCAGCGGCGCGGAAGCTCGAGGTCGTGTGGGCCGCGGCGTGGCGGATCGGTAACGGCGGTGAGGCTTCAGGAGCGCATCTCGACCCGAGCTGACAGAGCGCGTACCCTCGGCTTGGTGGATTTTGGCAGTTCGAAAGTCCTACGCGCCGCCGGCCGCGATCTGGCGCGCGGAAACGGCTAGCGCGTCTGGGTGTCGAGCGTCGTCTGCTGTAGACGCGGACCAGCTCGCTGGGTGTAGCGCCTAGTGTAGTAAACAGCCACAAAAACCGCGACGACTGGGGCGTCCAGGTATACAACGCGCCATGCCGTCTACCCGCCGATTCGGGCCGCCGCCGTCTCGGGGAGCCGCGGCTGCCCCGCGCCAGGGGCGGCGCTGGCGGGTTCAGCCGTGGACCACAGCGCGGCTCAGCGCGGCGCGTGCTGTCGCCGCGGCGCCGCCTCAGATCGGCCACGCGCGTTGGCTGCGCTGGGCCGCGGCGAGGCTCGCGCTCGCGCTGGGTCTGCTGTGTAGTCGCTCGGTCAGCGCGCAGCAGGACACGGACAGCGTGATCGAGGCCGTCCCACGGCTGCGCCCTGCTCAGGCGACGCCAGAGCTGGACGGCAAGCCCCTCGGCCTGATCGAAGTCGTGATCGAGGGTGGGCGCTGGCGCGAGCGGCCCAAGCTGCGCAACATCCGGCTAGGCGAGCCGTATTCGGCCCAGCTTGGGCGCCGGGCGGCGCGCGAGCTGACCGACACCGGTCGCTTCGCGAGCGTCAAGATCGAGGCTCAGCTGCGCGGCGACAGCGTCATACTTCGCCTCCGCGTTTTGCCGCGCAGAATCATTACGGCGGCGCGCATCGCGGGTGGCGCGCTAGATGAAGAGGAGACGCTGGCGACGGCTCGGGTCGAGGTAGGGGGTGAGGTGACGGCGCTGGAGCTGCCGCGCATCGCCTCCAGGATCCGGGCGCTCTACGCGCGGCGTGGCTTCTTGAACGCGCGCGTGGCGGTCGACGCCGTCGACACCGACGAACAGATGCAGGTCGTCTTGCGCATCGACATCTCCCGCGGCGCCTCGGCGACGGTCGCTGAGCGGCGCTTCTTGGTGGATGGTGCGACGCCCGAGCTGCGCCGCGAGCTGACTGACTACGCCATCGAGCAAGGTGACAGGGCAGACCAAGAGCTGCTCAAGGCAGCCGACTTGGAGCTGCAGAAGCGGCTACGCCAACACGGCTGGCACCAGGCGGAGATATCGCATCGGCTTGAGGACGATACTGCACGGATACGACTGTTGGTCAGCGTCAAAGCGGGCCCGCGCTATCGCCTGCGCTTCCAGGGGAACCGCCATTTCGACGCAGACCAACTCGAAGACGCGCTAGACCTTGAAGAGACCGAAGATCGCTCGCCGCAGACGCTGGAGCGGGCCGTGCGAGGGTTCTACGTCGATCGCGGCTTCTTGGACGCGCGGGTCACAGTGAGCGAGCGAGGGACGGAGCGCGATCGCATCCACGACCTGGTGTTCGTGGTGCGTGAGGGCCAACGCGTGCGGGTGGTCAGCCGCGAGTTTCCGTGTCTGACGGGTGAACGGGGCGCTGACGACGTGGGCAGCGAGATCGACAGCTTCTTGGGCGAGGAGTTGCCGGGAGGAGAGCTGCTGGGGAGCGTAGACCCCCATCAGGTCGATCAGGCGCTCGGCCCCACGGCGACTACTGGGGCGCGGCCAGCGCCCATGGACCTGAACCCGTGGCAGACCTACCAGCCAGACGTCTACGAGCGCGCCATCAAACACGTGCGGGATCTGTACCGCTCTGAGGGTTACTTAAACGTCAGCGTGGGGCCTGCGGTCCTGCTCAGGCGCGAGTGCGCGCGCGGCTCACCGCCTGGCCATTGCCGTCCGGTCGGTCCGCGCCCAAAGCTGCGGACCCAGTGCGCTCACGACGAGCGCGGCTTACCCCTAGATGAGCCACCCCCCAAAAAGTCAGTGTCTTGTGTGCCAGATCCTGCGCGCGGCTTGGAGTGCGAACCGAACGTGGTGCTGCACATCCCGGTCAAGCTCGGCCCACGCAGCGTGCTCTATGACGTCGCGTTCGAGGGTAACCGTCTGCTCGTCGAGGCGGAGCTCGAGGAGCTAGCAGAGCTACAACTCGGAGACTTCGTGAGCCAGGTCGCCCTCGACAAAGCTCGGCGCCGTCTGCTGGACGCGTATGCAGAGCAGGGCTTCGCTTACGCCGAGGTGGAGACCTCGCTCGAGCTCAGCCCAGATCGCTCGCGGGCGCGCGCGCGGTTCATAATCAGCGAGCGCGAGCGCGTGATCGTGAGCGGTGTCACGGTGCGCGGGGCACGGCTGACCCAAGAGTCGCTGATCTTGGGGCGAGTCGCGCTGCAGAAGGGTAAGCCGTACCGGCGCAGTTGGGTGCGTCAGACCGAGGAGCGCCTGGCGACGCTCGGCGTGTTTTCAAGCATCAACGTCTCCCTCGAAGATCCGTACGTACCCGCGAAGCGCAAGCGCGTGGTGATAAGCGTACAGGAGCGCGCACCTCAGTACTTGGAGGTGCGCCCGGGCTTCGGCACTGGTGAAGGTTTCCGTGTGACGTTTGAGTATGGCCACCGCAACCTCGGCGGCCGCGCGATTCAACTCACCCTGCGCTCGCAGCTCAGCTTGTTGCCCAGTACCTTGATCTTCGAGGACGAGGTGCGCCAGAAGATCGATCAGCTTCCGCTAGGCAAGAGGCTCGAGCGGCGCAACACGGCCTCGGTGGAGTTCCCTGAGATCGGGCTCGGGCCGCTGTTTCGCTTCGCGATCGACGGCGTTGAGGTCAACGACTTGGCCCGCGACTTTCTGATCACCAAGCGCGCTGGGGTGGTCACGCTGATCTACCGTCCCAACCGCAGCTTCTCTGCTCAGCTAGGCGGCTCGGTCGAGCTCAACGACGCTGAGATATTGGGCTTTAACGACGCCGCGCGGGACGCGTTCGTGGCTTTTTTGCGGACGAACCCCATCCCCGAGGGTGAGAGCCTAGTGGTCGCGCAACGAGTCGGCGTGGCCTGGGACCGCCGTGACATCCCGTTCGGGGCCACCTCGGGCACCTTCATCGCGGGGGCCGTTGAGCACGCGCGAGCGTTTCCGCTTGGAAATAGTCGAGAGAAGGTCGCTGACTTCTTGCGCTTCTCGAATCGAGTCGCGGGCTACTTGCCGCTGAGCGACCACGGCTTGTCGCTGGCGACTAGCTTCGCCTGGGGCTACAACCACCACCTGATCGCGGATCGTCAAACCTACCCCGATCGACTGTTCTTCTTCGGCGGCATCGACAGCATCCGCGGCTTCTTGCAGGACTCGGTGGTGCCGCAGGACGTGGCAGACTCATTGCTCGCGGTGCGGGATCCAATCGAGCGCGAACGCTTGTTGCGCGAGGTCGTGCTGCGCGGCGGTAACCTCAGCCTGAACCCGCGGGTGGAGCTGCGTGTGCCGCTCGGGGGCATGTGGGCCACCGCGTTCTTCGTGGACGGCGGCAACCTGTGGCTCGACCCAACTCAGCTGCGGCCGTTCGTGTGGCGCTACGCGTCGGGTACTGGGCTGCGAGCGCAAACTCCCATCGGCCCGCTGGCGCTGGACTACGGCATCAACTTGGACCGCCGCTCGTGGGAGGATTTTGGGGCGCTGCATTTCAGCGTGGGGCTGTTCTAGCCTGGTTCACGCCAGCCAACAGGTTGAACTTCGAGCCAAGGGCTGGCGTTCCGGAGGCGGCTGCGCCATATCCCGCCACTTAGAGCGGTCCGTCCAACCCCGCCAGCTCCAGCGGTGCGGACTGGCGCGGATCTCCCAGCGACGGCGCGCGACCCCACGCTTGCTTCGCCGGTCATTGAATGGTGCCTCCCCAACCACCCCCCTCGCCCGCTTCCGCGCCGATACCTGTCGGCCTGTGGGCCCAGTATCTGAGGCAGTCTCCGCGCTATGGCCTTGGGTTGGTGTTGCTCGCGGCCTACCAGTATTCGCAGTACTGGATCGACACCCGCATCGCCCTAGCCATCAACTCAGCGACCGACGCGGGCTTTGAGGTCAGCAACTCCGACGTCGCGTTGCGCCTAGGCGTGGGCTTGATCGTCGTCGCGGTGCTCGCGTTCGGGCTCCGCGTGATGAGCCGCGTCGCGATCTTCAACGCTGGGCGCATCGCCGAGTACGAGCTGCGCGGCGCGCTGCTCACCCGCTTGCAGGCGCTGGGCCCTGCGTTCTACAGCCGCATGAGCACCGGCGAGATCATGAGCCGCGCCACTAACGACCTGGGTCAGGTGCGCATGCTGCTCGGCTTTGGCGTGCTCAACGCCATCAACACGCTGTTCGCGCTGGTCAGCGCGCTGAGCGTGATGCTCCCGCTTAGCCCACCGCTCACCCTGGCTGCGCTGGCGCCGCTGCCCATCTTGATGCTGGTGACCCGCGCATTTTCCAAGCGGATATATACCTACACGCGCAACAACCAAGACGCGATCGGCTCGCTGAGCGATCAGGTGCAGACCAGCATCGCCGGCGTGCGCATCGTGCGCAGCTTTGCGCTTGAGGAGTCAGAGCTCGCGCGCTTTGACAAGCAAAACGATAACTACCTAGAAAAGAGCCTGCTGTTGGCCCGGCTGCGCGGGTCGTTTGGCCCCATCATGCAGTCGATCACCGCCCTCGGCGGCGTGATCGTGTTCTGGTACGGCGGCTACCTGATGCTGCACGACCGCCTGGATCCTGGTGATTTTCTCGCCTTCTCGCGCGCGCTTAGCCGGCTCACCTGGCCGCTGATCTCCCTCGGCTTCTTGGTCGCGCTGGTGCAGCGCGGGCGCGCTTCATACTCGCGCTTGGCTGAGGTGTATGACGCGACCCCGGACATCGTAGACGGTGATGACCGCCTAGCGCAGCCGATTCAGGCTAAGCTAGAGGTCAAGCACCTGAGCTTCAGCCACGGCGACCACCAGGTGCTACAGGACGTGTCGTTCGAGCTAGAGCCGGGGCGCTCGCTGGCCTTGGTCGGCCGCACCGGGAGCGGCAAGAGCACGCTGGCTGTGTTGCTCGCGCGGCTTCAGCCGACTCCACGCGGAAGCGTATTTATCGACGGTAAAGACATCTGTGATCTGCCCCTAGCGCAGGTCCGGGGGGTGGTGGGGTACGCACAACAAGACGCCTTCTTGTTCTCCACTACGGCGGGGCGCAACATCGGCTTCGCGCTGGATGAGCCAGACAGCGGACCGTCGCTGCTCACCATCCGCGAGGCGGCGCGGGAGGCTCAGGTGCTCGACGAGCTGCTGGGCTTGCCAGACCGCCTGGACACCGTCGTGGGCGAGCGCGGCGTGCAGCTGTCGGGCGGGCAGAAGCAACGCGTGGCGCTGGCGCGAGCGCTGGTATTTGAGCCTAAGATATTGGTGCTCGACGATCCGCTGAGCGCTGTAGATGGGCGCACCGAGAAGTTGATCTTGGAGGCGATCGATCGACAACGCTCAGCGCGCGCGGTGATCTTGATCACTCACCGCGTGGCCGCTGCGGCGCGCTGCGACCGCATCATCGTGCTTGATCGCGGGCGCATCGTGGAACAAGGCAGCCACGACGAGCTGGTTCAAGCGGGGGGCCTGTACTCGGTGTTCGCCGAGGAGCAGCGGCTTGAGACTGAGCTGGAACGCATCGGCGCCCAAGAGCTCGCGGCCATCGAGGGGGTAACTGCGTGAGCGCGCCGTCAAGCGAGGCTGAGGCACACGCCGCTGCACCAGACGCCGCAGCCTCAGGCGCAGCAGGTTCAGGCGCTGCAGGTTCAGGCGCTGCAGGTTCAGGCGCTGCAGCCTCAGGCGCTGCAGCTTCAGGCGCTGCAGCCTCAGGCGCTGCGGTCTCAGGCGCTGCGCGCGACAAGAAGCAGACCGAGGCCATCCTCAAGGCTTTCCATGAGGAAGACGCGTTAGGCAAGAGCTACGACTGGACCCTGATGAAGCGCCTGTGGCCCTTCGTCCGGCCGTATCGCTTGCTGTTCGCCATGGCCATGAGCGTGGTGATGGTCACCGCGGCTGGCGCCCTGGCGCAGCCGTTGCTCATGCGCTGGGCCATAGACGAAGGTGTCGCCAGCCGTGATCCCAGCGTGCTGATGAAAGGCGGCTTTGGAGTCGCCGCCATCGTGCTGGTCTCCCAGTTGCTCAGCTTCGCGCAGATCTACGCGATCCAGGTGGTGGGCGCGCGCGCCATGGCCGATCTGCGTCGGGTGATCTTTCAGCACCTACACAAGCTCAAGGTCGGCTTCTTCGATGTGCAGCCGGTGGGGCGCTTGGTGACGCGCGTGACCAACGACGTGGACGCGATCTTGGAGCTGTTCGCGTCAGGCGCGCTGGGCGCGTTCGGAGATTTGATTCGCCTGGTGGGCATCGTCGCGGCGATGCTGATCTTGGACGCGCGCTTGAGCATCATCGCGTTCGTCGCGGTCCCCCCGGTGGTCCTCCTAGTCAGAGCCGTGCGGAGCCGTTCGCGCCACGCCTACCGCGAGATCCGCGCCAAGACCGCGCGCATGAACGCGACCATGAACGAACAGGTCAACGGCATGGCGGTCGTTCAGGCCTACCGGCGTGAAGACGCCGCGATGCGTGAGTTTGATCAGATCAACACCGACTACCGCGACGCGAATATCCGCTCGGTAAAATATGAGGCGGTGCAAGACGCAGCCATCGAGATGGTCAGCGCGATCTGCTTGGCGAGCATTATCCTCGCGCTCGGCTACACCCACACCAGCTTTGGCACGCTGGTCGCGTTCAACGCCTACTTGGTGATGTTCTTTGAGCCGATCAGCGCGCTGGCGCAGCGCTACACGCTGCTCCAGAGCGCGATGGCAGGGGCCGAGCGTGTGTTTGGGCTGCTCGACATCGACGAGCTTGACGCGGCTCCCTGCGGAACCGTTATCGACGGTGACCCAGGGTTGGCCTTCGAGCTGGACGCCGTGGATTTTTCGTACAAGCCTGGCGTGCCAGTGCTGCACCAGGTCACCTTCAGCGCAAAGCCTGGACAAAAGATCGCCGTCGTAGGACCAACCGGCGCGGGCAAGACCACCGTCGCCAGCTTGCTGTTGCGTTTGTACGAGATCCAGAGCGGTGTGGTCCGGGTCCAGGGCCAGGACGTCCGGGGGATCCCGCGGGACGAGCTGAGGCGCCGCTTCGCGGTGGTCCCGCAGGACGTGTTTTTGTTTCAAGGCAGCGTGGCGTCCAACATCGCGGCGGGCCTGGAGCCGGACCTAGAGCGAGTGAAGCACACGCTCTCGCAGATCGGCGCGCTCGAGCTGTTCGAGCGGCGCAAGGGCGGGGTGCTGGCGGAGGTCGACGAGCACGGGGCGAATTTTTCCGCGGGGGAGCGACAGCTGATCGCGTTCGCGCGCGCCTTGTATCGCGACACCCAGCTGCTGATCCTAGACGAGGCGACGGCGTCCGTCGACAGCGACACCGAGGCGCACCTGCAGCGCGCGCTGGAGAAGCTGATGGAGGGGCGCACCTCCTTGGTGATCGCTCACCGGCTGAGCACGGTGCGCTCGGCGGACTGCATCGTGGTGTTCCACAAGGGGCGCGTGGTGGAGCAGGGCAACCACGAAGCGCTCCTGGCTCAGGGCGGCCTCTACGCAAAGCTGTATCAGTTGCACTTTGCGCCCTCGGCGCAAAGTAATGAAGCCAGCGCGCCCTCGGCGCAAAGCAGTGAAGCCAGCGCGCCCTCGGCGCAAAGCAGTGAAGCCAGCGCGCCCTCGGAGCAAAGCAGTGAAGCCAGCGCGCCCTCGGAGCAAAGCAATGAAGCCAGCGCGCCTTCTAAGGCGTAAAGCGGTGAAGCCAGCCCTGCTTCGGCGCTTCGGCGCAAAGCCGTGAGCCGAGCGCGCCTTCTAAGGCGTAAGGCACTGAGCCGCGCGCGCCCACAAAGCAGCCTTCGCCTAAGCGACTCGCCAAGCTTTAGGCTTTGGGTTACCAATTGCCGCATGAGCTCGAGGCGGCATTGGGCAGCGCAGCGCGGGGCAGCGGATCTACCTCGCCTGCTGGCCGCGGCGCTGTTTTGCGCGGGCCTGTTGGCGCTCGCCCTGTCTAGCGCGGCGTGCGATTCGCCGTGTGACACCGGCGCTGACGAAGCCAGCACGGTGGACGTCACCTCGGTGCAGCCCGTGGGCAACCTGTATGCTTCCAACCCTTGGGCTGGCCCGTTTTTTCCTTTTCCGCCCGGTAAGCGCTACCGCTTTCACCACGATCTCGGCACCGCGGACCTGTTCGTAATGGTCAACGTGTCGTTCGACGAGTATCCGCTGCCCGCGTCGAACGTGAGTCAGGCGACGGGGGATCAGGCGCTGATCGAGGCAGTCGATACGGAGCTGATCCAGGTTCGAAACAACACTTGCGCGGATTTGTGGGTCCGCGTGTCCGCCATTTCGGCGACACCAGACTAGGCTAGGGCGCGTGACGACGTCATCGGAGAGGAGCCGCGGGCGGGTCTGGCTGATCGGTGCTGGACCGGGAGAGCCTGATTTGATCACCGTCCGTGGCCGCGACCTGCTCGGGAGAGCGGACGTGGTGTTGTACGACGCGCTGTCTCACCCAGCCCTGTTGGAGTGGTGTCGCCCCGGCGCGGAGCTGCGAGATGTGGGGAAGCGCTTTGGGTCGCGGAGCCCGCCGCAAGCCTGGATCACCGAGCAGCTGATCAGCCTGGCGCAGGCTGGCAAGCGGGTCGCGCGGCTGAAAGGTGGCGACCCGCTGCTCTTCGCGCGTGGCGCTGAAGAAGCGCAAGCGCTGGCGCGAGCCGGTGTTGCGTTCGAGATCGTCCCAGGCATCTCGTCGCCCGTCGCCGTGACCGCTTACGCGGGGATCTCGATGACGCACCGAGACCTGTCCTCGAGCGTCACGTTCATCACGGGCAGTGATCGCGAGGGCCAGCAGTGGTCCGATGCCGCGTGGAAAAAGCTGGCGAAGGCGACCGACACCATATGCATCTTGATGGGCATGCGCCGCATCGCTGAGATCACCGCAGCCATCGTCGAAGGCGGGCGCCCCGGGCAGACGCCGTGCGCCGTGATCCAGTGGGGGGCGCGCGCCAAACAGCGCGTCGTGGTCAGTGATTTGGCGAACATCGCCCAGGCGGCCCAGGCTGCAGGCCTGACCAACCCAGCGCTGATCGTGGTGGGGGAGGTGACCCGCCTGCGGGCTGAGCTGGCTTGGTACGACTCCCAGCCGCTGTTCGGTAAGCGCGTCCTGGTCCCGCGGCCTATCGGGCAGGCGCGCGCCACCGCCGCGGCGATCCGTGAGCGGGCCGCTGAGCCCGTGGTGATGCCCACGATCCGCGTTGAGCCCGCGCCCGATCCCGATCGCTTGGCCGCTGCCGTCGCTGCCATGAGCCACTACGACTGGGTGCTGTTTACCAGCGCCAATGGCGTCAATAGCTGCGCCGGGCAGCTTCAGGCGCAGGGCCTGGACGCCCGCGCCTTCGGCGCTGCCAAGGTGGGCTGTATTGGTCCCAAGACGGCGCAAGCGTTGACCACCTTAGGTATCCGAGCGGATCTAGTCGCGGCAGAGTACGTCGCTGAGGGGCTGGTGCGCGATCTGCTGTCGAGCGGGGTCGGGTCCGGAGCGCGCGTGCTGCTGCTCCGCGCCTTGGAGGCCCGTGAAGAGCTGCCCCGAGCGCTGCGCGCGGTGGGGGTGAGCCTCGACGTGGTGCCGGCTTATCAGACGCTGCCCCTTGATGCCGCGGGGCAAGAGCGCCTGCGCGCCCTGTTCGCCGCGCCCGAGCCGGTGGGCGTCCCTGCCACAGCGGCAGGTGGCCCTGATGCGGACCCGTTGTTAGACGTCGCGCTGTTCACGTCCAGCTCCACCGTTCACGCGTTCGCCGATGCGCTGGGCCCCGACGCGGCGCGCTTGACCGGCGGCGTGGTGCTGGCGAGCATCGGGCCTGTCACCTCGGCTACGCTGCGCGCGCGGGGCCTCCGCGTGGACGTTGAGGCCAGTGAGTACACCGTGCCCGGGCTGCTCGACGCCCTAGAGCGCCATTTTACTGCGCGAGCATGAGCAAGACTGCACGGAATCATAACGCGCGGTCAGGGGCTGTGGCTGAGCCGCCAGCGGGTGGGTATACAGCCCACGTCAAGGGCAGGCGATGGGGACGTCTTCAGTGACCGCCAGGCCGGCGAACTCCCCGCGGTAGCCCCGAAATCCCAGCCCAGCGCTGACCGCGTCACAGCGCGCGCCGGGGCCGCCGGTGCCTGGGGTGGCGCGCACGTCGGCGATGTTGGCCAGCGAGTTGTCCAGGAACGCGCGCTCTACGCTGCCCTGGCACAGCCCCAGCTCATCGGCGGTCAGCGCCAGATCACGGAGCGCCCAGCGTCCGCTCAGCACGACGTCTTCCAGGGTCTGACCGTCGCTCGAGATGCGCCCGACGATGCTCGCGCTGATGAAGCGAAAGTTGACGAGACCCTCGCCCACGTTGAATGTAATATCCGTACGGTCTAATATCCTAACCACGAGCCAGTTGTCGCGGACGTAGGCGTTGTCGTTGCGCACCCGCGGCCGGTCGGCTGAGCCGTCAAACGCCGAGTCCTCTAGGAACCAGCGGTCTCGGCCGTCCCAGTTCGGCGCCGCGCGCTCAGTCGCGCCGTGAGGGATCGCGTAGATGGTCTGCGCCATGAACACTTCTACGCTTGGGTCATTTGCCTGGCCGTTGTACCCCCTGATTTGCAACAGGATGCCGCCCGTCCCGCGGAGTTGATCCCCTCGGATGTCGCTCTCCAAGTTGGCCGCGATGCCCACGAGCGTGGGCGCCAAGCGATGTCCGAAGGCGTTGTCAATCCCGCGCACGCCGTCGGTCTCTGGGTTGCCGCCGCTCGGCGGCAGGCACTCGACATCAGGCTCTGGCGCCAGCGAGCAGCGATCGTCCAGGTCGAACCCGAGCGTTTCCCAGCGGTCTGGAGATTGATCGATGATGATATCTCGCAGCACGTAGGCGCGGTCTGGGCCTGACGTGTCGGCGCCCGGGGGCCGCTCCGGGGGTTTGATCGGGTCACACGTCGCGCCGCTGTCGACGCCCGCGTCCGCGCCCCCGAACAGCTGGTCCACCTCGGGTCCCAGCAGGCTGCATCCAGCGCTGCCCAGCCCCAGCAGCGCCCCCAAACCTGCTGCCACGCGGCGGAGGCGCGGCGACGCCTGGTCGAGGTCAGGCATCGAATGCGCTGAGGTAGGCTGAGACGGACGCACCTGTGAACTATAGGGGACCGAGCGAAGCGAAGCCGCTGATCGCACGGAAGTGATGCGCGTAGTGAGTGAATCCTGATCGATCCAATAGCCAAGCAAACACTCGCCCAACAGCCTGCTCGCGTAGAAGCGCAAGCCGGGCTGGCGTCGCGCGCGCAGCCGTTGCAGGCTCGCTAGATGAGCCGTGAGCGGCGGTCCGCGAGTGAGCGCGCCAGTCAGCAGCGCCCGCCAGAGCCTGAGCTGCTCGCCGGGCGCTATTTGGTGCTCCATGAGATCGGCATGGGGGGGATGGCGCGCGTCCAGCTCGGCCGCATCCTCGGCCCGGGTGGCTTCGTCAAGCCCGTGGCGGTCAAGCGGCTCCACCCGCACCTGGTGGGAGATCCGGGGTTCGTCTCGCTGTTCCTTGATGAAGCGCGCCTGGCTTCGCGGGTGCGTCACCCCAACGTGGTCAGCATCCTCGACGTGCTCGAGGTGGTCGACCCGGCGCGCCAGGCTGAAGAACCAGGTGCGCCCCAGCTAACGGAAGTGCTGCTGGTGCTCGAGTACGTCGAGGGGGAGACGCTGCGCCGCCTCCTGCAAACCAGCCGTGAGCGCGGCGAGCTGCTGGACACTTCGCTGGTCGTCTCGATCTTGAGCGGTGTCTTACATGGCTTGTACGCCGCGCACCGAGCGATGGACGCGCAAGGTGAGCCGCTGCAGCTGGTCCACCGGGATGTTTCCCCGCAGAATATTATGCTGGGCAGCGACGGCGTGGCCCGGGTCTTAGATTTTGGGGTGGCCAAGGGGACAGGCCGGATCCAGTCCACCCGCGACGGTGAGATCAAGGGCAAGCTCCGCTATATGGCGCCGGAGCAAGTGCTAGGCGCGCCCGTCGACTCGCGCAGCGACCTATTCGCCGCAGGCGCCGTGTTGTTCGAGGCGTTGACAGGCCAGCCCTTGATCCGGACGGCAACACACGCTGAGGGGCTAGAGCTGCTGCTGTATGGTGAGCTGCCGCGCTTGGCAGACTACGCGGACGACCTTGAGCATTTCCAACCCGTGCTCGATCGCGCCCTGAGCCGGGAGCCGACTGAGCGCTTTCAAACCGCGTTGGAGTTCGCGATAGCGCTTGAAGCGGCCGAGGCCCCGGCGCCGCACCACGAGGTCGCGGACTGGCTCGGCGAGCTGGCGCGCGCGCACCTGGCCAAGCGGCGCGAGCAGCTGCAACACGTCGAGACCCTCGATCTGAGCGCCCTCGCCGTACCGCCCCGGGAGCTGCTTGACTCGTCAACCAACTGGGCGCGCCCGCCGACCCCCGCGCTGGGCGTCACCTGCGCTGGCCCGTCAGCACGCGATCCGGCCGGCGACGTCCTAGGTGCCTCGGCGGCGTCGGCGCCGATGGCGGGGGTGACCGCCGGGTCGGCTGAGCACAACCAGGGCCCCGAGCAGCGGCGTTTGCATGAGCGCCTCGCCCGCGAGCGCGCGGCGCAGCATCACCAGGCAGCGCAGCACCGACACACGGCGACGCTCGGTGGCACCGCAACTCCGCGCGGCAGCGACAGTGTTCATCAGTCTGAGCGCCCCGCTCCCCAGCGAGGAGCGTACGTGCTGCTGGGCGCAGCGTTGGTGGTCGCAGGCTTCGCGGTGTGGGCAGCCCTACGTGGGGGGCTTGGGCCGGAGCCTTACATGCCGCCAGCAGCAGCAGCGCCGCATGCGGCGGCGCCTCAAGCCAGCGCCGACCAGGAGCCGCAGGCTAATCCGGCCCTCACGCCAGCGGCGCCGCTGGACGCCGCTGTTAGAGCGACGACTAAAGCCGCCCCTCCACCCCCCGCTGCAGCGCCCGCGGTGGTGGCTTCGCAGGCGCGGCCCCGGGCGCCTCAGCCGGCGCCGCGCGCGGGAACCACACGGAAACTAAACCCAGCGCCCGCCGCTGGTGAGCACGCTCGGTCGGCGGCGTGCGTGGCCCCTGTGACGGTGGACGATAACGGGATCAAGCACATCAAGCCGGAATGTTTGTGATTGGGGTCGCTGAACCTAGCGTGAAGTTAGCTAAGCTTGCTCTCCAGACCGCACACGGCGTGCTCCATAGGCTTCTACAGCGTGGGGGGCTGGGTGGGGTCGCCCTAGGCCTCGTCTGTATGAGCCATGCGGAAATTGCTGTCGCGGACAACGCAGAGTGTGGAGCGGCGTACGTCAACGCGCAGCAGCTGATGCGAAGAGGTGAGCTGCGGGCGGCCCGCGCTCAGCTGATCGTGTGCGCGAAGGACTGCCTGCCTGAGGTTCAGCGCGACTGCACCACCTGGCTGACTGAGGTGGGCTCGAGTATCCCGACGTTGGTGGTGGTGGCGCTCGACGCCCAGGGCCATGAGCTGAGCGATGTCGCTGTGGAGGTTGACGCTGAGCGGCGGGCGGCGCGCCTGGATGGGCGTGCCCTGGAGGTGGACCCGGGGAAGCGGCGGCTGACGCTCAGGCGCGGTGAGATCAGCAAACAAGTCGCGCTGACCGTGCTGCAAGGCGAGAAGAACCGACGGATCGAGGTTAGTTTCCCCGAGGTCAATTCGGCGCGCCCCGCGCCACAGCCTTTGGCGCCATCGACCGGGGACGCTGCCCCGCCCAAAGCAGGCGGTGCGTCAGCGGGCTCACTGCCTGCGCTGGCTTGGGTCTCGGCTGGGGTGGGGGGCGTAGGCTTGGTGGGGGCGGCGTACTTCTGGCTCAGGGCCGAGCAGCTGCGCCAAGAGTTGCTGGACCGCGGCTGTGCTCCGCGCTGCCCAGCTGACGACCAGGACAGCATCCGGGGGCGTCGCGTCGCAGGCGATGTGCTGCTCGGCGTGGGGCTGCTGGGCGCGAGTGTCTTTGGCTACTACTGGCTGAGTCAGCCCAGCGCAGGGCCTGTGGCGGCGCCGCTGGTTGGCGGCGGTTGGGCCGGCTGGCAGCAGCGCTTTTAGGGTCGTCGCTGCTTCAGCGCCCGCTGCCGCGTGGGGTCGGCCCCGGATCAGCGCCGCGCGGATTAGGTGCTGCGCTGGCAGCTGGCAGCGCGCCTGGGCTGGGCGCTGGCCTTGGGACGGACCCCGCGCTTGGGATGGACCCCGAGCTTGGGATGGATCCCGCGGAGGCCGCCGCCGAGGGAGGCGCAGCGCTCGGCTTCTGCGCAGCCGCTGGCTGCTTAGTAGGGATATTTTGGGCGGCCTTGAGCTCGGCCTCATCAAACACCACCCGCGCTAGGGTGAACTTGTTGTTCAGCTCCTCGTTGGTCAGCACTTCAAGCCGCTTGGGGTTGTCGAGCTCACGCTTGAGCGCGGCGATGCGAGAATGTTCCGTGGTGAAATAGATAGTGTGCACGCCAGCGCGCTTCTGTTCGGCGATCCAGTCTTTGAACTTTTGACCCGTCGAGACGAACGCCGGGAGCCGGTTGCCCGTGTAGAAGTTCTCACCCTTCCAGTTCATCTGGTAGGCGACGATTGGTTCCGCGTTGCTTCCGCGCTGACGGTAGTACTCCAAGATCGTCTCGCGCTGGCCCCAGTGAGGCGCGACGTAGAAGAAATAGCTGTTGATGCCCCACGCCGCCCAGCACACCGAGACGCCGAGCAGCAGCGCGGCAGCGTGTGGTCGTAGCCAGCGCCAGGCCATCAGCGCGCACGCCAGCGCCGCGGCCACGCTGAAGCCAGAGAGCGCGCCGGTGAAATCTAGAGATTTTGGCCAGGGGCGCTTGTAGTTGTAGCTGAACAGGTGCACGAGGCGCGCTTGGCCTTCGATGTCGCCTGGGTTCGCGGCGACCATGTCGACGCCAGTGAGGACGATGACCAGCGCCGAGGCGATGGCGACCGCGCCGAGCAGCGCGCTGTTGGTCGCCGCGCGACCTCCTGGTGTCAGGCGCTGCCGCGCGGTACCATACATGGCGATGGTCACGGCGAGACACGCTACCGCGGCGCAGGCCGCGGCCAGCGCGGCCAGGGTCGACGCGGCCTGGGGTGCGCCGCCCGCTAGGCTGCCTGAGATGCTGCCTGGAAAGAGCCGCAGGCTGGCGTAGCAGGTCAACAGCGCGACGGCGCCCATGCTCAACGCGTAGGGGACCGCCGCGCCCGCCTTGATACTGGGCGCCTCTAGATCGCTGGCTGCTGCGCCGGACGCCAGCGCGCGGCCGCCCAACATGCGATCCATGACCACGCCGGTGAGCATGGCGATCGGCGGCACCGCGGGCAGGATGTAGTGATGGAACTTGGTCAGCGTGATGCTGAACATGCCGAACGTGGTGACGAACCACATGCCCATCAGCAGCAGCGCGTCACTAGCGCGGGAGCCCTCGGGCTCCGATCTGCGTGTCCACCAGACTAGCCCGGCGGCAGCGAGCCCGCTCCACGGAAACAACCCATAGCCCAGCTGCCAGACGTAGTAGCGAAAGCTCACGTCGTCGCCTGAGTTCGTGTCGTGGACATGCACGAAGGCGCGCTTGAACATGTCGTGGAAGATTAGGCGATCTGTAAACGGCGCCCCGTGGCGCAGGTACATCTGGACGTACCAGGGCAGCGCGACGCACAGCACGAGCAGCAGCATGGTGGGCAGCTCCATGCGCAGCAGCAGCTTCCAGCGGCGGGTGACGCCGACGTAGGCTAGCGCTACGGCGAGCGGGAGGACGAGCCCAGGAGCGCCCTTGCCCATCGCGCTCAGCGCGGTCATCAGCCATGCCGCGAGGAAATAGAGGCGCGCCAACCGTCGCTCGTGGCGGTTGACGTACAAGATCACCGCGAGCCCGACGGTCCAGATCAGGGCCAGGATGCTCGGCTGCAGCTTGTCGAAGACCGGCTTGCTCGCTGAGCAGGCTTGGTTACCGGGCAGGCCGCAGTTGCCGCCGCCAGAGCCAGCGCTGAACTGGTCCAGGTGCCATTGGAACCCGAGGTTGTCGCCGCGCAGCAGCAGGCTGACGTTGCGGCTGAGCAGGTAGATGACCTGGGGCAGGACCAGCAGGGTCACCGCCCCAAACAGCAGGTGCCAGCCGCTCAGCGAGAGCACGCGCTTGCCGAAACGCAGCTCGTAGCGCTTGACCTGGGTCTCGGGGTCGGTGACGAAGCCGAGCAGCGCGAAGCCTACGGCGGCGGTGAGCGGGCCGACGTAGGCCATGTCCGTCATCGTCTGGTGGGTCAGGAAGTACCAGTACGGCGCGGTGATCAGGACGATGCCGCCAATCATTGCCGCGCGGCGACCGACGGCCTGGGCCATGCCACGGTAGAGCACGTAGCTGCCCAGCAACGACAGCAAGAAGATCGGCATGCGCGCCGCCCACTCAGGTTGTGGGAAGCGGCCCTGCGCAACTCCTGCGAGCATCTGATCGGGTTGATACTGAACGCCCAGCGCCGCGAAGCTCAGGCCCTGAGCCCAAAAATCGAGGATCGGCTTGGACCAGAACCAGCCGTCTTGGGCCCACCACAGCGAGATCCAGTCGTCTTTGGCGAGCATCTCGCGGGCGACTTCGCCGTAGTGCGTCTCCCACGGATCGATCAGCGAGTAAGACCCGAGCAGCGGCAGGTAGAGCAAGCTGGTGAGCGCCACCAGCCAGAAGCCGTGGCGCCGCCACAGCCCGCGGTCCTCGCCCTGCTCATCGGGCTGCCACACGCCGAGCCCGCGCCCCACGCGGAACACGCACACCGTCAGCCACAGGAACGCAGCGGTGACGCCGAGGCCGGAGAACACGATTTGCTGCTGCGGGTGATTCGGGCTGAGCATCAGCGCCCCGCTGACGCTGAGCTTGAGCAACGCGACCAGCACCACCGCGGCGGCCATCATCTCGACCACGCGAGGCGTCAGCTCTGCCAGCTTGGTGCTGGCCGCGCTGGGCGTGTCGCGCTGCGCGAAGGCCCCGAACATGTCGAGGAAGCCGATGCTTGCTAGCAGCACACCGCCGAACCCCAGCGGGACCCCCATACTGCCCCAGCGGCGGTCGGCGGCCATCAGTGAGAGGCTGATGATGGAGCCCACGAGCAGCAGCAGTGGTCCACGCCAGAAGGCCAGCCTGCCGGCGCCGGGTGTTGTTCCCTGTGACTCACCCGGCGGCGGCGTTGGCTCAGCTGAGCCCGGCGGCCGCGGCGACTCAGCGCTGGCGGGCGGCTTAGAGAGCCTGGCGGTCTCTGGCGGCTGCTCGGTATCGCTGGGGTCCATTAGGCGAGAAGCTTGAGTGGTTGGCTATCGCGCCTTCGCGGGCACGGATTGGGCGAGAAACTGGCGTGTGTCGTACCAGCAAACGACTCGCTCACCAAGCCCAGGCTCGCTGCCCGCTGCTCGCTATCCAGGCGCGAAAACCCCGGTCATCATGCGGATTTGCCGGCTGCGCCGGGAGTCGTCAGTGCCACGCGCAGCGCGTGGCACCCCACTGCTCACGGCAGCTATGGGCGGGCCGCCGCCGACCCCTCCCACGGCGCCGCGCGAGCTCAGTGTTGAGCCGGCGCGCGGCTTTGACTGGGGCTGTCGTGTTCTGGGATCTCGATCGGCCCGCGGTGCCCACTCAGGGCGCGCAAGGTGGGATCAGCTAGGCGCCACTCGCCGGGCTCGGCGCCTGGGAAGACGGGGACGGCGTAGCGGCGCTGCTTCACCCGCTCCAGGCTGGTCGCGCCCGCGCTGATCACCGGCAAGTGACGGAAGGAGATGGCGCCGTAGAACAGCCGATAGTGGAAGAAGTTCTTCTGTACGATCACGTCTGCTTTCCTCGGGGAAAGTCCCAGCTCGCGCCAGAAGCGGGGCTTGATCGGCAGGGGCGCGCGTTCAGCGATCACCACGTGAAAGTGGCCTCGGCCGTCCGCGTGATCCACGTCCAGCCGGATCAAGCGCCCGAAGTCTGAGTCAAGGCGCGCTCCGATCTTCGCGGTTAGGCTGACAGCCGGCTGGTCATAGCCAGGGGTGCCTTCCAAGCTCGCGCTGTGCACACTTCCGAGCGGAGCATCCCACAGCTGCTCCACTAGCGCTGGGTCGTGCACCGGCACGTAGGCGTGGAGCCCTCTGCCGCCTCGTGCCAGCGCCTGCACGATGAGCGTGTTTCCTCCGGGTGCTCCTGCGCCGACGATGTCGTCCACGTCGACCAAGGTCACCGGGCCCACGTGGCGCCACGCGCTGGTCGCGGCCTCATCTAGCGCCTCGGCGACGCCGAACAGCTTCGGTAGGCTCACCTTGCGCTGCGCCCAGGCGCGATCGGCGAGCTGCTCGGCGAGCTGTTCAGCGAGCTGTGGGTCGCCGTCAGTGCAGACGTGGACCGCCCAGCCGAGGTTGTCGGCGCTGGTGTATGGGTGGACCATAAACAGGCTGGCGCTGAGCACGCGCGGGTCGTCCTCTAGCTTACGCATCCAGCGGAAGACCTCGCGCATCGGCTTCAAAAAGTCGATGGTGGTGCCGCCGCCCAGGACCAGCGGCAGCTTACGCCAGGCGTGAGTGGGCTGGCACTGACCTCTGAGGTAGCGGATCAAGCGATTTCCCGCACGGAAACCCGTCGGGGCGAGGTCCCAGTGGGGGTTGGTGCGATAGCCGATCAGCAGGTCGACCGGCTCGATCAACTCAGCGGCCAGGTTGGCGTGCAGATCGAAGCTCACCGCGAGGCCTACGTCCGGGCCAACTAGCTCGCGCACCTTGCGGATGATGATCCCCTCTGGGGAGGCGCTCAGCCCCTGCACTTCCATCGAGCCGTGGAGCGCCAGGTACACCCCGTCGACCGCCCCAGCGTCTCTCAGCCGAGTCAGCAGCTCATCCAACAGCCAAGCGAAGCACTCGCCGGTCAGCGGGCCGCCCGGGACCGCCAGCGCTGAGCTGAGCGGGATCGCTTCCACGTCGCCCGCGAGCTTGGCGGCCTCACAGAAGCCGCTCAGCTCTGCGTGGGGCATGTAGCCTTCTAGCTCTGAGCTGTCCAAGCTCGCCGCTTTGGCGAGCTCCGCTCCCGTGAGGAAATGCATACGTCGAAAGTCGGCCTCACCTGTCGTCACCGGCGAGAACGCGTTCGCTTCGTGGAAAATCCGCGCGTAAGCGATGCGTAGCGGCCGGCCGCCTGCGCCGAGGTGCTCGCGGCCGCCGACCGCGCGGGTCGCCAGCGCGCGAGCCGCGCCGGCGACCAGCAGCGACCTCACGCCGCTGACTTGAGCTGACCAGCTCACGTGAACAGCTCCCCGATGAAGCGGATCAGCAGCTGCTCGCGCGCCGCCGGCGAGGCCGCGTTCAGCAGGCGATGGATCGTGCCAGAGCGGGTCGGCAGCTGACCGTCGGTGATGCCGAGCTGCGCCATCAACATGCCCGCGTCCAGATCGCCGCCCGCGCCTACTGCTTCGAGCATTTGAAGCACCCCCTCGGGTGGCGACTCAGTCTTTGGTAGATCCTTGAGGCAATCCTCCAGATCGCGAGTGAACTCGGCGACGCGCAGGGCGTTGCCTGGATCGAGGGTCAGGTGGATGTGCGCGGGTGAGCGGCCGTAGGCGTACGTCGGTTGCACGTGCCAGCCCCGCTCCGTTAGCCGATCGGCCAGTTCGAACACGTCGCCCTGCTCGGCTGCCGTGGCGCCGGTCGTCTTGAACGCGAACAAGTTCGCGTCGGGGCGCGTCAGCAACTCCACGCCGTCTAGGGCTTCGATGCTCGACACGAGGGCGCAGGTCGCGTCCCACATCGTCGCTACCCGCTCGCGATAACCTGCGCGACCTAGGTGATGCATGAGCGCGTAAGCCGCTCCCATGGCGGCCACGGATTTTGAACCCAAGGTGCTGGAGTTGACGATAGCGTAGCCGCTCCAGGTCGCGCAGGCGTAGTACTGCGCGTCCCGCACCGCGCGATCGCGCTGCAGCACGATGGAGATCCCCTTGGGCGCGAAGCCGTACTTGTGAAGATCCATTGAGATGCTGGTCACGCCAGGCACTTCGAAGTCGAACGCAGGCAACGTGATGCCGTTGTCGCGCATAAAAGGCAGGATGCAGCCGCCGACGCAGGCGTCGACGTGCATCAAGACACCTTTGCTCTGAGCCAGCGCGGCCAGCTCTGCGATGGGGTCGATCACCCCGTGCGCGTAGCTTGGGGCCGAGCCGACCACCAAGATCACGTCGTCGGTGAGCTTGCGCCGGGCGTCAGCGACGTCAGCGCGGAACGTCTTCGGATCGACGTCCACCACGACCACCTCAACGCCAAAGTAGTGCGCTGCCTTGTGGAAGCAGGCGTGCGCCGTCTCGGGCAGCAGCATCTTCGGCGCTGTGATCTGGGGCTTAGTCTTGCGCGCGTAGTCGCGCGCGGCCTTCACCGCCAGCAGCACGCTCTCGGTGCCGCCCGCGGTCGCGGTGCCCACGGCTCCCTCTGGCGCGTGCATCAGCTCGAGGCAGGCCCCCACCACGGCGTTCTCGATCTTGCGCGCTGATGGATAGACGGTCGGATCCAGCCCGTTGATGGACATACAAGCTGCGAACGCCTCACGGGCTAGCTCGCGCAACGACTCGCCGGCGTCGTAGACGAAGGCGAACGCGCTGCCGTCGCTCTTCAGATCGCGCGTGCGCTTGTCGGCTAGCGCCGAGAGGACCTCGTCGCGGCTCACGCCGCGTTCTGGAAATGCTTGAGTCATGTTTGCTCCCAGTTGTTGAGTCTGAGCGGCTTGAGGATCCGCTCCCAGATCAGTTCGTGTACGGGCTCCAGTTGGATCCCGGTCATCACCCGCTGCACCATGAGACCATCAATCAAGGCGCGCACCAGCGCCACCAGCGCCTGCGGGTCGCACTCACCCACTACGCCTCGCCGCATGCCCTCGGCCAGCAGGTCCGCCGAAGCCTGGCGTTGAGACTCGAACACGCGGTTGCCGACGTCGATGAGCTGGCTCATGCGCTGGCTGCCGCTGGCAGCGATGGCCTGCGACAGGAACACGATGCGTTCTTCGTTTCCGTGATGAAACTCGTGCACGGCTCTCAGCTGCGCGTACAGCCGGTCGATCGGGTGCGTGTGCGCTTCCACTCGCTGCATCACGAAGAGCAGCTGTTCGCTCAGCAGGTCTTCTAGCGCCGACTCTGCGATGTCTGCTTGAGAGGCGAAGTGGTAGAGCAGCGTTGGACGCTTGAGATCAAGCGCCTGGGCTAGGCGGCTCATGGAGACGTCCACGCCTTCGCGCTGCAGGACGCTCACCGCGCGGCGCGCCAGCTCGCGGCGCTTCTCGGGTTCAGGGGGTCTGGCCATTGATTGACGAAGCGTCGAATAACACACCGAGGCCAGGAGGGTGAATCAATTTCTGACGAACTGTCAGTAATACACCCTGAACTCACCCCCAGCGCGGCGAGTCGCGGCCCCAGCGCAAGCGGCTAAGGCTTTGAAACTATACACTTTTGAGTGGTGGCCGAGGCTCCCGTGAGCCCGCCACTAAAACGTGACGGGCAGCTTGATCGCGCAGGCCTGCGCCTTCGAGCAGGCGGCGGAGCCGTCTTCCATGCACTCGACGAAGCCCTGCAGATCTGGATCCGAGAGCGTCGAGGCCAGCATTTCGCAGCCAGCCGGGCAGCCCGCCGAGAGGTCGGGGTTGCAACCCCGCGCGATCGGCGTGGACTTGCCATACCGCGATTTGACCGGGTCGCAGCTCTCGCCTTCCTCGCAGGCCATCTCGTTGGCGCAGGCGCCCGTGCAGTTGATGCCCGCGCAGCGGCTGGCTTCGCCGCAGCCCTCGCCGGCTTGCACGCACAGCTGAGAGTCGCAAGCGGCGTCTTCGTCGATGGCGCCGTCGCAGTCATCGTCTCGACCGTTGCAGCGCTCTTCAGCTTCGCACACCCCGCAGGTCGCTGGCTGCGGAACGCAGTACTCGCCTTCTAGGTCGCTGCCAGCGGGGCAGCTGCCCTGATCCGCCATTTGCACGCAGACCTGCCGACCCAGCGCGGGCAGCGCCTGACAGCGGTAGCCAGCGGCGCAGTTCGCATCCGTGCGGCACTCACCGCACTGCGTGTTGTCGCAGCTCGAGCCGCAGGCGTCGCTGGGCGCTTGGCAGGTCGAGGGGTCGACGCACGCGCCGCGCGCCATCTGCACCGCGACGTAGGCGTTGAGCAAGCCTGAGCCGTAGAACGGCGAGACGCCGTCCTTCCACTCGCCCCACACGGGATCGATCTTGGTGGCTGAAGCGCGCATGATGTCGCGTACCTCCGCCGCGGTCAGCTCGGGGTTGGCTGACAGGATCAGGCCCGCGACGCCGGACGCGAAGGGGCACGCGGAGGACGTGCCGCCGAAGCTGTGAGTGTAGCCCGCGGGCGCGGCGGTGGTGGTGATGCCGTTCAAGCCGCCGTTTGACGGCGCCGCGATGTCCACGGCGGCGCCGAAGTTGCTGTAGTAGGATTTCAGGCCTTGGTCGTCCACGGCCGCCACCGCCAGCACGCTGTCATAGGCGCCGTAGTCGTTCACGATCTCGTTGGAGTTCCCTGCGGCAAATAAAACGACCGTGCCCTTGCCGCCTCGACCGTCGGTCTCGGCGTAATCGAACGCCGCGCGCACCAGCTGAGGTATGGCGCCGACACCGAAATTGCTGAGCGCGAACCGCGGATCTCCGCCCGACGCGCCCCAGCTGTTGTTGATGACCCAAGCGCCTGCGTCGACGGTGCTCGTGAAGCCGTCGGCGATGTCCTTGTCGGTGACGCCGCCGCTGGCGCCGAACTCGCCGAACCAGTGCGGGAGGATCTTGCAGTCGGGGCACACGCCCGCGCCGCCGTAGCCGTTGTCTCCGTGGGCCGCCGCGACCCCGGCGACTGAGGTGCCGTGGCCTCCGAACGCGCCGATCTTGAGTCGGTCTTCCCAGCCAGCTGGATAGTTCAGCGGCGCGAGGCTGTCGAAGCTTAGATCGTTGTGCCCGATGGCGACCCCGTCGTCGTTGATGGCGACGATGACGTCCGGATCTCCAAAGGTCAGATCCCAAGCCTCGGAGACCCGCGCGTCCACGCCGCGCACCGAGTCGCGTTCCCCGCGGTTCTCTAGGTGCCACTGGCGCGCGTAGAGCGGATCTAGCGGTTGGTAGGTGGCCTGGTGCTGGCGCACCATGTCGATCTCTGCGGAGACGCCGGGCACGGCGACCAGCGCGTGGAGCGCCTCTAGCGTGAGCCAGGGGTCGGTCCCGCGTAGGTAGTAGAGGTGCTTGCCGTACTTCACTGGCTCGGGCGTCGACAGACCAAAGCGCTGGGCTATGTCGCTGGCGTGCTGTAGTTGCTCAGGATCGGTGAGCTGAATTGACATCCCTGCGGTACCGCCAGCCAGACGCCCAGCGGCGTCCACGAAGGTCGGCAGCGCGGCGAGCTGGAGCTCTGCCAGGCGCGAGCGGGTGAGCTGAAAGGGCAGGCGATAGGCGCCGTACTGGCCGCCGAACAGGCGGGTCGCGCCGGGCAGCGCGCCTTGTCCGGTCGCGGGCTGGCCCGCGACCTGGCTGCCGGGGCTCGACGCCTCGCGGAGCTTGCTCACCACAACGCTATCCGTGGAGAAACGGTAACCGGCGGGCGGCTCGGCGCCGACCGGCGTGGGCGGCGCGGTGGGCGCAGGCAGATCGGAGCCCCCAAGTAGGCACTTGCACAATTGCTTGCACGCGCCCGCTGGGTCCTTGTGCTTCAGGAAGCCGCCGCAGTTGCGCACGTCGCCGCAGCTCGCCTGCTCTGTGCAGCAACGGAAGTTGCCAGAGACGTCGTCCCACAGCGGCCCGCCCTTGGCGAGGCCACACAAGGCGACGCAGCTCTCGCGACTCACCGGGTAGGCGGAGCTTGAACCGCCACACTCGTCTAAGCGCGCGCAGGCTGCCTCACAGCTGTCGGTGCATTCCGTGGGGAAAGTGCTAGGGTCGCCGCGCTCGTCGCTTAGGCCAGCGCTGCCTCCGCTGCTCTGCCCAGCGCTACCGCCGGAGCTTTGCCCCGCGCTGCCGCCAGCGCCGGACGTCGCGCCGCTCCCTGCGCCGCTCGCTCCGCCCGCTGCTCCCACGCTCCCGCTCCTAGCGACTTCGTCTTCTCCGCAAGCGCTGACGCCGAGGGCACACATCACCAACCAGGCACCAGCCAGGCCCGCTTCGGGCCCACGCAGGCGCGCCGCAGCTACAAGTTTCGACGGTCGCATTGAGACTCCCTGACGGCGCAGGCCACCCCGCGCCATGACCCGCAGCAAGCTAGCTGAGGCCGCCGTCTGAACCAACGGCCGCGCCAGGTTTCGCAGCGCCGAAAGCTTTCCGTTGGGGCCGCAGCGATGACCGAGCCCGGTTCAAAGCGCGAGAGCGCCGGGGCGCTGGCTCCGCGGGGCTTGGGCGCTGGTGTATGGTGCGCGTCATGCGCAGGCCCCGCTCCCCCCGTTGGCTTCACCCGATTCAGCCTGCGACTCAGCTCACGTCGCGTGGCTTGAGCTCACGGGTTCGCCAATCGTGGCTCCCGCAGCCGAGCTGGCTTGGCGTAGCCGCGTTGCTGCTGGGCTCGCTGGTCGCTTGTCACGGCGCTCCGGAGCCCGTCGCGCCGCCAGCGCCTGCTCCCCAGGCGCCTGCCCCGCTCTCGCCGCGCGCGCTGCTGGCCCGAGCCATGGCTGAGATCGCGCTCCGTGGACCCGCGCTGGATGCGCTGAGCGCGGAGCAGCGCGAGGCGCTTGAGCTCGTCACCCAGAAGCTACCTCCCGACGAGCGCAGCCAATTGATTGACGAGGGCGGGCCATTCCCAGAGCGGCGCCCGCTGTTGCATTTGATCGCGGGCGGAAACAGCCCACGCGCGCGGTTGGCGCTCGCCACCAGCAGCGCGGGCGTCGAGATGCTGCTGCTCACGCAGGGCACCAAGCCCGAGGCGCTCAAGGCGCTGTTACCGCGGGTGCGCGAGATGGCGGAGCGCGCGGCCGCTGAGTGGCTCCGCGAGCGCAGCAGCAGCGTGGGCTCCAGTGACGCGCTCACGGCGCAGGACTACCAGGCCGTCGCCCAGGCCGCGGTGGTGATCAACGCCAAGGACGTGGCTTATCAGGCGCTGGGCCTCGCGGCGGAGATCGAGCCCAACTCTGACCGCTTCTTGGAGCTAGCCGAGGCGGCCGCCCGCGCTGGTCACCCGAGGGCGGCCGAGCTTGCGCTGTCCCATGCGGGAAAGGGCGGTGACGCGGGGCTGCGCGCTCGCGTGGCGCCCATGGTCGAGGCGGTGCTCGTGTTGCAGCGCGGTACCAAGCTGAGCCTAGCCGACGGCGCGGCGGCGCGGCTGCTCGTGGAAGACTTCGCCGGCGCCGAGCGCCTGCTCGGGGCGGCGCCTAGCCCCGCGGATCTCAGCACCAGCGTGCTGCGTAGCCGCGCGGCGCTGTCAGACTCGACCTGCCCCGACCTGCCCCGGGGGTTGGCCTCGCCGCTGCTTTGCCGCGCGGCGTTCGTGCAGCGCGCGACGGCGAGCTCCATGTCCTCGAAGCTCGACGCCGCTTGGGCGGGAGGCGCCGGCCGCGACGCGGCCGCGGTCGTCGGCTACGTCGCGTTGCGCTTCGCGGTGCCATTTCTGTACGGAATGGAAGTTGACGGTAAGGATGAGCGCGGCGCGCGCAGCGCGCTGGCCGCGCGCTTGAGAGAGCTCGAGGCGGTGCTCAACGCGGCGGCTGCCGTCTCCGTGAGGTTTGGGCACGCTGGGGTCTACGTCGCGGTGTTGGCGGCGGCTGTCGAGCACCCAGAGCAGCCATCGCCGGCGGAGATCGCGCGGTTGACCAGCGGCGTTGAGCAGGTCTTGAAGTGCGAAGGCTGCGGCGCGAGCGCTCTGGCTGGGGCCGCCATCGATCCAGTCCGCGCGGCTGGGGTGGCTTGGTCCGAGGCCGCGGTGCTCGCCGCGCTGACGCGCGTGGCTGGCGCACAAGACGTACGGCCCTGGCTCGCGCGCTTGCCCGCTGACGCCCACTACCTGCACACCCGCGCCGCGCTCGGGGCATGGTCTGGCCTCGTGGCGGGGGACGTGGCGGGGGTCGAAGGCAGCATCGCCGAGTTGGCCAAGCTGCTCGAGTCAGGTTTTGGCCGCACGGATACGGTGCTGGAGCTGGCCGAGCTGCAACACGCGACTGAGCGCAGCTCGCACACCGCGAAGGTCCTAGAGAGCGCCGGCAAGCGCCTGGCGTCGAGCCCCTTGGTGTTCGAACTGCGCGCGCGCGGCGCTGTTGACGCCGCTGGCGTGCTGGCCGCCGCGGGGGATCTCGCCGGGGCGCGAGCGCTGCTTGAGGGGGTGATCAACAAGTCGCCTCAAGCGGCCAGCCGCGTCGAGCGTGAGCTGCTCGAGATCACCCACAGCTATTTGTTGATCTTGCGCGCGCGGCAGAGCAAGGGCGCGGAGCGCGCCGAGCTGGCGAATGAGCTGAAGGGGCGCGCGGGGCCGACGCTGATCGTCGATGAGTGGCGATCGCTGTGGGTCAAGGAGCTTGGGCGGCTTGACGCCAAGGCAAATTGCCGTGGGGTAGCGACCTGCGTTGAGGCGCAGTCCAAGCGGGGTCGCCCGAGCTTGACTGAGCTTGAGAGGCGCGTAGGCTTCGCCGACGCACGCCTGCTCAGCCGCGGCCTCTTGGGTATCCGCTCAGCCGACCTGGCCCTCGCGGTTGAAGCCCACACCAGCTTGAAGCTCGAGGCCGACTTTCGGCCGCTGTGGCTGACGGTAGAGGTGCCGTACTGATCCGCGCGGCTGCTGGTATGCCCCTCCACCCGCAAACCTGCGCGGAGCGGGCACCCGAAGCGATCTCAAGGCCGCGGAGTTGGGGGTGGGGGGGAGCCGCTCAAGGGCTCCACACGCAACCCTGGTTGGAGCAGGCGGGCTCCTCCCAAAAGGCGCTGCAGCGCGTCCCGCCGCCCCAGCAGCGCCCAGCCCCATCTAGCTCGCAGTTGATCAGCGACTCGCACACGGACGCTGGCATGTCCTCGCAGCTCGCGCCGGTGCCTCTACAGGGAAACGAGATCACGCCGGCCGTGTTGCACGCTGCCCAGCGGTAGCCAGGGGTAGCCGGGTCGAATAGAAACAGCGTGCCGTCGTCATCCAGTAACCAGTGGTCGCGACCATCTGTCGAGCCGTCCGGCTTCAGTTCGGGCGCGTGGCTGCTGATCCCGAGCAGGCACTTGCCCCCGACGCGCCGCAGCGCGACCTCCGTGTTGATGACGTAGTCTCCGTACTCCCAGCAGGTTAAATCCGCGTGGCAAACTTCGACCAGGGTCGGCGGCTGCTCATTCGAGCCGCCGGTGGCTCCCGCTTCAGAGCTCCCAGCGGCGCCGCCGGCGCCGCCCGCGACGCCTCCAGCGCCGCTCGTCGAGCCGCTGGTACCGCCCAGGTTCGGGTTCCCGCCTGGGCCGCCGATGCCGCCCTGGCCTGAGCTGCCACCCGCGCTGGCTCCAGCTTGGCACAGCCCATCGGAGCCGCAGCTGAGCCCAGCGTTGCAGGTCGCGTTTCCGTAGCAGGCTCAGTTGAGCTCGCCGAGCTAGCAGCTGCCTGAGCTGCCTTCGATGGTCGTGCAGCCACCCAGCGTGATGGCGACCAGCGCGGCCAGGCTGAGCCGCGACGCGGTCTGCGCTGGCGCGCCGAGCCAGCCTGGCGTGCTGAGCCAGCGCTGGGTTGAACGAACCAAGGTGCGTGAGACTTGCCGTGTCATTGGGCTGATTCTCCGTCTCTTGTGAGCTAGTGGGTTGGTTTGGGCCTGGAGCTGCGCTGCTCCGTTGGGCTTAGAGGCCCGAGGTGGTTGCTCCAGGCGTTGGCCTGTGCGACGCCGGGCCATGCGTTTCTTGCACACGATGTTGCGGGTTAAGGACTTGGATCGTGCCCTCGAATTTTACGTGGATCAGCTCGGGCTAAAAGAGCTGAGGCGCCACACGAGCGAGGCAGGCCGCTTTACGCTAGTGTTCCTGGGCACTGGTCACGAAGACGACCATGCGGAGATTGAGCTGACCCACAACTGGGATGAGTCGGCGGAGTACTCGGGGGGGCGTAACTTCGGCCACCTGGCGTTTCAAGTTGACGACATCTACGCGGCGTGCGAGCGCCTGCAGGCGGCGGGGGTCAGCATCCTCAGGCCACCTCGGGATGGTCGCATGGCGTTCGTGCGCTCCCCCGATCGCCAGTCGATCGAGCTCTTGCAGCGGGGCGACGCCCTCGCGCCAGCGGAGCCTTGGGCGTCGATGGCGAACACTGGCGAGTGGTGATGGCCGGGGCATCGCCCCAATCACCCTTACTGCAGCCGCACCGACTGGTGGGGCCGGCCAGCGGCGCCGCTAGTCGGCCCGGTGGCGCGGGCGTCGGGGGTGGAGGCGAGGTAGGTCGTGGTGTCAGACATGCACCGGGGTCGACGGCGAGTTGCGGAAAATCTTCATCGACCTCCCCACTTTGTCGCCGCGCGCCCCAACCTAGGCGGGCTCGCCGTCGCCCGTTAGCTCGCTGATCAAGCCTTTTGCGGCTTCTAAACGTTCGCGCTGGGCCGCCAAGGACTCCAGCTGCTGCTTCACCTCGGCGACCACCTCGGGCGGCGCGTTGGCCAAGAACTTCGGGTTCTTGAGGCGACCGCTCAAGGACACTAGGTCTTTGTCGAGCTTCTTCAGGCCGCGCTCGATGCGCTCCGCCTCTTTGCCAGCATCCACCAGGCCCATCAGCCCGACCACCACATCGACCTCGCCGACCACGCTGGTCACGGAGCCCGGCACGCGCTGGTCGCTGGGCGCCTCGACCCTTGGCGGGCCATCGGTCTTGACCAGCGTCGCCACTAGCAGCTGCTCGCTCTCCAGCACCTGACGTGCCCGGCTCGAAGCGCTGCGCAGCACCAGCGGCACCTTGGCGCCAGGGTGGACCTGATACTCGGTGCGGAGTGTCCGTGCGGCAATAACGGCGCTCTGCAGCAGCGCAAAGTCTTGCTCGGCCTCCGCGTCGGCGCGGCCGGTGTCAGCGGTAGGGTAGCTGGTCAGGGCGATGGACAGCGGGCCGCTGTCTGGGCGCGGCACGCGCTGCCACAGCTCTTCCGTAAGGAAGGGCATGTAGGGGTGGAGGGCGCGCAACGTGGCCTCGATGACGTGAGCCAGCGTGGCTTGGGTCTCCGCCTTGTCTGTGGCGTCGTCGCCGTTGAAGACCGGCTTGCTGGCCTCTAAGAACCAGTCACACAGCTCGTCCCACACGAAGTGATACAGCGCCTGGGTGCCTTCATCCAGGCGGAAATCTTCGATGCCGCGGGTCGACTGCTCCACCACCTGCGCTAAGCGAGACAAGATCCAGCGGTTGATCAGCAGCTTAGCTCGCGGTGGCTGACCCCCAACGCTGGCGCCTTCGATATGGGTGAGCGAGTAGCGGACGGCGTTGTAGACCTTGTTGCAGAAGTTGCGATAGCCTTCGAAGCGCTTGGGGCTGAGCGAGATGCGCTTGGCCTGAGGCGAATAGCTACACAACGTCATGCGCAGCGCGTCGCCGCCGTACGGCTCAAAGCCCTGGCCCATCTTGGCCGTCGAGGGGTACGCCTTCTGGAACTTCTTCAGCGCCTCCGCCTCAGGGGCGCCGGGTGACGCCTTGCCCACCACCGCCTTGAACTCCGCGCCGTGGATCAGGTCGAGCGGGTCGATGGTGTTGCCCTTGACCTTGCTCATCTTGGCGCCGGTCTCGTCCACCACCATGCCGTGGAGTAGTACCCTGCGGAACGGCACATCGCCCATGAAGTGCAGGCCCATCATCATCATGCGCGCCACCCAAAAGAACAGGATGTCGTAGCCCGTCTCCATGTCGGTGGAGGGGTAGAAGCGCTTGAGCGCCTCGGTCTTGTCCGGCCACCCCAGGGTCGAGAACGGCCACAGCCCGGCGGAGAACCAGGTGTCCAGCACGTCTGGATCTTGCTTCAGCTTGCTGCTGCCGCACTTGCACGCAGAGGGCGCTTCGCGGGCCACCTGGATCGCGTCGCAGTCTTGGCAGAACCAAGCAGGGATCTGGTGGCCCCACCACAGCTGACGGCTGATACACCAGTCTTGGATGTTCTCCAGCCAGTGATCGTAGGTCTTGACCCAGTGCTCCGGTAAAATTTCCGTGCGGCCATCACGCACGGCTTCTAGCGCGGGCTTGGCCAGGGGCTCCATCTTCACGAACCACTGGGTGCTGATGATGGGTTCGACGATGGTGCCCGAGCGCTGCGAGCGGGGCAGCGTCATGCTGTGCTGCTTGCTGCCGCGCTCGAACCCCAGCTCGGCCAGGCGCCGCTTGACCGCCTTGCGCGCCGCGAAGCGCTCCACGCCTTGGAACTCGCCGGCCTGCTCGTTCAGCGTGCCGTCGAGGTTCATGATGTTGATCTCTTCAAGCCCGTGCCGCTTCCCCGTGGCAAAGTCATTGAAGTCGTGGGCCGGCGTCACCTTCACCGCGCCGGTGCCGAACGCCATGTCGACTAGGATGTCGTCCAAGACGATGGGGATCTCGCGCTCGACAAACGGGTGGCGCAGGCGCTTGCCGTGCAGGTGGGTGTAGCGTGGGTCGCTTGGGTGTACGGCCACCGCGGTGTCGCCCAGCATGGTCTCGGGGCGGGTGGTGGCGACCACCAGCTCAGCCGCTCCAGCGCCGGGATCTGGATCGATGACTTCGTACGCGAACTCGTAGAGCTCGCCCGCCACCCCCTCTTCCTGCTCTACCTCTAGATCGCTCAGCACGGTGCGCGCCTCGACGTCCCAGTTCACCAGGCGTGTGGCGCGGTAGATCAGGCCCTCTTCGTACAGGCGCACGAAGGCCTCCGTTACCGCGCGGCTCAGATCGGGGTCCATGGTGAACTTGAGGCGCGCCCAATCTGCGGAGCAGCCGAGGACCTGCATTTGCTTCAGGATGCGGCCGCCGCTCTGCTCCTTCCAGCTCCACACCCGCTCGATGAAGGCTTCGCGCCCGAGGTCGTGGCGGGTCTTGCCCTCTTGCTTCAGCTGGCGCTCGACCACGGTCTGAGTAGCGATGCCTGCGTGATCCATCCCAGGCTGCCACAGCGCGTTGAAGCCCTGCATGCGCTTGTGGCGGATCAGCACGTCTTGGATGGTGCCGAACAGGGCGTGGCCCATGTGCAGCGAGCCGGTGACGTTGGGCGGCGGCATCGCGATGCTGTACGTCGGGCGCGCGTCGCTCGGGTCGACGCTGGCGCTGAACACGCCTTGGTCTAGCCAGAACTTGTACCAACGGGGCTCCACCTCGGTGGGCTCGTAGGCCTTCGGCATTTCAGAAGACATATGGCCGCGGACCGTAGTGTGAGGTGGCGGCGCCTGCAATCTGAAGCGCCGCCCCGCTGGAGGGAGCGCCCTGGGTCGATGGCGCGGAGCCCGCGTGGGCCACGCCTGTCTGAACCACGACGCCCAGGCGCTTGGGCAGCTCGCGCGCCGCCGTGGGCGCTGAAGCTCAGGTATACTGGGCGCGATGCTGCGCCTGATAACCATCCCGATTAGCCATTATTGCGAGAAAGCACGCTGGGCGCTGGACCGCGCGCGCCTGCCCTACACCGAGCAAAAGCTGCTGCCCGGGGTGCACGCGCTCTACACCTGGGGCGCGGCGCGCCACCGCCTGGTGCCTGTCTTGGTGCACGACGCAGGCGCCCTGGGCGAGTCCAGCGCCATCTTGCGTTGGATCGATCAGCGGGTGGAGCCCAGCGCGCGGCTGTTCCCCGACGGCGACGCAGCCGTTGAGGGCTGGGTGGAGCGCTTTGACAAGGAGCTTGGGCGGGGCTCGCGGCTGTGGGCGTACAGCGTGCTGCTCAAGGACACGAAGACCGTCAAGGCTCAGTTTCAGAGCGTGTACTCTGGGCTGGCGCGAGCTGCGATGCCTGTGATGCTTCCGCTGGGAATCGCTGCGATCCGTAAGCGCTACGGGGTCACCCAGCCCCGCGCCGAGGCCGCCCTCGAGCGCTGCGAGGCTGTGTTCAACGACGTCGCTGACGCGCTGGCTGAGAACGGCAGCGGCTTCCTGGTCGGTGAGCGGTTCACCGCCGCGGATCTGACGTTCGCGTCGCTGGCTGCCCCGATGCTGTTGCCTATTGAGTATGGTGGCGGGCTGCTGCCGCTGGGGCAGATGCCACAGGCGTTTCAAGGGGTGGTCAATCGCTTCCGCGACCATGCCGCAGGGAAATATGCCATGCGCTTGTACGCACAACAGCGCTACGGGTGACGCCGCGCACGGGCCCGGCCAGGCGCGGGGCCACAAAACACCAGCGCGGTACCTAGTCTTTGCTAGGCACCGCGATGAGCTACGCCGGCACGCGGCCGGTTCGCGTTGGCTTAGGGCTACTCGTCGTCGTCGTCGTCCTTCTTCTTCTTGCCCTTGGCGGACCAGTGGCCCTTACAGCTGTCCTTGACCACGGTGCCGTCGGGGCAGGTCGTGTTGTCGTACTTGGCGCCCTCGGACTCGATGTCCTCCGCTTGAGCACCCTTCATGTTGGTGTTCTTCAGGGTCGCGCCCGTCAGATCGGTCTCCATCATGATGGCGCCCTCAAGGTTGGCGTCCGTGAGGTCTGCCTTGGAGAGGTCGGCCTCGTCAAGCTTGGCGCCCTTGAGGTTCGCCTTGGTCAGATCTGCACCGGCTAGGTTCGCGCTCTCTAAGTCTGCGCCCTCGAAGTTCGCGCCCGCGAGCTTCTTGCCAGCCCACTCAGCGTCGCCGATCTTGGCCTTGGCGCACTGGGCGCCCGGCGCTGGCGTGCAGCCTCCAACGGCGCCAGCCGCGTCTCCACCGGCGGCAGCGCTGGCTGTGGGTTCAGCGCTAGGGGTCGGCGCCGCGCTAGCGGTCGCGACTGGTTTCTCAGCGGTAGTGGCTGTGGGCTCTGCCTTCTTCTCCTCACAGGCGAACAGCGCCAGGCTGAGGGGAAGTGCGATCAAGATGGCCGTGGTTTGGCGCATATAAGTGACTCCTTGTGTCTCGGTGGGCGAAACCCTTCCACAGCCCGCGGCCAAGGAGCAAGTTGCCTGCAACGGTGTCGCGCGAAGGGCAAAAATTGTGAGTAGTTATAGCTAGATAGAGCGCAAGCGCTAGGGCTGCTGGGCTTCAACGAAGGCCAGCGTGCGACGGCCGGCAGCCACGTAGAGCTCGTGCTCGCCGATCAGCTGATCGGTCGCGGAAACGAAGGCCCGAAGGCGACGCTTACCCGGCGACACGTTGGTGAATACCACGATGCCGTCGGCAGATGTCTCGGTCGCGCTGCGGTCTAGCAGCAGCCCACCGGTAGTGTAGAAGCGCTCAGCACCTGCCGTGTCCAGTTCGAACCGCACTCCCGCGGCTGAGATCCCCACGCAGTCAATCACGCTCGCGGCCAGGATCCCTCGCTCTGGCGCCTGAGTGATGCCGTACGCTCGAAACAACTGCTCAAGGGAGCCGCGCGTGACGATCGGAACCGCGACCTCGACCCCCGCCGTGAGCGGTTGGGTGTAGACCGCAAGGTCTGGGTAGATCGCTGGGGCATCAATCAAGAAGAAGCCGTCCCATGGCTGCCGTGCGGCAAGCAACGGGAACCGTAGATCAAGCTGCGCTACCCCGCTCGCGTCGCTGGTGTCAGCTGCGTTGAGGTTTGAGGCGCAGTCCGGATCACTCCAGGACACCCGTGAGCAAGCCCTCACGCTCAGTCCGCTCAGGGGCTGCTGGTTTACCACGTCGAACAGCCGCAGGCGCACTTGAAACGTGGGCTTGACTGGTTGGGTCGCGGGGACTCGCTCGTCCAGGCAGCTCCAGATGTGTCCATTCCCGCATGGAGCAGTGCAACTCTGCCCGACGCACGTCCCGACGGCGAGATGTGCCGGTGCGACCCCAGGGTGCAGGCCATAGCAGGCGGCGCGCCGCGCTGGGCCGAAGCCTTCAGCGAAACAACGCCCAAGCTCTGCGCACTCTGGGTCGCGTTCGCAGGTGCTGAGCTGCTCGCCACACGCCGTCTCAGCGCACGCGACGCACTCCGCTGCCGCGTCTCCGAACATCCCATGGTGTGGCCCGAGGTCTTCGACGGCGAAGCCATCGTCCCCGATCAGCTGCCCGCAACCGGCGAGCAAGACCAGTGCGGTGATGGGTGTCCTGAAGCGCATGAGCTGGTGACGAATCAGTCGAGGTGTCGTGTCCGTGTGGTCGTTGAGAAACCAGTAAGGTGTTGGCTCGGATCGACGTGGAAGGTCGGCTGGTTGGCGCGGCTGCGAGACGTCCAGGGTGCCTACCAACAGCTCGCTCGGGCGCCCTAGCCGCCGCTCAGCGGGGCGACCGTCTACCCCAACCAGCGTGCCGGGGGCCGCGCTCACTTCGACGCGTCCAATGTGCCTGTTTAGTTCCCGAAGGTAACGTACTGACGCGGAACGCTGGTGGCTCGATAGCTGCCCTCGATGGCCCAGGCGATCTTCGCGCAGCGCCCGCGCGAAGTACTTGACTGAGCGCGTGTAGCGGCCGATGGCGCGCTCCGAAAAGCCCAAGTTGTACGAGGTGACTGGGTGCGGCCGTAGCTCGTAGGAGCGGCCGAACTCAGCGATGGCGTCAGCCCAGCGCCCGCGCCGCGCGAGGCGCGCGCCATGCCGAAAGGCTGTTCGAGCTGCGAGGGTGCGATCAGCAGCAGCCTGAGCGCTCGCGCGCGCACCGAGCCCGACCGCAGGTGTCGCGCTCGCGGGGGCGCTCAGCCCGTGCGCCAGCAGGCTCGCCAGGGCTGCGAGCGACCAGCACACATGCCTGGCACCTGATCGCTCGTTGGCGCCCGCGCGCACCAATCCCCGCGCGGGGCTGCGGGCATCGCCGCGGGTCAGGCTCAAAACGGCGGCTCCTCCTGAATCCCATCAGCTGTCGAACTCACCACCCGCCGCTTTGCCGTGGGACTGGTTACTGGCTCGGGGCGTGGGGCGTCCGCAGCGCTGACTTGCGTCGCGGGCGGCGCAGGACTTGGCGGTGCGGCGCTGTGGGGCGTGGGTTGACCTGGTGAGTGTCCTGTTCGAATCCGCGTGGAAGGACTTACTGTATGGCCGAGGCCTGCGCGGGCGTGAGCTCTGGTTGTTCCTGCCTCCGGGGGGTGAACTGACGCGCTCTTACCACCCCAACCTCGGGGTGAGGATCGAGCGCCGGCGGGGTCATGCTGGGCGCGGCTGGCTTACTCTTGGGCGCGACGAGCGCTTCGGACCGCGGCGCGCTCACTCGGGGCGCCTCAGGCTGCCCCGCGCCCAGCCCGAACCACAACCCAACGAGCATCCCCGGAAAGATCAACGCCCGCCAGCGCCCCAGCCAACCGGGTTTCTCCGGCGATCTGGCTGAAATTTCTGCGGAGAATAGCGATGACTCAGCGGCGACCGGGTGCGCCGCTGGCGCTGGCGTGTAGCCCGGCGGCAGCATGGCGCTGATGTCCGGCGCGCCAAAGCCAGGGCAGCGCTCTGCCGTGTAGATCTCGAGCGCCCGCTGGACCGGCCGTAGATCTGCGGGTCTGCGATCGCGCTGCACCGCGAGCATCGTCATCACTAGGTCGCACAGCGGCTCTGGTAGTTCGGGTTCCAGCGCCGACAACGGAGTGACGCCCTCGGTCAAGAAGCGCTTGAGCACCTGGCCCAAGTTCTCGCCGTCGACTGGGCGGCCGCCGCCCAGGGCCTCATACAGCATGGCGCCGATGGACCAGATATCGGCGCGATGGTCGATGTCCCGCTCGCCGAAGCCCTGCTCAGGCGCCATGTAGCAGGGGGTGCCTAAGATCGCGTTGGAGTGGGTGAGGGTCTCTGCCAGGCCAAGCTCGGCCAGGCACTTTGCGATCCCGAAGTCCAAGACCACGGCTTGCTCCTCAGCCGTGACGAAGATGTTGTCAGGCTTGAGGTCTCGGTGGACGATGCCCTGAGCGTGGCAGGCGCCCAGGGCGGAGACCACCTGGCTGAACAAGCGTGCGGCGACGGGTACGGGTAGCTGACCCTGGCGATCCAAGCGGGCGCGCAGCGTCTCGCCGTTCAGCTGCGGCATCACGAGCACCGGCGCGCCCTCGGCTTCAAGCACGTCCAGGACAGGCACCACGTTGGGGTGCCTGGTCACCCTCACGCAAGGCTCAAGCATTGAAGTCGCTGACGTGATGCGAGCCGAGGCGGGCGAGGTAGAAGAATTCCGTACGGAGACAAATCAGTCCGGCGAGGCGCCGCCGCGCGAGGGGCGAAGCGAACCCCGCGATCAGGCGGACCGGCCGGCTGGGGCGTCGCCTCAAGCCAACGCGGGGTGCGCCGACGTGGCGCCTAAGTCCTTGCGCCTAGACGACCAACTGCGGGCCGCTGAGCGCCAGGCCCTGGTGCAAGCCCTTGAGCAGAGCCACGGCAACCGCACGGCGGCGGCGCGCGAGCTCGGGATAAGCCGCGCGACCTTGTACAACAAGCTGGCCGAGCACGGGCTGGTGTAGCCGGCCGCGCCTCAAGCCCGCCTCAGGCGACGCTGCGGCGAGTGTCTGGGCTTCTAGACGTCTGTCTAGAAAGCTGGACGCTGACTGTCTAAGTATCTGGACAGTGGCGGCGATAAGACCATAAGAAACCGCACGGCAAATCGATGGGCGGCGCGGGCACGGGTCGTGCACTGGAGCGCGCCATGCAGGTCGCTTTTCGCCTTCGAACACGCCCCGCCCGAGCTAGACCTTTGGCGCACCACGCGCTGCGGCTGACCCAAGCCGGCCTCTCGTTGAAACAGATCGGCTACGAGCTGGGGGTCTCCGGCGCCACCGCGTTTCGGCTGCGTGAACACGCCCTGGCTGAGCTGGGTTACGCGAGCATCTTCGAATTTCTGCGCGCCACCACCCCCCGACAAGCTGCCTGCGAGCTGCCGTTGACGGGCTCTGAGCGCGACATCGCCCGCAGCGTGGCCAGCGGATGTAGCAACCGCGAGATCGCTCGCGCGCGGGGCACCAGCGTGCGCACCGTCGCCAACCAAATCAACGGCATTTTTCGTAAGCTGCGCGTGCAGTCTCGGGTCGAGCTGACGCTGCTCCAGCTCGCCGCGGAGTAAGGCGAGCGAGGCGGGGAGCGCGCGTTGAGGCGCACCTTGAGGCCCCACGCGCGAACGGCGCCCTGAGGCGCCGTTTGTGCATTCAGCGGCGCCCTGAAGCGCCGCTGCGTGTGCCCGCGAGACTAGCTCAGTCTGCTGTGGCTCAGCCTGCGGCGGCTCAGCCTGCAGCGGCTCAGCCTGCAGCGGCTCAGCCTGCAGCGGCTCAGCCTTCAGCGGCGGTGAGCCGCCGAATTTCCTCGTGGATAATCGTCTCGGCGAGCACGGGGACGACCTCCCACACCACCTGCTCAACCACCTCGCGCGAGAGCGCGAGCACGGCTTCGACCTGGACCGGGCTGAGCCCCAAGCCTTGCAGCTTGCCAGCCAGCTCGCTGCCGTTTCCAGTGTGCGCGGCCACCGCTGGGGACGCCGTGGGCATGGGAGGAACCGCGGCGATGGCTGGCGCGCGCGCTGGCGCGGGAGCAGCGGCGATTGGTGCGGCGACCACCGGCGCTGGAGCTGGTGTGGCAGCCGGCGCGGGCCTGGGGGTGACCGCGGGGGTGCCGGTGAAGGTCTGGGTGCGGGTCACTGGCGCTGCAGGCGCTGGTGCGTCGAACTTCGGCGCCGGCGTGCCGTAAGCAAGCGTCTGCGAGCGGGGCTTGACCGCTGGAGACGCCGCCATGGGAGCTGCAGCTGGCGCTGGCGCCGTCACCGCGGACTGAACCGCCGCCATGGCAGGCGCTGCGCGCAACACGTTGCTGACCTTCTCCAGCAGCTGCTGGGTGTCGAACGGTTTGTCCATGTGCTCATCCGCGCCCGCCGCGCTGCCGCGCGTCGAGTCGTACGGATGCTGCTTGCTAGACAGGATCAGGACGCGAGTACCAGGAGACTCGCTCTTGATGCGCTGGCACAGGTCGTAGCCGCTGTGCCCTGCTAGATCATGGTCAACCAAAACAAGCGTCGGGGACTCCGACCGGAGCTTTGCCAGGCCGTCCTCGGCATTGCTTGCCAAGACGGTTTGGTAGTCCTCGCCAGCGAAGGTGATCTCGAGCACCTTGCGCATGGTCTTGCTGTCGTCGATGGCGAGCAGCGTGGTCACATAACCTCCGAGTGAACGCGATTCCCGCCGGGACGGGTAATGCCCGCCCGCGAAGGCGGGCAAGGATAGCAAGTCGTAGCCGGAGAGAGATGATCGGGGTCCATGCAAATTGTGTCAAGGAAATCGCCTAGTTCGTAGCAAAACGCCGCTCGGCGGCGCCCCTCCACCCCCAAATAAATGGCGCCTGCTTGGGGCGCTAGCGGCGAGCGGGGCCGGTCGCGGCGCTTGGTGAGAGGCGCAGAGCGGGTCGTTGTATAAGCGTGGCGCTGGCACTTCGCCTGGCGCGATCACGCTCGGTCTGGGTTGGCTGGGCTGCGCTGGGTTGGCTGCGCTAGGCTGAGGCGTGAACCAACGCGCGCGCTCTGTGCTGTACGCCGTGGTGAGCGAGTTCATCGCCACCGGGCAGCCTGTGAGCAGCCGCACGTTGTCGCGCAAGTACGGCTTTGATTTCTCGGCTGCGACCATCCGCAACGTGATGGCTGATTTGGAGGACAGCGGGCACCTCGCGCAGCCGCACGCTAGCGCTGGTCGCATCCCTACGGAATCCGCCTTCCGTTTGTTCATTGACGCGCTGATGCGCGTGCGCCAGCTGGATCGTGATGAGGCTCAGCGCATTCAAGATCTGTTTGGTGAGAGCCGTCACCCCGATTGGCTGCGCGAGGCCGGGCGCACCTTGAGCGAGCTGGCGGGGACGGCGGCGGTGCTGGTGCGCTCGAGCGCAGAGAGCCGCACGCTGCTTAAAATGCAGTTTATCCCGACGCGGCCCGGGGAGCTGCTGAGCGTGGTGGTGTTCTCAGATGGAACCGTGGAGAACCGCTTTATCGCGGTGGAGGCGAACCTCGGCGCTGATGATCTGGCGCGCCTCCACAACTTGCTCGATGACGTGGTCGAGGGGCGCACGCTGAACGGCGTCCGCGACTACTTCGCGGGGCAGGTGAGCACCAGCCGCGATCAGCTGAGCAAGGTGCAGAGCGTCGGCGTGTCGCTGATCAACGCCGCGCTGCTCGGCGCCGATCGCCGCCTCGACATCGTGATCGAGGGTCGCTCGAAGTTGCTCGATCGCGCGGACAAGGACGACACCGCGCGGGTACGCGAGATCCTCGAGGCGCTGGAGTCGAGAGAGCACCTGATCGAGTTGCTCGATCGCATCATGGATAGCCAACGGGTCCAGGTGTTCCTCGGCGATCAGACGCGGGAGGCGGTGGGCTACCCGCTCAGCCTGGTGGCCGCGCCGTGGGGCGCAGCAGATCGGCCGAGCGGAGCCATCGGCGTGATCGGCCCGACGCGCATGGATTACCCCTACGTGATCCCGTTGGTCGGCGCGACAGCCGGGGCGATGAGCGACGCCCTCAGCCGGCGCGACGCGCCCGCTGAGAGCCACGAGGTGGAGCGAGGGCGTCCAGGCGTCGCGCAGTCGGACCCGGAGCGCCCAGACGTTGAGCAGCCTGAGCGCTCAGAGCGAGAGCAGCGCGACTTCGACGACTAGGCTCGCGCAAACCAGGCGCGGCGGCGTCGCGCATGCAGCCCAGCGCTTGCGGCGATACTCGTCGTCGGCCCTTTGCTGTAGGCTGCGGCCCCGCGCCGCTGGCATCTGCTGAGCGCGCCCGGTTCGAAAGGAAGCTATGGCAGGCCCGCCCCCCATCCCGTCCGCAACCAACGCCCCCGCGGTGATCGACCGCGCGATCGCCCTCGCGCTAGACGGTGAGCTAGAGCAGGCGCTGCGCTGGGCAGCGGCCGAGCTAAATCGTGATCCGCAGGGGAGCGTGTGCTTGCTGCTCACGTCGCGTTGGGTAGCTGAGCTGGGCCGCGTCGACGCTGGCGTGGCGGGTCTTGAGACGTGCGTCGCGCGGTCCATTGCCTCGGGGCAACTGCCAGTAGCTGTCGCGGCGTGCGCCGAGATCAGGCGGCTCGGGGCTGACCCCAGCGCGAGCTACGCTAAGATCGCCCGAGCCTACGCCGACGGGTCTCCAAGCCTCAGCCATCGTCAGGTGTCGCCGCCGGCCATCGGGGGCGCGCTGTCTGGCGGCGGGCCCGAGGAGGTCGAAGCGCCGCTGCCTAAGCTGTTCAGCGGCGAGGCCCTGCTAGACGAAGCGGTGGACACCCTGCTCGCGGCGCGCGCGGCGCTGCCCGAAGGCGACCCCACGGATCTGCCGCAGCAGCCGCTGTTCTCTTCATTGGGAGAGAGCGCGCTCGCCGGGTTCATCGAGATATTTGAGCTAGAGATCGTCTCTGAGGGCACACAGCTGATCGACGAGGGCAGCCTCGGCTCTAGCGCGTATGTCGTGGTCCGCGGCGAGCTTGAAGTCAGCAAGAGCGCGCTCGAAGGCGAACCACCCGTGCGCCTGGCGCGCCTGGGCGGCGGCACGTTGGTGGGCGAGATGGCGCTGATCTCGCGCGCGCCCCGGGCTGCCAGCGTGTCGGCGCTGCGCCCGTCGCTGCTGCTCAGCGCCACCAAGGCCGCGCTGGACGCGCTGGCTGCGCGGGAGCCTGCCATCGGCGATGAGTTCGCGGCGCGCTTTCGGCGGCGCATGGTGGAGAACCTAGTGCGCACCAGCTCCATCTTGCGAGCCGTGAGCGCGCGGGAGCGCCCCGCGCTGGTCGAGCGCTTCGTGACCCGGGCTTTCGAGGCGGGCGAGCGCTTGATTGAGCAAGGCCAAGCCAGTGACGGGCTGCACCTGATCGCCTCAGGCGCGGTGGTGGTCACCCATCGTGAAGCCGATGGCGACGATCTGCCGATCGCCGAGCTGGGGGTGGGGGAGGTCGTCGGCGAGGTGGCGCTGGTCTTGCGCCGACCGTCCAACGCCGAGGTCAGCGCGCGGCTGCCGACGGTGACGCTGCATCTGCCCCGTGAGGGCTTTCAAGCCGTGATTAAGGAGCACCCCGCGCTGCTGGCTGAGTTGTACGAGCTGGCGGTGCAGCGCGACGAACAGACCTCGTCCATCGTGGCTCAGGAGGCCACGGAAGTGGACGATTTCATCCTGATCTGAGGGCCAAGCGCCGCTAAGGCAGCTGCTGGCGCTTGACCCGTCGCAGCCTGCCCGCTAAGTCCGGCGCATATGCTGCATCGACTCGCCAGGCGTGCTCTGGGTTCACTGCTGGTCAGCGTGGCGCTGATCGCGTTCAGCGGTTCGGCCTTCGCCATGAAGATCGCCGTGGTCGACACCCAGCGGGCGATCATGGAAACCGAGGACGGCCTGCGCGCTCAAGCGACGCTGAAGAAGCTGTTCGACAAGCGCCAGCGCGAGCTCGACAAGAAGCAGCGCGATCTTCAGGGTGAGAAAGAGCAGATCGAGAAGCAGCGCGGCGTGCTGAGCAAGGCCGCCTACCAGAAGCGCGCCGAGAAGTGGCAGCAAGAGATGGTGCAACTTCAGCAGGTCTTCGTGGAGTACAACAAAGAGCTCCAGAAGAAAGAGAACCAGCTGACCCGCCCCATTTACCGCAAAGCAATGGGCCTGATCCGTCGCTTGGCAGCCAGCACGGGCTTTGACATGGTGCTCGACAAGCAGGCTGTACCCTATTTTCGCGCGGATCTCGATCTCACCGATCGCTTGATTCAGCTGTACAATGAGGGCGGCGCTGGCGATGACGAAGAGCCGGCAGATAAGAAGCCAGCCAAGGCCGTGAAGCCTTCAGCGGCCGCGGCGCCGCCATCCGCACCTCGGGCCGCTGCTGCGGCTGCGGCTGCGGCTCCGGCTGCGGCTGCGGCTGCGGCTCCAGCTGCGGCTGCGCCCAAGGCCAAGTAGAGAGGCCCGAGCGGCGTGGGGATCGCGCTCGCGCAGGCTGCGCAGCTCGGGCGTCTAGTCGCTGATTTCGGCGGGGAGCTGCGCGGCGCGCTGCCTGAGCAGCTGATCACGCAGCTGGTTGGTATCCAGGACGCGACGTCCGCTGATCAGCTCGCGTTGTTGACTCAGCCGCGCTATTTGTCTTGCGGAAATGCTGGCTCAGCCGTGGTGCTCACGACCCCGGCGTTGGGGCAGCGCTTGATTCGAGCTTGGCTCCACCCGCACCCGAGCTGGGTGGTGGCGCGGCTGTTGTTGGCCCTGCCCCCGCTCGAGAGCCTGTCGGCGGCGGACGCGGGAGGACCAACGCGCAGCGCGGGCGTCCACCCGAGCGCCGTGGTTCACGCCAGCGTGACGCTACACCCGAGCGTGGTGGTGGAGGCGGGCGCGGTGGTGTTCCCACGCGTGGTGGTGGGGCAGCGGGTGGTGATCGGAGCTGGCAGCGTCGTCGGTCGACCTGGCTTCGGCTGGGCCCAGGGGCCAGACGGCATGATCCGCATCCCGCAGCTGGCTGGGGTGAGGCTTGAAGATGACGTGGAGCTCGGCGCGCTGTGCAGCGTTGACGCCGGGTGCCTACGGCCGACTCAGCTCGGCGCAGGCACCAAGCTCGACGCTCAGGTTCACGTCGGCCACAACGCGCGCCTAGGGGCGGGCTGTCTGGTCGCGGCTCAATCTGGCTTTGCAGGCTCGTGTGAGCTCGGGCGCGGGGTGCGCGTGGGCGGGCAATCTGGGGTTGCGGATCACGTTCGGGTTGGCGACGGCGCCCAGATTGCGGCAAAGACTGGGGTGATCCGTGATGTACCTGCCGGGGAGGTCGTGGCAGGCTTCCCGGCGGTTACACGAGCGCGCTGGTTGCGCGGTGTGGCCAGAGTATTCGGAGCGCCTCGCCGCAGTGGCAGCCCGAAAAAACAGGCGGCTGGACGGTAGCGATGACTGAGCGAGCTCGAAGCACCAAGATTGATATCCAGAAGATCTTGGAGATCCTCCCGCACCGCTACCCGTTCGTGATGGTCGATCGGGTGACTCAGATCAACGTGGGGCAGAGCATTCGTGGCCACAAGATGGTGAGCTACAACGAGCCGTGGGTCTCGGGTCACTTCCCAGGTCGGCCCATCATGCCGGGCGTGCTGATCATCGAGGCGCTGGCTCAAATCGGCGGGATCCTGGCCTACGCGTCTGAGCCCTTCGATTCAACCAACAGCCTGATGTACTTCTTGGGCATCGACAACGCGAAGTTTCGTCAAACGGTCGAGCCTGGAGACCGCCTGGATCTTCATGTAGAGGTGAAGCATCACCGCTCCAACGTCTGGAAGTTGCACGGCGAGGCGACGGTCGACGGCACGCTGTGCGCTCAAGGCGATCTGCTGGCGTCGATCATCGACCGTAACAAGTGACCCGCGCGTCGCATGGTCTCTATTCACCCGTCAGCGGTCGTTGAGCCAGGTGCTGAGCTAGGCGACGACGTGCGCGTCGGACCTTTTTGCCTCGTGGAAGAGGGGACGCGCATCGGGCCAGGTACGGAGCTCAATAGCCACGTCGTCGTGCGCCGTGGTTCAACGCTGGGCGCTCGAAACCAGCTGCACGCTGGCTGCGTGATCGGTGGTCCGCCTCAAGATCGAACGTACGCAGGCGAGGCGTCGCAGGTCGAGATCGGCGATGACAACGTGTTTCGGGAGTCCACCACGGTCCACGGCGGGACGCTCAAGGGCGACGGCGTGACTCGGGTGGGCAGCGGTGGGTTGTTCATGGTGGGCGCGCACATCGCCCATGACTGCGTGGTGGCAGACCGGGTGATCCTGACCAACTACGTGTCCCTTGGTGGACACGCCGTGTTGGGCGAGGCCGTGGTGATGGGCGGGCACTCAGCGGTGGTGCCGTTTTGTCGGCTCGGCAGCATGGTGTTCGTGGCGGGCGGGTCGATGATCGAGCGCGACGTACCCCCTTACCTCGTTGTCGCGGGGAACCGCGCTCGGGTGCGCGGCGTCAACAGCGTGGGCCTGCGGCGCAACGGGGTGCCTGAAAGCAGCGTCCAGGCGCTGCGACACGCTCAGCGCGCTCTGTATCGGGGTAAGCTGCCACTTCAAGTTGCCGCGAGGCAGCTGGCCGAGACGGCGCAGGACCCGCTGGTTCAGCGCTTGCTGCAGGGGGTCTTGGAGCTGCGCTGAGCGGCTCACGCTGGGCGCCTCGCTGCGCCGCGCGGCGCTGTGGCAGCGCTGTGGCAGCGCGCTGGCGGCACAGCGCTGCCGCTGATCGGTTCGCGTGAAGGGCGTCGCGTGACGCCCCCTCCACCCCCCGAGCCCCTGCGTGAGGCGCGGGCTACTTAGGCCGATGAAACGGGCCGGTCACCTCGAAGGTGTAGCCGTCGTCGCTGCCGTTGGTGGTGCCACGCTGAGAGCTGAAGTAGAGCCGCGTGCCGCTGGGATCAAACGCGGGCCCCGTGACCTCTGACTTCTCGTGTCCCATGACCTGGAGCAGCGGCTTGAGGGTGCCGTCGGGCAAGATGGCCACGACTTCCATGTCGCCGCCGTCTTCAGCCACGATCACGTCTCCCGATGCCGAGACCGTGAGGTTATCAACACCATGCAGGATGGGGTTTGGGTCGGTGCTCTCGTCGTACAGGACGCGAATGCTCTCGCTGGCGATGGTGTAGGCCCAGATGCGGTTGTCGCCCTTGGTCGAGAAGTAGACGACGCCGTCGTGGTAGCAGATCCCTTCGCCCCCCTTGAACTCGGTGCTCTCGGGCACCTGACGTCGGGTCCCGACTGAGCCAGTGAACTGCGGATCGGGGACGTCGTGCCACGTGACCTGGTCGTCCGTCCCCACCTGAGCCACCTGGAGCTTGCCGACGCTTAGGTCGGCGCGCCCGCTCGCTGTGAGCTGATCAGGGACGAAGCGATAGAAGCGCCCGTCGGACTCGTCTTCCGTGAGGAATAGGTGCTGGTTGACGAGATCGACCGCGATCGCTTCATGCTTGAACACCCCTAGCGCCGGGCGCACCTCGGCAGGTTTGTCGCCGAGCGGGTAGCACTCGAAGACCTTGCCCTTAGAGATCTCCTCGCAGGACAGCCAGGTGCCCCAGGGGGTGCGGCCGCCAGCGCAGTTTACGCTGGTGTCTGCCAGGATGCGGTAGGCGTCTACGATGTCGCCGCTGGCGTCGAAGCGCAGCGCGCTGACGCCGCCGGTGAAGATCACCTCCGAGTTGGAGACGTAGATCCAACCGCCGTCTGGCAGCAGGAAGGTGGCGCCGCCGTCGGGTGCAGAGTGCCAGGTGTAGCCCGTGCCTGCGACTGTCTGCTGGCTGCGCGCCACGATCCGCGAGGTAAAGCCTGGCGGGAGGCGCAGGCCGTTGGCGTCCACGTCGCCCAGCGGGCCGATGTCGGCGATCAGTGACTCTAGATCGGGGCCCTGGGGTAAGCCCCCAGTGCCTCCTGAGCCCGCCGCTCCACCACTGCCCGCGGTGCCGCCGCTGCCTGCGGTGCCGCCGCTGCCCGCCGCGCCGCCACTGCCCGCCGCGCCGCTGCTCCCGCCTGAGTCGCTCTCGCTACAGGCGACTAGCGCCGCGAGGCTGACCAGTCCGTGGCCGACGAAGAGTCGGCGAGTGAGGTCGCGGCTGGGCTTGGGTTTCATCGTGGATGCTCCGGTGCGTGAGGTTGATGTGGGTAGGTCTGCGCCAGACAGCGGCATTGCCCAGAGGCATGGACCGCCTGAAATTTCTGTGCGGCAAATTGTCGTGGCTGTCGCCGCCAGCTTCGACGACGCGTGGGGTTCAGTCGCACACGCCGATTTGCTGGCCGGCGACGGTGTCCTTCAGTGGCACACAGGTCTCGCCTCCAGCGCAGCTGCCGCCGATGTTCATGCACCCTGTGCGGCACTCGCCCTGAGTAGCGGAGACGCCAACGCAAATCAGCCCAGGCAGGCAGTCGAGGCTACCGTCGCAGGCAGAGCGGTGTGCTCCGGTACCCGCGGTGGTACACGTGGACGCGCCGCTCTCTAGCTGCAAACAGGCGAGACCCGCGCCGCAGGCCTTAAAGGGTGATGTGCCGCTCTGCGGAGCAGCGGGGTTGCAGGTGCGGGTGCAGGTTCGGAACCCAGGGATGGGGGTGAACGTCCCACCGACGTCGGTGCCAACCTCTCCACACTCGTCGAATGACGTCGGGCAGTCCGCCGCGGTGTCGCAGTATTGCTGGCACGCCCCGCCCACGCAGTCGTAGCCCGCGCCGCAGCTGTCGGAGTTGGCGCAAGTGCTGTACCCGGGGCTGCTGCCTGCGGGGTAGCAAGACGTGGTGCCGTTGGTGCTGCGAATCTGGCACATTTGGCCGGGATTACAGCCGCACTGAGTCCACGTATCGCAGGGCCCAAGCCCCGAGGGTGAGGTACACGTGGTCGCGCCCGAGCCGCCTGTGCCGGCGTTGCCCGAGCCGCCTGCGCCGGCGTTGCCCGAGCCGCCTGTGCCGGCGTTGCCTGTGCCGGCGTTGCCTGAGCCGCCTGTGCCCGCGTTACCCGAGCCCGCGTTGCCTGTCCCCGCGGAACCGGCTGTGCCACCTTGGTTGCCACCACCCTGGTTGCCACCACCCTGGGCGCTGCCAGCGACGTTGCCACTACCGGCTCGACTAAGTGGCCCGGATGAACCGGAGTCTGGTCCGGCGCAGGCCGGAAAAATGATCAGTCCAGAAACGAAGATGGCAAAGAACGTACGCACGGTTAAGGTCCTCACTTACTTTCGAAGAGGTCGTCGAACACGCGGTCAAACTCGTCGTCGTCGTTGACCGCGCGGGCGGATACAGCACGCGGCGGCGCCTGAGGCTTCAGGGCATTGATGCGCTCTGTCACGTCACGGTACCCAGGATCGCGTCGCGCGATCTTTTCAAAATAGTAGACCGCCTCGGCGGCGCTGTTTTTCATCTCGTAGACGGTGCCGAGGTCATAATACAGGCTCATTTCCTGATCGATCGTCTTGTTCTGAGCGGCCAGGCCACGCACGTAGCCTTCGGCCGCGCGGTCGACGTCACCCTGCTCTAGGTAGATCATCCCGATCATCGCATAACACATGCATTCCCTTACGGGATCACGTGCAGCCAGTTCGAACTCGCTGATGGCGTCGCTCAGCAGCCCCATCTCTTTATAGGCTACGCCGAGGTCGTAGTGGGTCGCGCTGTCTTGGTCGCTGACCTGAGCACGCACGCCCTCTTTGAACTTGGCGAACACCTGATCGACGTCCACGTCGTCGTTGCTGCGCGCGAAGCTGGCTGGCGCGGCTTGCTCTAGTTCATCGAGCGCCCCCAAGCTCGCGGCGATGTCGAACGCGTTGTCGTCGACGGCTTCGCTGCGCGGCGCACGCTCACGCGCGCCGCTCTCGGTGTCGGTCTGAGCTTCGATGGCCAGCTCGATCTCGCGCAGGCGTTCGAGCAGTAGCGGGTGCCCCGGCACTCGGCGCAGCTGGTCCTCGACGATCAGCTTGGCGTCCTCCCACAGCCCGCGCGCTGCGAAGAACTCGGCCTCATCCAGCACCTCTTCGATCAGCTCGCTCTGCCCCGAGTCGAAGCTCTCGGGCGCTGCGTCGACGGCTTCGACTTCAGCAGGAGCAGCCGTCGTGAACTCGTCGTCGGCCAGATCTTGGATGTGATCGAAGCGACCCAACCTGGGCGCGATGTTCTGGGGTGGGCGCTGACTTGCGCGCAGCTCGTCTTCCAGATCATCGAAGCCCGCCATGTCAGGATCGGTGTGATCGCTGGCGCTAAAGGCGCTGGTATATTCAGCGACGGCGAGCCCCGCCATCAGCTCGTCGTCGTCGTCCTGGGCTAACGGGAAGCTAGGCAACGGCGCGTCGGAGAACGGATCGTCCACCTCGAAGTCGGCGTTGAACGGGCGATCGGCCGCCATCGCCTGAGACGCGCCGACCTCTTCTAGATCGTAGGACGGCAAGGGAGCGTTAGGGTCGAACGCCTCAGCTTCTTGGCCGGAGGTACCGGCGCCGGCGGCGCTGGGATAGTAGCTGCCGGACGAAGCTGGTTGCTCGGCGTAGCCACCCGTGTCGTCGACGTCATCGTAGTAGCCCGCCAGGTCGCCGCTGGCCGCTCCCTGTTGGTAGTGCTGCGCCTGCTCAACGTCGTCGGCGTACTCGGCGTACTCGTTGCCCGGATAGTGTCCGGTCGGCTGCTCCGCGTCGGTGTAGGCGGGGTCGGCGTCGTCCTGATAATCAGCCTGGCCCCCAGCCAGATCTGCCAGCATTTGATTGGCTAGCGGATGCTCTGGCTCGGCCTCGAGCACCGCGTAGAGCTGCGCTTCGGCGTGTTCCATGCGGCCTTCATCCTGATGGATGGCGGCGATGGTCACCATCTCGCCGATGCTGGCGTCGCGGTCGCCGGCCTCCCACAAGATGTCACGCAGCTTCTCGCGGATCGGGATGGCGCGGGGGTCGATCTCCAAGGCGATGCGCAGGGCTTCCAGCGCCTTGGAATACAGCCTTAGTTTGCGGAAGCTCTCGGCGTCGACCAGCGCCTTACGCAGGTGGCCGTGGCGATCGAAGGAGCCGGGGTCGTTGACCTCTTCAACGGCCTCGAAGCGTTCGTCCACCATCACCTCGGGTGAGCTGTAGCGTGGCTGAGCGTAGCCCTGCTGCTCATAGCCCTGCTGCTCATAGCCCTGCTGCGAGCCTGGCGCGCTGTAGTCCGGGACCGACTCAATTTCGGCGTCAGCGACGCTGTGCACCTGTGGCGCCGCCGAAGGCCGGGTGTTACCTCCGTGGGGATCTACGCGTCGCAGCGCCTGCACGGCTTCGTCGTGGGGCGCGACGGCGGTCAGGTGATCGAGCAGCTGCTGAAACAACTCGGCGTTGTTCTGGTCGCGCGCGATGCGCGCCATTTCCTTGTAGACCTCGACGGACTTGGCCTCTTGGCCGATCAGCGTGAAGGCGCGGGCTAGCAGCGCGAGGATGTCCAGGTTGCGCGGCTCTTGCTGGAACACCGTCTGCAGCTTGGCCAGCGCCTGCAGGCCGTCTTGTTGACCGCCGCGCTCGATATACAGCTCCGCCGCGACTAACGCGTACTTTGTTTCAAGGCGGAAATGGAGGATGCGCTCGATCACCTTCAGCGCGTCGTCACGGCGCCGCAAATCAAGCAGCAGCTGCGAGGCTGTCCAGAATGAGTTGATGGCGTCGTCCACCGCCTGAACGCGACAGCACGCTTCCGCGAGGCGAAGGTGAGGCAGCGGGTTGGTCTGGTCGAGGCTCACCATCTTGTGGAAGACCTCAATGGCGTCGCGGTCGCGACCGCCGCGCTGCAGCCGCGAGGCGACCTCGTCATACGCGGCGAGGGCGTCGCTGGTCAGGCCGAGCTGAGTGTAGATTTCAGCCAGCTTGGGGACGATGTGCCCGTAGCGATCAGCCAGCTGCGGCACGTGCTTCTGCACCAGCTCGCGGATCTGCTTGTAGACCGCGATGGCTTTGAGCGCGAAGCCCTGAGACGAGTAGTACGCCCCCACGCGGTCGTAGGTCGCGATCGCTTCCGCGTACGCCTGCATCCGCGACTGCAGATCGCCGATCTTGAGCAGCGTGCGTGCGTCGTTAGGATCGGCCTGGACGATCCTTTGGTACTCTTCGATCGCCTTGTCGTACCTCTTTTTATCGACGTACTTTTGGGCAATCTGAAGGGTCTTCTCGCGGTCGAGGGCCACGCCTCTTGCTTGCTCCTGTCCGCGCTCACGCTGCGCGAACTCTAGGTGATCCACGCCGGGAGCGGCGTGAAGAGAAACCGGGCCGCCGCTCCGTGTCTCAATTGGGCGGGTCGACGAACCTTGCTGCTTGCTCCGAGGGGAACACGAGGCATCAAATGCTACGACCCCACGCTATGGGGGGTCAAGCCAGGGTCTTGCAATCGACTCGCCTTGAGAAGCTAAAACGGCCTGGTCACAGCCAGGGTGGCGGCGACGGCGGCGAGGGCGATCAGCACCCAGCCCAGCTTGGGAGCCGGGCCCGCATCGAGACGCTGCCCGCTCGCCATACGGCGTGCTCGCCCGCCGATCGTGTGGTGGAGTCCGATCACCAGGAACGCGAACAGCAGCTTCGCGTGCATGTACTTGGTGTCGACGAAGTAGTGCTGGGGATGCATCACGAGCTGGATTAGTCCCGCGACAAGCGCCACAGCGAAGGCCGGCGTGGCCAACCGGCGGTAGATGGACAGCCCGACTTCGCCGCGGACTTTGGCGTCTAGGTTGGGCTGCCCGAGGGTCAGCGCCACGGCTGATATCGAGCCGATCCACACCACATCGCCCACCACATGAGCGGCGATCAGTAACTGCGCGACCTCAGGCATGGGGCACTATCGCCCGCTCTGGTCGCGCGGGGCAAGGCATTGCCGACGCGGGTTCCCGGCGGCTTTGAGGGCTGCCGCGCTGCGGCATCTGAAGTGCCAGGCCCTCCACCCCTAGGCCCGGTCCGCTGATGCGTGGCTGCGAATGCGTGCAGTGAGCGCGCTGGTCGCTGGACTGGCTCGGTTGCGCGCTGGCCTGGACTGAGCCCCTCAGCTTGGAGGTCTTACGCAGGCAGGTGAAGCGCGCCCTTGCGACGCTGACTCGGGAGCAGCATGGTCTGCTTGCCTAAGATGACCGAGAGCCACACCTACACCGCGCCGTTCGCTCCTGGTGGGAGCAGCGGCATCGACGCTGAAATCTGTCGCAAGCTGCTCAGCGTGGCGCTCGCCCACGGCGGCGACTACGCCGACTTGTTCTTTGAGTACCGGGCAGGCGGCTCGATCAGCTTTGAAGAGGGCATCACCCGCAGCGCGTCGCGCTCAGTGAGCCTGGGCATGGGCGTGCGCGTGCAGCGCGGCGACGCCACCGGCTATGCCCACGTCGAAGATCTGTCGTGGGAGGCCATGAAGCGAGCCGCCGAGACGGCCTCGCGGATCGCCACCGGCGCCGCTGGGACCCAGACGCTGCAGCTGGTGCGTTTGGATTTGCCGCGTCGCTATGAGCTGTCCACGCCGCCCATTGATGAGCCAGGCACCGCCAAGCGCGCGCTCTTAGAGCGGGCGAGCGCCGCCGCGTTGGCCTTTGACCCGCGCATCATCAAGGCAGAGGCTTCTTACGTTGAAGAAATCCGTGCGGTAATGATCGCGACCAGCGATGGTCGCATGGCGTACGACGTGCAGCCGCTGTTGCGTTACGGCGTGCGCGCCATCGCAGAAGCTGACGGCAAGCGTGAAGCGGGCCGGAGCGGGGGTGGAGGGCGCATGAGCCTGGCCTACTTCGATACCAAGACGCCGGAGTGGCACGCGGAGATCGCGGCGCAGCAGGCGCTCACGCTGCTCGACGCGCGCCCGGCGCCAGCCGGGCAGATGGAAGTCGTGTTGGCGCCTGGCGACAGCGGGATCTTACTCCACGAGGCGGTGGGTCACGGCTTGGAGGCGGACTTTAACCGTAAGGGAACCAGCAACTACACCGGGCGCGTGGGTGAGAAGGTCGCCAGCGAGCTGTGCACCGTGGTCGACGACCCGAGCTTCCTCGAGAGCCGCGGGTCGATCAACGTGGACGACGAAGGCAACGAGCCGCGGAAAAACGTGCTGATCGAGGACGGTGTGTTGCTCGGCTACTTGCACGATCGCTTGAGCGCCAAGCACTTCAAGCTGCCGCCGAGCGGCAACGGGCGGCGCGAGAGCTTTGCCTGCGCGCCGATGCCGCGCATGACCAACACCATCCTCACCGCGGGCCCTCATGATCCAGGAGAGATCGTGAAGAGCGTCAAGCGCGGGGTGTTCGCCAAGACGTTCGGTGGCGGGCAGGTCGACATCTCAAACGGCGACTTCGTGTTCTCGCTGACCGAGAGCTATTTGATCGAAGATGGAAAAATAACCGCGCCGTTAAAGGGCGCGAACCTGATTGGCAACGGTCCCGAAACATTAGGCCAAGTAAGCATGCTGGGTAACGACGTCGAGATCTCGGACGGGATCTGGACCTGCGGCAAGGACGGTCAGAGCGTCCCCGTCGGAGTTGGTTGCCCCACCATCAAGCTAGCGAAGATCACAGTTGGCGGAACGGACATCGGCTGAGGCCAAGACCCAACGGACCAAGACCTTCGTGGCTGTCGTAGGCCACGGTCCGCTGCTCGATCGGGAGGAGGGCGCTGCAGCGACGCTGCGGCAGCTCGGCGCCAATGTACGCACCCTCGATCTGTGGGACGACCCCGTAAACCTGCTCGAGGACAGCGACGACGAGTACAACGTGCGCCCCCGCGCGTTGGTGTTCGAAGCCCTCGATCGCCCTGACTTAGCGGTCGCAGCGCTGCGCACGGTGCGCGGTGAGTCGAGCTTTGACAGCGTGGGCGCGCTGATCGCGGTCAGCGTCGGCCAGGTGGCGCGCGTCGAGCCATCGAGCGGCTTTGATGACTTCGTGCTGTGCCCCTATGTGCCTGAGGAGCTCTACGCGCGGATCCGCGCGCTGGAGTGGCGGCGCAGCGAGTTCGCCACGGAAGAGCGCTACAAAGTGGGCGCGATCTTAATCGACAAGGCAGGCCACGAGGTGAGCGTCGGCGGCCGCCCAGTGTCGCTGACCGCTAAGGAGTTCGCGCTGCTCGGCTACCTGTGCGAGCGCCGCGGCAAGGTGTTGAGCCGCGATCACCTGCTAGCTCGGGTTTGGGGCAACCGCTACGACGGCGGGCCGCGCACCGTAGACATCCACGTGCGCCGCTTGCGCGCGAAGCTCGGCGACGGCCTGCCCCTCGAAACTTTACGTGGTTCAGGCTACAAGCTGCGTGCTCCATCCGGAAACGCAGCCGATGAAAACGAAGACGACGAAGCAGAAGCCTGAGCCTCCCGCCGAGGGCGCGCGAGCGGTCGTGTGGCCACGCGCCGCCACATCGCGAGCTGACAAGCCGCGAGCCGCCAGCGCTCAAGCCACCGCGCCCCGGGTCACCGAGCCACGCGTCACCGAGCCGCAGCGCGGCGAGTCGAGGCTAGCGGCGCCGGCCCGCGTGAAGCCCCAGGCCCCCCGCTCACGCAGGGTAGCCGCCAGCAAGCCGAGGCTGCGCTTGGTCAAGTCAGCGCCAGACCGCGCGCGGTCCAGCGTGGTCTTGGTGGTGTCTGTTGGTTGCCCCGCGGGAATAGGCCCCGAGGTGTCGTTGGCGGCGGCGCTGGCGCGCTCTAAGCGTCGGGCGAAGGCCGGAGACCCCAGTGAGCCGTGCGTGCTGGTCGGTGATCTAAAGACGCTGCAGATCGCCGCAGGTTTGTTGGGGGTGGGGGCGCGCTGCCTGGTGCCGTTCGATTTGTCTCGGGACGGAGCGCCTAGGCCCCTGCGCGGCGCTGTCTACGTGTACGACCCTGGCGCGCGGGTGGCGGCGCGTGATCGCAAGCCGGGCAAGCCCACTGTGTCGTCCGGAGCGGCGCAGCTAGCGTGGGTGGAGGCTGCGTACCAGCTGTGCAAGCAGCTCAATCAGCAGGAACATATCCGTGCGGCACTAGTTACAGGCCCTGTGAGCAAGCACGCCATCGCCACCAGCGGCGTGCCGGGCGCTGAGGCGTTCCTGGGCCACACCGAGTGGCTGCAAGCGCTAGACGGCGCGGCGACCAGCGTGATGTGCTTCGCCGCCAAGCAGCTCACGACGAGCCTGGTGAGCACGCATTTTCCGCTGAGCGCGGTGCCAGAGCAGATCCGTGCAGAGACGGTAGAGGCGGCCATCGTCGCGCTGGTAGAGCTGCTGCGAGCGCTGGGCAACGCCGCGCCCAAGGTGGCGGTGTGTTCGCTCAACCCTCACGCCGGCGAAGGCGAGCTGTTGGGCGCAGAAGAGCGCACGGCGATCGTGCCAGGGATTGAGCGCGCGCGGCGCGCGCTGGCGGCGGCTGGCGGGGCAACCGGGCGGCAGAGCGTACTGCCAAAGCCGTCGCGCGGCGCCAAGGCCACGCCAGGGGCTGCGCAAATTCTTGGGCCGATCGGCGCCGAGACTGCATTCCGTAAGGCAATGAGCAAGGTGTATGACGGCGTGGTGGCGATGTACCACGATCAAGCCACTATCCCCATGAAGCTGGTGGCGTTCGGTGAAGCCGTGAACGTCACCGCGGGGCTGTCGGTGGTGCGCACCAGCGTGGACCACGGCACAGGCTACGACATCGCGTGGCGCGGCGCGGCCGACAGCGCCGGCATGCTGGCGGCGCTGGATTTAGCTGCGGCGCTGGTGCGGGCGCGGGGCTGACCGCCTACTTTCAAGACTCAAGCTTGGTGTAATTGGAGACGCTCGGCCTTGGGGGCTGAGCGCTGCTCTAAGCGGCCGAGGGTCATCAAGGCCACTAACCGTACGGAAGCAACTGCCTAGTACCCAAAGTCGTAGCCGCCACCTGGTTTGGGCTTGGGCTTCGGCGCGGGCTCTGGTTTTGGCTCTGGTTTCGGCGCGGGCTTACCTGCGACTGCCTGCGGCTGCGTCAGCGTGGGCGGCGTCGCTTGCGGCTTGTGGTCTGAGGTGCTCGGGGCCGGAGCCGCGTCGGCCGCGCTGGCGCTACCTGCGGCCGCCGCAGATGGGTTGGGCGCGGCGCCGGCGTCGGCTGGCTGGGCTGTGTCCGCCGGGGCTGCGTCGGCCCCTAGCGCGACCTGAACACCGGCGTCGACCGGCGCGGCCGCGGTCTCTGAAGCATGCTGCCGACTGGCGATGAGGAGCCCAACACCCGCGCCGCCCACCACCAGCAGCGCGAACCCGCCGATCAGCAGTGGACCGAGCAGGCTTCGCTTGGGAGGCGTGACGGCGGCGCCGCTTAGGCTGATGCCGGCGGTGGTCGCCGCGCCAGCGCCTCCGAGCTGCGGCGTGGGTGCGGCGATGGCGCTGATGGTCTGGGCTGGAGCATCAATATTACCGTGGGGAAATGTAACACCTGGTTGGGGCGCGGCCGCCGCCGGCTGGTTCAAGTTGGCCTGGGGGACGGGCGCCATGACGGCGGTCCCACCCGGAAGGTTGAGGTGAGGGATCACCGCGGTGCCGGAGGGCCCCCGCGCCAGCCAGGCGGTCAGCGCTTCGCCGAGTGCCTTTGCCGAGGGGAAGCGCAACGCTGCCTCTCGGTTCATGGCTTGAGCCACGATCTGGCCGAACGTAGGGTCAAGGTTGGGCAGCTTAGCTTGAAGCGACGGCGGCTCAGCGAGCACGATGTTGAACATCAGCTCGTTGAAGGTCTCACCAGCGAACGGCACCTCGCCGACCAGCGCCTCGAACATGATCACGCCCAGCGCATAAATATCCGTGCGGTGATCTGCGCCGCGGGCGCCGCGGGCCTGCTCCGGCGACATGTAGTACGGCGTGCCCATCAGCGTGCCCGTGCGCGTCATGGACATGTCGCTGCTGAGTTGCTGAAACTTGGAGATCCCGAAATCGATGATCTTTACGTAGTCAGCGATGCCCGCCTTCTCGTGTACCAGGAAGATGTTGTCTGGCTTGAGATCGCGATGGATGATGCCCGCGTCATGGGCGGCTTGTAGGCCGTCGCACACTTGGGCGATCAGCCCGGCCAAGACCCGCGCGTCGATGGCGCCGCGGGACTTGATGCGGTCTCCGAGGTTATCGCCCTCCAAGAACTCCATCACGATGTAGCGGTCGCCATCCGGCAGGCTCCCAAGATCGAGCACCTCCAGGATGTGATCGTTGCCGATGCGACCTGCGGCCTGCGCCTCACGCTCGAAGCGCTCGATCATTTCGGGGCGGGCCGCGGCGGACGCGTTCAGGGTCTTGATGGCCACGCGCCGCGAGATCCGGAGGTTCTCTGCCTCGAAAACCGCGCCCATACCGCCTTCGCCGATCTTGCGTCGGACGCGATACTTGCCGTCTACCAGCTCCCCTTCTATGAGTGTCATCGCTTGCTCTTCATATGAAACCGCACTTTTAGTAGATATCCAAAGCGATGATGTATCTCTGTCAGGTGCGAGGAGTTCTGCCGTGATCCGAACTAGGCGTGTGTTACCAACGGTTCTACTGGTTTTTGGCCTGTGTGGCTCGTTTTCGGCCTCAGCGCAGACTGACGAAGAGCGCGCGGGGGCGCGCGCCGCCGCGACCGACGGCGCCAAGGCGTTCGTCGATGGCGACTACCCCAAGGCCATCGAGATGTTCACGCGAGCTGAAGGCGTGGTGCATTCGCCGACCCACCTGCTGTTCATCGCTCGCTCCTACAGCAAGCTAGGCCAGCTCGTGAAAGCGCGCGAGGCCTACCTGAAGATCACTCGGGAAGCGGTGCCAGCTGGCGCGCCCGAAGCGTTCAAGCGCGCTAAGTCGGACGCGACCGAGGAGCTCACCAGCCTCGAGCCGCGCATCCCCTACGTCTCCGTGGTGGTTCAAGGCGCAGGGCCGGACCCCATCACCGTCAACATGGACGACATCCAGATCCCGCCGACCTTGGTGGGCATTCCGCGGCCGCTCGACCCCGGGGAACACCGATTTCAGGCGTTCGCTCCGGGACTTGAGAGCAACGCCACGACCATCACGCTCAAGGAGGGCGCGCGGGAGACCGTGGTGCTCACCTTGCAGCCGGCAGCGGAAGCGAAGCCTGCAGCCGGGGCGACGCCAGGCGCCGCGGCGCCCGCCGAGCAGCCCGCGGAGTCGCCAGGGGACGCGGGAATTTCCACGGCAGATATCGACGCCGGCGCGAACATCCCGATGTGGGTCTCGTTCGGCGTGGGAGCCGTCGGGCTCGGCTTGGGGACGTTGTTCCTGGTGCAATCGAGCTCCAAGCGCAGCGACGCGGACGCGCTGTGCGGGAGCGGCACCTGTCCAGCCTCTGAGCGCGCCGAGATCGAAGATCTGGATAGCTCTGCGGACACGTTGGGGACCCTCGGCGTGGTGGGCTTGGGGGTGGGGGTAGTCGGTGTCGGCGCTGGTCTCTATTTTCTGCTCACCCAAGACGCAAGCCCAGCCGCGGCGACCAGCCGCGCGCGCCAGCGAGCCATCCAGCCGTGGTTTGACGGCAACCAGGCTGGCGTCTTCGGCCGCTTCTAGAGGCCTTTAGGCCCTACGACCCTACTCGTCCCTACGACCCTACGGCAACGCAGCCCCCAAGCATAGCTCCTGCCCGCGGACGCGGGCAGTGCTCTTGGGGGCTCTTTCGCGGCTTTAGCCGGCTACGCCGTAGGCTAGCCGGCTCGCCGTGACAGCTAGAGCGAGGCTAGACACAGGACGTGGCGGGTGGCAGCGCTGCACACCGATTCGTCGAATTTGACCCAGTCGCTGAGCGTGCTGGTCGCAGAGCCGATGGTGCCGGTGCCGCGGGCGCTAGCGGAAGTCCAGCCTGCGCAGGTCGAATTACCCAGCGAGCCGTCGGCGTTGCTGCCGCTGAACCAAGAGCGTGAAGTCACACCGGCGAGGGCTAACGTCGTGTCGATCTTGCCATCCATCAGGTCTGCCCAGTCTTTCGCCAGCACGATCCCCGTGGGGCCGACCACGCGGATCTTGTACGAGTACCCGTACTGCGTTTGTATGTCGGCCATCTGGTCAGTGCTGTCAACGGACAGGAACGCGTTCACTAGGGTCGAGGGCAGGTCGGGGAAGTTGGCCGCTTGGGTGATCCGGCACAGTTTGTCTGCGCCAGCGCGCCCGCCAAAGTCGCCGCTAGCGACGGCTCCCCCGTCGAACATGAAGATCGCCCGCACGCAGTCCTTGCCGTCCTGGACGTAGCCTGTGTCGCACGTCCAAGCGCAGCCCGGAGCTGCGGGCCAGCCAGCAGCCCCGCACGAGAGGGTCACGTTCGCGATCACGTCAGTTGAGTACCTTGGATTGCCGTTGTTCGTGTCGCACTGCACGGTCTTGCTACTCAGGCAGCTGTTGCCCTCCTGGCAATAGGTAGCGTTGCACTCCCAGGCGCACGGAGCTGGGTCGGACCACGCCCCCGGGGGATCGTTGTAGGTGATGGTGACGTTGGCGATCACGTCGCTGGAGTTAGGGGGGTTGGTGTTGTCCTCATCGCACTGGACGATTTGGGTGCCGCCGCCGGAGCCACCGGTGCTGCCACCCGAGCCGCCGGTGCTCCCGCCGGAGCCAGCGCTGCCACCCGCGCCGCCAGTGCTACCGCCAGAGCCAGCAGTGCCGCCGGTATTGCCGCCCGAGCCGCCGGTGCTGCCGCCGGAGCCAGCACTGCCGCCGGAGCCAGCACTGCCGCCGGAGCCAGCACTGCCGCCGGAGCCAGCACTGCCGCCGGTGCTACCGCCTGAGCCAGCGACGCCGCCGGAGCCAGCAGAGCTTCCGCCGCTGCCTGCGCTGCTACCGCCCGAGCCAGCGGTGTTTCCGCCGCTGCCTGCGCTCCCGCCGCTGCCTGCGGTGCTGCCGCCGCTGCCGCCGTTGCCCCCGCTAGAAGCGTTGCCCGTTCCGGCGGTGCTCCCGCCGCTTCCCCCGGTCGCGTCGAACGCTCGGTCTTCGCCGCCGCAAGCGGCGAGTTGAGTACCCAAGGCGGCGACCGCCGCAAAGCCCGTGAAGAGATATGTGCGCATAGTCGTTGTCGGTTATCACGCCCGCTTGGCGCTGTCATTAGCGCGCTCTAGCCGGCCGAGAAAACAGCAGCATCCAAGCGTCCCGCTGCCGCGCGCGCCCAGCGTCGCGGAGGGCAAACGCAGCAGCGCCCATGGGCTGTCTGCGCCGGTCTTGCGTGGGTTCATGCCCAGAAACGTTTCCACGGTATCCGTGGGGTTTCGATGACGCTGTGTACCAAAGCAGATTATTCAGGCTCAGCGGCGGCCCTCAGAGACGGCGCTGAGCTCTCGTCTGCTCTCGTCTTCCCTCAGCAACTGTGAGTTGAGCTCCGCGCCCAGCAGCACCATGAACGAGCTGATCCAGAACCAAAGCATCAGGGCGACCACCGCGCCTAGCGAGCCGTACGTGCGCTCGTAGCTAGCGAAGCTCGTCACAAATGCCGAGTAGCCGATGGACAGCGCGATCCAGCCCAAGCTCGCCAGCAACGCCCCTGGCAACATCTGCCGCCAGGTGCTCTCTCGATTGGGGATCCAGCGGTACAGCGCGACCAGGGCAGTGAACACCACGACGGCCAGCACGGGCCAGCGCAGGTACTTGATAAGTGTTGAGGACGTCGCCCCCAGACCTATTCTTGACAACACTGCGGGCACCAGGATCGCGAACGCGATGGTCAGCACCGACACCACGATCGCGCCCAGGGTGATGCCCAGTGAGACCAAGACCTGTCGAAAGTATCCTCGCGGATCTAATGTGCCGAAGGCGATGTGCGTGGCGTCCATGATGGCTTGGGTCCCCTGGCGTGCGCTCCATAGCGCTATCGCCGCCGAGCCGAGGGCGCCCCAGCCGAGCGTCTTAGGATTGATCGCCAAGACCCGCACTAACTGCTGATGCACCAGCTCGTAGGCTGCTGGGGGCAGGACCCGACGCAACGTGCCGAAGTTCGAGCCGATGCGCGCAGGGTCAGCGAACAATCCCCATACGGAAATGATGCTCGACAGCGTAGGGACCAGCGCCAGGAACCCGAAAAACGCGACCCCAGCCGCCACGATGCTCAAGTTGTGCTGAACGACTCCGCGCCCTACGCCGCTCAGCGTGCGCCGCCAGCTTCGCCTCACGCGATCTCCTCAGCTCCCACACCGCACACCACGCTCAGGCCGAGCAACAACTGAGCCACCCGTTGTCGCGTGCGAAAACCCGGAGCCACGGCGAGTTTCGCGATCACGCACTAGTGACGGCGCGGGGCAAAATGGCGTGATGGTGCGTTGTGCCGCAGTAACCCTGCGCCGCGGTGACCCTGTGCCGCGATGATTTGAGCAGATCTAAGGATCAGCGGACAGCGCCGGGACCAAGATCTCCAGTAACCCGTCCGGGTTGTCCGCATGCACCCAGTGTCCCGAGTTGGCGAGGCGGTGCAGGCTCACCCGGGCCTGGGGTGGGAGCGCCAGCGCTCGCTGCTCGTCGTCGTCGGTCAGCCGATCACTCCGCTCCGCGCGCAGCAGGTGGATATCCGGCGTCCCTCGACGTGACTCAAGCCAGGGCCACATATCTACCCGGAAATAATCTTCTAGGAGGGCCCTGACTACATCCAGATCGAACGTCCAGTCGTAGCCAGAGCCGCTGCGCTTTAGGTTGGTGGTCATCCAGCGCGCGATCGAGTCAGCGACGCCTAGCTCCGTCAACTGCTTGAGCATCGCCTCGCGGCTCTCAAAAGGCGGTGCGATAGACTGGACCGCGCGGAACACAGCGCCGACCTCGCCTGCGTTGGGGTCGCCGCGATCTCCGGGCGGCGAGTCGAGCGCCCATATCTGTCGGGTGACGGAGCCCGCGTCGCCCGCGGTGAACTCCTGCGCGTAGCACAGGGCTACCTTGCCTCCGAAGGAGTGCCCCATGATCACGCTCGGCTCGATGCTCTGGGCGCGCAGCGTCAGCTCGACGTCGCGGGCGCAGGCGCGCACGCTGTGCGGCCCTCCTGCGCTTCGAGCATAGGCCGCCGAGGCTCCATGGCCCCGTAGGTCGAGCAAGGCTACGCGGATCGCCGGGATGGCCGCCACCAACCGACGGCCGAGCCCGCGCAGGTTGCCGGCTGAGCCCAGGATGCCGTGGAGCAGCACGAGGGTACACGGCGCGTGCGCTGACCCGAGCAGGGTCGTCGCGAGCTGGAGGTTCGGGGCGGTCATGGTCGTGGGCGAGACAATACCAACGGTGCGGCTCGAAGCACGCGTCGTCCGGACAAACCGCCTTGGTTGTCGACACGCAGCTCAGCCGAGGGTAACTCGGTGGCGTGGCTGACCGTCTTGACTCCGCTCCGCCCTCAGCCGCGCGTCGCAGCGCGCAGCGTACGGCTAGCGCGCTGCGCGCCTGGCTGACCTCACTGCGCCGGGTGGCGCGCAGCGCCGACAGCCCCGCGGACGTCTGGCTACCAGGGGCCGCGGCGTGGCTGGCTGTACGGCTCGCTGAGCGCCGTGGATTGCTACCCCACCCCCAAAATTTTGGGCTGCTGGCGGGCGACAGCATCGCTCGTGGGCGTGCAGCGGAGCCCTTGCGCGGCGCGCGCCTGATGGGGTTTGAGTTTGACCAGCAGCTCGAGCAACGAGCTAGCAAGGCTGCCGTAAGGCAATGCTCGCGGGACCTTGAGGCGTTGCTAGATCTGGATCATTCAGCAGATCTGCTGGGGCTGGCGTATGAGCGCTTGCTGAGCTGGGTCAACGAAGGCCGGCTGAAGCGTACCAGTGGGAGCTTCTTCACGCCGCGTGAGATCTGCGATTTGCTCGTCTCGCGTGGGCTGGGCGCGGGGCGACTGACGGCGCAGGTCCCCGGTGGGCGTGCGCTGCGCGTGTGCGATCCAGCGGTGGGAGGTGGTGCGTTCCTCCTGGCGAGCTACCGCCAGCTCGTCGGGGCTGAGAGCGACGGCGCTCAACGCCTAGCCGCGCTCGGCTCTCTATGGGGGGCTGATACCTCGCGCTGGGCTTTGGGGGTGGCTGAGCTCAGCCTGTGGCTGGAAGCGGCGGTGCCTCAGCTGCGGGTGGCGGACATGCCGTGTCACTTGATCCACGGGGATTCACTTGTAGGCGCTCTCACGCTTGGTGCTACGCATCAGCAGCCTGGCTTGCTGGCCGCGCTCGCCCCGCTGCTTTGTGATGGGGGGTTCGACCTGGTGGTTGGTAATCCGCCGTGGTTGGCGTTCTCTGGGCGCGCCGCCAAGCCAATCCCCGCGGCAACGCGAGACGCGTACGCTAGGCACTACCAGGCGTGGCGCGGCTACCCGACGTTGCACGGCTTGTTTGTGGAGTTGGCTGTACAGCTGGCGCCGCGAGGTCGAGTCGCGCTGCTGGTGCCTAGCCCGATCGCGGATCTACAAGGCTACGCCGCCGTGCGCGAGGTCGCCACGGCTCGCCACCGGCTGCTGACGCCGCTGCCTGAGCTGGGCCAGGACGCCTTCAGCGGGGTGACCCAGCCGTGCTTTGGGTTGCTGCTCGAGCCGAGCGAGCGCGCCCAGTCATCGCGTGAGCCGTGGATCCTCGAGGAGCGCAGCAAGGCGCGCAACATCGGCAGCGAGGTCAACGTGCCGAGCGTGTTGAACGAGCTGTGCGGCCTGCCAAGCTTGCCTCAAGCCTGCTTTGGCGAGCGTGGCTTTAGGAGCGCGGGTGAGGTCAGCCGAACGCTATTTCATCGCGGAGATGCGAGCGGTGAGTTTACGCTGGGCCTGGTCGAAGGTCGAGACGTGCGGGAGTTCTACGTCGGCCCGACCCGCCTGTACCTGAATCCAGACCCGGAGGTGCTGAGCCGCTGCCGCGCCAGTCTGCGACCAGCCGCGCGCTACCATGAGGTGGACTTCGTGGTGCGGCAAACCGCCTCTCACCCCATCGCCGCGCTGCACGACGGTCGCGCATTTCGTAACACGTTGCTCGCTGGCTTCGCGCACGACGACCTGTCAGCCGAGCTGCTGGTCGGGCTGCTCAACTCCACGCTGTATCGAGCCTTGCACATCGCCGCGAACCGCGACGCCAGGCAGCGTGTTTTTCCGCAGGTAAAAATAAGACACCTGCGCAGCCTGCCTGCTCCACCTCACCATGCTCGGCTGCGCGAGCGCATCGCCGAGCTGACGCGCGCTCTGAGCTTGGGCGTCGGCCTACCAGGTGCGCTTGGCCCAGCGCCGCGCGACGCGCTGCGGGCCGAGCTGGATCTCCGGGTGTTTGAGCTGTTTGGGGTGACGCCCAGCGCCGCGTCCGAGATCGCCGCGTTCGTGCGGGGTGTCGTCCCGCGCGCGCTGTTCAGCGCAGACCCCGGCGCCTCGACAGGCAGCGCGACCTAGCCGAGAGGGCTGGCTGAGCGGGCTGGCTGGAAATCAGTCGTCAGCTGAGACGACTAATCGCGCAGCTCGCCGGGCAGCTCGCCCAGCAGGGTAGCTAAGACGGCGACGCAGGCGACCAAGAGTACTCCGACGAACAACATGAGCGCTCTCCTGACGGTTTAGGTGCTGATAGCTATATGGGGCAACCTGCCGCTTCGCACCACGCGACCTGCGCGACGTGACCAGAAGCTGACCTGCTGCCGCTGCGCTCCAGGAGCATGGCGGAAACGACCCGCGCCAAGCAAGAAACCGTGGGTTTTCGGGCGAGTTGGGGCGTGCTTCGAGGGGGGATTGACCGCCAGCCACGGCTGTCCAACGGATCGCCGACCATGACTACTATCCCCGAAAGCCACCTCGACCTCGTCACCAACAAACCGGCGTTCGCGAACCTCGCGACCGTGATGCCGGACGGGACACCGCAGGTCACGCCGGTGTGGGTTGACTTCGACGGTTCACACCTGCTGATCAACACCGCGGCCGGCCGTCTCAAGGACATCAACATGCAGGCTCGCGCCCAGGTTGGGGTGTCTATCAGCGATCCCGACAACCCCTACCGTTACATGGGCATCCAGGGCGCGGTGACGGAGCGCGTCGAGGCCGGGGCGGACGAGCACATCGACCGTATGGCGTTGAAGTACATGGGGAAGGCCAAGTATCCCTTCCGCGCGGACGGTGAAGTGAGGGTGATCTACCGCATTCAGCCGACCAAGGTTCATGTCAAGGGCTGAGCCCGCTCCACGCTCGATCTCCTAACCAGGACACACGCATGGCGCGTCCCAGCTCCCAGCCCCCGGCCCGCCCGAGTCAGCGCTGGCTGATCGCCGCGCTGGCGTGCGCTGTGCTCGCGGGGGGAGCGGTCGTCTACGTCGCGCTGCCGCGGGCGCGGCTCGACCCCACCGCGGCCGAGCCGGTGCCGGCAGACGACCCTCAGGCGGCGGAGCACCTTCCGTGGTTCCGGGCGGTAAATGAGAACTGTGTCATGTATGATCGCGCAGCGGGCGACGTGGAGCGCGCACAGGCGCTGAGCGCGAACGAGCGCCTGATCGCCTCGACGGTGATCGCGCCGACCCGCGGTAAGCTCGAGAGCAAGCGCTTGACCTCCGACGGCGGCCAGATGCAGTTTACGATCGCGGTAGGCAGCGTGAAGTTCAAGCCCAGCCTGGTACACCCCATCCTTGCGGATACACCTGAGTTCGAGTTGCTGAGCAAGCTCGAGCTAGGTCAGTGCGTTCGCTTCTCGGTGCGTTCGCTGACTGCGGCTTCGATTTTGGAGCGCAGTAAGGTGTGCGACAAGGACTATTTTGCGCAGTTTGCTAGCATACAAGCCTGCGACTAGAGCACCGCGCCGCCTGGCGTTCGCCGGCCCAGCCAGCGCGAGCGGCTCAAGGCCGGGCTCGACATGGATGAAATGAGCGGCGACCAACCATCGAGGGCCGGCGCTTTGCGTACAGCCCCCACCAGCACCGTCGGGCGCGGGAAGTCAGTCGTGCTCGAGGCGGCGCCGGAGTCAAAGCTCTACCGAGCTGATGGGGTCTCGCTTCACTCCGGTGACACACTGGATTTCTACCCCCAGTGGGAAGCTCCGATGACCATCATCTCGGACGGCGCGTACGGCGTCCTCGGCTTCGAAGGAGACACCTCGGACCACCTGGACGTGCCCGCGTGGTACGAGCCGCATGTGCAAGCCTGGGCGGCGGCCGCGACTCCCAGCACCACGCTCTGGTTTTGGAACTCGGAGATCGGTTGGGCTGCGGCGCATCCGCTGCTTGAGAGGTACGGTTGGCGCTACGTGAACTGCAATGTTTGGGACAAGGGCGTCGCTCACATCGCCGGCAACGTCAACACGCGAAAGCTTCGTCGGTTCCCCGTGGTCACAGAAGTCTGCGTCCAGTACGTCTTCGAGGCCAGGGTCGCGGGCATGTCGCTGAAGCAGTGGCTGCTCTCGCAGTGGAAGCGCTCGGGCCTCACGCTGCGTCGGGCGAACGAAGCCTGCGGAGTCAAGGACGCGGCGGTGCGCAAGTATTTGGACCAAGGGCACCTCTGGTACTTTCCACCGGCTGAAATGATGCAGCGGCTGGCCGACTACGCGAACCAACACGGCCGGCCGGAGGGTCGCCCGTACTTCTCCATCGACGGCAAGGCGCCGGTCACGGCAGCCGAGTGGAGCGCCATGCGCTCCAAGTTTTCGTGCCCTCATGGCGTCACCAACGTGTGGCGTCGCGACGCCGTTCGGGGCGACGAGCGGGTGAAGACGCAGCAGGGGCGTGCGGTCCACCTGAATCAAAAGCCCCTCGACCTGATGACGCGACTGATCGAGGCCACGACCGATCGGGGGGACGTCGTGTGGGAGCCCTTCGGCGGCTTGTTCAGTGGCTCGCTCGCGGCGCAACGAGTCAACCGGCGCGCGTTCAGCGCAGAGGTCGACTCGACCTACTACCAGTACGGGGTCCGTCGATTCACTGGCGGTTAGCGTTGCCTAACGGAAATAATTGCAGCCTGACGGTGTCGAGGCTCAAGCGCGCGCGGCGCAGGCTTGCCCAGACTTGGCGCAGAAATCACCGAGGTTTGTCGCCCCCCGGACAGGGCCGCGCGAGCTCCGTCGTCTGCTTGGGCTAGCCGCGCCGACGCTAGCCATCCCAGCGGCACCGCGCCGCCACGGATCAGGCTGCGCGGTGCTCCCGTTTGGTGGAGTCGAGGGGGATCGAACCCCTGACCTCAAGACTGCCAGTCTAGCGCTCTCCCAACTGAGCTACGACCCCAAAGGGAGGCGGAATCTGGCATTTGGACCCCCGCTTGGCGAGCACTTTTTTCAGTATGCGCTCAGGGAGCAGGAGGCTGCGGGAGTTGGATGCCCGCGCCGCCCGGCGCTTGGCGGCGCTTGAGCTGCTCAATGAGTTTTTGGGCTGCGGCGCGGGTGGCCTCCTGATCTTTCGCCACTGCGGCTCCGGTGGGTTGAGGCGGAGCGGCAACAGGCTGAGCCGGGGGCTCTGCGACCTCGGTGACGGCAGACGTTGTCGTTGACAAGCTGGCGTCAGCGGGCTCATCGGTGGCGACCAGCAGGATCCCCACCGCCAGAAACAGCGCGCAACCAAGCAGCGTCAGCCAGCCTGGTGTGTGCGGCTCGTCGGGGTCGAGCCGATCTTCATCAAGCGCGTCCGTCTCGTGTTCAGCGTCGTGGGTGTTGTGCACTGACATCGCAACCTCTTAGCGTTGTATCCCGCCACGCAGCACAGCTGTGCTGCGCCGGAGCCACCCAGCTCTAGGAGGCCTCGCAGGCTGGGTCAAGCGAACGCCGCGACCACGGCAGGAATGCCTAGCGCTAGCCCGCCGATGGCCTGGACCTGGTGTGCGCGCTCCGCGGGCAAGGTCCTACAGCTTTATCTGGCAGCCGCCACGCAGCCTCAGTTTGAACTCGCAGCTCAGGCCGCGGCGCCTAGTATGCATGCTGTGGAGAGCTTGCCGCTTGGCGTCGTTTCGAGTGATGCCGCAGTCGTCCGCGGGCTGCGTGGGTTCTGCGATCGCTTGTCGGCCAGCACGGGCGTGAGCGTTGAGCCACGCACCGTGGATTCGAACCAGGCGCTAGTGGCCGGGGTCGCCGATGACTCGCTGGCTGCAGTTTGGGCGCCGCCGCTGGTCGCGCTCGAGCTGCACCAGCGCCAGCTCGCCGAGCCGCTGGTCGTGCTTCAGCGAGGTTTCCGTGCTGGATACCACTCCGCGTTGTTTGCGTTGGTGCGCTCTGAGATCAGGGAAGTGACTCAACTGCACGGAACCCGCGTGGCTTGGGTGAGTGAGGATTCGACCTCGGGGTACGTCGCGCCGCGCTGGCACCTGCGAGCCATTGGGCACCCCGCCGATAGCCTGTTCGCGGAGGAGCGCTTCTACGGCGGCCACACCCAAGTGGTCCGCGCGATCCTCGGCGGACAGGCCGACGTTGGGGCGACTCACGTGGCCGTCGACGCGGAGAGCGGCCAGCTCCGCTCAGCGCCTTGGCTGGAGCTTGGCGTCGAGCCGCGGGAGATCCAGGTGATCTTACTGATCGGCCCGATCCCCGGGGACGTGATCGCGTTCTCGCGCTCGCGACCTCAGGCGCTGCGCCAGCGCTTCGCTGCGGCGCTGCTGGCGCTGCCAGCCGACGCACGCGCCTTCGCGGAGGTCGTTTTCCAAGCTCACCGTTTCGATCCAGCACCCAGCGGACACCTCGATCTGCTACGCGGGTTGGCACGAGATGGCCGCAAGCCAGGCTAGACTGACCTAGTCGCCGCCGCAGTTCTTGACCGCTTTGGTTTTGGAGACCTAACCTGGCGCCGGGCGTCGGGCCCCCAAGAAAAACATGGCACAGCAGCAACAGCGCTACCGCGTCATCCAACGGATCGCAGCCGGAGGGATGGCAGAGGTGTTCCGCGCCGAGAGCGCGGGCCTCGAAGGCTTCAAGAAGAAGGTCGCGATCAAGCGCGTCCTGCCGCATCTATCGGAGAAGAAGCAGTTCATCGGGATGTTCCTCGATGAAGCGCGGGTCAGCGCGCAGCTGTCTCATTCGAACTGCGTGCAGGTCTTCGATATCGGGGTGGGTGACAACACCTACTTCATCGTCATGGAGTACGTCGATGGCGCGGACCTGAAGGCCGTCATCGAGTACACGCGCAAGCACTTCCGGACTTTCCCCGTGGAAGAAGCGGTCACGATCTGCGTCAAGATCTGCGAAGGCCTAGCGTACGCCCATGAGCTCGTAGACGACAACGGTGACATGATCGGGCTCGTTCACCGCGACATGTCCCCGCCGAACGTGCTGCTCACGCGCTTTGGCGAGGTCAAGATCGTAGACTTTGGCTTGGCGAAGGCCAACAGCCAGCTGGAGAAGAGCGAGCCTGGTATCATCAAGGGCAAGTTCAGCTATCTGTCCCCAGAGGCCGCGCTCGGTCAGTCTGTGGACGCGCGGACCGACATCTTCGCCGTCGGCATCATTTTGTGGGAGATGCTCGCCGGGCGTCGCTTGTTCCTCGGGGAGACGGATCTCGAGACCGTGCGCCAGGTCCAGGCCGCGAAGATCCCGAGTCTCCGCGAGTTGAACCCGGCGGTGCCGGCTCAGCTTGAGCAGGTGATCCGCGCGTCGCTCGCCCGTGACCCCGCGGTGCGCTATCAGACGGCTCGCGACCTCGGCCGTGATCTGAATGAGATCCTCTTTCAGACCGGCCGCGCGGTCTCGTCCTTCGATATCGCTCAGCTGGTCCAGGAGGCCATCAACGAGCGAGATCAAGAGAAGCAGGCGCGTCCCAAGGACAAGGCGTCCATCATCGGTGAGCTGATTGACGACGCGCTGTTCGAGTTCACCTCCCTCGAAGAACAGGAGGGCTCGAACGGTGACCGAGCCTCCCAGAGCGGCGTCGGCGCGATCCCACTGAACCTAGGTTCGTTCGAGAACGTGGGTGACTGGGCCTCAGATCTCGAAGATCTGGCAGGTTCGCTGCCCCCCAGCTCGTTTCAAGAGGGCAACCTGGCGGCCCTCGAGGAGGAGTCGTCGGCGCCTCCGCCGCAAGCACGACACTCTGAGCCTCACGCCGCGCGTCCCCCCACCCCCGCTCCGTCCCCCGTGCGCCCAGCGACTCCAGATCATCCCGTAGCCCGGCTCTCGCAGCCCGGGCCGCAGTTTCAGCCCGCGTCGCAGTTTCAGCCCGCGTCGCAGTCTCAGCCCGCGTCGCAGTCTCAGCCCGCGTCGCAGCTTCAGCAGCAAGCGCTGTCAGCTCACGCACCTGACGAACCAGCCCCCAAGTCAAAGGGCGGCCTGATCGCGGTCGTCCTCGTGCTGGTGGTGGCTGCCGGCGCGGCTGGTGCGTACTTCAGCGGCCTGCTCCCGATTTGAGCGACTGAGCGCGCGGCGTCGCGCCTCACACAGCAAAGCGCCCTGCTGGTGGCAGGGCGCCTTGACCACGGCGTTTGGCGTCGCGCGAACCGCTATGATTCCCTACGGAATATTAGCTGTCGCTAGCTTCGGCGTTGCTCGGGTCACCGTCGCTCGCGGCGCTATCACTAGCGTCATCGCCATCGCCGTCGTCATCGCCATCGCCGTCGTCATCGCCGTCGTCATCGTCGTCATCGTCGTCGTCCGGCTCGTGGAGCTCTTCCTCGACCTCCGGTTCCTCGTGCTTCTTGCCGCGCTCGCCGTCCTTCTCGCGGGCTGCCCGCTCGGCTTGAACCCGCTGCATCACCGCGGGCTTCGGCGCGGCGATCAGCACCATGCTCCGGCCCTCCATGGTGGGCATCTGCTCAATGGTGCTCAGGTCGACTAGGCCCTGCAGGAGCCAGTCGAGCTGCATCCTCGCGCGCTCGGGGTGCGTGATCTCACGGCCGCGGAAACGAACGGTGAACTTGACCTTGTTGCCTGTCTCAATGAAGCGCCGAGCTGCGCGCAGCTTCACGTTGAGGTCATGGTCGTCGGTCTTGGGGCGGAGCTTGATCTCCTTCACCTCGACCACGGTCTGGCGTCGCTTCGCGTCGCTAGCCTTCTTCTTTTCTTCGTACTTGTACTTACCAAAATCGAGGATCTTGCACACCGGCGGCATGCTCTTGGGGTTGACCTCGACCAGGTCGAGGCCGGCTTCCCGCGCGCGCCGCAGGGCGTCTTGGGTGGTCATCACGCCCAGCATCGATCCATCGGCAGCAACCACCCGCACCTCAGGCACCCTGATCCGATGGTTGATTCGGATCTGTGGTCCGCGGGGTTCTCCCCGCTGAAAGCGTCGCCTCATTGCCATAGGTTGGTACTACTCTCTCTGATCATAGACTTGGTGCTCGCTCACGCCTCCGTGGGCGTGGGTTGGGTGTAGGGGTGGCTCTGCTGCAGCCATGCCTGGGTGGACCTAACTATCATGGTCAGCGAGACGCAGGTAGCTGGGGCGCCGGACGCCCTGGCTAGTCCACATCGGCCACGGGACAAGCAGGAAACCAGCGGGCTCCAAAGCAGCCTCATTTAGCGGCTGGCTTTCGCGCGCTCGCGCGCGGCCAACTGGCTTCGTTGGTGAGCCGTTCGACGACCGTCGCCAGCGCGAGCGCTCCGAGCTCGCCGTCGTCCCGTGAGCGGACGCTGATGCTCTCGGTGTCGACTTCTTGTTCACCGATCACGCCCAGATACGGCACGCGCAGGTTGCGCGCGTTGCGGATCTTCGCGCCCAGCTTGTCGGAGCCAGCATCCACCTGGACGCGGATCCCGCGTCCGCGGAGCACGCCGGCTACCCGCTCGGCGTACTCGGCTTGCTTCTCGCTCACCGTCAGCAAGCTGATCTGCTCTGGGGCGAGCCAGGTGGGGAACTTGCCTGCGCAGTGCTCGATGTAGACGCCGAAGAAGCGCTCGACGGAGCCGAGGATCGCGCGGTGGAGCATCACCGGGCGATTGCTCTTGCCCTCGTTGTCCACGTACTCGAGGCCGAAACGCTCGGGCAGCGCGTAGTCCACCTGCATGGTCCCCAGCTGCCAGTCCCGGCCCAGGACGTCGGTGACGTGGAACTCGAGCTTGGGGCCGTAAAACGCGCCCTCACCAGGTAACAGCTCAAACGGGATGCCCGTGGCGACGAGCACCTCTTCCAACACCTGCTCTGCGGCGTCCCACATGGCGTCCGTGCCCACGCGCTGCTCAGGCCGTAGCGCGAGCTTGACCCGCACGTTGTCGAAGCCGAACGCGGCGTACACCTCGAAAAGCAGGCTATTGAAGCTCTCGAGCTCTTCGCGCATTTGCTCGGGGGTGCAGAAAATATGCGCGTCGTCCTGGCAGAAGCTGCGTACCCGGGCCAGGCCGTGCAGCGACCCACCGCGCTCAAAGCGGTGCAAGCGTCCGAAATCTGCGATGCGCCAAGGCAATTCACGGTAGCTGCGCCGGCGCTGGCCAAAGATCAGGCAGTGGCTCGGGCAGTTCATTGGCTTCTGCGCCAGGCTCTCGAGGGCGGGGTGCGCCTCGTCGTCGTGACCGTGGTCGTGGGCGATGCCGTCGATCACGTCTGCCGTCACCGGCAAATACATGTTCTCGCGATAGTTCTGCAGGTGACCGCTGGTCTCAAACAGCCGCTTGTCGAAAATCTGCGGGGTGATGACCTCGTCGTAGCCGTAGTCGACGTACAGCGCTCGGATGTAGTCGACCAACCGCCGGTAGATACCGGCTCCGCGCGGTAAGAAGAACGGCATCGCCGGCGCGTACTCATGGAACCAGAACAGCTCCAGCTCTTTGCCGAGCTTGCGGTGGTCGCGCTTCTTCGCTTCTTCTTGCTGGGCGAGGTAGGCGTCGAGCTCTTCTTGGGTGGGGAACGCCGTGCCGTAGATGCGCTGGAGCATCGGGCGCTTTTCGTCGCCACGCCAATAGGCTCCGGCGACGCTGGTGAGCTTGACCACCCCCAAATCCGCGGTGGAAAGCACGTGGGGCCCTGCGCACAAATCCACCCAAGTGCCTTCGGGGCGGCCCGGGCTGCCGTGCCGGTACAAGGAGATCTCAGCGTCTGCCGCCAGGCCCTGGATCAGCTCGACCTTGTATTTCTCGCCCATCGCCTCGAACAAGTCGATGGCTTGCTGGCGGGTCACCACCTCGCGCACGAAGGGTCGCTTTGACTTGATGATCTTTTTCATCTCCTTCTCGATGCGCACCAGATCGCGATCCGAGAAGGGACCGTCGGGACGGTCGAAGTCGTAGTAGAAGCCGTTGTCGATGGACGGGCCGATGGTGACCTGAGTGCCAGGAAACAGCCGCTGCACGGCGTCAGCCATGATGTGTGCCGTCGAGTGCCGGATGATCTCCAGCGCGTCTGGAGTGCCGCGCAGCACCGGGCGGTACTGGGCTTGCTCATCCAGCGGCGTGTGCAGATCGACCAAGCGATCGCCCACACGAACTGCGACCACGTCGTCGCTGAGCTCGCCCGTGGACTCCAGCACATCCCGTGCTGTGCGGCGCATGCCGCCGTTCATAGCCGTGACAACCCGACAACGCGCGCCGGCGAGGCGCGACGGAGAACAACGCCAACCGAGCGGTGCTGGGAAAACGCTGGTTGTTGGCCCGATCCTGACCCGGAGGCAGTAGGCGCGGGCAGGATTGAACTGCCGACCCCTACAGTGTCAATGTAGTGCTCTACCACTGAGCTACGCGCCTGAAGTTCGCTCCGGGAGGGCTCGAACTGATTGCTTGCCTTGAGGGGCAATTCTCGGGATTCACGCCTGACGGGGCGCGAACCGATTCCGACCTGCTGTTTCCGCCGCTGCCAAGGCAACGAGGAAGGCAGCCTCACGACTGGTGAGGCACGCTGTACTAGCAAACCGGTTTCATCCATCTCTTCCCGGGTCTGGACCGGGCGCGATAAATGTCACTCGCTTGCAGGGGTGTCAAGCCAGATTGATGCCAGGGCCACGGCTCATGCTTGTCTTTCGTCGTCTCGGCCACGTCTTGTGGATGGCTGTCCAGCGCTAGCTGACTGGGTGAGCAGGGGTTGTGGCTAGCCCTGGCCTGTGATCAGCGCAACGCGGGGCGTTGCTTGCGCGCCCCTGAATTCCTCGGTATAGGCCCGACCCCCGACGGGAGGAACCTTTGGATTTCGCGGCGTTTGCATATCAGGGTCAACCCACACCACCGGCGCGTCCCCCTGCGCCTGGCGAAGCCGCGCCTGCGGCCCCCGTCGCCCCTGTAGCGGCTGCCGCTCAGGGCAAGTCCGCTGAGGGTCAGCCGTCACGACAGGCTGATCCGCAGGGGCCTCCACCCGAGTCTCCGGGCCTGATGTCAATGGCGCCCATGTTGCTGTTGATGGTCGGCCTGTTCGGCTTCATGTGGTGGACCAATCGCAGCCAGCAAAAAAAGCAGGCGAAGCTGCTTGATGACCTCAAGAAGGGCGATCGCGTGCTCACCCAGAGCGGCTTGATGGGCAAGCTGATCGAGAAGACCGACCGCGTCGCGACGATTGAGATCGCCTCCGGCGTGAAGGTCAAAATCCTCAGCTCTTCGCTGCTGGGGAAGGATCTTGGAGACACCAAGGCCGCCGACGCCAAGTCAGGTGACGCCAAGTCAGGTGACGCCAAGTCAGGCGACGCCAAGTCGAGCGACAAATAGCTGTGTTTCGGATCAGTGATTCTTAAGCCTGATCCACGGGGTAGCGCCGACGAGCCGGTTCGAGCGCGCCCAAGCAAGAGTTTTCAATAGCGCGCGGCGCTGGTGAGCAAGGTTACGAGGAGATGGTCAACACGGTCTTGCAATATGTGCTCGGCGGATTCGCCGCGTTGCTGCTAGCGCTGGGCTACGTGCGCCGCCCCCATCGCGTCTCGCAGTGGGTCGGCGCGGTTGCTGCAGGCCTCGCCGCGGCGGCCGCGCACTACGACTCCTTCTGGCTGATGATCGCCTGTACGTGGACCGCCATTTGGTGTCTCTTCGTGGGGCTCGACATCGTGACGCTGAGCTGGCGCGCGCGGTTCGGGCTGGTGTCCGGCGTCGCGACGCTGGCGATGCTCACGCTGCTACCGAGCCTCGAGAGCATGAGCGGCGGCAAGGTGCCTTGCCCGGCCTACCTAAAAGAGCGCATCGGCTTCAAGCTGGTGGCCGGCCTCGATCTGCGCGGCGGCTTGCGGCTGGTCTACACGGTCGATGTGGCTGAGGCGATCAAAGACAAGCGCGACGCCTACTTCGAGGACATGCAGTCGGAGCTAGCTCGCGCCTTTGAGTTCCACTCCGGCGATGAGCGGCCGACGGAGGAGGCCTTCAAGAAGCTGCGTGAGAAGGTGACGCTGATCGCGCCGCGCGGCGCTTCTAACCGCATCGACATCGAGTTCAAAGACCCGGCCGACGACGCCAAGTTTGATAAGCGGTTTCAAGATAAGTTCCGTGGGGAACTGGATTTCGCGCACGAGCAAGGCAGCGGGAAGGTCCGCTACTTTATCCGCGAGGCCACTGAGACCGACATTCGAGAGCGCGCGGTCGCTCAGGCAAAAGAGATCATCTTGCGCCGCGTCGACGAGCTTGGTCTGCGCGAGGCCGCCGTGTCCAGCCGCGACGAGGACGTGATCGTCGAGGTCCCCGGTGAGGATGAGTCTAGCTTCCAGCAGATCCGCGATATCATCAGCCAAACGGCGCGCCTGGAGTTCAAGCTCAACGACGACGAGAGCACCTTCTTCGCCGATCTGAAGAAAGACCTCGCGAAGACCGGTCCCGATAGCTCACTGCCCGAGGGTGTGAGCTTCGCGTCTGAGAACGTCAGCGTCGGCCAGGACGAGAATGAAGATCTGATCACCAAGTCGTTCGAATTCGCCGTGATAACCAACGGCAAAGACGAGACCTCCGAGCAGTCGCTGGCTCGCTTTCGGGCCTGGGTGGACACCCTCAACGTGCCGCCGGGTCGCGAGATCGGCTTCGAGAAAATGGTCAGCACCGACCCGGATACGCTCAAAGAGACCGACACGGGCTGGCGCACCTATGTGTTGCAGGCGCGCGCGAGCATCACCGGTGATCTGATCCGCGACGCCTCCGCCCAGCCGGACCAGAGCAAGGGCGCCCTCGGCGGCTGGTACGTCGCGATCACCTTCACGGACCGCGGTGGCTCGATCTTCGAGAACATCACGGGTGACAACATCAAGCGGCGCTTCGCCATCATCTTGGACGGCAAGGTCGAGAGCGCGCCGGTGATTCAAACCAAGATCCCTGGCGGACACGCCACCATCACCATGGGCTCCGGCGATCCTACGGTGCAGCTGGAGCGCTCGCGCAACCTTGAGCTGGTCCTGCGCTCTGGCGCGCTGCCCGCCCCCATCTCGCTGTCCAACGAGCAGCGCATCGGACCTTCCCTCGGCCGCGACTCGATCCGTCTGGCGCTGCAAGGTGCGATGGGCGGCGCGGCGCTAGTCATCGTGTTCATGCTGCTCTACTACCGACGAGCAGGCCTAGTGGCGAACACCGCGGTGGGGCTGAACCTGATCCTGCAGCTCGCGGTGCTGGCGACCTTCGGCGCCTCCATGACGCTGCCCGGCATCGCGGGTTTGGCGCTGACCATCGGCATGAGCGTCGACTCGAACGTGCTGATCAATGAACGTATCCGCGAGGAGTTACGCGACGGCAAGAGCCCGCGCGCGGCCGTGGATTTGGGTTTTGGCAAGGCGCTGAGCGCGATCATCGACGGCCACATCACGACCCTGATCGGTGGCGTGATCTTGGCTCAGTACGGCACCGGCCCGATCAAGGGCTTCGCCATCACGCTGATCGTCGGGACCATCTCCAACATCTTCACCGGCGTGGTGGTCTCCCGCGTCTTCTTTGACCTTTGGGTGCACGGCCGCCGCCGCGACGCGCAACTGGACATGGGCTGATCGATGCAGCTATTTCCTGTCGGAAAAGTATACGACTTCATGCGCATGCGCCGGGTCTTCGGGCCCGTCAGCCTCCTGATGGTGGTCGCGGCGTGCGTGAGCATTTTCTACCCTGGCCCCAAGCTCGGCACCGACTTCAAAGGTGGCACCGAGGTGGAGATCGCCTTCGCGAAGCCTGTCGATGTCCCCAAGCTGCGGGACATCATCACTAAGGGCGGGTTCTCAACGCCAGACATCGTGCGCGTGGAAGAGGGCGACGCGCAGAACCACTTCATGATCCGCGTTCAGGAGGTGTCGTCCATCGATGACGCCAAGCAGCGCGAGGTGGAGACCGCGCTCTGCTTCGGCGAGAACCTGCCAGAAGATCGCTGCCCCAGTGATCGCACCGCGACCGAGGTGAAGTTCAGCCCTGGCGGCGACAAGGTGAGCGTGCGCTACCGTGCGGCTCCGGATCTGCAGCGCATTCGCCAGCAGATGAACGGCGTTGAGGCGGTGTCCGTGCGTGACGGTGAGAACGCCGTCGCCATCCAGAACTCGCGCGAGCATCGGGTGGAGATCCAGCTGAAGAGCAAGGGCGACCAGCTGATGGACGTGCTGCGCGCCGAGCTCGGCGCCGAGATCGTGCCGGACAACCCGCTGCGGGTGGAGTGGATTGGACCTAAGGCCGGCGCTCAGCTCCGGGACGCAGCGCTGAAGAGCATCTTGATCGCGCTGGTGTTCATCACCGCCTACATCGCGTTCCGCTTCGACCTGCGCTTCGCGCCAGGCGCGGTGGTCTCGCTGCTGCATGACGCGATCCTGACCGTCGGCGTGCTGGTGCTGGTCAAGAAGGAGGTCGGGCTCTCCACGGTCGCGGCGGTGCTGACGATCGTCAGCTACTCAGTCAACGACACCGTGATCGTCTACGATCGCGTGCGAGAGAACTTGGGCCGGATGCGCGGCGCGAACTTTGTGAAGATCGCCAACGTCAGCCTCAGCGAGATGTTGAGCCGCACGGTGCTCACCAGCTGCACCACGATCTTCAGCTTGCTGTTCTTCTTCGTGCGCGGGACCGGCACCCTCAAGGACTTCTCGTTCACGCTGATCATCGGCATGGTGCTCGGCACCTACTCGTCGATCTACGTCGCCTTGCCGCTCACCGAGTACTTAGACCGAAAGTTCTTCAGCAAGGTCGTGAAGAAGAAGCCGGCCAAGCCCATCCGTAAGACCGACGAGGCGATCATCTAGCGCTGTCAGCTAAGCCTAGGGATGGTCCCAGATCGGTGTAGCTGGCAACTCGGACCGCGCCAGACCGATGCCGCGTTGACATGTCCGAGTCCGCGGTCGAGAAAGGGGCATGGTGACGGCCGCCCCTAGGTTTGAGGAAGCTCCCGGCGCTTCCGCCCGCGACGGCGGGGCCACGGCTTCGCAGCTAGCTCAGCAGGTCACGGCGCTCACCAGCGCGCTCGGCCTGACGCGCACGCTGGCTGACGTGTTCGTGCGTCGCGGGCTCGATGACGTGGCGCAGATCTCCAGATTTCTGGAGCCTAAGCTCGCTCACCTGTCCAGCCCGGAGCACATGGCTGACCGCGACGCGCTCAGTGAGCGGCTCATTCATGCCGTGCGGAATAAGGAGCGGGTCGTCGTCTTCGGTGACTACGACTGCGACGGCATCACCTCGGCGGCGATCCTGACGGATCTCTTGCGCAGCCTAGGCGGCGAGGTGGTGCCGCATTTAGCGAGTCGCTTTGACGGCGGGTACGGCGTCTCGCTGCCCGCTGTGCAGCGGATCTTGGCGTCGAAGCCGGCGCTGCTGGTGACGTGCGACTGCGGTTCATCGGATCACCAAAGCCTAAGCGTGGTGAAGCAGGCGGGGGTGGAGGTCCTGGTGATTGATCACCACCTGGTGCCAGCGGAGCCGCTGCCGGCGCTGGCGTTCATCAACCCGCATCGACCCGAGTGCGGCTTCCCGTACAAAGGGCTGGCTTCGTGTGGGTTGGCGTTGTCCATCGGCGCTGCGCTGCGCGCGCAGCTGGATCCGAAGCTTGATCTGCGCCGCTACCTCGATCTGGTCGCGATCGGCACCATCGCTGACGTCGCGCCGCTGGATGGTGACAACCGCCCGCTAGTGCGGGCTGGCCTCGAGTGCCTGCGCGCGGCGCAGCGCCCGGGTGTGCGCGCGCTGCTCGAGTACGCGAAGATCGACACCAGCGTCCCGCTCAGCGCCGAGGATGTTGCTTTCCGTGTGGCACCAAGAATCAACGCGCCAGGGCGCCTTGGTGCGCCTGACCCAGCGTTTGATCTGCTCTTGGCGCGTAACCTCGACACCGCGCGCTCACTGGCGGCGCGGCTGGAGCAGATCACGCAGCGCCGAAAAGACCTGCAGCGCGAGATGGAACAGGCGGCGGTCGAGTTGATCGAGGCGAGCGGTTGGGACAAGCAGGCGGCCATCGTGATCGGTGACGAGGGCTGGAGCCACGGCATCGTCGGGATCGTCGCTGGGCGCCTGGCTGACCGCTACCAAGTGCCGGTCGTGGTCGCGGGCTTTGAGGGCGACGTCGGTCGCGGGTCGGTGCGGGGGCCAGCGGGCGCGCGGCTCTACGACGCGCTGACCGCGTCCGCCGAGAGCCTCGATCGCTTCGGGGGACACCAAGCGGCCGCGGGCGTCACGTTCTCGCTGTCTAAGCTTGAGCAATTCCGAGCGGATTTTGTGGCGGCTTGCGACGCCGGCGCGGCCACCCCCGCCGTCAGCGTGAAGCTGGACCCGGCGGCGGTGGTTCAACTCGACCCGGCGGACGACCCGTTCGCGGTGGTGTGCGATTTTGAGCGCCTTGAACCGTGCGGAGAGCAGAACCGCGCGCCGAAGCTGCGCATCGACGCCAAGTTAATTTCCGCGCGTGAAGTCACCGGCGGGCACCTCAAGCTGCAGCTGCAGCTGCCGAACGGTCAGCGGATCGGGGCGTTTGGGATCGCACAGGGCGCGCAAGCGGGACAGCTCGGGGAGCGCGTGATCGCCGTCGGGCGGCTAAAGCGTGACACTTATCGCGGCGGCGAAGCCGTCGAGCTGCGCCTGGATCAGGTCTGGGGCTAGCGGGGGCTAGCGGCCCGCGAGTGATCATTCACGGGCGGGGGCGCTCAGCGCGCTCCGCGGCGCGGCGGCCCTGAGCCTCCTGGCCGGCTGTGGGCTCACCGAGCCGCGCCAGCGTTGGCAGTGGAAACACCGGCTTTAGCCCGACTGAGTTGCGGCGCGCTCAGCGCCGCGCCTAAACCTAGGGCCGTGGAAACCCTGATTCGCTTCACCAACGTGAAGAAGCGCTTCGGTCCGAAGGTCATTTTTTCGGGGCTTGAGCTGAGCATTCGCCGCGGTGAGGCGTTCACGATCCTGGGTGGGTCGGGGGTGGGCAAGAGCGTGATGCTCAAGATGCTGATCGGGCTCTTGCCCGCGGACTCGGGCAGCATCGTGTTCGACGGCGAAGAGGTGACCAGCATGAACGAGCGACAGCTATCGAAGGTGCGGCAGCGCATCGCGATGCTGTTTCAGAGCGGCGCGCTGTTCGACTCGCTCAGCGTGGCCGCTAACGTCGCCTACGGTCTTGAGGAGCATTTCCGTGAGAAAATGAGCAAGTCGGAGATCCGTGATCGCGTCGAGTGGGCGCTCGGTCTGGTGGGGTTGCCGGGGATCGAGGAGATGCGACCGTCGGATCTGTCCGGTGGCATGCGCAAGCGAGTCGGTCTGGCGCGGGCGATCGCGGTCCAGCCCGAGGTGGTGCTGTACGATGAACCGACCACCGGCCTGGACCCCATCAACACCGCGCGCGTAAACCACATGATCCTGGGGCTGCAAGAGAAGCTGAAGATCACGACGATCGTGGTGACCCACGACATGCAAAGCGCGTTCACGATCAGCGATCGCATCGCCATGGTCCATAGCGGGCGTATCATCGCGTGCGCGTACACCGAGGCGTTTCGTGCCATCGAAGATCCGCGAGTGGCCGACTTCATCAACGGGCGCGCGCCCGTCGAGGAAGACGTCGAGACGCTGCTGCGCAGCGGCTGATTCCCGCTATGAGCTAGGGCGCAGCGCTGAGGGCGCAGCGCTACCGGCGCAGCGCTAGGCGGCGGCCGGCTGCGCAGCGAGCAAGCGCCAGACGACGCGCCAAGAGCCGTCAGTTACCGGATCTAACTCTCCCGTGCGGAAGTGATCGGCGGCTGGTGCGCTGGTGACCCACAGCGCGCCTGGGACGCTGGGCAGGAACGCGTAGGTGTCCACGAACCCATCTAAATGCGCGCGCAGCGCGTGGCGGCTCAAGTCGCGCAGGGCGATGCTGTTCAGCACGACGCAGTACGCGAGGGCGATGGGCCAAGCGAAGCCCAGCGTGCCGACCACTGAGCTTGCCAAGTAAGCCGTGAGCGCCAAGCCGATCACGAAGCGACCCTTGAACGGGGACGCCAGGTAGCCTGCCCCGATGGGGATCACGACGCCGCCCGTGAGCACGCCAACGCCAACCGCGGCGCTCACGGTGAGCAGCCCTTGTGTTCGCAGGTTGCCTGCGGCCGCGGCGGGCACGAAGCGGGCTGACGCGCGGCGTTCGTGCGGGAGCCGGGCGCTCGGGCTGCCAGGTCGCACCCGCACCAGATCCGCCTGGCGGGCAGCAGCGATCAGGCGCTCGCTGGTCGCGCTAGGGGTCCCAGGGAACAGATAAATCGTGGCTTCTTCCGCTTCACCGCTGTCTAGCCTGCGCGCGACGCACACGGCTCTGCTGGTGAGCGTCTCTGCGAGCCCGAGCCGGCACAGCTGCTCGCGCTCAACCTTGAGGACCTTCACCCCAAACCAGCTCCGCGCGGCAAAGACAACGCCCTGGGCATCTACGATCAAGAAACCACCACGGCACAGCCCGGTGCTCGCCGTACGGTAGGCGTAGGCAGCCATGATCTGGCTGAGATCACGCTCGGGGAAGCGACGCTGAAGCCACCGCGGAGCGCTGGCGGCGCCGCTCTGGTTGCGAAATTTTTTCCATGCGGCAGCGAAAATCCTGAGCTGTATCAGGCTCAGGCGCCCCAAGATGGGCGCGGTGACGCACCCCACCCCCAAATAAACAGCGCCTAGGATCAGCATGATCAGGCTGTCGCTGAGCACTAGCCCGGCCAGCAGGACCCCCCACGCGAACAAGTCGTCGAGGAACGAGTGGGCGAGGCGCACCCCGGGGATCGGCACCAGCGTGAGCAACAGGCGCGTCCCGGTCTTGCCCACGGTCGCGACCAGCCCGACCAGCGCTCCGCAAGCAACGCACAACGCGAGCCATAGGTAGGGGTTGGTTTGGCCCGCGCTGGTGTCGGTCATTCCTATGTGGAAACCAGCGCCGATGGCCAGCTGAGGCGGCGTGTCGTGCATGCTCCCGGCGCCGATCAACGCGCTGAAGGCGATGGCCGCGAAGGGGCGCCAGGTGGTTGAGATCGGGGTGAGCCAAGCTTCGATCCAGCTCACCTTGTCCGCCAACGAATCCGCGACGGAGAGCACCAGGAACAGCACGCCAAGGCCCAGCATCACGCCCGGTGACCCCAAGCCATGCAGGCCCGCGTGCAGCCGCGGCTCCATCAGCCAGCTAGGCACTTGATCTGCCTGGGCGATCAGCAGGATCAGCGCCAGGGGCAACCAGGGGTTCTTGCCAGCCGCGGCGCTGCCGGCCATGGCAGTGACCAAGGTGGACGGCATGAACTCCACGCGCCCAGGTTGCCACACTTGAAGCGACGCTGATAGGTCAGGGATCTTGAGCCAGCCGTCAGCGTCGGGCGCGCGGCAGTGCCGCGTGGGCGCTGAGGCTGCGGAATTTCTCGCCTGCGGGGGCGAGGCCAAACCACAAATTGTCCCGGGATTGGCTGTGCTGTTGCGCTTCTACAGGATCCGGCGCGCGCTGCGGCGCCCGGGGTGCGCTATAAGGGGCAGCTAGGGTGTGAGCCGCGTCTGAAGTGGCTTGGTGTAGGCACCGCTTGGCTGGTCTTGAGGCAGCTGGGCGAACGAACAAAGCATCCGCGCCGCCCTGCTGAGCGCGTGATGGATGCTAACTGGAACAAGGCATGTCGACTCCGAGAGAGGTCAAAGTAGGGCTCTTCGTTCTGGTGGGGATGCTGGTATCCGGGCTCGTCGTATTTCTGATCGGCGACGAGCGCGGCGTCTTCAAGTCTACCGATACCTACACCGCCCGCTTCTCTGACGTGCAAGGCCTGAAGCGTGGGTCACCCGTGCGGATGGGCGGGCTAGACATCGGGACCGTGGATGAGGTCGCCTACCCCGAGGATCCATCCGACGCGCGCCCCTTCGTCCGCATGACCATCCATCGTGAGCAGGCGCCGCGCATCCGCGACGACAGCGTGGCGACCATCGAGAACCGCGGTCTGCTGGGTGACAAGATGGTGCAGATCTCCGCCGGCGACATGGCGCTGCCCGTGGTGCCGGTCGGCGGGGAGGTGCGGAGCCGCGATCCTCAAGACCTCGCGGATATGTTGAAGAAGGTCACTTCACTCGGCGACAAGGCCGAGGGCGTGATGATCAACCTGGAGAAGACCACTGGGACGTTCGCTGAACCGAAATTCCAGGAGGATATGAAGACGGGGATGAGGTCGCTGTCCGGCATCCTAGAGAGCGTCGACAAGCAAGAGGGCTACATCGGCAAGCTGATGAGCGACCCCGCCGAAGCGGCGAAGATATCCCGTATGCTCAGCAATTTGGAGCGCACCACGGCCAGCCTCGATCGCCTGGTCGGCGGCTTGAACAAGGCCGTAGACCGCGTGAACCACGGCCCTGGGCTGGTACACGATTTGGTGTACGGCGGTGGGCCGCCCGAGACGCTAGCCAAGTTCGGCGACGCGGCGGGTGAGGTGAGCCTCGCGCTCCGGGGGATCCGCGAGGGCAACGGCATGGCCCACACCTTGATGTACGGCGGCTCAGGGCCGCAACAGGACGCGGTGAGCAACCTGAACGCGATGAGCGCCGACCTGCGCAAGGTCATCGCCGACTTGCGCGCGGGCCGCGGCACCCTGGGCGCGCTGCTGGTGGATCCGTCAGTCTATGAAGATCTGAAGATGCTGCTGGGCAACGTGCAGCGAAACCAGGTGCTGCGCGCGCTGGTGCGCTACTCAATCCGTCAGGACGAAGTGTCGCCCACGGTCGTCAACCCGGACGCCGCAGCGGGCAAGCCCGCCGCAGCCGCGGACGGCAAACAATCAGGCCCTAAGCCCGGGCTAAAGCCCGTGAGCCAACCTGGGCTGAAGCCACCTGCGTCGGGGCAGCGTTCGCTGCCTCCTGCTAACTCCGGCGGGCACGGCGCCGGCGCGGCGGCCCCTGCCCGGCCGCCCACCGGCAGCGCGGCGCCGAAGCCGGCAGCGCCCTGAAGGTGGCCGCTGGTGCGCGCGTTGGGTGACGTGAGGAGCGCGCCCAAGACCCCCGCACGCTCTGGCGCTTCGAGGATTTGGGCGCGAGCAGCAGAGTTCGGCTCGAAACACGACGCGCCCAAGCTGGGAATACTTAGGCTGCGTCAACCCCTTCAGCCTGTCGTGCGTAGGAAGCTACCTGCGCCTCGTTTTCCCTCCCCAAGCCTGGGGTGGGCCGCTGCATATCTGACATACTGACCACCGCCAATGAGAGTCCTCGAACGCCTGGGCAAGACCCTGTTCATCCTCAGCGTCTTCGCTGTCTCGACCTTCTTTGCGCTGCGCTACGGGACTGGTGGGCTGTGGCGCGGTTTGGAAGCCGCCCACGCCGTCACCGCGCCCGGCCAGCCGAAGGTCCCTTACGACCTCACCCAGCTGGTGGCGGTCAACGAGACCCTGAAGACGATCCGCGACAAATACGTCGAGCCCGCGCGGGTGCAGCCGCGCCAGATGTTCGTCAGCGCCCTGGACGAAATCCAGAAAGAGGTCGCTCAGGTGATCGTGCTCCACGACGAGAAGTCACCTACCGTCAAGGTGCGCGTGGGCACCGAAGACAAAGAGTTTCGGGTCGACAACGTACAGGGCCCTTGGGACGTTTCCGCGCGGCTTCGCGAGGTGTTCGCGTTCCTGCAGGCGAACTTGAAGGACGCCGACGTCGATCTGCGCGAGATCGAGTACGCCGCGTGTAACGGCATCCTCGGCACCTTGGACCCGCACAGCGTGTTCATGAGCCCCGACGCCTATCGCGAGATGAACCTGTCGACCTCTGGCCACTTTGGCGGCTTGGGGATCGTGATCTCGATCCGTGACCAGATGTTGACGGTGATGCGCCCCATGCCGGACACGCCGGCGGGCCGCGCGAACCTCAAGCGCTTGGATCGGATCACCAAGATCAACAACGAGTCGTCGCTCAACATGCCGCTGGACGACGCGGTGGCGCGGCTGCGCGGAAAGCCAGGCACCCAGGTGACCATCTGGGTTCACCGCGACGGCAAGCATGGCTGGAGCGGCTCACGGCCGTTCGTGCTGACCCGCGAAGAGATCCGCATCCGCTCAGTTGAGGGGCGGTTGCTCTCGCCTGGAGTTGGCTACGTGCGCATGAAGCACTTCCAGAGCAGCACCGCCAAGGAGCTTGAAGAGACGCTGGACAAGCTGCGCGAGGGCGAGCCGCTCAAGGGCGTCGTGCTGGATCTGCGCGGAAATCCTGGTGGGCTGCTGGATCAGGCGGCCAAGGTCGCTGACCACTTCCTAGACAACGGGGTCATCGTGGCGACCGTGGGGAATTCAGAGGGCCGCGAAGAGAAGCGCGCGACCCGCCGCGGCACCGAGCCGCCATATCCGTTGATCGTGTTGGTCAACCCGTCGTCTGCCAGCGCCAGCGAGATCGTGGCCGGCGCGCTCAAGAACCACGATCGCGCGTTGATCGTAGGGCAGCGCACGTTTGGCAAGGGTACGGTGCAGCTGGTGTTCCCCAAGGTCACCAGCGACGGCGCCGCGCTCAAGTTGACGATCGCTCAGTACCTGACGCCTGGGGACGTCTCGATCCAGGGGGTGGGGGTCACGCCTGATATCGAGCTTGACCCGATGACGGCAGATGCGCTCGAGATGGACTTGTTCCGCTCAGAGCACCCGCTGCGCGAGCGCGATTTGAGCAAGAGCTTGGCCAACGGCGCCAAGCGAGACGTAGAGCGCCCGACCCTCAAAGTGCGCTATAATTTGCCCGAGTCTGAGCGTGCCGAGATGCGCGACCGAGGCGCAGATCTCGATGACGAATTCCGTGAGGATTTTCCGATCCGCTTCGCGAAGCAGGTGGTCGCCAAGCTGCCGGTGGGCAAGCGCCAAGATCAGCTGAACGCGGCGCGCCAGCAGGTCGAGGGCATTGAGAAGAAGGAGCTCGAGGCCATCAAGGCTGATCTGGCCAAGATGGGCATCGACTGGAACGACCCGCCAGCTGACTACAAGCCGACCCTGGCCGCCGCTGACTTTGATGTTGTTGTCCGCACGGATAGAAAAGATGACACCAGCGTCGCCGGCGAGAAGATGAAGCTTGACGTGAAGGTCAAGAACAACGGAAAGCAGCCGATCTATCAGCTGCGCGCGACCACCACCAGCGACAGCGGCTACTACGACGAGAAGGAGCTGGTGTTCGGCAAGATCGACCCCGGCCAGGAGAAGCTAGTCAGCATCCCGCTTGGGTGGTGTGAGGTCGAGGGGCGCAAGCCCGGCTCTACCACCCCGGTACCCCTGGACGCGAAGCGCGTGTGCGCGATCCCTCCGGATGCGGTCACCCGTCAAGACGTCGTGAAGGTGAAGTTCGAGGCGGCTGGCGACGTGGCGCCCAAAGACGGAGAGATCCGGCCCACGGTCAAGAGCCTGGAGCAGCCAGTGTTCGCGTTTACCTACCAGGTGAGCGACAACCGCCCTGGCAACGGCGACGGCCAGATCAGCCAAGGTGAAGGGGTCAGTATTTACCTTACGGTAAAAAACGTCGGTAAGGGGGCCTCGCTTGAGACCCAGGCTAACGTGCGCAACTTGACCGGTGACGGCCTGCTGCTCAAGGCCGGTCGCTTCGACGTCTCCAACATGAAGCCAGGGGATGAGCGCGAGGTCGTGTTCACGATGGACGTGCTGGACCAGCTGGCCGACAACTTTATCAAGGTCGAGCTGAGCATCATCGATCGTGAGCTCCGCGTGGTCTCAAGCGAGAAGTTGACGCTGCCGGTCGTGGCCAAGGATCTCGAGCTGAAGGACGCATCGGGGATGGTGCGCGCCAAGAGCGTGTCGCCGGTGCGCGGGCAACCCGACGCGGGGGGCTTGGTGGTCGGGCAGCTCCAGCCTGGAAAGAACGTCAAGCAGCTCGCGACGTTCGGCGCCTTCACCAAGGTCGAGGTGGCGGAGGGGCGCTTTGGTTTCGTCGACAGCTCGGCCCTCGAACCAGCCCAAGGCCCGGCGCAGGCCGGAGCCATGAAGCCAGACTTCACGCGCTCACCACCGCTGCTCGAGGTGTCCAGCGCGAGCCTGGCGACCCGAGCGGACAGCGTGACGATCACGGGCACCGCCACGGACATGGATCACGTGCTGGACACCTACATCTTCGTGGGCGCCAACAAGGTGTTTTATCAGTCCAACAAGAAGGGCAGCGATCCCAAGCGCATGACCTTCTCCTACGAAGCCAAGCTGCAGCCCGGGGTGAACGTGATCACCGTGGTCGCGCGGGAGACCGCTGACACGGTGAGTCGCAAGACCATCGTGGTGCGCAAAGACGGGCCCAACGGTGAGGCTTTGGCCACACCCAAGCGGCGCCAGCTGGGCGAAGACTGGGACTTCGGCGGCGAGTAGCCTGATATGCGCCTTCACATCAACATCGACCACGTGTGCACGCTGCGCAACGCGCGCGGAACTAGCTATCCGGATCCAGTGTTCGCGGCTCACGTCTGTGAGCAGGCCGGCGCCGATGGCATCACCCTGCACCTGCGCGAAGATCGGCGCCACATCCGCGACGCAGACGCTCAGGCGCTGCGCGCGAGCATCAGCACCCTGATGAATTTGGAGCTGGCCGCGGCGCCGGAGATGCTCGAGCGGGTGCGCGAGCTGAAGCCTGACGTCGTCACCTTGGTGCCAGAGCGTCGCGAAGAGCGCACCACCGAAGGTGGCCTGGATGTGATCGCGACGCGCGGCGCCCTAGAGCCCTTTGCGCAGCTGTGCCGCGAGCTAGGCATCAAGCTCTCGATGTTCGTCGCGCCAGATCCACTTCAGATCCGCGCGAGCCACGCGCTGGGCGCGCAGCAGGTCGAGCTGCACACGGGTGAGTACTGTGAGCTGCCGCTGGCGGCTCGCGGCCAGGAGCTCGGGCGCCTGCTGGCCGCCGCGCGGCTGGCGGCTGAGCTCGGCCTAGACGTCGCGGCCGGCCACGGCCTGAATCGACACAACGTCGGCCCCGTCGCCGCCATCGCTGAGATCGAGGAGCTGAACATCGGTCACTCGGTTATCGCCGACGCGCTGTTTGTGGGGCTCGATCGGGCGGTGACGGATCTGCGCCAGGCTATTCAGCGTGCGCGTGGCTGATCAGGGGTGTGCTGGAGCTGCGGCGTGATTGAGCTGAGGCGCTAGGTCACGCGCAGTGTGCGCTGGCCTCGGCGGCCTAGCTACGCGAGAGTGCGCCCATGGTGGTCGGCTTAGGCATCGATGTTTGCTCGGTGACTCGCATGCAGCGCGCCCTGGAGCGCTTTGGTGAGCGCTTTTGGGAGCGCATCTTGACGCCGGCCGAACGCAAAGAGCTGGCCAAGCGCGGTGATCGCGCCGTCGCCTTGGCTGGCCGCTTCGCCGCGAAGGAGGCGGCGTCCAAGGCGCTGGGCGCGCCGAAGGACGTGTGGTGGCAGGATGTTGAAATTCTGCGAGGAAATTGTGGTGTGCCGACGCTCTACTTCTCTGGGCCAGCGCTGCCCCACCTCGAGGCGCGGGCGGTCCAGCGCAGCCTGGTCTCTATCACCCACGACGCCGGCGTCGCCGCGGCGGTCGTGGTGTTGGAGGGCGTATGATCCCAGTGCTGAGCCGCGAGCAGATGCGCGCCTTCGACGAGCGAGCGATCAACCAGTGGCAGGTGCCCGGCGTGGTGCTGATGGAGAACGCGGGGCGCGGGGCGGCTGACGTGCTCGAGCGCCGCCTGGCCGATCGTGGCGGCGACAAGCGCCCCTTGATCTTGTGCGGTCCGGGCAACAACGGCGGCGACGGCTTCGTCGTGGCTCGCCAGTTGCTCAGTCGAGGGCTCGCGCCCCGGGTGTTTGTGCTGGGTGATCCAGAAAAGATCCGCGGGGATGCGCGGATCAACTACCTAGGTTGGCGGGGCTTGGGCCAGGCGGTGACTGAGCTGGGCGCTGATCTGGGTGAGCTGCGGCTCGCCCTGGCGCAGGCTAGCGTCGTGGTGGACGCGCTGTTTGGCACCGGCCTCGCCCGTGACTTGGAGGGGTTAGCGCGCGCGGTGGTCGACCTGTGCAACCAGAGCCAAGGGTTCAAGGTCGCCCTCGACTTGCCGAGCGGGGTCGACGCGAACACTGGGCGCGTGCTGGGCGCCGCTTTTCGCGCGGATCTCAGCGTGAGCTTCGCGCAGCGCAAGCTTGGCTTGCTCACCCCTTCAGGCAAGCAGCACTCGGGAGAGCTGGTGGTGGTGGACATCGGCGTGCCGCCTGAGCTGGCTCCCTCCCTCGAAGCTGCGCCTGGTGAGGCCCGCGCTGAAGCCGGCGCCTGGTACAGCGCGCGCTTGGTGGAGGCGAGTGACGTGCGGCCGCTGCTACCTCAGCGCGGGGCGGCTTGGCACAAGGGCAGCGCAGGCAAGGTCACGGTCCTGGGCGGCTCCGCTGGCAAGAGCGGCGCAGGCCTGCTCGCGGCGCGCGCTGCCCTGCGGGCCGGGGCGGGGCTGGTCACCCTGTGTAACTTCCCTGACGCCGTCGCCGCGTTAGAGCCGCGGGTGCTTGAGGTGATGACGTGCAAGATCGATCCAGTCCGTACGGAAGCATCGCTGATGGAGCACTTGTCGGATCAGGACGCGCTGGTGGTGGGGCCAGGCCTAGGCCTCGACTCGCGCGCGAAGAGTGTGGCCCAGGCAGCGCTGAGCTGGCCTGGCGCGAAGCTGTTTGACGCCGACGCGCTCAGCTTGTTCGCGGGGCGGGCGTCAGAGTTGGCCAATCACAGCGGCGAGCTGGTCTTGACGCCACACCCTACGGAGCTCGGCAGGTTGCTCGGTGTGTCAACTCAAGCCATCGAGGACGATCGCTACGCGGCGGTGGCGCGGGCGTCGGAGCTGTGTCAGGCCAGCGTGCTGCTCAAGGGCCCGTATACGCTGGTGCACAGCCCAGGCTGCGGTGCGCGCGTCAACCCTACGGGCAACGCCGCGCTGGCGACCGCAGGGTCTGGCGACGTGTTGAGCGGCGTGATCGGAGCGCTGCTGACTCAGCTGCCTGGCGACTCAGCGGCGCTGGCCGGGGCCTACTTACACGGCCTGGCCGCTGACCTTTGGGCCAAAGACTGCGCGAGCCTGAGCGGGCTGCTGGCTTCGGAGCTGGCTGATCGCATCCCCAGCGCGCGCGCTGCCCTGAGCTGCGGTTGAGCGCTGGCGAGCGCCTTGCATCGAGCGGCGCTGTCTGAGAGCCGGACGCCGGCGCTCGGGTCTTGTATGTTGGGCGAATGCGCTTCGACGCCATAGCCTTTGAGCAGCACCTGGCCCGTGAACGCAGCTTGTTCTACGCCGACGCGGCGCCAGACGCTGCCTCCAGCGCGCTGCGCGACGCGCGGCGCCTTGGGGCGCCGCTGGTCCAATACGACGAGATCGGCTCGACCAACGACGAGGCGCTCAGCGCCGCTCGTCGCGGCGCGCCCCACGGCAGCGTGTTCCTGGCGGAGGCGCAGAGCGCAGGGCGCGGCCGACGTGGACGCAGCTGGAGCTCAGCGCCAGGACTAGACTTGCTCGTCTCTGTCGTGCTGCGCCCAAGCCTTGACCCAGCCACCGCGAGCCGGCTCACCCTCGCCGTCGGGCTCGCGGTGCGCGACGCCGCCGCGCGCTGGCTGGCTGAGCCGGTCAGCATCAAGTGGCCGAACGACGTCTTGGTGATGGGGCGCAAGCTCGCTGGTATCCTCGTGGAGAGCCAGCTGAGCGGACCACGCCTAGACTGCGTGGTCGTGGGGTTAGGCGTCAATGTGTTGAGCGCAGAGTTCGAGCCGGCGCTCGCAGACAGCGCGACGAGCCTCGCCCTGTGTACGCCAGCGGCTGGAGCGCCGGCGCTGAGCCGCGAGCAGCTCCTGGCCGCGATCTTGATCCAACTCGAGCGGCGCTTGCTAGGCTTTGAGCTGAGCGGCCTGAGCAGTTTGCTAGATGAGCTGCGCGCCCACGACGCGCTGCTCGGCAGGCAGGTAGCCGTGGACCAAACACACGGCGTCGCCCGCGGCATCGATCAGGCTGGGGCGCTGGTGCTTGAGCTGAGTGATGGGCAGCTGATACGCCGCGAGAACGGTACCGTACGGATACTAGCGTAGCGCGCGGGCTTAGAGCCGACACAGCGGGGACCGGCGTCAAGCCTTGCGAAGCCTGGTCGCGCAGGCCTGCTCAACTGACGGCTTCAAGCCGCACAAAGCGCCGGCTCGCTTGCTGAGTCCTGGGCGTCTTCAATCAGCAGCGCGGCGAGTAGCCGCCGCCCGCGAAACAGGCGGCTCATCACGGTGCCCACCGGCACGCCGAGGCGTGCCGCAGCGTCCTTGTAGCTCTGCTCCTCGATGTCCACCAAGGCGACGGCCTGGGCGAACTGCGGCGGGATGGCATCCAGCGCTCCCTGGACGGAGCGGGTCAGCCCCTGCGAGACCGGAGGCGCGTCGCGGTGGGTCCACGCGCACGGATCGAACGTGAGCGAATCCAGCGCGCGGCGCTCTCGCTTGAGCTTGCGGCAACGCGTCACGAACACGCTGAACATCACCTGATTCAACCATGCCTTCAGGTTGGTCCCGGGCTGGTAGCTGCTCTCAAAGCGCAGCGCGCGCAGCAGCGTCTCTTGCACCAGATCTTGAGCCTCCACGGCGTTGCGCGTCAGGCGCAGCGCGCGGCCAGCGAGCGCCTTGCCCGCCTGTGCTAGCTCCACTCGAAACGTCGCCGCCACGCTTGGCGGCGGAGTGGGAGCGCTAGTCTCAGGCGTTGAGCCGGTTGGGCCGAGGGTGATCTTGGGTTGAGCGTGGCTGACATCTTGAAGCATCGTTTCCTCCGAGCACCTGCCTTATCAAGTCACGTGCCACCCACGCCCAGCGCGCAACTGTTGGTAATCGCGATAGAAAATACATCGACGGCGCAGCGCGGCGTGTCCTGGGCGGTCGACGCCCGTGTCTGCGCGCCCACAGCCGTCCGGCGCAGCGCGTGATGGGCTCACCAAACTAGTTCGCCGCCTGGAGGCGGTGGCATGCTCCCGCCATGCCCAGCCAGCGCGTCCCGTTTCTAACCAGCCGCTTACAAGGCTTTGGGACCACGATCTTCGCGGAAATGACCCGGCTCGCCGTAGAGCACCAAGCCGTCAACCTGGGCCAAGGCTTCCCGGACTTTGATGGGCCGCAGGCAGTGCGCGACGCGGCGGCCCGCGCCATCGCAGGAGGTCACAACCAGTACGCGCGCAGCCATGGCGTGCCCGCGCTGAACCAAGCGATCGCTGAGCACCAGGCCACCTACCGCGGCTTGACCTACGATCCGGACAGCGAGGTCACCGTCTACTCTGGCGCCACTGAGGCCATCTGCGCGACGCTGCAGGCGCTGTGCGAGAGCGGCGATGAGGTGGTGATGTTCGAGCCGTTCTACGACTCGTACCGCGCCAGCATCGCCATGGCCGGCGCGGTGGAGCGGGTGGTGACGCTCTGCCCAGTGGCCGGCCGCTTCGAGTATAGCCCTGCGGAACTAGAGCAGGCGATCAGCGCAAAGACGCGGCTGATCTTGCTAAATACTCCCCACAACCCCACGGGCAAGGTGTTCACCCGGGCTGAGCTTGAGCACATCGCGCGGCTGTGCGTTGAGCACGATTTGATCGCGGTGACCGACGAAGTGTACGAGCACTTGGTCTACGACGCGCCGCACGTCAGCTTGGCGGAGCTGCCGGGCATGCGCGAGCGCTGCGTCGTGATCTCGTCTGCCGGCAAGACCTTCTCTCTTACCGGGTGGAAAATAGGCTGGACGTGCGCGCCTAAGAATTTAACGCGCGCGCTGCGTACGGCGCACCAGTTCATCACCTTCGCCAGCGCGACGCCGCTCCAGCACGGCGTGGCCTTCGCGCTGGGCATGCCGAGCAGCTACTTCGATGAGCTGCGGGCGGAGTACAAGGCGCGGCGTGAGCTTTTATGTTCCGGGCTCGAGGGGGTGGGGTTCAGCGTCATACGGCCGCAGGGCAGCTACTTCGTGTGCGCTGAAGTCAGCGGGCTCGGCTTCAGCAGCGGCCGCGCGCTGTGCCAGATCTTGCCGCGGGTGGCGGGGGTCGCCGCGATCCCCAACGCGGCCTTCTACGCCCAGCCCGAGCGCGGCGATAAGCTCGTGCGCTTCGCGTTTTGCAAGACGGCGGCCGCGCTTGAAGAGGGGGTGCGCCGCTTGGAGCGCAGCGTTCAGGCTTTACGCGCGGAAGCGGCTACGCTGGCTGCCGCCGAAGCGGCCCCGCTGGCTGACGCGGAGGCCGTGCGATGAAGCTCGCGCTCTTGCAGTACGACATCGCCTGGGAAGCGCCTGAGCAAAACTTCAACAGGCTCGGGCCGCGCATCGCCCAGGCGGCGGCAGTTGGCGCGCGCCTAGTGGTGCTGCCCGAGATGTTCGCCTGCGGCTTCTCTATGGCGACCGAGCGCATCGCCGAGGCGTACGCAGGCCCCAGCGCGCGCTTCGTCCAAGAGCAGGCGGCGGCCCACGGCGTTTGGGTGTGCGGCTCCGTGCCCGAGTTGGCTGAGGTGCCTGACGCCGCCGGCGCCGCTACCCGTGACGGCGCACGGCAACCGCTGCCAGCCAACACCCTGGTGCTGGCGGGGCCAGCGGGCGAGCTATACCGCTACCGCAAGCTGCACCCGTTCACCTTCGCGCGAGAGCACGAGCATTACCGCGCGGGTACAGAGTTCTTGACGGTTGAGGTTGAAGGCGCGCGCTGCACGTTCTTCATTTGCTACGATCTGCGCTTCGCCAATGAGTTCTGGGTGACCGCCGAGCGCACCGACTGCTTCATCGTCGTGGCCAACTGGCCAGAGAAGCGCCGCAGTCACTGGAGCGCGCTGCTGCTCGCGCGCGCCATCGAGAACCAAGCCTACGTCGCCGGCTTGAACCGCGTGGGCCGGGGCGGTGAGCTCGACTACTCCGGCGACAGCGCGGTGATCGACCCCACCGGCGAAGTCCTGTGCAGCGCTTCCCGCGCGGAGACCATGCTCCTGGCAGATGTCCAGCCACAGGCCGTCGCCAAGGCGCGCGAGCGCTTCCCAGTGCTGCGCGATCGCCGCGACTGCTCGTAGGGGCGCAGCTGTTTCGGCAGCGCGCTCTGGTGCTGCGTGATCAGCGCCAGCGCTAGTGCTGCGCGCTCTTAGCGGGGATCAGCGTCATCGCCCGCTCGGCCAGGGCGGTGATGGTCAGCGACGGGTTCACGCCAGGGTTGGCGGAGATGGCTGAGCCGTCGATCACGTACAGCCCTGGATAGCCAAAGACCTGGTGTGAGCTGTCGATGACGCCCTCGTCGGCTGAGGCGCCCATGCAGCAGCCGCCCAAAATGTGGGCGGTGGTCGGGATGTTGAACAGCGTCTCGGTGAAGCCGCTGAACGGGATGCCGCCGGTCAAGCGCGCGAACGTCTCTGCCAGCTCTGTTGCCTCGGGGATAGATGCGGTCGGCGCGTCGCCGGCCTCAAGCTCGGTGACCATGCCGTGGCCAAAGCCGGTGAACAGCGAGCGCCCTAGCTTGAAGCGCAGCGTGCCCTCGGCGGTCTTCATGTAGAGCAAGATGATCGTGCTCTTCGCCCAGTCGCGCACGAGGAGCGCGCGCGTCATCTTGACCGGGTGCAGCAGCGCCAGGAGCGCCGCGCGCAAGAGCTTGAAGAAGCCCGGGCTGTAGCCGCCCACGTGGGGCATCTGCAAGAGCCGAAAGAAGCCTGAGCCTTCGCCGTAGCGCACGACCTCGAGGTGCGCGCTGTCGTCGATCTGCAAGATGGAGCCGATGGCGACGCCCTTAGACAGATCCGTCACGCGATCTTTGGCGGTCACGAACAGCAGCGACTCGGAGTTGGTGCGCACCTGACAGCCGAGCTTGGCTGAGAGCTTGGGCAGCGCCTCTGGATCAGCCTGTTGCCTGAGCAGCAGCTTGTTCGAGCCCAAGGCGCCAGCCGCGACGATGACCTGCTGTGCGCTGACGTTGAACGACTCGCGGCTTGAGCCGCTTCCGCGCAGCACCGTGAGGTCGTAGCCGCCGCCAGCGCGCGGCGTGACGCGGGTGACCTCGCACTCTGCTTCGAGCTTTAGGCCCTCCTGCTGGGCGAGGTGCAGGTAGTTTTTGTCCAGCGTGTTCTTGGCGTTGTGTCGGCAGCCGGTCATGCAGGCGCCGCAGCGGATGCAGCCCGTGCGGTCGGGGCCTTTGCCGTCAAAGTACGGATCAGCGACGGTCTGCCCCGGCTCACCAAAGTAGACGGCGACGTGGGTCGGGCCGAACGCGTCGGCCTGGCCGCGCTCCTCGGCGATTTGTTTGAGCAGCTTGTCAGGGGGGGTCAAGAAGGGGGTGGGGGTGGCGCCCAACATCTGCCGCGCGGTAATATAGTGCGGCGCGAGCTCCTGCTGCCAGTCGGCGAGGCCCGCCCAGCTCGGGCTCTGGAAGAAGCTGGGCTTCGGGATGGGCAAGGTGTTGGCGTATGTCAGGCTCCCTCCACCCACGCCCGCGCCGGCTAAGACGGTGACGTGGCGGAAGAACTGCATCTGAAACAGCCCGCGGCAGCCGAGCCCGGGCAGCCACAGCCAGCGCTTGGCGTTCCAGTTACTGTGCGGAAAATCATCGGCTGTCAGCCGCTTGCCCTTCTCCAGCACTAGGACGTCGTAGCCCTTCTGGACTAGGCGCAGCGCGCTCACGCTGCCCCCAAAGCCCGAGCCGATGATGATCCAGTCGTGGTCGAAGGCAGCCGTCATCTTAGAGGGGTATCTAGCGGTGGAGGGAGTGGAGGCCAACTGTCAGCGCTCTGCTGAACACGGTTCAATAGCAGCGAGGTGCCCTGGTGATCCTCGCTGAGGCGCCAGATCTGAGCTTTCAGCCCCTGGTCGGGGCGCGAGCGACGCGGGGGTGTGTGCCGGCGGCTGGCAGCGCTCAGCGCGCAGGGTCGTGGCGTTCAATGGCGAACCGCCTACCCCGCGGGCAGATCGGCCTGGTCGCGCGCGCGCTGTCGGCCGGTCAGGGGCACTGCACCGGGACGTCGCCACCTTCGCGCACCAACACACAGGTCCCGTCGGGTCGCTCTACGACGCGCCGGGTGGGGACGCTGGGGCCGTCGTAGTCGTCGGCCGCCGGCGCTGGCGCGGGGCCTTCGGGCAGCGGTGCTCGCTTCCGTGTGGGAGCACGTTGCTCGGTAGAGGGTTCGGCGCTGGGCGTCGGCTCGCTGTCGCTGGGTGCCGGCTTGGGGGCTGGCTCAGCGGTGTTGAGCGTAGCGGGCGGGGCAGGCAAAGCCGCGGGTTCGCGGGCTGGTTGGTGCGGGGCGCCGCTGCAGGCCGCCGTGGCCCAGAGACACAGCCCGAGCAGGGCCTGCCGAACGCGGAGCACGAGCCGTCGCCACATGGCCGTAGCCTATCACTCGTCGGCCCCAGACCGCGACGTTGGCTCCCTCGAGGCAGCGCGGACTAGGCCGTCAAAGGCTGTGAATTGCCGGCGCTGCGAGCGCGAACCGCTGAGTTGTTGGCCCAGCGCGGGCCGCTCACGGGACAATTCAACTTCGAGGGACGCTCAGCGCCCCGTCGAGTTCGGTGTTGGGCGCTCGCCCACCCGGCGGAAAGGACCCATGGCCAACATCACCAAAATCGCGCTGGTCAAGGCGCGGCCGCTCGTCAGCTCAGAATCGGCGCGCATCACGCCGCAGCGCGTGGCTCTACCCGCGTCCTCACGGCTCGTCGCGCAGCCAGCGGCGCAAGACTGGTTCGTGACCAACGGCGCCACGGTGGTCGGTCCGGTCGACACTGGCCTGTTGCTGCGCGGGGTCTCCTTCGGTCGGGTGCCCAGCGACTGCATGGTGCGGCAACCCAGCTGGACCGATTGGCGCTTCCTTGAGGAGATACGAGAGTTCCACGCGCTCCAGCGCTGCAAGGGCTTGTTCGGTCAAGCCTGGCACCCAAGCCCAGACTTTACCCTGCCCGACGCGCGGGAAGACGCGCGCATCCGCGCCCACGCGGAGCTGCTGTTCGCCAACGATCCTGGCGAGGTGATGCTGTTTGGGCTGCGCATCGCCGCGGAGCAGACGGGCAGTGAGTTCGGGATGATCCACCGCTTCCGCGCGCCGTGGGTGGGGATGGTCACCTCGTACGTGATGGGCAACCCGCTGTGGCACCAGCTGGGCAGCGTGCTGCGTCAAGATGACCCAGCGGTGGTCGCGGCGTGTCAGCGCCGCGCGGTGATCGGCAGCCAAGCCCGGGGCGCCGCGCAGGCGTCCATCGCCCGGCGCATGGGCGAGTTCGCGGGTCGGCGTCAGCTGCGCGGCGTCGCGATGCTGCCGCTGTTCGGCTATGATCGCTTGCTGGGGATGCTGGAGCTAGGTCGCACGGATCGCCGCTTCCGCGCCGCGGACAAGCGGGTGCTGGAAGGCGTCGGCGCCGCCATGACGCAGCGCCTCGACGGCAGCGCCTGGGCCTGAGGTCGCCGCCGCTCATCGGCGTCGCGCCGGCCCAGCCGGCGCCGAGCTCAGAGCAGCCCGAGACCAGGGTCGCGCCGTGACGCGCGCGGTGCTAAGCGCGGCGCATGCCGGACTCATCTAGTGCTGCGCCGTTCGATGCCTTCTCGGGTGATCAGCTGTTTCAAGAGCTGTTTTGGCGTTGGTACAAGCCCCTTGAGCGTGAGGTGCGGGGCGACGCCCTGCTGCGGCCCGACGTCGAAGAGCTCGGGCCGGGCGCTGAGTCATCGGCCCCCGACGCGGCGCAGCTGTCGCGGTTGCCAGCTCACGCTCAGGCCTCGATCCAGCGCCAGCTAGAGCGCATGTTCGATGCCGCACGGCAAGATTTAGAGCAGTACCAGTCACCGTCTGGGGAGCTGGACGAGCTGTGGCTTGAAGCGTTTGAGCACAGGTACACCGTGCATGAGGCGCAGAGCCTAGCGGCCATGGTAGATCCAGAGAACCAAGCCAACGATTTTGTGGTGTTGTGTTGTGAGCTGGGCGCCGCCTTCGGCGCGCTGCTACAAGCGCGGCTGCCCGGGCTGTTTTGGGTGCCCGAGGCGCCGTACTACGAGAGCTACCTGGCGCAGCCTGAGCTGCAGCTGCGCGTCAACCCGTTCGGCGCGGCGCTGCGCTTCATGAGCACCAGCCGCCAGTACAGCTTGAGCCAGCTGCTGCGCCGGTTGGTCGCGCTGAGCTAGGACTAGGCGACCACGCGGCGCAGGCCCCGAGAGAGCTACGCCACCAAGCCGCGGGCGATGCCCGCTAAGACCTCGACCATCGGTCCAAAGCGCAGCGCCGAGTCGCTGGACGCGTTGCCGTCGAGGCCGCGCTTGTAGACACCTTGCAAGATGGCCGCGAGGCGGAACAGCCCGAAGGCCACGTAGTAGTCCAAGTGGGGCACCGGCTGGCTGCCGGCTGGCTTCAAGCCTGCGACCTCGGCGTAGCGCGCCACGTAGGCGTCGCGGCTGGGGATGCCCAGCGCCGCCAAATCCGCGCCCACGTAGCCTGAGCCGGTGAACTCACCCGCAGGCAGGTGGTAGAGCATGCAGTGGTAGCCCAAATCGGCGAGCGGGTGGCCTAAGGTAGACAACTCCCAGTCCAGCACCGCGAGCACCCGCGCGCTGTCTGGGTGGATGACTAAATTTTCCAGGCGGAAATCACCATGGGCGATGCGTGTCTCGTCACCTGGGGGCAGGTGGGTCGGGAGCCAGTCGATCAAGAAGCTCATGTCCGCTAGATCGCTGGTCTTTGAGGCCTCGTACTGCTTGGCCCAGCGCGCCACCTGGCGCTGCATGTAGTTGCCGGTCTTGCCAAAGTCGCCGAGGCCCACCGCCGCTGGGTCGACGCGGTGGAGCTCGGCCAGCGTGGAGATGGTCGCGTCGCAGATCGCCGCGCGCTCTGCTGGGTCGCGGGCGTCTGGCATCAGCGGGCTGCGGAAGATGCGGCCGGCCACGTGGTCCATCACGTAGAAGGCGGTGCCGATCACCTGCGGATCTTCACACAGCACCCGCACCTGCGGCACCGGCACCGGGGAGCCACCGAGGGCACGCAGCACGCGATACTCGCGCTCTACCGCGTGCGCCGAGGGTAGTAATTTTCCGGGCGGCTTTTTGCGCAGCACCTGGCACGCCCCAGGGCTAGTCCCATCACCCCAGCTGAGCAAGAAGGTGGGGTTCGATTGGCCACCACGAAACTGCTTGACGCTGAGGGGGCCGCTTGGAGCGTCCAGGTGCTCGCGGAGGTATCGCTCCAGGCGCGCCGCGTCGAAGCGGTGGGCGTCACGCACCTCGCGCAGCTGGCTGGCGTCGGGCTTGGCGGCGTCGGGGTCGCTCATGCGCCGAGCATAATCCGAATCACGCTCGCGGCGCGACTACTGCCCCGGCGCGCTTGGCTGAAGCAACCCGCTGAGCAGCTCGTCGGCGCGGGCTGCGGTGATGCCGAGCCCCGTGGTCAGCTTGTCGTACAGCTCGCGCTCTTCAGGGGAGATGAAGTTGTCTGCTGCTGCCACCGCCGCCGCTAGCACCACGGCGATCTCGGCGCGCACTGGATCTTCACGCAGGCGGTTCAGGCATTCCTCAAGGCAACGCGCTTCACCGATCGCCGCGACGCGCTTGGCTGAGGCGTCGAGCATCGACTCCATGTGCGCGGTGCGCACCCGGCCGTTGCTCAGCACGTCGAGGGCGCCGCGCAGCACCATGCGCTCGACGTTCAGCACCCGGTGATCTGCCGCCATCATCAGGTACATGGTCTCACACAGCGCGCTGTACTCTTCGACCACCTCAAGGGCCTCGATCAGATCGAGGTTGGCGGAGGGCAAGTTCAGCGACGGCCGGTCGCCGCGTTTTTGTAGCTCATTTCGCAAGCTCTCAAGGCGCGCCCGATGTAGCGGAATCACCCCGCTTGATTACAGCGCCTAGCTGGCGAAGCCAACACCTGTCTCCCGCCGTTGACCAGCATCGCGCGGCGGCGCGTGTTCCGGGGTCCGTCCCTTGCGTGACGCCACGCTCTAGCTGGGGCAGTATGAGTTGATGGCGGAGCCACCACCCCGCAGGGCCAGATACGAAGATCTCTACGACATCCCTGAGCACCACATCGGGGAGATCATCGCCGGCGAGCTGCACACCCAGCCGCGCCCCGCGTCCAGGCACGCCCGCGCGAGCACTGTCCTCAGTGGGACCCTCTACGGTCCTTTCGATGGTGGGGGTGGAGGGCCCGGCGGCTGGTTCGTGCTTTACGAGCCGGAGCTGCACCTCGGTCCGGAGCCCGACGTGCTCGTGCCGGATCTCGCCGGCTGGCGGCGTGAGCGCATGCCCGAGCTGCCCCAGGTGGCGGCGTTCATCCTCGCGCCGGACTGGATCTGCGAAGTGCTCTCACCCAGCACCCGCGCCCACGACCGCGTGCGCAAGCTGCCGGTCTACGCCCGTGAGGGCGTCACGCACGTGTGGCTGATCGACCCCGAGCCTAAGATCCTCGAGGTCTACCGCCTGGATGGGGAGACCTATCGATCCGTAGGGTCGTATGAGGGCGACGCCGCGGTCCGCGCCGAGCCCTTCGACGCGATTGAGTTTGAGCTAGGCGCGCTCTGGCGCTGAGTTGGGTGCACGGCGCAGGGCGTGGTGCGTCGACCGCGCGTAGCGTGGGAGATCTGGCCGCGGCGCGAAGGCGATCCTAGTAGGTCATCAGCGGATCTGAGCTCAGCTTGAAGCGCTTCACGCTCGAAGAACTCGAAGAGCCGCGCTGTATTCCCCGAAGTTGCATGCGGCGTTAGTGGGAGGATGTCGGGTGGAGCGCTGCGCTCACATTTCCGCATACGTAATTCTACGTATCCGTTCTTCCGAGCCGCTTAGCGCCTATCGGGAGGGCTAGAGCCCGAGCCTGTACGCGTTGGCGGACACATTGGCTGTTGCCCCGGCGTCGCCCTCACGGGGTCGCCACGCAGCTAGGATGAGCACCGCCACGCAGCCTGATGGAGTTGGCAGCGGTTTTGCGCAAGTTGGGTG
>CAZKDY010000006.1:0-6093 GCA_964551615.1 uncultured Polyangiaceae bacterium
CCCGAAACCCCGCATCCGCCGCGTTGCTTGATGTCAGTTTCAGAGCCACACCCTAATTCCCCTGATTCTGGTCGACATCGGAAGAGAGCGTATCAGCACCGGAGAGCAGACATCGGGGGGTTTTCAGGGGAGCACGTCGGCGCCCCTAACGCGGATCCACCCGCGCCCTGAGCTACGGCTGTAACAAGCGCGCTGACCGTGTCAGGCAGTCGCGACTCGTCCTGCGACGTCGAACACCAGCTGAATGCTCTCCGCGAACCGAAAGAGCTTGTCGTGGCCCTCGGGGCTCGACGAGGTCACGCTCATCGGTTCGCCGTGGTGGGTCAGGGTGTTGATGCTGTGCGCGGCGTCGATGCGCCCCTTGTCGTCCACACTGGTCAGCGCCTCGCGCCAGACTCCGTACGGCGCCGCGAGCACGAAGTCGACGTCGCCAGCGTCCTCAGGCGACGCCTCGCGAATGCCTCGGCACGAATACAGATCGAAGTCTAGGACGAAGAGTCTTTCGTCAGACTCCTTATCGGGCAGGACGTGCACCCCGAAGATCGTGTCGAAGTATCCGAGCTTCTCGAACTCGGACGCCTCAGCGGCGAGGCGCCGCTGGAGCTCCTCAAAGAACGGCTTGGTCAGTAGCTCTGCCGACATTCGTTATGCCCCCAACAAACCTAGTAGCTGAGTGAACTTGCTGCGTTCAGGGCGCCCCTCGAGTCCCGCGCGCTCCAGACGACGGAAGTATTCGCCGATGGCCCGCAGTTGGAACTCTTGAGTCAACTCGATGCCCCGCGCGATGTTGTCTTTCGCGAAGCCTTTGCCCGCCAACACGATCAACGGCTCGGCGAGCTCTGGTGAGCCGAGCGCGCCGATCATGAGGGTCTCCGCTTCGTCCAGCAGGATGTGGATCTCTTCGGCGCGTTTAGGATGCTCTCGCAAGAAGTACTTGAGATGCATCATGCCGTAGGACACGTGACGAGCCTCGTCTTGCATCACCAGCCGGAAGATGCGCTTGTCGACCGGGGTCTGGGCGATGGCCTCGCCGTTGCGGAACGTGCTCAGGATGAAGCCCTCGCCCAACAGGTGCAAAAAGACCGAAGCCTGAGTGTAGGTGTCGGCGGAGAGGATCCCCTTGAGGGCGTGCTCGGCGTACACGCTCGCCTTCATCAGCCCAAAACCGCTGGCTAGCGCCCGCTTGCGAAAGACCTCGGAGTGTCGCGCCTCGTCCACGGCCTGGACGCACAACAGGCTCTTTAGCTCTACCAGGTTGTGATTGATCCGCGAGATCCACTTCGCCGGGAGATCGGTGGCGATCATCTCGACTTCGGAGAGGAAGGTACATACCTGGCAAAACGCCTTCTCTAGATCATCCGGGACAGGGTGCTCGTCGAGTTCCATCCAGTTGATGTCGGTGGCGGCGTTCCACTGTCGCGTCTTGGCCTCTTCGTAGAGGCTGATCACGTTGTCTGCCCAGACATCGCTCTTGCGGTTCACCATGTAGCCCATGTCCGGCAGGCCAGGTGGCAGCTCCGCGCCCCGCGGCGCCATCGATTGGCGCCCGCGCAAGACCTCGGGGATGGCTTCGGTGCTGTACGAGCCAACGTCGATGTCTTGATAGGTCAGCCCGCGGCGCGGATTCTTAGGGCGACACTTGACCCGCTCAGTCTTCGCCTCCATCCAGTCGAGGGTCAGCTCACCGTTGCGGATCTTGCGGAATCCGTCGAGGAAGGCGTCGTCAGCCAGGAAGTCGGTCGGGGCGTAGTAGGCCATCGAGCGCCAGATTAGCGGCCTCAGACGCGCTCATACCTGACACCCGTCAATTCCGTGCGCTTTTGTTGGGACGTGGCCAGCGACCGCATGATCCGGCCTCAGCGCAGCCGTCAGCAGCATGACGGGCACGCGCTCAAGGGCGCTCTACGTGGCCGTTGGAGCGCGCGTACGCGGCTACGCCCCGCCGGCTTTCGCGAGGCGAGCATTCACTGGGACAAGCGGCGCTCGCACACGGCCCAGGGCGCGAGCCATTCGCCGAAGGCGCAGTACAGGAAGCTCGGCGCCGCCATCTGGGCGAGCGTCACGTGGCCGTCCGCCGTGAAGCGCAGCCTGCCCGCTCCAGCCTCCCTTGGTGAGAGCTCCCGCTCGGGCCGCTTGCCCGTGAAGCGCGCGTCTTGGGCGAGCCCTAGGTCCACGAGTCGCTGGCTCACGCCCGGCGATAGATCCCAGATCCGTGAGTCGCTGACCAAGAACCGGTCGAGCACGACCTTCATTTCAGCGTCTTCCGGCGACGCGACGTGCTCGCCGCTGGTGACGTCGTACACCTGATAGGAAGGGTACGACTGCGCCACCAAGAACCGGTTGTTCAGAAAGAACGCCGTGAGCCAGTTCAGGCCGTAGTGCACGTCGATGCGGTGACGCACCTTCAGCGTCTTCGCGTCGGCGATGACGAGCAGGACGTTAGCGTCGGTCTTGCCCACGGTGTAGGCGGCGACGGTGTCGCCGTCGAAGCTCAGCGCCGCGTTCTCGGTCCAGGCATGGATCGTCACGAAGGACGGCTCGACCACGTGACGCGGCGGGCGAGCCAGCGCTCGCAGCGGCGAGATGGCGGCGCGACTTGAGCCCATGTGACCAACGCTGACCGCGCGGAGTCGCGCTGGGCCGACGGGCTTCGCCGGCGGCGGCGAGGTCACCAAGCGGCGCTTCTCCAGATCGATGAAGCGTGTGCGACCCTTCGTCACGACGCTGGCGCTCGGCCGCCGGGCGTCGACGTACACGCTCACTTCGTCGGGGCCCTTGACCCCCGGCAGCGGGATGCTGACGTCGTCGCCCCCCCTCAACGCCAGCACCTGGGCGACGAAGGGCCCCGTCGGAGACTTGGCGCGCACGACGACCAGCTGCTCGCGAGCGAGGTCCGCGGCGCAGCTAATCACCCGACCCAAGTTGACCGTCACGCGACCGGCGCGACCGTCCACCACCACCGCGCCCCCAGGCTCAATGCCACCCGCAGGGCAGGCGATCCAGAAGCGACCATCGGCGGTGGTTGTCGCCCCGGCCAGGGCGGCGCTGCTGAGGCTCACGGCCTGGCGATCCGTGACGCGCGGATCGTCTATCGACGCCCGCACGGAGACGCTCTTGGCGTCAGCCATGACCACGGCGTCGCTCAACAGCGCGTAGCGATCGGCCGCTGGGAGCAGCTCCGGCTGGGCCGTCAGCGACGCGTAGGCCAGACCCCTACCCGCGTAGTCGACGACGAGCCGACCGCTCGAGCCGGCGTACGTGGCCGGAGCGTATTCGCCGCTGCCTAGCAGGCGGACAGCGCGCCCGGATGCCTTGGTGAGCCGCACGACGACAGCGTGAGCCGTGCCGTCAGGCTCGGCGATGGCGCTGGCGATGACCGTGGTCGGATCGATGACGGCGCCCACCGCCAGCGCGCCGAGCGCGAGGGCCCGCGGAGCCTCGCCGCTCGCGCGCTCGTAGGCGAGCAGCGCTGCGTCGAGCGCTCGACGCCGCTCCGTCGACGTAGCGGACAGACCCCGCTGAGCCAGCTCCTCGGCCAGTGCACGCTCGTCCACTTCCCGCACCGGTGCCGCCAGCAGCTCACGCGCGAGCTGGATTTTTTCAGCCGATCCGCCGCTACGGGCTGCCACGCGCTTGGCCACGATGCGCAGCTCGGCGCCATATTCCATCTGAGCGAGCAGCGTGAGCCGCGCTTCGTCCAGCACGGCGGCGCCGCTGGGACAGGCTTCAGGCAGGGCGAGCTGCCACGCTTCGTCCAGACGCCCCTCCGCGGTGAGGACGGCGATGCGCTCGGCGCGTCGCCCAGCGTCGTCGACGCATCCGTCGCGCGCCGCGGTCGGCGAACCGAGCCGCGGCGCAGCGGTCGCTGGAGCCTGATTCGCGGCGGGCGAACACGCACACGCGATGCCCAGGCACCAACCCACCCGCGCGCGCCACCCCATGCTCCAATCAGTACCACAGGCACTTGCTCGTGGAGCCACCGCCCTCCACAAAGTCCCGCGCACCCGCGCGAGAGTTGTTGGAGCAGCCCCTGGTCTCGGCATCTGCGGCGTTCCTCTGAAAACAACAGCCTCGGGCGATGAGCCTGCGAGTGCGCGGCGCGCCGTCGATGAGGCCAGCAGCGTCGTGACCGCGTCGACTCGGCAGCGCTCGGCGTCGGCCACTTCTCGGAGGCCCTGCTCCTGACCGCCACCTGCTACGCTCCCGCCCGCGGCCAGGGTGAGCGCCGGCGCCCGCGGGACACACGCCGTCCATCCGCTGTCGCGCGGAAACGCTGCGAGGCGCGGAGACCATCAGCCTAGCGCGCTCTCAGCGCTCGGCCCTCGGGCCCAGGTGTCAGAGACCGGCTCAAGGGCTCGCGTGTCTGCGCGGCTCGCCCCCCCCACCCCCACAGCAAGTTGGCACTCGGCGCGAGTTCGTTGCATGTTCCCCGCGTGAATTGGGTCCAATCGCCTGGTAGCAGGCTGGCTTGCAGCGCCTTGCTCGCCGCTTGCGTGAGCCTGTGGGGCTGCAGCAAGCAAGAACCGGATTTTTACGAGCCATCGGATCCGCACCCGGCTAGCGGCAGCCCGAGCGCCCAAGCCCAGGTTCAAGCCACGTATCGGGTCGCCGCGGGCAGCAGCGTGAGCTTTGAGCTGCGCAGCAAGGACGTGACCACCCGCGGCAGTATGGGCGTCATGCGCGGCGAGTTTCAGGTGAACCTGGCCGACTTGAGCGCCTCGCTTGGCTACGTGGAGGTCGATCTGGGCAGCCTGCGCCTGGCGAGCTTCGACGAGGAAGCTGACAACAAGCTGCAGGCGGAGCGGGCGCGCAATTGGCTCAACCTAGGAGCAAACCGCCCCGAGGCTGCCCGCGAGCTCAGCCGCTGGGCGCGCTTTGAGTTCCAGAGCCTAGCTGCGGCAGAGCCCTCGAACGCTGCCCTGGGCAAACTGATCCGCCGGCTCCCCCTGCCCGGCGCCGCGCCGTCGAGCAGCGTCGGAGCTGCGGCGGCCGCTATACCGCCTTCGGCGCCTGCGCCGACGCCGGTCAAACCGCCAGCTCCCACTCCGGGGCAGGACATTGAGCTGTACGACGACGTCGACACCGGCTCCTCGGCGGAGCCCGGGCAAGCCGCGGCCCCCAAGCCGGGCGAGGTGCGGCGCGCCCTGGTCAGCGTCGACGGCCAGCTGAGAGTCAACGGGTTCCGCAAGGCAACGGATGCGAAGCTCGAGCTGTTGTTTGAGTTCGCTGAGCCCGCCAGCGCCGGCGGTGAGCCGCGGCGCGTCTTGGTCAAGAGCACCAAGCCGCTCAGGGTGGCGCTCGGAGACCACGACATCAAGCCGCGCGACGCGAGCGGCGTGCTGGAAGCCGGCAAGGCCGAGCTGCTAGCTCGGGCGGGGCGTGAAGCTCGGGTGAGCGTCGATTTGATCCTCGAACCAAAGTGAGGCGGACGCGGGCGGACGCGCAGCACCACCTCGGCCGCCGGCTGTCGTGGGCGTGTGGGGGGTATTTTTGTGGGTCTTGCCTGCTCTGCGGCTTTTTCCTGAAACCCGGATCGGCAGGCGGCGTATGCATCACGACGCCGCGCTCGCCGCTGTCACAGACCACTGGCCACAACATCTAAGGAACCCTGCATGTCACAAAAGCTCTCAGCCCAGCGCATCGCCGCCACCCTAGCCATCCTCAGCGCCTCAGGCCTCGTCGCCTGCGGCGGCGCCGCCGTGCCAGAGCCTGAAGCACCCGTAGACGCGAAAGAGGTGCCCGCCGCCACAACAGAGACCCCCGACGAGGGTGACGCGGACGAGGCCACCGGCGCGGACGAGGCCAGCGAACCCGCAGCCGACGAAGAGGGCGCTGAAGCGCCTGCCCAAGAAGAGGACAAGAAAGACGCCGCCGCCCCGGCACCTGCCAAACCAGCGGGAGCCAAGGCTGGCTGCGGCGCAGGGAGCTGCGGCGGGGGCAAGAAGGGCGGCGCCACGAAGGCTGGCAAGAAGAAGGCGGCCGGAGCCGGTGGTGGCTGCGGCGCGGGCACCTGTGGCTAAGTGGCACGTCGCCGAGGCCGCTACAGCACCGACGGCTGCGCTCATGGCCGCATCTTAGGCCTACACCAGCTCG
>CAZKDY010000006.1:6193-164087 GCA_964551615.1 uncultured Polyangiaceae bacterium
CTAGCAGCCTCACAGCGCTAGCAGCCTCACAGCGCTAGCAGCCTCACAGCGCTAGCAGCCTCACAGCGCTAGGGACACAGCCCGCCGCCCGGCCACGCCGAGGCGGCGCGGCTGTTTGTGCTGCTCAGCGCCGCTCGCCGAGATGGCTCCGCGCGGATTTGTTCCGGGGCGAACCACCCCCAAACCCTGAGCGCGATGCGCCAGGCTCCGCAGCGGGCACTTGTGCTGTGTCCCTGCCGCCTCGGGCGGGAGTATCTCCGGTGCTGCACCATGCTGGCACTACCCAGGCACCGGACGGAACTATACTTCTGTTGCTCAGTCGGTCAAACGACCGTTAGGATGCCTCATGATCCGTGGCTTCCTCGCGCTGGTAGGCTGTCTTTTTCTGGCGTTTTCCTGCTCGGCAGACGGCGACTCGAGCACGGTGCGTGCGGGCAATGGCGGGAGCGGCGGCAAGGCCGGCCCCGACGGTGGCTTGTTCTGCGAGGGCTGCGTCGGCAACAGCTATCAGCCCTGCGAGGACGGCGTACCGCAGGACCTGATAGCCTGCGAACACGCCTGCACGCCCGACATCGGCTGCACCCTGTGTGCCCCCACGGAAACAGTGTGCGTGGGCAACGAGGTGCATCGCTGCGCCGTCGACGGCTCAAACACCGACGAGGTGGTCGAGGTGTGCGACACCCAGAACGGGATGCTGTGCGGAAACGGCCGCTGCGGCACTGCCTGCGACATCGCCGAAGATCAGCCCTCCAACGTCGGCTGCGAGTTCTGGGGGGTGGATCTCGATCAGCAAGACGGCTTGAACGATCCCGCGAGTGCTCCGTGGGGATTCGTGCTCTCCAACGCTGGCGAGGGCACGGCGAACGTCACCATCGACGCCAACCTAGCCCAGCCTGGCCAGCCCATTCAGCTGCAGAACATCTCGCAGGTCTCGGTGCCCGCCGGCGATCTGCGCACCGTGGTGTTGCCGGCGCGCGAGATCGACTGCGGCGCAAAGCCGAACGACTACGACGCCCCTGGCACCTGCTTCTCGTCGCGAGCCTTCCGTATCCGCGCGAGCTCGCCCATCGTCGTCTACCAGTACAACGTCTTCACCAACCAGTACTCAAACGACGCCTCTTTGCTGCTCCCGACCAGCGCGCTCGGCAAGGTCTATCGCATCATCGGCTGGGGAGCGGGGCACCCGGTCCGCATCACGCCCTTCAAGGTCGATCGCTCCTACGTGACCGTGATCGGCACCGCAGAGAACACCCACGTCACCGTCAAGCCCAGCTGGAAGGTGCGCGGCACAGCGCCTGGCACCCCTGGCCCGGTGGCGGCGACGGCGGCTGGTGGCTTGATTGAGATCACCATGGGGCCCTTCGATGTGCTGAACCTCGAGACAGAGGACGGCCAGCTCAGCGACGACCCCAAGACCCTCGCGGATCTAACCGGCAGCGTGGTGCAGTCAGACAAGCCGGTCGCGGTGTTCAGCGGGGTTGAGAGCACCAGCGTGCCTGGCAGCTTTGAGGTCCCGAGCTACCCCGGCTGGGAAGAGAAGAAAGACAGCTGCTGCCTCGACCACCTGGAGGAACAAATGTTCCCCGTGGAATCGCTCGGCAGCAAATACGTGATCACGCGCAGCCCCATCCGCTCGACAAGTAGCTTCCGTGAGCCTGACGTGTTGCGCTTTTTGGGGGTGGCAGAGACGGCGCAGGTGACCACCAACCTCGCGCCGCCCTACGACAACTTTACGCTGAACCCAGGCGACGTCGTGACCACTTGGGCCCAAGACAACGCGATCATCGAGTCGAGCGCGCCGATCATGGTGGCTCAGCTCCTGATCAGCCAAGGGCGCGTTGATGGTCCGTCGCTCGGCGATCCGTCGCTCACCGTGTTCCCGCCCGTCGATCAATACCGCACGGAATATGTGTTCTTGACGCCGCCCTCGTGGGTCAAGAACTACGTCGTGCTCTCGGTGCCCACATCGGGCGTCGTCACCATCGATGGCAACGCGCCGAGCTGCACCGTTGAACCAGCAGGCACCATCGACGGCGTCGCCTACGAGTCGCGGGTGTGCCCGCTCGCCGCGGGGGCTCACAAGCTGTCCGGTGACGTGCCCTTCGGCATCACCGCCTACGGCTACGGCGGCGCCGGCTCCTACGCCTTCGCCGGCGGCGCCGACGTGCGCCGCATCTACGAGCCACCACCCATCAAGTAGCCAGCCCAGCCCGCTGATTTTAGCCCAAGCTCGAACCCAGCGGCGCGTGGCGCGTAGACTGTCCGCATGCCGAGCCTCGCGTCGCCAAACGCAGTGTACGATGTGCCCGGGCACCGCGAGCGGCTCGGGATCGGACTTGGGCTGCGCTGGGAGTTCTTAGAGGACGTCCTGGCGCGCCCTCGGCTGGACGTCGCGTTTTGGGAGGTCTCGCCTGAGAACCACATGCGGCGCGGAGGCTACTTTCCGTGGGCGCTCAGCCAGGTGCGCGAGCGCTATCCGCTGGTCACCCACGGCTTGACCATGAGCTTAGGCGCCGTGGATCCGCCTCCAGCCGAGTACCTCGCGGAGCTGAAGGCGGAGATCCAGCGCATGGGGTCGCCCTGGCACTCAGACCACCTGTGCCTCAGCACCGCGGGGCCTGTTGTGCTGCACGATCTGCTGCCGCTGCGCTTCTCAACCGCTACTGCCGACCGCACGGCGGATCGCTTGTGTGCGGTGCAGGACGCGCTGGGGGTGCCGATGGCGTTCGAGAACATCAGCTGGTACGCGCACCCCGGAAGAGCTGAACTGCCCGAGACAGAGTTCATCAACCGCGTCTTGGAGCGGAGCGGCTGCTGGCTCTTACTCGACGTGAACAACGTCTACGTTAACGCGCGGAACCATGCGTTCGATGCTTATCAGTTCATCAGCGAGCTGCCGCTAGATCGGGTGATCCAGCTCCACGTGGCTGGCCACACCGAGCTAGACAGCGGGCTGCTCCTCGACACCCACGGCGCCGAGGTGTGTGACCCGGTCTTCGACCTCTTGCGCTGGACGCTGGAGCGCAGCGGGCCTAGGCCGGTCTTACTGGAGCGCGATAACAACGTGCCAGAGCTGGACACGCTGCTCGCAGAGGTGAAGCTACTGCAGGACGTCTACGCCAGCTCTATTACCGCGTGGCAATCTGCCCAGCGACCATCTGCCCAGCGACCATCTGCCCAGCGACCATCTGGCCAACCATCAGCTGCCCGCCACCCCGGCGGGGAGCGTCAGGCGACGGGGACCAAGCCGTGAGTGACCCTCCTCGACCAGCCGCACAGCTGAGCCCACAAGCCGACGCTGAGACTGAGCGCGCTCGGTCGCTAGAGCAGGCCTACGCGAGCCTCAGCTTAGGCCCAGAGATCGATCTGGAAGACCCGGTGGCCGTGGTGGCCTGGCTGGCCCGCGCCGGGGTACACCCCGAGGATCAGCGCGCGATTTTGGAGGCAGGCGCGGCGCGGCTAGGCATCTATCGCGCGCTGGTCCGAGGCAACATCAAGGACGCAATCGAGCTGGCGATGCCCCGCGCCGTGGCGCGCCTAGGACGCGAGGTGTTCGCCCGAGAGCTGGCGACCTGGCTCGCTGAGCAGGGGCCGCGCACCCACTACCTGCGCGACGTAACCCGCGAGTTCTTGGACTTTTGCGAGCCGCGCTGGCAGCGCGATCCGAGCGTCCCCGCGTATCTCGCAGAGCTCGCCCGTCACGAGGCCCTGCGCATCGAGATCGCGTCGGAGCAGAGCCTGCCGCCAGACGCCGAGTGCGGCGAGCTGGAGCTAGACGCCCCAGTGCGCTTCATCGAGGCCGTGCGCCTGGTGCACTACGCCCACGCCGTCCACCGCCTGAGCGAGTCCGAAGAGAACCTGGACCCACCAGCGCGCGAGGCGGTCTCGCTGCTGGTGTACCGCAGCCCAGAGCACGACGTACGGTATCTTGAGCTGACGCCGCTGGCCGCCAGCATCCTCCAACGCCTGCTGAGCGGCGATTCGCTGCAGCGAGCCTTGCTGACTGGTTGCGAAGTCTTAGGTGTCCAGCTAACCCAGCCGGTGCTCGAAGGCACCTCACGGGTGCTCGCTGACTTGGCCGAGCGTGGCGCGCTCCTCGGAGCCGCTGTCAGCCAGTCAGCCAACTAGCATGCAGCCACGATCTACCCAAAAAAACTACGGAAAACCTTAGCAAATCTAGCCGATCTGCGGCGCGCAGGTCAGCAGCGGCCTGCGCGCCCCATCCGCTTAACTAGGGAGGACCGCGTCGATCGTCGTAAGCTGGCGGCTGGCGCGGCGCTTTGGCCGTCGCGGCCTGCCGAATGGCGAGCTGCGAGCGCTAGTCCCTCCACCCTCCCCCACGCACGCCTCGACGAATGACCCATGTCTGATCGCGACCCTCTCAACCTCGCCGGCGAGCTGATCGCCGAGAAGTACCGCGTGGAGCGGCTAGTAGGCGAGGGCGGTTTCGCCGTCGTCTACCGCGCGATCCACACCATCTGGAACAAGCCCGTAGCCATCAAGTTCTTCAACGGCCTGTCATCCGCGCCAGCAGAGCAGCGCGAGGGCTTGATGCAAGACTTCATCAACGAGGGCGCGCTGCTCACTGAGCTGTCTAGCCAAACCGCCAACATCGTCCAGGCTCGCGACGTAGGGACCTACACCAGTTCCGCGGGGCAATGGATGCCGTATATGGTGCTGGAGTGGCTCGAGGGGCGGCCGCTGGACGCCATCCTGGAACAGGAACAAGCCAGCCACGCGCAGCCGTGGTCACTGAGCGAAGTGTATCGCGTGCTGGAGCCCGCGGCCATGGCCCTCGACGTGGCGCACGGCCGCGGCATCGCGCACCGTGACATCAAGCCCGCCAACCTGTTCGTCAACGGCGACCCCCACGCGGGCAGCGCCACCGTCAAGGTCCTTGATTTCGGCGTCGCCAAGATGATGAGCGACAACACCCATCTGCAGGCGGCGCTCGCCAAGACGGGGACCAACATCACGAGCTTTACGCCGTCTTACGGCGCGCCCGAGCAGTTCTCACGCGCCCACGGGGCAACGGGCCCGTGGACCGACGTCTACGCCTTGGCGTTGGTCGCGGTTGAAATGTTGATCGGCAGGCCAGCCCTAGATGGCGGCGATCTGATCCAGCTGGCTTTCAGCTCGGCGAACCCCCAAGTGCGCCCGACGCCGCGCTCGTACGGGCTTCAAGTCAGCGACGCCGTCGAGGCGGTGTTCCAAAAGGCGCTGCACGTGGTGCCAGCCGAGCGCTACCCGAGCGCCGGTCAGTTCATTTCCGCGCTAGCTATCGCCACGGGCTTCACGGCCCCAGCGGCGGTCTCGAACCCAGCCCCTGCGCCCTCGTTCGCCAGCGGCGCCACGGTGCTCGCCAGCAGCGTCCCAACCCACATCACCGCGGGCTCCCCAACCACAGCCAACCCGGCCACCTTCGATCCCCAACAAGCTAAACCAGGCGGAAAAGGGCTCGTGTTCGCGGGGGTGGGGGTGTTCGTCGTGGCGGCGATCGGCGTCGGCGGCTTGATGGCCACGCGAGGCGATCCAGCGCCGCCGGCTGCTTCGGCGGAGGTCGCGGCGCCCAGCGCCGCTGCTAGCGCCGCGCCGCCGTTTGTCTGCCCAGATCGCAGCGTGAAGATCCCTGCCGGGCAGTTCTTCATGGGTTCGGACGCCGCAGACGCGATGGACAACGAGAAGCCGTCGCACAACGTCAAGCTCGAGTCGTTCTGCATGGATCTGTATGAGGTGACCACAGCAGAATACAAAGCCTGCTCTGACAGCGGCAAGTGCCGCCGCGCGCCCAAGGACGTGGAGTGGGAGGGGATCACTATGCAGCAGCGCAAGGTCTACAGCCCGCTCTGCAACATCAACGACGTCGAGGGCCGCGGCGATCACCCCATCAACTGCGTGACCTGGAAGATGGCCGACACCTTCTGCGCGGCCAACGGCAAACGTCTCCCTACGGAAGCTGAATGGGAGTACGCCACCCGCGGCCCCGACGGCCGCGTGTACCCCTGGGGCGACGAGGACCCAACGGAGAAGCACCTCAACGCCTGCGGCACCGAGTGCGTGAAATGGGGGCTAAAGAACGGTGAAGAGTTGACCCCGCTGTACGACGCAGATGATGGCTTCCCCACCACGGCGCCCGTCGGCAAGTACCCCGCTGGCAAGTCTCACTTTGGCCCCTACGACGTGGTGGGCAACGTCTGGGAGTGGGTGGCCGACTATCAGGGCCCCTACACTGCCGCGGCACAGGTTGACCCGCACGGTCCGAAAACCGGCGATAAACGCGTGATCCGCGGCGGCGCTTGGAACGGCAGCTACAAGAGCTGGTTGCGGCCGTCCTTCCGTTATGCGTCTCCGCCCGAGATGCGATCCCACGGCTACGGCTTCCGCTGCGCGGTCGACTTCCCGAGCGCACAAGACAGCGCAACCCCCGCGGCATCAGCGACGGGCGCTGTCGCCCCGGCGAAAGAGTGATACGCTGGGGCCTGCATGGGGGCGTTCGGACCACTCGACCAACCAAAGCTCCGCGAAATCGACGAGCACCTAGACGCTAGGGACCTCGACCAAGCGGCAGCGCTGCTAGCGACGCTAGACGACGTGGCGCTATTTCGCCACGCCGTGAGCTACCTGGCGACTCGGCTGCTGTTTCTGCGCGGACGCCTGGATATTGACGGCGTAGTCCAGCGGCTGGTCGAGGTCCTGCGCGAGGTCGAGAGCTTTCCCGAGGCCCAGGCCATGCTCGACGCGGCGCACTCAGGTGAGCTGGCCGAGTTCGGCACCGCGCGAAAACTTCGCGCGGCTAAGCAAGCACGCAGGAGCCACGCCCCTGACCAGCAACCGTCAGAACACGCTCACCACGCGCTGGCCAGCGCTACGGTGGTCCCACCTGAGGAGTCGTCCACGGCGCTCGGCGCCGACGAACCCGACATCGACTCCAACCCCATCGTCGATGACCTCAGCGTCGGCCGCGAGTCAGCCGCCCCAGACCAGGCTGCGCCCGCGGCGCAGGGGCCTGCTTTCCCAGCAAGTGAGCCAGGGTGGCTGATGGAGAGCCCTCGCGAGGAGCCACCGCCGCCAAAGCTGGACGCCGACGCTCCCGTGCGCCCGCCGCTCGCCCCCAGCGCATCAGGCCGCGACCCCACGGCCGCTGCTCGGCCCAGCTATGACCCCACTCAGAGCAAGAGCCAGCTGCCGCCACACGCCGGCCTTTACTCAGCAGAGCCTTCAGAGACCGTAGTCGAGCAGCGCCGTCCTTCGGCCCCTGTCGATGCCGGTGGGAGCGCTCGTGGGGCGCGTGGCGCGGTGAGCTGGCCGGACGCAGAACCAGCGCGCGTTCGCAGCGTCCCGCCTCCAGCGCTGGGGCCAAGCCTGTTTGAGCTAGCGAGCTGGCTCGACGCAGGAGACGCCCAGCGCGTGGTCGACGCGGTCGAAGCCCGCAGCGCGAGCCCCACCTTACAGCTGATGCGTTGCCGCGCCCTGGTAGCCACTGGTGCCCTCCCCAGCGCGCGAGAGGCGCTCAGCGCCCTCGGCGCCACGCCGCTGCTCGAACCCGAGCTACGCGGCGCCGTCGCCCGGCTGCTGCTCGAACTCGGGAACCCCGAGGAAGCGCTTGCTCAAGCTGCACGCGCCACTTCAGATGATCCGAGCGCGGCTGGCGCGCGCGTCGCGTTGGCTTGGTCGCTGGTGCGTCTGGAGCGCCGGACCGCTGATCCCGAGCTGCTCACCCGGGCCAGCGACGCCCTGGCTCCGCTGAGCACTCGAGGCAACCCATACACGGGGCTAGTCTTGGCGCTGCGAGCGTGTGTTCAAGCCGGCGTCGGCGAACCAGACAAGGCCATCGCCGTCGCCCAGCGGGCGCTCGGCGTGGACGCAGACTCCGTCGACGCCAGCGCTGCGCTGGCGCTGGCGGCGGCACGGCTCGGACACCTGCACGACGCACAGCGAGCTTGGTGTCGCGTCCTCGACCTAGACCATGTGGAAGCCGACGCGCTCAGCGAGCGGCTAGTCGCGCTCGGCGTCGATTTACAACAGGCGCTGCCCGGTGCTGCGCCGCCAGCCGAGGCCGCTGACCCGATCTGGGACGACGTCGAACGACACCTGGCAGGCGGCGGCTCAAGCGGCTTGTGTGAGCTCGAGCGACATGCCCAGCGGCACATCGAACGCGCGACCGCCAACCAGCGCACCGAACTCCAGGTGCTGGCGGCGCTCAGCGCGGGCTACCTGAACACCGCGCCTTGTTTCCGCAACTTCGCCCCCTTCGACCTTTCCCTGCGGTCTATTCGGCAGCTCGAGGCGGCGCTGCTCGCCAGCTACGGCACGCAGCCCCGACCCGATCTGAGCACAGACCACTGGGCCCTGACGCTCACCCTGGGCAGCTACCTCGGCGAGGTGCTGCGGCAAGTCCACGCGGGGCGCTGGACCGGCTCGCTAGGTGACGCGGTCCACGCGCGGGTCCTCGCCAGAGCCGGGACCTGGGAGCCGCTGCGCCTGATCCAGGCGCGGCTGCTCGGAGGGTCAAGCCACGATCTGACCCTGGCGCTGCGCTCGGCTTTTCCACCTGAAATTTCAAGTGAGTGGGAGCGGCGGGTCCCCATCGCTGTGCTGCCGGCGACGCCGTGGGCTGGCGACTGGCCCAGCGCGGCCGAAGCCCAAGGCCTGGGGTCGGCGCTCAAGGCGTCGCTCATCTCGAGCTACCTGGAGCGCCTCGGGGTCGGCGCGCTGGACGGCAGCTACGCCGATTTCGCGCGGCTCGATCGCTACCTCGAGCTGCTGGCTCCAGCGCGCGCCGCGAGCGTGCGAGATGACGCGACCCGGCGCGCGTGCGGCCTGGTCGGCTGTCACGTGGGCGAGGTGGTGCGGGCTGAGTTCGGCGGGCAGTGGGTCGATCAAGCGCTGGCGCTGTCCGCCGAAGCCGCGGCGGGGCCTCAGCGCACCGCGCTCGTGCTGGGCGATGGCCGCACGCTCGAGCCACTCAAAATCCTCGCGGATCGCTTGGGGTTAGACCGTAAGTTCAGCCTGCAAGAGTGGCATCAGACGCTCAGCCTCGCTCACTAGCGGGCGGCGAAGGCGACGGAGGCGGCTAGGGCGGCGAAGCCGTCAAGGGTGAATGTGCACCAGCGTGCCGTCACGCAAGCTCATCGCGCCGTGCCATTTGGGCGCGACCGGCGGGTCGGTCCACTGGAACAGCCAGCGCGCGTCCTCGGGCGCCAGGTTGATGCAGCCGTGGCTGCGTGGCGTGCCGAACGAGTCGTGCCAGTAGGCCGCGTGGATCGCGTAGCCCTCAGTAAAGTACTGCACGTAGGGCACGTCGCGCAGGTCAAACTCATCACCTGCTTCGTCACCGCTCATGGTGACGCTGACGTGCTTGGTGTGGATCAGGAACTGCCCCCGCACCGTCGAGTGGGTCTCTTTTGGGTCGCCGAGGCCGTCGGCGCCGGTTGAGACCAGCGTCGCGTACACCGCCTGGGTCCCGACATAGGCCACCAGCGATTGTTTCAAGATGGAAATATCAAGCCAAGTTCGACCAGGCACCGCCCAACCTGGCGCCTTGCGCATCGGGCCGATCACGGTGAGCGCCTCATCGCGGAGCCACAAGCCCTCGCGGGTCTCGCGGTAGCGCGTCCCGCCGAGGGTCTTGGTCTGGCCGCTGAGCCTGACCGCCTCGCGGTAGTTGAGCAGCCGCTCTTGCTTGAGGCCGGTCTGGGGGTCACCCGAGAACAGCGCCGCGACCTTGGCGCGATTGAAGGCGACGGGCAGCCCGGCGCCTTCTAACGCGACGCCGCGGAACTTGCTGCGCCGGACCAGCTTCACGCGATCGAGCGGCATGATCGCCATGTCAGTGGACAGCCCAAAGCGACGCCCCCCAGCCTCGAACAGGCGCAAGAAGGCGAAGCCGCTCTTGGGCAGCGCGCGCCCGCTGTACACGCTGCCAGCGCCGCGGCTGCGCCCGGTCAGCGTGGGGGCTTGCTGGTTACCTTCCAAGAACCCCGGGATGTCTCCGAAGATCTCTGCGTCCCATTGAGCGGCCTTACGGCTCAGCTTGGCTAAGCCCGGCTCCACCCGCGCCTGCTCGGTGGGCGTCGGCAGCTTGGTGTAGAATGGTGCCGTGGGGTAAAGCGAGATGCCGTAGGCGTATGGGAGCCCTTCGCTGCGGTCGGGCATCTGCCGCGCGGCGACGGCGACCGGGTCGGTGATGTCTAACGACGCCGTGTTGCCCGCGCACACATAGCCCTGGGGCTCGACCTGATACCAGCCTCCGCGGCAGTCCTTGCCAACGCGCGCCGGCTCTGCGCTGCGCTTGACCACCGCGCCGACGCGCAAGTAGCCGAGCTTGGTCGAGCGCCAGCTCGGCTGCTCGAACACGTAGGTCTGTTTCCGGGTGGCGGTCAGCGCGCGCGCTGGGTCCACCCCAAAATCCGGCTGATACGGGTGGGCGACCACCGGCTCCGCGTCGCCGACCTCCTCGGGCTCGGTGTCTGCCGTAGGCAAAGGCAGCGCGGCGAGCTCAGTCTCGGGATCAGCGTCCGGATCTGCGAGCTCTAGGGTCGTAGCCTCGTCTAGCTCTGCGATCGGCGCGTCCGCTGCGGCTAGCTGCTTAGCTTGAGCCGCGTTGGCGTCGGCCCCCGCCGGCCCTCGGGGCGGCTGCTGAGGGGGGCCGCTCAGCGCCTCGCCCTGGCCCGCAGGCGGTGGCACAGGCGCGGGACTGGCCAAGCCTGCGCCCAAATCCGCCCCTCGCTCGGCTCCACGCTCCGCCGGACAGCTGGTGCTCAGCACGCTCGCCGCGCCTGCGACCACGCAAATCAGTGCTCTAGACCACGCCATAGCCGTCTAGCCGCACTAACCCGAGCGCTCAGTCCTGGCCCAGTTTCCGAAGCTTTGATAAGCCCCGGCAGATGAGTGATCCGTTAACCCTAGATGCTCTCTCTGGTCTCGACAGTCATTTGACAGAAGAGGAGCGCATGATCCGTGGCGCGGTGCGCCGCCTGGTGCGGGAGCGCTACCTGCCGCGCGCCGGCGAGCTGTTCGAAAAAGAAGAGTTCCCCAAAGAGCTGATCGGGGAGTTCGCCGAGATGGGGCTGCTCGGCGCCAGCATCCAGGGCTACGGCTGCGCCGGCATGACCGCGGTTCAGTATGGGCTGATCTTGCAAGAGCTGGAGTACGGCGACAGCGGCCTGCGCAGCTTCGTCAGCGTCCAGGGCAGCCTAGCCATGCACTCCATCGCCGCCTACGGCAGCGAAGACCAGAAGAAAAAATTCCTCCCGGAAATGGCAGCGGGCAAGCTGATCGGCTGCTTCGGGCTCACCGAGCCAGACAGCGGCTCCGACCCGAGCTCAATGACCACGCGGGCGCGCAAAGACGGCGATCACTACGTGCTGAGCGGCACCAAGATGTGGATCACCAACTCGCCCATCGCCGACGTCGCGGTGGTCTGGGCCAAGGTGGACGGCGGCGACGCCACGTCGATCCGCGGCTTCATCGTGGAGCGCGGGACGCGAGGCTTCGAGACGCCGACCATCCACGGTAAAATGAGCCTGCGCTCCAGCGTGACTGGCGAGATCGTGCTGGACGAGTGCCGCGTACCGAGCGCCAACATGTTGCCAGGCAAGCAGGGCCTCGGCGCGCCGCTCGGCTGCCTAACCCAAGCACGCTTTGGGATCGCTTGGGGCGCCCTAGGCGCCGCCAAGGCCTGCCTTGAGTCGACCATCGACTACGCGCTCAACCGCAAGCAGTTCGACATCCCCATCGCCAGCAAGCAGCTGATCCAGGCGCAGTTCGCCGACATGGCGACGGAGATCGTCAAGGGCGACATCCTAGCCTTACACTACGGCCGCATGAAGGACGGGGGTGGGATCAGCCCCGTGCAAGTCAGCCTGTGCAAACGTAACAACGTCGGCGTCTCCCTAGATATCGCGCGGAAATGTCGCGCTATTCTCGGTGGCAATGGCATCTTGCTCGAATACCCAGCCATCCGCCACATGCTGAACCTGGAGAGCGTGTACACCTACGAGGGCACCCACGAGGTCCACACCTTAGTCTTGGGCAAGGCGCTCACTGGCTTCAACGCGTTCTAATCGCCAAGCGATGTATCAGCTCCCCGACCGCGGCACCCGAGCGAGCGCATGAGCGCTGCTCCGCCTGTTCACGCCAGCGCCAGCGCGCAAGTCCTGGTCACAGGCGGCGCCGGCTACGTCGGCAGCCACAGCGTTCGGCGCCTGCATGAGTCCGGCGCCCAGGTGGTGGTCATCGACGACCTCAGCAGCGGGCACCCTGAAGCAGTTCCGCACGGCGTCGAGCTGCTCCGCGTCGATCTGAGAGATCGCGGGGCAGTGTACGCAGCGCTGGCAGGGCGTGATTTTAGCTCGATCTTGCACTTCGCCGCGCGCTCATTGGTCGGCGAGTCGATGCAGCGACCGTACGAGTACCTGCGTGACAACCTGACAGCCGCGCTGAACTTGATCGAGTACGCCACCGAGCACGGGACGACGCGCTTCGTGCTGTCGTCCACCGCCAACCTGTTCGGTGGCGCTGGCAGCGAGCCGATCGACGAGTCCGCCGCCATCGAACCTGGCAGCCCGTACGGCGAGTCCAAGTACCTGATCGAGCGCGCGCTCGCCTGGGCCGAGCGCATCCACGGCATGCGCTCGGCGTGCTTGCGCTACTTCAACGCGGCCGGCGCCGCACCCGACGGCAGCAGCGGAGAAGACCACACCCCAGAGACCCACCTGATCCCCATCGTGCTCCAGGTCGCCCTCGGCCAGCGCCAGCGCGTGACGGTGTTCGGTCGCGACTACCCCACCCCCGACGGCACGTGTGTGCGCGACTACGTCCACGTGCTGGACTTAGCGGACGCACATGTCGCGGCGCTGCGACAGCTTGAGCGCGGCAGCTTCGCGTTGAACCTGGGCAACGGAGCCGGCTTCTCGGTGCTCGAGGTGATCGAGACCGCGCGGCGCGTCACGGGGCACCCCATCCCGTTTGACGTGGGCCCGCGGCGCCCTGGAGATCCGGCGACGCTGGTGGCGGGCTCCGCCGAAGCCCGCAGGCGCCTCGGCTGGCAGCCCCAATATGATCTGAACGCGATCATCGAGCACGCTTGGCGCTGGCATTCACAAAATCCTCACGGATTTGACGATGGCGGTCAATGAGCCACGCTAGCCAGCTGCGCGTGCTGTTCTTGGCGGATCAGTTCAGCGACGTAGGCCGCTCGCGCGAGATCAAGCACCCGGGCGGGGCAGAGCTGACGGATGACGCCGCGGTCGAGGCCTGCCCCTACCCCCTCACCCGGCTGCGCTTCTCCGACTTTCAGCCAGCTGTCCTCAGCCAGCACGATCTGATCCTGCTGGGCAACAGCCAGCGCGCGACCCCGGCGGCGCTGAGCGCCATCGCAGACAGCGGACGGCACGTGCTATTTGAGCACGATCTGCGCATCTGCTCGCTGAACGGCAACTTCCCCGTCGCCCTCGACCCGGCGCACCGCTTGTGGCAGCGCTGCTGGTGCCCTCACCCACATCTGCGCCGCGTGTTTGACGCCGCGCGGGGGGTGATTTTTTTGACCGAGCTTCAGCGAGAGCACTACGCCGCCAACCCGTTCTTTCATTACCCCACGGAACGCACCGCGGTCCTGGGCTGCTCGCTGTTCAACCGCGCGTTCTTTTCGGGCCTGACCGAGCGCGCGCTGGCGCAACCGCGGAGCGGGGCTTGCGTGCTCGGCTCACCGAGCGTGATCAAGGGCACGGCTGAGGCCGCCAGCTACGCCAGGGCCCGAGGCTGGACGCCGCGCCTGCTCAAGGACCTACCGCCTGCTGAGGTGCTGAGCGCGTTTCGAACTAGCCAGCGCCTGGTTTATCTTCCGCGAGGACTCGAACCCGCCGGGCGTATGCCCGTCGAGGCGCGGCTAAACGGCTGCGAGGTCGTGGTGAACGCCCACCTCGGCGTCGCCGGTGAGGCCTGGTGGTCCCGCGATCGGCCTGCTGCGCTGGCGCACTTGAGCCAGGCCCCGACGCGCTTCTGGCAGCTGGTGACCGACCTGTACGAGCAAGGTGCCTACGCCGCCCAGGCAAAGCACCCAGCCACCGCCCGCGCCGCGCAGCTGGCGCTGTCTGGGCTACGGCGGCTGGGCACGAATCAGCGCCCAAGGCTGCCCACCTTGGGTGAGCCCCGACGGCGCGAGTTGGCGATTCGGCGTTACACCGCGTGGTAGGGCCGGGTAGCGGTTCAGGAAACCTCCTCGGAGCAAAATCCGACTCGTGTGCACCAGGCGTGGAGTTTGCTAGGACTAGCCCCGTGGAAGTGGAACCCCTTAGCTTGCCCGACGCGAGGCTGATCAAGCCTGTACGCCACGGCGACCATCGAGGCTTTTTCTCGGAAACTTTCCGAGATTCTGTGCTCCACGAAGCCGGCGTACGGCTGCCGTGGGTTCAGGACAACCACGCCCGTTCCCCGCTACCGGGTACCCTGCGGGGCCTACATTTTCAGGTGGGTGCCAGTGCCCAAGCCAAGTTGCTTCGGGTGAGCCGAGGTGCGATCCTCGACGTGATCGTTGATCTACGCCACGGCTCTCCGGCATTTGGCCAGCATTTGGCCATCCCGATCAGCGAGGACAACTGGCAACAGATCTACGTCCCGGTCGGGTTCGCCCACGCTTACTGCACGCTGTGCGCCGACACAGAAGTTCAATACAAGGTCAGCGCCTACTACGACCCCGGCTCGGAGCGGGGTTTGGCTTGGGATGATCCCGATCTCGGCATCAACTGGCCGTTCCCGGCGTCGGACATCATCGTCTCGCAGCGCGACACGCAGCACCCCCGACTCCGTGACCTCCCGAAGCACTTCCAATACCTCAAGGAAACGTCGTGAAGGTCGTAATCACCGGGGGCTGCGGCTTCATCGGATCGGCGTTGGTTCGGCTGGTGCTGCGCGAAACCGACGTCGAAGTTGTCAACATCGACAAGCTGACCTACGCGGCCACGACCACTTCTGTCGAAGGGGCGGCGGAGTCGGCGCGCTACCACTTCGAACAGATCGATATTTGTGACGCCGCTCAGATCGAACGCATCCTGCGCGAGCACAAGCCAGACGGGCTGATTCACTTGGCGGCAGAGTCTCACGTTGATCGCTCAATCGACGCGCCCGCTGACTTCATTCAGACCAACGTGTTTGGCACGTTCGTACTGCTCCAAGCCTGCCTCGGCTACGTGCAAAGCGGCGCAGCGCCGTCCGGGTTCCGCTTTCACCACGTGTCCACAGACGAGGTCTTTGGATCGCTCCCGTTCGACAGCCCAGGGTTCGCAGAGACACACGCCTACGACCCGAGCTCGCCCTACAGCGCCAGCAAGGCAGCCGCAGACCACTTGGCACGCGCCTGGCAGCGCACCTTCAAACTCCCCGTGGTTTTGAGCAATTGTTCCAACAACTACGGCCCCTATCAGTTCCCCGAGAAGCTGATCCCACTGATGATCTTGAAGGCCCACGCGCGACGACCGCTGCCCGTCTATGGGCGTGGAGAGAACGTGCGCGATTGGCTACATGTGGAAGATCATGCACACGCGCTGTGGCGGATATTCACACAAGGCCAAGTAGGTGAAAGCTACAACATCGGGGGGAACAGCGAGCGCTCTAACCTTGAGGTCGTCTCCGCCATCTGCGATATCTTGGACGATAAATTACCGAGCGGAAAGGGTCCGAGACGAGAGCTGATCCAGTTCGTTCAGGATCGCCCCGGACACGACCTGCGCTACGCGATCGACGCCAGCAAGCTCGCTGCGACCCTAGACTGGCACCCAGCCCACGACTTCGAGGCGGGGCTACGCAGCACGGTGGATTGGTACTTGCAGCGGGAAGACTGGTGGCGGCCGGTCTTAGAACGCCACGGCGCGCCACGAATCGGCCTGGGCAAGCCCGAATGAGCGCGCGAGTACTCGTGCTCGGAGCAGGCGGCGGAGTAGGGCACGCCCTGCTGACAGCTGGCTGGCCCGAGGGGACCCAGATCGTGGGACTCACACGCGCGGAGTTGGATGTTACCGACGCTAGTCGCCTGGCTCACGAGCTCGCGCGGGGCTGGGGTCTTGTGGTTAACGCCGCGGCCTACACTGCGGTCGACGCCGCAGAGGCGGATGAGCAGGCGGCGTACGCGGTGAATGCTGCTGCGGTGAAAGAGTTGGGTGAAGCTTCGGCTAAGCATGGCTTCCCCGTGGTCCATATTTCTACCGACTATGTGTTTGATGGTCGCAAAGCCACCCCCTATACGGAAGCTGATTCGGTGGCACCACTCGGAGCCTACGGCAGGACCAAGGCTGAAGGGGAGCGCTACCTGCGAGCAGCGACACAGGATCACCTGATCCTCAGGAGCTCGTGGGTCTTCAGCCGGCGGGGTCCAAGCTTCGTCAAGACCATGCTCAAGCTCAGCGCGCGGCCCGAGCTCCGCATCGTGGACGATCAACACGGACGCCCAACTCCGGGAGAGCAGCTGGCCCGCTGCATCGCAGAGCTGGGGGGCCGGGTGCTCGCTGGCGAGTTAATTCCCTGGGGCACCTATCACCTGGCGGGCAGTCCTCCCACGACATGGTACGGGTTTGCCCAGGCTATCTTCCGCTCTGCCGCCAACGCGGGAGTCAACGTGCCTGAGCTAAGGGCGATCCCCACGGAGGAGTACCCTCTGCCGGCGCCGCGCCCGAGCAACTCGGATCTCGATTGCGGCCTAGCCGCCGAAAAATTGGGATTAACGATCGGCCCTTGGGAGCCAGCAATGCAAGAGCTGGTGACGCGATTCATTAGCCTCAGCCAGGAGCAAGCGACGTGAAAGGCATCATCTTAGCGGGAGGCTCCGGGAGCCGACTGCACCCGCTCACCAGGAGCGTCAGCAAGCAGCTGCTACCAGTCTACGACAAGCCCATGATCTACTACCCGCTGTCTACGCTACTGTTGGCGGGGATCAGGCAGGTGTTGATTATCACCACGCCCCATGATCAGGCACAGTTCGTCCGTCTCCTAGGTGACGGCAGCCAATGGGGTATCGAGTTGAGCTACGCAGCGCAGCCCAGGCCCGAAGGCCTGGCCCAGGCGTTCGTTATCGGAGCCGACTTCGTGGGTAGCGACACTTCCAGTCTGATCCTCGGGGATAACCTGTACTACGGCCACGGCCTAACGGAGCAGCTTCGCGCCGCAACGGCTCGAACCAACGGCGCGACCGTCTTTGGATATCACGTCAGCGATCCACAACGCTACGGAGTGGTCGAGTTTGATGCATCTGGCCGCGCCGTGAGCATCGAAGAGAAGCCCAAGGCGCCGCGCTCGAACTGGGCTGTGACCGGTCTGTACTTTTACGACGAGCAGGTCGTGGACATCGCCCGCGAGATCAAGCCTTCCGCGCGTGGCGAGCTTGAGATCACCGCGATCAATAGGGCGTACCTTGAGCTTGGGCAGCTCCACGTGGAGAAGCTGGGGCGAGGTTTTGCATGGCTTGACACGGGTACCCACGAATCGCTGCTCGAAGCCTCAGAGTTCGTTCGGACGATCGAAAAACGGCAGGGGCAGAAGGTCGCTTGTATCGAAGAGATCACGTATCGCCTTGGCTACATCAACGCCGACCAGGTGTCGGCGCTGGCCGCTGATCTGCCGCCGGAATACGCTGATTATCTGCGCCGGGTCGCTGCTGAACCAGCGTCGCTTTGGTAGCCGTCGCGAGATAGATCCATGCCGTCACCACCCCCACTCACCTTCGTCTGCCCCGACCTAAGCACGAATTGTCTTGGTCGCACGCTTCTCCTTGCGGAACTAGTCACAGCTAACAATGACGTGCGAATCGTCGGCGCACAGCTGGGCGCGAAGGTCTGGCCGCCGGCCACCACGTCCAAAGTCCCGATCCACGCTTTTCAGCTCGGCTCGAGCATCGACTGGCCCAGAGCCGTGCGCTGGATGAGAGGGTTCGTACAGGGTTCCCGTGTTGTCGTCACCAAGCCGCTCGCGACCAGCTTGGGGCTCGCGCGGCTGGCCGGGGCCCGCGGCGACAATACGGTGTTGGACATCGACGATTGGGAACTGGGTCTCAAGCGCTCGCATGGTCATCGGGGTGTGCTTCGCCAAGGCGTCGAACTGGCAGATCCAAAGGCGTTCAACAGCCTCGCGACGACCGCGCTGCTGGAGCTTGGGCTCCGCGCGTATCCGCACAGACTCGTTTCGAACCGATGGCTACAACACAGATTTGGAGGAACCCTCCTGCCCCACGTGCGCGACACCGACTGGTTGTTGCCGAACGAGAGCGACCGAGCTGAAGTCAGACGCGAACTGCAGATGGGCGACCGCTGCTGGGTCGGGTTCATCGGAACACCGCGCTCTCATAAAGGAGTCGATGACCTCGTGCATGCCGTCGCACGAGCCGACGGAGAGTTGGGGTTGATGCTGGCCGGGCTGGACCATCGCGACGACTACGCCCGCGAGCTCTCGAGCCTGGCGTTAGATGTGTTGGGCCAGGCGAGGGTGCGCGCTATTGGTCCTTTTGCGTTTGATGAGCTCCCGCGGTGGCTGGCCGCGCCGGACATCATCGCGTTACCAAGTCGGGACGAGCCTGGAGCCATTGGGCAGATCCCCGCGAAGCTGTTTGACGCGATGGCGATGGGGAAAGCCATCGTGGCCAGCGACGTAAATGACATGGCGAGCATTCTGGGCGACGCCGGGGTGACGGTGCCAGCTGGCGATTTGGACGCCCTCTCCCTAGCGCTGGCGGCGCTAGCAGCCGACCCAATCGAGCGGTCGCGCCTGAGCGTTGCCGTGCGCAAACGTGCTCAAGACAGGTTCAGCTATGCTGCGGGGACACGCACCCTACAGGCGACACTCGACAAACTCGACGCTGGGCGCGGAGCGTGAACGACCAACTCGGCCGCCAGGTCGCGCGTGGTGCGGTCATTAAGCTCCTAGGCGGAGTGCCGGTCAACATCCTGGCGCTAGTGCTGACGCTGATCAGCGCACGGGTGCTCGTGCCGAGCGAATACGGCGTGTATAGCCTAGCGTTAGCGATCTACGGCTTAAGCGACATACTGACAAACCCCGCGGTCGCAACCTACTTGATCCGCAACCCCGACGCGACGGACCGCAGCATCGACGCAGCCTGGACCCTCAGCGCCCTGCGCGGGGTGCTGCTGTGCGCGATCATGTTTGGGGTCGCCCCACTCCTCAGCGCAGCGTTCGACGGCGGGCGGCAGGTCACGCTGTTACTCCGAATCATGAGTATGGGATTTCTAGCCCAGGGCTTGAAAAACCTTCACGTCGTCCGCTTTCATCAGCAACTGGATATGAGCCGGGTGTTGCTGGTGGATTCTCTCGGCACCGCGTTGGCGAGCATTCTGGGCATCACCCTGCTATTTCTAACCCGGAACGTCTACTCGCTGGCCATCGCCACTGCGGCTGGCCCCTGGTTGAACGCGCTCTTCAGCCTTATTTTCGCACGGAAACCGTCGTTCAGCCTGGACGTGGCTGAATGGTCATCGATCTGGCGCTTCACCCGCTTTTTGCTGCTGAACTCACTAATTCACTACGCGCTGCTGAACCTAGATGATCTGATGATCGCTAAGCTCTCAAGCAAAGCAGCGCTTGGGCTCTACACCCTGTCCTACGCGATGGTGAACGCCGTGGTGCTGTTCCTCGTCCGGCCGCTCGGCGAGATCATGCTCCCTGCCCTATCGCGGCTTCAGCGCGAACCTGAGCGGCTGGCCGACGCCTGCATTGGTGCCGTGAGCGTCTTGGCAGCCGTGAGCTGGGGCGTCACTTCACTTGCTTGGATCGTGTCCTCCGATCTCTTCATTTTGGTATCGCCGAGTAAGGAGTGGTCCGCCGCGGCACCCGTGTTTCGAGCGCTCTTGCCCTTCGTCCTAGTGCGGGGCGTCAACAACGCTCTCGGCGCGATGGTTCTTGCCGCAGGGCACCCAAAGTACCTGACCCAGGTTTCGGGGGCTCAGCTGCTGCTGATGATTCCCATCGGCCTCCTCGGCTATAAAAACGCTGGATATCTGGGCCTGGTCGTGGCGATCACGGTGCTCAACGCCCTGTCCATGCTTGCCCTGACGTGGATCACTCCGCGACTGGCGCCAGTCACGACCCTAAAGCTCCTCACCACCATCGTCTCACCGTTCCCCGCAGCGCTCGCGGCGGGCACCACCGCCTGGCTCGTTTCGGAGGGCATTCAATCGTCGCTGGTCCTGCGGGTCACGTGCGCGACGGTCGCGGCGGTAGCCGTCTTCACAGCGTCATGGGAGCTAACCTGCAGGACCCGCGCTGGGGTGCTCGCACAGGCCGTCTCCGTCTCATCGCTGGTTGGTCTTGCCCGCTCTCGCCGAGGGGAGAACATGACGTAGCGCTGCGGAACTAACGAAGCAAGGAAACGAACTGATACTCGGTGAAGCGGCGCACCACCGGGATGCGTGACACCAGCCACTCAGAGCGCTGGTTCAGCCAGTGCGGACGCTCGATAATGCGGTGGTGCACCCTCCGACGCACTTCGCTAAAGCCCGCCTGGGAGTAAAGCTCTGCGAGGTCGCGACGTCCGAAAAAACGGAGGTGGGTGCGATCGTGGATGCCTCGGTCTCGATAGGGCCAGTGGCCCATCGCCAGCGCGAAGAACGTAGACACGTGAGCTACGTTGGGCAGCGAGATGACCACGTATCCTTCGGGCACCAATTGACGGATCTGCGTGAGCGCGGTCCACGGATCCAGGAGGTGCTCTAGGACATCACCACACAGCGCCAAGTCGAATGTCCGCCGTTGCGCGACGAGCGCACTCAGGTGGACCGCCGCGTCGCCGTGCAGCACCTCATCCAGCACTTCGCTCGAGGCGGCAGCACCCTCCGCCGAGTACTCAATTCCCGTCACGCGCGCTCCACTGCGCTTCAACTCGGTGCTTGTCGCGCCCGAGGCACAACCAACATCCAGGACGGTCGAAAATGGACGAGCCGGCAGCATGGCGAGCATGTCCACACGGACACCGAGATAAGATGATTGTTGAGTTGTCATGAGGTCCGACCGCAATTCAGTGCAAGAGGCAGCCTACCACTTGCCGCGAAGCCTTGGCGTGCGGGCTATAGAACTAGGGTCGCGCTTTCTGGGCAGCGCTCCCCTCGCACAAGGCCACTTCGCCGCAGGCTGAGCCCTGACCAGTCAGCGCTGGGAGGCTCTGCGCGCCGCTCGCGGCGCGGCGCAGCGCTCGCTCCCTCGGCGCGGCGCAGCCGCTAGGGACGCCGCAGGGCAGCGCGTAGTCGCGGTGTGAGCTCGCCAGCTCTCCCAGGCGCTTGCTCCAGCCGGCTGGGATCAGCTGCTGTATCTCACGGAAATGATTGATACCAAAGTAGCGCCAGCCAAGCGGCAGCGAGCCGGTGGTCAGCATGCGCAGCGCCCAAGTGATCAGCTCGGCTTCTTGGGGTAGGTGGTGTTGTGGGGCCGCTCCCTCCACCCCCTGCCCTGCTGCTCGGGGCGCGTGCTCTGCCTGGCGCGCTGACACCAACCCCAGCTCACGCAGGCGCTCGCTGGCTAGCACCATGGCTTCTTCAGCGAGCAGCAAGCGCATCTGAGCCTGACGCTTGTCTTTCGATTCCTTAGGGAACGACTGCCAAGCATCCGGGGCATCGACGCACGGCCGCTCGCCTAGCGCCAGGCGTCGGTGCAGCTCCCTGTGTACCCGCGCGTCGTACACGGACTTCGCGCCGGGGTGGCAGCTCATCGGGATCACCTGCTTTGCGTGGCGCTCGCCGAACATATCCGCTGAATCGGCGAGGGTCAGCGGCAGTAACGCGCTGATCTGATCGGAGATGACTGGGATTCGATCCCGGAGGAAATATAGGTCCTCTAGGTTCTTGTGCCAATGCGCCGTGTGATACACCAACCCGCACTGCTTGGTGAGCAGCAAATAGGCTGCTGGCGCGACCCGCAAGCGCCCAAGCTGCGGGACGTCTAGCTGCGGCTCGTTAGCGAACAGATCGTACACATGAGCCCAGTACTCAGAGGTCCCCGTGCTGGCGACCTCAAGCATGGCGCCGTCGTAGCGAAACGTGGGCTTGGTCGAGCCGCCTGGTAACTCGAGCGGCTCGAGCACCTCGCGCAGCCTGTCGATCTCAGCCGGCGTGGCGATCAAGTCCCAATCTTTGGGCGCGCGAAAGTCTGGGAAGTGGAGGACGATGGCGCGGCTGCCGATCAGCAGCATGCTGGGCTAGCCGAACTCGAAGCCCGTGGCGAGATCGAGCACCTCAACGACCGACCGGCCTGGCTGGCGGGTGGTGGGCAGCGCGCCCAGCGCCTTGGGCACCCTGAGCTGCGTGTCACGGGTTTGGAGCGCCGCTTGCACGCACGTGCCAGTGGCTGCGTTGCAGGTCAGTGAGGAGACCACCAAACAAGAAGTCGCGTTGGACGACGCCCAAGACAGGGTGGCAGCCTCACATGCAACGACGGCCGTATCGCCGTTTGCGTAAGTCACGCACTTGAACGTCCCAGGCGTGCAGACCACGCATGCCCCCTTGTAGCAAGCTGGATTGGAGCCACTGCACGTCGAGCTGTTAACCCACGAACCGCCGATGCAGGTCTGTACGTTGGCGCCCGTGCCGCACTGCTTTGGCGCAGGGTTGGGCGAAACGCAGGTCGTGGCGTTCAGCCCGGAGCACTGCAGCTCGCCGCAGTCGTTGCAGGCCGTGCCTGGCTTGGGGCCAATATTCTTGGTGCAGCCGCCGCAGGCGTTCTGAAAGAACGTCCCGTCGTTGTCGTCACAGTCGTCACCCGGCGCCGCCGCGCAGTCTTTGCTGCCGTGGTTATCCTTGTCGACGTCCTTCGGGACGACGTTGGGGCCGTCGCACTCGCAGTCCGGATCCGTCGTGCCGCAGCTCGCGCCGCCGGTGCCTCCACTGCCGCCGCCGGTGCCTCCACTGCCACTTGTGCCACCCACGCCGCCGCTGCCCGCCGCGCCGCCGCTTGCACCACCCACGCCGCCGCTGCCCGCCGCGCCGCCGCTGCCCGCCGCGCCGCCGCTGCCCGCTGCGCCGCCGCTTGCTCCACCCGCGCCGCCGCTGCCCGCCGTGCCAGCAGAACCAGCGCTGCCGCCATTCGCTGAGGAGCCACCGTCACCAGCGCTGCCGCCGTTGGCGGCGCTACCGGCGCTGCCACCGCCACCCGCCGTGCCGGCGCTGCTCCCCGCGGAACCGCCCGCAGCGTCCTTCGCCCGCTCTTCGGCTGAGCACGCGCTGATCAACACGAACAGCGCGCACACGCTGGCGCCCATGGCGAGGCGTCGACGTAAGCGTGGTCGAACGCTGTGGTCTTTGGCTTGTTGCGGCATTGGAACCTCTCAAGTAAGGCGGACGATTGGCCAAGGCGGGTGACTGGCCCGCGCGCGCAGACTATACACAGGCTGGCGAGGCGAAGCAGCATCGAACGCACGGCGCAGCGCGAGGGCTCCTCACGTTCCAAGCAGCGTCTGCTTTTTTTTGCGGCAACGCCCGGGGAAATCGCGGCTGGCTCTTAAGCTCCGTACGGCTGGAACGCGAGTTGACACGAGGCGTAAAGCAGCGGTTGAGCTGAGCTGGCTCGGCGGCCGGCGGTGGCAGCCAACCCGGACCCCTACTCCAGGATTGGGTCTAGGGCCTGGCGTTGCGTGGCAGCGTGGAGCCGCAAGCGAGCGCAGCGAGTTCATTGAGCGACTCGCGAACCCCGGGACGCGCTGTGCCAACGACACCCACGCTAGCGCTCCGTGAGCTACAGCCTCGAGACGTGTGTGCGGAGAGGCATGAACTTAGCCTTGGTGGATCAGTTAGCTGGGGAGCCAAGACTCGAAGAGTCGTCCACGACAGAGCGAAGGGCCGTGGGCATCAGCGCCGCGGGTGTGCAGACTCGCGACACGTGCGTCAACCTGCTTTCGGAGCGGGGTGTGCGTCATGGCCGGCTGACGGCGTACACTCGTTGGCACCCAAGCTCGAGCGTGCAAGAATCCTCGCCTATGCGCACCGACTTCAAATGGACCACGCCACAAGAAGCGACGCGCGACGAAGTGCGGTATTGGCAGTCCCGCAGCGTCGAGGAGCGTGTCGCAGCCGTCGAGGTGATCCGTCAGGCCACCCTAGGGGTATATGGTGAATTTCCCTGCAGAATGGATCGAACTCATTGGTCTATTCGTGACACATCACGTGAGGTTCCTGGTGGTGGGAGCCCACGCGGTAGCCGCCCACGGTAGGCCACGCGCCACGTTGGATCTGGACCTATGGGTGGAGCCGACCCGCGCCAACGCCACGCAAGTGTGTGCGGCGCTGACCGACTTTGGCTTCGCCGAGTTGGGCAAAGCCGTGGACGAGTTTGCGACCCCTCAGCGCATGGTCGCCCTGGGTCGGCAACCCCTGCGCATCCACATCATGACCAGCATCGACGGCGTTAGCTTCGACGTGGCGTGGGAAGGCAGTGTTGCGGCGCGTTTGGGCGGCTACGACCTGCGCTTCCTCGGCAAAGAGCAGCTCATCCAGAACAAGCGCGCGGCGCGTCGACCAAAAGACCTGCTCGACATCGCGCTGCTAGAGGAAGGCCAAGACTAGCGTACCGCGATGGCCGCCCACGGGAAACCTCACGGCAATAGACAACACTACCCCAACTCGAGCCACCGTTGGTCTCTCCACACGGAAATCGACAGAGCCTCCCAGCGCCGCCTCCCAGCGCCGCCACACCGCACTCCCCCTCCGCCCGCGAGCGAAGCGAGACGCGGCCGGCGCCGACAGCCGGAGTGACAGGGAGCGTGCCACGCGGCAACGCCGCGTGGCGCGGGGGGCGGCATCTACTGCTTCACGAACCGCAGCGTCATGCGATCGCTCTCGCCGATGGCCATGTACTTGTCTTTGTCCTTGTCACCTAGGCGCAGGGTCGGCGGCAGCGTCCACACGCCCTCAGGGTGATCCGTGGTGTCCTTCTTGTTGGCGTTGACCTCTGACTTCTTGCTGAGCTTGAAGCCCGCGGCCTCAATCAGATCGATCAGGTACTTCTCGGGGACATAGCCGTGCTTGCTGCTGACCGCGGGATCTGCGTCAGGCAGCGCGCGGTGCTGCACGACGCCGAGCACGCCGCCCTTTTTCAGGGCCTTGTGGATGGTCTCCAGCCAAGCCTTGGCGGTGTTGTCACGCACCCAGCCGTGGCTGCCGCGGATCACGAGGACCATGTCCAACGTGCCGTCGAGCTTGAGATCGGGTGCCTTGCTGTCAACCAGCACCGTCTCGACCTTGCCGTACAGCTCAGGCGCTTTCTTGAGGAAACGATCAATGCGCTGCGCGTACAGCGTGCTGCGCGCGGTGCGCGGGCCCGTGGGGTCGCCGCTGGTCACCAAGAGCTTGCCCCTGCTGGCCAGCGTCGGCGCGAGCAGCTCGGTGTACCAACCTTCACCTGGACCAACCTCCAACACCGTCATGGTCGGCTTCAGGCCGAAGAACTCTAGCGTCTTGGTGGGGTGACGCTGGGGATCCCGCGCCATGCTGTCTGGCATGCGGTGCGGGCTCTTGAGCACCTTGTTCATGGCCGCGCCGACACTGTAGTACTTGCCTTCAGCCAGCTTCTTGGCTTCGGCGTGCAGGTCGTCGGTCCAGCGCTTGGCTTCTTCGGCCACCTCAGCGTCCATCTGGGCGAACTCGTTGGCCAGCTTCTCAGCCTCCAGGGCCTTGGCCTTCTCTTCCGCGGTGGGCTCCGGCGGCGGCGGGGGCTCCGGCGGCGGCTCGACGACGACCGGCTCCGGCTCCGGAGCCACAGGCTCGGGAGGCGGCGCTGAGCCACAGGCTAGAGGAAACAAAACGAGCGGGGCGAGCCAGATCCTAAACTTCATGGGCGAAGTGATGCCCCGAGTTCCCAGAGCAAGCAACCCACGCGGCCCGCGACGGCTGGGGGGTGCGCTCGACCGCGCTCCGAGGCGCGCCTCAAGTGCCTGAAAATCCGCCCAAAATGCCTATTTCATGCGCACGACGACGCGCTCGGGGTGCGCCTGATTGTCCAGGAACACGATGCGCGGCAAGCGCCCTTTGGCCGAGAGCGACCCCATCACCCGCCACGCCATCACCAGCTTGGTGCGCCAAGGCCCGCGGCCGAGGTGCAGCGCGATGCCGCTCTTGCCGATCGAGAGCACCACGTCACCGTCGGAGCCGAGGTTCACCTCTTGCGCTGCGTGCACCTTGCTCATGGGCACCCGCGCGTACTGGCGCAGCACCTGCATTGCCACGCGGATCCGATCTAGCTGCCGTGGGCGATCGCGGCTCATGTCTTCAGGGCTGATGCCGCTGATCACCGGGAGGTCGCGCGGATCTCCGTCCTCGAACGCCTTGAACGGCTCGCCTTCGCGGCTGATCAGGTACAGGCCGCTGCCGATGGTCGCCAGCGCCTGCGCTTCGCGCTCCTCCACCTGGACGCCCAGGGTGGCGGGGATGCGGCGCTCGACCTTAGCCGACGCGATCCACGGATCTTCGAGCAGCTTCTGCTGCGCTAGCTCGGTATCCACCGCGAACAGGTTGTCGCCGAGCTTCACCCCGGCTTGCTTGAGCAGCTGGCTCGGTGAGCGCCTGAGCGAGCCGCTGACGTCGAGCTTTTGGATCGCGAAGCGCGGGGTGGTCAGCGCGTAGCGCTGCAGACCCCAAGCCAGCGCGAGCGCGGCGCCGAGCACCACCAGGATCCCGCTCATCAGCTTGGCCCCGCTCCACATGCGCATGAAGATGCCCGGCGGCTCGACCACCGCTACCTGCTCGTCGTCGAACGCGCCACGTCGACCCTTAGCCGCAGCTTTTTTTCCCACAGCTTGGTTCTTGCGCTTGGCCGCGGCCGGCGGCGGGCTCTCGCTGGGCACGTAGCCCGTCTCGTCTGGCGCCTCGATCAGCCTGCTATGTGCTTGCTTCACGTTAGCCCTCGCCTCCGGCGTCGCTCGGGCGCCCCGGCTGCCCGGCCTGGCGCTCGAGCTCCGCGCGCACCAAGCTGAGCACGCGGTTGATGTCACCCGCGCCGAGCGCGATCACGCCGTCGCCCGACTCCGCGTAGTGAGCGAGCTGTTTAGCGAGATCCGCGCGGTCTGAAATATAGGCGACCGAGCGGTGCCCGTGCTCTGCGATGGCGCGCACCAGCGCGGCGGCGTCGATGCCTTCGATCGGCTGCTCGCCTGCTGCATAGATGTCAGTGACCAGCACGTGGTCCGCGTCGTTGAAGGCGCGCGCGAACTCATCGAACAGCTGCTCGGTGCGCGTGTAGCGGTGCGGCTGAAAGGCCACGATCACCTTGCCAGGGAAGGCGCTGCGCGCCGCCGTCAAGGTCGCCCTAACCTCCGCGGGGTGATGTCCATAGTCATCGACCAGCGCCACGCCGCCCACCTCGGCGACCACGCTGAAGCGCCGGGCGACGCCGCCAAAGGTGGCCAGCGCCTCCTTCATTTCATCCAGCGGCACCTCGAGCTCATCACCCACGGCGATGGCGGCTAGCGCGTTCAAGACGTTGTGCTGCCCCGGCATGCGCAGCGCGAACGTGCCCAGTGGCTCCGCGCGGCGATAGGCCATGAACGTGCTCACGGTGCCGCGGTGGCTGAGGTTGCGCGCCGAGTAGTCCGCCTGAGGCGAGAGGCCATACGTCACGTGGCGACGCCGGATCCGCGGCAGCAGCTCTTGCACGTCGGGGTGGTCCAAGCACAGCACCGCCAGGCCATAGAACGGCACCTTCTCGATGAACTCGACGAAGGCAGTCTTCAGGTTCTCGTGGGTGCCGTAGAAGTCGAGGTGCTCTGGATCGATGTTGGTGACCACCGCGATCGTGGGGGTCAGGCGTAAGAACGAGCCGTCGCTCTCGTCCGCCTCCGCGACCAACATATCGCCGGCGCCGAGGCGCGCGTTAGTGCCGAGGGCCTCCATGCGCCCGCCCACCACCACCGTCGGATCGTGACCCGCGGCGCGCAGCAACGTGGCGACCAGGCTGGTGGTCGTGGTCTTACCGTGAGAGCCCGCGATGGCGACGCCATACTTGACGCGCATCAGCTCAGCTAGCATTTCCGCGCGGGTAATTACTGGGATCCCCTCGGCGCGTGCCTGGAGCATTTCAGGGTTGGTGGGGGGGATGGCGCTCGAGTACACCACCACGTCTGCGTTGCTCACGTTTTGAGCGGCGTGACCGATATCTATCCGCACGCCGAGGCGCGCTAAGCGCCGCGTGGTGTCGCCTTCACGCATGTCAGAGCCTGAGACATCAAACTCCAGCGTGCGCAGGATCTCCGCCAAGCCGCTCATGCCGATGCCGCCGACCCCGATGAAGTGGACTTGGCGCACGCGACCGCGAAACATCAGCGAGCCTCCAACGCGGGCTGCGCCATGAAGCGCGCGCGCTCATCACCGGCTGGCGGCTCCCCCACCCCCGAGCCAAACTCCCAGCTCTCGTGCTGGCTGTGCGGCTCGATCCCCCCGAGGCGCAGCAGATCGCGCGCGATGGCGCGGGCCGCCAGCGGTCGACCGCGCTCGGCGGCAGCCGCTGCCATTTGCTCAAGCTTTGCCGGCTCGGCGAGCAACGGCTCGATCACCTCCCGCAGGCGTTCGGGGCTGGCGTCGGCTTGCAGCACCAGCTGGGCGGCGTTGTCCTTCACGAGACTCTCCGCGTTGAAACGTTGATGGTCGCCGGCGGCGAACGGATACGGGACGAGCACGCTGCCGCGCCCGACGGCGCAGATCTCGCTGACCGCGCTCGCGCCGGAGCGCCCGATCACCAAGTCGGCCCACGCCAAGCGCTGGGGCATGTCGCGGATGAACTCAGCCACCTCGACGCGGGACGCTGGCAGCTGCCCGGCGCCGACGCTCAGCTCAGCGTAGCGCGCCTCGAGCGCCTCAGCCTTGCCGGCGCCGGCCTGGTGCACCACGTGGAGCGTGAAGCCGCGCTGCCTGAGCGACGCCACGACCGTAGGCAGCGCGTCGTTCAGCGCCTTGGCGCCTTGGCTGCCGCCGAGCACCAAGAGCTTGAACGCCGCGCCCTCACGCCGCTGGTAAGCCACCGGCTGAAACCCGCTGCGGAGCGGCACGCCAGCGCGCAAAATGATTGCCTTACGGAAGTGCTTTTCGGCCTCCGGGAACGCCGTGTAGGCGCGGTTCACCAGGCGCGCGATCAGCCAATTAGCCAGCCCGATCACGCTGTTTGGCTCCATCAGCGCCAGCGGGATGCCCAGGCTCTTGGCGGCCACGCACACCGGCCCCGCCGCGTAGCCACCGATCGAGAACACCGCCGCCGGCTGGAGCCCCTTCAAGAACCGCCTTGCCTCGGGGATCGAGAGCGCCGCGCGGCTCACGCCCTTGGCCGCCCCGCTCACGCCGCCGCCACGGATCGGCAGCACAGCGCGCAGCTCAAGCTCATAGCCCGCCGCGGGGACCAGCTGCGTCTCCATGCCGCGGTCGGTGCCGAGGAACACCAAGCGCAGCTCCGGCGCCTCTTGCTTCAGCGCGTCGGCGACGGCGATCATCGGGAACACGTGGCCCCCGGTGCCGCCGCCAGCCAGCAAGATCGTAGGCTGCTGAGCGTCTGAAACAGTCACTCGCCGCCTCCCAGCGCGGCGCTAGGCTGCAGGCTCGGGCGGTCCGCGGCGAACCCCGCTTCGCTCACCAGCATCGCGCTGACCTCCGGCGCGGGCCCGGCGTCGGCGAGGCGCGTGTTCTTCACTTCGACCCGCTGCCGCGAGACGTTGAGTAAGATCCCCATGGCAGCGCAGTTGACCAAGAGCGAAGAGCCGCCGTAGCTGACCAGGGGCAGCGTCAGCCCCTTGGTGGGCAAGATGGCCATGGCCACCGCCATGTTCCACAAAGCCTGCACCGCGACGAACAGCGAGATGCCGAACGCGATGTAGCTGCCGTACTCGTCCTCGGCGCGCAGCGCGGCGCGGATCCCTCGGGAGACGAGCAACACATACGTGAAGAGCACCAAGGCGATGCCCACGTAGCCCAGCTCTTCGCCGATGATCGCGCTGATGAAGTCGTTATGTGCTTCCGGGAGGTAAAGTACTTGGTAGCCTTTCCCTAAACCCAACCCGAACAAGTCCCCTGATCCGAAGCTCATCACCGACTGAAACGGCTGATACGCCAGGTCGTGGCGGTGGTGCATCATGTCTTGCCAAGCTTGGATGCGCTCCCAGCGGTACTGCGCAAAACGCACCGCCATAAAGCCCAAAAAGCCACCCACGATGCCGATCGGCACGAACCACACCCAGCGCACGCCAGCGATGAACATCAACCCCGCGGTCAGCGTGAGCAGCACCACCGCGCCGCCAAAATCTGGCTGTTTTAGACACAGCAGCGTGAACACCCCAGCCACGATCAAATGCGGCAAGAATCCATACGAGAACTGCGTGACCTTCTCGCGCTTTTTACCCAGGGAGTAGGCCAGCCACAAAATCAGCCCGAGCTTAGAGACCTCTGACGGCTGCACGTTGATCGGCCCAAGCTTCAGCCAGCGCGTCGCGCCACCACCCGAGTGACCGAGGCCGGTGATGCTGAGCAGCATCAGCCCCATGCACAGCGCGAGCACCGCGTGGGTGAACGGCTGAATACGCTGGTAGTCGACCTTGCTGATCACAAACATCAGCACCACCCCGCCACCGGCATACAGCGCCTGGCGCTTGAGGAAGTACTGCGCGTCGCGGAACACCACGGTGCCCTCGTAGGCGCTGGCGCTGTAGACCATCACCACGCCAAAGCCGAGCAACGCAAGCGCCACCGCCATCAGCACGGTGTCGAACGGACCGGTGCGCTGCGACGGCGCAAAAATACCCCAAATGGCGGCAAAAGCCCGGCGTACCATCAGCCTCTAGCCTCAGCTCCGGGTGAAGGAGCGGGGGTGGAGGGGCGGCTGACCGGGGCGGCTGGCGCCTGGGCAAAGCGCGGGCCGCGTTCGGTGGAGTTCTGCAACATATTGAAGCTCACGCAGGCAGAAACTCAGTAGCACCGCTGCCCCTAGTTGGGCCAAAGAGTGGGCCAATCTCTCAGCGCCAGGTAGGCCCACCCAGGATAAAGGGGTATGGGCGCGCGAAAACTAGTTGTCATAGCGACTACTTTCCACGAACCGCACCCCCCTTGCGCGAGACACTCGAGCTCCACCAAAGGGTGGTCTCCGAGGCAAACTCCCCAACTGGTGGGCCTCGAGACCGCCGCGTCAACTCCGACCGCGCCACACCTTTGCTAAATCGAGCTCGATGGCGTCGAATGGCTCCGCGCGGATCAGCGAGGCTCCCGTGAAGACGGCGGCCACCACCCACAGATCCGCTTGCAGGCGCAGCACTTCAAGCGTCTGCGCGATGGGGTCCATGAGCCACAGGTGGCTAACGCCCGCGCGCGCATACAGCGGCTGCTTCTCGCCGCGATCCACCGCGGTGGTCGACGGCGACCAGATCTCGCAGATCCAATCCGGTGCCACCACGTAGGGACCGCGCTCGGGTTCGACGTAGCGTTCAGTGCGCCAGCCGGCGAGATCGGGCACTCGCAGCTCCTCGCCGAAGCGAACGCGCGGCTCGCCCAGGATCACCCAGCCGCCCGGCCCGCCGATCCCCATGCCGAAAGCGCCCCCGACGAACACACCCAGACCCGACGCGGCGCGCAAGTGCGGCGGGCCGGGTCGTGGCGTCGCCTGGATCTCACCGGCGACGATCTCCCCGATCACGTCCTCGGGGAGCCTGTCGAGTTCATCCCACAAAACATCGAATGCGGCGAGTGCAGAGCGCTGGACCATCGACGCGAGTCTAACCCAGGCCTCGTTGCTTTTGTTTGGGTCGTGGCACTGCGCGACGTGGGGGCACCTCCCAAACCGCCAGGCGCGCGACTGATCGCCTCCGTGCGGCTACACCGCTTGAGCTTTATCTGCATAGGCGTTGCCCGTCCTTCGGCTTGAGGAGGCGCTCGAGCGGACCCCGCTCCGCCAAATTGGTGGCAGCCTCAAGATCGCGGCGACCAAGCCCTGAGCCGGCGCTCTACGGTCGGCGCAAGTAGATCATGTGGCTACGGTAGCGCGCGATCTGTCCGAACTCGCGCTCAAGCAGCTCGCGCTGTGCGCTGTCTAGTCGGTAGCCCGGCGACAGCGTCACGGCCGCAGCCTTGCTCAGCAGCTCCTCGAAGCCACCCCGCCTGCGGTCAAACGGCATGTCGGGGCGCGGGTATTGACGCATCTTCTTCGGCAGCAGCTCGTACACCTGCATCTTCTCCACCTGGTACAGGCCGTCGCGATAACCGTAGATCCCAAGCGACAGCACGTTCCATGGAAGCTGGTCGGGGGGCGGCGCTTGCTTGGGCAGCTCAATCAGCTCGTAACCCCCAAAGCGACGCTTGTTCACCCCGTAGCGATGGGCCAACACGTTAAACAGGACGTCGTCGTGCTTGGCCCACGCAGGTCGCGCTCCGGGCATGTGGAGCAGGTGCGTGACCTGCAGCTGCTTGTAGTAGTCATACAGCCCGCGAGGCCCGGTGATGCCCTCATACAGCACGACCGCCTGCTGCCCCGGCATATCCAGCCACAGCTCGTGCTCAATCCCCAGGCTGCGCCTGAGGTTGTGCATGATGGTGCGTGAACCGGGCGGTAGCGCCTGGTTGATCCCGCGGAATGCCTTGCGGTACTCAACGCGCTCACCAGCCTGCCTGCCGTTGTAGCCCGAGCTGATGAGGTGTATCGCCGCGGAAATACGTGGCTCCTGCGAGTAGAACATCGCATCACCACCCCAAACCAGCTGCAGCGAGACCAAGAGCACGACGCCAACGCGCGCGAGCCAGCCCAGGCGCCACGCGCCGACCAAGATGGCGGCGGTGGTAGCGATCAGCAGCGGCGCGATGACCTGCAGGTTGCGATCCACGCGGAAGACCATCGCCCACGTCAGCACGCCCCCCGAAGCGGCCAAGGCCCCCAGCCACGCCCGACCCGGACGACGCACAAACAGCAGCAACGGCAACGAGAAGGTGAAGAGCCCGCCGAAGCAGGGCCAGTCTTTGGTGAACGAGTAGTGGGGCTTGAACGAGAACGTGGCGAAGACCTCGATCGCCTCGCCCACGCGGTGCGTGAACGAGCCAGTGGGCCGCCAGTTCGGATCTTCGAGCAAGGTGCGGACGTGCTCGACCGCGTTGGGTACAGTCGGCGTCGAGTGGGTGAAGAACGCCTGACCAAACGGATAGAGTGGGTTGTGATAAAAGACCCAGTTCTTGATGAAATGGGGTGATGCAGCGACGAGCCCAACCCCCGCGATCGCCAGCGGCCCCAGCAGCAGCGCCTTCCATGGGACGCGCGACGCGATGTCCGCGGCCTTTTCCGGACGGATACGGGCCTTGACGTTCTGGCCGACGTGCCACAGCCAGCCGAGCAAGAACACGACCCCGACTCCTGCGAGGGGGTAGATGGCCTGATACTTGGTGAGCAGCGCCCCCGCGGCGAACAGCCCGGCCAGTCCACACCAGCGGGGATCGAAGCGGCGGACGCCGCGGGCCACCGCCAGGAAAAGCGGGATCGAGAAGAACGCGAGGAAGTGATCCGCGGCGCCGGCGAGGTTACTGTCGTAGACAAAGATCGCTGGAAACAGGAAGAACACCGCCCACGTCCCGCGCACCGAGTCGTCACGCAGCAGCCAGCGAGCCATCGCGGCGACGCCCACCAGCGTCCACAGGAACATTGAAAATTCGGTGTGCAGCGGCAACGTCCAGCGTTGCGTGAGGTGGGGCACTGGCAGCAGCCAACCCCAAGTGTGGACGAACGACGCGAGCTGGGGCACGTTCCGCGCGTAGTCCCCCACGAACGGGACGATGCGACCGTGGCGCGCGTAGTCCTGGGACGTGGTGAGGTGGCACCACGCGGCATCAAAGTTGATGGCGTCGGGCGTGAGCAACGGCAGATAGACCAACGCCGCGCCGATCACGCCGAAGATCACAGCCAACACCCAAATCAGCTGGGGCAGCGCGCGCCGCGTCCGGCGTTGGCTGCGCCACTCTGGGATGATGCGCCTGGCGTATCCGATTAGAAACGGGCCGCCCGCGGCCAACATCGAGGCAGGCAGCGCGACGGCGAACCAGAGGTGAAACCAGCCGAGAGCGCCGCCCGCGTACATGAACAGGTCAAAGCACACGAGCCCCGCGGCCATGCTGTAGACTAGGGTCTCGAGCACTGGCAGCCGTTCGCGAATCAAGCGCGAGACCAGCAGGTAGCCGAAGCTCGTGCACGCGGCGCTGAGGATCAGCGGGTAGAGCCACAGCAGCGCGATGCGCCAGAACAGCCAATCCCGAATGGCATATACGGCGTCGAGCTTTGAGCCGTACACCCACGCGCCGCCCAACGCGACCAGGCCGGCCAGCGCCGGCGCGCCTCGGCGCGCGAGCTGAGCCGGCCTGCCGCTCAGGAGGCGCTCGCACACAGACGCTCCCTCGCCCGGCATGACTTCCTGGCTCTTAGGCATCGAGCTAGCCCCGGGTCAGCAGCCAGTCGTAGTATACGCGCACCCCGAGGGGACGACGCAGCGGCAGATCGAGGTGGTGCTCGCAGACCACGCGGAAACCAACACGCTCGAAGCGCCGCGACACCTGCTGCGGGGTGGTGACGTGGTGGTCGTCGATGCCCTTGAAGCCGATGGCGAAGAACCCAGCCTCCATCAGCTTGTTCACCGCAGGCATGCCGAGCAGGAACTGGCCGCCGGGCTTGAGCACACGGTGTACCTCCCGGAGGGCCTTCTCGTACTCGTGCAGGTGCTCGAACACGCTGAAGCACACCACCAGGTCGAAGGAGCCGGACTCATACGGCAGCTCAAGGACGCTGCCCTGAACGAGCTTCGTGGAAACTCCGCTTGCGCCGAGCAGGTCGAGCACAGGCTCGGGGTCCGCGTCTAGATCGATGCCGTGCAGCTCGTCCACCCCGGGCGCGAGGGCGAGCTGCACCGCGCCGGCGCCATACCCAACCTCTAGCGCGCGCTGGAAACGCTGCCTCTCAAGCAGGCGCAGGCCGCGGTTGATGCGCTCGCGGTAGAGCTTGCCCACGAGCGGGCGGCGATAGTACTCGATCGGATCAGTCAGGCCGTTGCGCGGCAGACTCTCCAGCATGGACGGCGTAATCGCGTAAGTCGGCATTCCGGGTGACCAGGTCCTAGAGCCCCATCCTGAGCTTCTTGAAGCCAAACGCGGTCATCTTCGCGAGCAGCCAGCCGTGGGTGAAGCGGCTGATCTTGGTGTCACCGTAGGTGCGCGCGCGATACCGCACCGGCAGATCGACGATGCGCATGTTCAGCCGCGCCGCGCCGAACAGCAGGTCGAAGTCGCCAAACGGATCGAACTCACCGAAGAACGCGCGGTTGTCAGCGATACGATCGTAGTCCTTCTTGAACAGCACCTTGGTGCCACACAGCGAGTCCTTGATCGGCTGTTCGAGCAGCCACGACAGCGCCAGCGAGAAGAACTTGTTACCCAGCAGGTTGAGGAAGCGCATCGCCTCCCCCTCCATCGGGTAGACGAGGCGCACGCCGTTGATGAACTCGCCCTTGCCAGTCACCAGCGCTCGGTAGAACTTAGGGAGGTCCTCTGGCGGCACGGTCAGGTCTGAATCGAGGATCATCAGCACGTCGTGGGTCGCCGCAGCGAAACCCTTGCGCACGGCGTCGCCCTTGCCCTTGCCCTGCCCCTGGGCCACCAGCTTGAGCTCGAGCGGGCCGCTATACTCGGCGATCACCGCCTCGATCTCTTCGACCGTGCCGTCGGTGGAGTTGCCGTCCACGAAGATGAGCTCGGTGCGCGGTCCCATCAGCGGTGTGCGGGCCACTGCCTCGCGGATATTGCCGCGCTCGTTGCGGCATGGGCAGATGACCGACACGCCGGGCAACGGCTGGACCTCCACGTGCGGCATGGCGCGCGCGACGAAGTAGTCGACCAGCGCGGCGCCGTTGACCACGGGCAGCTTGGACGCGACCCGGTTGGCGAACTCGGAGACCAGCGGGACACGCACCGGCATGAGGATATCAGTGCCGCGGCGCACCACCTCGTAGCCGGAGAGCTTGAGCAGGTTCTCGATGTCATTCATCGAGAGCCAGCTCTGATCGGGCCAGTGCGCCTTCAGCCGAAGCGCCTCGGCCACCCGCAAGACTGGCTCCCAGACGAAGTTGTAGTAGGTCACGATCACGCGGCCGTCCGAGGCGAGCAGCGGACGCAGCCGGTCGAGCGCGGTCTCGATGTCATCGAGGTGCCCAATCGCGTCGCTCAGGATGATGGTGTCGAACGGGCCCTCGGGCAGCGCGTCGCGTTCGACATCGACCACGCGCAGATCAAGGCCTGGGTGCCGCGCCCGCGCCTGCTCGACCATGCGCGGCGAGATGTCGACACCGACTTTGTCCCGCGCGTCGAGCCCAGCGAGCAGATCGGCCAGACCCGCGCCGACCTCCAACACGCGGCCTCCCGGCGTCACCAGGCTGCCCACCAGGCGGCGCACTTCCCGGGCGTAGTAGGGATTGCGCTCGACCCACTTCGCCCGGGACTCGGCCAGGGCGTCATAGGCGGCGATGCGCCGCTGCCGGCGAGCGCTCTCGCGTCGCTCGAATTCGGACGAGACAGGGCTCGGCTGCAGGCTCGCGGCGTCGGTCTGGAGGCGACTCATGTGTCCGCGCCTCGCGGGGCTAGCTCTAGCATTGGGTTCCTCTTCGGGAGCGAAGCGCGACTGTCGCGGTGAAGACCGCTCACGGCGAGCCTGCAGCACCCCGGAGCGCTCGCGTGACCGTGCGCGAGCGGCCCAGCCTCGGGCGCGCAACATCGCCGAGCCACGGCGGGCGTGTCAAGCGCGATTCAAGACGGCCCGTCGCAATTCTTGCGCCACTTTCAGGCATCGGAGTTTGAGCTGGCGAAAGCCCGGCATCACCCCCCAGACCTACAGGTAACCCGTTGAAATCGCAGACATCTGACTCCGGTACGAGGCTAGCTCTACGCTGCTAGCCCCAGGGCGCCTCCGACACGCCCCGAGAACCTGCCCGGCTCAGCAGTCACTCTCTAACCTCAATTCAGAGCGAGCGGGGGTGGAGGGGCTAGCCCAGGGCGGCTGCCGCCACAGCATAGCGCGCGCCGCGTTGGTGGCCCAAAGAGCCCTTGAACTCACCGCCTCAGGCAGGTCCAGCGCGGGCCGCGCCGACAATCGCTTCCCGACGGCACTAACGTTTGGCTCACTCGCTTCGCCGACCCGCGCCGCCAGCGCCCCGGTGAGCGCGTGGAAAGCGGCGTGGTGCGCGCCGCAGTGTGCCGCGTCCGTGATTGTGCCGCGCGCGGCATGAGCCGCTGCAGGTCGGCACACGATGGCGCTCGTGGTCAGCCCTTCAGCGCGCAGCGGCGCGCCGATCAAGGCCGCGCACCCGCAGGCAGACTCCCCGCAGCAGCCGCGGCGGCGGCGCTTTGCGCGCCGTTCGCCAACCGCGACGTGGTGTCGTTAGAATGCCGGGATGAGCACGGGGGCGAGCGCCAAGACCACGCCGATCGCACTGGGTGTGTTCGGCGCCGCCAGCTCGTGGGTCATGTTCCCGCTCGCCGTCGCTATCGCCGCCTCCGGCGGGACTAGACCCGCGTGGTCCTTCATTCAAGACGGTGGCTGGGGTGTGTGGGTCATCGCCCTCGCGATGATCGCCGGCGTGCTGGCCAGCGTCGGGTTGGCGGTTTGGATGACCCGGCGTCAGACCGCGTGGCCCTCGGTCTTCGCGCTCACGCCGCTGTTCGTCGGGCTGACGAGCGCGAGGCTCGAGGCGCTGGGGATGTCGCAGGTCATGGGCGCCGTGGCAGGCGAATCCGTCGAGCCCCCGCTGAAGGTAAAGGTCATCGCGTTCGGCACCGCCGAGGTCATGGTCCTCAGCGTCCTGTGCGGGGTCGCCGTGTGTACGCTGTTCGCCTCCGCCGCGTGGGTGTTCGGAGCACGGGCCCTGTCGCGCGCGGAGCGAGGCGGGCTGGGCAGCGGCGCCATCGCCGCCTTGGTCAGCGGCGCCCTGGGCCTGGGTGGGGTCGGCGCCGCCGCGCTGCTGTGGCCAGGCCTTCGGAGCACGGGCTTTGGCTTCGGCTGGTTCCCAGCGGTCTCAATGGTCATCGGCGCCGTCCTCGCCGGTGTCGCGCTGTCCGACAAGCAGGCTGACGACCAAGCCAAGGGCAGGGCCCTTGGTGATCTGATCATCGCGTGTGTGTACGGGACGTTCGGCGTGCTCATGGCGAGCACCGTCGTGCATGGACGAGGCCTGCAAACAGCGCTGCGGTCCATCGGCAGCGACAGCATCGATTCCGCCCAGCCCGCGGGCAACATGACCGAGGGGGTGGCCGACATCCACGCGGCCTTCACCTCGCACCTGCTCTTCCTCGTCCCGGTCGTGCTGGTCGCGGTCGCGGCTGCGGCGCCCTCCCTGCGTCACCTGGGCCGGGCTGTGCGCGGCGCTTGGACAGGCGCGCTCGCACCCGCGGTCGTAGGCACCCTCGTGCTCTTGATGACCATGATGCCGCGTGCTTCCCGCGTGAACACGCTGGTCGAGGTGAGCGCCAAGCAGCTGCCGGATGACGTCGAGCTCCTCGTCGTGTCGTCCCCGCACGAGAGCGCGAGGTCGCTCGGTCTGGTCCTGGGGCGCCGCTATGTCCAGCTGGATGGCAGTCGCGTCGCACACACCACCGACCTGACCGAGCCCGTGTGCAAGGACGCCTACGACCAGTGGATGGCGCCGATGTACGAAACCAACGCGATCACAGTCGACGCATCGCTGCCGTGGTCGCGTGTCGCTTGCGTGCTCGCTGGGCAGGGCGCTGCCTCGCGGAGGCTAGAGGGCAATGACGTGACCTTCTCCGTGCGCACGCAGGGGCCGACGGCGCTCCCGGCGCTCCCGGCGCCGTGGAGCGCGCTGAGCCAGCCGCTCGGGAGCGTCAGGCTGAGCGTCGAGAACGGCGTCCACGAGCGTCAGCGCGACCACCTCCACCTCGGCCGCGATGTCTGGGACGCGCGGTTCGGTGACGAGCGCGAGACCTGGAGAGGAAGTCTGTCCCACCGCACGCGAGCGATCAGCGACAAGCACCTCGAGGTGCTCGGCGTGACAGCCGATCCGGACGTCCCCTTCGGAGACGTCTTGCGCCTCGCCGCCGAGCTGCCACGCCAGCGGTTGATGCTGGAAGTAGCGACCACAAAGGACGCCGCGCTCAACCCTAAACCAACCGACGCGGGCGTTGGGTCCGGCTCCGCCGATCAGCTGGATCCGCCGGGTAGCGGTCGCCAGCGCTAGTCTACGTAGCGGCAGATCGCCTCGAGGCGCGCGACGTGGTCCACCCGCCCATCATAGTCCGCCCCCCAGCGCGCCTCGCAGCGCTCCCGCACCACGGGGCTGAACAGCAGCACGCGCAACGCGACGTGCTCGCTGTACGAACTGATGAGGAAACGCACGACGTCGTCGCGCACCTCGACGCGACCGAGCTCCACGAGGCATTGCCAAGCCTCAGGCACGGCGTCCCACGGCTCACAGCCGAACAGCGCCTTGAACACGGAGCGCCGGAGCTCCCGGCTGAAGAAGCCGTGCACCAGGAAGCGGTGGATCTCCTCTGAGCCCTGGGCGCTGAGGCCACGGTACCCGGGCGGCGCGCCGCCGCGACGAAGCTGCGTGAGCGTGAGGTCGAACGGCTGCTCGTAAAAATGACCTCCGAAGGAGTGGCCGTAGGCGCTCGCGCCGAAACCCAGCAGCGATGAGCTCCCATGATGGAAGTGCTGAATTTGCTCGTTCACCCCGTCGTCACCGCAACTTGCGGGGAGGTTGTTGCGGCCCAGGAGGCCGTGTTCGGCGAGCTGCGCATGGCCCCAGGTGAGCATGGCCTGGCGGCGCGCGAGCTGTTCTGGATCCGGATCGAGGGTGTCGACGTGCAGCGGCCGGAACGGACCCAGTGAGAACGAATCAGGCCTGAGTGAGAGGCCGAAAGCGATGTCACGCTCGAAGGCCTCGATTGTCTGCCCGTCGAGCCCGGCGATGAAGTCCAGGTTGAGTACGGGGACGCCGATCTCTCTCGCATCGTCTACGAGACGGCGTATCCGTGCGGGATCGTTGTGCCGATCCATTCGTCGCTGGGTCTCTGGATCCACGCTCTGAATCCCCATGGTCAGTCGAGTCATCCGAGCGACCGAACGCAACGTCTCAAGCTTCTCGCGTGTGAGCGAGTCGGGGTTGGTCTCAATCGTGATCTGAGCGTCGCGCTCCACGGCGAAGTGCTCGTGTATCGCGCCGAACAGACGCTCCAACAAGCGCGGAGGCAGGACTGATGGGGTGCCGCCTCCGGCGTAGATGGTGCGAACCGGTAAGCCACGTACAGCCCTGCCAAACGCCGTAATGTCGTCTACGAGGTGCTCTACATACTTCTCGGAGATCCCGTCACTGAGATCCGTCGATACCGCGCAGTAACAGAAGTGGCAGCGCCTAGTGCAGAAGGGCACGTGAACGTAGAGGCCAATTGCGTCTGGGGCCGCACCGCGGCGGCACATCTCGGCGGTGCGCTCCCAACCAGTGAGCACCTCCTCGCGGGAGAGTGGGGAGCCGAGGGCGCCCACGTACGGATAGATCTCCTCAATGATCATCGTGCGCCACGGGGTCGTACGCTCTCCGTCGTGTCGGAGGACGGTAGGAAGTAGCCGCTCTTCCTCCTCGATGATGCGTGCGGCTAAGTAGGCCGCCCGATCGAGCTCACGAGCGAGCGCCGTCGAGGCAGGGCGGAGCACATTCGAGCGCTGCCGCGACCGCCCTCCACTCGAGTCGGTGCCCGCTCGCGCGGCGTCGCCGGCGTCGATGCCGTCGGGATCCGGGAAGTTCGTAAACGCAGCACGCAGCTCACGAAGAAACGTCCGCACGGGCTCGGGAGTCGGGGCCTCGGTCTCCACGTTGAGCGCCCACCCACCTTGACAGAACCACGCCGGCGACGAATCACGCGGGCGCACCTGCACCGTGACGCCAACGCCTCCCACCTGAAAGCGCAGCGCAGCCCGGTCAATGACTTCTACGGCCACCCCCGCGAGCTCACCTCGGAGGCGCTGCGCTGCGTAGTCTGCCCACGACTGACCCGCCCATACAGGGCTCGCACGACCGGACAGCTGGGGCATTGCTGGACACTAGAGGACGGCCATCGGCACGTCAACGCCGCCTCCCGTGCCGAACGCGGCTGACTGGGACGGGCCACGGGCCACGGGCCAGATGGGTGACGCTGCCAGACGGGAAAGACTGCGCGACCACCTCCAAGTGTCAAATGACGTAGCGGTGATCGGCCACGCTCGAGGCAGCACGCCGTGACTTACATGGACTGAAACTCACGTGAACTAAAGCCCGCGCGGACTGGGCGCCTGGGGAGCACTGCAGCTCATTTTGAAATCGGGAAGCACGAGCGTTCAGACATCTGAACACCCCCTACACCATCGCCAGGACCTTTAGGTCCACCCGCCTGTCAAGCCCAGTCGCTAGCGAGGCTTGGTCGAGAGCCGGAGCGGAACATGCTCCAGTATTTGAGCGCTGGTTGCGCAGACCAAACTCAGCCAGTGGCTGGGATCGGCAGGCGTCGTGACGGTTAAGCTACCGGGGATAGCCCCACGGGAGCTGCACGCTCCCAACCTGAACCGCACGGATCAGGCGATGGTGGGTGTGCTGACGGAGCTGCGCCGGACGCGGTAGACGCGGATAGGTGCGACGCAGACCTCAGCTGCGCCGACGAGCTAGCGACCGCGCTGCGTCTGCTGAACGAGAATTCAAGCTGCGATACGGCAGACGATTGCGAGCTAGTGAGCACGCTCTCGCCGCAGCTGAGCGAGCGCTCTATCGGGCTCGACAACGGCCAGGTGCTGCTCAACGTGGAGGCCGACCCGCAGAGCGTGATCGACGCCGCAGCCGCGCTCTCTGCTTGCACAGGCAATCTCGGCCCAAGCTCCGTCGGCTTTGATACAGAGAGCATCGTCTGCCAGAACAACCGCTGCAGCGCAGCGAGCCACTAGCCCCAAATCAAGCCATAACCCGCTGGCAGGCGTCTCCCATGAAGCGCCCGGCGCGCGTGTGCTACGCTGCCCACGTGCCACGGCTTGAACCATCCGATCTGCGGGCGTACGCCCAGCGCGATTGGTCGGCGCCGGAGCGGCTCGCCTGCGCCGCCCGCGCCCAGCAGCCTGTGGCGGAGAAGGTCCGCATAGCCATCGAGCTCTACGAGGCCGCGCGCGCGTCGCTGCCAGGTTGGCCAGACGAAGCCACGCGCCGCGCGGATCTTGAATCACACCGCGCCGTGCGCGCGCTGCTCGACCGGGCTGCCCATGTCGGCCGTCGCTGACACACTCCGCGCGCTGGCCAAGGTGCTCGACGGCCGCCAAATCCCCTGGTGCGTGTTCGGCGCGCAAGCCGTCGCTGTGCGTGGAGCCCCGCGCGCCACCCAAGACATCGACATCACGGTTGACGTTCCCCGATCAGACCTCGTGGAACTAATCAGGGCGCTGAACCGCGCAGGACTCCAGCACCGCTACCCTGAGATCGCAGATCAGCTGCTAAGAGACGGCTCGGTGCTGCCACTTTCTCATCCGTCCGGGATGGAGGTCGACCTGGGACCCAGCCCCGCTACGCCGCGCGCAGGCGCTGTTCGGCAGCCTCAGACGACCCCACCACAACCGGCGTAACAGCCGATTTAGCCTCAATCCTCGGGGGTGGAGGGGTGGCCCAGCGCGGCGACCGCCTCAGCAAAGCGCACGCCGCGTTCGTGGTAGCTCTGGAACATATCGAAGCTCGAGCAGGCTGGGCTCAGCAGCACCGCGTCCCCAGCTTGGGCCAACGAGTGGGCCAACCGCACCGCCGTGGGCAGATCCGCGGCGCGATGCAGCGGTACGCGGTTCCCCACGGCATAGGCGATCAACTCACTGGCTTCGCCCATCACCACCAGCGCGCGGCCCTTGCGCTCCAAGGCGGCGATCAACGGCTCATACGAGCCCTGCTTATCACGGCCGCCGGCGATCAACACCGCCCGCGGCTCGCTCAGCCCGAGCAGCGCCGTCACCGCAGAGCCGACGTTGGTGGCCTTAGAGTCGTCGTAGAAAGTCACGCCGCCGAGCGCGCCGACCAGCTGCATGCGGTGAGGCAACCCGCGGAAGCGCGCCAGGCCCGCGCGGATCGCGTCGGCCCCGACGCCAAACGCCCGCGCCGCCGCGATGGCCGCCGCCGCGTTACTGGCGTTGTGAGCGCCGTGTAGATCCGCGTCTTGCAGCGAGAACAGCTCACCGCTAGCGCGCTCCAGAACGCCCAGCTTAGGCGCCAAGACGACGCTGTAGTCTGCCTGGCTGGCGCTCCCACCCCCACCCCCGCCCTCGCTCCCGCGGTCAGCGCTGTCGTCGCGCCCAGTGCCGCTCTCAGCCCCGCGCTCGGCGCCCTCCCCCACCGACGAGTGGCAGCGCCCGGCCACGGCAGCGGCTGAGTCAAAGGTCACGCGGCGCGCCATGCCGCGCTTGGCCTGCTGCTCGATTGCTTCGTCGCCATACGGAATCACCGCGACGTCTCGCGGCGCCTGGCGTAGAAAGCTGTTGCCCTTGGCCGAGACGTAAGCCTCAAAATTCGGGTAGCGGTCCAGGTGGTCTTCGCTGGCGTTGAGCAAGACGCTGATCTTAGGCTTGAACTGGCTGACCCGCTCCAGCTGAAAGCTCGACACCTCGACCACCAGCGCGTCGAAGCGCGGCGGCGCGCCTTCTGCGTCCAGCGCTTCGCACAGCGGTGTACCTAAGTTGCCCCCGGCGAACGTGCGCAGCCCCGCGGCGCTGAGCAGCTCTGCCAGCAGCGTGGTGGTGGTGCTCTTGCCGTTGGTGCCGCCCACGGCCAAGATCGGTACCGCGGTGAAGCGCGACGCCAACTCGAGCTCGCCGATCACCTCGACGCCGCGGGCCGCGACCTCGTCCAGCACGCCGAGCTGAGGCACGCCGGGGCTGACCACCACCAGATCGGCGCCCGCGAACACCTCAGGCGTCTGCGGCCCCGGGCGCAGCGTGACGCGCGCCCCCTGCTTGATCAACGGGTCGAGCTGCGCGCCCAGCTCCGCTAGCGGCCGCATGTCGCTGACTACGACGCTTGCCCCCTCGCCCGCGCAAAACACCGTCGCCGCGTGACCGCTCTTGCCGAGCCCGACCACGACCACCCGCTTGCCCATTAGGTCCATCGCTACCTCAGCTTGAGTGAAGACAGCCCAACCAACGCCAGCAGCACCGAGATGATCCAGAAGCGCACGATGATGCGCGGCTCGGGCCAGCCCTTCTTTTCGAAGTGGTGGTGGATGGGCGCCATCAAGAACACGCGCTTACCGAACAACTTGAAGCTGATCACCTGGGTGATCACGCTCACCGTTTCCAGGAAGAAAATACCGCCGACCAAGATGCTGAGCAGCTCGTTCTTGGTCAGCACCGCCATCATGCCGAGCCCTCCGCCGAGCGCTAGGGAGCCGACGTCACCCATGAAGACCTGCGCCGGGTAGGTGTTGTACCAAAGAAAGCCGATGCCAGCGCCGATCACCGCGCAGCCGAAGATGGCCAGCTCGCCCATCTGGGGGATGCCGGCGATGTCTAGGTACTGGGGGATCGAGCGCCCGAAGAACACCAGGCCCGCGATGTACGCCCACACCACGTAGGTGCCGGCGTTGATCATCACCGGGCCGATGGCCAGGCCATCTAAGCCATCGGTCAGGTTCACCGCGTTGCTCATCGCCACCACCACGAACAGCGCGAAGGCCACGTACAGGTAGATGTTGAGGTCGATGGGGTGCTTAGAGAAGGCCACGAACGGGATGGCCAGGCGGCTGCGGATGGCCAGCCACTCTGGCGACAGGCTCGGCTCGTACAAGAACACATAGGCCAGGGCGGCGCCGCCGATCAGCGTCTGACCCAGCAGCTTGTAGCGGCCGGGCAGCCCCTTGGAGTTGCGGCCTTGGATCTTCATGCGATCGTCGATGAAGCCGATCATGCCGTACCCCGCGGTAACACCCGCGGTCGCGATCACGAACGAGTTCTTGACGTCGGCCCACAGCATGGTGGGGACCAACACGCTGAGCAGGATCAGCGCGCCGCCCATGGTGGGGGTCCCCGCCTTGACGCGGTGGCTCTCGGGGCCGTCTTTGCGGATCACCTGGCCAATTTGCTTCTTTTGCAGCTCACGGATGAACCAAGGCGCGAGGAAGAAGCTCATGCCCATGGCGGTCAGCGTCGCCATGATCGCGCGGAACGGGATGTAGCGCAGGACGTTGAGCCAACTCGCCCAGCCGTATTTGGTGCTGAGCGGGAACAGGAGTTCGTACATCATGGGCGCCCCGCGGTCGGAGCGCGCTCAGCTGACGCCTCCGGGTTGTCTCCAGCGCTGCGAGGCGAGATCAGCCCCTCAACTACCCTCTCGAGCCTCACCCCCCGTGAACCCTTGACCAAGATCACATCCCCCGGCTCAACCCATGCCAGGCAGCGCTGCAGCGCGCCTGCTGAGTCCTCAACAAATTCCGCTGGGATATTCAAAGACGTCGCCTCACTCGCCAGCCTGGCCGCGTCGCCTTGCACGGCGATCAGCCGGCTCAGCCCGAACTCACCGAGCGCCTGCCCCACCCGCTGGTGCTCGCGCTGACTCAGCGGACCGAGCTCTAGCATCTCACCCAGCACGGCCAGCAGCCGCGCGCCCCGAGCGCTGGCGAGCTCGCGCGCCACGCTCAGCGACGACAGCACGCTGCCCGGGTTTGAGTTGTAGGAGTCATCCAGCACCAGGCCGCCGTCTAGCATCAGCTTGGGGCTGAGGCGCCCACTCTCAGCCACCGCGGCGCGGGCCAGCGCCTGGCTCACGCTCGCCGCGCTGGGCGCGGGCCGGCCGAGCTTCTGGCTGATGACGTCGCAGGTCGCCAGCGCCGCCAGGCTGGCCAGCGCCCCAGGGTAGCCGATCAGCGGTGAATCCAGCTCTTCAGCCCGGAGCGGGGCGTCCGCCAGCGACCCGCACCCGCCGCCCGGTGCCCGGCTGAGCGCTGGGCGCTGCACGACCAAGCGCGCGCCGCTCAAGCCCTGCACCTGACGACTGAGTAAGCGATACCGCGCCGTCTCTGCGCTGCCGTAGCCGAGGGCCAGGCACTGCGTAGCCGCGCGGAGCTGACGAACGACCCGCTGGTCGTCGGCGTTGCCGAGGGCGACCCCATCGGCGGGCAGGCCGCGCAGCAAGTCACCCTCTTCGGCTTCTATCGCGTCAAGATCGCCGATGCCTTCGGTGTGCTCGAAGTCAATCAGGGTGAGCACCCCCACGTCCGGCTGGCAGATCCGCGTCAGCTCGGCGACCTCGCCGCGCAGGTTGGTGCCGAGCTCCAGCACCGCCACCTGATGCTGGTGGTTGACGCCCAGCAGCACCATGGGGGCGCCGACGCGGTTGTTCAAGTTACCCCGCGCTGAGTGTATTCCGCCGGGAACCACGGCTTCCAGCGCGCCAGCGACGCAGCCCTTGGTGGTGGTCTTGCCAGCCGAGCCAGCCACCGCCACCACCAGCCCGCCCCAGCGCCGCCGATGAAAGCGCGCCAAGTCACCCAGCGCGGTCAGCGTGCACGGCACCTGCACCTGCAGCATCTCACCTCTCGGCCAGGGCTGGGGGTGGGGCTGCTCCACCAGCGCCATCGCCGCGCCCCGCTCGGCGACGTCCGCCAAGAAGCGGTGCGCGTCGAAGCGCTCACCTTTGAGCGCGACGAACAGCGCCCCGCGCAGCGCTGCGCGAGAGTCCGTCACTACGCTATGAGCGCACACGCCGGGCGCCGGAGCCTCCCCGACCAACGCGCCGCCCGTCGCCTCCAGCACCTCGCTGAGTGAGAACTGAGCCGCGTTGACAGGGATCGGCGTGCTCACCCTAGGCCCTTGCTGGCAGCGCCAGCGCCGCCCTGGGCCTGCCGCCGCGCAGCCAGCGCGTCGCGTGCGACCACACGGTCATCGAAGGCCAGCACCTGGTCGCCGATCAGCTGATAGGGCTCGTGGCCCTTGCCGGCGATCAACACCAGATCGCCAGGCTTGGCCTGAGCGATCGCGAGGCGTATGGCCTGGCTGCGGTCGAGGATCACGGTCACCTCAATCGCATACGCGGCCAATCCGGGCAAAATCATGTCGGCGATCGCCTGCGGCGCCTCGCTGCGTGGGTTGTCGTTGGTGACCACGGCGCGGTCCGCCAACCGCCCCACGGCGTCCCCCATCTTAGGGCGCTTGCCGGGGTCGCGGTCCCCGCCGCAGCCGAACACGCACCACAGCGCGGCGCCGGCGCCCAGCAAGCCGCGCGCCGCGGTCAGGGAGCGCTCCAAGGCGTCGGGGGTGTGGGCGTAGTCAACCAGCACGGTCAGTTCGTCTTCGGCGGCGTCGCAGCGCTCGAGCCGGCCAGGAGCCGACGGCACTTGGCTAAACGCCTGGACCACTCGCCTCAAGTCCAGAGCCACGCCCGTCTCGATCAAGGCTTGGGCGATCCCGGCGCAGCACAGCAAGTTCTCGAGGTTGTGCTCGCCCACCAGCCGGCTGCGCAGTGAAAATTCCTGGCCCAGCACCCAGAGCTGAGCCCGCAGCCCAAAGGCGCCGATCTCCACGGCCGCGGCGCTGACATCCGGCGCGGCCTCACCAGCGCACCGCTCCTGGGCCGCCCCGACTCGGATCACGCGGCGCCCCAGCGCGCTGGCGCGCGCCGCCAGCTTGGCCCCGAACGCGTCACCGACGTGGATCACACACACCGCCGGCTTGAGCTCTAAGAACAGCCGCGCCTTGGCTTCGGCGTAGGCCTCTAGGCTGGGGTGGTAGTCGAGGTGGTCTTGGGTCAGGTTCGTAAACACCGCCACACGGAAATGAATGGCGTCCGCGCGGCGTTGCTCGAGCGCGTGGCTAGAGACTTCCATCACGAAGGCGCCCGCCCCCTCGCCCGCGGCTCGCGCCAGGTAGCGGCTGATGGTGTCGGCCTCAGGGGTGGTCAGCGGCGAGTCCACGCTGTGCTCGCCAAAGTCGTAGCCCAGCGTGCCGAGGCGCGCGCAGCGGAGCCCGGCTAGCTCGAGGGCGCGCTGGCACAGCCACGCCGTGGTGGTCTTGCCGTTGGTGCCGGTGATCCCCACCACCGGCAAGCGCTGACTCGGACTGTCAAACAACAGCTCGGCGGCCCGCCCCATGGCGAGCCGCGCGTGGCTGACCTGCAGCGTGGGCAAGGGTAGACTCAGCTCACCTGGCGCATCCGTGAGGATCGAGCTCGCGCCGTTCTGCTGCGCCAGCGACACAAAATCAAGCCCGCTCTGGCGCTCGCCGACCCGCGCGACGAACAGCTCGCCCGGCTGGATCCGCCTAGAGTCTTGGCTCAGCCCGCACAGCTGGGTCTGCTCATCACCATACAGCTTAGGCCGCAGCTCACTCAGCTCGTCCGCGAGCTGCCTAAGCGTGATGGCGCGAGGCCCTAAACCCGATCCGATCCGGGGCAGCTGCTCGCGCTCGGTACTCATCGCGCTCAACTAGCAGGCTCGAACACCAACACCAGCTCGGCGCCCTTATCCAGCACGCTGCCCGGCGGCGGCTCCTGACGCGACACGATCCCCGTGCCATCGAGCTTGCCCTTCAACCCCAAGTCGCCGAGCTTCTGCAGCGTCTCGCGCATCGGCCAACCAGTGAAATCAGGTACCGAGACCTGATTGCGCCCCGGGCTGCGCGCCTTGACGGCCTCCTGCACTGGCGGCTTCAGGCCCCGCTGCTGCCTGAGCGTCTCGATGGCGGCTTGAGCCGGATCGGGCGCGCTGCCGAGCTTGGTGACGTCCGCGCGCTTGGTGCCCTTGGGGGTGATCCCCTTATACTTCAGCGCGCTCTCTGCTACCCTGCGGAAAATTGGCGCGGCCACCGACCCGCCGGCGTGGTCGATCATCGGCTCGTCGACCATCACCGCGATGGCGATCTTGGGGTTGCGCGCTGGGACGAAGCCGACGAACGAGGCCACGTACTTCTCGAACGAGTAGCGGCCCGTGGCAGGGTCCGTCTTCTGCGCCGTGGCGGTCTTGCCCGCGACTTCAAAGCCATCGATGGCGGCCTCGGTCCCGGTCGCGCTGCCCTCAGTCACGCCGACCATCATCTCCGCCACGAGCCGGGCGATGCGCGCGGGGACCACGCGGCGGCGCACCTTGGGCGCGCCCTCGCGCACGATCTCACCGCTCGCGGTCTCCACGCGGCTGACCAGCATGGGCTCCATCAGGTTGCCACCGTTGGCGATGGCGGCGGTGGCCATGGCGAGCTGCAGGTTGGTCACGCTGATCCCCTGGCCGAACGAAGCGGCGGCCGTCTCAACCTGGACCCAGGGTCGACCACGGGGGCGCAGCGTGCCCGACGACTCGCCGGGCAGCTGAACGTCCGTCGCCTGGCCAAAGCCGAAGCGGCGCAGGTAGTCGTAGAGCTTGTTGCCGCCCATCGACAGCCCGATCTTTGCCGAGCAGATATTCGACGAGTACGCCAACACCTCGCTGATGGTCAGCCACTCCGACGCGTGGGTGTCGCGGATGGTGACGTTGTCCACCGCCATCGAGCCCTTCTCGCAATACAGCTTCTGCGTCGGCTGAATGGCGCCAGAGGCCATCCCCGCGGCGAGGGTGAAGATCTTCATGCTGGAGCCCGGCTCGAAGCGATCGCTCAAGCTGCGATCCCGGCGCTCACCCGGCTCGCTCTCCCGATAGTCGTTCGGGTTGTAGCCAGGCCAGCTGGCCATGGCGAGGATGGCGCCAGTGTCCGGCTCGATCACCACGACGCTAGCCCCCACAGCCTCGTAGGTGCGCGCGGCCGCGGCGAGCTCTCGCTCTGCCACGAACTGAATGCCTTGATCGATGGTCAGGTAGACGCTGTGCCCCGCCAGCGCCTGCTCGTCGCTCACGCCGTCGGCGAACAGCAAGCGCCCAGAGCGATCGCGCAGGCCAGTCAGCTGCTCGACGTGCCCCGAGAGCGCGTCGTTCATGCTGACCTCTAGGCCGTCTTTGCCTTCGCCGTCCGGCGCGACGAACCCGAGCAGCGGACCGGCCAGCTCGCGGCGAGGGTAGTAGCGGCGCCCCTCACCCTCCACCACCAGGCCGCGCACGCGGTCCTTGCCGCGCTCGACCGACGACAGATAGCGGACTTTTTCTGCTTGTTCCGCGCTGATCCGCCGCTTGAGCCAGCTGAAGCGGCGCTTGCGCAGGATCTTACGTTCGACCTTCGCGGCGTCTAGCCCGAGGGCCTCAGCGATCACCTGAGCCGCCCGCCGCGCGACCTCAGGCTCGCGGTCGCGTGGCACGCCCCGCATCAGATCGATAGCGTCCAGGCTCACGCTCGGGACCTCGACGCTGACCGCCAGCGCCGAGCCGTTGCGGTCGTAGATGGTGCCGCGCTTGGGCTGGATGTGGAGGCGCCGCTGACGTTGCTTCTCGGCTAGCTCGCGCCAAGCGTCGCCGTCATGCACCATCAGGGTGTACCCCGAGGACAAGACCACGCCGAGGAAGACCGCCATCAGCGCGCACAGCACGCTGACCCGACGACGAATACCCGCGCGCCGCTCGGGCGTCGTCGGGACGACGTGCGCCGAGACCGGAGCGTCGGAGTCGCGCTTGCCCTTAGATTTTCCGCGTGGCTTAGTCGCAGCCTTGGAGCGTGGCCCTGGGGGGCTGCTCGCGCGGTCCAGCACGCTGTTCCTGGGGGGCGCTTCGCTGGTCGGGCGGGCGCCGAGCTTGCCTCGTTTGCTCGGCTTCACGGCAGATCCCCAGCGACCGACGGTCCCACGTCGGGTTCGGGCTCACCGTCCGCGGTCTCTTCTACGTTCGGCAGCGGGCCTGCCGGCATGATGCGATCAGGGCTCGGCTCGCTCATGCCGAGCAGCGTGCGCGCCACCAGGTCGACGCGCTCTGGCGTCTTGTGGCTCGCGATCTCCAGCTGCAGCACGCGCTTCACCTCGCGCAGGCGCCCCACCCGGGCGTGGGCTCGCCCGAGGGAGTAGCCGAGCTCGACCGAACGCACGCGCAGGCTGAGATACAGCACGAACGCGCTGGTCGCAGCCAGCACCGCTAGCATCCAAAGCACCATAAAGGGTCGCGCGCTTCGCTTCATGTTCTGTCTCCGCGGAGTCCTGACAGCGGTCAGTCGTCCCCCGCGTCCTCCTCATGGCGCTCAGGGTCAGCGTCGCAGGTGGCTTCGACCCGCGTCGCCACGCGCAGCTTCGCGCTGCGAGCGCGCGGGTTGTGGGCGCGCTCCTCATCCGACGCGATCACGGGCTTCTTGGTCATGCGCTCCCACAGCTCTCGCTGCATGAACGCGCGCTTCACGATGCGATCTTCGAGGGAGTGAAATGAGATGAACGCCGCGGCCCCGCCTGGCTTGACGATGCGCGATGACATCTCCACCAAGCTCTTGAGCTGGCCGAGCTCATCGTTGACGGCGATGCGCAGCGCCTGGAACGTCTTGGTGGAGGGGTCGACGCCGCCTACGCGCCGCGGCCCCGTCGCGCGCACGACCGCGCGGCGTAGATCTGCCGTGGTGGTGAGCTCGCCAGCCTCTTCAGCTTGCTTGATGCAGCGGGCGACGCGGCGCGAGCGGCGCTCTTCGCCGAGCTGATAGATCACGTCGGCCAGCTCGTCTTGGCTCAAGCTCTCGATCAGCTCGAGCGCGGTCGGCCCACGGCTCTGGTCCATGCGCATGTCCAGCGGCCCGGCGAAGCGAAAGCTCATGCCGCGCTCGCCGTCGTCGAGCTGAAACGAGCTGATGCCCAGGTCCGCGACCAAGCCGTCCACGTGCTCGATGCCAGCCTGAGCTAGCCACGCCTCGACACCTTCAAAATCCGTATGGATAACTGTCGCGCGCTCTCCAAACTCACTCAGGCGCTCCCGCGCACGCCCAACTGCGTCCAGATCGCGGTCGCATGCGACCACGCGGCTCAGCGGGCCGGCCTCTAGCAGCGCGGCCGCGTGACCACCCCCACCCGCGGTGCAGTCGATGTACAGGCCTCCGGCGCGCGGTGACAAGGCGCGCACCACCTCCGCGCACATTACGGTGAGATGCATCAGTGGTTGCTCTTCCGGTAGAAGGAGTTGGGCGAGGTTCATAGCGGGAACTGCTCCACAGCGTTGCGGTAGGACTGCTCGTCCTCCGCGCTGATCTCGAGGGCTTGGTCCCACCTGGCCTTGGACCAAAGTTCGATGTTCTTGCCCATGCCAGCCCACACCAGATCTGCGGCCGGCTGATCCTTGTCGAGCTGCGCCGCGTCGCGCAGGTGCGGCGGGATCAGCACCCGACCGACTCGGTCCGTCTCGCACTCCAGCGCCGCGGAGACGTATTGCCTGCGGAAACGCACGACGTTGCGGTCGTGGCTGGGCAGCTCGCTGATCTTGCGCTCGATCTCCTCCCAGGCGCGCAACGCGAACACGTGCAGGCAGGGGTCGAAGGGCGCGGGCGTGATGATGAAGCGCGAGTCTCCAGCGCTGGCCAGCGCTTCACGGAAGCGCGCGGGCATGCTGACGCGACCCTTCGCGTCGATCTTCTGGATGAACTGCCCGCGGAACATGTTGGCTTTCCATTCCATGGGTGTGGGCACCACTCAGCCCCACTTTCTCCCACTGGATGGCCGAAGCTACGGACCTAGCGGCCGAGTGTCAACAACTCGGCCTAAGCGCGATCCCTTGGAATCCAGGGCGATCGTTGACTACATACTCAGGCGTTCAGTATTCGAGTGAGCCGCCAGCCCCGGGTTTGGGGGTGGGAAGCGGTGGGAGGCTCGGGCCGTGACGTGGTTGAGCTCCCACGCTCGCGTGTCCCTTGCGCCGAGCGCCGGCCGCGTATCGGACACCGAGCGGGCGCCAGAGCGGCGCTCCGTCCACGCCGCCCCGCGCGGCCCCGAGCGCCATAAATCCCGGGGGACTTGGCCCAGCTTGAGCGCTCCCCGCTACCCTTTCGCCACGCGGATCTGCAAGCCGAGCCGCGCGCTCGAGGGGCACCCGGCCGAGCCGGCATGTCGATTGCTCTACGCAGCGCAAAGCCAACCCACGCGCGACACCAGCGCTCCCTCAGGACCCCCGCATGACCCTGCTCCTCGCCCTCGTCCCCGCTGCTGTGGCGCTCTACATTTTTCACGCGACCTGCCGGATGCGACCTCCCAAGGCCGAGCCGCGGTTGAAGCGGGGAGCGTTTGGAGACCGCACGCCCCCACCCCCGAACTACGGCCGCGTCGCCTAGCTCGCTGACTTAACGAAGTGGCTTATCGAAGCCTACGGCAGTCAGTCCACACGGTGCCCGGCCTCGCACCACGCCAGCGCGGCGCCCAGCACGGCGGTCGCTGCAGTTTCCGTGCGTAAAATTAGGCCACCAAAGCGCACGCGCTGCGCGCCAGCTGCCACGGCGCGCTGGATCTCACCCGGCGCGAACCCGCCCTCAGGACCGATCAGCAAGCTCACCTCCGCTGCGTCCGCGGCGACAGGCGCGGGCAGCAGGCGCGAGAGCGCCTGAAGCAGCGGCGACTCTGCCTTGGGATCGAGCAACAGGCCGCGCGCCGTGATGTGCGGCAGCCACGCCGAGAACGCCAGCGGCCCCACGATCTCAGGGACCTGCGGGCGCAGGCATTGCCGCGCGGCCTCACAAGCCACCGCTTCAAGGCGCGCCCGACGCTGCGCGACGCGCTCAGCCGACGCGAGCTTGGCCGCGCTGCGCTCGCTCTCGATCAGCACCACTCGGGCTGCGCCCAGCGCCGTCGCGTCCCGCACCACCCGCTCCGGCTTGTCCGCCTTGCCCAGGCCCTGGACCAGCGCGATGGGCAGCCGGTGAGCGTCTGGCGTCCACGCAGGCTCTTCGACCAGGCAGCGCACCCGACGCTTGCTCACCTCGACCAAGCGCGCCGCCGCGCGTAGCCCGAGCTGGGGGTCGAACAGCTCGAGCGGATCACCCACCGCCAAGCGGTGCACGCGGGCGACGTAGCGCGCGGCCTCTTCTGGTAGCAGCAGCTCTCCAGCCCGTAGCGGGCTCACACTCACGCGTAGCGGACTGGTCATTGCGTAACGGCAGCCACCCAAGGCCAGCTGCCAGCGCTGTGATATACCAGCCGCGGCCTGCCCGCGTCTGCAGGGTCCAACCAGCCCTTTGAGTACGCTGTGACCCAGAACAGAAAAAGCCTCGCTTACATCCTGATCGGCGCCGCAGCAGCCGGCGTGTACCTGGAGGTCAGGCGCCACGAACGCCTGGACGCGGCAGCCGCCGCGTCAGCCTCTGCCAGCGCGCATACCGAGAGCAGCGCCGCGCCAAACGGCAGCGCCGCGCCAAACGGCAGCGCCGCGCCAAACGGCAGCGCCGCGCCAAACGGCAGCGCCGCGGCGGCCATCCCACGACCCCTGGCCTCGGCTGTCAGCCTAACTCGGGCTGAGGTCGCCCAGGCTGAAGCGGTGCTCGGTCAAGGCGTGAAGGCGGGCGCTAGCGACGTGCACAGCGCGTGGGCGTTAGCTCATGGACTGATCGCGTTCGGGCGAGACTTTCGGCTGCCTGGCGGCCAAACTGCCGTCAGCGCGATTGGCCGCTTGCTGGTCGCCTCGGGCTCACCGACGCGCTGGGCGTTTCCTCCTGGCAGCGCAGTCGCGCCGAGCGAGCCGCATCCGCTGTTGGTGCTCGATGTCTTATTACAGGTGGGGGTGCCGCTGACTGAGCGGCTGACCACCCAGGACGGCACACAAGTCAGCGTGCGTGACCTGGTATCGCAAGCGCTGAGCGAAGCCAGGGTACCCGCCGACCACGACGCCTGGGTCGACGCGCCTTGGTTGATGGACCTGACGACCCGGGTCGGCGACCTGGGCGCTGCGGCGACGCTGCGCCAGGGGCTGGCCAGCGGCGCGCTCAGCCAGCTAGCCCAAGACACCCAGCTGATCGCCGACTACCGCGGCAGCGACGCCGCGGCGTTCGCGCCTAGCTCGCCGCTGTTCGCCGCCAAGCGCGACAAGCTCGGGATCTACGGGCACCACTGCGGCGGGCTGCACTTCATGCAGGGCGCGCTCCAGCTCGCCGCCAGCGCCCGGGCGCCAGGCGCGGCTGGTACGCCAGAGGGCGCGACCCCCGCCGGCGAAACCTTGGGGAAACTGCGGCCTCAGCTCGAGCTGCTGGTGCGGCGCAGCCAACTCGAGGGCGCCGCCTACGCTGAGCTGGAGCGCGCGACGGCGGCTAACCCCGACGCGCGGCGGCTGATCTTAGTGCAACAGCTCAAGTTCTTCGGACACACCGCCGAGACGCTCGGGCTGGCCCGCGAGCTCAAGCTATATGACCCTGAGCCAGCAGCAGGCAAGGACCTAGACAACGGGCTGTTGACAGCGGCGGCCCACGTCGTCCGGGTCACCGCGGCGCTTACGCAGAGCGGCGCCTACGCCAACCTAGAGGCCATCAAGCGCGAGCGCGCGCAGACCTACCTCGACTTGATCGGTGATGGCTGCCACGCGCTCCGCGGCCTACGCCGGGCGCTGCCGGCGCTCTAACCAGAGAAATATTTTTTTCGCGCGGATACAGAAACGATCTGAGCTCGGCGCTCCGCGGCTGGCAGCGGTGAGCCACCCGCGGGCAAGACCAGCGCGCTCAGCTCGCCACCGTAAACGCAGCCGCTGTCCAGGCCGGTGGCGTGCGCGTGCAGCTGGAGACCGAGGCGCGCGTTGTGCCCGAACACGACGTGGCGCGGCCCAGCGTAGCGCTCCGCCCATGATTCCTCACGGAATCTTTCACTGGGCTCACCAGCCTCCCAGCTCCGCATCCGCGTGAGCACCTCCACCCGCTGCTGGCTGAGCTCCACACGGGGATCGATGCCAGCGTGCACCACGACCAGCTGGTGCTCTGGCAGCTCAAGCCACAGCGGCATGGCCTCTAGCAGCGCCCAGTCCGCTGCGTCCATGGCGTCGAATACCTGCTGGTGCCCTGGTCCAAGACGCGGCCCCGCCTCGCCCTGAGCGCGCGCCCGGCGCGCGCTCAACAGGTGCTGCTCGTGGTTGCCGACCACCGCCTGGGCTCCCAGCTCACGCACCATCCGCAACACGCCGCGGCTATCCGGCCCGCGCGCCAACAAGTCGCCTACAAACACCCAGCGCGTCCCGGGTGGGTCCCCAAGACCCCGAGCCAGACCCCCGACCAACTCCTCCAATTCGGCCGAGCAGCCATGGACGTCGCCTACGATGACGGTGCGAGCTTCCATCTGAGGTGAAATCCAGTGCAAAGATTCGTCAAATCCCAGTGATTCCGGGAGGCTTCCAAGGTACGAACGCTAGCAATTGTGCGGCGATACAAACCGTATAGTGCGACGAAACACTCCTCGGTGGGGCTTTCGAGTGGTTCGCCGGGGTCAGCCTTGCGGGCTGGCGCCGCGGCATGATAGCCGTGCAAATCGCTGCCAGGATCAGCCAGCGGATTAGGAAGGTATTGAGACAGATGCATCGTAGCGCTCGTTTCCTCGTCGCTCCCATGGCTAACGCTGCCGTGGCCATGACAGCAGTCGCCTTCGTGGCAGCGCTGGTTGGCTGCGGTAATGACACCGTCGCTTACAAGCCGCGCGGCGCGCCGAGCGGTGTCACCGCCTCGCTGCCACCTGTGCCCAATGTCAGCCAAAAGCCGACTAAGATCGGCGACGCCTTCACGGTTTGGGGCGCTAGCTACTCGCTGCGCAGCCGGGTCCACAACAAAGACGTCAGCGGTAAGCCCATCACGATCGAGGGCTACATCACCAAGACCAACCTCGGGGACGCTCCCGAGTGCGCCGTTCACAAGACCGGCAAGGCAGATCCCGATGGCTGCAAGCCCCCGGTCCCGGCCTTCTGGATCGGCGACACCAAGGACGCCGGAGAAAAGGACGCGATCAAGGTCATGGGTTGGGCGTCAAACTACGCCAACATCTACGACGCGATCGAGCAGTACAAGAAGGAAAAGGCGGAGGATTACCTGGACGTCCGCTTCCAAATCGCGATCCCGAACCCGCTCCCCGCCGCGGGCGCCAAGGTGCGCATCACGGGGACCTACGGCACCACCTACTCGCGCCACACCACGGGCACCGAGGCCGATCCGATCATGGGGGTGCTCACCATGGACAAGCTCGAGTACATCGAGAAGCCCGCTGAAGGCGGGACGCTGCCCGGCATGAAGAAGTAGTTGCCGGCGAAACACGGCCTGAACCTGGCTGCTGCCGCCCCTTCGCGCGCGGCAGCCTCAAACAGGGACCACCAACGGGAGCTAAACAGGCTCCCGTTTGGCGTTGCTGGGTCGAATAACCAGCGGCTTTGAGGTCGCAGCGCCGTGAGGCCGTACTACGCTCCGCGGCGGATGGTGACGCGCGCAGTGCAGCAGGCCAGGCCAAGCGCCCAGGCTCACGCGCGCAGGCTGTGCTGCCTGCTGGTAGCGCTAGCGGCGCTTGGCTGTACGACAGCCTACCCGACTGGTCGCAGCGTGATCAGCGGCGTGACGCTGGAGAACACTCGCGCCGTCGAGGCACACGAGGTGTTGGAGCGCCTGGCCACCGCAGAATCTTCGCGCTTTCTCGGGATTTGGGAGGGCGTGACGTTCGACTACGAGGTCTACGACAAGGACGTCTTAGCCCGCGATCTCAAGCGGATTGAGCGCTATTACCGCGCGCGTGGCTTCTACGAAGCCAAGGTCAGCGCCGCGCGCGTCATCCACCTCGACGAGCATCACGTGCGCATCGAGATCCGCGTGGAAGAAGGCGACCCAGTCATCCTCACGGATCTACGGATTGACGGCCTAGAGCGCGTGCCGATCAAGGTCGGCGTGAACGCGTTAAAGGCGGTCACGCTCAAGCGCAATCAGCGCTTCGATGAGGCTGAGTTCGAGCAAGCGAAGCAAAGCCTGGGCAAGGCCATGGCAGATCAAGGCTACGCGTTCGTGGGGGTGGAGGGCAAGGCCCAGGTCGACATCGCCAAGCACGAGGCGCGTGCCTCTTTTAAGGTCACCCCAGGCCCCGTAGCGCGCTACGGCAAGATCTCGATCCAAGGCAACGCTGATTTGCCTGAAGACGTCATGCGCGACACCATCTTCCTCAAGGAAGGGCAGCGCTATTCCCACGCGGATCTAGAAGCGGCCCAGAGCGCGCTGATCGATCTCGGGGTGTTCTCCACGGTCACGGTACGCCCAGACACCACCCAGCCAGAGACCGGCAAGGTGCCGATCACCATCGTGGTGAAGCCGACTCAGCTAAGGAGCGTTCGCCTGGGCGGCGGCCTGCGCTTTGACTCGCTCAGGCTCTCCAACCACCTGCGCACTGGCTGGGAGCACCGCAACTTCTTGGGCAGCCTGCGGCGCGTCAGCATCGACGCCAAGCCGGGCCTGGTGTACTTTCCCACACGGGTACCCAGCAGCGAGTCGCGGATCGAAGGCCCGACCCGCCTGCTGTTCGAGACGTCGGTGCGAGCTGAGATGTCGCAGCCGTCCTTCATCGAAGGCCGAGTCCGCGGCATTTTGAGCGCTGAGTACGTCCGCTATCCGCTGCTCTACGAGGGTGAGACCGACGATCAAGAGTCCAACATCGTCGGCTTCGATGAGCTTCGAGGCAGCGCCGCCGCAGAGCGCAAGTTCTTCAGGAACCACTTCTTCCTGCGCACCTCCTACAACATCCAGACCAGCTTCCCGTTCTCGTACAACGACAAGCAGCTGCGCGACGGCGTGGACTCGGTCGTGGTGTCGTTCCCAGAGCTGGTGGCGACCCTGGACTTTCGCGACGATCTGCTGAGCCCGCGAAAAGGCGCGCTGTTCCGCACGACCTTTCAGCTCGCAGGTCACGGGTTCGCCGGCGACGCTGCCGACGTGCGCATTCGCCCTGAGCTTGGGCTCTATAAGCCGTTGTCTCGACGCGTGACGCTGGCGCTGCGCAGCACCCTCGGCCTGCTCTTCCCGTCGAACTACGCGTCCGCCCTAGATAGCTCGGGTCAGACAGACGTCAACGATCCCGCGGTCATCCGCAACCAGCAGCTGCTGCTGTTCAGGGGGTTCTTCTCAGGTGGCCCGAGCTCCAATCGCGGCTACGCTTACCGCGGCGTGGGCCCCCATGGAGTTCTGGGTTTCTTGATACCGAACGACACCGATTGTGAGGGCGCTCCGCTGCCCAGTCGCTGCACGCGGCGGCGACCGCTTGGAGGCCTCACCCTCTGGGAGGCTTCGCTCGAGGTGCGCTTTGACGTCATCGGCGCGCTGTCCGGCGCGCTGTTCCTCGACGCCTCGGACGTGACCAACGACGTAGCAGAGCTCCGCTACAACTTCCCTCACCTCTCGACGGGCCCTGGCCTGCGCTACGACACGCCAGTTGGCCCTATCCGCGTGGATATTGGCTACCGGATCCCTGGCGCACAGCAACTTGGTGCGGAGACCCCACCACCCGAGGAAGGCTCACCGGGGACCATCCTGGGCATGCCCATCGCGATCCACTTGGGGCTCGGCGAGGCGTTCTAATGGCTGAGCGCGAGCAGCCGCTCAGCGACCGCCAGAGTGAACCCGCGCCGGGCTCGCCGACCAAGCTGAGCGAGCGGCCCCCCAAGGCGAGCCTCAGCGTCCGCCCCAAGCCGCGGTCCAAGGCGCCGCCAGCCCCCAAACCCACGCGCGGCGGGCGCCTGCGCAGGCTGGGAGGCGGGCTGCTGGCTGGCGCGCTCTCCACGTTGGTGTTCGTGAGCGCCAGCGTAGCGGGGTTCGTGCTGCACATGGACCTGCCCGCGCAGCGCCGGGTGCTGGCTGAGAGCGTGGACGAGTTGTTCGCCCGCACCATGCAGGGCCGCCTTCACGTAAACGGTATCCGGCACATCTCGGCCCGCCACATCGAAGTCGACAGCCTGCACCTGTCCGACTTACGAGAGCGCGAAGTGGTGACGCTGACCGGCGTGCGCCTGCGCTCCAACTTCCTCGATCTCGCGTGGGACGCCGTGTTTGGCGGCGCGAAGACCACCTTGGTCATCAATCATATCCGCGCGGAACGTACTGAGTGGCAGATCGTCCCAGACGTAAACGGCGACCCCAGCCTGGTGGCCGCCCTGAGCCCGCTGCCTAGCGCCCCCAGCACCTCGCCGTCGACGGGCAAAGCGCGCTACATTCGCGTGTGGATCCCGCACATCGAGCTTGGCCGCAGCTTTGTCCGCGGCAGCATCGGCGAGCTCCCGACGGCTGAGGTCTCGCTGTCCTCAGTCCACGGCTCGCTGCTCTCTACCCCCAAGGGCCTGGCGATCGACGTCCAGCGCTTCGGCGCGACCCTGCGCGGCGTGGCCGGAGCCGACGCGGTGGGCACCGGCGATCTGCACATCCGTTCGCCGGGAGCGGTCTGGGGTGGCTTCAACGGCGCGCTAGGTGACGTCCAGGTTGGAGCCTTCTATAAGGTTCGTGCTGGGCGCCTGGAGGCTCGCCTCGAGCTGCCCAGGGCGAAGCCCGCCGCGCTGCGCGCGCTGTTCACCGACTGGCCGATCCAGGAGCCGGTGACCGCTCGCATCGAGGCCAGCGGCGAGCTGCCCAAGCTGGACGTCAAGGGCAGCTTCTCCGTCGGTGACGCCAAGCTTGACGCTACTGGTTCCGTACGGTTAGGCACCGACTTGGGCGCCAAGCTAGACATCAAGGCCAGGCGCGTCGACCTGCGCAGCATCATCCAGGCCGCGCCCAAGACAGACATCGACGCGACCGCGACGGTCGAGATCTGGAACCGAGACGGCGACGTCGTGGTGGACGTCAACGGCTCAACCAAGCCGACGGTGGTGGCGGGCGTCGAGATCCCGCTGGCCGACTGGAACGGCAGCTTCGACAAGTATGGTTTCCGCGGGAAGACAAACCTGCACGAGACCGGCATCCCAATCCGCGCGGACTTCACCATCCATCCATCCGGCCGCATCGACATCGAGGCCCACGCGCGGCGCTTCGCCCTGCGCGACTCGCCTCGCCTGCGCCCATTCGGCAGCGGCTTCCTTGATGTCAGCGCCAAAGGCAGCATCACCGGCGACCAGCTGAGCGCGACCATCAGCGCCTCGGCAGACCACCTCGCCTACTCGACCGCGCGGCTGTCTTCGGCCAAGCTCACCGGCGTGGTGAGCGGGCCGCTCAGCCACGTCGAGCGCATGCAGATCAGCTCAACGCTGCGCGGAAACGGCCTGAGCGTCTCCGGCATCACGTATGACCGCGTGCGGGCCAGCGCGGCAGGGCGGCTGGTTCAGCCGCGAGTCGGCGCCACGCTGACCAGCGAATACAAGCCCAAGATCGTCGCCAGAGCTCAGCTGTCACCGCCGATCCAGGGCTCAGCTCGCACGCGCTTCTCTGACCTGCGGGTCAGCGTCGCCCGAGACGAGGCCAAGCTCGTCGGCACCGCAGACCACCTAGACATCACGTCGGCCAACCGGGTCAACGTGCAAAACGTCGAGATCAGCGGCGCCGGCGGGAAGCTGACCGGCTCAGCCAGCCTCACCCCTAAGGGAGTACACGCGCAGCTGGTCGGCGCGGACGTCGAGCTCGGCGTGATCGCGCGCGCGCTGGGGCTGCCCCGGCGCACCCTAGAGGGTCGCTTCAGCGTCGACGCGGCCGTCGATTTGCGCGGAGACAACTCCAAGGGCCGGGTGGCGCTGCGCCTCGGCAACGCCAGCGTCCTCGGGCTCGAAGGGATCTCGCTGCGCGTGGCCGCGACGCTGGACCGCGGCAAGTTCGACGGCGGTGGCCAGGTCGCCGTCGATCAGCTGGGCAACCTCGGATCACGCTGGGAGGTCGAGCTGCGCGGCGACCCGCTCAGCCCAGACACCTGGCTAAAGGCGACGGGGAGCGCAGAGTTCAACACCGATCGCGTGCAGCTCAGCGGCCTTGAGCTGCGCCTGAGGGAGCAAGGCGTCGACGCGGTGCGGGGGCAAGCCAAGGCCGGCGTTCAGTTCTACCGCACCGATCCTGAGGCGCTGCCCGTCGCGCTGTACTACTTCGGCACGCAAGGCCTCGACATTCGCTTCCACACGGATGCTAAAGAGGCGTCCGCGGACGGCACGGTCAAGGCCGCTGAGCGCCGGGACTACCACCTGCGTGACTTCGACTTCCAGACCAGCGGTACGGTCAACGGAAAGTCCGGCGACGTCCAGGCCTCGGCGCAGCTGTTCGACGGCGTGGGGGAGCTGCTGGCGCTGAGCGGCGCCATCAAGCTCGATCTAGAGCGCCTGCTCGCCGCCAACCGCCGGCAGGCCGTCGAGATGCTGAGCCGCGCGCCGCTTGACGTCCGCCTGAGCATGACGGAGCGTGAGCTAGCTGATTTGCCTCCGGATCTGCGCCCCGTAGGGCTGGACGGCGTGGTGGGCGGTGAGCTTCGGGTACACGGCAGCGCTCAGGTGCCGGTGATCGAGGCGTCGGCGTTCACCCGCGGCTTCAGGCCGCAGGGCAGCCGCCTCGCCCAGGCATTTGACGCTTCCGTGCGGGCACGTTATAACCCGACCAGCGGTGACGTCGAGAGCAGCGCCGAGCTGCGGCTAAAGGGGCAACGCGTGGCCCTGGCCAAGCTCACAGGCAACGCTCGCTGGTCAGAGATCATCGCTGGGCGCTCGCTGGCCGACGACTGGTGGCAGGTCGGCGCGACCGTCAAGCTCGACGATCTACCGCTAGAGGCCTTCGCGCCATTCGCCGATCAACACATCCAAGCCCGCCTGAACGGCAGCCTGAGCGCCCAGCGCGTCAAGGGCAAGGCGCTGGTCGTCGCGAACGTAGACGTCGCGAACCCAACCCTTGACCGCGTGGCCCTAGGGCGCGGCACCATTAATTTCCGCTCAGATAATGAAAAGGCCGAGCTCACGCTGCGCATGGCTGACACCAAGGGCAACCTTGAGGTGAGCCTACGCACCGGCCTGCAGTGGGTAGAGCTGCTCCCATCCTTCGACAGCCGCGCGGCGCTGCGCGTCGACCTGCTGGCGTCGAACTACGACGCGGTGGTGCTGCAGCCGTTCGTCGACGGGCTGATGACCCAAGTCGGGGGGCGCGTCGACGGGAGTTTCCGCGCGCTCATCCTGCGGGACACCGCTAAGGCCAGCCCTGAAGGGGAGGCGCAGGAGTGGATCGGGACGTTCGCTGGCCAAGCCACGCTGCGTGAAGGCACCATGCAGATCACCACCCTAGGTTTGGGGGTGGAGGACGTGCGCCTGGGCGTGACCGCCACCAGCGACGGCAAAGGCACCTCCATCGAACTGTCGTCGCTCAAGGGCAAGGTCCGCTCGGGGGTGGACAACCTCGAGGGCGGCGCGCGGCTGTATTTGTCCGGCCTGGAGCTAGCCCGCGGCGCGGGGTGGCTGCGGCTGAACAGCGTGCCGCTGCTGCTGCAGGGCGTCAGCCAGGGCACCGGCACCGGCTATGCAACTTTCCGCATGGAGAAAATTGACGAAGGGATGCGGGTGGACGTGACCATCCCGCGTTTTGAGGCGCGGCTGCCGCGCTTGACCTCGCGCTCTGTGTACGACATCGAAGACAACCCTGACATCGAGGTCACGCAGCTGCTCCGCGAGCCCCGGAAGCCGAGCTCTGAGACGCCTTCGTTGTGGGTGGTGCCGATCACGCTGGGCCCCGAGGTCAGGGTCACCCGCACTGACATGGAGATATATGTCCGTGGGGATCCGACTCTGCGTATCCAGCGCGAGGTCGCCCTCGAGGGCTTCATCGAGCTGGTGCCAGGTGGGCGCATCCCGGCCCTGGGCAAGGCGTTCGTGATCGAGCGCGGGCTGGTCAGCTTCGACACGGGAGATCCGACGAATCCTCACGTCAACGCCACCGCGTCGCTGCGAACCGCAGACTCGACGGTGATCTACGTCGACTTGACCGGCACGCTGAAGCGCGCCGAGCTCAAGCTGCGCAGCGACCCGCCGCTGCCCGAGCCAGAGATCATCGCGCTGATGCTGGGCGGCGTGAGCACGACGGGCGAGGCCACCCAGAAATCGTCTAACACCGCCGACGGCAGCTCCGCCGTGAACCTGGGGGGCGGCGTGGCGGCGATCGGGATGAATGAGCTGTTCGCCGATTCCTTGGGTGGGGTCGAGCTGCGCACCGACGGCACCAGCAACGCAGCCCCCTCCTACACCGCCGCGTACCGGGCGAGCAGCAAGGTGTACGTAGAGGGCACCTATCAAAGCGCCGATACCGCAGGGATCGACGACAGCGTACGAGCCGGCGTGAGCGGCACGGTCGACTTCCGCTTCCTCCCGAACTGGTCGCTGAGGACTCAGATCGGGACGACCGGCACCGCGCTGGATCTGATCTGGCAGTACCGCTACTAGCCGCCGTGACGCGGCGGCTTACGGCTCACGGCTTACGGGCGCTGGCGCAGCCGACGTTGAGCGTGAGCTCAAAGGTCGCCTCAGACCAGTACTTGTCGATGGCGTCGTAGGCGTAACGCAGCGGCGTGGACAGCTGCTCCAAGCCGAGCATCGCCTCCAGCTCAGGCACCAACATCAAGCGGGTGACCGGATCTTCGGCGAAGGCGCGGCCGCTGTCGAAGCCCAGCTGGGTGTGTCGGATCTCAATGTCCACATCGTACAGCCCAGCGGCTTCAAGCTCCTCTTCCAGGCTCTCAAGGCTGGGGCGAGCCTCGACGCTGGCTTCAATGCGCTTGCCAAAGTCGCCCTGGTCGCTGCGGAGCGCATACTCACGAAACAGATCATCCATCTCGATGAAAGACCCGCGCATCGGCATCGCGATCAGCGCCTGCCCGCCGCTGTACAGCACCCTGGACAGCTCTCCGAACAGCGCGCCACGCTGCTGGGCGTTCACCGTCGGGTGCAAACACAGGCTGTGCGAGTACTCTGCGTTGCGCAGTTCCGTAGGGAAGGTAGTTGCCACCCGATAGTCCAAGGTACCGTCGGTGACCACCGCGGCCTTGTTGCGCGCGAGCTCAATCGCTGGCTCGTTGGCGTCGATGCCGACCACCACGCTGCCCGGGACTTTCGCCACGATCTCTCGATCGGGAAAGCCGGTGCGGCAGGCGATGTGCGCGACGCGGATGGGCCCGTTGGCGAGCAGCATGCTGAGCGCGAGATCGCCGAACAGCCCCAAGTAGCGCGGGACAACGAACGTCTCGATGACTGCGGCGTCCGCAGGACTGAGCGTGAAAGTACCGGCCACGTGGGGCTGGGGTAACAACGCTCCGCAGCCGAATCAATGGCTTGCGCAACAATCCTCGACCCCCGGCGCTCGCCTCACTGCGTGGTCGCGCTATATCTAGCCTCGACTCATGACGCCCGCTGCCATCTGGACCGCCGCCGCCGTCGCCGCGCTCACCGCGCTGGGCGGCTTGGTTCCAGATCCGAGCCGCGTGGCTGACCCCGAGGTGACTCAGGCGCAGCGCGCCGACCCGGCGCTGGCTGCTGAGTGCCCGCCGGGCACGCTGCCCGACGCCAACGTCTGCATCCCAGTGCCACAGACTGACGACTCCGGGCAGGACCCACTGATCGCCGAACAGAACCGACACCGCGATCGCTCAGGGAACTGGGTTGTCTACGATCAGATCCCGCGCCGCCCCGAGCGCCCCGCGGACTACTCACGTTACCGTTACCCCATCGAGCTGCAGCAGGGTCAGTCGCTGATTTCGAGCGGCTACGATCTGCACCTGCACGACGCGGATCAGCGCCGCGGCGCTGAGCTGAAAGCGGTGGGTCACGGCGGCATCGACCTCGCCCAGCGCCGCGGCACCGAGGTCCGCCTGGTGAACCTGGAGCACCAAGTGGGCAGCGCAGACGTGGTGTTCGTGGGTGAGCTGTTCGGCAACTCGGTGGTCACCCGCCATGCTTTGCGAGAGGGCGGGCAGCTGCGCGAATACGTGGTGATCTACGGTCACCTGGGGGGACCAGCGCCTGGGTTGAGCGCTGGGATGGAGCTCAACGAAGGCGGCCTGGTGGGCTTCGTCGGCGACTCTGGCAGCCCCGGCGCCGTCCACCTCCACCTGGAGATCCGCAGGGTGCGGAGCGGGGTGGACATCGCGGCGCTCAGCGGCTCAAGCATCGCCAAGACCTCGAACAGCGTGGTGTGCGATCCACGCAACCTGCTGCCGCTCAAAGCCCGCTAGTCATCCCCGGTATCTTAGCCGTCACGACGCCTGCCGATCCCGGCCGCTGGCTTCGTTTGGTCTGCGCTTGCGGTGCGCAGCCTGCCAGCGCCGCGGCCTGACCGGCGTTTATCTCCGTGCGCAACTCACCCTAAGCTACGGCACCAACTTGTAGCCATAGCCATAGACCGTGAGGATATGCTCGGGGTGGTTTGGTGTGCTCTCTAGCTTCTTGCGCAGCTTGACCACGAAATTGTCGATGCTGCGGTTGGTCGGGTTGGCCTCCACCCCCCAAATCCGCTCCAAGATCTCTTCTCGCTTCACGGGCTGGCCCAGGCGCTCGTACAGCAACTTGAGCAGCTCGACCTCGTAGAAGCTGAGCTTCTCGGTGTCGCCGTCGCGCTCCAGGGCGTGCGCCGCGACGTTCACCGTCGCGCCGCCGATCTGAAAGCTCTGCAGCTCAACGGGCCGGTTCAAGCGCCGAAACAGCGCCCGGATCCTGGCGACCAGCTCCCCGATGCTGAACGGCTTGGTTACGTAGTCATCTGCGCCCGCGTCCAGGCCACGGATTTTGTCGGCTTCCTGGGAGCGCGCGGTCAGCATCACGATCGGCACCGCGGGATCCGTGCGGCGGACGTGCTCACACACCTGGTAGCCGTTCATGTCGGGCAGCATCAAATCGAGCAAGATGCAGTCAGGCCGCTCGCTCTTTACGGCTTCGACCCCCGCCCGCCCCGTGCAGCGGCTCGCCACGTCAAAGCCCTCGAAGCGCAGCGCGTCCTCCAGGCCCAGCACGATGTGCGGCTCGTCCTCGATGATCAGGATCTTGCGTCGGACGGCAGCTGCCACGCGCTACTCGTAGCATGAGTTCCGCGACGCTGAGAACGCCGGGCCTCCAACCCAGCGCAGCCCTCGGCGTTTAGGACGCGGAAGAGCGGCGAGCATCACCTCCTGGTGAGGCGAGCGCTGCCGCTCCACGCGACTCGACGCAACTCCGTGCAACCGAGTCAACCCGCGCGCCATTACGGCGCGCACCAACACTAACTTAGTTGGCTGAGGTCACGACGATGGAGTCGTCGAGAGACGCGCCCTTACAGGCGATGAAGGTGGTCGCGCCCTTGAGTGGCGTGTCCTTACCCACGAAGCGCAAGAGCTGCTTCTCGGTCGCTTTGCAGTCCTCGATCAAGGCCGGGTTGCCCTGGTTGGCGTCGATGTAACACCAACCGGTCACGCTCTGAGTAACCTCCTGCTGGAGGCACTCGGTGAGCTGGTCGCCGGTCGCCTGCTGGATCTCACAGTACGCCAGGCCGTCGCAGTCCACGCCGGTGCTGCCACCGCAGCGCTCAGACTTCGTGAGCTCTGCCTTCACCGCCTTGGTCACGGCGGGCTCTGGATCCGCGCGGCCAGGGCGGCTGCAGTCGATCCCGGGCTGACTGGTGGCCTCGATGATCTTGCACTGCACCAACTGGTCCGCGTCAGGCTTCAGCTGACGGGGTAGGCAGCGGCCGCTGAGCGCCTCTTTCAGGCGATCGATGATGGCGGTGACCGCGGGGCGATAGCCGTAGTCTGCGGCGCCAGCAGCTAGCGTCTTGGGGCAAATCGAGGCGACGATGGAGTTGTCTCCGTAGCCCTTCAGCGCGCTGAGCAGGCGGGTGCCGGGGTAGGCCTTGGCCTTGTCTTGGACGTTCTTCGCCTGGCACAGCGGCTTCCCCGAGGCCAAGTCTGCGTCTGTCTCGCAGTCGCAAGACCCGCTGTCACAGGGGTTGGTGCCGGCAGGCAGATCGAAGATGCAGGCGTACTGCAGGTCGCTGTTCTCAGCGCCAGCCGCGGTGCTGTAGTCGCGCCCGTTGAGCCCGTTGTCACCGGGCAGCGTGTCCCCGGTGATGGGGTTGCTGCCCGAGCGCTCGAAGGCGGTCTCGATCATGAACGGGTCTTCAGGGTTCGCGTGCTGATGACGCGTGCGCACATCACGCGACTCGCAGCCGCTGGACGCGACCGCCACCGGCTCCCCGAGGATCGTCTTCCAACGGCCCAACTCGGACATCTGCGGCGCCGTCAGGTACTTGAGGCTGCCGTCAGCCGGGGGGCAGGCTTCGTCATTCGGGATCGCGGCACACGTCTCAGCGTTGGTCGCGATGTCTTGCCACGGCACCCCGACGATGCCCGCGAAGAACACCAGCGACGGATCGCGCACCGGGCGGCCCGCGCCCTTGATGTCGATGTACAGCGGGTTGTCCTCTTTTTGAGCGTCACAGCCCCGGTAGCCGGTGGTCACCTGGGGCTTGCTCAGGCCCTCCACGTAGCGATCCACCGGGTACAAGAAGTCGATGCCGGCGCGGCGCTTCTGGTCCCAGCAGCGCAAGTTCGCGTTGTCGCCGCCGGGCGGCGGACCGGCACACTCGGTGGCCTTGTCCGGGCAACCAGCGACCTGGCCTTGAGCGCAAGAGTAGCAGCACTCGCTGTTGGCATCGCTCTCACAGCTGGCCGTAGGCCGGTACTTGAACGCCCCGGTGTCGGCGGCGAACCAGAACTGGCCACCCTGCTGGATGGAGCAGTCGTTCTCGTCGGTGAGCATGATGACCGCGAGCAGCGAGTCCGGTCGTAAGAACTCGGCGCGCTGCGCCAGCAGCACCTCGTCTAAGCCGTCGCGGACCACGCAGCCGTTGCTGGTGTCGCCCTCGCGGCAAGGCCCGCGCTTCAAGCTGGCTGGCGGTCGCGGATCCACCAGGAAACGGTACCAAGCCTCCAACGAGGCCTCGTAGCCGCAACCCGCCTCGCCAGCGCCTGAGACGTGGCCCTGGAAATCGGAGATCAACGCGGCCGTGGCGGTCTCGTCGCCGCCATTCCACGCCAAGAAGCCCTCGGCGTTCCCGGCGAGGCCGCTGCGCACGCTGCCCATCAAGCGCCCTGAGTCGTCCCCCGGCGGGGTACCCGCTTCGCAGTTGGAGACCGTGTTGGCTCCAGCGTCGCCGATGCTCGAGCTGATCACGCCCAAGTGGAAGTCCTTGATCGGCTTGAACTCGCGCTCGGAGGCAGCCGGGCAGTCGGCGTCGGCGTTGGTTGGCTGACCCGCGACCACGGTGCCGTCCTTATCCACGCAGAACGGGTTGACCAACCGGCTCACCAGGTCAGGCACCGCCTGGCGCAGCACTTCTTGCTTATCGGCCATGGACGCCGAGTTATCGATCATGAACAACAGGTCGATCTTGTCGACCGCGTTGGCGGTGATCTGGTCCACGAACAAGTTCGAGGTGTTCGGGGTCAGCTCGCTGACCGGCCGATCGAGGCAGCCGACGGTGGTCGCACCGCCGACGCCGATCAAGGCCAGACTGCTGAGTCCAAGACGCATGAATCGCCGCAACGGACGGCGTCCGTCAGCGCCGCGAAACCTGCGAGATGTGGTGTGTTCGAATCGACCGTTGGGAGTGTTCATGAACCTCGTGGCTCCTGCTGCTGATCTTGCGTGCTAGGCGCGGTGCCCCAGTTGTTCGGGTGGAGCAGCCTAAGTGTTTGAGACCATTGCTGTCAATCAGGGTTGCGTGGCTCCAGCGTGGCGTGCCGGCGCCTGAAAGGCCGCTGTTGGCAGGTGACTCGATTCCAGTGAGGCTTTAGTGACGTCACCGAAATGGGTCAGTCCGGCCTTCGCCACCCGCCTTGCCCGCTACGCACGCTTCGTGCCAAGCATCAGCTGCAGCAATAGCCGCTGATCCAGCCAACCGCGTGGCCTCTCTCGCTATCACCTGCCAACTTGGTTGGCGGACTAGCCAACTGAATTGACGTCTGCCTCCGGCGCTTCAACGCGCTCTGGGTTTTCGCCGTCGCCAAGTGCTTCGCGCAACGCCGCCAGCTGCTTGTTGCCAACACCCCGAACGCCGAGCAGCTCCAGGTTGCTGGCGCGGCGGATCTGGGCCACGGATCCGAAGCGGGTCAGCAGCGCGGTGCGCAGCACCGGGCCGACGCCACGCACCTGATCCAGCTGGGAGGTCAGCCGACGGCGCTTACCGAGCCGCTTACGGCCGCGGTTGGCGAAGCGGTGCGCCTCGTCCCGGGCGTGGGCCAACATGTAGAGCTCGGGGCTGTTGGACTTGAGCGAGACCGGGTTCTTCTGCCCTGGCAGGTACACGCGATCAACCACCTTCTCCTCACCGGGTCGCTCGCGCTCCTTGGCCAAGCCCACGATGGGTAGCTCGAACAAGCCCAGATCGTGGGCCGCCGCCAGCGCGACCCCGAGCTGCCCGCGGCCGCCGTCGACTACGAACAGATCGGGCAAGTCCCACTCGGTCCCCGGCGCGTGCTCCAGTTCACTTGCATTTTTTCCTCGCAGAAATCTGCGACTGAGCACCTCATACATCGCCGCGTAGTCGTCGCCGGGCCCGGCCAAGCGCACTTGGTAGCTCCGGTAGCGCTGCTTGTCAGGGCGACCGTCGCGCAGCGCCACGATGGAGCCCACGGTGTCCTGGCCAGCTAGGTGCGAGATGTCACAGCACTCGATCCTGCGCGGCAGCGTCGGGAGCCGGAGCTTCTGCTGGACCCTGGCGAGGCGCGCCTCCATGTCTTCACTCGAGCGCCGCTTCTCCTTGAAGGCGTGGACGGCGTTCTCCCGCGCTAGGTCGAGCAGCGCCTTGCGTGGCCCACGAGCCGGCGCCAGCACGACGCAGCGCCGGGCGCGCTCAGCCTGAGCCACGCCGCCCTGGGCTCTGCGCTCGCTCAGCCACTCTGCGACGCCCTGGACGCCCTCGGGCAGCTCAGGCACCAACACCTCGTCAGGGATCCAGGCCGCGGAGCCGTCGCCAGCGTAGTGATCCCGCAGGAACGCGCCGACCAGCTCGTCGTCTGGCAGCTCCACGCGGGGGCGTGAGAAGGTCGCGGCCTCAACCACACGACCTTTCCGTACGTAAAGCACCGCGAGCTCCACCAGATCACCCTCGCGATACAGCCCGAGCACGTCCTGGTTCTTGTCGGTGGTCATCACCACGCGCTGCTGCTGGTGCACCGAAGCGACGGCCCGCAGCTGATCGCGGTAGGTCGCGGCCAGCTCAAACTGCAGGTCGCGGCTGGCGTCGTGCATCCTGGCTTCTAGCTCCCGGGTGAGCTCATCGTGGCGATCCTCAAGGAACAACTCGACCGCGTCGACCTGCTGCGCGTAGCGCGCCCGGTCCACGGGAAACACGCAGGGCGCCAAGCAGCGCTTGATTTGGTACTGCAGGCACGGCCGCTTGCGTGAGCTCAGCTCGTGGTCGCTGCAGGTGCGGAGCTGGAAGTGCTTCTCCACCAAGTGCAGGGTGCGACGCGCCGCCGTTGCCGAGTGGAAAGGGCCAAAGTAGCGCGCTCGGTCCTCTTTGGGGCGCCGCACCAGCTCCAGGCGCGGCCAGTCGCCTTGGGTGTCAAAGCGCAAGGTGAGGTACTCTTTGTCGTCGCGCAGCTTGACGTTGAAGCGCGGTTTGCGCTCCTTGATCAGGCTGTTTTCAAGGATCGCGGCTTCCTTTTCGGTCGCGGTGACGAAGGTCTCCAGGTCGTAGACGCTGCGGCGCAAGAGCGGGACGAACGCGCGCACGTCGCTGCTGCCAGCCTGAAAGTAGCTGCGCACGCGGGAGCGCAAGCTCTTGGCCTTGCCGACGTACAGCGGCTCGCCGTGTTCGTCGCGGAACACGTAGCAGCCGGGCCGTGCGGGCAGCTCGGCTAGCTTCTGCACCACCAGCCCAGCCAGCTCCGCGCCGCGTTTGGCGCGTTGCTTAGGGGCTCGCGGCGGATCAGTCGGCTCGTCCATGACTCAGATCGCGGGGTGGCAGAGCGCACCAGGCGCGCCGCCACGGGATACCACGCTGCTCGCTAAGCGCTAAGCGCAGTTCTACCCCCAACCACTAGCCCCGCCTTGACTGACGACAGCGCGGTTTTCAAGATGCCCCCTGCATGCGTATCGCCGGCCGCAACATCGCCCCAGCCGCTCTCAGGGCGACGCTAGCCTTCGCGATCTTACTGCTCAGCGGCCTGGCCAGCGGGGTGCTGCTGATCCCCAAGGGCCCGCCGCCTGATGATCCGGCTGAGCACGCGCCAGAGATCTGGCTGCTGGGCAAGCCGCTACCGCTGGACGACCAAACCACCTCCCGGGCGCTCGAGCGGGTACGCAGCTACGTGGCGCGGCGTTTTGCCTTACACATCGCGGGCCAGCCCCCGCGCCGCATCCAGCCTGGGCGGCTGGGTGTCGAGATCGACAAGCTGAGGCTCAGTGATCTGGTGCGCGACGCGCAAGACCCCACCAGCCCGATGCGGCGGGTCTGGCGAAACGGATCGCGCGAAGGCCGCATCGAGCTGCCGGTGCCGATCCTGATCGACGCCGACAGCGCCCTGCCGACGCTGCTCTCGCTAAAGGGTGAGCTCGATCGCCTGCCGGTGGACGCCCGCCTCGATCTTGAAAAACGCGTGGTGATCCCCGAGGTGCTGGGGCGCCAACTGGACGTCGATCTCTCCTTACTTGCTTTCCGTACGGCGCTCCTCAACGGCGACGACGCCGCCGACCTGGTGTTCGAAGTCCAGCAGCCCAGGCGGGTCCTCAAGGACCTGGAAGGCGTCAAGTTCGATCACGTGCTGGCGGCCTTCGAAACCCCGTACGACCGCTCTGCCCGCGCCCGCGCTCGCACCTTCAACCTGCGCCTCGCGGCGTCCAGGCTCGACGGCCACGTGCTGATGCCAGGCGAAATCTTCGACTTCAACGAGGTCGTCGGGCCGCGGGACGAAGCCGCGGGCTATAAGGTCGCCGCCGTCATCGCTCAGGGAGAGCTGGTCGATGGGATCGGGGGTGGGACCTGCCAAATCTCAGGCACCTTGCACGGCGCAGCGTTCTTTGCGGGGCTCGAGATCGAGGAGCGCTACCCGCACACCAGGCCCAGCTCCTACATCAAAATGGGGATGGACGCGACGGTGGTGTACCCCACCATCAATTTCCGCATCAAGAACTCACTCAGCGTGCCGGTGGTGCTGCATGAGGTCGTCCGCGGCGGACAGGTCCGCGCGGAAATTTTAGGTCCAGCGCCGGGCAAGACGGTGACGCTGATTCGACGCGTCCTGGGGTCGATTCCATACGATGAGGTCGAGCGCCCCGATCCGACGCTCAAGGCAGGGGTGCGGGCGCTGGCTCAGCGCGGCGTCCCGGGCTTCAAGCTGCGCCGCTACCGGGTGACGCGGGAGGGTTCCAACGCGGTGCGCGAGCGTTGGGATGAGACCTACCCTCCCACTCAACAGATCATCTTGGTCGGCACCAGCAGCGACGGCAAAGACAAGGTCGCCGATGATCGACACCCAGAGTACCTAGCCGACGAGCTGCTGGTGATCACCAAGATGCAAGACGACAAAGATCCGACGCGCGTGCAGTTCCGCGAGGTGCGAGAGAAGGGTAAGTACGGTCAAGCAGGCTGGACGAAAGAGAGCGGGATGCCGGTGTTCGAGCGGCAGTCGGATCCTTAGCGGCGCTCGGATCCCTGCGGCGCTACAGCCAGAGCTGCGCCTCAGGCCCGGCGTAGCCTCGAGATCAGGCTCTCGATGGTGAGCGCTGGCGAACCGTTGGCTTCGAGGGCTCGCATCGAGTCATGAACCAGGGTGAAGCGGCGCGCCGCCTTCTCGGCGCTCGCCAGGTTTGTCCTCGCGGTAGCTCGGGCGCGCTCAGCGAAGCTGTGGGCGAGAAAACCCAGCTCTTGCCGAAGCTCGTGGCGGTCTTTGTTGCGCAGGTCAAAGCCGCTGATCGCGCTGCCAAAGTCCGGCGCGGTCAAGGCGCAGCGTACGTTCTCGATGAACTCCGCTCGGCGCTCCGTCACTTCGACGTCGGACAACTCCAAGGCGCGCGCCGCGCTGCCCGAGGCGTGACCCGCGACCGCTGGGTCGCAGCCCTGAGCCTGTAGGATCTGCGCGACCACCGCGTCAGGCAAAGGACCAAAGCGCACCGCGAGCGTGCGCGAGCGCACCGTGTCCAGCATGGCGCCGGGGGTGTCTGTCAGCAGCACAAAATACATCGACGCGGGAGGCTCTTCGAGGGTCTTGAGCAAGGCGTTCGCCGCGCGAACGGAGATCTCATGGGCCGCGCGGATGATAAAGACCAGCGCCCGCCCCTCGTGGGGCGAGTACCCCATCCGGTTCAGGACGACCTGGCGGATCTGTTCGACGCCGATGCCGTTCGTCTCAGGCTTACCCAACACCTTCGAGTAGAGCCCGCGCGCTATCAGCACCACGTCCGGGTGATGCGGGACGTGAGGCTCCTGATCGGTGAAGGTGATGGCTCGATGGCAGGCCGAGCACGCGCCGCAAGCCAGCGCGCCATCACCCGGGGCGTCGCAGACGAGTGACTGGGCGAGGGCCAGCGCCGCCCGCTCTTTGCCTACGCCGTCCGGGCCTTCAAAGCGGTAGGCGTGGTGAACTTTCTTGCTCCGAAGCGCGTGCTTCAAGATCTGCACGGCGACGGGCTGGCCGAGCACCTCGTCGAAGCTCACCCGCCACCCGCCCAGATCAGCCCACCCGAATCCGCGACGCCTGGCCACGAGTCAACGTAGCGAGACGGCTCACCAGCCCCGGACACGTCAATCCAAAACGGGTGGCCTTGCCCAAACCCGCGCACGTCGACGTGGACGAAGTTGTGGTTCGGGTAGTAGCCGCAGCCAACGTCCTTGAGCTTTCGACAGTACTTGAACAGCGCCTCGTTCGGCACGCCGGTCATGAACAAATCGAGCGCCCGGCCGCTGCGGTGATAGCTCCCGTGCGCATCCCTGCGGTAACCGCTGATCAGGTAGATCGGGTGACCTGGGAACGCCAGGGCCAGCTTATTGACCAGCCACAGCAGCCTGGGGTGCAGCAGCTTCACGCCCTTCACCCACTCGCCCCGCTCACGTGCCGCGGCGTCCGGCTCAAGGGGCAGCGGGAGCTCTGGGCGCTCAGCCCCAGGCGGCCGCGCCATCACGCTCAGGCGATCGAGAGCCTCTGGAGCCACTGAGCCGTCGCACTCCAGGAGCACGAACCGATCTTGCTCCGCGCCGTAACGCCCCACGGTCACCGGCCTGGGCGCTGCCACCCAAGCAGGACACGGGCTGCGCAGCGGCGCGCTCGCGAAGGGCGCGAAGGGGGCTGGGGGCGCGTTCATGGCCCAGGTCGGGAACACGTCCCTGCCCTGCCAAGCGCGCCGCCCGCTGCCTAAGAACTGATGCGCCCCGAGCCAGCTGCTGCTGCGGTTGGGCCCCAGCTCGCTGCCGGCGCTCAGCCAAGCGGGGAGCTCGTCGTAGTCTGTCTCCGGATATACCCCACGGAAAGAACGTGGGAGCTGCAGCTCGAAATCTGCGTCCAGGTCGCGCTCGTCTGCCGCATCGAGCCAGACCAAGCGTAGCTCGCTCTTGATGGCTCGCTGACCGAAGCGACCGAACCAGTACTCATCTGCGGGGTGCCTGCGCTCGACCGACGGGTCGACGAAGCGCTCCAGCAGCGGCGCGCTGCTCCAGGTGGGCAGCCGGTAGCTCTGCTCGGCGTCACCGACCAACCAAGAAGTCGAGCCCAACGGCGCGAGATCGCGGGTCGGCAGCGACGGCCCGGCGCTGGTCGCCGCCGAGCGCGGCGCAGCGTGCGCCCACCCGCTCAGGCCAAGCACCCCCGCGATGAACAGCCCGCGCCACGCTGAGACCGAACGCCTGTTCACCTGGACACCATGCTCCAAGGCATGCCACGGCGTCAACTGCGCGCAATCACGCACTTTACGCGGGAGCGGCGTGAGGCTGCGAGCCGGCCGCAGCCTGAGCGTCTTCGAGCTGCTTCAGGCCCAGGCGCAGCAGCAGCAGGAACAGCTGGTAGGCGTCGTCGGCGCGCGCCTGCTCGCCTTCGAGGTATTCAGCCACGCTCAAGCCGTTGAGCACCGCGATGATCAGCGAGCTCACCGGCTCGAGCTGATCGGCCAGCGCGGTCGCGCCTACGCTGGTCCCCAGCGCGTCCGCCATGCCCGCCTTGACGAGCTTGCGGCTGTCCTGGTGTAGCGCGGCGGCGCGACGCTTTAGCTCGTCGTCACGGCGCGCAGACGCCCAGACCTCGATGTTCAGCCACAGCGTGGTGCGGTTGTCTTTCAGCGCTCCCCACAGCGAGTTGAGCGCGCCCATGGCTCGCCGCGACGGGCTGGCGTCAACCGGCGCCTGGGCCAGCGCGGCCCGTACCCCGTCGAGGTGACGGTGATAGGTGTAGCTCTGCACCTCGTGGATCAGCGCAGCTTTGCTGGCGAAGTAGTAGTGAACGATGCTCTTGCGCAGCCCGAGCTCTTTGCCAATCTCGGCCAGGGTGGTCGCGCTGAAGCCCCGCTCAGCGAAGCACTTGGTCGCAGCTGCAAGGATGGAGGCGACCCGAGGGTTGCCCCAGTCGACGGCGCGGGGCGCGGACTCGTTCGTTTCGGAAACCGGTTGGTTTTCGTCGGGGCTTTCTGAGACTGCCATGTTCCTCTAAATGCTGTCCTCGGCGTCGCTCGGGCGCGGCGCCGTGCGGGCCAACCCCAGCACGTTCAAACCCTGACGGCTGAGCCCACCCCACCCGCCAAGGCTAGAAGACCGCGAACCGGCACACCCAAGAGCATACCGGCCCGACGTTCGATGCCCCTTCTTGCTCGCCGCTAGCGCCCACGTCAAGCGCGCAGCTGCGCAAAACGCTGTCGCAGGTGCCGCTGAAATTCGGCCGCCGGGTCGATCAGGGTCATGGGGTCTGACACCCGAATACCGGGAGAACGTGATTTTGCCAAGGCCACTTCACGGAACGCTGCGCTGACCTCCAGCCCCTGATCGCACAGCAGCGCTGCCACCACGCTGACGCTGCGGCTCATGCCAGCGGCGCAGTGGACCAGGACGTTGCCCGTTTCCCTGCGGCGTCGCAAAAATGGTACGGCGAGGGCCAGCGCAGCGGCGAACTCCGCTTCGCCGTTGCCGCCATCGGCGATGGGGAGCTCCAGCCACTCGGTCTCCTCGGCTTCGGGTCCGGGCATAGGATCCTCGGGGAATAAAGGCATAGGACACAGCGACACCACCCCGGCAAACGGCGTCGGGGGCCCGCCGTTGAGGGGCCGGCGTACGCCGGATAAGGCTGCTATTCCAGAGGCGTAGTTGCCGAGAAACAAGCGCTCGCGGATCAGCCACACAGATCTGCCTCCTAAGGCCGCGTCGGCGGCGGGTCCGGGGAGTTACTTCGCAGCAGGCGGCTTGGTAGCTGGAGCCTTCGCAGCAGGCGGCTTGGTAGCTGGAGCCTTCGCAGCGGGCTTGGCCGGTGTCTTCCCGGCCGCTGGCTGGTCGGCCGCGTCGTCATCAGCTTCATCCGCGTCGTCTGCGTCATCCGCGTCGTCGCTAGCCTCGGGCTTGGGTGCCTCAGCAGGCTCCGCCTCGTCCTCGGGGTCCTCGACGATCTCCTCGTCGTCTAGGTCGTTCTCCTCGGGCATGGGCATGACGACCGGGGCGATGTTCGGCGTAGTGGCAGTGGCTCCGCCGCCGCACGCAGCGAGCAATGGGGAGCACACGAGCAGGACCGGAAGCAGCTTGAGAGCGGACATGGCCGACAGGCTACTCAAAAGCGGGCCCCGATTGCAGCGGATTCTGACAGCTCGGCCACGTTCCGCGCGACCAGCCGCGCACCCAGGGAAAAAGCAGGTCGATCGCGCTGGCCGAGGCTCAGCGGCTGCGCGAGCGCTCTCGGCTGAAGGCTTGCTGCAAGTCGCGCGCGCGCTGCGCGACCTGGCTTAGCCCGCCCGACAGCAGATCGCCGATCACCGCGCCCACATCCGCGCGGCAACTCACTGCGTCAGCGTTGGAGCGGCATACTCCACCGATCGCCACTAGCGCGACGCCGGCTGCCAGGCACGCCTGGTGAGCCCGTGACAGCTCGTCCAGACCCAGCTCGGGATCGGGATCAAGCTTGGAACGGGTGACAAAAACGGGGCCAAACGCCACATAATCCGGCCTCTCCAACAGCGCGGCGCCGAGCTGAGCCTGGTTGTGGGTGGAAATCCCTACCCGCAGCCGCTTGCCCATGCCACCGCCTGGCGCCAGCGCGACCAGCTGACGCAGCTCGTCGCACGTCATGTCTTCTTGGCCCAGGTGCACGCCATCCACGCCGGCGATCAGCGCCAAGTCAGGGCGATCGTTGACGAACAGCGGCACGCCGGCTGCCGCGCACAGCGGCTTGAGGTCGCCGAGCAACTGCAGCAGCCGGCGAGCGGAGGCGTGCTTGCCACGGAGCTGGAGCGCCGCTGGGGTCGCGGTCAGCAGCTGGCCAGCCACGGCGAGCGGCTCTAGCTGCGCCCTCTCGAGGGCGTCTAAATCCAAGATCGGGTAAACACCGCGAAATCTGCTGGAGAAGGCAGGCATCCTGGGGGATCTAGCAGATCCCTGAAGCTCGGGCGCTCAAGGACCTCGCCGCGATGGCCCCCCGTTCGCGGGCCCCAAGCGCAGCCCGCGCGGAGTGAATGCCCTGCGCGGCTGTGGTAGGAGCGTCGCATCATGAACTGCGTCGCTCGCTTCGCCTGGATGCTGCCAGTAGGCCTGCTCGCGCTGGTCAGCGTCCCCGCTGCTCAGGCGGTCCCCGCGCATCCGCTCAGCAAGCCGACCAGCCCGAAGCCCAAGCCACCCGAAGTGGTCGCCGCCGACGGCCAGCCCGCCAGCGCAGGCGAGCCGGCTGCAGAGCAGCAGCAAGCGGCGCCCTCCGAGGTCGAGCTCAAGGTGAGCCAGCACTCGCCAGGTCTCCCGTGGCGCTACCAGATCCGCAACGTGGGGAAACGGCCGGTGCGCGTCGCGGCTGATCCACGGCTGCTGTGGTTCGAGGTGGAGGTGCCTGGCAAGAAAAAGCGCCAGACCTGCCGCCTGCCCGCGAGCTTGTTTCCGACCTTCGCCGACAAGCATTTCAGCCTAGTGCTGCGCCCAGGCGATAGCTTCGGCCAACGCTTCGACCCGCGGCTGTACTGCTTCGCCGCCGGTGGCCAGACCGAGCTCGTCTCAGGCTCGGTGGTGTACCCGCGCTTTGGCTGGCCAAAGCAGCACGTCACCAGCTGGAAATCTGGCAAGAAGATCACCACGGAAAAGCTCCTCGCGCCGTTCGCGGTGACCCCGCCGGAGCGCTCGGGTGGCAAGCCACGCCGGGGCGCCCGCGCCAAAGCGCAAACACAAGCGCTCCCGAAAGCCGACACGCACCTCAAGCTGGTAGAAGGCAAGGCGTTCTCCCTCACCACCGCCTACGCGGGGTGGTCCAAATCCGCGCTCCCCGATGAGACAAAAATGAGCCAAGACGGCGACTGGGACGCGCCCGAACCCAGCTTGAGCATGACGACTGGCTCGGACGCCGCCGCAGAGCGCTTGGCGACGGTCAGCGTGCGGCTCAAGAACCCGAGCACCAGCCGCAAGCTCGTGGTGTATTTCCGCCGGGAGTTGATGAGCTTCGAGGTCATGGGCCCCGACGGCGTGGTGAGCTGTGAACCTGAGCCCCGTGAGCGCTTCCCCGAGCCGCAGGCCTTCACCACGCTGGGCGCCGGCAAGAGCATCGTGGTCACCAGCCGCCTGGTAGAGCTATGCCCGCGCCGGACCTTCGATCGCCCGGGGCTGTACCTGATCCGCGCGCGCTTTGAGTCCAAGGACAGCGGCGCGGAGTTCGGGCTCCAGGCTTTTACCGGGCGCGTGGTCGCCGACCAACCGGCGACGGTGCGCATCCGCGGCGGCGAGAAGCCCTTCAGGCTCAGCCCGCGCTGACTAACAAATGATTCCGTAGGGCACCGTACGGGGCGCCCCCAAGACCCCCCGACATCCTGGGCTCCGGCGCTACACCGGCATCACGCCGCGCTTCTTGGCGGGCCGCTCGATTCGCTTGTGCTGCGTCAACTCGAGGCCCCAAGCCAGCGCCAGGCGGGTGTCCCGAGGATCGATCACGTCGTCGACCAGCGCCCAGCCCGCCACCCGATCGATGTCGATGGTCGCCTGGAGTCGCTCGATGATCTGCGCCTTGACCTCGGGCGCAGGCTCAACGCCACCAAACAGCTTGCGCCCTGCGATCCCCAGCATGCCCTCGGCGCCCATCACGCTGATCTCGGCGCCCGGCCACGCCACCAGTAAATCAGGCTCGTAGGCGCGCCCGCACATCACGTAGTAGCCAGCGCCGTAGCCCTTACGCACCACCACCGTCAGCTTGGGCACCGTCGCGGCGCTCATCGCGTGGAGCATCTTGGCGCCGTGGCGGATGATGCCCGCTCGCTCGACCTTGGAGCCCACCATGAAGCCAGGCGTATCCTGGAGGAACACCAACGGCAGCCCAAAGGCGTCGCAGACTTGGATAAAATGCGCGCCCTTGTCGCTGGCGTCGTTGTCGAGCACGCCGCCCAGCACCAGCGGCTGATTGGCGACGATGCCCAGCGGGCGCCCGCCGATGCGCGCGAGGCAGGTGATCAAGCTGCCACCAAAGCCTGCCTTGATGTCCAAGATCTCCGCGTGGTCGACCAGCTGCTCGATCAGCTGGTACATGTCGTACGGCGCCCGAGGGTTGTCGGGGATGATGTCCAGGAGCGTCTCCGCGCGGCGCTCAACCGGGTCGGTCACCGGCAGCAGCGGCGGCGCCTGGCCCGCGTGCGACGGAAAGAAGCCGAGGTAGCGCCGCACCAGCGCGATGCAGGCGTGATCGCCCTCGACCTCCGCGTCACCCACCCCGCTGACTTGGGTGTGCAGCTTAGAGCCGCCCAGGGCTTGTTCGCCGATCTCCTCACCTGTTACCGCACGGACTAGCGGCGGCCCAGCGAGCGCCATCGAGCCGACGCCCGCGACCATGGGGACGAAATCGGCCAGGCCTGGGATGTAGGCGGTGCCAGCGGCTCCAGGCCCCATCATCGCAGCCACCTGGGGCACCAGGCCGCTCAACGTGACCTGTTCACGAAACAGGTGCCCAGAGCCGGCGAACAACGAGAGCATGTCCGGGTGCGACTGCGAGGCCGCGTCGATGCGCGCCCCAGCGGAGTCGATCAGCCAGACCATCGGCCAGCGACCTTGCAGCGCCATCGAGCGCACGCGGCTGACCTTCACCTCACCCGTCTGGCCGATGCTCCCACCCTTGACCGTGAAGTCGTACGCGGCGGCGCACACCATGCGCCCCTCTACCTTGCCAAAGCCGGTCAACACCCCGTCCGCAGGCACCAGCCCGGCGTCGCCAGCCGCGCCCATCGCGCGGCCATGCAGCCCCACTTCGAACCACACCCCGTCATCAAACAGCAGCGCCATGCGCTCGCGGGCGGTGAGCTTGCCGCGGGCGTGCTGCTTCTTGATGCGCTCGCTGCCGCCCATCTCACGCACGCGCTCGCGGCGTTGCTCAAGCTCGCGGACGCGCCTGCGCATCAAGCTCTCGGCGACGACGTCTTTTCCTTGCGGTTTTTTTGACGTCACGCTGCGCTACCTGCCCTTCCAGCGTGGCTCGCGCTTTTGCAAGAAGGCCATCAGCCCCTCCTGCGCGTCCTCGGTCGCCAGCGTCTCGAGCAGCCGCTGGCTCAGCAGGGGCAGCTTCTGCTCCAGCGTCAGACCCTCCGTCTCGCGCATCGCGCGTAGGCCAAGCTCGATGCTCTTGGGGCTCTTGTCGCAGATCATCCGCGTGTACTCAGCCACCGCCGCGTCCAGCTGCTCAGGCGGCACCGCGCGGTTCACGAGCTGGAGCTCCGCCGCCTGGGCTGCGCTCATGCGCTCGCCCGACAAGAACATCTCGGTCAGGCGGCGCCGACCCACCAGGCGCTCTAGCACCGCCATGATCATGTACGGAAACAACCCGACGTTGATCTCTGGAGTGCCGAGCTTGGCCTCGCTCGACGCCACCGCGAAGGTGGACGCGGCCACCAGCCCGAGCCCGCCACCCATGGCGTGGCCATTGACCCGCGCGAGCACGGGCTTGGTGGTGTTGAGCAGCGCCAGCAGCAGGTCCTTGTAGTCACCCTTGGGGGGCAACGCGTCGGCGTCGCCCTGGCCCGTCATCTGGCTAAAATCGCCGCCAGCGCAGAAGGCTTGACCTGCGCCGGTGAGCACGACGCAGCGCACGTCCGTATCGGCGTGAGCGTCGTCGAGGGCGTACAGCAGCTCGTTGGCCATGACCGCGCCGATGGCGTTGCGCCGCTCAGGGCGGTTGAGCGTCAGCGTGCACACCCCAGCCCGCGCCTCGACCAAGATCAACTTGTATGCACGTTTCTCCACGGATCCACCTTTGTTTTCGTTTGAGGAGCTTTACCACGCGCCTCGCTCGGCCCCCGGCAGCTCACTCAAGGGACCGAGCGGCTCGAGGGACCGAGCGGCTCGAGGGACCGAGCGGCTCAGGGGACCGAGCGGCTCGAGCGACCGAGCGGCTCGAGGGACCGAGCGGCTCAGGCGACGTCTTTGGCTGTTCAGCGGCCCTCAGGCACCTGCAAGATCTGCCGAGCTTGCTCCAAGCTCGCGACCTTGCGCCCCGTGTCCTGGCACAGCCGCGCGGCGACCTCTACCAGCTCGCCGTTGCTCTTTGCCATCTGCCCGTTTGGCAGGTACAGGTGGTCCTCTAATCCCGTGCGGATATTACCACCCAAAACTAGGGCCGTCGCCAACATGCGCCAGTGCCCGTGGGAGATCCCGATGACCTCCCACTCGTGGCCGCTCGGCATGATCTTGGTCTGCAGCTGCAGCGACTCGACCGTCGGCGGGATCCCACCTAGCACACCCACGATGAACGAGAACTGAAAGGGCGGCTTGAGCACCCCCATGTCCAGCAGCGGCCAAATCCCGTGAGTGTGCCCGGTGTCAAAGCACTCGAGCTCCGGCTTGACCCCTGCCTCGTTCATGGCGGTCAGCAGCTTGATGTTCTTCTCATACGGGTTTGGGAAGATCATATCGAAGACGAAGCGCTTCTGGCTCTTCGAGTACTTCGAGTAGTTCATGGTGCCCATGTTCAGGGCCGCGATGGCGGGCTGTGACTCGCGCACGTAAGCGCACTGCTCCGTCACGTCCTCCAGGATCGTCCCCGTAGAGAAATTCAGGATCACGGGGCACAGCTCGCGGATCTCAGCCTTGATGGCGGCGAACGTCGCGGGCGAGAACGTCGGCGAGCCGTCGTCGTTGCGCGCGTGCAGGTGCACCACCGTCGCGCCGGCGTCGTAGGCGCGCTTGGCCTCTTGGGCGATCTCAGCGGGCGTGTAAGGGATCCCTGGGCACTGCTTGCGGTTGGCTAGGACGCCGGTCAAGGCGGCCGTGATCACACACACGTCAGGGTCGCGGGTGGGGGTGGAGGGGGTCACTATGTCTGCGTTCGCCATGCTCTTCTCCTGGGCCACTTGAGGTGCCTGCGTGTTAAATTACTATTCCGTGCGGCTTATAAAGCCGTGGTGTGATCAACGCCCGCGAGCTCCCGCACGCGCTGCGCGAGGCGGGTCAGCACGCGCTTCAGATCGCGCGCGTCGCGCGGGCTCAGCTCCGCCAGCACCGTGCGAAAGATGTCAACCGGTTCCACCGGGATCTGCGCTGCCAGGTCGCGCCCCTTCGCGGTGAGCGAGATGTGCACGACCCGTCGATCTTGCTTAGAGCGGCTGCGATCGACGAGGCCTTCGCGCTCCATGCGGTCGATGATGCCGGTCACCGTGCTGTTCTTAGAGCGGATCCGCCACGACAGCTCGCTCAGCGACAGCCGCGAGACTGGCTCCAGCATCTTGACCACCGCGAGCTGAGGCCCGGTGATGCCAAAGCGCCCCGCCACGTCCTTGGTGATGCGCCGCGACTCGGTGTACAGGTACAAAATCGCCTCTACCACGCCGTCCAGATCGGGCTGTTCTGATGCGGCGATCTGGGGTGACTCAATCTCAGGCATCGCCGGCGTCCAGGCTGGGAACCAGATGTTTAGCGTACGAAGTAATCTCCGAGATCCCAACCCCGGGGTCAAGGGCGATCGGCGGTAGGAGCGGCTCCCGCGCGCTGGAGTGACCTTCCAGCGCCAGCGCTGCCCAGCCACCAACGCCAAGAGCGTGGTTCGAGCCTTGCGGAAAGGCGCGGGTCGGTGGGCCCTGGTTCGCCGCGCGGCGTCTGCTGCGCGACGCCGCCAAAGCAGCCGGTTTTGAGCAGGCTCGGAGGCGCCGGCTGGGTGCGCGTCGATATTCAGACTGGATCGGCGCCAAGCGCCGCTCCGCGGTGCTAGCATCCGTCGGTCCATGTTGCTCGGCTCTTCGGGGGGTGCCCCGCTCAACGCACCCAAGCTGCTGCTGATCAAGGCCCACATCGAGAAGCCTGAGGGCGAAGCGTCCGCCCCGTCCCTCGGGACGCTCTACTTGGGCGCGACGGCTCGCGCCGTCGGCTGGGACGTGCGCTGCATCGACACCTACTTGGAGGCTGACCCCGAGGGCGCCATCGCGGCGGCGCTCCAGATCTTTCCGGCGAGGGTCGTTGGCTTGAGCGCGCTGACGGCGGAGTCGCTGTCGATGCATCGCTTCGCGCAGCTCGTTCGCCGCCTGGCGCCCAGCGTGACCATCCTGGTCGGCGGACCGCACGCCAGCGCTGAGCCGGAAGAGACGGCGCGCAACCCCGCCGTGGACGCCGTGGTCATCGGTGAAGGCGAGGCCACGTTGGCCGAGATATTGACCCGTATTCAGCGCGGTGAAGGCTGGGACGACGTGGCGGGCCTCACGTTACGTAAGAGCGGGCACCTGAACCCAGTGCGGACGGCTCCTCGCGCGATGACCGCCGACATGGACTCACTGCCGATGCCGGCCTGGGACCTCACGGATATCGATGCGTACGCGAAGCGCCGCGGCATGTCACTGGCTGGGATTCGACGCTACGTGCCGATCTCGACGAGCCGCGGCTGCCCCTACCGCTGCACCTACTGCCACGATATCCACGGCAAGACGTTCCGCGGCCATTCGCCAGCTTACGTCCTCAAGTTGGTGAAGGACCTGCGCCAGCGCTTCAACGTCACCAGCTTTGACATCACCGACGACATTTTTAACTGGGACCCGGCGCGCATGCTGGAAATCTGCGACGGCTTCGTCGCAGAGGACGCCGACATCACCTTCACGCTCCCCAACGGCGTGCGCGGTGACCGGCTCAAGGTGGAGCACGTACACAAGCTGGCCGACGCCGGGTGCGAGTACGTGGCCATCGCCATCGAGACGGTGACCCCTCGGCTGCAGAAGCAGATCCGCAAGAACTTGCGCTTTGACAAGGCCATGCCGGTGCTGGCCGCGTTCGCGGAGCGCAACGTGCTGACCGCTGGGTTCTTCATGCTCGGCTTCCGTACGGAGACAGAAGCCGAGATGCGCGCTACCATCGATTTTGCCCTGCGGTCCAAGCTGCACACGGCATTTTTCTTCGTCGTGACGCCGTTTGGCGGCACCGAGATGTTCAATAACGTCGTCGATACGCTGGGCGCTGGGGCGACCGAGTTGGGCGGCACCGGCATGTACTGGCGCCCCAAGCACAACTTGAGCGAAGTACCCGACGCCAAGTTCACTCGCATCCGACAGCTCGCCTACCTGCGCTTCTACGCGGATCCCCGGCGCATCCTGCGCATCTGGAGAGCGCACCCGCGCAAGCACGACCTCGTGCAGTACGCCTGGCTCACCGCCTTCCGGGACACGCTCAGCATCATCCCGGGCACCTACCTGGGGCCGCTGCGCTCCGGGTGGCGAGCCGTGACCCGCTTGGTCTCACGCGCGCCAAGCGCGCGACCCGCGGCGGAGCACACCAAGCAAGGCCAGCGCGCAGACGACGTGACCGACGTCCTCGCCGCCTCAGCGCTGAGCCAGACAGCCAGCGCAGCGCCCGTCGCGCCGGCGGAGTGAGCAGCGGCCAGAGACCGGCGGACTGCGCAGCGCCCGAGCGAGGGCTCGGCCGCGCGGGTTACGCCTCGCGCGGCTACGGCTTGCGCTTGAGCTGCTCAAGCTCCGCCAGGTTCACCTTGGCTCGCGGATCCGTGGGGTCGAGCCTTAAGGCTGCCTTAAAGGCCTTCTCTGCCTCGACCAGCTCGCCTTGCTTGGCTAAGGCGGTGCCGAGGTTGATCCACGCGGAGCCGAGCTTCGGATCGGCTTTAAGCGCCTGTCGGTAGGTCGCGATGGCCAGCTTCAGATCACCACCCAGCTGGTAGGCGTAGCCGAGGTTTGACAAGAACGTGGCGCGCGGGTCCAGCGCGACCGCCCGCTTGAGCTGTACCATCGCCTCCTTGGCGCGGTTCGCGGAGAGGTAGGCTGTCCCCAGATCACCGTGGGCCCTGGGGTCGTCTGGGCTCAGCCGCACCGCGCGCTCGTAGGCGCCGATCGCCTGATCGACTTTTCCGCGCAGCATATAGGCGGTGCCCAGGTTGGTCAGGCGATCCGCGCTGTCGCGATCTAGCTCAACGGCGCGCTCGAATGAGGTCAGCGCCTCGGCGCTCTTGCCCAGCGCCAGCAGCGCCACGCCGAGCGCCGAGTGGGCTTCAGGATCTTGAGGTGAGAGCTCCACCCCCCGACGCAGCGCCTTGAGCGCCTGATCCGCGTCGCCCAAGATGAGCAGCAGCCGACCCTTCTCGACGTACGCTGGACCAAACTCTGGCCCGAGCTTGATGATCGCGTCGGCCTGCCTGACCAGCGCCCGGATCTTCGCGTTCTTGGGCGCGATGGCGTAGTCCGTCGCCACGCCCGTATTGGCGAGGTCCACGCGCAGCAGGCCGACGCGCGGCGCGGGATCTTTGGGGGCGAGCTGCCTAGCCTTAGCGTAGTGGGCGCGGGCGACCTTGAGCTGATCCGCGAGGTAAGCGGCGTCGCCCAGCCCGAGCTCTGCGTCCGCGGGCGCTCCATCGCCCCGCGCTAGGCTCCCCGGCGGTGGGCCAGGCTCAGGAGGCGGCGCAGGCGGCGTTGGCTTCGCCGCGCTGGTGTCCGCAGTCAGGCTCGCCGCGGGTGGTGCCACGCTGGACGCGACCGGGGTCGGCGCCGGCTGACTCGTGATGCCCGCCGGCCCTAGCGCGGGACCAGGCGGCGCCTCAGCCGGCGCAACGTTTCCGCACGCGACCAATACTAGACTCAGGGCGGCGTTCGCGAGCTTGCTCATTCACTCTGGCCTTCAGCTTGATTTGCCTTGGTCGCCACGCCGCCGGCCCCGGCGCTGCCGACGACCGCCACGCCGCCAGCCCCAGCGCTGCCGACGACTGCCGCGCCGCCGGCTCCGGCGCTGCCGTGAGCCACGGCGTAGCCATGGGCCATCACGGTCTTGGCTGCGTCGACCCAGCGCGCTTGGCTCCGCGGGGTGCGCAGAGTCACCACCTGCCCCGGCGTCGCTTTGAGCTGCAGCAGGCTGCGGGCCGCGCCGCGCACCACTTCGGGGGCTGAGGCGTCTTCAGTCAGGCCGTGCAGATGATCGACGTAAGACCTGCCCCAGCTCGGGTTGGGGACGCGGATCAGCGCGGCGTTCAGGGCCATGCCCGCCGCCCGCTTGAGCCCCGCGTAGGCCGGCGGCAGCACCCCGCTCGCTAACGCGCTCTCCGCCCGGCGTAGCTCAGCCAGCGCCGACTGAATCCACTCTTCAGGGCTCAACTTATACAGCCAGTGCGCCGTGTCGCGCTGAAACTCCGTAGTCATCGCGTGGGCTCATCCCAATACCGTACGGTCATGACGCGGTCGCCTCAGCGCCGCTCTCGGTCTGGCGGCTGGAGTGCTCCTTGCCGTCAAAGCGCAAAATCACCCGCACGTTCTCCACCGTGGTCAGCAGACAAACCGGCCGCTTCCACAGCCTGACCAGCGCCTTCAGGCACTGTGCCGCGTAGTCCTCACGCAGATCAACCCCGCGGTGCTTGTGGCTGAGCAACAGCTCTCCGCGGTTGTCGTGGTTGGCGTCTACCACCGTGATCTCTGGGTTGCCGGCGTTGGTCAGCTGAAATAGCAGCTTCTCTTTGATCTGCTTGAACTCACGGCTGGCGATCTCCCAGCGGTCGTTGCGGTTCGACCAATCAAAGGTGAACAGCTTCTGCTCCAGGGCGAACTCGGGGGTCAAGAACTCGTCGATGAACGTGACGTCGTTGTACAGCTTCCTCACCTCGAACACCTTGTCTCGACCTAGCCCCAGCCTAAGATCCCAGTTTTGCTTCTCGCCCGCGTCGTCACACTGTTCCCAGTCACGCCCGAACTGCCCCTTGTTCCAGCGCTCCTCGATGTTGCGGTAGAGCTCCACGCCGAGCTTGTATGGATTGAGTCGTTGCCCCGCGGTGCTCATCACGCCGGCGTTGTTGTCGGCGTACTCGATGATCTCGCTCCAGTCGCACACCTGTTCGGTCATCATGCGGCTGTGCCAATATGAGGCCCAGCCCTCGTTCATGATCTTGGTCTGCATCTGAGGGACGAAATAGTACGCCTCTTCGCGGATCACCGCCAGCACCGTGCGCTCCCACTTCTCGAGCGGCGCGTGCTCGAGCAAGAAGCGCAGCACATCTCGCATTGGTTCCGCAGGAAACTGACGCTGCTTGTCACGCTCGTCTGTCAGCTTCTTGCGCTGCTGCTCGATGTAGTCCGCCGGGTTGATGAAATCCTCCATGTAGTCTTTAGCGCGCAGGCGCGGCACCTCGATCGCCTGAGGCTCGTCGCCTTGCGCGTGGTCGCGCTGGCGCACCACGAAGGGTGAGTGCGGATCGATCAGGTTCTCGAGGGACAAACACTGATCAATCAACTCCTCGACCTGATCGATGCCGTGGCGGTCGATGGCGCGCCGAATGGCCGAGCCGTGGTTCGCCATCTTGTCGATCCACTTGCGATTGGGCTCGTAGTTCTGCTCGCGCTGGATGGGGTCCACCACGCGACCGCTGCTGTCCAGATCTGTCGCGCGAAACGTATAGTTGTTCTTGAAGAAGTCGACGTGCCCGTACACGTGGCACATCACGAGCTTTTGATCCGTGAAGCTGTTGCCCTCTAACAGGTACGCGAACGAGGGGTTGCTGTTGATCACCATCTCGTAGATCTTAGACAGGCCATACTCATAGCTCTTGGCGAGGCGCTCGTAGTCCATGCCAAAGCGCCAGTGCGGATAGCGGTTCGGGAAGCCTGCGTAGGCCGCGATCTCGTTCATCTGATCGTAGGTCAGCATCTCGAAGACCACAGGGAAAAAGTCGAGGCCGTAACCCGCCGCGATCTTCTCGATCCGGCGCTGCTCTTTGCGCAGGTAGCGCGGGATCCCCGTCTTGATGGCAAACTGGGCCATTAGTTCCCCTTCCCCAAGAACTCTTTGATGCTGCCGACGATAGCGTCCTTGTCATGGATCTCGCTGGTGATCACGCGGTCGTCGCTGCCGAAGTGTTCGCGCAGGTCCTTGATGAACTGACCCGAACCATACGGGCTCTCCACCTGACCATAGGCGAACATGTTCACGCGCGGGAGCAGCTTTTGCTTGAGGATCTCGACGCAGTTGAGCGTGTCATCCATCGACCAGTTATCACCGTCTGAGAAGTGAAACGGGTAGATGTTCCACTCCTCCGGCGGGTAGTGATCGTCGATGATCTGCGCCGCGAGCTTATACGCGCTCGAGATCATCGTACCGCCGCTCTCGCGGGTGTGAAAGAAGGTGTCGCGGTCGACCTCTCGCGCCACGGCGTCGTGGATGATGTAGCGACTCTCGACCCCGCGGTATTGCTTTTGAAGCCAGGTGTCGATCCAGAACGACTCGATGCGGACGATCTCCTTCTGCTCGTCACCCATCGAGCCAGAGACGTCCATCATGTACAAGATCACGCAGTTCGCCACGGGCTCGACGTCGGTCTTCCAAGAGCGGAAGCGCTTGTCGTCTTTCTGCGGGATGATCACCGGGTTGCTCGGATCGTACACGCCGGTGGAGATCGCTCGCTTCAAGGCCTCGCGGTAGGTGCGCTTGAAGTGCTTGAGGCTCTCGGGCCCTACCCTACGGATGCCGGTGTAGCGATCTTTAGCGCTGGCCACCTGGCTCTTGCCCTTGGGCTGGATCTGAGGCAGCTCCAGCTCTTCCCCGAGGATCTCAGCGAGCTCGTCCAGGGTCACGTCGACCTCGAGGGTGTGCTCGCCCGCGTCGGAGCCAGCTTGCCCCTGCCCGTCGCCTTGATCGGGATCTCCGCCCAGGGGATCACCGGGGTTACCGCTGCCTTGTCCCACCCCCCCCTGCTGCTTCGATCCGAACGTGAAGCGCGGGATGTCGATGTGCGGGATGGGGATAGACACCAGGTCCTTGCCTTTGCGGCCGATCATCTCGCCGCTGGAGATGTACTCCCGCAAGTTCTTGCGAATGCGGCCGCGCACGATGTTTCTGAAGCGCGAATGATCCTGGTCGATTTTGAGCGACATACCCCTCCAGGTGACTGCCTCGCCGTGAGTCTCGCACGGGGAAACACCATGCACTAGCTCAGTCGATTTGAGCGCCAGTTTGTACAGCAAAGCCTCGACACGTCAGACTAGCAGGCGAGCGCGTCAACGCTCGCCGTCTGATGCTCCGCCGGCGTCAAGGCGCGCACACGACTATTTTGGGGGTGTGCGCGAGAGCGGACGGCGCGCGCGCCGGCCCTGCCGGCAGGCTCGCGACGCGCTGCTGGGCTATTATTTCAGGCCCGCGGCGGCGCGAGGTGCGCCAGCCTGTCCCCTCGGGCACAGCCGCCGGCCGCGAGCGTGAGGCCGAGGAATTCAAGAAATGCGCGCGCCGCTCCCAGGCGGGCGCCGCGCCGTCGAGCCCGCTCTTGCAGCCGGTTCCACTCGGCAACGCGGTCGTAGTAGCGCTGCTGCTCGGCGTGGTGGCGTTCGTGCTGGCTACGCAGCTGCTCGACGCGGTTGTCGCCATCCAGCTCGTACGGACACTCAGTCACCTGGATCAGCTGCAAGCGCTTGAGCCTGCCGTCGCGCGTGAAGGTAGAGTCGAACGGGAACACCCGACAGCCGCTCGGCCGAGCCGTGTACACCGAGCAGCGGTTATCCTCCCCGAGGTAGCGGCACGCGCCCCTGCGGTGACCTAACACCATCACGCGCTTGCCCTGCTTGAGGCGCACGAACGCCTCTGGTTCGTCGTCCATCGCGATCTGGTGGCGAGTGACCCAGCTGACGATCTTGAGCGGTGAGTCTCCGGTGTGAGCCGCCAGCCGCGCGACGTCCAGGTCGTTGAGGGGTAACAGCGGCTCTTTGCAGCAGTTGCCGCAGCTCGTGCAGCGGAACCTTAGGAAGCGCTCACCGACCGCCATGCGGGGCCTTGAGGATCCGTGCGGCTTCAATCGCGCCGTAGGTGAAGATGACGTCCGCGCCGGCGCGCCGCAGACAGAGCAGGCTCTCGATCAGGCAGCGCTCGAAATCGAGCCAGCCATTTTGCGCCGCGGCCTTGAGCATCGCGTACTCTCCGCTGACGTGATAAGCCGCCACCGGCAGCGCGCTGCTCCTGCGGACTAGGCTGACCATATCCAAGTAAGGCAGGCCCGGCTTGACCATCAGCCAGTCGGCGCCCTCTGCCTCGTCCAGCGCGATCTCGCGCAAGGCCTCCCGCGCGTTAGCGGGGTCCATTTGGTAGGTCTGCTTATCGCCGGCCCGCGGCGCCGAGTCGAGCGCGTCCCGAAACGGGCCGTAGAACGCCGACGCGTACTTGACGGCGTAGCTACAGATCCCGACGCGCTCGTGCCCCGCGGCGTCGAGCGCGTCACGGATCGCGCCCACCCGGCCATCCATCATGTCTGAGGGAGCGACGATGTCTGCGCCCGCCGCCGCCTGCGCCACCGCCATGGCGGCCAGCACAGGCAGCGTCTGATCGTTGTCGATCTGATCGCCGACCAGCACGCCGTCGTGGCCGTCTGTCGAGTACGGGTCGAGCGCGACGTCGGTGATCACGACTAGCTCTGGCAGCTCAGCCTTGAGCGCCCGCACCGCGCGCTGCAGCAACCCGTCCGGGTTGACTGATTCAGTACCGCGCGGATCTTTTTGCGCGCTCTCCAGCGCAGGGAACAAGGCGACTCCAGACACACCGAGCTGATACGCCTCTCGGCTCACCGCCACCAGATCGGTCACGGACAAGCGCGCCTGGCCCGGCATGGACGGGATCGGTCTCGGCGCGGCGTGCTCATGCACGAACAGCGGCAGCACGAGGTCGCTAGGCGACAGCGTGGTCTCGCGCTGCATCGCGCGCAGCGCCGCCAGGCGACGGTTGCGACGTGGTCGCTCAGTGAGCCTGATGGGCAGCGCTGCCTCTGCTTGAGTCATAAAAGCCTTATACAACAGGCGCCGCGAGTGGAAAGCCAGAGGGCGCTAACCAGGCCAGCGCCCCGGGCTACTCACTCACCCCGAGCAAGCTGAGGTAGGTCCCGCGCACCGCCTCCGTCACGCGCTCAAACTCCGCCATCAACTGCTCGCTCGCTTGGGGCCGCACGCCCGAGGCACTAGACCCCGCGGAGCGCAGCCCCATGCGTCGCGCCAGCTGCTCGATCTCAGACGAGTTGGGATCGAGGGTGGTGGAGCTCGTGCCGATCCGCACGTGAATACGCTGCTCCAAGCGACGCAAGAAGCGATAGCCCTCACGCAGCAGCTTGTAGGCTTCGCGTGCTAGGTAGCCGCCGCGCTCCAGCGCGGCCAACGCCTGCAGCGTGTCCGGGGTCCTCAGCGACAAGTCACGACCATGGCGCATCTGCAGCCACTGCACCGCAAACTCGACGTCGAGCAGACCGCCGCGACCCGTCTTCAGGTCACGCCTCCCGCCGCGCTCGCTGCCCAGCTCAAACTGCAGCCGCAAGCGCAAGCGATGTAGCTCGCTCACCTCCGGCGGTCCACCCTCGTACGCCGCTGACTGCGCGACCTTGACCAGGCGCGCGCCGAGCTCTGCGTCGCCCGCCGCGTGCCGCGCGCGCAGCAACGCCTGCCGTTCCCACGCGGCACCGCTGGTCACGATGGTCGAGCGCCCAGCGTCCTCGTCTGCGTCGTCCAACGCCACGCGGTGGTAGCGCGCGAACGCGCGCAGGTTGGTGACGAGCAGCCCCTGCGAGCCGCTCGGCCGCAGCCGAGTGTCCAGCTCGTAGCCTGGTCCAGAGGCGTGCGGCGCCGAGATCAACCGGATCACCCGCTGCGCCACCCGGGTAAAGTAATCTGCGGCGTCTCGCCCCTCGGGCGCCGCGTCTGGATCGTAGACAAACAGCACGTCCAGATCTGAGCCGTAGCCGATGTCGCGACCGCCGAGCTTGCCCAACGCGATCACGCTGAGCCCACGGGCAGGCTGACCCGCCACGTGGAGCCCGAGTTCGAAACGCACCGCTTGCTCTAGGATGGCCTCGGCCAAGGTGCTCAGGATCCGCGTCGCGTCCCGGGTCCCGATCTCGCCAGCCAGATCGGCGACGGCGACCCGCACCATCACCCGGGCGCGGGCGCGACGCATCACGCTCACCAGCTCTTCGCGTGCGTCGGACGCGTCGAGGTGTTCTTGCCTAGCGCGCCAGGCTTCGAACTCGTCAGCCGCCGTCGCCACCGTGGACAGCGCCTGCCCGCGACTGACGGGCTCGGTGGCGAACAACACCAAATCGGCCAGATCGGGGCGAGCCACTAGGGCGTCGCCCACGAACTGACTCGCGCCGAGCACCGTCACCAAGCGGCGCAGGGTACGCGGCGACTCCGCGAGCTGTCGTACGTACGCCGATGGGTCATTGAAGCGCTGAAAAAATGAGCGCAAGCCGCGGCCGGCGAGCTCAGGATCCGCGCTGTCGATCACCGCCTCGAGCACCGCGTCGCCGAGCTCTGGATAGCGCTCGCGCGTGAAGGAGCCGAGCAGGCCGCCTGGGCGGCGAGCCATGGCCTCTAGGTGCTGGGCCACGTCGTCCCGCCCCAGCGCCTCTGCCACGGCCTTCTCGAGGCCCAAGCCGCCTGCGTCCAGGTGAGCGAATACCGCGCGGTAATTCGAAGGAGGACGTGGGGCTTCAGGCGCGAGCCCCGCGAAGTGCTCGGCCACTTGCTCGCGCGCGATGAACAGCGCGGCGTTCAACGAGCCCGCGGAGTCAAACCCGAGGATCCGAGCGAGGTGCTCAACGCGGTCTGTTTGAGCAGGCACCAAGTGGGTCTGCAGCCCGGTGTACCACTGCACAGCGTGCTCTAGGCGGCGCTGCAGCCAGTAGGCCTCGCCGACGTCTCGATGCTCGCGATCGCTCACTAAGCCGCAGGCTCGAAGTCGCTCAAGGCCCCGCGCGAAGCTCGACACGCGCAGGCTCGGCTCCTGCCCGCCCCAGATCAGCTGCAGCGCCTGAACGAAGAACTCAGCCTCCCGGATCCCGCCCTGCCCTAGCTTCAAATCCCGCTCAGGTGCCTCAGACAACTCGGTGCGCGAGCGTTGAACCAGCTCAATCATCGAGGTCGCCAGGGATGGATCCACGGCCCGGCGATAGACAAACGGGTGGATCAACTCGCGCTGCAGCACCTCGCCGAGGGCGCGGTCGCCGGCGATCGGCCGCGCCCGCAGCAGCGCGGCGCGCTCCCACTTTCTGCCCCAGGTCTCGTAGTAGCGATCCGCCGCCGCGACCGAGTTCACTAACGGACCGCGAGAGCCCTCTGGGCGCAGGCGCAGGTCGATGCGCCACACGCTGCCGTCCTCCGTCGGCTCTTCCATGCTCGTTACCGCGCGGCGTACGACGCGGGTCCAGTGCTCGTTCAACGACAGCTCGCTGCCGCCGTTGTCCGAGTCGTAGATGAAGATCACGTCAATGTCAGATCCGCAGTTCAGCTCATAGCCGCCGAGCTTGCCCATGCCTAGCGTGAGCAGCGTGCTAGGTGCGCGAACGCCGCCGTTTTCCGCGTGAAGTGGCTCACCAAAGCGCGAAGCCACGTGCTGCATCGCCTCCGCCAGCGCCACCTCGCACAGCACCTCCGCCAGCAAGCTGAGCTCGTGGCAGGTGTCTTCAATCCGCGCTCCGCCTAGGTTGCGCGGCAAGATTTCCCGTAAGGCAATCCGGGCGCGCTCGGCCCACGCCGCGCGGCGCAGCCCGCGCCGCACGCGGCCAAGGTCGTCCAGATCGCCACACAGTTCGAACAAGCGCGCGGTCATCTCTGAGCCGCTCCGCGGCGTAGCCCAGCCCTCACGAGCTACGTCGTCAAGGGCCTCGAGCTGCCAGCCATGGACCGGCGTGAGCGGCGGATAAGCCACGCCCAGCACCAGCCCAAGGCTGCGCCCCGGTCCTCGCTCGCCTGCCACGCGCACGCCGAGCTCTCGCTCCAGGACGGCGGCCTGCTGCGGATCCAGACGCTCGGCGTAGGCGCTCAGGCCGCGGGAACTGAACATCGCCGGGAGCCTAGCTGACAACAGCGGCAGTTCCGACCGTTCGGGGCTCGTAGCCTGCGAGTGCGGCTGGCATCTGCGCGGGTAAGGTGCGAAACCTCCCGGCTCATGCGGTTCCTGTGTGTCTCGGATATTCACGGCCAGGCTGACGCGCTCAGCTTGGTGCTGGAGGCGGCTCGCGCCCAGTTCGGGTGGGACAAGCTCGTGTGCTGCGGCGACCTGCTGTTCCCTGGGCCGAAGCCCCTACAGACCTGGCAGCTCTTGGTGGATCACCAGGCGCTGGTCACTCAGGGCTTGGTCGACCGCGCCATCGCCCACCTCGAACCTGAGAGCCTCAAAGCGCAGAACCCCGAGGAAGAGCGGCGCCTGAACCAGCTGTTCGAACTCCACGAGCAACTCGGTGAGCTGATCGTGATGCGCCTGGGCAAGCTGCCAGTCAGCGCTCGACTCCCGCTGGAGAACGGCAGTGAGATGCTGATCATGCACGGCGCCCCCGCCGATCCGAGCGAGTATTTCAGCCCTGAGCTCTCCGAGGACGAAATGAACGCGTTGATCGGCGACGACCCCGCAGATTTGATCGTGTGCGGCGGGAGCCACATGGCGTTTGATTGGGCGGTGGGTGACACGCGCATCGTCAATGTCGGTTCCGTGGGGGAAGCTGTCGGCGGCGGCTACGCGGCGTACACCTTGATCGAGAGCACCCCGCTCGGCGTCGGCGTCGAGCAGTACACCATCGATCTGTAGGCCGCGCCCGCGACGAGCCCGCCTGGCGCTGTCAGCCGCGGCCTGCGGTGGTGTGGATCCGAGGCGCGCCGCCGCGAGCGCGTGGTAACCTCGGCACATGCAGCACGTGGTCAGCGAACCCACCCCCCCATTCAAGAGCCAGAGCGGCGCCTTGGAGGTGCACCAAATCCCGGCCTGGCAGGACAACCTGGTGTGGCTCATCGCGTACGGCGACGGCAAAGCCGCCGTCGTCGACGGCCCTGAAGCTGATGCCGTGCTGGAGTACTGCGCCGCCCGCGGTCTGACGCTCACCAGCATCTTGAACACGCACACCCACGGCGATCACGTCGGCATCAACCACGCGCTCGAAGCCAGGGGCGCGCTCAAACACCTCGAGGTGATCGGCCCGGCGCGGGCCGCTCAGGACGTGCCAGGGCTCACCCGCGGCGTAGACCAGGGCGACTCTATCCAACTCGGCGCGTCCGTTGGCCAGGTGTGGCTGACCGAGGGCCACATCGACGGGCACATCAGCTTTTTGTTTGAAGACTTGTTGTTCTGTGGGGATACGCTGTTCACCGGCGGCTGTGGCTACTTGTTCGACGGTCCGCCCGACAAGATGTATGACTCGCTCAGCCGGCTGCGCCAGCTCCCCGCGGATACTCGCGTGTGCTGCGCCCACGAGTACACCCAAGACAACCTGCGCTTCGCGTGGAGCGTCGAGCCCGGCAACCCGGATTTGAAGGCACGCATCCAGCACACCTGGCGCGAGCGCGCGCTGGGGCGCTGCGTCGTGCCCAGCAGCATGGAGCTTGAGCGGCGCACCAACCCGTTCCTGCGCTTCGATCAGCCGGCGCTGCGGCAAGCTGTCCAGCTGGCCTGGCCCGAGCGTGAGTGTGGCAACAACGCACAGGTGTTCGCCGCGACCCGCGCGTTGAAAGACCGCAAAGACTACCGCGCGCTCAGCGACGCCGATCTCCCCCTCAGCTAGCGGGGCACGCAAGTGCCAGGCAGCTTGACCCTAGGGGCGGTCTAAAGCATCACTGAGCTGGTGAAGACGCGAGACTCAGGTTCAGTGGCAGCAGGGTCGCCCGCGCGGGAGCCAGACGCCGATCGTCTGCGCGAACAACTCGAAGCCTACATGAACGAGCGTGGGCTGCGCTCCACCGAGCAGCGGCGACTGATCGTCGACACGTTCTTTGCGCTGAGCGAACACGCCACCGTCGACGAGCTGTTAGCTGAGGTGCGCAAGGCGGACGCGCGCATCGGCTACGCGACCGTGTATCGCACGCTCAAGCTGCTGAGCGAGAGCGGGGTGGTGGACGAGCGCCGCTTCGATGACGGCATCACGCGCTACGAGTTAGCTGACGACGACGCACACCACGACCACCTGATCTGCACCGACTGCGGCTACATCCAGGAGTTCGAAGAGCCGCTGATCGAAGAGCTACAAGAGCGCGTCGCCAAGCGCTTCGGCTTCAGCCTCGGACACCACAAGCTTGAGCTGTACGGGTCGTGTCAGACGCCGAACTGCCCGCACCGGGACGAGCAGGGCAGCCAATCCAGGATCCCCGTAAAGAGCTAGCTTCGCGTCAGAGGTGGGCGTCCAGCGCGCTGCGCAGGCCGCCCACCAACGCCGAGACCCGCTCGACGCGTGAGGCGCTGTCGCCTGGCTCGGCGATGGCGTTGACCAGCGCGGTACCCACCACCACGCCGGCCACGCCTTGGTCCGCGACGAGCCGCGCCTTGGCCGGCGTGTCGATGCCGAACCCGACCACCACCGGCAGCCCGGCCCGCACCGACAGCGCCTGGGCCGCGGCGCCCGCCCGAGCCAGCGGATCTCCAGCGCCTTGCGCGTCGACGTCGACCGCGCCGGTCACCCCAGTGACTGACACGTAGTAGATGAAGCCCCGCGCTCCGGCTGCCTCGAGGATTGCTTGTTCCCGCGCGGCACCGCTCGTCGGGGTGATCAGCGGCACCATCCCCAGGTCCCGCGCGCGCATGCCCGCGCGCAGCGCCGCGCCCTCCTCGGGCGGCAGGTCCACGACCAGCAGCGCGTCGACCCCCGCCTCCGCCAGCGCCGACGGCAGCCTAGCCTCCCCGAACGCGACGACGGGGTTGTAATAGGTAAACAGCACGATCGGCGCCTCGGACTCGGCGCGCAGGCGCCCAGCTACGCCTAGCGCCGCGCGCAGCGAGCCGCCGCGTTGGATCGCGCGGTAGCTGGCGGCGGCGATCACTGGCCCATCGGCGGTGGGATCGCTGAATGGCACCCCCAGCTCCAGCACGTCGACCCCCGCGCGCAGCATGGCCTGAGCACACGCGTACGAGTCCTCGACGCTGGGGTCGCCGATGGTCAAGAAGCCGACCAGGGCCGTGCGACGGCTCGCCTTCAGCGCCGCGAAGCAGGCAGCGATGCGCTCGAGACTCACGACGCACGGCCCCGCTCACGGGGCGCCGCGCTTGGTTCAGGCTGAGGCTCTCCGAGCCCATGCTCCATGTAGGTGGCCAAATCCTTGTCGCCGCGACCTGACAACGAGACCGCGATCTGCACCTTGCGCCTGCGCCGCGCTGCCTCCAAGCGGGCGATGTCCCCAAGGCGCGCGAACGCGTGGGCTGTCTCCAGCGCGATGATCAGGCCCTCGCTGAGCGCCAGGCTCCGCGCCGCCTGTAGGGCCTCGGCATCTGTTGCCGCGAGGTAGGTGGCGCGCCCGCTCTGCTGCAGCGCCGCGTGCTCTGGGCCCACCCCCGGGTAGTCGAGCCCCGCGCTGATGCTGTGGGCTTCAAGGATTTGACCATCGGCGTCGCTCAAGACCTTGGTGCGCGAGCCATGCAGCACGCCGACCGTACCGGCGGTCAGCGTCGCCGCGTGCTTCCCGCTGGGGATCCCCTCCCCAGACGCCTCGACGCCGTACAGCGCGACCTCAGGGTCGCCTTCGAAAGCGCGGAACATGCCGATAGCGTTTGAGCCTCCACCAACACAAGCGACCACGGCGTCGGGCAGCTGCCCCGCCTGACGGAGCAGCTGCGCCCGAGCCTCGTCACCGATCACGCGCTGCAGGTCTGCGACCAGCGAGGGATAGGGGTGCGGTCCAGCGGCTGAGCCGACGCAATAGTGGGTGGTGCGCACGTGGGTGACCCAGTCGCGCAGCGCCTCATTCATGGCGTCTTTCAAGGTGCGTGAGCCGGACTCGGCCGCGATCACCTTGGCGCCCAGCATGCGCATGCGGGCGACGTTTGGAGCCTGCCGCTCCACGTCGACGGCCCCCATGTACACCTCACACGGCAGCCCGAGCAGCGCGCACGCCGTCGCTGTCGCGACGCCGTGCTGCCCGGCACCTGTTTCCGCGACGATACGACGCTTGCCGAGCTTCTTGGCCAGCAGCACCTGCCCGAGCGCGTTGTTGATCTTGTGCGCGCCGGTGTGGCACAGGTCCTCGCGCTTGAGCCAGAGCTTAGCGATGTGCGCGCCCTGGGGATCTACGGCTGTGGCTAGGCGCTCCGCCAAGCCAAGCGGCGTGGGTCGCCCGACGTAGTGCTCGAGCAGCGCTCGCCACTCGCTCTGGAACGCCGCGCCGCGAAAAACAGTCTGATACGCGTGCTCAAGCTCAGCGAGCGCCGGCACCAGCGTCTCGCCCACGAAGCGCCCGCCGAACTCACCGAAATAGCCCGAGCGTTGCTGCTCTGACGTCGTTGACTCTGCCGATTGCATGCTGGCGCAAGCATGCCCAATGGGGCTGCGTTGTCCACCAGCCGCGAGGCTCGACCTGCGCTTCGGCGCTGGATCGCGCATTTGCTCCGCTTGGCCGGTCTGCCACGCGCTCCGCAGGCCGCGCGCCCGCGCGACGGCTTGACCGGCAGCTAGCAGCGCGTGCGCCCAGCGAACGCCGCGCGGGCGGCGCGCACGAACGCCGCGCAGCGTCCGATGTCTTTGACGCCTGGCTGGCCAGCCTCCACTCCGCTCGCCACGTCGACGCCCCAAGGCCGCAGCGCGCAGATGGCGTGCGCGACGTTGTCCGGGGTCAACCCGCCAGCCAACATGAGCGCCCGCCGCGCGCTCAAGCTGCGCACCAACTGCCAGTCGAGCAGCTGGCCGCTGCCGCCCAAGCCGCCGGAGACCCGCGCGTCGACCACGAGCGGCTGGCCGGGCCAGTCCGCGCAGCGCTCGGCGTCAGCAGCAGAACCTATCCGTGCGGCAAAAAATGCCCAAGCCGGACGCCCCAGCGCTGCAAACAGCCGCGCGGGCTGCGGGCTGTACAGCTGGACGCGGTCGAAGCCCAGCGCGGCTTGAATGGCCTGCACCTCCACCCCCAAAATAGCTGGATCGTGCGCCGCTTCGCGGGCGAGATCGGGGGCGGCCACGAGGCCCACGCACTCGACCTGGCGCTGCCCTCGCTGTGCGTGCTCGCGGACCGCCTGCACTAGCTGCGCGGCTAGGTCGGGCGTCACGGCTCGCGGCGAGCTGGGGATCAGGTTGATGCCGATGGCGTCGGCGCCGCTCTCGACGAGGGCGCCTACCTGGCCCAGGCGAGTCAGCCCACAGATCTTGATGTAGCCGGGCGGATCCGCAGCGCTACTCAATCTTGAGCAGCTCTTTCACGGTCGCGATCACCTGAGGCGCCTGGATCGGCTTGGTGATGTAGGCGTTGGCGCCGAGCTGAAGGGCACGCTGGCGATCTTCTTGCGAGCCTTCGGTGGTGATGATGACGATGGGCGTGTCTTTGTGTACCGGATCGGAGCGCACGCGCTTCACCAGCTTGAGGCCGTCCATGATCGGCATGTTGATGTCCGTCACGATGATGTCGTAGCGCGCGGAAGCGAGCTTACGCAGGCCGTCGACGCCATCATCCGCCTCGGTGACCCGCAGGTTTTTCACCCGGGCCAGAGCGAACACCAAGAGCTGCCGCATCATGGGCGAGTCTTCAACGATCAAGCAGGAATATTCAGCCATGTGCTTCAAACACTGAGGTCGACGTAGGCTTCGAGGCCAGGTCGCTTGCGCCCGGTCTGGGCATGAAGGCTGGCGCTGACTAGCGCAGCCGCGGCGTGCTGTCCGAGCAACTTGAACAGCTCGAAGTCGATGTGAGCGAAGCTCTTTTTTTGCGAGAGCGTCGCGAAGATGGTGATCACCCCGATGGTCTCGTCGTCGATGCGCAGCGGGATCATCGCGGGCGGGTTGTCTAGCGTGCCTTCACTGGGATCGGCGTCTTCGTTGATGAACGCCGAACCCGTGCGCATCACGTGGCTGACCCGCTCAGACTCTACGCTGAGTGGCGGCAGCTCGTCGCCAGAGACGCCTTCAGAGGCGATGGGCACGAGCTGCGTGCCCTCTGCGTTGATCAGGTAGACCGCGTAGCGCTCAGCGCCCACCAGCTGCGCCAGCACCTCCTTGATGCGCCGGGTCACCCGACGAGGTGACAGCGACGAATGCAGCTGGTTGCTAGCGACGAACAGGTTGGCCAGGTTACTGAACTCATCCTCGAACGCGTTGAAGCGCTCGCTCAAGCCATGGGAGGTGCGCTCAACCTCGCGGTAACGCGACAGCAAGTCAGTCTTCTCGCGCTCCAGCTCTTCAATCTTCTTGAGCAGCTCACGGATGGCGTCGTCGGCCTCCACCTTGGCCCGCAAGCTCGCGTTCTCTTCTTCGAGTTGGTTCACGCGATCGGCGAGGCCCTCGTAGTCGCGGACGAACTGCTCGGTGAGGCGCGCGCTGCGGGAGAAGTTCTGCAAAAACTCGTCACGCTGCCGGCGCAAATCAGGCGGGGGCGAGTCGCTCTGCGCTCCCGCGCCGCCACCACGCGCGCCGCCAGCCCCTGACCTCGTGGAGGGCTCAGAGACATCGCTTGGTTTGCGCTGCTTCTCGTCAGTCATAGCGTCGGGGCGCTCGCCGTGGCCCGCCCCGGGGGCAGGAACAAGGAATAAATCAAAACTGGGTAACCCGCCCACGGTATCACCCGACGTGGAGTCCACCAAGCCTTGGTCCAGTGGCCAGGTCACAAACCAGATCAGCCTGCAGCGCGCGGCTAAAGACCGCGAGGCACATTCGACCGTCAGGCCGAACCAGGGCCGCGGCCAGCTAGCTTTTTTGGCGGATCCCTTATCATCCGAGCCAAGGTCCCGTACGCTCGACCGATGGCCGTCGACTTTGAACAAGCCTGCAGCTCCGACCCGCCGCTGGCGGACGCGCACCGCCTGATCCGAGAGCAAGCGTTCGCCGCGGCTCGAGCCGCGATCAGCGCGCTCCCAGCCAGCCCTGGGCGAGACGTGGCCGAACTGCGGCTGGAGCTCGAAGCCAACTCCGACACACCCGAGCTCGTGATGCAGCGCTTGGTGCAGCTGATGCGCAAGCACCCTCAGGCGCTGGGCGCTCGGGAGCTGTATCGTCGCGCCTCCGACGAGGCGTACGGCTCGCGCAGCTCATCGCCATCCCACTCGCACCCGCACCTAGAGGCGGTGGTCGTGCCGCCAATCGCTGGACCCGACGTCAGGCCCAAGCCCGCGGGTGATCCGGAAAAGCCGCGCGGCGGTAGCTAGCAAAGCCACCAGCTCAGCGCTCCAGGCGGCGCCGCGCAGCTCGCGCTAGCGGAATCCTCTGCAGCCAGCTCACCCGCCGTGTTAGCGGGGGATCCGGTGAGCAGTCCCCCCACAGCGCAGCCCCTGCGGCAGGTTCCTTTTCTGATCGGCCTGTTCCTGGTGACCGCGGCGACGCTGGCGCTGGAGGTGCTCGACACCCGGCTGTTGTCGGTGCTGACTTGGTACTCCCTAGCCTTCTTGGTCATCGCCATGGGGCTGTTCGGCCTCACCGCAGGGGCGCTGCGCGTTTATTTCCGTGCGGAGGAATACGCAGCCGAGCGCCTGGCTGCTTCGTTAGCGCGAGACGCGCGCTGGCTCGCCGTGGCCATCCCGGTCAGCTACGTGATGTTGCTGGTGGTGCCCCTGCGCACCGACCCCATCGCGACCACCGTGCTTTTGTTTCTGGTGTTCTCGGCGCTGATCGCGCTGCCGTTCTATCCTGCGGGGATCATCGTCGCGGCGGCGGTCACCAAGACACGCTTCCCGGTGGGGCGGGTGTACGCCGTCGACCTGCTGGGCGCGGCCTTGGGAGCCCCTGCGGTCCCGGTGTTGCTGAGCTTCGCCGACGCCGGCAGCGCGCTGCTCATGGTCGCGGCGCTGTGCGCGCTGGCGTCCGCCTGCTTCGCCTGGGCGGGCGACGAGCGGCGCGGCGTCCGCCAGGGGCTGCTGCTGGCTGGAGCGCTGGTGTTGTGCGGCCTCGCCAACAACAGCACGACGTCAGGCCTCGCGCCGCTGTGGGTCAAGGGCCGCCCCGAGATCCGCGCGTTCGTGGAGCAAGAGCTCTGGAACAGCCACTCTCGCGTGGTGGTCGGCCCGGCCGGCAACGTGCCGGCGTCGTTCTGGGGCAAAGGCAACCGTTGCAAGCAACCGCTAGTCACTCAGCGCAGCATCGAAATCGATGGCCACGCCATGACGCCGCTCTATCACGCAGAGGGAGGGCTCGAGTCGCTCCGCTTCTTGGACTGCGACATCACCAACATCGTGCACCAGATCCGGCCTCACGGCTCCGTCGCGATCATCGGGGTGGGCGGCTCACGAGACATCCAGGCCGCGCTGCTCAGCGGGCACTCGCCGGTCGTGGGCATCGAGCTCAACGCGCGGATGCTCGAGATTTTGCGCGGCCCGCTAGGTCAGCCGACCTTGGTGCCGCAGCACCCAGCCGTGCAGCTCATCCACGGGGAAGCGCGGAGCGTGCTCGCGCGCACGCACAGCCACTTTGACGTGATCCAGATGTCGCTGATCGACACCTGGGCGGCCACGGGTGCCGGCGCGCACGCCCTGGGCGAGAACGGCCTGTACACCGTCGAAGCCTGGGATATTTTCCTCGATCATCTCAAGCCTGGCGGGGTGTTCACGGTGTCGCGTTGGGCGACGGTTGAGACCGCGCGGGTGGTCGCGCTCGCGGTCGCCGCCTTGCAGCGCCGCGGCGTGACCCGCCCGGCAGATCACCTCGCGCTGGTCAGCTCGGGCCTGGTCAGCACGCTGCTGGTCGGGCGCGACCCGCTGACCCCTGCCGACTCAGAGCAGCTAGAGCGGGTGGCCAAAGACAAGGGCTTCGCGGTGGTGGTGTCACCGACTCATCCCACGGGCGCCACTCGCCTACAGGAGATCTTAGCGGTGAAAGATCGCGCTGAGCTCGATCGCGTCACCTTGCTGCCAGAGCTCGACTTTCGACCCGCCACTGACGACCGACCGTTCTTCTTCAACGTGATCCGCCCCAGGGCTTTATGGCGCCCGCCGCCGGCCCTGACCCAAGGCACCATCGAAGGCAACCTGGTCGCGACGCGCACCTTGCTGCTGAGTTTGTTGGCGTCGATGATGCTAGTCGCCGGCGCCATCGGCGTCCCGCTCTGGCGCCGGCGCGGCTTCATCCGGCGAGATCGCAGCCCACCGACCGCGGGCCGCGGGCGTCGCCTGGCCGCGGCGCTCAGCTACTTTTTCTGCATCGGCGTCGGCTTCATGCTGGCAGAGATCGCCCTGCTGCAGCGCCTGAGCCTGGTGCTCGGGCACCCGATCTACAGCCTGATCGTGGTGCTAGCGAGCCTGGTGGCAGCGGCCGGCGTGGGCTCGCTGATCAGCGACAAGCTACCCTTTGACCGCCGCCCGTGGTGCTTCGCCTACCCCGTCGCCATCGCCGGCTTGCTGTGCGCCGTGGCCCTCGCGTGGCCGCGCCTCGCCCCGAGCGTCGCCTCGTCGGTGCTCGGCGTGCGCATCGCCTGGTCTGTCGGCGTGACGGTGCCGCTCGGCTTGATGATGGGCATGGCGTTTCCGTGTGGCATGCGCCTGTGCAAGGCAGAGTTCGAACGAGAGAGCCCGTGGCTTTGGGGCCTCAACGGCGTCGGCAGCGTGCTGGCGTCGAGCTTAGCGATCATCGTGGCGCTGATCTTCGGCTTGACCCGCCTCACCCTGCTCTCGGCGCTCATCTACCTGTGCCTGGTGCCAGCGGTCTGGGTGCTCACCGGGCGCCGGACGCCGGCGGCCGCCTCCGCTGGGCAGGCCACGCCCCCCCAAGAGCTAGCCGCCGACTCCGCTGCTGAGCCAGCCGTGGTTGGTTCCGCGGAGGAACACGCCGGTGAGCAGGGCGAGCCAGCTTAGCCCCTGCACCAAGCGGATACGGTTCCAGTAGCGGCTCACCGCGCCCGTGTCCTCAGCGGCGCCCGGCTGCGGCACCAGCAACGCCACGGCCAGCGCCAGCCCCGCGTAGCGATCGACCACCAGCACGCCGTACAGCATGGCGAGCAGCATGCAAATCCTGACGAGGCGACGCGTCGCCTCAGGTCCAAACACCACGGCGCTGGTCCGTACGCCGGCCCGCGCGTCCTGGTCGTGATCACGCAGCACCTGGATGCTCTCAAAGCAGGCGCTGAACAGCCCGAGCTGTAGCGCCAGCAGCCAGCCGAGCTTATTGCCTAACGGAAATGCAATGAGCGGCATCGAGATCCCCCAGACCACCATGCTCAGGATGTCGACGGCGGGCAGCGCCTTCAGCTTGGCAGAGTAGGCCCAGCACACCCCCGCCCCGAGGCCCAGCGGCAGCAAGAGACCCGGCTCGTAGAGCAGCGCAGCCGCGGCGAGCAGCGCGCCCAGCCCGAGCTGCGCGCCCAGCGCGGCGCCTAGGTGCTCGCGCAAGAAGCGCGTCTTGCTGAGCTCACGGCCTTCTGCGAAGTCTTGCTCGACGTCACAGTAGTCGTTAGTCAGGTACGCCAAGAGGTTGAGCCCCGCGCCGAACGCCGTCCGCAGCACTAGGTCCAGCCAAGGCGTGTGCAGCGCCAACATCACCGCCACCGCAGCCGCGAGGTTGGCCATTTCAAGGCGCCGCAGCCGATAGCTCGCGACGTCAAACAGGATTCTGAGGGCGGCGGTCATGGCGCGAACGGGACCCTCCATGCATCGCACGGTTTAGCCGACCTGAGCCCGGAATTTGTTGGATGCTGGCCGCTACGGTCGCGCGTGGGCTCAGGCTCGGCCCGACGCCGCTGGAAACCGCTGGCTTGGCGCTGATCGGCGGCGTGGCGCCTTCGATGCGCGTCGCGCGGATTGTCAGAGCCGGCGACTGCTGCGATGAGCGAAGCCATGGAGCCGCGCGTCGCTGATCGTTGACGTCGCGGTGATTGGCGCTGGCCCCGGGAGGGCCGCTGTCCGCCCTGCGCCCTCGCGTCGCAGGCAAAAATGGTCACTCTTGGATCGCCAGCGCTCCGCCCCGGGCCAACACCTGCGCGCCCTGGGCAAGCTCGCTGTTGGGCTGTTCAACGTCTGGGGGTGGAGGGGCGGCCCATCCCCGGTAACTTAACCGTCGCGACGCCTGCCGATCTCGGCCACGAGCTGCGTTTGGTCTGCGCAACCGGCGCTCGCGCACGCCGTGCCGATCAGTAGCCGTTGTAGATCTCGAAGTTCGCCGGTGGCTTGTCCACCCGGATGAAGCCCACGCGGTCCAGCGGGTTCGGCGCGCGCTCTACGCTGCAATCAGGCCGGCAGCGCAGCGTCTCCATCCAGTGAAAGCGCAGCACCACCACGTCCCCCTGCACGTCGCTGAGCTCCACTTTGTTGACCGCTTGGGAGCGCACCTTGCCGCTGCCGCGCTCGAAATAGCTCGGCGGCTTGACGGTCTGGTAGATGCGGTACCCGGCGACGGCCGTCACCGGGCGCAGCAGCTCGGGCCGCTCGTCCAGCGGTGAGCGACCGCCCGTTAAGATCACGTACTCCACCGCATAGTTCTCAAAGTACGCTGCCAGCTCGGCGGGTGAGAGGTCGCCGTCCGGCGCTCGGCGGAACAGGTTCGCGTCCACGTGGGGGACGTTGCGCTCCAAGATCCCGCCGAGGATCGGCACGTTGGTCGATGCCGCGAGGTACTCACCAAGCACCCAGTCGTTCGGTACCACGCGGCCGCCTCCGGCGTGGTGCTTAAGTAGCCAGCTCCGCACTGCTCGGTGCTGTGGCAGCGGGCCCTCGTGGCGCATGACCAGCGGCTTGGGCTCGTTTAGGCCGACCAGCGGAGAGCTCAAGAAATCCAGCTTTGAGCGCTGGACCTGCTCGGGCAGCAAGCTGGGCATGTACTGCAGCGCTGTGCGCGCCGCCCGTGGCGCCACGAGCACCGCGCACAACATCAGGGCCACTTGAGCACCCCGCGGATACGATCGCAGCGCGCTAGGCGAGAGCAACTCACGCAGGAGCACCGCGGCGGGGACCGCGGCGGCGAACATCGCGGGGCCGATGTGTCGATACGGCTGAGTCTGCCGCCCGAGCCAGAAGTAGGCCGACCCATAGGCCAGCGCCAGCGCCGACAGCACCAAGCTCGAGAGGCCGAGGGCGCGCCGATCACCGGCGCGATGCCAGCGCAGCAACATCACCGCGCCCGCGGCGAAGCACAGCATGCGGAACATGGTGCGCACCGGGCCGCCGGTCTGGCGACCATCCTTCAACAGATCGAACGCGTCATACAGCGCGAAGGACAGCGTGGCGTTGAAGAACGTGTCGACGTCGCCGACGTAGTGCTTGAAGCGTAGAAACGGGAAGATCCAAATCAGCGCGGTGCTCGCCGCGACCAGCGCTGCCGCAGCCAGCATCGCGTGCGCGCGCCCGCTCATGCCACGAAACGACCGCGCGTACAGCGCGATGCACGGGATCGCGAGGCTCAGCACCACGAACGGATGCACCAGGGACAACACCGCCGCGAGCAGCGCGAGCCAGGCGAAGCGCCCGAGAGTCGGTGCCTCAAGGCAACGATACAAGAGCGCGACCAGCAGCACCGCGCCATAGCTCGAGAAGCTCCAGGTGATCATGCCGATCCACCAGGACCAGTGCATGAACGAGTCGAAGAACCACAGGCTGAGCCACAGCGCGTGCAGCACCAGGGTCTCCCAGCGCCCGAGCGCCAACAGCCGCCCAACCAGCCACGCGGTCAGCGGCAGCCCGAGGTGCACGAGCAGGATGAACAGGTTGAAGGCGAAGGCGCGGGACACACCGAGCCGACCAAGCCCGATCACAAACAACTCGGTGCCCTTGCTGGTCAGGTCCTCCACCACGCCGGCGGGCTGGCCCGCCAGCGCCAGCGGATCCCAAGCCCACAGCGCGCCGTGCTGGTTGAACGCCGTCCACGCGCGATCTACCTGGTACACGTGGAGCGCGTAGTCCACGGTCATCACGGGCTGCTTGGAGAGCAGCGTCGCCGGCGGAGCAAAGTAGAACAGCAGCCCGAGGTGCAGACTGATCAGGGAGAACAGCGCGATCCCAAACACGCGATTGGAGTTGGCAGCGGGCCGGCTCACGCCCTCGTATACCGTGGCCCGCGCGGGCACGCGCATTCGATTGTTGGATTGTTCGCCTGGCGCGGCGCTTTGGGCGATGCTCTGGCCCCGTGACATCGGCAAAACAGCAGATCTCGCGCTGGCTGTTGCCGTTGGCCGCGTGCCTCGGCGTTGTCCTCGGCGTCTGGCTGCACGCGCCGAGCTTGAGCGCCGGCCTGTACGCTGACGACTACCTGCAGGACGCCATGCTCGCGGGCGACTACCCGGTGCAGCGCAGCGCCTTCGATGTGTACAATTTCAGCGAGACGAGCGCTGACCGCGACGCGCTGATCGAGCGCGGTGTGCTCCCTTGGTGGTCCCACCCAGATCTCAAGCTGATGGCGCTGCGCCCGCTCGCCAGCGCCTCGCTAGCGCTCGACTACCGGCTCGGGCTCTCGGCCACCACCCGCCACGCGGTGTCCCTTGGCTGGCTGTGCCTGCTGATCATATGCGTTGCCGCATGGTATCGCAAGTTTCTGCCGCCAGCCGCGGCTGCGCTAGGCGTCTTAGCGTTCGCGGTGGATCCTGCCCACGTCTCTCCGACAGGCTGGCTCGCCAACCGCACCGCCTTGATGTGCGGGGTCTTCGGGGTGCTCGCGCTGATCGCGACCTTTCGTTTCCTTGAGGCGCCGAACAAGCGAACCGCGGCGCTGGTTTGCCTGTGCTTGGCCCTGGCCCTGGGCAGCGGTGAGTACGGGCTGTGCGCCGTGGGCATCGCCCTGCCCTGGCTCCTGCTCGCGCGGCGCGACCAGCAGGGCCACCTGGCAGGCGCTGACTCAGCCACGGCCGATCCTCGCGTCGAGCGCCGAGTACGCCTGCAAGCGCTCGCCTGCTGGCTTGGACCCACCGCTGTCTACCTCGGCCTTCACAGCGCGTTGGGCTACGGCGCCGTGGGCTCCAGCGTCTACGTGAACCTCGCGGCCTCGCCGCAGACCTTCGGCGTCGCCCTGGTCTCGCGCCTGCCGGCGCTGCTCGTCTCCGAGGTGCTGCTGCTGCCCAGCGAGTTTCTCCACGGCGCGCTGGTCATCAGCTTCGGACCCACGCTGTTCGTTCTGGCGCTGCTCACCGCCGGCGTCGCGGCCGCGTGCTGGTACGTTCTTCGCCGCACGGAGGCGTACTATCAAGCGGTTGGGCGGGCGCTGGCCGCGGGCTTGGTGCTCTCGTTGATCCCGCTGGTCGCCACCCTCCCCTCCGCGCGCCTTCTGGTCTTGCCCAGCGTGGCCGGGGCTGGGTTGCTCGGCCTCTTCGTCTGGCGAGCCAGCCTCAGCCTGATCGCTGGGTCTTGGGTCAAGCGCCTAGGCCTGGCCCTGCTGCTGGTACCGGCGTTGCTGCTGCATTTGGTCGTAGCGCCCCTCGGCACCCGACAAATCGCGCGTGGGGTGGCGCAGGCGAACGCCCGCTCACGGGCGGCCATGCAGAACGCGCAGATCCCGGCGGATGCGCCAGTTTGGCTCTTGCTCAACGCGCAAGATTTCAGCCTGACCTCGCTGCCCTGGGTTAGGCACGCGGCCGGTGCTGCGTTGCCGCGGTCGGTCTGGCTCTTGACCAGCACCGATCAGCCGCTGGTGTTCGAGCGCACCGGCCCTCGCAGCTTTCGGCTTCAAGTCGAGCGCGGCGCGATGCTCAACCAGCCCGCGCCCTTTTTATATCGCTCCATCGAGGCGCCGCTCAAGCGCGGTGAGGTGGTCGCGCGCCCAGGGCTGCGGGTAGTGATCGAAGAGCCGCTGCAGTTTGGCTACAAGCGCCTGAGCTTCGAACTAGACCACGAGCTGCAAGACCCCAGCTTGGTCTTCCTGAATCTGAATCCCCAAGGTCACCTGGTGCGCGTCGCGCCGCCCAAGATCGGCAAAAAAATCACGCTGCCACCCTCGCCGCGCTTCTAGGGGTTCATAGGGCGTAAGCCGCGCCCGTGTCAGGCCGCGCCCGTGTCAGGCCGCGCCAGCTCAGCGCGGTGTGCCTCGTCGGCCTGGGCTAGGAACGTCAGGACCTGCTTGGGATCGTCAGTGCGCGCGACGAACTCATCCCAACCATATCCGTCCGGATACTCATGCCAGGGGCCTTCGCAGTAGCGATTGAAGCTGCAGCTCCCACACTGCGGCCCCTTCGCCTTGCCCTCCTGGATGCGGTACGCGGTGTAGTCTGCGATGATCATCGGCTTGTCGACGACGCGGGTGTCGGGGATGACCGTCTCGACGACCTGCATCTCGTGCCCCTGCATGAAGCAGTAGGGCACGGCCTCGGCGAAGGCGGTGATGCCAGCTGCCTGCACGATGTCGAGCGCCTCGTGGAGGTAGGGCTTGGCCAGGCTGAACCTCGGCACCACGCTGTCGAACTCACGCAGCGCGGTGCCCTCTGGGTGGACGTAGGCGAACTGGATCTGCTGCACCCCGAGGCTGACCAGGAGCCTGGCGAGCGCCGGCAGATCTTCCATGTTTTGCTGGGTCACGACGCTGTTGGTGATGACCGTGATACCTCGCCTCCGTACGGCCTCGATGCCCCGGCACGTTTGCCGGAAGGAGCTAGGGGCACGGGTCAGGCCATCGTGGATCTCGGCGGTGGAGCCATGCAGCGATGGGGCGACCTGGTTGACGCCCGCCCGGATGGCAGCGTCGAGGTAGGGCTCGTGGCTGAGCCTGCGTGCGTTGGTCTGGAGTTGGATGATCCGATACCCCAGCGCCTTCGCATACGCGATGACCTCCAGCAGATGCTTGTGGACCGTCGGCTCCCCGCCTGTAAAGACGACCTCGTTCGTGCGCTGGCGCTCGTCGCGGAGGATGCCCTTCATCTCCTCGACGGTGCGCGGGGCGATGCGTTCGCGCTTGTCGCCCTGCACGCAGAACGTACACAGGTTGTTGCAGGTGAAGCCTACTTTCAGATCAAGTCGCATCGGAGTTCTCCAGGTTGCTCGCCCCGACGGGGGACCGTCGTGACGTGCTGCGCTTGAAGCCTCGCCGCACGGTCTCCTGCTCTGGCATCATCGTGTCATACTGCTTCCCATACCGGGGTATCACACGAACACGGCGTACGCTAGGCTCCGCGCTGGCCTGTGCGCCTGGGTCGTCCGCAGCCTGCGCGCCGGGTGATGCTCGCGCAGCGCACCCTGAGCGAGAACGACCGCCCCGTATCCGGGCCCCAGCGCTTCGCGAGCTAGCTCTATCATCCCAAATGGCCGCTGTGCGGTGTAAGGGGTTCGCATGCCTGAAGGCCACGTCATCCATCGGCTCGCCACGCAGCTCGCGGCTGCGCTGAGCGGCAAGCCGGTCAGCGTCGATTCGCCGCAGGGCAGGTTCGCGACCGAGGCGCAGCGCCTAGACGGTGCGCTGCTGACCGCTGCCGACGCGGTAGGAAAACACCTGTTCATCGAGTTTGGTGTCGCGGAGCCGCGCTGGGTTCACATCCACCTCGGGCTGATTGGGAAGCTGCGCATCGCGCCGGCTGAGCCTGGCGCAGGCCAGATCAGGCTGCGCATCAGCGACGGGGTCACCGCTGCCCAGCTCCACGGGCCGCAGTGGTGCCGGGCCGTCACCACCACCGAACGCGCGGCGGTCATCACAGCCTCGGGGCCAGACCCGCTACGCCCCGACGCAGATCCCGACGTGGGCTTCGCGCGCCTGACTCGGTCCAAGAAATCGATCGCTGCGCTGTTGATGGATCAGCGCATCGCCGCCGGGGTGGGCAATATTTTCCGCGCGGAAGTTCTGTTCAGGCAACGCCTGCGGCCCACCACTCAGGGGTGCGACGTCGACCGCCACACCTGGCAGCTGATCTGGGATGACCTGGTCGACCTCATGGGCGCCGCCCAAGGCGCCGGGCGGATCGACAGCGTGCGGGACGTACACTCACCCGAGGCGCAGCAGCGCGCGCCCCGGGTCGATCGCCACGGCGGCGAGGTGTACGTCTACCGCAGGGCTGGCCAGCCTTGCCTGATCTGCGGCCGCGCCGTGCGCGCTGCGCTGCTCGACGGCCGGAACCTGTACTGGTGCTCCCGCTGCCAGAACCGCAAGCGCGCCTGAACGCACCGATGCCCATGTAGCTCCATCGAGCAGCCATGGATGCCGGACAGCGCAGCCAACCTGGACTCGTCGTCCCTCGGCATCGCGCCTTGAACAGCGGGGTCCGTTCAGATACAAGGAGCGAGCATAAATTTCGCAATTTCACTGACGGGGACCGTCAGCTCCCATCGCTCCGGTCTGTCGACCACGGCGATTTTGCGAAAAAGCGCAGAACAAAGGCAACCACCAATGAGACTCATCTCCGCTCTCGTCACCGCAATCCTTGCGCTCACGGCTTGCTCGCAGCAGGCGCCCACCCCCGGCCCTGCGCCCACGCCATCGACATCCAGCACAGATACCGGTGGCTCCGCCAAAGGTGACCTCGGCCCGCCCCAAGGAGAACCGGTTCGCGCGACGCTCACCGATGCGCCGGCCGTTCCGCCGCCCATCACTCGGAAGGCGCCAGCTAAGGTGATCGTCGACCTCGAGATCCAAGAGATCGAGATGCCGATCTCCCAGGGCGTCACCTACACGTTCTGGACCTTCGGCGGGAAGGTGCCCGGCAAGTTCATTCGTGTTCGCCAAGGTGACACGGTTGAGTTTCACCTGAAGAACCACCCAGACAACAAGATGCCGCACAACATCGACTTGCACGCGGTGACCGGACCAGGCGGCGGAGCCACGAGCTCGTTCACGGCTCCGGGTCACGCGTCTCAGTTCACGTTCAAGGCGCTCAACCGCGGACTCTTCGTCTACCACTGCGCGACGGCGCCGGTCGGGATGCACGTCGCCAACGGCATGTACGGGTTGATCCTAGTCGAGCCGCCAGAAGGGCTGCCCAAAGTAGATCGCGAGATGTACGTGATGCAGGGCGACTTCTACACGGTGGGCAAGTACCGCGAGAAGGGCCTCCAGCCTTTCGACATGCAAAAGGCGATCGACGAAAACCCGACCTACGTCCTGTTCAACGGCTCAGAGAGCGCGCTGCTCGAGGACAACGCGCTACACGCCAACGTGGGTGAGACGATCCGTCTATTTATCGGCAACGGTGGCCCCAACTTGGTCAGCAGCTTCCACATCATTGGGGAGATCTTCGACAAGGTGTACACAGAAGGCGGGACGCATCCGCAAGAAAACGTGCAGACCACCCTCATCCCCTCGGGCGGCGCCGCGTACGTGGAGTTCCGAGTCGAAGTGCCCGGCACGTACATCCTGGTCGACCATTCGATTTTTCGAGCCTTCAACAAAGGAGCGCTCGGCATGCTGCGAGTCGACGGCGCCGAAGACAAGGCGCTCTACTCGGGCAAGGAGGTCGACTCGGTGTACCTCAGCGACAAAGCCAGATCCCTGGCTGCCGTGGGCAAAGCCGCCGCGGCTGCAGAAAAGGGCGAGCTCACCAAGGAAGAGCAGATCGCTTCAGGCGAAGCGCTCTACCAAGGCACCTGCTCGGCGTGCCACGGGGAAACTGGGGCGGGCATCCCCGGCGCGTTCCCTCCCCTGGCAAATTCCGACTACCTAAAGAACCTGAAACAGGACGCCCTGATCGCCATCATCCTCAACGGCTTGGAGGGCAAGATCACGGTCAACGGGGCCGAATTCGACTCGGTCATGCCCCCCCACAGCCAACTCACCGACGATGGAATCGCGGACATTCTGACGTACGTCCTGAACACTTGGGGCAACCCGGGTGGGGTCGTCACGGAAGCGCAAGTCACCGCGGTGCGAAACAAGACGCCGCGACCCCCAGGGGCCGCCCAGTAGCCATGCTCTGGCTCGCCCTAGGCTTGCTGTATGTCGGCGCCGACTGGCTTGATGTCGTTGACTGGCTGGACCCTAGCTCCGCGAGCGCAGGCATGGCGCAGATCGAAGGCGGTGAGTTTCGCCCCTTCTATCCAGCGAACGAGGGCGAGACAGTCGTCCTCGTTGCTCCTTTCCGCATGGATCGACTGCCGGTGACCAATCGGCAGTTTCTGCGGTTTGTGACCTGGTGGGCGCCGCGCTACCGGCGCGGGGTCATCTCAGCGCTGTTCGCTGACTCCGAGTATCTCTCCCACTGGGCTACTCCGCTCTCGTTAGGAGACTCGGCCGGACCAGCCGAACCGGTCACGCGGGTCAGCTGGTTCGCTGCCAAATCTTACTGCGAGTGGCGGGGCGCGCGCTTGCCCACGGAGCTCGAGTGGGAGCTGGCCGCGGCTGCGGACGAGCACTCCCGAGACGCTCGCACCCAGGCTGACTTCGTGGCACGCACTATGGGTTGGTACGCGGAGCGGACCCCGCGCCCTGGCGCTGTGGGGCGCGGCGCGCCCAACTATTGGGGCGTGTACGACCTGCATGGCCTGGTCTGGGAGTGGGTGCTCGATTTCAACTCGAGCATGGTGAGCACCGATGGCCGCGACCAACTCTCAGGAGACAAGCAGCGCTTCTGCGGCTCGGGCGCGCTGAGCGCCACCGATGTCAGTGACTACGCGAGCTTCATGCGCATCGCGTTCCGCAGCGCGCTACAGGCGCGGTACACCACCAAGAACCTGGGGTTTCGCTGCGCCGCCAGTGAAGGATCCAAACCCTGATGACTCGAACCTCCGCCTTGCTGCTCCCAGTGTTGATGTGTGCCTGTAAAGGCACGCCTACACAGGACACCCCGCCCCTCGCGAGCGCGTCGGCGAGCGCGTCCGCGAGCGCCGCCCACACGACCTTGCCCGCGAGCGTACCGGTCACGGCCGCGCCCATTTACGATCTGGAGATGACCCTGGTTGATCAGGACGGCAAGTCAGTCGGCCTGGACGTCTACCGTGGTCATCCGCTGATCGTCAGCATGTTCTATGCGACCTGTCCCTATGCCTGCCCCACGCTGATCAGCGACATCAAGCGCCTGGAACGCTCCCTGGACCCTGAGGCGCAGCGTCGGGTGCGCGTCTTGTTGGTCAGCTTCGATCCTGACCGCGACTCGCCGGAAGCGCTGCGAGCCCTAGCCCGTCAACACGGCCTGGATGCGAAGCGCTATAAGCTGGCGCAAGCGCCAGAGGGTCAGGTCCGCGAGCTCGCGTCGGTGCTCGGCATCAAGTACCGAAAGCTGGACAACGGCGCGTTCAACCACTCGTCGGTGATCACCGTGCTCGATGCTTCGGGGCTGCCCAGGGCCCACGTCGATGGGCTGAACCAGCCGCTCGAGCAGCTGAAAAAGACCCTAGATGAGCTGCCAGGGTCATAAGCGACCCTGGGGATCCAATACCCGCCATCGCCATCACGACTGACGGGTCCCTAGCCCGCGAGCTCAGGCTCCGCGGCGTCGCGCTGTGCCGCGGGCTCGCGCAGCACCGCCCCCGACAGCAGCAAGCAGCCGACGTAGGCGGTCGCTCCCGAGAGCAGCGTCACGGTTGAGCCGTAGTTCAGCGCGATCAAGGTCCCGACCACCGACGCGAGCACGCTCATGCCGCCGTTCAGGGCCCAGAACCAGGCGACGCGCCCTGGCGCGCGGCGGAAGACATGCGCCAGCGCCGCAGGCAAGGGCACCCCGAGCAGCACGCCCACCATCAACACCAGCGCGCCCACTGCGCCCGCGCGGCTGGCCGGCTGCCAAGCGCGGGTCGCGTCGGCCAGCACCGGCAAGAGCGCCGCCGCGAGTAAGATAACCAGCACCAGCGCGCCGATCAGCGCTCGCACCAGCACGCTATTTCTTGCCGCGAGGAACTTACTGCCGAGGGCAGAGCCGATCAACAGCGCGACCAACACCACGCCGAGCGCCGCGGTCGGATCCCCAAGATGAGGGCTTAGGCGGTGCAGCAAGCCAAGCTCAACGAACAAGAAGCCAAAGCCAATACACGCCGAGTAGCCGAGATCTGCCGCCGTCCGACCCTGATCGCGGCTGCGGTCTCGGCCGCCGAAGATCAGCGGCAGCAGCAGCAGCGCGCCCACGCAGAGCAGCGCGATCGCCGCGATTTTAGCCAGCAGCACCAGGCCGTTGCCGAACAGGTGCAGCGGCGTGTTCGCGATCAGCGCCAGCGGCAGCTGAGCCATGCGGTTCTGGTAGAAGAAGAACGGTCGATCGTCGGTCGTCGCTGACACGTCCAGCGGCAGCGCGCTCAGATCCTGGTTGAGCTTGCGATCGTCTTTTTCCGTGAGGATTTTTTGAATCAGCGCGCGCTCAGGCGTCCCCGCGACCACCTTGTGACCGGGCACCCAGGCCATAGAGAACCCGAGCTCCCCGGCTTGGGCGATGGCGCGGTCCACGGTAGCTTGACCGAAGCCATGCGGCGCGATGAGCAGCGTGTACATACGGGCCTCACGCACGCCGAGCCACGGCGTCTCGAGCATCAGCACGCTGTGCTCCACGTCGACCTCCCACGCCTGGGAGTTCAGCGCCGCGCGCGCGATGCTGGCCAAGCGCGCCCCGACCCACAGATCGGGCAGGCTCACGCTAGACACGCTGAGCACACCGCCTGGCTTGAGCGCGTGCATGAAGTCCACGAACGCCTCTTGGGTATACAGCGCGTTCTCGGTCAGCGCGTAGGCACCGGCCGCGCTCGCCGCCGAGGTGTCCACCATGCTGAGGTGAACGATGTCGAATTTATTTTCCGTGCGGCGAACAAACGAGCGCCCGTCCTCGACCACCGCGCTGACGTCTGGCCGGCCGTACAGGTCGCCGACGTAGTCGCGGTAGCGGCCGCGCATGACCTGGTTCACGATGATCGGGTTGACCTCGACGGCGGTGACGTGTTGGGTCCCAGAGGCCAGCGACGCGATCACGTCTTTGCCGCCACCCGCGCCGATCACGCAGGCTGCGCTGGCGTCGGGCTTGACGCGATACACGAAGGCCGACAGGTCGTTGCTGACGAAGGCCGCCCGCCCGAAGTCACCATCAAAATTCACCAGCGGCGTCATCGCGTTCATGTCGATGACCAGCGTCTTTTGATCGGCGATCTGGCCCTTGAAGGTCGGCGCCAAGCCCCACCCTTTGAAGCCCGAGTTTGGCAGCACGCTGACCAGCGAGAACGCGTTCCACTGCATGAACTCGGGCTCGGACTGGTCGAGGCTGATCCCCTTGGCAACGTGGATGGTCAGCGCGCGACCGCCGAACACACCGAAGCACGCACACGCGATGGCCAAGACCCCGGCGAGCGGCGCTGTCCAGCGCGGCGCCGTCGACCGGCGCAAGCCCACGAAGCCCATCGCCGACACCCCAGCGACCGCAGCGAGCAACGCCAGCGCACGCGGCGCGCCCACCGCGTTCAAGAGCGCGATGGTAGCCAGCGCTCCGAGCGCCGCCCCGAGCAGATCCCAAAAGTAGAGCCGCGACGCGTGGCCGGCGTAAGAGGTCAGCGCCAACGACACGCTGAAGCCACCCGCGAAGAACGGCACTGCCGACAACAAGAATAGAAGTAGGAGCTTGCCGGTCAGCGCGGTGAACACGCCCAGGCCCCCAGCGAACCAGTCGGGCGCCACGTTGCAGAACGCCAGATCCACCGCGATCAAGCCGACGGCGACGCCTAGCGCGCCCAGCGCGAGCCAAAAGCCGACGCGCTCAGGCGCGATGCGCGCCCCGACGAAGTGCACCAGCAGCGCGGCCATCGAGAGCCCGAACAGCGCCACGCTGATGGCGAAGAACGCGAAGTGATACCAGAGCACGACGGACAACAGCCGCGTCAGCGTCAACTCTGCTGCGAGCAACACGCCAGACAGCAGCGCGAGGATGAACCCCAAGGTTGCGGGCGGGGCGATCTCCGGGCGGGAAGTGGCGGGCTGCACGAGGCCCCCTGTCTAGCATCTAGTTTTCGGTTTGAGCAGCTACCTCTGCCGTCGCTTGCGCGTCCTGTCATCGCTCGGGCATGCTGCGCGCCGTCGCTCCGCTGCCCGTGCATGTCTACACCGCCGCAAGTCTGCCCTGATCCACGCGCCCGAGCCGGCGTCGCCCTGCACGCCCTGCTCAGCATCGCGCTGATCTCAGCGTCGCTGTTGGCCTATCAGGTGCTGCTGACTCGGGTCTGCGCCCTGCGCCTGCATTTCCACTTCGGCTTCTTGGTGATCTCCAACTGCCTGCTCGGGATCGGCGCCAGCGGCTCGATCCTGTCCATGACCGAGCGGCGCTGGTCCCAAGACCCCCGCCTGTGGACCTGGCGGGTGAGCGGGGCGTACCTGGTCTCGCTGGTCTTGACCTGGGCGTTTTTGCTTAGCTTCAGCGTACCCGACACGCTCAACTTCACTGGCTTCGGTGAGGCGGCGCGCTTCTCGACCTTCAACCTAGTGGCCGCGGCCCCGTTCTTCGTCGGCGGCGCGGCGGTGGGCCTGGTGCTGAGCTCCAACGCCGCGCGCGTCAACCTGGTCTACGGCGCGGATCTGCTCGGGGCGGCGGTGGGCTGCGTCGTGGTCCCGCCGCTGCTTTGGTACTTTGGCGCTGGCGGGACGTTCTTGGTGGTGGTGCTGCTTGGGCTGGCCACCTTCGCCGTAGCCGCACCCGCAGGGAAGCGCCGGGCGAGCGTCGGCGTCGCGCTCGTGCTGGGGACGGCCTGCGTCGGCATGATCCCCAAGCTCGACACCTGGCTCCCGGTGCCGGGCAAGTCGTACCTCGATCTGACCGATACGGTGCGAGCAAATTTCGCTAAGTCCAGCATCTACTCGCGCTGGAGCGCCAACAGCCGCATCGACGTCCTGCCCATGCCTGTGCAGTGGCGCTTCATGTTCTGTCGCGGCTCTGCCGCGCTGTTCATGCCGCTGCCTCAGCAAAAGTTTGTGCTGCAAGACGGCGACGCAGGCACCATCATCAGCGACTTCAGCAATGATCCGCGCGGTTTTGCGGTGCTCAAGCGCTCGCTCTACTCGGCGTCTTTTCAGCTGCTCGAAGGCACGGGGCCCAAGGTGTTCGTGATCGGCATGGGGGGTGGGAACGACGTGTGGGCCGCGAAGATCCATGGGGCGAGCCGGGTCAAAGCCGTGGAGCTCAACGCCGGGGTGCTGGCCGCGCACTACGAGGTCGTGCCGGAATTTTCCCGGGGGATTCTTACAGACCCCAACATCGAGATCGTGCAGGACGAGGGGCGCACCGCGCTGATGCGCGAATCGGGCCGCTACAACGTGGTGCAGATGACCGGCATCGACACCTGGACGTCACTCACCTCGGGCGCCTACGTGCTGGCCGAGAGCTACCTGTACACCGTCGAGGCCTTCGGCCAGATGTACGACCACCTGGAAGCGGGCGGCATCTTACAGATCACGCGCATGGCCGCCGAGATGGAGACGTTGCGCCTGATCAACAACCTCTCGCACGCCCTGGCAGAGCGCGGTCAAACTGACATCAGCCGCTCGCTGATCGCGCTGTCCACCCCGGACTCACTGACCGCGGTGATGCTGAAGAAGGGCGAGTTCACCCCGGCGCAGATCAAGCAAATGGACCACTTCGCCGGGGCCCACGGCATCACCCGCGTCTACTTGCCTGGCAAGGCCTTGGGTAACCCGGTGGAGCAGTTCATCGCCAGCGACAAGCGCCAAGATTTCGTTGAGTCGTTTCCGCGCGACATTCGACCCACCACCGATGACAAGCCCTATTTCTTCAACTTCGATCGCTGGAGCGCGCCGCTAAAGTCTGCTCAGTTCATCCGGGAACCCACCAAGGTCTCCCAGGGCAACCCGGTGTTCATCTTGAGCCAGTTTGTGTTCTCAAGCTTGCTGGCTGCTGTGTTCATCGTCGGACCGCTGGTGGTCTTTCGGCGCCGCGACGCCAAGGCTCGCTCACCAGCAGCGGCGGCACCGCCCAAGACCTCCAAGCTCGGGCCGCTGGTCTTCTTCTCCAGCATCGGCGTCGGCTTCATCGCCATCGAGGTGTCGCTGATGCAAAAGCTGACGCTGCTGCTGGGTCCGCCGCTCTACTCTATCGTCGTCACGCTGTTCTCGATCCTGGTGTTTACGGGGCTTGGCAGCATGCTGAGCGAGGCGTGGCTGCGGCGCGGCGCCCCCAAGGCCTGGCTGGTTCCGCTAGGCATCGCAGGCTACGTCCTGCTCTGGCTGCTGCTAGGCCCTCGCCTGGTCGATGCGTTCATCGGCAAGGCCACGGCCGTGCGCATGCTGGTGGCCGGCCTCGCCGTGGCGCCCATCGCCTGCCTGTTGGGCGTGCCGTTCTCCTACGGCATCGCTAAGATCCGTACGGTGCATCCTGCCCTGGTGCCGTGGGCCTGGGCTGTCAACGGCTCGGCGACCGTGGTCGGCACCATCGGCACGGTGATCTTGAGCATGAACTTCGGCTTCAGCGCCGTGCTGATGAGCGCGGTGGTGGTCTACGCCGTCGGCTTTACGGCGCTCTACCAATGGCAGCGCCGAGCGCTGGCTGCGCACCACAGCAGCTGAGGAGCGCCCAGCGCCGACCGGCTCAAGCTGGGTTCAGTCAGCTCCGCCCGCGTCGGACGCGGCGCCTGCATCGGGCGCCGCGCCTGTATCAGGCGTAGTCTCCGGAGCGTCTGCTGCAGCTGCGGCGTCCGCGTCGCCAGCATCAGCGGGCGCCGGAGCGACGCCCCCTTCACCCAAGATCAGCGCGCTCGAGCGCAGGACGCTCGCGGCGATGAAGCTGGCTCGCTCCGTGGGCTTGCCCACGGTGCTGATGGTGAGCCGCCCGGTGACCGACAGCCGCCCAGCGGTAGGGATGCCGGTCAGGCGATCGATGGTCAGCTGCCCGTCACCATCACCACGAAACTGCTCAAGCAGCGCGGTTTGACCCGGCACGAAGGGGTGGACGAACTCCTGACGCGGCGCGTGCTGTCGCACGTTGATGCGGATCACCACCTGGGAGTCCGTGATGCTCTTGACGGTCATCTCCGCGAGCTGAACCAGCTTCAGGCCGTTGCTCTCGATGGTCTCGCTGAAGCGCCACTTGGCGCCCTCGCCCACGGGCGCGGGCGGCAAGCGGAACGGGAAGCGCCGCTGCACATCCCACGCGCGGTCCATGACCTCTTTCTCTTCCGGCGCGGGCTCGACGCCGCCCACCAGCTCGGTCTTCATCTCGAACAGCTCGCCGTCTTCAGCGACTAACACCCGGGTCCGCGTGCCGGCGTAGCTCGCCAGGCCTTGGTTCAGCGCCTTGACTGACTCCGGGGGTAGGCCCTTCGGATCCACCTGCATCGAGTCGACGGTCGCGCGCTCTTCGACCAGGCGGAACGTGCGGCCGTTGCGCTCGCGCACTACCGGATCGGCGGTGCCGCGCTGAACCGAAAACGTCATGTCTGCGAGCAGCGTGGGCGCCTTGACTGGCTTGGCGCCGACCACGCCAAAAGAGCTCTCGTTACGTACCTTCCAGGTGTAGGTCAGCCCCTGCCAGCGCCCCACCTGCAGCCGAACCCGCGGCTCCTTGCCGGCGTCCAACAGCTCGATGCGCGCCTCTGGCACCTTACCGGCGTCGCTCTGGCTAGGCGTCTCCTTGGAGCAACCACCACAGCCCCCCTCGCAGCCTACGGCGAGGCTGAGCGCGCTGACCGCGGTGAACACCAAGCGCCGAGCCAGCCTCGAAGATCGAGCGTTGATTACCGCGCGGCAATTGCCTTTCGCTCCGGGTTCAACCACCTTGCTCAACCCAGCTCTTGAGCTCACCCAACAGCACCCGGGGCGCGCGCCGCAGCGCGGCCACATCTGGGGCGCCGACCAACAGCAGCGCGGTGCGCAGCTCACGCTCGACGCCGTCGAGGAAGGCGCGCGCGCCAGCCAGCCCAGAGTGCTCGAGCGCCTGCAGCACGGGGCGCGCGATGCCGCCGGCTGAGGCGCCAAGCGCGATGGCTTTGGCGATGTCGAGGCCCGACTTGATCCCGCCCGTGGCGAACAGCGTGTCAAAGTCGCACTCCGCGGCCCAGGCGACGCTCACTGCCGTGGGGATCCCCCACTCCCAGAAGGCCTCACCTAGCGCGCGCTTTTCGCTTTGCGCTCGCTGGGTCTCCACCGCCACCCACGAGGTCCCGCCGGCGCCCGACACGTCGACATGTCGCACGCCGGCGCGGTACAAGCGCCGGGCGACCCCGCGCGAGAGCCCGCAGCCGGTCTCCTTCGCGACGATCGGCAGCGACGCCTGGCTGGCCAGGCGCTCTAGCGTCGCGAGCCCCTCGCGGAAATCTCGGTCGCCGCCTTCTTGGACCACTTCCATGGCTGGGTTGAGGTGGACGCACATCGCGTCGACCCCCACCCCCTGCCCTAGCTCGCTGAGCTCCGCGGCAGACAGGTCACGCGCTTGCACCACCCCGATATTTCCGAGCAGTAATGTATTCGGCGCGGCGCCCCGCACCGCGTAGGTGTCGCGCTGCGTTGGATCGCGGAGCATCGCCCGTTGGCTCCCGAGGCCAAAGGCGTAGCCGCGCTCCTCAGCCAGCGCCGCGAGCTGCAGGTTGATGTCTTTGGCGCGGGACGTGCCGCCGGTCATGCCCGCGATCAAGATCGGGGCCGAGAGCCGCTTGCCTAGGATCTCGGTGGACAGGTCCACTTGATCTAGGTCGAGGTCCGGCAGCGCGTCGTGGATCAAGCGCACGCACTCCAGCAGGGTGCTGGTGTGCTTGAACGCGACGTCGCCGCTCACGGCTAGGTCGATGTGGTCCGCTTTGCGGCGTGCGATCTCGGTCATGCTTGGCCCGTCCTTGCGTATCGCCCATCTGACCGAGCAGTGGCAAGCCCAGCGTCCCTCGCGCGCGTTGACAGCGGTGTCGGCGACTCCTAGGCTCACGCAGCAAAAATGGCTGAGAAGACCAGCACTTCCGGCGGCAAGGTGAGCGCCAAAGGGTCAACCAAACGCGGCCGGGGGAGCCCAAGCGCGGCGCGTGCCACGGCGGCCGGCGCTGGAGCGCCAGCGCGGCCAACGCCGGCTCAGGAGCGCAGCCCCAGCAAACACCGCGACAAGCTGAGTAAGCCCCGCGCGCCCGCTCAGGCTTCGACTGTGAAGCCGCCGCGCCCTGCGCCACAACCCAGGCCAGGCCAGGGTGACCGAGGCAAACCCAAATCGCTGCCCATCAACGCCTTCGTCGCCTTGCTCACCAGCTTAAAGCGCCACGTCGAGACGGGGCTCAGCCAGGTGTTCGAGCCGGAGCTCGAGCGCGCCCTCACGCTTGGCCGCGAGCCTCACGACATGGTCGTGGCGTGCCGCGATCTGTCGCTGCGCGGCGGCAAGCGCATCCGCCCGGGCTTGGTGGTGGCTGGGTTTCGCTGCGCCAGCGGAGACCGCGATATTTCTGAGGCCGTTCGGGTCGGGGTAGCGCTTGAGCTGGTGCAGACCTACTTCCTTATCCACGACGACTGGATGGATCAGGACCTGGTGCGACGCGGCGGACCCAGCGTGCACGCAGAGCTCACCAGGCGCTTCCGTTCGGAACACCTGGGCGCTGCGTCGGCGATCTTGGCGGGTGACTTCGCGGTGGCGCTGGCTCAGCGCGTGATCGCGAGCGCCAACGTGCCCGCGCGCGCGCAGCGCCAGTTCTTGAGCACCTTCGCCGAGATGCAAGTAGACGCGGTGCTCGGACAGCAGCTCGACCTGTTGGGCAAGGCTGCCGACCCGGAGGTCACCTACGCGCTCAAGACCGCCAGCTACACCGTGCGCGGACCGCTGCTGCTCGGCGCGCTGCTCGGCGGCGCAAAGCCCGCCACGCTGTCGGCGCTCAGCTGCTTCGCCACGCCCGCTGGGGTCGCGTTTCAGCTGCGCGACGACCTGCTGGGCGTCTTTGGCTCCCCCAAGGAAACAGGCAAGCCCGCCGGCAATGACCTCAGCGCAGGCAAGCGCACCCCGCTGGTGTTAGCTGGGTTTCGCCGGGCGAGGGGCAAAGGCCACCGCCTGCTCAAGCGCGTGTTCGGCAACCCCGGCGCCTCAGCGGCGGACATCGCGCGGGCGGTGGAGGTGCTCGACAGCTGTGGGGCGCGCGCCAGCGTCGAGGCGCGCATCGCAGCGCTGGAGGCGTCAGCCATCGCCGCGCTGCAGCCAAGCGCGCTGGTCACGACCAGCGGCGCAAAGACCAGCGGCGCAAAGACCAGCGGCGCAAAGACCAGCGGCGCAAAGACCAGCGGCGCGAAGACCGGCAGCCCGCTGCGCCCGGCTGGCCGCGAGCTGTTGCTCGGCGCGACCCAGGCCCTGGCGGCGCGCCGTAGCTGACATGACCCAGAGCTTGAGCCCTGCGCGAGCGCAGTCCTTCGGGAAGCTGATCCTGATCGGTGAGCACGCCGTGGTCTATGGAGCTCCAGCTATTGCCGTAGGGATCTCACTCGGCGCGCGCGCAGAGGCAGAGCTCAGCTCGGGGTCGAGCTGGCTCCAGCTGGGCGAGCAGCGGGTTCAGGTAGGCGAAGCCAGCGACACGGCCCGCGCGTTCGCGGCGCTGCTCAGTGAGCTCCGAGACGGTCAGCAGCGCTCAGGCGCCGTGCCGAGCGCCAGTCGCGCGCTGCCCCAGGTCGGCGTGCGGGCAGCGCTTGATTTGCCTGCTGGCGTAGGGCTGGGCGCGTCCGCGGCCATCGCGGTGGCGATCGCCAAGGCGTGCGTCGCGCTGAGCGGACAAGACCAAGCCGCCGCGCTGCCGCTGGTGCTGCGGGCCGCCGGCGCCTGGGAGTCAGTGTTTCACGGCACCCCATCAGGCGTGGACGTCGCGGCGGCCCTGGCTGGCGCGCCGATCTGGTTCGTGCGCGGCGAGCCAGCGCAGCCCCTCGCCTGCCGGGTTCCGCTCGAGCTCGCAGTCGGCCTGGCAGGACCGCCAGCCAGCACGAGCCTGATGGTGCGCGGCGTGCACGCGCTTCGCCTCGCGCAGCCCGAGCGCGTCGACGCGCTGATCAGCGACATCTCAGCCCTCGCCCGCTCGGCGCGTAGCGCGCTGTCTACGGGCGATTTGCCGGCGCTCGGTCAGGCCATGAACCACAACCATCACGCGCTCCAAGCGCTGGGGGTCAGCACCGACAGCCTAAATCAGGCTTGTCGCGTCGCCCTCAGCAGCGGCGCGCTCGGGGCCAAGCTGACTGGCGCCGGTGGCGGCGGCGCCGTGGTGGCGCTGTGCGCCGGGTCACCAGACGCCGTGCTAGCCAGCTGGCAAACCGCAGGGATTCAAGGTTTCGCGACCCGAGTCGCTGCCCAGGGCACGTCGGCCCCCCCGCCGCAGCCATCGACTGGCGGCGCGCAGCACGAGGACACATGAGAGCGATCGCCAGAGCCCACGCCAACATCGCGTTGATCAAGTACTGGGGCAAAGCAGACGTGCGCCGCAACCTGCCCGCGGTGCCCAGCCTCTCGCTCACCCTCGACGGGTTACTCACCCAGACCGAGGTCGAGCTAGACGCCAGCCTGGTGGCGGACCAGGTCTACCTAGACGGTCAAGAGCTGAGCGGGCTGCCTTACCAGCGGGTCAAGCAGCTGCTCGACAACTTGCGGGTCTTGGCCGAGGTGCACACGCCGATGCGCGTCACCAGCCACAATCATTTCCCCACGGCTGCGGGTCTCGCGTCCAGCGCGTCAGGCTTCGCGGCGCTGGTGGTCGCGGCCGGGCACGCCCTGGACCTAGGGCTGTCAGCTGAGCAACAGAGCGCCTTCGCGCGCGCGGCCAGCGCCTCAGCAGGGCGTTCAATTTTTGGGGGGTGGGTCGAGCTCCTGGCCGGCGCGGACAGCGCTCGCCAAGTCGCTCCCGGCAGCCATTTGGACGTGGAGATGTTGGTCGCCGTGACCCGGCGCGGGCCAAAGCAGGTCGCCTCGACCCGCGGCATGCAACACACGCTAGAGACCAGCCCGTACTACCCTGCCTGGGTGGGGGCCGCGCCCGCGGTGTTCGACCGCGGAAAAGGCGCGTTGCTAGCGCGGGATCTCGGCGCGCTCGGTCGTGCCATGGAGCACAGCACGCTGCTCATGCACGCGTCCATGTTGGCAGCGGATCCAGCGATCATCTACTTTGCCCCCCCGACCATCGCCATCCTGGAGCGGGTGCGGGAGCTGCGCGCGGCCGGCACCGAAGCCTACTTCACCATGGACGCCGGACCCCACGTCAAGGTGCTCACCCCCAGCGGTTTTTCCGCACGGGTATTTACGGCGCTGAGCGAAGTGCCTGGAGTGCTCGAGGTGCTCCGCTGCACGCCGGGCCCCGCCGCGCACCTGGTCGAGGCCGAGTGAGGGCGCGCGCCCCTGGAAAGCTGGTGCTGTCTGGCGCCTACGCGGTGCTGTACGGCGCGCCCGCGCTGGTCGTCGCGGTGGACCGCTACGTCGTCGCCGATAGCGAGCGCGAGCCCAGCTTCCGAGCGCCAGAGGTGCTGGCCGCCCTCGCTCGAGACCCTCGGCTCAGCCAGCACGAGCCGCCCCACTTCGACGCCAGCGCGCTGCGCTCAGGCGGGCGCAAGCTCGGGCTGGGTTCGAGCGCGGCGATCACCGCCGCGTCGATCGCGGCCCTGGTGCTGTCGAGGGACGCGGGCTGGGAGGTAGCTGGCGCGCGATCGGAGTACGCGGCCCTCGCGGCGCAGCCTGCTGACGGCGCCCTGGCGGCGCGGGTGTTTCCAGCGGCGCTCGGCGCGCATCGTGCCGCTCAGCCCGGTGGCAGCGGCGTCGACGTCGCGGCGGCCTGCTTTGGAGGGACCCTGCTGGCGCGCCTGGGTTCTCTGCCGCAGGGCGGCCCTGCTGGCCTGGTTGCGCCCGCTGACTTGGCTGAGCCGCGCGGTACCGACGCTGGCTCAGCGGCGGCGGTTGGCTCAGCCAGCGCTGAGCATGCGGCGTTGAACCTCGAGCGCGCTGTGCTTCCACCCGGACTTCAAGTCGACGTGTTCTGGAGCGGCAGACCGGCGAGCACCCAGCAGCTGCTCGGGCTGGTGCGCAGCTTGGAGGCTGCCCAGCCAGCGCGCTTCTCACAGCTGATGGGCGCGCAGATCGCGGCGGCCGACGCAGCGGCCGACGCGATCTGCCAAGGCAACGCGGCCGCGCTGCTGACCGCGCTGCACGCTCAATGCGCGGCGCTCGACGCCCTCGGCCAAGCCGCCGGTGCGGCCATCGTCGGCCCAGGGCTGCGCGAGCTGGCGGCCAGCGCTGAACCCGCGCACCAAGCGTGGCTGCCAGCAGGCGCTGGCGGCGGCGACGTGAGCGTACGCTTCAGCCTGGAAGGTTCGACGATCCCGGACACCTCTGCTATCAGACGGGCCGGCGAGCGGCTGGAGCTCAGCCTGAGCGCCCGAGGCGTTCATGCGTGGTCGTGATCTCGCGCCCTGATTTGCCCAGCGCTTGGCTGGTTTGAGCGCTCTGGAAGACTAGAGAGACTGATGAGTCAAGGATCGCGGTTCCCTGGGTTTCACAAGCTCTCCATCGAAGAGCGGCGGCGCCGCGTGTCCGCCGCGGCGGCCATCGATCCGGCTGAGCTCAGCCTGGCGCTGACCAGCGGCGGCCTGGACGCGCAGACCGCCGACAAGGTCGTCGAGAACGTCCTCGGGATCTACGGGCTGCCGTTCGGCGTCGCGTTGAACGTGCGCGTCAACGGCGTCGACCGCCTAGCGCCGATGGTCGTCGAGGAGCCAAGCGTGATCGCCGCGGCGTCCAACGCCGCGAAGATGGCGCGCGCCGGCGGTGGCTTTGAGGCCAGCATGACCGAGGATCTGATGATCAGCCAGGTCCAGCTCTACGACGTGCAAGACCGCAAGGCAGCGGTGTCCAACCTGGAGGCGCACAAAGCTGAGCTGCTGGCGCTGGCAGCGACCGCCGCCCAAGGCTTGGTCGCCCGCGGCGGCGGACCGACCGACATCGAGGTGCGAGATCTGGGTGAGGGCTGCGTCGTGCTTCACCTGCTCGTCGACTGCCGGGACGCCATGGGCGCGAACCTGATCAACGGCATGGCTGAGCAGATCGGACCGCGCGCGGCCGCGCTCGCTGGGGGGACCCTCGGCCTGCGTATTTTGAGCAACTTGTGCGACCGGCGCCGCGTGAAGACGATCTGCCGCGTGCCCACCGCTTCCCTCGCGCTAGCGCGGGGAGGCGAGCTAGCAGTGGCGGGCGCGGCGGTCGCCGATCTGATCGTCCAAGCTTCGCGCTTCGCGGAGCTCGACCCTTACCGCGCGGCCACCCACAACAAAGGCATCATGAACGGCGTCGACGCCGTCGTGCTCGCGACCGGCAATGATTTCCGCGCGGTAGAAGCAGGGGCCCACGCTTACGCGGCGCGCTCGGGCCGCTACGCGCCGCTCGCCATCTGGCGCCGAGACGATGACCATTTGGTCGGCGAGCTCGAGATGCCCCTCGCCTTGGGCATCGTCGGCGGCACCTTGCGCGTCCATCCGCTCGCGCGCATGGCGCTCAGCTTGATGGGCGTCCAGTCGGCCGCAGAGCTCAGCCAAGTCGCGGCGAGCGTCGGCCTCGCCTCGAACCTCGCCGCGCTGCGCGCGCTGGCCACCGAAGGCATTCAGCGCGGTCACATGTCGCTCCACGCGCGCAGCGTCGCCATCGCCGCAGGAGCGAGCGGCGGCGAAGTGGAGCAGGTCGCCCAGCTGATCGCCGCCGCCGGGCAGATCAACCTGGAGGGCGCGGAGCTCGCGCTCTGCGACGTGCGGGCCAACTGCGACGCGGGGGCGAACTGCGACGTTCGAAGCAGCGTCGAGCCTTTGAAGTAGCCCACCACGCTTGGGGCGTGGCATACCCAGACGGCTGATGCGGGGTAGCCAAGCTTGATGTCGACACCGCAGGTCGCTCGCCGCCTGAAGCCGGACCCAACTCGGCGCGCTCCCGGTGCACCAGCAGCGCGGGTTGGCCGCTGGATCACCTGCGCCGCGCTCGGCTGCGTGACCGGGGGCCTGGCGAGTTGTACGCCCTACGGCGGGCAGGTCACGCGGGTGGTGGACGGCAGAACTCAGACCGGCCGCTACGTGCCTCAGCCGGCCTACGCTGACTACGCCTTCGGCGCGTACTTGGAGGCCTCCGGCCAGTTTGACCAGGCCGAGTCGGCGTATGTTCGCGCGCTGGCAGACGACCCTGACAGCCCGGAGATGTGGACCCGCCTGGGCGCTCTCCGTTGCCGCAGGGCACCGTCTTCTGGATTTCCAGCGTTCGCGCGCGCCCTCGCCCTCGCCCCCAACTACGAGCCGACTTGGCGGGCAAAGGCCCGCTGCTTGCTCGCGGCGGGCAAGCCAGCAGACGCCTTGAACGCCGCAGAGCGCGCATTTCAGCTCGATCCCAACCAAGAGCAGGCGACGCTGCTGCTGAGCGAGATCTTTCTGCGCCTGGGGCGCAAGGCCGACGCCCGGCTGTGGCTGAACGCCTGGGTGACGCGCTACCCGGGCGCCTTCGCGGCGTGGAGCGCCCTCGGCGCGCTGGCCGAGGACGGCGGCGACCCTACGGATCGCGCGCGAGCCAGGGCCGCGCTGGCGAGCCACGCAGCGCCGCGCCCGGCGCCCCCCCCCCACCCCCAAGCCCCGGGCGACACCGAGCCAGCGGCCCCTACGCGTGACGCGCTCGACGCCGCCCTCGACCAAGGCGATCTGCAGGCGGCTCAGCGCGCGAGCGTGGAGCTCAGGCTGCCCGCGGTGACCATCGCGCTCCGCGCTTATCTGCGCGGTAATGTCGCGCTGGCTCGCGATCAAGCGACGCTGCTCTTCGAGGCAGATCCGTCGAACTCCGACGCGCGGGTGATCTTGCTGCTGTTGGGTGATCCGCGCGGCGCGCAGTCGCTGTGGGCGGCTCCAGAGCCCATCAGCCCCACCTTGCGCCAGCTGCTGGCGGCGGCGCTCGATGAGGCCGCGCGCTGATCGACTGAACCGCGCAGCTCAGCTTTCACCGAACTTACCACGTCCTCTGCCTACCGCTGCTCGGCGGCGCTGCTCGGCGGCGCGGCGCTGCTCGACGGCGCGGCGCTGCTCGACGGCGCGGCGCTGCTCGACGGCGCGGCGCTGCTCGACGGCGCTGGCAACGCTGCCGCACGGTGCTGAATCGTGAGCTCGACTCGCGTGGTCTCGCCCGCCTTCATCTCCACCCACTGGCTCTCGGACTCCATGGTGGCCGGCAGCAGCGCGTTGATCTTCACGCGCCCCACCGGGATCCCCGGGATAGTGAACTGACCTGCCTGGTCGGTGACGCTGTGGGTGGCGTAGTTGAGCACGAAGACCGCAGCGCTCGAGTACGGGTGCGCGCGATCGATCAAGCGGTAGCTCTGAGGCTTCTCGGGCGTGAGCACCACCGCGTCGCGCCCCGGCGCCGCCACGTAGACCACCCCGATCCGCGTGGGCACCAGCTCGGGGATGTACGAGCGCTGATCTGCGCTCTTCACCGCCAGCTGCTGACCAAAGGTCATGGCGATGGTCTGGGTCCCCCAGGTACAACCGTCTCCGCTGATCTCGACCTTGGGCTGCGCCGCGGGGACGAACCCCTGATAGTTGGTCACCGCGACCAGGCCGTCGATCAACGCGTCGTCCGGGCCGAGGCGGTAGGCCGCGCCATGGACCGCCCGCGCCTTGTCGCAACCGGGCTCAATGTCTGTGCCTAGAGTTGGCTGCGGCGGCGGATCGCCCTTCACCCGCACGCTGCCGCTCAGCGTCCCCGTGGGGCCGCTGTAAGGCGCGAGCCCCTTGGGGTTCACTGCCTTGGCGACGACGCTCGCCTGCAGCCCCCCGGGCATCAAGCCCGACGCTGACGGCGCCGCGGCTGCGCTAGCGCTCGCCGATGGGGCGGGCTGCGGCTTCTTTTCGCAGGCCAGAAGCGACAAAAGCGCCGCGCAGGCGCAGCCAAGCCAAATCGCGCGCCGGCTCCAGCGCGCAGCAGACAAAAACGGGTTCAAAGCACAGCGCATAAGGAAGCTCCCGAGCACAGCTCTCGTACCAGGTGGGTTGGGTGGAGGGGAAGCCTCAGCTCGCCCTCAACACCTGAGCCTTGCCAACCGTTCCTGCGCCACGCTGGCGCGAGGTAAGTCCGTGCAAAGCGCCCTCATTCGGGTCAACGGCTGCACGTTTATTGACACATCGTCCGCTGCCGATGCTTGGGGTTTGCCTGACAAGTCAGCTCGTGTAATGTCGGCCGGCTCGCCAAACTGACGAGAAAGGATCTTCGAGGAAATGAGAACTCGCCGTGACACCCTGTCCGTTGCCGGCTGCGCGCTGCTGGTAGTGGCGTCTTTGCTTGCCTGTAAGAAGAAGAGCATCGATGACACCCCCACCCCCGTGGGCGACACGCCCGTGGCCACCGCCACCGCCACCGCCACCGCCACCGCGGTGCCTGACAAGACCTACAAGGTCGGTGATGAAGCTACGCAGCTCGACTACAAGCTGAAGGTGAGCGAAATCAAGGAGTGCAAGCCGCGCTACTACGAGAAGAGCGCTCTGAAGAAGGCGGGCAACATGCTGCTGGCCGTCGAGGTGACCCTCGAGTCAATCAGCGACAAGCAGTTCAGCGCCGGCACCTACAACATGAAGATCGTGGACTCCGAGGGGCTGACCTATAAGTACAGCTACAAGGGCGCCTGCGAGCCACGCCTCAACGCCACCTCGCTCAACAAAGGCGAAAAGGCCAAGGGCTGGGTCACCTTCGAGGTCGCGGAGAAAGCCACCGGCCTGAAGTTCGCCTACGATCATCCGTCGTTCCTCGGTCCGAAGCAGAACGTCAAGTTCGACCTAGGCCGCTGACTTCCGCGGGGTGAGCGGGTCCACTCCGCTCACCGGCTGAAGCAGCCGGTAGCCTGGAAGCTCTCGACACCCGCCTCGTCCTGCTAGAGTGCCTCGATGCACTCGAACGCGACACCGAACGCGCGATCCACACAACGTGAGACGCGCGTTTCGAGTTTTGTTCGCCTGACTAGCGTAGGGCTGCTGCTGGGCTGCGCGCTCGCGTGCAACCAGCACGGCAGCGAGGCCTCGCCACTAGATCCGCGTGGCAACACAGCTAGCGTCGCTTCGTCTAGCTCAGCCGCGCCAGGTGCTAGCGCTCACAGCGACGTCGGCGGCAAGCCGTCCGCCATGGGTGAGCTGGCTCAGGCACCGAGCTACTCCCTGCGAGTCTACTCCGCCAAAGCCTGCCAGCCTGCGAGCTGGCAGCGCAGCAAGCCAGGCTTCACGCGCATCGGGTTCGATCTGGAGATCACCGGCAAATCAGCGGCGCGCGTCGCCGCGAACGCGTTTTATGCGCGCCTAAAGGACCAAGAGGGCAAAGCCTACCGGCCAGTGTTTGGTGGCTGTGAACCCGATCTGCGCCACGCTCCGCTAGCGGCGGGGCAAACCGCGCGCGGCTTCGTGACCTTCGAAGTTCCGGACACGGCTGGCCAACTCAGCCTGCGCTACCAGCCCCAGCTCTCCGGCCCGCCGGAGCCGCTAGAGTTTGACCTCGGCAGCTCGCCGGCCAGCGCGGCCCCGTAAGCTGAGCGACACGTCTTGATCCGGCGCCGACCCGAGAGCGAGGGATCAGCGCCAAGACCTTCAGTGGGTCAGCGCCATGGCCAGAGGCGTACCTGGTGCGACGCCGAGGGCCAGGACCAAGAACGCTGCGATCACCAGGGCGCCGTTCACCAACCCCGAGCGCATCGGGGTGGCGACAGCGGCGCCTGGCGCTGGCTCGCGGAAGTACATGAACACGATCACGCGCAGGTAGTAGTAGGCGGCCAGCAAGCTGTTTAGTAGGCCGATCACCACTAGTGCGTACAGCTCACTGTCTATGGCCGCGCGAAACACGTAGAGCTTCCCGAAGAAGCCGGCTGTTGGCGGCAACCCCATCAGCGACAGTAGAAACAGCGTGAACGCCAGGGCCGCCGCGGGGTGGCGCTTGCCGAGCCCTGCCAGATCTTCGTAGCTCACCGCCTCAGCGCCGCGGCTTCCGCAGAGAATCAACGCGCCGAACGCACCGGCAGTGCCCACCGTGTAGGTGAGCAGGTAGAACATCACGCTGGCTTGCCCAACCTCAGGGGCGCGCATCGTCGCGACCAACCCGATTAAGACGTAGCCCGCGTGGGCGATGGATGAGTAGGCCAGCATGCGTTTGACCGACTCTTGACGGCCCGCGATGGCGTTGGCGACGGTCATGGTCACCACGGACAGCAGCCCCAATACAGGCGGCCAACCGGTGCCCCAGCTCAGCAGGCGTGAGTCGCCGAAGCTCGTCAGCAGCACCCGCATCAGCACCGCGAAGGCTGCGGTCTTGACTGCCACGGCCATGAAGGTGGTGGTCGGGGTCGGCGCACCCTCGTAAGCGTCAGGCGTCCACATGTGGAACGGAACCGCGCTGATCTTGAACGCAAGACCCGAGAGGATCAGCACCAGCCCCAGCATGATGACCCCGGCGTTCACGGTGCTGTCGGGCTGACCGATGCTGGCGATGGCGTCGCCGATCCCCTTCAGATCGGTGTGCGCCGTGGCGCCGTAGAGCAGCGCCGCGCCGAACAGCAGCAGCGCCGCAGCGAAGCTGCCCAGCAAGAAGTACTTGAGCGCGGCCTCAGCGGCTCGCGGGCTACCGCGCCGCAACCCGACCAGGGTGTAGACACCAAGCGACATCGTCTCCAGCCCGATGAACAGGCTGAGCACATCGCCCGAGGCGGCCAGCACCTGTGAGCCAAAGGTCGCGAGGATCAGCAGCGGGTAGAACTCGCCGCGATCAATGTTGTGCTCCTTCAAGTAGCCGCCCGCGAGCAGCGCAGAGAGCGCGCCGCCCAGGCACAACACGGCGCTCATGAACAGCGCCGTGCGGTCGAGGATCAACCAAGGCTCCACCAGCTTCAGCTCGGGCAGGTTCTCTGGGCCGACGATCCAAACCGCGACGCTGAACACGACGCCAGCGAACAGCACCACCGAAGCACCCAGCGCGAGCTCACCGCTGCGACCAGCGCCGGCGTCGACGACACGCCCATCAGCCGCGCCGACGCTGACCTGCGGCTTGCCGAAGGCCTCAGTCAGCATCAACAGCAAGGCGCCGAAACCGACGACCAGGAGTGGGGAGAGTGGGAAGAGCAGATTCATTGTGCGTCCTCCGCATTCAGCGCGGTCGCGCGTTGCGGAGCCTCGTCCTTTTTCTTCGGATCCTCCGGGTACCCCGCGCTGATCGCGCCGCCTAGGCGTGGTAGCAACACCGCCTGGTCAGGGTTGGCGTCGGTGTTCTGCCTGAACTCGCGCGTGGACTCGAGGAAGCGGTTAGTCACCCCGGCGGCGCTGTCCTGGATGCGATCCAGGAACACATTCGGGAACAGACCCAGCACGAACACCATGGCGATCAGCGGCGCGATGACCACCGTCTCGCGCACGGACAGATCGAGCAGCTTTTCGTTCTTGGGGTTCGAGAGCGGACCAAAGAAGGTCTTCTGCACCAAGCTCAGCATGTACACCGCTGCCAGGATCACCCCGAAGGCTGCCAGCCCACCCTGCAGCTTGGCGTGGCTGCCGAGCACCTGGGAGCTGAAGGTGCCCATGATGATCATGAACTCTCCGGCGAAGCCGTTCGTGCCGGGCAGGCCGATGCTCGACATCGTGATCAGCACGAAGCACGCGGCGTAGACCGGCATCACCTTAGCCAGCCCACCAAACTCGCTCATCAAGCGCGTGTGGCGGCGATCGTAGATCACCCCCACCAAGATGAACAACGCGCCGGTGGAGATGCCGTGGTTCACCATCTGCAGCACGCTGCCCGCGACGCCGGCTTCGTTGCCGGCGAACAGCCCGAGCATCACGAAGCCCAAGTGCGCGACCGACGAGTAAGCGATCAGCTTCTTCATGTCGGGCTGTTTCCACGCGACAAGCGCGGCATACAAAATGCCACCCCCAATCGCTACGCCCGCCAGGTTCGCCGCGGCGGCGTACGAAGGGCCGGCGAACATGCCCATGCAGAAGCGGAGGTAGGCGTAAGACCCGAGCTTGAGCAGGATCGCGGCTAGGATCACGGAGCCGCCGGTCGGCGCCTGGACGTGAGCGTCCGGCAACCAGGTGTGCAGCGGGAACATCGGGACCTTGACCAGGAAGGCCAACGCGAACGCAGCGAAGCACAGGTAGGCGGCCGTCTTGGGCAGCACCAAGCGGCTGAGCGCCAAGTAGTCGAAGCTGGGGTAGCCAGCGAGCTTGTCATGGGTCCACACCATGTACAGGATCGCGGCGAGCATCAGCACGCTGCCGGCCATCGTGTAGAGGAAGAACTTGTACGACGCCTTGATCTTCTCGACGCCACCCCAAATGCCGATCAGGATGACCATGGGGATCAGCATCATCTCCCAGAAGACGTAGAACAGGAACAGGTCGAGGCTCACGAACGCGCCGAGCATGGCCCCTTGCAGCATGAGGATGCTGAAGCACAGGTCCTTGGTGCGCTTCTTAATGGAACCGAAGCTGGCGTAAGCCGCGATGGGGGTCGTCAAGGTCGAGAGCAGGATCAGCCAAACGCTGATGCCATCGACGGCCACGTGGTAGCGGATCCCAAAGCCAGGCAACCACTCCTTCACGTATTGGAAGTGCCAGCCGTCGGTCATCGGCACCTTGAGCAACCACAGCGACGCGATGAAGTCGAGCGCGAGCACCGCCATGGTCACCCGGCGCAGCAACTTCGGCGACTGCCGCGGCAAGAACAAGAGCGCGACGGCGCCGATGATCGGCAGGAACACGATCAAGTTGAGCAGGTGCGGCCACTCTTCGGGCGCAGCTGCGGCCGCGGCGACCTCGTTGCCTGGCCAGAGGCTCGCGACGAACGCCACCGTCAGCAGGCCGACGAAGCCTAGCGTGACGCGCTCCATGCGGGACTGCCGGCGCGGGATCAACGCGCCAACCGCGAACGCGGCGACGTAAGGCCAAGCCTGTACCAAAGAACTAGAAAGCGTGTTCACTGAGTGTCTCCCTGGGGAGCCGGATGGCCGGGTGGCATGACCAGCCTCGGACGACCTTGCGCGTCCTGCTGAAGCACCACGTTGGTGTCAACAGAACCGGGAGCACGGTCGTCATTTGCCGGGCGCTTCACCTCGTATTGCCAAGATGACTGATGACCGAAGGCGTCTTGGACTTCGAGCTTAACCGTGCGCGCCTGGCCGCGTTCAAGCTTAAAACTGGTGGTCTGCCGTGAGCCGAACTCCTCACCTGCTTCGAAGGTGAAGTCCTGATCACCTTGCTTGCTGCTCCAGCGATAGCTGTAGCCAAGGCCCTCTGCAGCTTCCACACGGTAATCACCTGAGCGGTGATTCTCGTAAGGCTGCGCCGCGGCGTGCGGCGTGAGCATGAACCAACCGAGGCACCCCGTGCCGACCACGATGGCGGCTGCATAGGTCTGCACCCGACCAGTCTGAGTGTAGCGCAGCAACGTGCCGCAGACCTGCGCGATACCCGAGGTGAGCCGCGCGACCACGCCATCGATCAGCCATTTGTCAGCCCAGGTGAAGAACTCCGCGAGGGAGTCGACGGCGCCGATGAAGGTCTCTTCGTAGAACTCGTCCATCCACCATTTGTTGGTGAGGAAGCGGTGCACGCCTGGTGCCTTCGCGGCCAGCTCCGCCGCTGGCGCACCGCCCTTAACCACATAGAATTGCCAGGCGACGCCTACTCCAATCAAGCCAACCACCACGCCGGGGATCGCCAGCGTCAGCATCATCTGGTGCTCTGGATCGATGCTCGTGACACCGGTCGCAGCCAGCCTGAGCACTGGCTCAAGCCAGTGATCGAGGATGTGGATATGGAGCAGGGGCGCGTTGAGGAAGCCGGCCACCGCTGCGAGCCCCGCCAGCACCACCAGCGGCAGCGTCATCTGCCACGGCGACTCGTGGGGGGTGGGCCCTTCCCGCAGCTCATCAGGATCGAAGTGATGGTGGTCATGGGCGTGATCGTCGTGGGCATGATCTTCGTGGCCATGCTCGTCGGCGTGAACGGCCTTAGCGGCCACCCAGCTCTTGACGATCTTCCATCCCTTGAATTCTCCGTGGAAAATTCGAAAATACAGGCGAAACATGTAGAACGCGGTCATCACTGCGCCCAACAAGCCCATGCCGTAGATCACCTTGCCAGCCCAAGTGGGCCAGCTGGCGAGCCCTGGGTACACCGCGCGCACCGCGTCCGGGGCGCTCACACCCTGGGTGAACGCCATGTACAGGATCTCGTCCTTCGACCAGAACCCGCTGAGCGGCGGGATGCCCGCGATGGCGATGCAGCTCACTAAGAAGGTGACATGGGTGACCGGCATGAACGCCTTCATGCCCCCCATGTTGCGCATGTCCTGGCTGGCTTCCGTGTCGTGGATGCGCGCGTGCATCGCGTGGATCACCGAGCCTGCGCCGAGGAACAAACAGCCCTTGAAGAAGGCGTGGGTCAACACATGGAAGAAGCCGGCGGTGAAGGCGCCGACGCCAGTGGCCATGAACATGAAGCCGAGCTGGCTGACCGTGGAGTACGCCAGCACCTTCTTGATGTCGTTCTGGACCAGCGCGATGCTGGCGGCGAGCAGCGCAGTGAATGCACCCACCAGCGCGATGATCAGCATCGCGGTGGGCGCCATCACGAAGACGCCGGACATGCGGCACATCAGGTACACGCCGGCGGTCACCATGGTGGCCGCGTGGATCAACGCGGAGACCGGCGTCGGGCCCGCCATGGCGTCCGGCAGCCAGACGTAGAGTGGGAACTGAGCGCTCTTACCCGCGCAGCCCAAGAACAGGAACAAGGCGACGATCGTCGACTTGTCCATGAAGCGAGGCTGATTCAGCCAGTCCCCGAAGCTGCCCAGGTACTGCGCCACAGGCACGTTCTGGCCAAGCGGCCAGACTTGGGTCTTGGTCGCGAGCCCGGCAGCGCCAGCCTCAATGCCAGCCCAGTCGAGGGACCCGGTGTAGGTCAGGAGCAGGCCCATCGCGCACAAGAGCCCGAAGTCTCCGATGCGGTTCGCGATGAACGCCTTCTTGCCCGCGGCAGCATTTGCTTCCTCGTGGAACCAGAAGCCGACCAGCAAGTAGCTGCACAGGCCGACGCCCTCCCAGCCGACGAACAGGATGGGCAGGCTATCGCCGAGGATCAGCACCAGCATCGAGAAGATGAACAGGTTCAGATAGGCGAAGAAGCGATAGTAGCCGGGGTCGTCCTCCATGTACTTGGTGGAGTAGAGGTGGATCAGAAAACCCACCCCGGTGACCACCAGGCACATGACGGAGTTCAAGGCGTCGAAGCTGAACTTCACCGACAGCGTGGGCGCCGCGTTGGGTGTGCGCAGCGTGAGCCACTCCCAGGCGGTCCAGCTGAAGCGGACGGCGTCCTCGCTGTGGCCTTGCCCCGCGCGCAGCATGAAGAACGCGACGATGGCCGCGAGGAAGGCGCCACCGACAGCCGACAGGGCCATCAGGCTGACCGCTTCGCGACCCAGCCGCTTACCGAAGACGCCGTTGATGAAGGCGCCGATCAGCGGCAGGCCGAGGATGACAGCGAGTAAAGTGAACTCTGTTGCCGGGAAAACATCTTGCAGCGATTGCATGATCTCGAGTTGCCCGTGTTAGTGCCGCAAGGCGTCTGCCTCGTCACTCTGAACAGAGAACCGAAGGCGGTAATAAGCGATGATGATCGCGAGCCCGACCGCTGCCTCTGCGGCGGCCACTGCGATCACGAAGAAAGCGAACATCTGCCCGCTCATGTTGGCGTCGTGCGCGCGGTTGTAAGCCACCAGCGCCAAGTTCACCGAGTTGAGCATCAGCTCGATGCACATCAATTGCACCAGCACGTTGCGGCGCACCAAGAAGCCGACCGCGCCGATCGTGAAGACGAGAGCTGCGAGCATCACGTAGTGCTCAAGAACATTTCCGAGCAGATTCAATGTGCACCGTCCTTCTTAGCTGCGGTGTCGACCTGCGCAGCGGTGTTGACCTGCGCTGCTACGTCGCGCGGGTGGGCGGGGCCACCGTAGTAGGTGCCTTTCGGCAGCGCGCTTGGCTTGTCGAGGCGGATCGCCTTACCCCGCGCCACCGCGATGGCGCCTACGGCTGCCACGATCAGCAGGGCGCTGGTCAGCTCGAACGGCACAATACCTGAGCTGAACAGCAAGCCACCTACCGCTTCAATGTCGCCGTGCCCAGGCGCCGCGGCCGCGAAGCGCGTGGGCGTTGGGCCGCCCTTTGCGAGCAAGAACAGCGCGCCCGCGGCGAGCAGGCTCAACAACCCACCCCCAAAAATCCTTGATACTTGCGCTCGGCCGCCACCTACGTCGGTGCGCGCGGCGGGTCCCAGCACCATGATCACGAACACGAACAGCACCACGACCGCCCCAGCGTAGACGATCAGCTGAATTGCCGCGAGGAACTGGGCATTGAGCTTCACGAACAACCCAGCGATCCCCAGGATGGTCGCCAACAGGCCGACGGCGCTGCGGATGGGGTTGCTGGCGATGACGCAGCTGAGCGCCCCGATCAGGGTCACCATCGCGCAGACTGCAAAGAAGAGATTTCCGCTCATTGGAACTGCCTACTCTGCAGCGCGGCGGGCGGCACTCAAGGAGCCAAGCTCGCCGGACTGGTTCTTTCCGCCGGTGTTGATGTAGTCCTCGAAGTTCTTACGAAACTTGCGGACGAACGCGAGCATGGGGGTGGCAGCACCGTCGCCGAACGCGCAGATGGTGTTCCCCGTGATGTTCGATGCGATCTCGTGGATCTGGTCTAGCTCACCGAGCGTCGCGGTCCCGGCCACCACTTTGTCGATGATGCGCTCGATCCAGCCGCAGCCCTCACGACACGGCGTGCACTGACCACAGGTCTCATGCCGATAAAAGCGGATCAGGTTCTGCGCGGCGAGCACTGGGTCGACGCGATCGCTGAGCACGATGGCGCAACAGGTACCGAGCATGTTGCCGGTGCGCCGGTAGGTGTCTACGCCCATGGGCAGATCGAGCACGCTCTTGCCGTTGTAGGGCGCGAAGCGCTCATCGCCTTCGACGTTGACGATTTCGTCCTCGAGCATGATCGGACAGGAAGATCCTCCCGGAATTATCCCTAGCAGCGGGCGATCGTCGAGCACCCCGCCGCCCAAGTCGTAGACCAGCTCTCGGAGGGTCAAGCCGACCGCGGCTTCGTAGACCCCCGGGCGCTTGACGTGTCCGCTGACACCAAACAGCCGCGCGCCGCCGTCGCCGAACGCGTGCAGATCGCTGACCTTAGAAAATGTGTCTCCACCGACGTCGAACACCGTGGGCATGATGGCGATGGTCTCGACGTTATTCACCGTGCTGGGCATGCCGAAAGCGCCGTACTGTGCCGGGAAAGGCGGCTTGATGCGCGGTTCCCCGCGGCGACCCTCGAGCGAGTTCAGCAGCCCGGTCTCTTCCCCACAAATATAGGCTCCAGCGCCGGTGTGCACGTACACCTGCATCGGCCAGTCCATCCCGAACGGCTTATCCCCGAGGAACCCCTTGGCCCTGGCCTCTTCGATCGCGCCCCACAGCCGCGCCTTAGAGAGGTGGAGCTCGTCGCGCACATAAATATAGGCGCTGTGCGCGCCGATGGCGTAGGCGCCGATGATGCAGCCCTCGATCAGCGAGTGCGGGTTGAACTCCATGATCGTGCGGTCTTTGAAGGTGCCAGGCTCGCCCTCGTCCGCGTTGACCACCAGGTAGTGGGGCTTGTCACCGAGCGGCGGCATGAAGCTCCACTTGGTGCCCGCGTCAAAGCCAGCGCCGCCACGGCCACGAATGTGGGCCGCCTTGGCTTCTTCGATCACCTTCTCGCGGGACATCGCCAGCGCCTTGCGAGCGCTCTTGTAGCCGCCGTCCTGCTCGTAGACCGCGAGTGTCCAGCCCTCTGGGGTGGCGTAGTTCTTTGACAGGTACTGAGTCTGCTTCAGCATGGACGCCTCACCCCTCGTACATCAGTCGGTCGAGGATCCGGTCGACCTGCTCGATGCTGAGGTTCTCGTGGTAGTCTTTGTCGACTTGCATCATCGGCGCGTTTCCGCAGGCCGCTAGACACTCAGCCGAGCGCAAGGTGACCCGGCCGTCTTTGCTGGTTTCGCCGCAGCGAACGCCCAGCTTCTTCTCGCAGTGCGCCATGATTTGATCCGCGCCGCGCAGGGCGCAGGACAGCGTGTGGCACACCCAAACCTGGTGCTTGCCGGGCTTCGACTGGTTGAACAGCGTGTAGAAGGTGACCACGCCCTGCACGTGCGACGTAGGTAGTTCGAGGCGCTCTGCCACGAAAGCTATCACCTCTGGGCTGACCCAGTTCTCGTTGGCCTCCTGACACAGATGCAGCGCGGGAATGCACGCAGCCATCTTGTTTGGGTAGCGCGCGAGGATGCGCTGAAGCTCGCGCTCCTGCTCCTCGCTCAGGGCGAATGCCATGACTGTTTCAATCCTGTAGGTCGACGGTGTTGGCCGCTGTCTATCGCGCCGCGAGCGTGGGCTTTGCACCAGCGTCCCCGGCGGCCCGCACCGCACCGGTGAGAGGCGAATCCAAGCCCCAAAGGGCTGGACGATGAGACGGCGATGAGCAGGGTTCGGAGATAAAGATCCAGCGCGAAAGTCAGTCCCTGTAGCCAGGGCGAGCGCACCGTAGTGAGGTGCTGAGCGGGGTGTCAAGGGGCCTCTAAGCGCCGCTCGGCGTGGGCAAGTCGGGCGCTCATTCGCGTCGATCGCCGCGGGTCAGCGAGGTGCTCGCCCTCCACCAGGTCGCGCAGGCCGGTCGGGCACCTCAGGCCCGCCCAGAGCTTTTATTGCGCGCAGATGCTTGAGCAATGGGCGCCTGGCCGTGTAGGCTCTCGCCCTCGCTGATACCGGCGACAATGGAGGTAGGGCTGAGTGTTTTGTCCGAACTGTGGGACGCAGAACGAGGATAGTGCGAACACGTGCGCCAAGTGCGGTTTTAACCTGAAGGGGTCCGCAGCGCCCAAGTTCAAGGGCACGATGTTGATGATGAACGCGCCGCAAATCCCGAAACCGGGGGAAGCGGCGCCGCCAGCAGCGCCGAAAGCCAAGCTCAAGGGCACGATGCTCGGTGTCGCGCCGCCATCCGCTGGTGGCATCGCTCCGCCCGCGTTTGCTCCGGCAGCGCCCGGTGCTCCGGCAGCGCCCGGTGCTCCGGCAGCGCCTGTTGCCCCAGCAGCGCTTGATCCGGCGCCGGCTGCGCCGGCGTTTGACGGAGTCAATCCGCTTGGCGGGACCATGGTGGCCGACATGGGGGCGCCGATGGGCGGACCGCCTGATTTGGGGGCTGGGCCACCTGCTCCAGGCTTCGGTCCGCCGCCTGGCGGCGCTCCGATGGGCCAGCCGCCGGCAGGTGCGCCAATCCCGCCTCCGGGTGATTTCGGTGGAGCAGCCATGGGGCCGCCGCCTGGCGCTCCCGGCGATTTCGGACCACCCATGGGACCGCCGCCTGGCGGAGCACCCATGGGACCGCCGGGAGATTTCAGTGGAGCACCGATGGGCGGACCACCACCCGGTGGCGCACCGATGGGTGGACCGCCGATGGGTGGGGCACCCATGGGACCGCCGATGGGTGGAGCGCCGATGGGCGGGCCGCCGATGGGTGGAGCACCCATGGCAGCGCCAATGAGCGCGCTAGCGGCGCCAGCGGCGGGTGGAGCACTCATGGCCAGCGGAGGCGGAGGCGGAGGCGACGACATCAAGAAGTCAGCCATGACGTGGTTGATCCTGTCGTGTCTCTCGTTCTGCTTTGGTTGCAGCATCTTCGCGCTCGTGCCCATCTTCTTCGCTTTTAAGGCGAAGCAGGCTGCCGATGCGGGAGATGCGGCTGAGTTCCAAGCCAAGGTAAAGATCGCCAAGATCTGCGTGATCATCGGCTGGGTGTTGGTCGTCCTGGCGATCATCTACCAAATCGTCGCCATCGCGTTGCTGAGTTAGCGTTCAGCCAGGCGCTGCCAACTCCGCCCAAGCAGCAACAGGGCGTCCGTCGTCGGGCGCCCAAGGAGCTGCTTGGGCGGTGTCGTTTCCGGCACGGGTAGCCCACGACGAATTCGCTTGGTTCCACGTGAGCGTTGGCGACCGAGCTCGGAGTGCGGTACGGCTTAGTGGTGGATAGCAGCAGCGACGCGTTGGTTGGCGCTCCTCAGGGCGACACACCGCCGGCCCAATCGTTGAAGAACACAGCGATCCGCTGGGGCCTGTGGCTCCTGGTGGTTGGGCCGTTGGTGTTCAGCCTGCTAACTGACGCCACGGTGTGTCCGTCGGCGCGCATGGGCTTCGCTTGCCCCGGCTGCGGCTTAACCCGAGCCATGTACGCCGCGCTGTCTGGCGACTTTGCCCTGGCCTTCCGCTACCACCCGCTGTTCTTCGTCGCAGGTCCGTTTCATGTCGCTGCCCTGGGGTACGCGAGCTGGCTCCTGCTCGGCCCACAACGCGCCGCAAGAGCCCAGATTTCGGTGTGGGGCCTGCGCATTGGCAAGGCGTACGTGGTGCTCGCGTTCTTGATGCTTGTTCTGTGGTTCAGCCGGCTGTTCGGCGCCTTCGGTGGACCCGTGCCGGTCGGAGAGGCCGCCAAAGGCCACCCTCACCCGTTCGTAAACACCGGGCGCCTCGCCCACTAGAGGGTCACCACTGCGGGCGCGGCAACGCGAAGTCGCTAGCGACGCGAGTCTAAACGTTGAACCGAAAGTGGATCACGTCGCCATCGCGCACGACGTAGTCCTTGCCTTCGATGCTGAGCTTGCCGGCGTCACGACATTTCGCCTCGGAGCCGAGCTTGATCAGATCTTCCCACCAGATCACCTCAGCTTTGATGAAGCCGCGCTGAAAGTCGCTGTGGATCACGCCCGCCGCCTCGGGCGCGGTAGCGCCTTTGTGCACCGTCCAAGCGCGGCATTCTTTCTCGCCCGCCGTGATGTAGGTGAGCAAGCCCAACAAATCGTAGCCCGTGCGGATCACTTGGTTCAGCCCTGGCTCCTCTAGGCCCACGCTCTCGAGAAACTCAGGACGATCCGCGGGCTCGAGCTCAGCGATCTGCTCTTCTAGAGCGGCACAAATCGGGATCACCTGTGCGCCCTCAGCCTCCGCGTAAGCGCGCAGCTTTGCCAGGTGCGGGTTGGCGTCGAGGTCGCTGAGTGATGCCTCATCGATGTTTGCGACGTAGAAGACCGGCTTGGCGGTCAACAGCTGCAGGTCGCGATACACCGCCGCTTCGGCCTCACCGCTGACCACGTAGGACCGCGCGGGCTTACCTGCGTCCAAGTGCGCGACCAGCCCTTCACACAAGGCGACGGCGGCCTTCTCTACCGCGTCTCCGCCTTTGGACTGCTTGCGGGCGCGGTCTAGGCGCTTGGTCACGGTGTCCATGTCCTTCAGCGCTAATTCCGTATGGATAGTCTCCACGTCGTCGACTGGGCTCACGCGCCCTTCGACGTGTACGACGTTCTCGTCTTCAAAGCAGCGCACCACATGCGCCACCGCGTCGACTTCGCGGATGTGCGACAGGAACTGGTTGCCGAGCCCCTCACCCTTGGACGCGCCGCGCACCAGCCCGGCGATGTCAACGAACTGGATGGTGGTCGGCACCTCACGCTGGGTCTTGTAGATCTTGCTGAGCGCCGCCAAGCGCGCGTCGGGCACAGGCACCACGCCGACGTTTGGCTCGATGGTGCAGAAGGCGTAATTCGCCGCCTCCGCCTTGGCTGTAGACAGTGAGTTGAAGAGCGTGCTCTTTCCGACGTTTGGCAAGCCGACGATGCCGCAGGAGAAACCCATGGGGGCGGGGCTCTACAACGCGAACCGCATCGCGTCGAGATCTGTCGCGCGCGGCTGGCACAAACCGCTGCGTAGTGGCGGTTGAGCAGCCCACGATTTGCGAGGCTTGGCCTTGCCCGCCGCCAAAGCCGCCAAGTTCATCCCCTCCACCCCCTTGGGTCCTGGCTCGGGTGGCCAGGGAAACTGCAGAGTGACACTCCAGAATCTGCGAGCATCAACGCCGAACCGCCCTGGGGCGTCTAGCCAGCGGAGCGCCATGTGATAGGTTTTCGCCCACTTGCCACCAGGCAGCACTGGGCACCGCCGCTGCGGAGCCTGGCTATACAAGCAGACCTGCCGCTCGCGGCGAGGGTCTGGTGAGTCCGATACGCCCGCGCGCCGGGTCCAACGTCGAGGAGAGCAGCCATGGACATGTCTTTTAGCTCCGAACAGGAGGCGTTCCGCGAACAGGTGCGGGCGTGGATTGACGCTGCGATGCCACCAGCGATCAAGACCAAGGCCGGCAACGACGCCGCGTTCAGCCACGACGAGGTCATGATTTGGCATAAAGTGCTCGCCAAGCAGGGCTGGGTCGCGCCGAACTGGCCGAAGGCCTTCGGGGGGCCGGGTTGGGACGCCACCCAGCGCTTCATTTTTGGCCAAGAGCTCGAGTTGTCGGGCGCACCAGGGCTCTCGCCGTTTGGCCTGGCGATGGTCGGACCGCTGATCATGCAGTTCGGTAATGACGGGCAAAAAGCCCGGTTTTTGCCCAAGATCTTGAGCGGCGAAGAGATCTGGTGCCAGGGCTACTCGGAGCCCAACGCGGGCAGCGACCTAGCCTCACTCAAAACCCGCGCGGAAAAAAATGCCGCGGGGAACTACGTCCTAAACGGACAGAAGACCTGGACCACCTACGCTCAGTACGCAGACTGGATCTTCGTCCTGGCGCGGACAAACCAGGACGTCAAGCAGCAAGCAGGGATTAGTTTTTTCCTTGTGGATATGAAAACACCAGGCGTCACGGTCAAGCCCTTCTTGACCACCGGCGGCACCCCAGCGTTCTGCGAGACCTGGTTCGAAGACGTCGAGGTCCCGAGCGCCAACCTGATCGGCGAAGAGAACATGGGCTGGACCTACGCCAAGGCGCTGCTCGGCCACGAGCGGACGCTAGTTTCGGGGGTGGGGATCAGCGCCCGAACGCTGCTGCGCACCAAGCGTCTGGCAGCTGAGATCATGCAGGACGGCGAGCCGCTGCTAGAAGACCCTGAGTTCCGCGCCAAGATCGCGCGGTCGGAGATCAAGCTCGAGGCGCTGCGCACCACGGTGCTGCGCTCGCTGGCCAGCGCGCAGCTTGGACACGCCCCCGGCCCGGAGAGCTCGATCCTGAAGCTGCGCGGCACCGAGCTGCAGCAAGAGACGACTGATCTCTTGATGGAGGTGATCGGCCACGACGGCTTGAGCTGGTTCAACGACCCCGGCGCCGTGCCTGCCCGCGCAGAGTCAGCGCCCAGCATTTTCAACTATGTGCGAGCCACCACCATCTACGCAGGCTCCAACGAAATTCAGAAGAACATCATCGCCAAGCTGATCCTTGGCCTACCCAGCGCCTGACGGAGACTCACATGAACTTCGACTTGAATGAAGACCAGAAGCTCCTCGTGGGCACCGTCGCTGACTTTTGCAAGAAGGAATCCAGCGTCGAGCGCATGCGCAAGTTGCGCGACACCGACCTCGGGTGGGCACCACAGACTTGGGCGCAGATGGGCGAGCTCGGCTGGCTCAGCGTCGCTTTCCCAGAGGAAATTGGCGGCCTCGGCGGGAGCTTCGTCGACGCCGCGCTGATCATCGAACAGCTCGGCAACACGTTGGTCCCGGAGCCCTATTTGGCCTCGGTCGTGCTCGCAGGGTTCGCGGTGCGCGACGCCGCGCCCAGCGCGCAAGCCACGGAGATCTTGGGGCCCATGCTGGAGGGCCGCGAGGTGCTCGCGCTGGGCTACACCGAGGCTGAGAGCCGGCACAACCTGGCCAACGTGACTACCCGCGCGGAAAAAAGTGGCGACGGCTACAAGCTGACAGGCCACAAGCGCTGGGTGCTAGCCGGCCACGGCGCGCACAAGCTGGTGGTCAGCGCGCGCACCTCAGGCGAGGCGCGGGACCGTGACGGCATCTCGTTGTTCGTGGTCGACGCGGCCGCGGCCGGCGTCGATCTGAAGCGCGTGGACTGTATGGATGGCCACAAGGCCGCGATGCTGACGCTCCAGGGCGCCGAGGGTCGACTCCTCGGGGAAGCAGGGACAGCGCTCCCCAGCCTAGAGCGAGCGCTCGACTACGCCGCCGCGGCCGCGTGCGCGGAAGGCGCTGGCATCATGCAGACCGTGCTCAGCATGACCCGCGACTACTTGTGCGAACGCGAGCAGTTTGGCCAGAAGATCGGCTCGTTCCAGGCCCTGCAGCACCGCCTAGTCGACATGTTCGTTGAGACCCAGCTGGCCAAGAGCAGCGCGATCTTCGCCATGATCAAGGCCGACGAGGCGGATCCGAGCGAGCGCATGCGGGCGATCAGCGCAGCGAAGGTCCAGCTCAGCCTGAGCGGCGGGTTTGTTGTGCGCCAAGGCACCCAGCTGCACGGCGGGATCGGGGTGACCGACGAGCACGACATCGGCCTGTATTTCAAGCGCATGCACAGCCTGAGCACGTTGTTCGGCGACGAGACCTTCCACACGCGGCGCTTCAGCAGCCTCCCGAGCTTCACTCAGCACGTGCGAGCGCGACCCCTCAACAGCCTGACCCACAAATCTTCGAGCGCGGCGCGTGGCGCGCCGTTAGACTCGGCGCGTCATGAGTAGCTATCAGAGCGAAGCGTTAACCGAGCGCCAGTTGGGCGCGCTGATTGAGATCATCTTCTTGGCGGCCTTCGCCGATGGCGAGTTCAGCGCCGAAGAACAGACCAACTTCCGCGAGGTGGTCACCCGCCTGGGCGACTCGCGCCTGACCAGTGAGCAGCTGAACGGGCACATGCTGCAGGCAGCCATGCAGCTCGAGTCCCAGGGTCGCAGCGCCCGGCTGGCGGCAGCCAAGGCTGCGCTCCCCGATCTGGACGCTCGTCGCATCGCCCTGGCTCTAGCTGCCGACGTGGCCGGCGCCGACGGCATCGAGGCTCGCGAGCGTGAGCAACTGCGGGCGACCGCAGCCGCGCTGGAGATCACCGACGCGGAGCTCGCGCGGCTGATCGGCCGCGCCTAGCGCGCTGCCTGCGCGGACGGAGCGGCGGGCTACTTCGGGATGTCTTCTCGCTTGCAGCCCAGGCGAACGTCCACGGTCGCGCCAGACGACGAGGCTGTGAACTGGTCGCAGGTGGCGGGGCACACCACGATGGTCGATGGCGTGCCGCCGCCCGCTGGATCCGCGTCGTAGTACCACCCGCCAATGCTCGGATCACAGCTGCTGGCGTCGCCTACGTAGGGCACGGTGACCGTGGCGGCGCCGTCTTTGAACTCGACGTTGACCTTGCCGTAGTCGAGCTCACCGCTGCTGGGCGCCGGGATCGAATACTCACACGACAGCGCGCTGCCGCGGATGTCCTCGAGCGCCTGGGTAAACTGCGCGCCGAGATCCGTGGACGCGGCGTTGACCACAAACGCTGCGCCGGTTCCACCAGCGTTGGCGATCTGGTTGGCGTTGTCCGGCCCCGTGGTATCGCCGCTCTCGAACACGCCAATCACGAAGGTTTGGACGCTCGGGTTGGCGTTCAGCGCGGCGGAGGCCAGGTTGGCGATGGGGCCGATGGCGGTGGGGTTGCAGCTGGTGGGCGTCCCGTCAGTCACCAGCACGGTCACCACCTGGTGACCTGGGTTGCTGTTCGCATAGGACTGAGCCTGCTGGATCGCGCCCTGAAGCGCTGGGCCGGTGGGCGTCGCCCCGCGCGGCGTCTGCGCGTTGAGCGACGCGATCAACGCGGCGGCGTTGCCCGGCAGCACGCCGATGTTCACGTCGGGCTTCTGGTAGTCGCCCACCAAGCACGAGTCTGCGTTGGTACAGAAGCTGCTGGCTGGGGCGTTGCACGCGCCGAGGCCACCGCTGCAGGTGCCGCCCAGCGGCGTGCAAATGTAGCCGGTGTCGTTGGCGCACTCGCCAAACCGTTGACAGTTTCCCCCAAAACCGCAATCCGAGTTGTTCTGACAGAACTCAAGCCTGTTTGGTACCAGGTTCGCGCACAGCTTGAGCGCGCACATCCCGCCCCCACCACACTGCGAGTTGCTCGTACAGCTCCATGCGGAACCAGCAGCGAGCAGCGGAAAGTACTGAATGCCTACGCCGATCCCCGCGCTGGCTGGGCTGTTCAAGAAGCCCTGCAGCGCTGGCCGCACGGCGTCCCACTTGGTGACGCCGGGCGCGGCCTCAGACTGCATCGAGCCTGACATGTCGAACATCACGTACATGTCGAGGGGCTTGCGTTCACCTTGCGAGACCTCGCCCGCGCAGCTGTCAGCGTCCGGATCAAAGCCGCCGCTCCCGCCCTGCCCCGCGTCGATCAGCCCACCGGTGCCGCTGAAGTTACCGCTGCCCCCGTTGCCGCTGCCTGCTGAGCCGCCGCTCGCAGCTGCGCCAGCGCTGCCGCCGCTTCCGCTGCTGGCGCCGTTGCCACCAGGCGTCCCCTGTCCGCTCTGGTCGGCGCTACAGGCCGCGAACGCACCAAGAGCCAACAAGCAGACCAACCCGCCCACGCGCATGCCAAAAGCCATGCTGGAATTAGACCACACAGCGCGCCCTTGAGCCATGCACTTAGCTCAAGCGGCGCGCGCCTTCGGCCTACTCTGCCAGCCGAGCCGCGCAGGCAGCCACAGAAGCCCTCGCGGACGCGGCCCAGTCGTGCGAAGCCAGCGCGGTGTTTGAACTCACGGACTTGCGCTGGGCGCGGCTGGACATCCCGATGCGAGAGCCGTTTGGGATCGCTGGCGGAGCTCAGACCCACGCGGCCAACCTGGTGGTGGTCGCCCAGCTCGCGGACGGCAGCGTCGGCAGCGGTGAGGCCGCGCCATTTCCGGCGGTAAATGCTGAGACTCAGGCGTCAGTCGAGGCCGCGATCGCGGCGCTAGCGCCCCGCCTGGTCAAGCGAGCGTTTGCTAGCTGGCGTGAGTTTGCAGCCACGCTACCGGCGCTGCCCCACACCCCGACGGCACGCGCCGCGCTAGAGATGGCCGTGATGGATGCGTGCCTGCGCAGCCGAGGCGAGTCGCTGTGGGACGAATGCGGAGCGCGGCGAACCCAGCTGGAAACGGACATCACCATCGGCACCGGCGATCAACGAGCAGCGGCGCTCGCCGCCCAAAGCGCCCTGGCCGCTAATTTTTCCACACTGAAAATCAAGGTCGGCGGCGCGCCTCACGCGTTAGATGCGGCCCGCGTCGAAGCGGCCCACCGGGCGGCGCCGGGTGCCGCGCTGCTACTGGACGGAAACGCAGCGTTTACTCCGTCGGCCGCGGTTCAACTACTTGACGCGCTGGGGCCAGCCCGCGAGCGCGTGCGCCTGTTTGAGCAGCCCACCGCCAAAGACGATTTCGCGGGCCTAGCCTGGGTTGAGCGTACGAGCGGCGTCGCGGTGGCCGCCGACGAGAGCTGCCACGAGCTGGTAGATCTCGAGCGCCTGAGCGGGGTGAGCGTCGTCAACATCAAGCTGATGAAGAGCGGAGTGCTCGGCGCCATCCAACTGGCACGAGCCGCGAAGGCTCAGGGGTTCGCCCTGATGATGGGCGGCATGGTGGAGTCTCGCCTGGCGATGGGCTGCGCCGCAGCCATCGCGGGGGGGCTTGGGACCTTCGATTACATCGACCTCGACACCCCCTTGTGGCTCGCCGAGGATCCGTGCTGCGACGGCTACGTGCAGGCCGGGCCTCGCTTGGTGCTCCCCTCAGCGCCGCTTGGACACGGCACCCGCCTCGCCCAAGCGTGGGCTGAGCGCCTCGGCGTTGACTGCTGAGCGGCTTGGTGTTGCACGGGCCGCGAGCGCGCGCATTGCGCCGAAGCGCGTCTGGAGTGTGGAACTTCCGAGCGGCTCCAATTAGAACCTAGGTTGTGAGAGCCACTTCGAGCTTGAGCGGTCCGACTCAGCTACTCCTCCCGTTGCCAGGCATCGCCGGAGAACCACCCCCTGCCCCCCGCATCCCGCGGACCGATCGCGTGTTCGTCAACCGCAACCTCACGATGGCCAACATCGATTGGGTTGGCTACGACATGGACTACACGCTGGCCGTCTACAACCAGCGGGCCATGGACGGCCTGAGCATCGAGTTCACCCTCGACGGCCTGCTGCGGCGCGGCTACCCGGAGTACCTGAAGCGCGTGCACTACGACACGCGTTTCCCCATCCGCGGCCTGCTGATCGATAAACGCTTGGGGCACGTGCTCAAGATGAACCGCTACCAAGCGGTGTTCACCGGCTATCACGGCCTCAAGCGGCTACCGAAGGAGGTCTTGGACGAGCTGTATTTGAACAAGAAGCTCCGCCCCAGCAGCCCCCGCTACCACTGGATCGACACGTTGTTCGCCTTGTGCGAGGTCACGTTGTACTCCGTCGCCGTCGACGCCATGGAGAAGCGTGGAGACCGCGTGGAATTTGCCAAGCTCTTCGATGATATCCGCGAGTCGATCGACGAAGCGCATCGCGACGGGCGCATCTACCGCGCGGTGACGTCAGATCTACCAAAGTACGTAGATCGCGACCCAGAGCTCGCGCGCACGCTGCACAAGTTCCGTTCTTCCGGCAAGAAGCTGTTCTTGCTCACCAACTCACCCTGGAACTACACCAACCAAATGATGACCTACCTGCTCGGAGACTCGATGGCTGAGTACCCGAGCTGGCGGCACTTCTTCGACGTGCTGATCGTGAACGCGCAAAAGCCGAGCTGGTTCAAGGAAGGCCGGCCGCTGATGGAGCGTGACGGTGACACCTTGCGAGAGCTCACCGGCCCCCTCGAGCGCGGCAAGGTGTACGAGGGCGGGAACCTCCGAGAGTTTGAGCGCTTGACGCGCACGGTCGGCCCGCATGTGCTGTACGTCGGAGACCACATCTACGGCGACATCTTGCGCAGCAAGAAGGAGAGCGCGTGGCACACGGCGATGATCATCCAGGAGCTAGACCAAGAGGTGACGGCGCTGGAGTCTTGCCTCGGGGAAATGCTGCGACAGCGGAACTTGAACGAACGCCGCGACCGCCTGGAAGATGAGCTGCGATTCTACCAGCAGCGCTTCAAAGAGCTCGCTAAATCAAAATCTGAGGACCTAGAGCAGGACCGAGCGCGCGTGAAGCGGGCGCTCGACAACGTGAGGCGCGAGCTACGCTCGATCGAGACCGAGCACGCGGTGCTCGGCGAGACCATCGACCTGACGTTTCACCCGTACTGGGGATCGCTGCTCAAAGAGGCCAACGAGATGAGCAGCTTTGGTCTCCAAGTGGACACCTACGCCGATTTGTACAGCCGAAAAGTCAGCTGCTTTCACGCCTATTCACCGCACCAGCACTTCAGATCACCCCACGATTTCATGCCCCACGAGCTGTGATCAGGCGGCGCGCGGCCGCGACGCCCTCGATGTTTTTCGCAACTTCACCGCTGACACGCCGAACTTCCGGATCCTCCCGCCCAGCTCAGATCCCCGCCAGAAACCCGGACCCTGATGCCCTCCTTGTCCCTGCCTCCTGTCCGCCACCAGCGCTGCGCAAGGCAGGCTTGCGCGCGCTGCGGTCGCGGGGCGAGCGCGCAGGCAACCTCGCGCGTAGCGTGCGGCGGTCCGCGCCGCCGAGCGCGTCACCGCGCGGCGTACTCTGCGCTCTCGATCGGGCTGTTGACCCTCAGCTCAGCGCTGCCGGCTGTGGCTCAAACTCAAGCCGAGCTCGAGTCGGCTCGAAAGCATTTCCGCGCAGCACAAGCTTTTGAAGAAGCCAAGCAGTGGTCCGACGCGCGCCGTGAGCTGAGCGCAGCGGTCGCCATCAAAGAGACGCCCGGGCTGCGCTATCACTTGGCTTATTGCGAGGAGCAGCTAGCCAACTACGCGGAGAGCTTGGCTGGCTATCTGCGCGCTCGAGCGCTGCTCGAGCAAGGCCAAAAGGCCGCCGACGTCGCCAAATTGCTCGGACCGGCGATCGAGCGCGTGACCGCGCTGGTGGGCAGCGTCACGCTGGTGCTGCCTAGCGAGCCGCTGCAAGAGTTGCTTCTCGACGGAAATAAACTTGAGCTGCCTGTCCCTGAACCCCTCCGCCTCAACCCTGGGGCACATCGCCTTGAAGCCAAGGCGCGCGGCTTCAAGCCGTTCGTGAGCGAGTTCGTGGTCCGCGCCGGCCAAGGCGCAGAGGTGCGGGTCTCGCTTGAACCGCTGCGCGCAGCGCCGCCGCCGCCGCCTGCCCCCGCCGAGGTCACCCCGCCGACCGACTCAGCTCCAAGCCCTGGCTCCATCAAACCTTACGTGCTGATCGCCGAAGGCATAGTCACTGCCGTAGGGATCGGGGTGGGGGTAGGGTTCGCGCTGCGAGCTTCGAAAGCTGGCGAAGAAGCTGGGGACGCGACGACCGAGATCAATCGGCTCGATCCTCAGCGCGCCTGCGACAACCCCGACCCGATCATCCAGGACGCGTGTGGCCAGTACGTCGATTTCAAGACTCAGCAGCGTGACGCGCGCAGGTGGTCGACGATCGGGTTCGTGACGGCGGGGGTCGGGGCCGCGTCATTGCTCGCGACTTGGCTGCTGTGGCCCGCTGACAGCGCCGCCGAGCGCAAGACGGGCAAGCCCACGCTGAGGGGGTTTCAAGCCGCCCCAGCCGCTGGCGGGGCCTGGGTCGCGGTTCACGGCGCGTTTTGAGGCGCGAGCGCTCAGCCGCCAAGGCGCGCCGGCCACCGCCGGCCTTGAACCACACATCACGGCACAAACTTGACGCATGGCCCGCGGTGCGGCTGATTTCAGCTGGTGGCGCGCTCTCTATACCGCTTTCAGCTCCAGCCACTGCTCGGCGCGGTCGCGGTCGCGGCCGCTACCCTCGCCACGCTCTTGGTCGCCTCAGCCTCTCAAGGCGCGAAGGGCTGCCCAGACAACATGGCGAGCGTACTGGGACAGTTCTGCATCGATCGCTACGAGGCGAGCTTGGACGTGATCAACGCCAAGGGTCGGCGCGTCCGCACCCACTCACCCTACTTCTCGCCCAGCCCAGGGCAACTGGTGGCCGCGAGGAACCGCAGGGGTGTGATCCCCCAAGCGTACCTGACGCAAGAGGAAGCGGCTATCGCATGCGAATCCTCCGGGAAGCGACTATGTTCAGATTCGGAGTGGATCACGGCTTGCAAGGGCAGGCAACCCACCCGCTATCCGTACGGCGAAGACCACGTCAAGGGCCGCTGCAACGATGACGGCGAGAGCTCGCTCCTGCGCGTGTTCGGTAAGCTGCCCGACGCTGAGCTGTACCACATCGATCGGATGAACGATCCGCGGCTCAACCGGCTCCCCAAGACCGTCGCCAAGACAGGCAGCCACAGTAAGTGCAGAAATTCGTTCGGTCTGTACGACATGGTCGGCAACCTCCACGAATGGACGGCGAACCCCGGCGGGACGTTTCGCGGCGGCTACTACCTCGACACACACATCAACGGCGAAGGCTGCGGCTACATCACGACAGGGCACAACACCAAGTACTCGGACTATTCCATCGGCTTCCGCTGCTGTAGCCGCTTGGGTGGAGAGGCCCGGCCAAAGCAGCTGCGCAGTCCGATCCCCGAGGGTTCGCCGCGGGCCAAAGACTTTGAGCGCAAGAAACAAGAACGCGCGCGCAAGCGCGCCGCGGCCAAGCCGGGCTAGCGCTTTGCCCTCCGCGCCCGTTGACCTTGTAGTAGGCTCGCCGGCTTCTATCAGCGTTTCCCCACCACCCCCCACCTCGCCATGCGCCCCCTCACGCAGACCGTCAAATGACCGCGCGCGTTCGCGCCTGGGCTGGAACCTAACCCGACAAAGTTACGCCATCTGGCCGACTTGAGCGTATCAATCCGCCTATGCTACCCGGACGCGCGCGGCGGCGCACACACACAACACTTGCCACGCGCACACCCCGGAACAAGAAACACGACCCGCTGCGCGCGGGGAATCAGACGCACAGCAAACGAATCACCTGGACGCTTGCCCCGGCTGGCTCCATCAACGCCAGCGCAAGCTGAACGGCGAGCGACTTTTCAAGAGCTCGATTAGCGAGGAACTTCAATGACCAACAACCTGGTCCAGTGGCTTGAACGCCTGATGACCAACTTCGGAGCCGGCTGGGTAATGTGGCTCCTTATTTTCCTCAGCGTGATCTCAGTCGCGATCATGCTGGAGCGCGGCTATTTCTACTGGCGCCTGCGCGACGACATTGGCGGGCTCGCGACGGAGCTGCGCGCCTTGCTGCGCAAGGACGATCTAGACGGCGCGATCAAGCGCATGCAGGCGTCTCCGAGCGCCGAGGCGGCGGTGGTCGTCGCGGGCTTGCTCGAGGCCGATCGCGGCGCCAAATCCGCCGAAGAAGCCATGCAAGGCGCCGCGGCGCTGCAGCGCATCAAGCTGGAGAAATGGCTCGCGTACCTCGGGACGCTGGGCAACAACGCGCCGTTCATTGGGCTGTTCGGCACCGTCATCGGCGTCATCCAAGCGTTCAAGGCGCTGGGGAACACCAGCGGCGTCGCGGCGGATGCCATGGCGGGCGCTCCTCAAGAAGTGATGGCTGCCATCGCAGAGGCGCTGATCGCCACGGCCATCGGCTTGCTGGTCGCGATCCCGGCGGTCGCGATGTTCAACCTCTTCATGCGCATGAGCAAGTCGATCCTCGCGAACACGGAGGCGCTCAGCCGCGTGCTGCTCAGCCACTTGGTCGCCGAAGACGGCGGCAAGAGCGAAGAGGAATAGGCGGCGCCGTGGCAGGAGGCAGCTCAAGCGATGATGACGGCCTGATCGCCGGCATCAACGTCACGCCACTGGTCGACGTCACCCTAGTGTTGCTGATCATCTTCATGGTCACCGCGAAGATGATCGTCAGCCAGGGCATGCCGATGGATTTGCCCAAGGCGGCCAGCGGACAGGAGGTTCAGAACGTGTTCAGCGTTGAGCTGGGCGCGGACGGCAAGACGGTCGTCGACTCCAAGCCAGTGCAGACGGACGAGGCCATTAGCCAGCTCGCCAAGGACGCCAAGGGTAAGAACAAAGATATCCGCGCAGTAATTCGCGCAGATAAAAAGGTGGAGCATGGCCGCGTGATCCACGTGCTCGATCTGCTCAACCGGGCAGGGGTCACCAAGGTCGCTTTTGGTGTGCAGCAGGCGAGCGCGGCCGACACCAAGCCCGAGCCGGCAAAGCCAAAGGCGGCGGGCAGCGACTGATGGCCAGCGCCGCGCACCCAGAAGCGCTACCCGGGGTCGATCCGCTGCTCGCGGTGCTGTCCCTGGACAAGCGCATCTCAACCCTGGGCATGGCGCTCGGCATCCTAGGCGGACTGCTGCTGCACGGCGCCGCCGCGGCTAAGGGCCTGCGCACTCCGTTTTGGATCGAGGATTTCGCGGCCTCGGTGACCCGCGCGGTGGACGGCAGCGTGACCGACGAGATCGCGATCGAGGTCCCCAAAGAACCGCCACCCCCTGAGCCCGCGCCCGAACCCGCCGCAGAACCAGCGCCGACAGACGCTCAGGCACCAGCCGATCCGATCCAAGAGACCGCAGCGCAACCGGCGACGGCTGGCAAAGTCCTAGCCGCTGCGGCCGATCCAGACGCGCCCGTCGACATGACAGGGTTCACGATGGTGCAGGGCGAGGGCGACCGCTTCGCCGGCGGGACGACCGCCTCCTACGGCACCTCCGACACCGCCGTGCGCAACCCTAAGACCAGCAAGGACGGCATCCCGGGCGGTCAAGGCGCCAAACCAAAACCCCCGCCGCCACCACCCCCCGATCCAGCCAAGAGCAAGGCACGAGCCGCCGCCGCGCGGGGCACCAACTGGTCGAGCTGTGGCTTCCCCGCCCAGGCCGACATGGAGCAAATCGATTTTGCCCGCGTGCGCCTCAGCGTGACGGTCGATCCGAGTGGAAAAGCCAAAGCGGTTCAGGTCATCTCAGACCCAGGCAACGGCTTCGGCTCATTAGCCAGGCAGTGCGCATTTCGTATGGTTTACTCGCCGGCGTTAGCAGCAGATGGCTCACCCACCACCGCCAGCACACCGCCCTTCACCGTGACGTTTACCCGCTGAGCGCCTGCGTCCCAAGCGGCAGCGCAGTAAACGCCACCATTGTCGCCGGGTCGTGTAAAGTCAGCCGGCTATGGCTTCCGAACGCGTCGAGCTGTTACGCAATATCGAGCTGTTTTCGGGGCTCAAGGACGAAGGGCTGGAGCTGATCGCCAAGGTGGCGAGCGAGGAGACCCACCAACTCGGCACCAAGATCTTCGAGCATGGCGACGCGGGCGACAAGCTGTACCTGATCCTAGACGGTCGCGTCCGCATCAGCCGTGAGGTTCCGGGCATGGGCGAAGAGGCCCTGGCCATCCTCGGCCCTGGCCAGATTTTCGGTGAAATGGCGCTGCTCGACGAGTCGCCGCGCTCGGCTGACGCGCGGGTCCACAGCTCGTGTCGCGTGCTGGCCATCCCCAAAGATGGCTTCGATGACCTGCTGTTCCTGCACAAGGACCTAGCCTACGAAGTGCTGTGGTCGTTCGTCCGCATCTTGGTCGGGCGCCTGCGCGAGACGACCAACAAGCTGACCTTCCTGTCGATCAGCGGAAAATTCTGACATCCTGAGCCGTAGTCAGCGCAACCTCCTGCCTGGGGTAGCCGGAACACGCAGCCATTCTTCTGTCTTTTTAGAGGTTTGCGCAGAATTCGTGCTCAGAGTTTGACGCCCACACACCCGTTCAGTATCCTGCGCGCACCATGTTAGGCCTCACTCAGCGCCAAGCGCAGACCCTCGACTACATTCGCCAGTCCATTGAAGAGCGCGGGTACCCGCCTACGCTGCGCGAAATCGGGGTGTTCATGGGCATCCGCTCGACCAACGGCGTCAACGATCACCTGCGTGCGCTCGAGCGCAAAGGCTACCTGCGGCGGGAAGACATGAAGAGCCGGGCGCTGCGCTTGGTCGATCCAAGCGAAGATCCGGCGACTGAAGGCGGCGCGAGCAGCAGCGCAG
>CAZKDY010000006.1:164187-255674 GCA_964551615.1 uncultured Polyangiaceae bacterium
CGTCAAACAGCAGCGCAGCGTCAAACAGCAGCGCAGCGTCAAACAGCAGCGCAGCGTCAAACAGCAGCGCAGCCGCGGATGACGACCTGCTCGACATCCAGATCCTGGGCCGCGTCGCGGCCGGTTTGCCCCTGTTGGCTGAAGAAAACGTCATCGATACCGTGCGTATCGATCGAGCGCGGCTGAAGGGCGGTAGCCGAGAGGTGTTCGGGCTCAAGGTCCAAGGCGACTCAATGATCGAGGCCGGGATCCTGAGCGGAGACTACATCTTCGTACGCAAGCAGGTCACGGCGGCGCGCGGCGATATCGTGGTCGCGCTGATCGGCGATGAAGCCACGGTCAAGTACTACTATCCCGAGAAGGATTACGTGCGCTTTCAGCCCGCGAACAGCGGCATGGCGCCCATCCTGGTGCGCGCGACGGACTTCCGCGACACCATGTTGCTCGGCGTAGTGGTCGGCTTGTATCGCGAGTTCTGAGCCGCGCCCGCATACGCGCCTGCTGCTTTCTCAGCCGCTGCCGCTTCTCAGCCGCTGCCGTTTCTCAGCCGCTGCCGTCTCACAGCCGCTGCCGGTTTCACGACGGCAAGCCAAGCAGCGCTCTGGCGTAAGCCAGGGTGTTTTTCGGGGGTGGGGGTGGGCGTTGCCACAAGGCCCGGCTGAAGCTGAACCGCACCACGAGACGCGCGCCGCTCGCCGGGCTGTATCCGCCCGGCTCCATGACGGCTACCCTAGCCGGAAACTTCCATGATCGCGCGCTTGACGCCTGATCTAGGAGAAAAGTCGGTTGTTGACGCGCGAGTCGTGCGGTTGCTAGCGTCGCGTCCGGCTTCGAGCAATGGCTTCAATTCGTCGCATCTTCCCCGGTCATACGTGGGCGCTCTCAGCCGGCTCGCAGCGCTCAGCCGGCTCGCAGCGCTCAGCCGACTCACAGCGCCCAGCCGGCTCGCAGACAAGGAAACACTCAACGTGGAGCTCAACGTGAACGACGGCCATAGCCCTTGCACACAGGAGCCCCGAACGGCCTGGGGTCAGCTAGTTTCCCCAGCGGCTCGCGTCGCGCTCTTAGCGTGTGTCGGTTTGTTCTCTGGCTTTGGCGTAGGGTGCGGCAACACGCTGTATGCACTCCAGGCCAACTCGGCCGCGAACAAGCTAGAAGAAGCGCGCGAGCTCGACGCAGAGACGTACGCACCCTACGAGTACTACGTCGCGAAAGAGCACATGACGAAGGCGCAGAGCGAGGCCGCCGAGGCCGACTACAGCGACGCTGCGAACCTCGCGGAAGTAGCGGAGGAGTACGCTGACAAAGCGATCCGCTTGTCCCGTGAAGCGCACCGAGGAGCCGGCCGATGATCAGCGCCCGTTGGCAGCGCCTGCGTGATCGAGCGTGGCGCCAGCTCGCTGCGCTGACCCTAGCTGGTATGGTCGGTGGTTGCGCGCAGGGCCCGAAGCTGCGAGGCAAAATCGCGGGGCTCGACGAGATCACCAAGCAGGCCGAGCGCAACGGCGCGGTGCGCTGCGCGCCTCGCGAGCTGGCGATGGCCCAAAGCCACCTGAAATTCGCGCAGATCGAGCTGGATCAAGGCTTCATTTCCAAGGCTCAAAAGCACCTGTGGATCGCAGAGCCCAACGCCCACGCGGCGAGCTTCCTGTCTCCCCCGGAGTACTGCGCCGAGCGCGGCTTCGTGGAGCCCGAGGCCAAGCCCAAGCCCAAGCCCAAGCCCGCTCCTGGCGATCGCGACGGGGACGGCTACCTAGACCCCGAGGATACGTGTCCTGACGAGCCGGAGAACTTCCAAGGCTATCAGGACTCCGACGGCTGCCCGGATGATCCGGACACCGACGGCGACGGCATCCCTGACTCCCTCGACTCCTGCGAGCTGCAAGCTGAAGACAAGGACGGCTACCTCGACGAGGACGGCTGCCCGGATATCGATAACGACGCCGACGGCATCCCTGACGCGACAGACAAGTGCCCCAACGACCCCGAAGATCCCGACGGATACGAGGACGACGACGGCTGTCCGGACCTCGACAACGACGGCGACGGGGTGCCGGATCTCAAGGACCAGTGCCCGAATGAGATCGGCAGCAAGGACACCGAGCCCCTCGGCTGCCCGAGCAAGCCTGCGCTGGCGGTGGTGACCGACTGCGAGGTCAAGATCACCCAGCAGATCCACTTCGAGTTCAACAAGTCCAAGATCCGCCCGGAGAGCTTCCCGGTCCTCGACGCGGTGGTCGAGGTGCTGGAGAAGAACCCAGCGCTCAAGCTCGAAGTCCAGGGTCACACCGACAACAAGGGCTCCAAGGCGTACAACACCAAGCTCAGCGGTCAGCGCGCCGAGTCAGTGATGAAGTACCTGGTCAGCCACGGCATTGACCCCAGCCGGCTGGACAGCCGCGGCTACGGCTTCGATCGTCCGCTGGTGCCCAACACCTCAGAGCGCAATCGAGCCCTCAACCGCCGCGTACAGTTCGTGCGCACCGAAGGCACCAAGCCAGGCTGCGCTAAGCCCTAGCGCTCCCAGTGTCGCGTGGCGTCGAGCACGCCACGCGGGCAGCTGCCAGGCACCAGCCCCGCAGCCCAGCAACGAAATCGGACGCTGCCGCGTCCTCGCAACTCAGCCACCCTCTGTTCAGTGCCGAGTCCCACCACCCCGAAACTCACCCTTTGCCGACGTACCGCTAGCTATTAAGCGGGAGGATGACCGTGTACCGCCGTTCTATTTGGCTCACCGCCCTAGCCGCTGCCTTGTTCGCAGCAACCGCACTCGCTGCTCCCCGCGATAACGCCGCCACCAAGAAGATCGATGAAGCGATCAATCAGCACTACTTAGCGACCGAGTTCGATAAGGCTGAAGCGATCCTCACGGGAACGATCAAGGCCTGCGGCGACAAGTGCAGTCCAGCCGTGATCGCCAAGGCGTGGATGTACGTCGGCATCGTGCGTGGCAGCGGCAAGAGCGACATCGCCGGCGCGACGGACGCATTCAAGACAGCGCTCAGCATCGACCCCAAGGTCACGCTGGACTTCGCCCTCGCGACCGATGACACCAAGCAGGCCTTCGCTGACGCGGCGGGCTCAGCGGGCCCACCCGCAGGCGGCGCCGGGGGCGGCGGCGGAACCGACACCCCACCCACCAAGCCCCCCAGCAGCGCCTCGGGCGCCATGGATTGCCAGCCTCAAGTCAGCGAGGTGGAGACCCGGCGCCCGATCCCCATCAGCTGCACCAGCGAAGAAGAGGCGACCAGCGCCGAGCTGAAATATAAGGAATTTGGCGGTGACAAGTGGGTCACCCTCAAGATGACCAAGAAGGGCGACGCCTTCACCACGACGATTCCCTGCGGCGCTACGCAAATGGTGGGCGGCCTCAAGTTCTACGTGCGCGCCAAGGACGCTGCCGGCGACATCATCGACAGCTACGGCAGCAAGCGCGAGCCCGTCGAAATCTCCATCGTCAACAGCAGCGAGGCTGAGCCGCCGTCATTCCCCGACCAAGATCCGCCGGACCGCTGCGCCGAAGAGGTGGAGTGCCCACCCGGGATGCCAGGCTGTGGCGCCGCGAAGCGTGGCGATAAGGGCTGGGGCGCGACCTGCGAGGAGTCTCAAGAGTGCCAATCAGGCCTGGCGTGCATGAACGGCACGTGTGAGACCGGCGGCGGCTGCAGCTCCGACTCCGACTGCGGCAGCGGCGCATCCTGCGTCGACGGCGAGTGCAGCGGCGCCAGCGGGAAGACCAAGAAGCACAAGCTGTGGGTCGGCTTGGCCGTCGGCTTTGACATGGCCTTCATCAGCGGCGAGGAGGTGTGCTCGGCCGACAGCCAAAAGAATGAGGGCTTCGCCTGTTTCTACTCGGGCAAGGAGGAGCAGTACGCCTTCGACCCCCAGCCGGGCAAGGCCAACAAGATCAGCGGCGGCCTGGCCTTTGGCACCATCCGCGCCATGCTGGACGCCAACTACTTCCTGACCCCCAACATCTCGCTGGGCGGTCGCTTGGGCTTCGCCTTCAACGGGGGCCCCAAGCCCGACGGCGGCAACGCCTTCTTGCCGCTCCATGCGGAAGCGCGCCTCAGCTACTGGATCGGCGACTCGAGCAACCTTGGCTTCCGCCCATTTGTCCATGTAGGCGGCGGCCTGGCCCAAGTCGACGCCAAGCTCAAGGTCACGATCCTGGACTGCAACACCGTGAACGGCGGCGCCCTACCGGGCGACAAGGCCTACGAGGACTGCGCACGTGGCGAGCCAACATCTGCTCCGCGCCAGAACCAACTCGACGCCTACAAAAAGCTCGGCCAAGGCTTCGGCGCCTTGGGTGGCGGCGCGGTCTACGCCATGAGCGACAGCTTGGGCCTGCTCTTGGACATCAACATCATGTTCATGCTGCCTTCGTCGGGTCAGGTGATTGAGCCGAGCCTCGGCGTGGTCAAGGGCTTCTAAGACGGCTGAGCGCGCCGCCAGCGACGGGGCGCGACGCGCCCTGGGCCCGGACGTGCTCAGCCGTGACGGGCGTGCTGGCTCAGTCATGACAGGCGTGCAGGCAGAGGGCGACGCGCACAGCGGCGAGTTGAGCGTCCAGGCGGTCCCTAGCTTGAGCCCTGTGGCTGAGCTGCGCGAGCTGGCTGCGCTGTTCAAGGCTCACCTAGAGTGGCAGGCAGACACCGGCGCCTGCGGCCTACAAGTCGCCGATCAGCCGCTGATCGCGTCGCGGCCGAGCCAGCTGGCTAGCGCCGCCGCACAGCCTGAGCGCGGCGCGGCGCCTGTGCTTAGTGCACCAGCAGGGCGGCCCAGCGCGTCAGCAGGGCGGCCCAGCGCGCCAGCAGCTCAGGCCAATGCGCCGCGACCTCCATTCCCTGCGGCAGCAGATCAGGCAGCCCCTGCGGCGCGCTATCCGGCGCCGCCACTCGGCGCGGCGCTACCACATCAGCCAGCGCCCTCAAATCGTCAGCCAGTCGCTGCGCAGCCGCCGCCTCTGCCTGCGCCCCCAACTCACGGCAGCCCCCCACCCCCCAGCGCGGCGTGGGAGCGCGACCGGGGCTCTGCCCAGGCGCCGCTCAGCTTGCCGGCGGCGCTGCCAGTGCTCGGCGCAGCCGAGCGAGCCGCCGAGCTCGACAGCCTACGCGAGGCAGTATCCGTCTGCGTCGCCTGCAGGCTTCACGAGCAGCGCACCCAGACGGTATTTGCGCGCGGTAACGGCAGCTCGGGCCTGTGCTTCGTCGGCGAGGGGCCAGGGGTCGATGAAGACGCGCAAGGCGAGCCGTTCGTCGGCAAGGCAGGCCAACTGCTCGACAAGATGATCGCGGCGATGGGCATCGAGCGCGACGCGGTCTACGTGTGCAACATCGTCAAGTGTCGCCCACCAAACAACCGCAAGCCGATGCCAGATGAGGTGCAGGCCTGCGCCGGCTTCTTAGCCAAACAGCTCGAGCTGATCGCGCCCCAGGTGATCGTCGCCTTGGGCGCCACGGCGGTAGAGGGCTTGCTCGGCAGCAGCGGTGGGATCACGCGGATCCGCGGGCGCTGGCGCACCTACAACCAGCGCATCTTAGTCATGCCCACCTTTCACCCGGCGTATCTGCTGCGTAACCCCAAGGCCAAGCGCGAGGTATGGGAAGACTTGCAGCAAGTCATGGCCGAGCTAAGCCGCCTGCGCGGCGCCGCCCCGTCATCACCCCAGGGCAGCTGAGCAGTGAGCGATCGCGCTGGCCACCCCAGCTGGAGACGCTGGCTGTATCGCGCGACGCGAGGGCTGCTGGTGCTGATCGGCTTCTCGCCTGTCTTGGTGTGGGCGGTAGCTGACGTGCCGTGGCTGCACTGGCTCGGCGTGCCCTTCGAGACCTGGTTCAACTACCAGTGTCACCGCGAGGCAGCGCGCTCGATCCAGCTGTTCGGGCACTACCTGCCGGTCTGCAATCGCTGCCTCGGCATCTACCTCGGGTTGGGGCTCGGCGCGCTCAGCATGCGCCCTCGCCTCAGCGTCTGGCCGCTCCGGCTCTGGGTCGGCTTCGCCGCCGCCGCGATGCTGCTCGACGTGTGGACCGAGGCGCTAGGCATGCGCCCAGAGTCGGCAGCCGTCCGCTTGCTCAGCGGGCTGCTGCTCGCCTACCCGGTGAGCGTCGCGGTGGTGTGGACCGCGCGGGAAGGCGACTCCTCGGAGCCCGAAGCCGCGTCCACAGCGCAGCCCAAGTGAGCAGCGCTCAGCCCTGCGCAAGCAACTCGGCCCTGCGCAAGCGACCCAGCCCTGCGCAAGCGATTCAACGTCGCTCCAGTGACCCAGTGATCTTGAGCAACTCAGCGCTGCGCAAGCGACCCAGCCCTGCGCAAGCGACCCAGTGAGCTTGAGCGAAACAGCCCTGCGCAAGCGACTCAATGATCTTGAGCGCTCAGCCAGCGCTCAGCGTCCAGCGCGGCCATGCAGCCGGTGCCGGCCGCCGTCACCGCCTGGCGGTACACCCAGTCAGCGACGTCACCCGAAGCAAACACGCCCTCGACGCTAGTGCGCGTCGAGCCCGGCTCGACCTTGAGGTAGCCGTTGTCATGCACCGCCAATTTCCCGCGGAACAAGTCGGTCAGCGGCGTGTGGCCGATGGCCACGAACATCGCCTTGGCCTGCAGATCGCTGTGCTCATTCGTCTTCAGGTCCTTGACCCGCACCCCCGTAACCGAGTCCTGCTCAACGCCGAGCACCTCAGTCACCGCGTGGCTGTACAAAATGCGGATCTTGGGGTGATCCACCACCCGCTGCTGCATGGTCTTTGACGCACGGAAATCATCTCGACGGTGGATCAGCGTGACGCTCTTGCACAGGCCTGCCAGGTAGTGCGCCTCTTCCATGGCGGTGTCGCCGCCGCCGACCACCACCACGTCTTGATCGCGAAACAGCGCGCCGTCGCACACCGCGCAGGCGCTCACGCCCTTGTTCTTGAGCTTCTCTTCGCTGTCTAGGCCGAGGTAGTTGGCGCGCGCGCCGGTGGAGATAATCAGCGCCTTGGCCAGGTGCAGCTCGCGGCCCTCGCCGACGTAGATCTTGAACGGCCGCGCCGACAAATCCACCTCAGTCACGTCATCGGTGATGAACTCGGTGCCCTGCCGCTCTGCTTGCTCACGAAAATCCGCCATCATCTTCTGACCGGTGACTCCCTGGGGATACCCGGGGTAGTTCTCGACCTCAGTGGTGAACATCAGCTGCCCACCTGGCATCAAGCCGCCGGCGTTGAAGCCCTCGACGCACAGCGGCTTCAGGTTGGCGCGTGCCGCGTAGATCGCAGCGGTGAGTCCGGCCGGGCCAGAACCAATGATGATCACGTTGTGAATCGGTGCGTCGCTCATGAAAATCGTCCTACTGCTAGTTGCTGTCGCTCACCGCGCGTGGCTCGCGCCGGGGCTCTGTGTACCAAGGAAGGCGCTCACGCCCTGGGGCGCGCCGAGACCGCACGCGGCCGAGATCTCACCCGGCCGAGACGACATAGTGCCGCGTATGAGCGGGTGCAATCACCAGCGAGTCACCCAGACGCGAACACAATCCAGATCAGGGGGTGGAGAGCGGGTGGAGGGCTTGGCGCTGCACGTCGCCGTCAGAAGTGCGTGCTGATGCCCGCCGAGAGGATGTGCGCCGTGGCGCTGGCGCGCCCACCGTTGATCGCATAGGGGCTGCGATTGCCGAGGGTGTCTAGGCCGCTGATGGTCTTGATGGCGCCGTCGCCGCCGTTGTCCACCTCTTGCTGGCTGACCAACATGTAGCCGACCTCAACGTCGACCAGCGGCACGCGGACCTGCGCGCCGGCCGCGAGCCCGAAGCGCGCGCCCGCCAGCGGCTGCACGTGGAGGTGTTGCTCGTCGGCGGCCGCGGTCTGAAACCACATGCCCGCGCGTACCGCGAGGAAATCAGGCATGACCACGTAGTCCCCGCCGACGCGCACGCCGAAGGTGTCCTTGAGCTTGAGCTCCACGTCAGCGTTCGGCGGGACTCCCCCTACCCTGTCTAGCCCACCGGGGCCGCGGCTCATGATGTCCACCGTGTCCTTGGGGATCCGCACCTGAATCGCGTCGAAGGCGCTACTTCGGGTGTACTCGAGATCCAGCTCGACATCGAACACGTCCTGCTTCAGCGGATCGCGGCGAGCGTCGGCGGTCAAGTAGCCCGGCGCGCCAGCCCGCGGCTGCCGAAACGCGACGCCCAGCCTCACCTGCAGCGGGTTCGGGATCGTGAGCTTCACCAAGTCAGCCCCCTTGTCCGCGCTGGAGGACTTCGCGCCACCGTCGGGTGACACGCGCCCGTTGACTCCCCAATAGCCGGAGATCGCGACCAGATCGCCTTTGCCCCGAAACGCATCCTGCACGTGCACCGAGAGGCCTAAGTCGAGCTGCTGCGTGGGGGAAAACAAGACGCCGAACACCCCGCCTGGGATGAAGTTGTCCGCGACATCCACGTCAGCGCGGATGTCACCAGAGACGTCGTCCTGGGTGTCGCTGGCGCCCGGCTGGGCCATGGCGGCGTTGGCCAGCTGCAAGCTCCCAAAGCCAAAGATGAAGCCGGCGCCGATGCGCAGCTGATCGGTGATGGCATAGCCCGCGCTCAGCACAGGGTTGAGCAAGACGCCGTCTGCCTCCAACAGCAGGTAGCGCTGGGGCGACGCGAACTCTATCTCGCCGCCGTCATAGCTGGCTGGCGAGGTGTCAGGGAAATGCAGTTTCCCCAGGGCAGAAGGCGGGACAAACCCCAAGCCAACGCCGAGGGACTCGGTCAGGCGCAGGTTGCCCGCCAGGTGCGGGATCAGGTTCGGCGTGCTGGCGTTGTCGTTGCAGGTCTCGCGGTAGGTGGCGCCACTCCTGGTGCTGGCTGGCTGCCCGTCCGTCCCCAGGCGCTCGAAGCACACTTTGTTGAACACGAAGTTGGTCCCCAGAGCCACGCCACTCTCCAGCCCGCTCAGCGCCGCGGGGTTGTAGTACGCCGCCAGCGAGTTGCTGGCCCGCGCCACCCACGCGCCGCCGCGCGCCATCTGCTGGCTGCCGTTGTCTGGCACCTCGAGCGGGCTGGTCGCCGAAGCCGCCCCCGCTGCGAACACCAGCAGCGCGCCGAGCGCCGAACCGAGCAGCCGCGGCTGAAACGCCCGGCGGACGCCGGGCGCTCGAGACCCACGGCGCGGCGCAACGGAGTCGCTGCGCAGCATGCATTGTTTCCTCACGGATTTACTCCTTGATTGGGCTCGCCTTGAGGGCCGCTTTGCCGTCGTCTTTGACGTACACACTGAACTTGACCCGCTTGCAGTCGTGGCGCGCGATCAGCGTCTCGCGCGTCTTCTTCAGGGTCTGCTCGAACTTTTCGTAGGTGAAGCCCTCGGTCTTTTCTCCGCACTGGGTCTTGGCTGCCACGAAGTCCTCGTAGACCTGCCGCCACTCCGCCATCTCAGCGCCGCTCGCGCCGCTGGGATCGCTGGCCTCGGCCGCGGCGCCTGGCCGCGCTGGCGGCTTCGGGCGAGGCCGCGCTGGCGCGCCGCCTGTAGCAGCCTGGTTCGGCGCCGCCGGAGCCGGCGCCGCGACGGGCGATGAAGCCTGAGTCGAAGCCAGCGGCGCGCTGGGCTTCGGGCGCGGCTTCGGCCGGTCGGGATCAGGCGTGGCGCTCTGGCTGGCCGACTCAGCGCTGCCTGCTGAGCTCGCGTCAGGCTCCCCAGGGAAACTGAACGCGCTCATCACCGGCTGATCCGGGATGTCTCCTAGCACCCGCCCCAAATCTGCCGCGCGCCGCGGTGACCCTCCACCCTTAGAGATCACCTTATCCACGCCGTCGTTCACGTCCGACGCGATCTTGCGGAAGATGCCGCGGAACTTCGAGGGCGTCAGCTGGTCGGTCTCACCTTTGGCGAGCTTGATGCACTCGTTCTTGAAGGTGTTGATCGGCACCGTGTGCTCAAGGAACGAGAACAGTAGGCCGATGAACGCCGCGGCCAGCGCCACGCCAGCCACGATGCCCACGTTGGCCTGCGCCTTGTCTTTGTCGTCCGCCTGCTTGAAGAAACCGATGGGAGAGTCGACCTGCGCGGGCAAGCGACCCACCACATAGCCCGCGCCGAGCTGCCCGGCTTCACCGGGGAGCTGCGAGTACACGACGCGCACGTTGCCGCTCAGCATCCGGGCAGAGCTACGCCCCACGGAAACATACGTCTCCTCTTGCAGCGCCTCTGCCACGTCACTGTTGATCTGGTCGAGCTGGCTCTTGTCGAAACCTTCGGGAGCGGCTGACACGGTGCTGGCGCCGTCCATGTAGAAGGCCACCGCGGCGCCGGTGCGCTGCGAGAGCTGGCGCGCGAACTTTTGATCGATCACGCGCGCGCCGACCACTGCCCCAGCGGGCATCGACCCCAGGTCGAACTCCACCGGGCGCGCTACCACGCGGTACAGACGGTCCAGCTGCAGCGTGTCGTCACGCACATAGCCGTGCAAGGCGTCGGCCACGACGGGGTAGCCGCCGAGCTCAAAGTCCTCCATCCCGCTGGCCTGGTCGTAGCCCAGGTGGGCGATCACGCGGCCGTGCTGATCGACGGCGAAGATGGCGTCGAACGCCTCCTCCTCGGGGATCTCAGAGTTGACCTGCTTCAGCGCCTTGAGGGCGGTGTCGCGCACCTCGGCCGGGACCTTGCCCTCTGAGCTGCTAGATTTGGAAAGTTGCTTAGCCAGCTCCTGATTCAGCGCAAATTTGATCAACTGCGCCGAACGCTCGCGAGCGTCGTTCTTGAGATACCAGCTGACGACCTGAGCGTCCGAGCTCAACCCTTCGTCCATCGCGCGCAGCCCGGCGCGGTTGAACATGCTGGTCGCCAGCAGCAACACGAAGATGCTGGCGCCCAGCAGCAACGCTAGGACCACGTACCAAAAGCGTGAAGCAAGCATCTACTTTGCGTCCTTATCCTTGTCGTCCTTGGCCTTCTTCGGATCCGGCGCGACCTTGATCACGTCTTTGATGGTCAGATCTCGCGGGCCGACGCTCACCGGGGTGGCGGGCCCGACCTTCTTGCCGGCGAAATACGCCTGAATTTCGTAGTCTCCGGCCTCTTTCGCGTCGAGCAAGAACTCGCCCTTGAGGTTCGGGTAGGCGATGGCCGCGACGTTTGGCTCGCCGATGATCCACATGCGCACCGAGGGCGCGCGCTTGTCGCGGATTTCGAAGCTGCCGGCTTTGGGCACGCTCCAGTCCCGCGTGCCACCGCGCACCGTGCTGGCGGCGCTGAAGGTGCTGATGCCGACCCCGTACAGCTGGTGAACGAAGGGGTCGGTGTTCTGGAACGTGAACTGAGTTCCCGGCGGCACCACGATGCTCACGGGTGTGGTCCGCCCACCCCCGACCCGAATCAGGATGGGCTTAGGTGCTTTTTGCGCTGTCTTCGCCAGCAGCGCGACGCACAACTCCTTGGGGATATGGGGGAACAGCTTGCGGAAGCGACTCGGCACCGTGGGCACCGGCTCCCGAAACGAGTAGCCGCGGTTCTTGGGTTCCTTGGCGTCCGCCCAGACCGGGTTCTCAAGTTCCATGAAATTGGCGACTTGGCCCTTCACCTTGGCGGCGTTCACGCTGGGCGCGAGCAGCCCAAGCCCCGCCACCACCAGCGCTGGTACGGCCAATCGGCGCGCCCCGTTGAGCGCGCTCGCTGATTGCCCCTGCCACAAACATCGCCCCAGCCGGAGGCATTGCCCCAGCGCGCGGCGGCCCGTATTGCTTCGAGTCCCCATAGAAGAGCGGACCGTAGCCGACTGCGCGGCGCGACGGAAGCCTTGGAAGATTCTCACGTTTCCGTACACCAGCCAGCGCGCCGGCCTGAGCCGCCGGGCAGGCGCCGCGCTTCCGCGGTGCGCGAAAAATTCCTTCAAGGCTAGAGCGCGAGCGTGCCCGCCGCTGCTGGCCCGTGCTCGCCAGCGGCGGCGCCCCCAAGGCCCTCAGCCAGTTGCAGCGCCCGCTTGTTTCCGCCCGGCCAGCCCCGCGCGCCGCCACCTGACAGCGCGGCGGCTGCGCGCGTAGCGTACTTGCGTGCTGATCTGGTGACTTGCTCCACCCCTCACCAAGACGAACGGGCTAGCAGAAGCCAGCCCGTTCATGGAGCCCGTACCGCGAGGTTCGCTGGTATTGAGGACGAATGAACCCCTAGCTTAGCTAGGTGGGCGACTCCGCACATCGATCTGGCTTCCCAGTGAGTTGGTCTGGGCCTAGCGCTCCTGATGGGTTCGGTCTCCCGGGTTCACGCATTGTAAGGAGTTCAATTGTCCGCACCTGGCGAAACCCCGCAGAGGGGCCTGGTGACACTGTATTTGGCCGCGGCGGCGCCCGTCAACGCCAGGCCACCGAGCGCCGCCCCACGCATGGAACGCCTTAAAAACAGCTGCGCGCTCAGCCGCTCCGAATTCCCTTGCTATGCGGCGGCGCCGGCCGGTGGCCAGCGCACGCGCTCAGCAGCGCGGCTCACCGCGGCGCTGACGGCGCGGGTGCGGGCACGCCGGCCCACGCCAGCAGCGCGGCCGCTGTGAAGCGGCACGCTCCACCCTCGGCCTGAGACGCCCAAGCGCCGGCAGGGCTAATGGATGCCGACGGCGCTGGACAACAAACCGGCCGAAAACTTTTCCTGGCTGAGGGACCTCTGGCAATGGGGTTATTTATGTCGATGCATAGTGCCGGGGAGCGAGCGGTGGGCCCTCGAACGCAGCTTGATGGGTCTGAGATGAGCCTTGGACGCGCGCGCGCCCGGGCGCAGCAGCCGCCGGCAGAGCCGGAGCCTGGGCTGGGCGGGCTGTGCCTGGTCGCGCGCGCAGACCGCGCAGCAGCTCAAGCCCGCGCGGAACAAGCCGGGCTGATGTGGATCAGCATCCCCGCCCCCGACTCATCGGAGCGCGGCCGCCTGGCGCTGGTGGTCGAGGCGGCGATCGAGGACGAGCTGGCCAACCGCGGCGCGAGCGCCGCGGGCTTTGGCGCCGCCACCAACCTCGACGCGACGCTCAGCGATCAGCTGTACCGCGCGCGGACGATCAGCGCCCGCGGCTTTGCCTTGAGCTTCGACACCCTAGCCCAGGTGACCAACTTGGCCGGAGCGCTGGACGCTGAAGACAGCGCGATCTTGCGCTGGTGGCTCACCGCGTCGCGGGAGCGTCCGGTGCGCATCTTGTTCGACGCGCGAGATCGCTACCTGGGCGTCTACACGCGGCCGGTCGCGCTGGAGACGCTGCTGGGAGATGGCGGTGATGTATTCCTTGCGGTAGCGGAAGAGCTCCCGCGCTCAACCAGCGCAGCCCAGCCTAGCGTGGAGGTGCAGGCTAGCGCGGAGATCCAGCCTACTTCGGACAACCAGGATGGCACAAACCCAGCGGCTAGCGCGGCTCCGGGCGAAGACGTGGACCCCGACTGCGCGACGTTGCTACAGGCTGACGCCCCGCAGCTGGCGCCGTGGATGGCCAACGCAGACGCTTATTCCCTCGAGGATCTGGCCCGAGAGCTGCGCGAGAGCAGCCCGCCACCACCGCCCAGTCGGCGCAGCGTACCCCCTCCACCCCCAAGCCCGGTCGAGCTAGCGCCTACTAGCTCGCGCGCGCTGAGCCCCGAGGAAGCGACGGCGGCGGGTCAGCTGAGCCTGAGTCTTGAGCGTCAGCCCACGCCAGCGCTGGCAGGACCCAGCGCCCAGGCCGCGAACGACCAGGCAGCCGAAGCCAGCGAAGCAGCCCAGGCTCCCGACAGCCCGAACCCGGCGAGCGAGGCGCGGCAGTTCGCGTTCCGCTCGGTGCTCGCCGCGCTCGAAGCGCTCGAGCATGAAGACTTCACGGAATCACCCGTCGCGCCGGCAGCGGAGCAAGACTGGGGCACGCCCGAGCCGCCTGAAGAAGCCTTGTTCGGCGAGGACGAGCCAGCGGCGCGGAGCGCGACGGCGGCTGAGGCAGCGGACGCAGCAGCGCAGCCGGATGCCGCTGAGCAAGCAGACGCCGCTGAGCAGGCAGACGCCGCTGAGCAAGCTGACGCTGCTGAGCAAGCTGATGCAGCTCAGCAACAGCCCGCGTTCAGCGCCGCTGAGCAAGCAGACGCCGCTGAGCAAGCTGACGCCGCTGAGCACGCTGATGCAGCTCAGCAACAGCCCGCGTTCAGCGCCGCTGAGCAAGCAGACGCCGCTGAGCACGAGCCAGAGCTCAACGCGGCTGAGGTGCTGGCGGCGGTGCATGAGGTGGCTACGGCTGCGCCCGAGGCGCTGGTCGAGCCCGAGGCCTCACCGCTCGGTGACGGCTTCGCTTCCCTGCTCAGCCAAGATGACCAGACCCCGCTCCCCACTCGTCACATCCGCGCGGATCACCTCAGCACGCCCACGCCCAGCGCGCAGGACGACGTGCTTGGCGAGAGCTCCGCGGCGCCTGAGGTCGCGCCGCAGCTGCGCGAGCCAGCCCAAGCGCCTGAGGCGAGCGGCCCGATGGCGACTCACCAGCGCGCGATGCTCGAGGTGCTTGATGACCTGAGCGCTCCAGCCGCTGAGGCAAGGGCCGCGAGCCCACAAGCCACCCTAGCCGGCGCCGACGAGGACGAGGTCTGTGTGCCAGAGAGCACCTGGCGCGGCTGGGTTCGGGATCTGGAGGCGGCGCGCGGCCCCAAGCCGCTGGCGGTGGTGGAGCGGCTGTTTACCTCGGCGTACGTGCCGCTGCTCGCTGCGCGCATGAGCCAAGACCTAGATGACCAGGCGCTGAGCGCTCTCGAGAGCTGGTCAACCGCCTTCGCCAAGAGCTACTCCGAGGCCTTTGATGCCCTACGGATCCGCGGTAAGCGACCGACCATGGTGCTGGATGTGCCGGAGATCGCGCTGCGACATGGCCGCATGCACGGCGCGCGGCAGGCGCAGCTGATCTTAGTGGACGGCCTACGCTTTGATCTGGGTCAGATGGTGCACGAGCAGCTGAAGGAGCTGGTCGGGCGTAACGCGGCGTGCGTCGAGCGCTTGCTGCTGTGGTCTGCGCTGCCAGCTACCACCGCGACCCAACTTGAGCTGCTCGGCCGCGGTCCCCAGGGCCTGCGCGAACCCATCTCGAGTGAACGCGACGTGCCGGTAGCCCGCGGTCGCGCGGCGAGCACGCTGCGCCGCGTGAAGGCCGGGCACCGCGACGTGATGAAGCTCGATTTGGTGGAGTCGCGCATCACTGAGCCCGGAGCGACCCGACCCCGAGCCATGCGTGAGCTGTCCACCGAGGTGGCCGAGGTGCTGTGGGATCACATGAGCGGGCTGCCCGCGCGGACGCTGGTGCTGATCTTCGGCGACCACGGCTTCGCCATCGATCCGGCCACCGGCATCGCCAGCCACAGCTCGCGCGCGCCCAGCGCTGCCACACCGGAAGAAGTCCTGGTGCCAGCCTTCGCGTGGCTGACCGGCAGCGTTCACTAGCCGCGGCGTTCATTGACCGCGGCGTTATTGACTGCGTTATTCATCGACTGCGTTATTCATCGACTGCGTTATTCATTGACTGCGGCGTTCATTGGCCGCGGCGTTCATTCGCAGCAGCGTCCGCTGGCCGCAGCGTTCAGCGCGCACGCCGGGCTTAGTCTGCGCGCTGCACCGCCTCGGCTAGCAGCGCGGCCAGCCTGGCTGCCCAGGCGTGTTGCCCCACGCGTTGCTCAGCGCTCAGCATCAGCGCCTCGAGCACCGCGATCCACGCCTCGGCGTCGCAGCCTGGGCGCACTTCGCCCCGCCGACCCAGCGCACCGAGCCAAGCCTTGACGCCACGCCTGAACGCGCGCTCGGCGCTCAGCACATGGAGTTGCGCGGGCTCTGGGCCGGCGTGCTTCAGCCAGCTGAGCGCGGCCCCTGCCCGCGGGTATTCACGGGCGACGGCGATGCGCCGCTCGAGCAACAGCTCCAGCCCAGCGGGTAGGCTGAGCGGGGCAGGCGCGGCGTCAGCGTGAGCCTGATCGCCAGCGCCAAACAAGCCGCTGGTCGAGTACACCGCGCACAGCTGCTCGGCGACCCCGAGCAATAGAGCTGCTTTCGTGGGGAAATGCCAGACGACGCTGCCTTTGCTTAGATCGGCGAGCAGCCCGAGCGCCTCAAGTGAGGGCGCGCCGCCTTGTCCGCTGCCCCAATGCGCCAGCGCCAGGCTAGTCAGGCGCTCTCGGGCGCTAGGGTGCGCTTGAGCGTGCCCCGGTAGCTGCTGCGTGAGCCAGCGCCGTAGATCCGCGCGGGAGCCTAGATGGCGAGCCACCGTAGGCCGGCTCAGCCCTGAGGCGCGGGCGACTTCAGTCAGCGACACGGAGTCGATCGGGCGGTCTCGTATCAGCTCGCCCAAGGCAGCGAGCAGGCGCTCGCGGGTGTCAGACACGCTGGGCCCAACGCCTGCTGCTAGTCGCCTGCACTTCCGGCGGCTCCGCTCGGGATCGGATTTTGCTCCTTCTCCAGGTAGCGAAAGATCGTCCTCGGATCGACGCCAAGATCCCGCGCGGTCTGCGTGCGGTTGCCGTTGTTGCGCTCCAGCACCTCGAGGACATAGCGGCGCTGGAAGTCTTCTTTGGCCTTCTCGAGCGGCATGATGGCCTCCTGCGCCTCGGGCCCGAGATCAAGATCTTCAGGGCTGAGCAGGCTCTGGTCACACAGCACCAGCGCCTTCTTGATGCGGTTCTCGAGCTGGCGAATGTTGCCCGGCCAGTGGTATTTCTTGATGGCTTGCAGGGTCTGCGGAGCGTAGCCGCGCACGCTGCTGTTCATCTCGTCGGCGTATTTGCTGAGCAGCGCCTTGGCGATGATGAAAACATCATCGCCGCGATCGCGCAGCGGCGGCAGCCACAGGTTCACGATGTTCAGGCGGTAGTAGAGATCCTCTCGGAACTCCCCGGTCTTGATCATCTCATCCAAATTGCGGTTGGTCGCCGCGACGATGCGGATGTCGCACTTCTCGGGCTTGCTGTCGCCGACGCGCATCACGATGCGCTCCTGAATCGCGCGCAACAGCTTGACCTGCAGCGCGGGCGTCAGCTCCCCGACCTCATCCAAGAACAGCGTCCCGCCGTCGGCCTGTTGAAACTTACCCGCGCGGCTGGCGACGGCGCCGGTGAAGGCGCCGCGCACGTGCCCGAACATCTCGCTCTCGATCAGGTTCTCGGGGATGGCGCCGCAGTTCACCGTGACGAACGGCCCGCTCTCGCGGTTGCTGCGGCGGTGGATCTCGCGGGCGATCAGCTCTTTGCCGGTGCCGGTCTCGCCGGTGATCAGCACCCCGATGTCGGTGGTGGCCACCTTTTGCAGCTTGCGAAACACCTCCATCATCGACGCGCACGCGCCGATGATTTGGCCAAAGCGCTTGTCGCTGAGCTCTGCCTCGAGCTTCTTTTTATCCGCGCGGAGCGCGTTGAGCAGCATGGCGTTCTGCAAGATCAACGAGGCTTGGCCAGCGAAGATGGTGAGCACCTCGAGCTGTTCGCGCTCGAACAGGTGCTTCACCTCGTCGTTGGCCACGTACAGCGCGCCGATCACGTCACCTTGGCTGAGCAGCGGCGCGCACATCACGCTCGACAGCTGCAGCGCCATCACGCTCTCGCTCTGCCCAAAGGTGGTGTCGCTGAGCGCGTCGCTCACGATCACCGGGCGCCGCGAGTCGATCACGCGGCGCACGATGCTGTCGCTGATTTGGCCCGTCGGATCCTCGATCGCCTCGCGCCGCACGTGGCGTGAGGCGCGCACCCGCGGCGTGCCTCGGGTCTCTTCTGGATCCACGAGGAGCACGACGCCGCGCTTGGCGTTGGTGAACTCGATCACCGCGTCGAGGAGGGTCTCGAGCAGCTCGTCCACGGAGGCGGTGGTCATCAGGCGCTCGCTGAAAGCGTGGAGCTTGCGCAGGCCGCCCACTTCGTTCGGTCCACCCCCGCCCTTGCCGCCCTGAACCGTGATGTCCTCGCTCGGGCTCGGGCGCTGCGGCTCACTGAACATGCTGAAGCCAAGCTGCGCGCCGCCGAGCGTCACCCGATCGCCGTCCACCAAGCGCGCGCGACGCTTCTTTTTGCCGTTGATCTGGATGTCTGCTTGGCGGTCCAGCTCCTCCAGCTGAAAATCTCGGCCGTTGAACACGATCTGCGCGTGGTGATCGGCGACGCTGCGGTCGGGCAGGTGCACGTCGTTGCCAAGGGCGCGGCCAATCGTGGTCACCGGCTTATTGATGGCCACCAGGGTTGGCTGACCTTGCGGCGGAAAGTAACGGATGATCGCCATCGCTGGCGACCTTAGCCCGGAATTCTAACTGCGCACAGCGTTGCTTTTGAGCGCCTCGAGCCGGGCAAACCAGCAATATTTGGCAGCGAAGCGCCGCAGCTAGAACAAACGCCCGGAGACTTCAAAGCCAACGCCACCCGGAACCGCCATTGGGCCCAGGTAGTCGACCAGTATGCCGTCACGCTGCGCGTACTCAGTGGCGCGCTGCTGGTTTTGCCCAAAGTCCGATGGAGACGACGAGAGCAACGCGCCCGCGATCAAGCCCAGGCTGGTCGCGGTGCCCATGAACAGCAGACCGCGCTTGGCCGGTGGCGTGCTGTCACCGATGTAGAACAAGAAGATCGGCGTCGAGGCCAGCGCGCCGATGCCTGCGCCGCCCCACATCCAGGCCAGTGAATCCCAACTCGGGATGTACGTGGTCGAGAGCCCGGCGGTCGCGGCGAGGCCGACGTTGAAGCCGATCAGGCCGCCCAGCGAGGCTTGATCGTTCGCCTGACCGAAGTCCTGCTCGGCGTCGCTCGCGCCATAGCCAAACATCGAACCGATGGCGGCGCCCCAGGCGCTGCCGCTTGAGACGAACAACGCGGTCTCAGGCGGGGGTTCTTCGTAGTACGCCAACGCGTAGCCGCCGACCGCCCCTAGGGTCGCGCCGAGGGAGACCGAGCGCGCGAGCCCGCGAAACCCCCAGGCGTCGGCTGCGTCGGCGGTGACGAACTGGTAGCTCGCGACGCCGATCCCCTCACCCGCGCCGATAGCCATGCCCGCTGCGATCGTAGCTGGCATTCCACGCGGCATTTCTGGATCGTCGAGGAAATAGACGCCCACCGGCGCCGCCACCCCCAAGATGGCAGGCGGGATCAGCGCCAAGCCCGGATCATCAATCCCCGTCTCGGCGTCGAACCACACGCCGAGCCCGACGCCATAGCCGATCGCGGCGCCATACAGCGTCCCAATTTCCAGATCGGTCGACCGTGGTTTTCCGCGCGGAGCCGCTGGTCGAGGCCCGTAGCCGTACTGCTGCGGCGGGTACTGCTGCGGCGGGTACTGCTGCGGCGGGTACTGCTGCGGCGGGTACTGCTGCGGCGGGTATTGCTGCGGCGGGTACTGCTGCGGCGGATACTGCTGCGGCGGGTACTGCTGCGGCGGGTACTGAGCCGCGCACAGCGGCGCCACCAGCCAGCACGCAAGACCCAGCCCGGCGGCGACGTACGCCTGACGCGCGCCGCCGCGGCCTATCCGTTCGCTTCGATTCAACGCCATGCAGTCCGAGTTCGACACCTACCGCGCCCCGCCGATTCAATCCAGGCTAGTCGAGCTCCCGCTTGAGGGGCCGGTTCAACACGTCCTCGACGGCTTGGAGAGGCGGCTTTCCTTCGTACAGCACCCGGTACACTTCAAAGCAAATCGGCAGCTCGACGTCGAGGCGCTGGGCCAGCTCGTACGCGCTGCGCGCCGTCTTGACGCCCTCGGCGACGTGGCCGAGTCCGCTCAACACTTCGTCGAGCTGCTTGCCCCGGCCCAGCTCGAAGCCAACGGTGCGGTTGCGGCTCAGCTCACCGGTGCAGGTGAGCACTAGATCGCCCATGCCAGCCAAACCAGCCAGGGTCAGCGGGTTGGCCTGTTTGGCGACCGCCAAACGGCTGAGCTCGGCCAGGCCACGGGTGATCAGCGCGGCCCGGGTGTTGTAGCCGAACCCAAGGCCGTCGCAGGCCCCAGCGGCGATCGCGATCACGTTCTTCAGGGCGCCCCCCACCTCGGCGCCGACGGGATCATCGCTTGAATACACGCGGAACCGACCCGTGGCGAAATGCTGCTGCAAAGCCTGGGCGGCCTGGGCGTCGTGCGCCGCGATCAACACGTTGGTCGGCGCGCCAGCGGCCACCTCCTTGGCGAAGCTCGGTCCGCTGAGCACGCCGGCGCGACGCCCGGCTGGCTGCCCCAGCACGTCCGTGATCACCTCGTTCATGAGCATCAATGAGCCTTCCTCGATGCCCTTGGTGGCGCTGACCAGCAGCGCGGCCGGGGCGATGTGGGGCGCCGCGCGCTGCAAGGTCTGGCGGAACACATCTGACGGCACCACCAGCAGCACAACGCTCGCGCCATCCAGGGCGTGCGCGAGATCACTGGTCACCTCCAGCGCGGGCGGCAGGGGAAAGCCGGGCAGGAACTCAGCGTTGGTGCCTTCGTCGCGCATGCGCTGGGCGTGAGGCTCAAGCCAAGTCCACAGCCGCACCTTGCCCTTGCCAGCCAACAGCAAGGCGAGGGCGGTGCCCCAGGCGCCAGCGCCAATCACTGCGGTGTGTGCCATCGCGAGCACTCAGTCATATCGACGCCGAGCCTGTCAACGGCCGTGACGCCTCGCCTCGAACGCCGCGGCTTGGAGGACGCCGCGGCTCTGGGGACGCCGCGGCTCCCCGAACTGCGTGGCAGCGCTCCCGGCTTTGCTATGCTCCGCCGCCATGCCCTCTTACGCGCGCTATTGCTTAGGTCTGGTCGCGACCCTGTGTCCCCTACTGACCGCCTGTCCCAGCCAAGAAGCCATGGGCTTTGACGCCGCGACCATCCTCGGCCCCGGGGTGATCAATGACCCAGCGAACCGCACGCTGCGCTTCGACATCCTCAAATTCGGGCTGGACCGCTTCTGCTTCGAGATGACCCAGCGCGGCGTGCCCCTCAAGCTCGCCGACGACCAGCCCGTGGCTGGGCGCTTCTTCGCCGACAGCTGCTCGTCGCAGCTGATCGATGAAGAGCACCGCAAGAGCATCGTCATCCAGTACACCGGGCGCGGCTACGCTTGGACCAACGTGAGCCAGCGCATCGGCTTCACCAGCGCGGGGCTGCTGGAGTACAACCCAGATTTCCGCGTCAAGGACGACGCGATGTATATATATTTCCGCCCGGAAAATATTCAAGGCTCGAGCTTCGCGGTGACCCTAGTTGAGTCACCCGTCGCCCAAGCGGGCCTCGCGTTGACGGGGATGGACCCCAACGCCTTCGGCAAGAAGCTGGTCGACTCTCAGCTCCAGCGCGGCTTCACGGTGATCCGCTACAGCGATCGGGGCGAGACTGATTTTGGGATGGGCGTGATCGCCTTGGGCGGCAAGCCGTTCAAGCCGTTCCAAATCAGCAAGACCTCCAAAATCAGCCTCGAGAACAACCGCACGGAGGTCCATCAAGGCCAACAAGAGTTCATCGGGGGCTTCGCGGTGAGCGACGACGATCAGGCGCTGTTCCTGACCGCGAGCCTCGACGGCGCAGCTCAGGTCGACGTGTTCTTGGTGCCGAAAGGCACCGGCGATCAGATGCTGCGGCAGTTCGTGAGCCAAGCCGGCCCGACGCCCCTGCCCGCGCAGCCGCTGTTCGACGAGGTGATCACCCAAGGCCAGCCACTGAAGCGCGTGATCCCGCTGCCCAAGGGCGTGTACTACCTCGTGATCGACAACGCGGTGGGGGTGGGACGCACCAACCCAACTCAAACCGCTGGCGATGACCGCGCCGCCAAGCTCGACTATTTAGTGCAGCTCGGCGACCGCCCCTGACGTCGCCGCAGCGCTGCCCGACACGCAGCGATCCGCTCTGAGCATGGTCCTGGGCCGGCTGGCCACGGATCGGGCGTTTCGGCGCTGTGGGCCGCGAAGGCCAGGCTTTGTTGTGCAAGCGGTTGCCCTGCCGGGGTCAGACAGCTAAGAGAAGCGCCGCCCCTTGGCCGACTCCACTACTTCCGTGCGCCCGCAGCCCGCGCTGCGCTACGTGTTCCTGCTGGTCTGGTTTTTCCTAGTTCCGCTAGGGGTGGCCTGGCTTGCGGTCACGAGTTTTTCGGCATCAGAAGACACCGACGCGCTGAGCTTCTTAGGTCGCATGGCCTGGCTGATCCACGAGCAGCCAGTGCCCGCAGGCATCGCGTTCTTCACCCTGGTAGAGATGCTGCTCTATCATTTCCGCCACCAGCTGCCGCTGTCCAAGCACCTGGGCGTGGCTGGGCGCACCGACGTCCCCACAGCCCTTCGCCGCGACTACGAGCACGCCGCGCAGCTGCTCGATGAGGCGTCGCGCATCCTGGCTCGCAAATCCGAGGCGGTGAAGCGAGCCGTCAAGGCCAGCGCCCGCGAGGAGCTAGACGACGCGCTAGAAGACTTGCGGCTGCAGCTAGAGGCCGCAGCGTTCGACGGCGACGGCTTCTCAAAGAGCTATGAGCACGCGGGGGTGCTCGTCGACCGGCATCTTTCCTCGTGGAGAAAGAGCGAGTTCCGCGAGTACGCCGAGTCGATCGGCGTCGCTGTGCTGGTCGCGCTGCTGCTACGCGAGTTCGTGGTGGAGGCGTTCAAGATCCCGAGCGGCTCCATGCTGCCTACGCTCCAGCTGCAAGATCACATCTTCGTCAACAAGTTCGCCTACGGCCCTAAGCTGCGCTTCACGGACACGCGCCTGTTCGCCAACATGCCCCCTGGGCGCGGCGACGTGATGGTGTTCATCTACCCCGATCCGAACCCCAACGCCGAGAAGCAAGACTACATCAAGCGCGTGATCGCGCTGCCCGGCGACACGCTGGCGGTGCAGAATGGCCACCCCATCATCAACGGGTGGAGCGTGCCCCACTGCCGCGTCGGCCACTACGAATACCTCGAAGGCGACAGCCGACGAGACGGTGATCTGTTTGTAGAGTTCCTCGGGGAAATGAGCTACCTCACGCTGTTCCAAGACGGCGAGCGCGACGAGTTCCAAGGTCCCTACACCGTCAAAGAAGGCGAGGTCTGGGTGCTGGGCGACAACCGCAACAACTCCCAAGACTCGCGAGCCTGGAACCACAACACGGGCGGTGGCGTGCCGTTCGCCAACATCAAGGGCCGCGCCATGTTCGTCTGGCTCTCGAGCGGCGGCATCACCCTCGACCGCATGGGACACAGCGTGATGGGTAAACCCACGCTGCCCAAGCACGACGCCCCGGAGCTACATCAGGGGGTCGAGCGCTGCCTGAAAGAGCGCCCCCCGGTCTCCGAGACGACCCCGCCGCCGCCGTCCGCGAAGCCCACCCCAGGCTGACTCCTCCCAGCCCCCGGTGATCACCGCAGATTTGGGGGTGGAGGGGGAGCCTACTCGGGGCGGCTCAGCCGTGCCTTAACCTCAGCCGGCCCAGGCGCCAGGGCGGGCCAGCTCAAAACGAGACTCAAAACGTAACAGGCTGGTGGGCTCCGTTTCCGCTTTCGTGTACGGTCCGCCCGAGGAGGAATTCGGATGGTTATTAGTCCAGCACGCGCGTCCACCGCAATCGCAGCAGCAGGTCTCTTGGTAGCTCTGTTGGCCTGCAAAAAGGAGGAGCCGCCGCCGCCCGTCGTCACCGCCACCGCCACCGCCGAGCCGGCCCCCAGCGCCGAACCCGTCGTGGAGAAGAAAAAGGACGACGACGTGAAGCGCTACCCCGACAAGGAGACCGCAGAGAGCGGCACGGTGCGGGTGTTGCTCAACAACCTGCGCGTCTACAAGGAGGCCGACACCAGCACCGACTTCGTCGCGACGCTGAACCGCGGCACCCTCGTCAACCTCAAGGCCCGCTACGGCAACTACTTGCTGATCGACTATCCCTCAGGCGTCAAGCAGCTGAGCCTTGGTTGGATCTTGGCGCGCCGCAACAGCCCACAGCTCAAGAACGAGACCGACATCAAGCCCGAAGACGTGGCGGCGCAGGACGCCGGCGCGGCCGTGCCGTCAGCGACGGCCTCGGCGTCTGCGGCGCCCTCGGCATCAGCTGAGCCAAGCGCAGCGCCTTCCGCTACGGCCTCAGAGGCGCCTAGGCTCAGGCTCCCGCATCTGCGCTTGAAGCCGTCTGCGGCGCCCCAGTGAGCACCTGCAGCTGACAGCGCTCAACGCTTCAGCGGCAGACCTCCGCAGCTAGCCACAATTCGCCGCCGCCCAGCGCCGACGCGCACCGGGCGGCGGTTGAGTTTTGTCCACGCGCGGCGCCGTGGGTTGGTTACCCAAGACCCCCCGCGCGCTGAGCGCTCGCCGCGTGCCGCCGCCCCTCCACGCAGCCAGCTGCCAGTGACGCGCCGCGACGCGGCTCGCTGGCCTCAAATCGCTGCGTAGCCCTCGCGCTCTCGGCCGACTGGGCGTAGAAGGCGCCATGTCCGAAAGCATGCGCGCGCTGGTTTACGATCGCAGTCAGGACCCGTGGGAAGAGAGCCGTGGTCTCCGAATGGAGTCGGTGCCGCGCGTTGAGCTCGACGAGCGCAGCGACTACCACGACCGAAATCGCGTGCTGATCAAGCCGCGGTTTGTCGGCTTCTGCGGCTCAGATCGTGGCATTTGGTTCCGCAAGGCATTCAAGGACATGATCTTTGGATCGCTAGATGACGAATCCAAGGCGCTGCGCAGCCCTAAGAACCAGCGCATCATAGGCCACGAGTTGTTCGGTGAGGTCGTCGCGGTGGGCAGCGAGGCGCGCCGCAGCTTCGGGCTTGAAATCGGCGACTTGGTCAGCGCCGAGAGCCACATCTACTGCGGCGTGTGCCACCAGTGCCGAGTCGGCGATCACTTCGTGTGCGCCGACGACCTGATCATCGGCATCAGCTACGACGGCGCGTTCGCGGACTACGTCAAGCTGCCGGCCAAGGTCATTTGGCGCAACAACATGGACCGCATGCGGCCGGAGGTCGCGGCCATCCAAGAACCGTTCGGAAACGCCGTTCACGCCTGCACCAAGGTCAACCTGCGCGGCAAGCGCGTGGCCATCGTCGGCTGCGGGACCATCGGGCTGTTCGCCGTGGCCATCGCGCGCGCCATGGGCGCCACCTACATCGTGGGCATCGAGCCCGTGAAGCACCACGCGGAAATGGCCAAGAAGCTCGGCGCCGACGTGGTGCTTGAGCCGGGGCTAGGCGCTGAGGACTACGCGCACGATCCGAACCTGTGCGCTGAGGTGCGGCGCCTGACCGACGGCGTGGGGGTCGACGTGGCGCTGGAGATGAGCGGCATGAACTCGTCGGTGAACAACGCCATCCACCTGGTGCGCCGCGGCGGCGACGTGATCTTGTTCGGGCTGAAGAGCGGCGACGCCATCATCGAGAGCTTCGACCGCGTGATCGTCGACGGCATCAACATGCACAGCGTGATCGGGCGCAGGATCTTCGAAACCTGGCACATCACCCGCCACCTGTTGGAGTCCCGCGATCCCAACATCCACGACCTGGTGTGGGAGGTGATCTTGGGCGCCGGCAACGGCCCCATCATCCCGTTCAACGAGTTCGACCCCGGTCGCTTTGAAGAGGCCATCAGCACCTACCCCAAGGTCGTGCTCAAGTTCTGATCTGCGCGCCACCAAGCCGCGCGAGCCCATAGCCAGGAGCAGCATGTACAGCCAAGCCAAAGCCATCTTCCAAGGCGAGCTCGACGCGATTGAATCCGCAGGGCTATTCAAGCACGAGCGCGTGATCAGCACACCGCAAGGGGCGCTGATCCAAGCCGGCGAGCACGAAGTGCTCAATTTTTGCGCCAACAACTACCTCGGGCTGTCGGCGCACCCCGAGGTGATCGCCGCGGCCAAAGCCAGCCTAGACAGCCACGGCTTTGGGCTCTCGAGCGTGCGCTTCATCTGCGGCACTCAAGACCTGCACAAGCAGCTCGAGGCCAAGCTGAGCAGCTTCTTCGAGACCGAAGACACCATCCTGTATTCGTCGTGCTTCGACGCCAACGGCGGGCTGTTCGAGACCCTGCTAGGCGCGGAAGACGCGGTGATCAGCGACGCGCTCAACCACGCCTCGATCATCGACGGCGTGCGCTTGTGCAAGGCCGAGCGGCACCGCTACGCGAACGGCGACATGCAAGAGCTTGAGCGCTGCCTCCAGGCAACGGCTGGCAAGCGCATGCGCCTGATCGCGACCGACGGCGTGTTCAGCATGGATGGCTACCTGGCTAAGCTCGACCAAATCTGCGATCTGGCCGAGCGCTACTCAGCCCTGGTGATGGTCGACGACTCTCACGCGACGGGCTTCATCGGGCCCCGCGGCCGCGGCACGCCAGACCAGTTTGGGGTGATGCAGCGTATCGACATCATGACCAGCACCCTCGGCAAGGCGCTGGGCGGCGCCAGCGGTGGCTTCACCACGGGCCGCAAAGAGATCGTCGGGCTGCTGCGCCAGCGCTCTCGGCCGTACCTGTTCTCCAACACCCTCGCGCCGGCCATCGCCGGCGCCAGCCTGGCGGTGCTCGATCTGCTCGATCGCTCAGACGAGCTGCGGCTGCGCGTCGCCGCCAACGCAGCGCTTTTCCGCGCGGGAATGACGGCGCATGGATTTGAGCTCAAGCCGGGCCAACACCCGATCGTCCCGGTCATGGTCCACGACGCGCGCCTGGCCAGCCAAATGGCCGACAAACTGCTCGCTCGTGGCATTTATGTGATCGGCTTCTCGTACCCCGTGGTGCCTAAGGGCGAGGCGCGGATCAGGGTGCAGCTCTCCGCGGTGCACAGCGCGGCGCAGGTCGAGCAAGCGGTGGCTGCCTTCGCCGCGGTCGGCCGTGAGCTCGGCGTGTTGAGCGCCTGAGGCATTGCCGCTAGCCAGCGCCCGCACTAGCTTGCCCTGCGCATGCCACGCGTGAGACCGCTAGCGCTGGCCGCGCTCACTGTTCTGCTCGGCTGGGTCGACGTCGGCCTCGCTGAGCCAGCGAGTTCCGACGCGGAAAATAGCGCGCCCATCGCCAAACCAGCGGCGGCAGGCGATCACGCGCCCAGGGCGCCCAAGCCAGAGGCTGAGCAGCGGCCAAGTTATCCCGTCGACGAAGATCCGCCCATCGCTGACGACGCCAAGCGCTCGCTCCCAAACTACGACGGGCGCCCCGAGCCCCGCTCAGCGGGTGACGTGTTGATCTGGATCCCCAGGGTGCTGTTCTCGCCGCTGTACCTGGTCAGCGAATACCTGATCCGGCGCCCCCTCGGCGCGCTGGTCACCGTCGCTGAGCGCGACAACTGGGCCGACGCGGTGGTTGAGTTCTTCACTTTTGGTCCAAACAACAGCATGGGTCTGGTCCCGACGGGCCTAGTCGACTTCGGGTTTCGTCCGAGCGTCGGCCTCTACTACTACTGGAACGAAGCCGGGCACCGGGACAACGCGGTGCGCGCGCGGGCGGCGTTTGGCGGCTACGACTGGCGCAGCCTTGAGATCACCGATCGCGTCAGCGTCGGCCCCGACGCGGACATCGCCCTGGGCGGCGAGGCCACGCTGCGGCCTGACCACGTGTTCTATGGCCTCGGGCCGCGCTCCTCCGCCGACGACCCGCGCTACCTGCGTCGAGATCTGCGGGGCCAGCTGACCTACTCAGCCTACCTGCAGACAAGACCACACGGACTACCCAAGGGCAACGCAGCGCAACCAAGCGAGAGCAAGCTGCGCGCCGCCGTCGGGATCCGAGACGCGCGCTTTGACATCGGCAATCAGTGCTGCGACGACGCCTCGGTGCAGAGCCAGGTCGACGCGGGCCTGTTCCCGGCGCCGGCTGGCAGCCGCGACGGCTACACCATCGCCTTTCAGCAGCTCGACCTGACCCTCGACTCACGCCGGCGGCGCGAGCAGCTGTTCGAACAAGACGCCAGCGACTGGACGCAGCCTCCGGGCACCGGCGTGCGCCTGAACCTACGAGCTGAGCACGCCAGCTCGCTGCGCAGCGCCACCCCCAGCTTGCCCAGCACCACCACTGAGCGCCAGGCCTGGCTCAAGTACGGCGCCAGCCTGGGGGGGTTTTGGGACGTCACCGAGCAGCAACGCGTGCTCGGCCTGCAGCTGATCGTCGACTTCGTCGATCCGCTGTTAGAAGGCAGCGAGATCCCGTTCAACGAGCAAGTCAGCCTGGGCGGTGAGCGGCCGCTGCGCGGCTTCTTGGAGGGTCGGCTGGTAGACAGGAGCAGCGCCGTGCTGTTGTTCAACTACACCTGGCCGATCTGGGTTTGGCTCGACGGCGCGCTGCACTACGCGGTAGGCAACGTGTTTGGGGAGCACCTGAGCGGCCTCGAACCAGGGCTCTTGCGCCAGTCTGCTGGGATTGGGATCCGCGCGGTAGGCTCGCGCGATCACATGCTTGAGCTGCTGGTCGCGTTTGGCTCCAAGCCGTTCGACGCGGGTGGCGAGCCTGAGAGCCTGCGCTTTGTGCTGGGGGCGACCAGTGGCTTTTAGATCACCGGGCGCGCCCAAGGCGCTGCGCCTCAGCGCGCGCGCCTGCCTGGCTTTGGCGCTGCTGGTGCTGGGCTGTGGGAGCCCCACGGCGCGCTTCCCGCTGAAGGAGCCGCTCTGGCGCGACCCAGACAGGCACAGCTTCAAGACGCCGCCCGAGGAGTACTTCTCGCCGTTTGCCTGGGATGGCGCGGACCAGTTGGTCTTCAGACCCATCAGCCGCTTCTTCGCGGTCGATCCCTTGGGCGAGGCCAGCAACGTCAACAGCTTCGACGAGGTGCCGGACTCGAGCTGGTTCACCAACCGCATCGGCCTCCCGCTCGCGCGCGGAAAGCCAGCGCCGACGCTCCAGGCCTTCGCACGTGGCCCGTGCGTGACACAACCCCTGGACACCAACGGTCCGTGGACCGTCACCGGAGCCAAGCCGAACGGGTTCAACCCTGGCTTCATCATCAAAGCCGCGAATGGCTTGCGTTACCTGATCAAGTTCGACGGCCTGGCCCAAGGCGTCCGACCAACCGCCGCCGACGTGATCGGCTCGCGCATCTACCACGCCGCGGGCTTCTTCACGCCGTGCAACCGCGTAGTCTACTTTGACCGCAGCATCCTGAACATCGACCCCAAGGCAAGAGGCGAGGACGCCGACGGCGACGACGAGCCGCTCACCCAAGCGCACCTGGACGTGGTGTTTAGCAAGGCGCAGGTGTTACCCGACGGGCGCTACCGCGCGGCGTCCAGTTTGTTCGTAGACGGCAAGCCGCTGGGACCGTGGACCTACCAGGGACGCCGCGCCGATGACCCGAACGACGTCGTCGACCATGAGATGCGCCGGGAGCTGCGCGGCGCCTACGTGCTCGCGGCCTGGACCAACCACTTTGATTCGCGGGAGCAGAACACGCTGTCAGCCTGGGTCGAGTCTGCGCGGCAGCCCGATCGCGGCTACCTGCGACACTACTACATCGATTTCGGGGATTGCTTCGGCAGCATCTGGGAGCCTCCGCTGCTCGGCCGCCGCATCGGCAGCGCCTACTACTTTGACGTCCCCTACCTGCTCGAGGACTTCGTGACCCTGGGGATTCCGCAGCGGCCGTGGGACACGGCGCGGCTGGGCAAGTCAGGCGCTGTGTTTGGCTACTACGACGTCAAACATTTCCGCCCAGATATGTACCGTCCGGGCTACCCCAACCCGCCGTTCAGCGCTATGACGGAGCGCGACGCCGCCTGGATGGCGCGCATCCTGTCTCGCTTCAGCGATCGTCACGTCGCGGCGCTGGTCAACAGCGCCGATCTGCGCAGCGAGCTCTTGGTCTCTGAGCTGACCCGGATCCTGATCGGGCGCCGGGACAAGCTGCTGAAGCGTTACCTGGGCCGGCTCTCTCCGTTGGCCAATCCGCGTATTGACACCGGCGTGCTGTGCCTAGACGACGCCGCGGTCAGCGCTGGGATCGCCGCGCCGACCCGAGGCTACATCGCTCAGGGCTACGCCGGCGACGCACTGACCCCCAAGCACGTCGCCGTCCAACCGCGCGCCGGCGGCGTGTGCGTCGCGCTGCCAGCGCCCTCGCCAGGGGCAAGCCAAGAGTACTGGGTCGTGGATATCGCCGCGCGCAAGGACGCCGCGGCGCGAGCTGACGCCATCAGCCGCGCAGCCATCGATGGCCTGTCCCTCTACCCAACCCGGGTGCACCTGATGGCGCTTCGCTCTGGGAGCTACCGCGTCGTCGGTGTCGAACGCCCGGAGAGCCACGCGCCGCCAGCCGAGTGATGCGTTGCGGCGGGGTATCTCCCAGCGCGAGCGCTGTACGAGCGAGCATGTCCAGCGTGGAACTCACGCCTCGCTGTTGACACTCCGGCCTCGGTCCACCAGGTACACTGGGTCGCCAGCATGACCGCCCCCATCGAAATCGCCGACCTCGAGCCCAGCCAGGCTGAGCCGCTCGAAGAGTCTGCAGTGCGCCAAACCCGGGCGGAGGCGGAGTCGATCACCCTGCGCGAGAAGAAGTTTGCCCGCACCAAGCTGGCGCTGATGCGGGCGGCCGTGGCGCGGCTGCGGGTCAAATCGTTCAACGACGTGACGGTCAAGGAGCTGTGCGAGGAAGCCCAAGTCTCTGAGGCGACCTTCTTCAACTACTTCCCGAAGAAGGACGACGTGCTGCGTTACTTCATCCAGATTTGGATGGTCGAGGTGACCTGGGAAGCGCGCCAGAGCGTGGGGGCCGACTCGGGTCTGCGCTTCATTGAAGCGTTGTTCGACATCATGGGCCGTGAGCTCGGCGAGTGCCCGCGCATCATGCTGGAGGTGATCAGCTTCATGACGCTGGATCGCGAAGGCGCCGGCTGTCCCTTCAGCTCAGAGCTCTCGTTGGCCGAGCGTCTGCAAGCGTTCCCCGAGATGGACTGCGCGAGCAGCGTGCCCTGTCAAAAGCTGGATCAGGTGCTGGCTCAGCCCATCCAGCGCGCCGCAGCCCAAGGCGAACTGCCCGCTGACGCCAACATCGAGGCCAGCGTCGTGGCGCTGCTCAGCCTATTTTTCGGCGTCCCGCTGCTGCTCAAGGAGCACCCAGAGCAGATCCGTGAGACATACAAGCAGCAGCTGCAGCTGGTGTGGGCTGGCGTCCGCAACCGCTCCGCGTCAAGCCTCACCTGAGCGCAGCTGCACCTGAGCGGAGCTGCGCCTGAACGCAACCACGCGGAAGCGCTAGGCGGCGGGCGAGACCGAGCTCATCACGGCCTCGGTCCACTCACGTAGCCCGCGCTCCGCCGACTCGACCGCGCGCTCGCCCCCGCAGGCTGCCGCAGCAGAACGCACGAGCGCCTCCTCAGTCTCAACCTGAAGCAGCCCCGCGATCAGGATCCCCAAGGTGGTGGTGCAATCATTCAGCATGTACGCTCCGTGTTGTCCGGTCTACGCGCACCTAGCGCAGCATCTTCCCGTCCAGCGTGGCTGAATCCTCAGCTGAGATTGAAGATCCCGCGATCTGCCACGTCCCAGCGCCGCAGATCCAGGAGCCGCTAGTCGCGCCGCGACTTCAACGTGATCCCGAGATCACCGCGGATCGCGCGGCCCTTGGTTCCAAGCAGCGCGGACACCACCAGACCCACACCCCACAGCAAGAAGATGCTGCGACCGCCCCAGCCGAACACTGGCCCTGAGACCGCAGACCGGGCGTAGGCGTAAATCCAGCCCAGATTCAGCACGATCTTGGCCATGCTCGCGTAGGCGCCGATGCGATAAGCCCAGAGCTCGGTGCGCTGCCAGGCGTTGAACTCCGGCAGGGAGACATGGGGAAAATCCTCGGCGCGCTGCTTCTGGATGTCGAGCTTGCGCACGGTGTTCCAGATCAGGAACAGCAGGGCGAGGACATCGGTGAAATCAAACATGTGCGGCCAACACCCATCCAGCGGGCGGCGACCCTAGCTCACGGCCAGCCGACGCGCCATCGCCTCGCGGGTCAGTCTCGCGACTCGTAGACGTTCTGGTCTGGGAGCTCCAGACCAGTCAGGAACCCGCCGTTGCCGCAGCCGGTGTCGATGCCGATCACGGCGGGCCCAGCCCACAAGTCGGTCGGATCATCTGGGGTGTAGCCGCTGAGCTCGGGAGGCAGGTACTCGGTGCGGGTGTGCCCGAACACCACGCGCTTGCCACGGTAGTCGCGGAAGAACGCCTCGTCACGGCACCAGAGCAGCGCGATGGGCGCCTTCACGTCCTTGGGGTGGAGGAAGCCGTCGGGCCCATGGGGCAGCCCAGCGTGGACGTAGATGGCGTGCTCGTCTTCGTACCAGTAGGGCAGCGAGCGAAACCAGTCCACGACCTCAGGCGGAAAGAACGAGCCGGTGAGCATGGCGGCGCGCTCCTTGGGGGTGGGCAGCTCGCCCTCTTCAGGCACCGGCCCGCCGACGAACGAGCGATAGGCGGCCAAGCAACCATTTCCGGGCGGTAAGATAAACTCATCCCAGCCGCGGTCAATCACCCGCAGCCAGGCGTCTTCATGGTTGCCGCGCAGCGCGACCACCTTGGCGGGCACGTCCAGGTTCCGAATAAAATCAATGGTCTGGGCCGAGTTTGGCCCGCGATCGATGTAGTCGCCGAGGAAAACCAGCGTGTCGCCTTGATCCAGCGTGGGGAAGCACGACAGCAGCTTGAACAGCGCCTGGGTGTCCCCGTGAATGTCTCCGATCGCAAACGTCCGCCCGGCCATCGGCTCATCTTGTCAGCGCGAGCCGATGGTTGGAAGGCATTTGCTAGGGGACCAGGCAGCGACGGACACTCAACGCGCCCTTCAGGCGGTCCACCAGCGCGCTGACGGCCGGGCGATAACCAAAATCGCTGGCGCCGGCGTCTAGCGTCTTGGGGCAAATCGAGGCGACGACGGAGTTGTCTCCGTAGCCCTCGAGCGCGCTGAGCAGGCGAGTGCCAGGGTACGCCTTGGCTTTGTCTTGAACACCCTTTGACTGGCACAGGGGCTTACCCGAGGCCACATCTGAGTCGGTCTCGCAGTCGCAACCGCCGCTGTCACACGGGTTGGTGCCAGCAGGCAGATCGAAGACGCACGCGTACTGCAAGTCGCTGTGCACGCCGTTGTAGACGGTGCTGTAATCGTTGCCGTTGACCGCGTTAGCACCGGGCAGCCTGTCCCCGGTGATGGGGTTCGTCCCGCTACGCTCAAAGGCGGTCTCGATCATGAACGGATCCTGCGGGTTCCGGTGCTGATGACGCGTGCGCACATCACGTGACTCACAGTTGCTGGGCGTGACGCTCACCGGTTCCCCGAGGATCGTCTTCCAGCGACCTTGCGCGGCCATCTGCGACGCCGTCAAGTACTTGAGGCTGCCATCAGCGGGCGGGCAGGCGCTGGGGTCCAGCGCGCACGTCTCGGCGCTGACCGCGACGTCTTGCCACGGTACGCCGACGATGCCAGCGAGGAACACCATGGACGGGTCGCGCACCGGGCGACCCTCGCCTTTGACGTCGACGTACAGCGGGTTGTCCGCTTTTTGAGCGTCACAGCCGTTGTACCCTGTGGTCACCTGGCGCTTGCTCAGCCCCTCGACGTAGCGATCGATGGGGTACAAGAAGTCGATGCCGGCGCGGCGCTTCTGGTCCCAGCAGCGCAGGTTCGGGCTGTCGCCACCTGGCGGTGGCCCCGCGCACTCGGTGGCCTTGTCCGGGCACCCAGCGACTTGAGCCTGGGCGCAGGAGTAACAGCACTCGCTGTTGGGGTCGCTCTCACAGCTGGCCGTGGGACGGTACTTGAATGCCCCGCTGTCGGCGGCGAGCCAGAATTGGCCACCCTGCGTAATCGAGCAGTCGTTCTCGTCGCTGAGCATGATGATGGCCAGCAGCGAGTCCGGGCGCAAGAACTCGGCGCGCTGCGCCAGCAGCACGTCGTCCCGGCCGTCGCGGATCACGCAGCCGTTGCTGGTGTCGCCCGCGCTACAAGGTCCGCGCTTCAGATTGGCTGGCGGAGTTGGATCCACAAGGAAGCGATACCAGGCCTCGAGCGAGGCCTCGTAGCCGCAGCCTTGGTCGCCGGCGCCTGAGACGTGGCCCTGGAAGTCGGAGATCAACGCCCCCGTCGCCGTCTCGTCGCCGCCATTCCACGCCAAGAAGCCCTCAGCGTTACTAGCGAGGCCGCTGCGCACGCTGCCCATCAAGTGCGCTGCGTCGTCGCCGGGAGAAACGCCCGCTGCGCAGCTAAAGATCGCGTTGGCTCCAGCGTCGCCGAGGCTCGAGCTGATCGCGCCCAAGTGGAGGTCCTTGACCGGCTCGAACTCGCGCGTGGAGCCGCCCGGACATGCTGCGTCGGCGTTAGCTGGCTGGCTGGCGACCGGCGCACCCGCCGCGTCCACACAGAGCGGGTTCACCAGTCGGCCCACCAAGTCGGGGACCGTTCGGCGCAGCACGTCCTGCTTATCGGCCATGGACCGCGAGTTATCGATCATGAACAGCAGGTCGACCTTGTCGACCACTTCGCCTTGCTCAGTCGAGCTGCAGCCGCCGCCAGCGCCAGCGCCGCCAGCGCCGCCGCCAGCACCGCCGCCGCCACCAGCGCCGCCGCCACCAGCGCCGCCGACTCCGGCGGTGGCGCCGGCTCCTGCGGCGCCGCCCGCGGCCGTCTGCTGACTCGTCTCCCCAGAACAACCGGCCAAGCTGCACGCCAAGCCACCAAGCAACACGCCAAACCAAGACCTCAACATCGGCGGAGCATACGCCAACGCTTGGGGAAGGGCCACGGCGCTGTCTAGTCGCGTTCCTAAACCGCGCCCCAAGGCGATACACTGAAGCGCTGTGAAGCGCGTGTTCTTGACCAAAGCCGGAGAGCTAAACGAAGCGGTGGTGCGCGCCGCCGCCGTCAGCGTCGCGACTTACCTGGTCGGCGGCGACCAAGGCCTGACCAAGCGCCGAGATCCCCACGGCTGCTTCGCGCGCGTGGTCGAGGGTCGCGAAGACTACCCGGGCTACCGGACCTGCGAGGACCTACACGGCGCTTGGCTGTGGCTGCTGTGCGGTGCGCACCGCTACTCAGGCCCCGCGATGCGCGAGGCCCTTGAGTTCTTTAACCGCATGGAAGCGTGGGGGTGGGATCCAGGTGAGACCATCTCCAAGCTGCGCCGCCACGCCAGCTTTGCCTGGAAGAACCTGGGCGCCGAGAGCGCGTGGGATATTCGCCCTGGCGACATCGTGCAGCTCAGCGGGCGGCGCGGCGCCCACACGTTGACGGTGCTGGACGTGGGTTACGACGGGGATCGACCGACCCAGGTGGACCACGCAGATTTCGGGCATTTTAGCGACGCCGACCGCGACGACGAGCTGCCCGTCGCGCACACCGCGCGCGTCTATCGAGCTGACCCGGTGCAGCGCACCGAGCGCGGCTACACCATCGCCGGCCTGGGAGTGATCGGGCGCCTGGATCTGTGGGCGCTGATCAGCCAGCTGAGCGCTATCCAACGCCTCAAGCCCGCGCTGGTGCCAGATGATTTTCCGCATGGCGAATCAGAGACCCAGAGCGAGCCGCTGGTGTCCCCGGTCATGCCCCGGGTGCTGCGCGTCGGCTCGCGCGGTGACGACGTGCGTGGTTGGCAGCGGCTGCTCGCTCTACCCCCCACCGGCCAGTTCGACGAAGCCACCGCCGAAGCCACCCGAGCCTGGCAGCGCGATCGAGGCCTGCTGGACGACGGGGTGGTGGGCCCGGCGACGCGCGCCGCTGCCCGAAAGGACACACGACCGGGTGGCTTCAAAGCGGCCCCCGCGGTCGCCGCCAGCGCCGTGGGCGTTGACGCGAACGACCCGGCCGTGAGCGGCGCTGATGAACCGGCAGCGAGCGGCGCTGAGCCTGACGCTGAAGGGTCGGGGTGAAGCAGTGGGCCCCGCTGGCAGCAGCCGTGGTGCTGGTCCTGGGGGCGGTGTTGCTCATGCTGCGGGTGACTCAGGACCCGCCTGAGAGCCCGCCCGCTGCCAACACCGCCAACGGCGCTCCTGACCCAGTGGAGGGCTGGGACACCGGGGACGAGCCTGACCCGGAGCTACAACAGCCCAGCGGCCAGAACCGCGGGGATTTGGCAGAGAGCGACGCGAGCGCTGACGCCGCAGGAGGCGGCAGCGATGCGCCTCAGACCCCAGAAGCCGAAGCCCAAGCCGCGGCCAGCGAAGCGCTCCGCGTCGAAGACAACTTTGAGGCCAAGGCGAAAGCGCAGCTGTGCCTCAGGCTGAACCCGCGCAACACCCAGTGCTCCTCGATCTTGAGGCGAGCCTGCGGCCGCTCCGGTGACTGGGTCTGCTTGCGCGTGGAAACAGACGCCTGCCTGGCGCGCGATCCAGAGGACTACGACTGCTTGGCCTCGCGGATCACCCTCAACTCCAGGGCGCGCAAATTCAAGCTGGCCGAGGCCGATTTGGCCAAGCTCCGCGCCCAGCAGCCCGAGGGGAGCTTCACCTACGCGGCCGCGGCGGGGCTGCACTTATTCAAGGGCGAGCTCAAAGAAGCGTTGGCTGACTACCGCACGGCATGCGGGCTGGGCCAAGAGGCCGCGTGTTTGCGCGCGAACCAGCTGGACGCGAAGCTGCATGGCAACGTGAAGGCACCAGCTGGCTCGACGACGGCTGGTAGCTCAGCTAAGGCCGCTAGCTCAGCCAGCAACGCGCTGAGCCCTCCCGCGGCACCCACGCCCTAGGTCCCCGCCCTCCGGAGCGCGAAGTGTAAGGGCGAAGTAGACGCAGCTGTCAGCGCGCGGCTGGCCGACGAAATGGCCGTCCTCGGCCACGAACGTCGCCATGCACTCCATGTGATCTGAGCGCGATCGACACCGTGCTGGCGGCCTCGGCGTTGGGCGCGACGCTCAGAAACCTCTGGGCAAGAGATCGGAAAGCACCGCGCAAGGTGCACCAGACGCGCGATGTAGAGCGCGCCGTCTTGCTGGACCTTGTAGATATATCCGTGGGGAGCAGTGATCCGGCCCTGCGCGATGCAGAACACGCGGATGTTTGAGCCGAGGTCGTCACGCAGAAGACCAATCGTCGAGTGTCGACGCAGCGTGAGGCGAGCTCCAATGATGAGCCTTGCGTAGCTCTCCACCGGACGGGGGCCGAACCTCTCCCGCGTGTACGCCAGCGCCTCGTCAATGTCGTCATAGACAAGCGGATGAAGCCGCAGGCGCCGCATCAGGCCATGTGGTTCAGCGCGCGCTCACGCACGGCTTGCGCGAACTCGTCATCCGTCGGCTCGATGCACTGGCCGTCTTCCATCTCGCTAAAGAGTTGCTCCAGCTCATCGCGCACCTGGTCGCGCCGCTTCGCTCGCTCCTGCAGCAGGCGAAGCCCTTCAGCGGCAACCTCATTCACGCTTGCAAACTCGCCCGCGCGAACGCGCTCCTCGGCAAAAGCTTGAAGGTCCTCCGGAAGTTCGAGGGGCTTAGCAGCGCTCGGCATGGATCCTCGTGGTGCGGTTCGAGGATGGTCGAAGTCTGGGTGCGAGTCAAATGTAGCCCGCCTGGCGCCCTGCGAAAGCGCCACCCATGGGGGACAAGCCTAAAGGCCTGAGCCGCTGGCTACTTCGCCCACGACCAGCGATTCCGTAGGGTGAAGTTGCTCCAGTGTTCGTTGCGCCAGTCCGTGGAGGGTCCCTTCCAGGGACCGCACGGGTTTTCGCTGCGCGCTGGAAAACCCAGGGAACTCCGGCGGCAGTTCGCCGAGCGGCAGCGCCAGGCGCTGGTAGGCCTACACTTGATGGATACGCCGCGGGCCTGACCCCAGGCCACAGCGCCTTCCAGCTCCGCCCGTGGGTCGGGCGATAGAACGGCCGGCTTCATTTCGCGCGCCCCTACCCCCGCGCGCGCTTCAGCAGCCCATTGTACCCGCGCACCGTCAGCTCGGTGTCGCCCTGCACCCAGTCGCGCATGGCAGGCGCGAGCTCTGCCTCCCACAGCGGGCTGATGCGGATGGCTAAGAACTCTGCGTACAGCGCGCCTAGCAGCTGGTCTAGCTGCTCGATCAGCAGCATGCGCTCGTAGAAGACCTCTTCGCCCTCTTCTACTACCGCGGGGATCTTTAAGTTGGAGACCGCGAAGCTCACCGCGTCAAAGCTAAAGCTATAGTTGCGCTTCTCGTGGCCGATGGCCAAGCGCGCGCGCACTGGCATCTTGCCCTGCTTCATCGCGGTCAGCGCCTCGGGGGTGCCGCTGGGGGCGACGCCCTTCAGCGTGGTGCGCTCGCCGGAGTCGATCTGCGACTCCAGCACCAGCTGCGAGTCGAGCCACAGCTCAATTTGCCCGTAGCCATCTAGCTCGAACTCGGAGCCAAAAAGCTCGCTCTTGAACCACATCCAGACCAAGAACTCAGGCCCCAAAAAGCGCGTGTTCTCGATGGTGTCCAGCTCCACCGCGACCTCCGGTGAGACGCCGGCTTTGGCCGCTGCGGCGCGTTTGGTGGCCGCGCCGGCTTTGCCTTCAGCGGTCTGGCCTTCAGCGGTCTGGCCTTCAGCGGCGGCTTTACCTGCGGCGCTCACCCCTGCACCACCTGGGCGTTGCGCGTAAAGAAGATGGTCTCTTCTACGCCACGCAGCGCGTAGAGTTCTGGATCCGTGAGGCCGCACTCAACAGCCGCCATGAACGGGCTCTCCGGCACCAGCGTCAGCTCGAAGGTCTTTTCGAACAGCGTGGTCAGCTCCTCGTGCAGGCGCCGCGAGTTGCTCCAGAACAGCACCACCCCGGTCTCCAGGTTCCAGCTCAGGTCGAAGGCGCGCATGCTGGGCAACGTACGTTTCCGCAGGCGAATGGTGATGCGCTGTTTCAAGTCTGCTTTTTGCGTGCGCCCCAGCTTGTTCAGGCCCTTCTTGGCTTTCAGCTCTTCTTCTGCCTCAGCCAGCTGCGCCTTGAGCAGCGCGGCGGGCACGCGCCAGCGGTCGACGCGAAAGCCCAGGTTCAGGTAAGAGTTGTAGAACACCTTCTCGTGGTTGAAATCGAGATCGAACACCCGGTCGATCACGCACCACCCGCTGCGCTCACTCTCCACGTCTTCAGCGGTCAGCGGCTCGAACTTGCGCAGCTTGATGTTGCGCAGGTAGCGATCGCGAAAGTCGTCCGTCACCTCACCCCGCACAAAGAACCGAGTAAAGCTCAACCCACCACGTAAGGCACCCACCCGGGCCGCGTACCGAGGCGCCGCACGCAGGTCAAGCGCGTTGCCGTGCGAGCCGGCAAGTCACGCACGTGGAGCGCGTTCTAGCGCACGGCTCACACGGCACCCAGCGCGCTCCCTCCACCCGATCCTGCGGTTGAGGGAGGCGGGCGGCGCTTGGCGAGCGCTGATCGACGCCCGCGCAGCGCAGCTCCGAACCGCTGCGCTCAGCGGGTCGCGCTGCGGATCAGCGCGGTCAGCTTGCTGTCGCTGTCTACGTAGCCGCGAGAGAACACCTGCACGTCTGAGACGGCAGCTCCGAGGCCAGCGTCAGGGTCTGCCTGGGCGCTGTCTGGGGTGACGGTGAGCAGCGCCACCAAACCCTTTAGCGGCGGCGCCGTCAGCTCACAGTGGACGAGCTCGGTGTTTCCGCGCTTCCACTCGTGGACCAACCTCGCGGGCCCCAGATCCAAGCACACGGCGCGCTTGGGTATTTCCACGCGAAACATGAAGACGCTCGCGGCATCTGCCACGCGGTAACGCAATGAAGCCTTGAGGTCGTCATTGATCACGTGTTGCCCCGTACAGAAGCCGAAATCTGGCGCGCCGCGCGGCGCGCACACCTCTCCGGGCAGCTTCTTGTTGTCAGACTCACGCAGCTCGCCTATCCACTTGGCAAACGGGGCGAGGGCGGCCAGCTTGTCTTGCCGCGCCTGCTCACGCTCACCCACCTCCTGCTGGCGCTGCTGCTTACGCTCGATCAGCTGCTCGATCCGGGCCAGCTCAAACTCGACTTTCTTGGGGCAGCTGGCTCGGGCTGCTTTGAGCGCGCTGCGCGCGGGCTCCACGTCACCGGTCATCGCGGCGGCCCGGGCGCGCTCGCGGGCTGCGTCACAGCTCGGATCCGGCGCGTTCGCCTTGCAACCGCTGAGCAGCGCGCACGCGGCGCCGGCCCACAGCCACGCAAGCGCCGCTCGTCGCCTGGCGGCTGCGCGGGGCGCGTGGCGCGAGGCGCGCGCCACGTGGAGAGCTAGAGTGGAATGCACGAGGTGGGTCCATAGCGCATGCACCGAGCGAGGGACACTTGCGCACGACAACACCGCGCTTAGTCGCGGCGCCACACCTAAGATCAACACCTCTCAGCGGCTTTCAGCGCGCCGCATCCGACCCAGCCTTAGGCCGTAGGCTGCGACAGCGACGTCAGCTCGTGGCCTGCTTGGCTGTGATACACGCAGGGGCGTGACCGACCAAAGCCCTGAGCGGCGCGAGCTCTACCCCGCCTTCAACGCCTACGACACCGGCCGCCTCGCGGTGAGTGATTTGCACACGCTGTACTACGAGCAGTCCGGCAACCCAGAAGGCAAGCCGGTGGTGTTCTTGCACGGCGGACCGGGCGGCGGCAGCGACCCAAAGCAGCGGCGCTTCTTCGATCCGACCAAGTACCGCGTCGTGCTGTTCGACCAGCGCGGCTGCGGCAAGAGCACGCCCCACGCCTGCCTAGAGGCCAACACCACCTGGGATTTAGTGGCCGACATCGAGCGCCTCCGCGAGCACCTCGGCATCGATCGCTGGCAAGTGTTCGGGGGGTCTTGGGGCAGCACCTTAGCGCTGGCCTACGCGCAGACCCACCCGCAGCGCTGTACAGAAATCATTCTGCGCGGCATTTTCATGCTGCGCGCCAAAGAGCTCAGCTGGTTCTACCAAGAGGGCACCAGCCGGCTGTTCCCCGACGCTTGGGAGAAGTACCTAGAGCCGATCCCCGAGGCAGAGCGCGGTGACCTGATCCAAGCCTACCACAAGCGCCTGACCAGCGAGGACGCGACCGTGCGCCAAGAGGCAGCCCGCGCCTGGAGCGTGTGGGAGGGCTCGACCAGCTTCTTGTACGTCGACCCAAAGCACGTGGAGCACACCGCCGAAGACGACTTCAGCTTGGCCTTCGCGCGCATCGAGTGCCACTACTTCGTCAACGGCGGCTTCCTCGACCACCCAGACCAGTTGCTGCGAAACATCGATCGCATCCGCAAGATCCCCGCGGTGATCGTGCAGGGCCGCTACGACGTCGTGTGCCCGGCGGAAAGCGCCTGGGAGCTGCACCGAGCCTGGCCCGAGGCAGCGCTGCAGATCGTCCCAGACAGCGGCCACTCAGCCTTCGAGCCGGGCATCACCGACCAACTGGTGCGCGCCACTGATCGCTTCGCCGCGACCGCAGCCCCCCCGCCTGAGCCAGGTAAGTAGCCAAAAAGCGGGAGGAAATCGCCAGGCGCAGATTCCCCCAAATCGTCAGCGCAACATTCACTGCAAGCTGGCGGCTTTTCTGGTAGCAACCGTGCGATCATGACGCTGGCCGTCGAAACTAAATCCCTCACGAAAATCTACAGCAAGGGCAAGGTGCATGCGCTCAAGGCGCTGGACCTCAAGGTGCCTCAAGGCTGCGCGTTCGGTCTGCTCGGACCCAACGGCGCTGGCAAGAGCACGCTGGTCAAGACCTTGCTGTCCATCATCTCCCCCACCACTGGCCACGCCTGGCTGCTGGGCAACGACATCGCTTCAAAGGAATCGCGGCGTCATGTGGGTTACCTCCCGGAAGGGCACCGCTTCCCCAACTACCTGACGGGGCGCGGCGTGTGTCGCTACTTCGGTCGCCTGGCGGGCATGCAAGGCGCCGAGCTGGAGAAGGACATCGACGAGAAGCTCGATCTGGTCGGCATGAAGGACTGGGGCGACACCAAGATCGTCCGCTACTCCAAGGGCATGAACCAGCGCGTGGGCCTGGCCCAGGCCATGCTGGGCAAGCCCAAGTTGGTGATCTTGGATGAGCCGACGGACGGCGTCGATCCGGTGGGTCGCCATCAGATCCGCGAGGTCATCCTCAACCTGCGCAAGTCCGGCACCACGGTGTTGATGAACTCGCACCTGCTGCTTGAAGTTGAGCAAATCTGCGACCAAATCGCCATCATGCACCACGGCAAGGTGCTGCAGCACGGCAGCACCGACGACATCCGCAACGCCGTCGCCATCGACAAGGGCAGCGTGGTGGTCGGCTTCGAGACCAGCGAGATCAGCGACGAGGTCGCGGCCCAGGTGGACGAGCTGGGCCAGCGCCAAGCCGGCGCCCATGGCTTTGAGCTCACGCTGCCCGACCAGACACACATCGACGCGGTGGTGGACCTGCTGCGTAAGCACCAGGTGAGCATCCTCGCCATCCGGCCCCGCACCGCGAACCTTGAGCAAGCCTTCATCGACGTGATCAGCGCCGAAGATGACCAAGGCGTGGGAGGCTCACGATGAACGAGTTCCTAGCCATCGTCGGCGACACCTGGCGCCAGAGCAAACAGCAGATCGTCTTCTTCATCATGGCGGGCATGTTGGTGCTGACCGGCATCGGCTTCATCGCGGGCTTCAAGGTCAAGCCCAACGAAGAAGACAAGCAGGTCATGAGCTTCCCGTTCGGGGGCGACAAAGCGCAGTTCAGCCTGGACCTGCTGTGGGACCAAAAGTACCGCGAGCTGGTCCACAAAGAGCTCGGCCACGAGAAGGCGCTCAAGGAGAAGGCAGAGGAGTACGAGACCACCAAGGCACGCTTCGAGAGCCTGGCGCGCAGCGGTGGCGCCCAAGAAGACATCCAGAAGGCCAACGACGAGCTGACCGAGAAGCGCAAGGACCTGAAGGCGCTGCAAGAGCGCCAGCTTGAGCAGGCCCAAGAGGTGGTCGACACCCGCACCAAAGATCTAGCGCCCTTGGACAAGGGCGTAGAGATGTGGCTGCACTGGGCGGTCGAGTTCCTGTTCAAATTTTCCATGTGGATATTCATCGCGGGCTGCGCGGGCTACTTCCCGGGCATGCTCAGCGCCGGCGCGGTAGACGTGTTGGTCAGCAAGCCGGTGAGCCGCGCCCAGCTGTTCTTCGGCAAGTTCCTAGGCGGGCTGGTGCTGTACGCGGCGCTGATCAGCGCCGTGTATCTGCTGGTATTTTTGGGGGTGGGGGCGCGCACCGGCGTCTGGCACCTGCGCTTCTTCGCTGGCATCCCGACCACCGTCTTTGCAGCGGCGCTGCTCTACGCCATCGTCGGCTGGATCGGCGTCTTCACCCGCAGCACCGCCTTCGCGATCATCGTCGGCTACCTGTTCTATTTCGTGATCGACACCTTCGTCGGTTGGACGCAGAAGCTGCGCGATGTCTTCGCTATGGAAGACGGCTTCTCGACCATCAAGTCCGTGAGTGACTTCGCCAACGCAGCCTTCCCAGGCTTTGATCGCTTAGAGGACGCCGCGGCGGCCACGGTCATGAACGTCCCCATCTGGGAGTTTCAGCCCTTCTTGGTGGCGTCGCTGTGGCTGGCCGTGTGCCTGGGCACCGCCTACTGGCGCTTCCAGAAGCTCGATTTCTAGGCTGGGGCGCTCGAGCGGCGGCGCGGTTTGACGGCGGCGCAGCTGCGGCGCGGCTCCGCGACACCCAGCTTAACGGCTCGGCGGCTGCGACCCGCTCGGGCCGTCTAGTACCTCGCGGATGCGGCGCAGCAGCTCCGGCGCGCGGTACGGCTTGGGGATGACGTGCTCGCCGGGGCCTGGAGCAAACACGCCGCGGGCGCCGAGATCGTAGCCGCTGGTGAACAAGATGCGGATCCCCGGGCGCAGCCTGCGCACGCCGTCGCGCACCTCGCGGCCACCGAGCTTGGGCATCACCACGTCGAGCAGCACCAAGTCGACCTCGAGGCCGCGCGCGCGAAACACCGCCAGCGCTTCTTCGCCGTCGCAGGCCACGATCACGCGGTAGCCAGCCTGCTCCATCAGGTTACGCGCCAGGTCGCGCACCATCGGCTCGTCTTCAACCACCAAGATCGTCTCGTTGCCCCCAGGCGGTGGCGGCGACGTCCTGCTGCGGGCCGAGGCCGGCGCCTGTTCGCTGAGGGGGATCTTGACCTCGAAGCGAGCGCCGTTCTGGGGCGCGCTGTCCACCGTGATCAACCCAGCGTGCTGCCGCACGATCCCGTACACCACGGACAGGCCGAGCCCCGTCCCCTTGCCCGGCCCCTTGGTCGTGAAGAAGGGCTCAAAGATGTGCTCGATGACCTCGCTGCTCATGCCGCAACCGTCATCGGTCACGCGCAGCACCACGTAGCTGCCGGGCGTGGCCCAGGGTTGCCCCGCGGGGACGTGGTCTACCTGCTCGAGCGCCGTCTCGATGCCGATCACGCCGCGCGCGCCCAGCGCGTCGCGCGCGTTGAGCGCGAGGTTGACCACGACTTGCTCCAAGGCGCCCGGATCGGCGCTCACGTGCGCTGCAAAGCCGCCCGCCTTGAAGCGCAGCTCCACCCCCTCTCCGAGCAGGCGCGTCAGCATCTTGACGACCCGCTCCAAGAGCTCGTGCAGGTCAAGCACGACCGGGCGGATCATCTGCCGACGACTAAACACCAACAGCTGCTGGGTCAGCTCTGCGGCGCGCTCGGCGCTACGGCGGATCTCTCCAAGGATTTCTGCGACGCGCACGGCGTCGTCTTGAAGGCCCAGGGCGAGCTCGGCGTTGCCGAGGATCACCTGGAGCAGGTTGTTGAAGTCATGGGCGACGCCACCCGCCAGCTGACCCACGCTGTCCATCTTTTGGGCCTGGCGCAGCTGCTCTTCTAGCGAGCGGTGCTCGCGCTCGGCCCGGCGGCGCTCGGTCACGTCCTGGACAGCGCCGAACATGCGGATCGGTTGGCCGGCGTCATCGACGATGGTCTCGCCCTCGGCCCAAACCTCGCGCACTTCGCCGCTAGGCATGACCACGCGGAATTCCAATGGACGGCTGGTGAGCTCGACGACCTCAGAGCGATCGATGCCCACCAGCTTGGCTCGGTCCTCCGGGTGCAGGCTGGCCAGCGCAGATCTTGGGCGCCCGTCAAAGCCCTCCTGAGGCACGCCCAAGATGCGGTGCGTCTCATCGGTCCAGATCACGTTGTTCCGTAAAATATCCCAGTCCCAAGACCCGACCCGGGCGATCTGTTGAGCCTTGCGCAAGAGATCCTGATTGCGCCGCAACGCGTTGGCCGAATCTTTCCACGCAGTAATATCTAGGACGCTGTGTACGGCGCCGAGCAGCGTGTCGTCGTTCGGGTCGTACACCAGCAGCACCTGGTGCATCGCCCAGGTGACCAGATCCTCGCGGCGACGTAGTCCGAGGCGGATCGGACCTTGGTTCTCGCCGCTCTGGATGGCGCGGGCGAACGGTTCGTCCTCCGGAGCGCAGACCGAGCCGTCGTCGCGGATCCAAGCAAAATTTGGATCAGGCCTCAGCTGCTCGTCGGCGCCGGCGCCGCTCAGCGCCTGGCGGGTGAGGCCTAGGATCGCGATCGCCGCTGAGTTCGCCCGTAAGATCAAGCCGTCGCGGCGGCGGTAGGCCACCCCAACGCCGAGTAGATCGACCATGCGGCGCTCAGCCCGCTGCCAGGCAGCTTGAGCCAAATCCTGTCGATGGCCGCCCAGGACCGGGTGTGCGCTCACAGGTGATTTGGCGTCAGTCATTGCCCCGTGCCGACGCTAGCTCGCCGCGAGTTGGCCCGCAACGCGCGCCGCACCAGCGCGGACGATGGGGAAAAACAGCGCAGTTCTCGGCAGGCTGCTACAACGGCGGCGCCATGTCCCGCGCTCAGTCCAGCACTCGTACCGCTACGCTCGGCGCCGCGGAGCCAGCCAGCGCGGACTTCGCTCGAGCGCTGAGCGCCCGAGCGCCCGCCGAAGCGGCTCCACGTGGGCGCGCTGCAACCCCTCGGCGCCGGGGCGCGCTGCGGCCGTGGCGACGCTGGCTCGACGTCGACCGGCCGAGCCTGACCCGCGCTGATCGAGAGCTGGAGTGGGTGCCCAGCGACGATCAACTCGCGCTGGCGCTGTGGCGGCTACCGCCGCGACGCGGTGATCGGGTCCAGGCACCAGAGCCGATCTTCTTGCTCCACGGTCTGGGCAGTAACCGCTTCGGGTTCGACTGCCCCGGGCGCTCCCTCGCCTATTGGCTGAGCGGCGCGGGCTATGACGTCTACTTGCCCGAGCTGCGCGGCCACGGCGCGAGCACACCTCCAACCCGCGGCTGGAACCTGGACGACTACCTACGCCGCGATGTGCCGGCGCTGCTCAGCGCGGCGACCCGTCGCTCAGGCTTTGAGCAAGTACACTGGATCGGCCACTCGATGGGAGGGCTGCTCTGGTTCTTGCTGGCGACCCACGGCGACTCGAGCCAAGTCGCGTCGGCCATCGCCCTAGGCTCAGCGCTCGACTACCGCCCTGGCGCCAGCGGCTTCCGCGGCTTGCTCGGCTTGCGTTCGCTCGCGAGCCGCGTCTCAATGCTGCCGTACGGTCAATTGATGCACTGCTTGGCGCCGACCTTTGGGCGTCGCCTGAGCTGGCTTGACGCCTTCAACGTCTGGCCGTCGAATATTGAACCAGCCCTCAACCGGCGCCTGCACGCCAACGCCTTCGAGAGCATCCCGGTGAGCCTGCTGCTGCAGCTAGCCAGCGCGTTCGACGACAGCGGGCTGACCAGCGCAGACGGCAGCGTCCAGTATCTGCGCGCTCAGCACCCACTCACCACCCCCACGCTGCTGGTGAGTGGCAGCGTAGATCAGCAAGCCACACGGCAAGCCGTGATGGCCAGCGCGGCGCTGCTCGGACCCAGGGCTGAGCAGGCCGAGTTTGGCCGCGGCACGGGCTGCCGTGACGACTACGGCCACTGGGATCTGCTGCTCGGGCGCCGCGCGCCGAGGGAGATCTGGCCGCGCTTGCTGAGCTGGCTGGGTCGCCACCCGCTGGCCTAGCGCGCGCCCGCCGAACGTCCAGCTAGTTTACCGCGCGGTATTTGACCCAATGAGCCTCTCCACAAACCACGCCGCGAAAGCCGGCACAGCCCACGCCAAGCCCAGCCTGACCCAGCGCGCGCTCGGCCTCGTGACGGAGGTCCGCCCCGGTGAGAGCCTGAGCGCGCTGCTGCTCACGCTCAATGTGTTCTTGCTGCTGGCCGCATACTACGTGATGAAGCCCGTACGGGAGGGCCTGATCCTTGAGCTGAAGGGCGGCGCAGAGCTCAAGAGCTGGATGAGCGCGGTGATGACCGTCGCGCTGGTCGGCCTCGTGCCGGCTTACAGCGCGTTCGCCAACCGCGTGCGCCGCAACCGCCTAGTCGTCGCGGTGACGCTGTTTTTTGCGGCGAACTTGCTGCTATTTTGGCTGGGCAGCAATTCCTTGTGGATCCGACAACGCATGGGGCTGGTGTTCTTCGTGTGGATCGGGATCTTCAACATGATGGCGGTCGCCCAGTTTTGGGCCTTCGCCAACGACCAGTATTCCGAAGAGCAGGGCAAGCGCCTGTTCGCGCTGCTCGGGCTGGGCGCCTCCCTGGGCAGCGTCGCGGGCAGCAAGCTGTCTAGCTGGCTCTTGCCCACGATCGGGGTGTACCCGAACCTGGTGGTAGCTGGCGCCATGCTGGTGGCGTGCGCGGGCCTAACCCACGCAGCCTTCGTCGCCGCCAACTCAATCAAGGCCCAAGCCGCCAAGGCAGCAGCAACCCGCGCCGAGCCGAGCGCCGAGGCAGGCGCGAGCGCGGCAGGTGCCGGCGGCGATGACGCGGACGCCGAGGCTGCCAGCGTGACAGCTGAGACCCAGGAGCCAGCGCTGGTGCAGCCTCAGCCAGCGCCGCCTGATACGCAGGAGGCAGAGCCGGCGGACAAGCGCGGCGGCTTCTCGTTGGTGCTGTCCAGCCGCTACCTGCTGCTGATCGCCTTCTTCTCGCTGGCGTTTTCCATGGCCAACACCAACGGTGAATACCTCTTGGGCTCTCTGCTTAGCGACTCGGCCAAGGCGCTGGCCGCGGCAGGCGCAATCCCCGCGGATCAAATACCGGACCACATCGGCGGTATGTACGCGGAGTTCTTCTTCTGGGTGAACCTGCTGGGGGTCACGCTGCAGGCGCTGGTGGTCTCGCGCTTGGTCAAGTACGGCGGCGTAAAAGCCGCGCTGCTGGCGGTGCCGCTGATCGCCTTGGTCAGCGGCCTGGCGATCGCCATCTTGCCGGTGTTGGCCATCGTGCGCATCGGCAAGACCGCCGACAACGCGGCAGACTACTCGATCAACAACACCGCACGGCAATTACTCTGGCTCCCTACCAGCGCGGACGTAAAGTACAAGGCAAAGCAAGCCGTCGACACGTTCTTCGTGCGCAGCGGCGACGTGTTGAGCGGGCTCTTAGTGCTCGGGTTGATCAAGCTCGCGAACGTCGAGCTGCGCACCTTCGCCATCGCGAACCTGGTGATCATCGTGCTCTGGCTGGCGCTAGCGGTGGCGATCTTGCGCGAGCACTCCCGCCTACAGCGGGTGGTCAAGCTACCCGCTGACCAGCTGATCCCTAGAGAAACACACTCCGCACCCTCAACCGAGCAGCGGCCCCCGCGCTGATCAGCCGCGCGCTGCGCGTTTCAGCTTGCGGTGCGCGGCGAAGTAGAGCAGGCCATCGGGATGCGCGCTCCTCACTCACTCTCCGCGCTGCTGGTCGCGGCTTCGCTGGTCTGCGGGCTGTTCTCAACAGCGACGGCGCTCGCTGCGGGCGCTGCGGCTGACACGCGCGACCGCGCTCCCGACGACACGTCAAGCGACCACTCGAAAGTCGCGGTTGAGACCAAGGGGCTCCTGCTCGATCTTGAGCGCGTGGTGACAGCGCAAGAAGGCAGCGGCTGGTTCCTGGACCAGCGTGCGCTAGATGAGGCCTACCCCGTGTTGCTGCAGAGCGTGTGTCGCGTGTCTCAGGCAGCCCGCGACGCCGCCCTGGCAGAGGCTACGCGCGCCGCCCAGCGGGCGGGTGACGCTAGGGCGTTGTTCGCGCGCAACCACGACCTGGACGACGCCACCGCCCACGCGCTCCACGCCGCGCGAGCCACGCTCTTGCTGCAAGCGACCCTCGATGGTGCTCCCGCGGACTGTCCATTCTGGGTTGAGCCCGAGGCTGGCTTTTCTGGGCGACAGACCGATCTTGGGCGCTGGACCCTCAACCTAGAGACCGGCGGCGTGCTTCAAGTTCGGCGCACCGAAGGCAGCTGGACCTACGGCGCTGGCGGCGCGGGGCGCCTGCTCGCCGGAAGGAACTTCGGGGGGCCCGTCACGCTGCTAGTTGGCGGCGAGTTTGGGGGTGGAGCCATGCTCAAGCCTCACACCGATTCATCTGAGTTCGCCCTCAACTATTTCCCGGCGGTACCTGTTGTGCTTCGCCTCCGGAGCGGTAGCTGGCACTACGAGCTAGAGACCGCTGCGGTGAGCCTGTTTCAGGCTGATAACACAGCCCTCAGCTACGGTGGTCGAGTCGGGGCTGGCATCGGCCTGCACGCGCTGCGCACCCGAGGCGTCTTGCCTTGGGCAGGATTCGCCGTGGCGTACGAGCACTACCTGCCAAGCGGGGGTCGAGCGCAAGCACATTTCGTCCGCGGTGGACTGCGCATTGGCTTTGGCTTTGACGGCGTCTAGGGCCCAACGCGTGGACAGCTCAGGGCACCGAGCACGGGGAGGCCCGCCCGATCTCGACTCACTGCTTCACCGCTTTGGCCACATCGTCTGCGGCGTCGGCTAGGTCCTCTGCCCGTTGCTTGCGGTCGCCGCTCAGCAGCTTGGCCGCGTGGGTGTAGCGCGCGCTCAAATCGGCGAAGTATGCCGGGGGGCTGCCTTGAGGCGCGGCCAGCTGCAACAGGAACGCCGCGTTGAACGCCGCCATGCCTGCCACCGGGTCGCGCCCCTTGGCCAGCGCGTCGAGCTCAGCTACGTCGGGCTGCCATTTGCCGAGCCCCGAGATCATCATCTTGGCGGCGTCGTCCGGCGCCCCAGCGAACGCCTTGCCGAGCGCCACCAGCAGCTTCGCAGCGGGCGAGACCTTGGGCGAACGCCGCAGCGCCTCGGCCAGCTTACCGGCGCGTTCAAAATCCGCACGGCTAAAGTAGCGTTGACCCATTCGAGCCAGCCCAAGGGCGTAGCTCAGCTGCAGCGCGGGGCTCAGCGGCTCGCCGGCAGGGCCCTCGACCGACTGCTGAAGCACCACGGGCAACCCGTGATGGCTGAGCGTTGGCACTCGCTCCCGGAGCTGCGCGGCGCTCCCGAGCTTGTCAGCGTAGAAGGTCGGGACAGCGCTACCTAAGCGCTGCCCGGCCGGCGCCGCCGGCGCGGTGTCCGCTGGCAGCATCAGCCCCGCCAAGCCATCGATGCGGCGTCCGTTATACAGCAACGAGAGCAGGCGGTGCGCCTGGTCGAGGCGCGCGTCCGCGATGGCTCCGACCGCATGGAATTTGCGCAGGCCGACCAGCGCCGCGTCCCGTCCGCGCTGCTTGCGTGGATCAAGCGACTGATCCAGCGCGCCAAAGTACACGTCCTCCAGCTCTCGGTCGCCTGCCATCTCGTCGGGCAGGCTGGTCTCACGCATCAGCTCCACCATCCTCAGATCTGCGAGACCAGCTTGAATCGCGACCACGCCCTTGCCGTAGTCACTCAGCCCAGCGCCAGATCTTGAGAGATCGTCGATGGCCTTGGCTTGAGCCACCACCCACGGCGCGAGCCGGGTGGTGAGGAAGTCCTTGAAGCGCGGCTTATCGAACGGTGGCTCCAGCCGCGGGGGATCTCCAGCCAGCCGCGCTAACCTCGCGGCAATGCCCAGACCGGCTAGCACGTCACGCAGCTCAGCGCTCAGCGCGCGGCCCTGCCCCGCCGCGGCCTCGACGATCACGTCCGCGCACTCCATGGGCGAGAGCTCGGCCACTAGCGCCCGCAGCAGGCCCGCTTCGAACCCGTCGCAAGCCTCCCACGCCAAGAGCTCAACGGGCGCTGCCAGCTTGGACTCGACGCCACCTAGCGGCTCTGCGGGGCACGCAGCGGCCGGCACGGCGACGCGCAGCGCGTCGCACTTGGCAGGGGGCGGCGGGATGATCGGTGCTGCAGGCGCCAGGACCTGCGCGGGCTCGGGGTTCAGGTTCGGCTTTGGCTCAGCAGCCACGCTGGACGGGTGCTCGGCGAGAGGCGGCGCTCCCGCGCAGGCGGTCAGCGAGGATACCAGGACTCCAACCCAAGTGAGCTTCATAGACGCGAGCGTACACGTCCACCTGCACCTCGCCTAGTCAGCCCCGCGCTGGTGTGACCTCAGCCCCGCGGGCGGTCGCGAGTTGACTCAGTATATCCGCACGGCTGTGCGGTCAGCCGCGACTGCGCTCGCCTGGGCGAGCTGAGCCTGCGGCCAGATCGCGCTACCGCTAGATAATGCTGAGCAGCGCAGGCGCGCGCCGCCATACGGGCGCGCAGGCAACGGCCTAGCTCGTCCAGGCGGATCTGCGCAGCAAAGCGTTGCCCAAACGCCGCCACGACCCCTATGGTTCGAGTCGGGCTCCGCCAACCCTCCTCGGAGTCCAGGCTCTGCCATCAGGCAGGCGCCTCGTGGCGCGTCAGCGCATGTACTCGGCTTCCAATCTGAAACCCCATGCTGGATCCGACACTCACCGGCGGACCTCTCTCAGCGCAATCCTCCCTCGACCCGGGTGATGGGATGGGTGGCGGCGTGGTGGGCGAACTGTGATCGTCCTCAGCCTCCTCGAACCAGCCAGCTGGGCGCGCGTCGAGCCGCTGCTAGCCGCTGCCGGCCATCGCGTGCTGGAAGCGCCGACCAGCGATCTCACCCCCAGCTTTGAGCCCGATGTCGTGTTGTTCGCGCGGGGCGCACACGCGCCGGCCGCAGCCACCCAGGCGCTTCGCGCTCGGTTTCCGCTGGCCTGGCTGGTGCAGGTCGTCGAGTCGGCCCCGGACCGACTGAGCCATGAACCCGATGATGTCTGGGTGCTGGAGAGCGCGGAGCTCTCCCAACGTATCCGCGTCGCCGATCGCTGCACCCGTTGCCTGCAAGAACGCCGCCGCCAGCGCACGCTGTTTGAGCTAGCACCTGTCGGTATTTTCCGCTCGGATTTAGGCACCCTCAGCTACGCCAACGAAGCCTTAGCGCGCCTCTTAGACTGCGACGTCGGCGCGTTGACCGGCGCGCCGCTGCAGTCGCTGTTCGCCGATCCCGCAGAGCACCAGGCGCTGCTCGCAGAGCTGGAGACAAGCCACCACGTCCGCGCCTTCCAGGTGACGGTGACCACGCGCCGCAGTCGACATCGCCGGGTGACCTTGTCCGCGAGCCGCGACGGTGATTCCATCGTCGGCGTCACGCTGGACATGACGCGGGTGAAGCGCGCGGAGGCCGAGCTGCGCGCGAGCGAGGAGCTGATCGAGCGGCTGCTGGACGTCGTGCCAGGCGGCGTGGTCTTCGTGGGTCTGGACGGCAGCGTCGGCATGGGCAACGCGGAAGCCCAACGCATCCTAGGGCTGTCGTACGACGAGCTGGCTAAGCGCTATGTCAGCGATTTCGAGCCCGAGACCATCCACGAAGACGGCTCCGCGGTGTCTGCCGCTGAGTACCCCGTCAGCGCAGCGCTGAGCACTGGGCAAGAGCAGCCTCCGATGGTGATCGGTGTGCGCCGGCCAACAGGAGAGACCAGCTGGGCCGTGTTCAAGGCGGTGGGTGTCAGTGACCCGGAGACCCACGAACCCACGGGCGCCGTCGTCACGATGCTCGACATCACGCAGCGCAAGCAAGCGGAGCAGGACATCGTGCGCAGCGAGTCGCGCTACCGTGAGTTGGTCGAGCGCTCGCCGGATCCGATGGCGATCATCGTCGAGGGCCACGTCGCGTTCGCCAACCGGGCAGCCCTGACGCTGGTCAAGGCGGGCGCTGAAGGCGAGGTGGTCGGCAAGAGCGTCTTCTCGCTGTTCAGCCCATCACGCAGGGACTCATTGGTCGAGCACGCGCAGGCGCTGCTGTCCGGCGCGAACGTGGCGGCGTTCGAGGAGGTGCTGCTGCGGCTAGACGGCAGCGAAGCCTGGGTGGAGCTGGCCGCGACCGCTGTAACCTACGAAGGCAAGCCAGCGATCTTCGTCGCCCCCCGGGATATTACCGCTCGGAAATCTGCCGAGCATAAGCTGAGGCGCTATGAGGCCGCCATGCAGCACACGCAGAAGCTCGAGTCCCTCGGGATCTTGGCGGGAGGGATCGCCCACGACTTCAACAACCTGCTGGTGGCCATCGTCGGCAACGCCGATCTCGCCCGGCTGCGCCTAGCCGACGACTCACCCGCCCTAGAGTGTCTCGATCGCATCCAGGCCGCCGCGCAGCGCGCGACGGATCTCACCAACCAGATGCTCGCCTACTCGGGCAAGAGCCGCTTCGTGGTGATGCCCATCGACCTCAGCGCGCTCGTGCGGGAGATGAGTGATTTGCTGGGCAGCGTGATCTCCAAGCAGGCACGTCTCCACAGGGATTTAGCGGCCGACTTGCCCAGCGTCGAAGCCGACCCAGCCCAACTCGCCCAAGTGGTGATGAACCTGATCACCAACGCCTCCGACGCCCTCAACGGTGAACCGGGCGATGTGTTTATTTCCACGCGGCTCGTCGATGTAGATCGCGGCTTCTTGCAACAGACCTACCTCGACGAAGGCCTGCCAGAGGGGCGCTACGTGTGCCTGGAAGTGCGCGACAACGGCTGCGGCATGGACGAGGAGACGCGCACCAAGATCTTTGACCCCTTCTACACCACCAAGGCTACAGGCCGCGGCCTCGGCTTGGCGGCGACGCTCGGCATCGTGCGTGGACACCGCGGCGCGTTGCGCATCGACACCGTTCCTGGCTCGGGGACGCTGTTTCGCATCTTTTTTCCGGGCAGCAAATCACCGTCTAGCGTGCCGAGGCGCGCCACCACCCAGCCTCCCCGTGTTCACGTTGGAGCCTGCGTGCTGATCGCCGGCGACGAGTCGCTGATGCTGGAGGTCACCCGAGAGCAGCTCGCGCGGGTCGGGTTTCGGGTGCTGACCGCAGACACCGATCAGAAGGCCCTCGACCTGCTAAAGCGCCCCGAGGCGAAGGTCGACGTGGTGTTGCTCGACGTCACCCTGGCCGCTCCGAGCGGGCCGCGGCTGCTCGCCACCATCGCCGAGCGCTACCCCAACTTGCGTTTAGTCCTGAGCAGCAGCTACACCGAGCAAGAGGCGCGTGAACGCCTCGCCGACGCGCTGCCGCTGGCCAGAGTCTCCAGCTTCCTGCAGAAGCCATACACAGAAGCGTCACTTAAGCGCGCGCTCACCGACGCCCTCAACGAGCCAGCCTAGGCGCGGCCCCTAGGCCCCGCAGGTGGGCGGCAAGCGCCTGGAATTTTACCGACCAGGACACTAGTGTCCTGCCGCCATGGCAAAGCTCCAGCTGTTTCACCGCCTGCTGATCGCGAACCGCGGGGAGGTCGCTGTGCGCGTCGCGCGCGCTTGCGACGCGCTGGGTATCGAGCCCGTGTTCGCGTTCTCTGAGGCCGATCGCCACGCGCCTTACTTGCGCGGACGACGCAGCGTGTGCCTCGGACCGGGTCGCGCCTCTGACAGCTACCTCGATCCACAGCGCGTCGTTCAAGCCGCCAAGCTGGAGAGCTGCTCCGCGTTGCACCCGGGCTGGGGCTTCCTTGCGGAAAATGCCGAGTTCGCCAGCCTGTGTGAGGCCCACGGCGTCACGTTCATCGGCCCGCCGGCCCACGTGATGCACTTGATGGGCACCAAGAGCCCAGCGAAGCGCGCCATGCGCGCGGCAGGCTTAGAGCTCATCCCGGGCAGCGACGGCCCACTGGTCTCTGCTGCCGACGCACGACGCGTCGCCGAGCGCGTGGGCCTGCCGTGCCTGATCAAAGCAGAGAGCGGGGGTGGCGGGCGCGGCATGAAGATCATCCGTGACTTGGCCGAAGTCGAGGCGGCGTTTCACGACGCGCAGCGCGAGGGCCAAGCGTTCTTCGGAGACCCGCGGGTGTATCTGGAGCGGCTGATCGAGGGCGGCCGGCACATCGAGATCCAGATCATCGCGGATCGCTACGGAAACGTGTGCCACCTGGGCGAGCGTGACTGCAGCGTCCAGCGCAATCACCAAAAGCTGATCGAAGAGTCGCCGTCGCCGGTGCTCGACGCCGCGCTGCGCGAGCGCACGTTGGCGAGCGCGGTCGCCGCGGTGCGTGACATCGGCTACGTCGGCGCCGGCACGCTGGAGTTCCTGCTGGACGCTGGCGACGCTCCAGCGCCGTGGCTGAACCCGGACGCGCGAGACCAAGCTAGCCCAGCGCCGACGCTGCGCTTCATGGAGATGAACACGCGGCTGCAGGTCGAGCACAGCGTCAGCGAACAGCGCAGCGGCGTCGACCTGGTGCGCGAACAGATCTTAGTCGCCGCAGGGCACCGCCTCAGCTTCAGTCAAGACGATGTCAAGCTCTGCGGCCACGTGATCGAGTGTCGAATCAACGCAGAGGACCCGAGCCAGGGCTTCAAGCCATCGCCTGGGAAGATCACGCTCTGGAGAGCTCCAGCGACCACGCCGGGCGACCGTCATTCTATCCGTGTGGATACCCATGTCGAGTCGGGCTACGTCATCCCGCCCCACTACGACAGCCTGATCTGCAAGCTCATCGCCGGCGGCGCGGACCGCGCTCAGGCCATTGACAACATGCTCCGCGCGCTGGGCGAGCTACGCTGCGAAGGCATCCAGACCACCGTGCCGATGCACCAGGCCGTGCTGGCCTCCGACGCCTTCCAACACAACCGCTACGACACATCGAGCGTACCCGGCTACGCGAGCTGACCGTCCACCCCATCGACCGCACCTATGGCACACGTCCCCCTAACTCCCATCGGCGCCGCGCGCGCGACAGCGCTCGACGACGAGACGTACGCACAGAACATCAGCAGAGCGGCCGAGCTAGATGCTCGACTAACAGAGCGCCGCGCGGAAGTGGCCGCTGGCTGGGGGCAAAAGTACGTTGAGCGCGTGCACGCTAAGGGTAAGCTGACGGCGCGCGAGCGCATCGAGCAGCTCAAAGATCCCGAGACACGCATCTTCGAGGTCGGCACCTTCGTCAACTACGGCGAGGAGTTCCCTGGTGAGTTGAAGTCGCCAGGGGCCGGCGTGGTGACCGCGTTTACGCTGGTGGCGGGGCGCTGGTGTATGGTCATCGCCAACGACAACACCGTCGCGTCGGGGTCGTGGTGGCCGCGCACACCGGAGAAGATCCAGCGCGCTCAGACCATGGCGCTGAAGCTGCGTATCCCGACGCTGTATTTGGTCGACTGTAGCGGTCTCTTCCTCCCGGAACAGTCAAAGAGCTTCCCTGGCGCGCGCGGCGCCGGCCATATCTTCAAGATGAACAGCCTGCTCAGCGCCAGCGGCGTGCCGCAAATCGCTGGGGTCTTCGGCGACTGCATCGCTGGGGGCGGCTACATGCCGATCATCAGCGACCGCGTGTACATGACCGAGCAAGCCTACATGGTGATCGCCGGCGCGGCCTTGATCAAGGGCGCCAAGAGCCAGAAGATGACCAGCCTCAGCATCGGCGGTCCAGAGGTCCACGTGCATCAGAGCGGCTGCGCAGACATCCGGGTCCCGAACGATGAGGTGCTGATCGAGTGCTTGCGGCGCGAAGTGCAGCGCCTGCCGAGCAGCGCGGTGGACTTCTATCGCGGGGGCAGCGGAGGTGTGCCGCCGCGGGAGCCAAGCCAAGAGCTGCTCGGCTTACTGCCGCCGGATCACCGCGTGGCCTACGACGCCAACCAGGTCCTCGCGCGGCTCTGCGATCAGAGCTTGTTCTGGGAGGTGCTGCCGGAGGTGGGCGAAGAGATGATCTGTGGCGTCGGGCGCGTCGCGGGCCTCTACGCGGGCTTCGTGATCAATCGCCAAGGGCTGGTCGGTGATCCCGAGCAGCCAGGCAAGCAGCGCCCATCGGCGATCCTGTATCGAGCCGGGATCGCCAAGATCGCCGCCTTCTCACGGGCCTGCAACGCCGATGGCATCCCGCTGATCTGGCTACAGGACATCTCTGGCTTCGACATCGGGCTGGAAGCAGAGCGGCAGGGCCTGCTCGCCTACGGCTCAAGCCTGATCTACACCAACTCGACCAACGACGTCCCGATGTTCACGGTCTTGCTGCGTAAGGCCTCCGGCGCAGGCTACTACGCGATGAGTGGCCTGCCCTACGACCCCGTCGTGCAGCTCTCTACCCCGATCTCTCGGCTCAGCGTGATGGAGGGCCGGACCCTCGCCATCGCCGCCTACAACACGAAGCTCGATGACGACTTCGAGATCGTGAGCGCTGATCCTGCCGAGCGCGCCAGCATTGAAGCCGGGATGAAGCAGGTCGAGCAGCGCATCGAGAGCGACATGGATCCGTACGTTGCCGCTCGGCAACTAGACACAGACGAGATCATCTCAGTCACTGAGCTGCGGGCCTACCTAGAGATGCTCCTCGAAGCGAGCTACCAGAACACGGGTAGCCGGCGCATCAAGAACCCGCGCATTTGGTCGCTCCACGATCTGGCGGTGCTAGTTCAGGAGGTGCGCTGATGAGCAGCCGCAAGTCAGAAGATCGGCTCACCGCGCTCAGCGCCGCGCTAGCGGACGGCGGCTTTGAGCTGCGCTCACCGCGAGTTGGTTGGCTACGTGACGCACCACTGCCGGGCCAGCTCGTTACCGGAGGGCAACGCATCGGCACGCTTGAGGTGCTCGGCAGGCTGTATCGCGTCGACGCGCCCGCGGGCACCCACGGCGTGGTCTCGGGTGAGCAGCGCTTCACTCGCCCCGCCAAGCTCGCGCTGGACTACGCCGCGCCCATTTGCCAGCTAGCGCCCATGAGCAGCGGCCAGACGGTCGCCGCGCGCTCAGCGAGCGAGACGGGTGAGGCGGGTGAGGCCGGCGCAGCCAGCCTGGTGTTCCGCGCCCCTACCTCCGGGCGCTTCTACGTGCGCTCGAGCCCCGACGCGCCAGCGTTCGTGAACGTCGGGTCGAGCATCGAAGCCGGCGCGGCGGTGTGTCTGCTCGAGGTGATGAAGACCTTCAACCGCATCCTGTTCAGTGGAGACGGCCTGCCAGCGCGCGCCAAGGTGCTGCGGGTGATCCCGAGTGACGGCGACGACGTCGAGCTCGGCGATCCGCTCATCGAACTCCAGCCTCTGCCCTGAAGGCGGTGTACTCTAGTCCGCGATGCCATCACCCGCGGCGCCGAGCACAGCTACCCACCCCCACCCGATCCGGGAGCAAGCGATCGCCATCACGCTGCCTGGCGGCCACTTGATGCGGGGGTTTTTGGCTGAGCCGACGGACCTCACCCACGCGCCGGGGGTCTTGGTGCTGCATGAGATCACGGGGCTCAACGCGGACATCGAGCGCATCACCCGGCGCTTCGCGGCGAACGGGCTAGTCGCGCTGGCGCCGGACCTGTTCGACGGCCCGGGGCTCAAGGCGCTCTGCGTCAGCCGCGCGGTGTACGGGATGCAGACCGGGCGCGGTGTGATATTCGAGTACCTCGCGGCAGCGCAAGAAGCCCTAGAAGGGCAAGCTCGCTGCGACAGCGAGCGCGTCGCGGTCGCCGGGTTTTGCATGGGGGGTGGGTTCGCCATCCTACACGCGCTGAAGAACTCTAACCTGCGCGCCAGCGCTCCGTTTTACGGCGCGGTCCCAAAGCGCGCGGAGGCGCTGGCTGGCATTTGCCCCGTAGTCGCGTCGTTTGGCGGCAGAGATCGGATCTTTGCGCCCCACGGCAGGCGCCTCAAGCGACACCTGGAGGCGCTCGGCACGCGGCACGACGTCAAGCTCTACCCCGACTCTGGCCACAGCTTCATGAGTGAGCATGAGCCGGGGCTGACGACCCTCCCCGGCAAGTATGGGCCAATGAGGGTGGGCTATCAGCCTGAAGACGCTGAGGACGCGTGGCAGCGCATGCTGGCGTTCTTTGCCGAGCAGTTCGCTGCCGTGGGGCAAGCGCGCCCTGCGCCCCCTGCATGAGCTCACGCTAGGCGCCGCTGGAGCCGACGCAGCGGCTGCCACGCGGCTAGTCCATCAGCGCGCGGGCAGCCGCCAAGATTTCGTGCTCTTGCACCAACACCAAATTGGCCGCGTCTCCTAGCGGAATAAAACAATCCGCGCCGGTCACCCGCTTCCAGCGCAGGCCGGCCGCCGCTGGGCCGGTGGGCCAGCCGGCGGCGGCTTCAAGCAGCAGCGCGGCCACCGCCTCCCCGACACCCCCGCTCGCGCGGCACTCGTCCACCATCAACACGCGCCGCGTGGCGCGAGCCTGCTCTTCAATATCCCGGGCTGGTAGCGGGGCGAGCCAGCGCAGATCAACCACGCGGGCCTGAATGCCCAGCTCACGCAGCTGAGCCGCGACGCGCAGCGACATCCAGACTCCGTTTCCGTAGCTTAGGATAGTCAGGTCGCTGGCGCTCTCGTGATACACGCGCGCCCGCGCGAAGTCGTCAGCTGCGGCAGGGGCCGCTGCTTCGTGGACGTGGCATAGCCACTGCCCGTCGCCGTCGGCTAACAGATCTCGAGTGTGGTACAGCGCGATGGGCTCTAACACAGTGACCACTCGCCCGTGTGCCTTCGCCAGATGTAGGCCGCGTCGAAAGATCTCCAAGGCGTCGTCTGCGCGCGTGGGCACCGCGAGCAGCAGCCCCGGGATGTCGCGCAAGACCGCGACTGAGTTATCGTTGTGGAAATGTCCACCGAAGCCCTTTTGGTAGGCCAAGCCGGCGATGCGCACCAGCATCGGGTTGGTGTACTCGCCGTTCGAGAAGAAGCTCATGCTCGCCGCCTCACCGCGCAGCTGATCTTCAGCGTTATGCAGGTAGGCCAGGTATTGGATCTCTGGGATGGGCAGCATGCCCAGGGTGCCGGCCCCCAGCGCCATGCCCAAAATGGTCTGCTCGTCTAGCAGCGTGTTGAAGACGCGCGCGGGGCCCGCCTGAGCCAGCAAGCCCTTGGTCAGCCCGTAGACGCCGCCCTTCTTGGCTACGTCTTCCCCAAATACCAGCGCCTCCGGATACACGCTCAGCGCTTCGCGCAGCGCCAAGTTGATGCCCTGCGCCAAGGTCAGCGCGTCTTCCGACGCGAGACCGGGCGGCAATTGAGCCGCTGGTAGGGGCGCTGCAGTAGAGCGGGGCAGCAAGGCCCGCATCACCTCAGCCCGGGTCTCGATCCGCGGGGCGGCCTTCGCGTGGACGCTCGCCGCCAGCACCTCCGCCGCGACGCGCTGCTCGAGCGCCTCGATTTGCGCCACCTCCACCCCCGCCCTGATCAGCTGCCAGGCCGCGTGGAGCACCGGATCTTTAGCCTCCGCCGCCGCCAGCTCGGCCGGGGTCCGGTACACGGTGTCCACGTCACTTCCGGCGTGGCCGAGCAGCCGCACACAGCGCAGGTGCAAGACCTGGGGGCGCCTGTGCTCTCGGCACGCGCGGACCGCCTCTGATGCCACGCGGTAGCATTGGTTCAGATCGGTGCCGTCAGCGGTGTGGTAGGTGAAGTGCATCAACGAGCGCAGGCGCTCTTCTATCCAACCGGTCGGGCTGCGCACGCTGATCCCCAGGCCGTTGTCTTCGCACACCACCAACAGCGGGAGCTTCAAGCGCTGGTGAACGACCCAGCCGGCTGAGTTGAGCGCGCCGATCGCGGTCGAGTGGTTCAGGCTGGCGTCGCCGAAGCTGGTCAGCACGATCGAGTCCGCAGCGTAGCCGTGTGGAATCGACAGACGGGTCGCCCGCTCAAGCGCCGTCGCCAGCCCGATCGCTCGCGGCAGGTGTGAGGCGATGGTGCTGGTCGCGGGCAGCAACCCCAGATCTTTGCCCCCGAACACCTTGTGGCGCCCGCCGCTGGTCGGCTCAGTGCTCGCCGCGACGAGGGACAGCGCGATGTCTTGAACGCCGTCTTTATTAGGCACTTGGCGCGCACGCTCGAGCTGAAGCGCTGCCGAGCGGTAATGCACGATGCTCGGATCTTGCGGACCAGTCAGCCTGCCCAGCACCGCGTTGCTCTCATGACCCGAGCTACAAATCGTGTAGTGGCCTTGCCCGCTGCGGCGCAGCTCGTGGGCCGCTAAGTCCAAGTGGCGCGCGCGCAACATGGACTCTAACAGCTCAAGCCCGGTGGACCGCGGATAACTCCAGAGGCCGCGCTCGTCTGGGGGCGTCGCGAGTTGTTGCTTGAACCGGCTGATCAGCCGCTTGATGCGCTCCAAGCTCATGGCGAGACAGTAGTCAGATCTCGCGCTGAACGGTTAAGATACCGAGGATGTGCTCACCCCCCGGCTCGGCGTGACCAAGTCCAGCGCTGGGGGCGGGGCCAGCTGGTCCTGGTGGCGCGCCCGGCAACACTGACTCGCTCAGCCAGGCCCCGCGTCCGTCGGTGCGCCGCCGCCGCCTGCGCCGCTGCCGCCTGCGCCGCTGCCGCCTGCGCCGCTGCCGCCTGCGCCGCCTGCGCCGCCGCCGCCGGTCCCGCCAGTCGCTGAGGCGCAGGTTGAGTCCTTACAGGTCTGGAGCGCGGTGCACTTCACGGTGCAGCTGCCGCAGTGCTGTGGGTCAGCGCTCACGTTGAGCTCACAGCCGTTGTCCGTCGCTCCGGACCTAGGGCTATCACAGTCCCCCCACCCCACCTGACAGGTGTGGGAGCATTGCCCGGCAGCACAACTCTGAGCCGTGCTGTGAGCCGTGGAGCACGCCTTGCCGCATGCCCCGCAGTGCTCCTTCGTGGTGGCCGTGTTCACCTCGCAGCCGTTGTCTGTAGCTCCAGGCTTTGGGCTATCGCAGTCCCCCCACCCCCCTTGGCAGGTGTGGGAACATTGCCCTGCGGCACAAGTTTGAGCTGTGCTATGAGCCGTGGAGCACGCCTTGCCGCATGCCCCACAGTGCTCCTTTGTGGTGGCGGTGTTCACCTCGCAGCCGTCGTCCGTCGCGCCGGGCTTTGGTCCGCCGCAGTCCCCCCAGCCGCTCTGGCAAGTGTGTGTGCATTGCCCTGCGGCACAACTCTGCGCGCTGCTGTGGGCCTTTGAGCACGGGCTCCCGCAAGCTCCGCAGTTAGACGTCGACGTGTTGGTGTTGGTCTCGCAACCGTCGTCCGCGTCCTTCGCGGCCGGGCGCGCGCAGTTGCCGAAGCCAGAGTTACAGCTCGACGTGCACACCCCAGCCGCGCAGGTGCGCTGGTTGACCTGGGTGTCACTGCAGGCTCGGGAACAGGCGCCACAATGGTTTGCGTCAACTGCCAGATCTGCCTCGCAGCCATTGGGCGCGCTGTCGTCGCAGTCGCCATAGCCGTCATCGCACTTTGACACCACGCAAGCGCCGCCCTCGCACGCCGCGCTGGCGTGGGCGAGCGCGCAGCTGTTATGACAAAAGCCGCAGTCGCTAGCTGTGGTGGCGAGCTCGACCTCGCAGCCGTCTGAGGCCAGGCCATTACAGTCTTCGAAGCCAACGGGGCAGTGGCTGACCTCGCATTTCCCCGCGGTGCAGCGCCAGTTGTCGGCTGTGGTGTTGCTGAAGCAATCGTTCCCGCAGGCGCCGCAGTTTCGCGGATCTTGATCGGTGTTGGTCTCGCAGCCGTCCGCGGCCCCACCCGCGCAGTCCGTGTAGCCCGCCGCGCAGCCGGCGATGGCGCACGCGCCCAGCTCGCAGCGCGAGCTCGCGTTGGGCGTCACGCACGCGCTACAGCTATCGGCGCTACAGCCGAACGCGGGCTCCTCCACGGACACGCAACGCTCACCGCAGGCCTTCTCACCTGGGCCAGGGAAACAACTCGCCCCACCCGTCGCGCCGCTGCCGCCGCTGGCCCCAGAGCCAGCGCTGCCCCCGCTGCTGCTGCCGCTGCTCCCGCCGTGATGGTTTCCGCCTCCGCCATCCGGGCGTTCACCCGGGGCGCCCGCACCCGACTGGTCCAAAGTGCAAGCGGACAACCCGAACACCACGCCAAGCATCAACAGCGAACGCATCGAGCCGAGTCTAACTCGGCTACCTCGTGGCGGCTTCAGGCAACTCCTGAATTATCGCTTCGGCCGCCGTCAGCGCGGCGCGCTGCGCTGGCCTGCGCTACGCTACGCGCGCTCACGAGACCACGACTTGTGCGCGTTTACCGAGCAAAGTTCAGTGAAACTTCACTGTCAGTGCGCCGCGCTGGGCGAGAGCGGCCTCGCGCGAGGCGCAAACGAGCTAGTGTCTGCATCGGTCGGCGGCGCGCCCGCGCCCAAGCCAGACGCCGGCGTCGCCCCCAAGGCAGTCTCCGCCAAACTCGCAGGCTGAGCGCTGGCAGCGCAACGATCTTGCCTGAAACGGTAGGTCTTGGGGGAACATGCCGTGTGCTCCTTCAGTCCAGCTCGTGCCCACTGCACATGCTCCGCGTAGCGTCGCTCACGCTGGCCGTCGCCAGCGTCGGCTGCGACGACCCAGAACCCACCGCCAACCCGGCTCCGCCGAGGGCGGCCGCGCCGAGCGACACGGCCGCAAGCGCGGGCCCGCCGTCAAGCACTACGCGAGAAGCCACGCCGCTGCGCACTAGACCGCTAGCCGAGCCACGCCCCGCCGACGCCGGCGATCTCGAGGACGCCGAGCCGGGCGCTGAGCTCCCTCTCCAGTTCCGCACAGATGCAGGCAGCGCTCCGGCCGCTCGAGCGCAGCGGGTGCTCCACGTCGGCGACAGCATGGTTCCGTTGGTAGGCAACTACCTGCGCCCGATCTTTCAAGCCGACGGTCGCAAGTACTTCATCGAGAGCGTGACGTCGTCGAGCACGCTCTCGTGGGACAACCAGCGGCTGCTGCAGAGCGCAATGTTCAAGTACGACCCCCAGGTTATCTTGATCTCGCTCGGCTCCAACGAGCTGTTCGACCGCGACCCAAAGCGCAGGATCCCCGCCATCAAGCGCCTAGTAGCGGACACCCGCGGGCGTCCTTGCCTGTGGATCGGCCCTCCCGCGTGGAAAGAAGACTTCGGCTTCATCCAGGTGCTAAAGGCCAACCTCGGCCACTGTCGCTACCTCGACTCCGTCGCGTTGAAGCTGCCACGGATGGCCGACGGTCGCCACCCCAGCTGGACGGGGGGCTATCGCTGGGCGAGCGCCGTGTATCAGGTCCTGGGAGGCACCGACCAGGTTCCTACCGGAAACGTAAAGCCCAAATGAACGCCCCCCTGCTGCGTCAAGCACGACGCGGTCTGGCGCTGCTCAGCTTGTTCATCTCGGCCGTAGGCTGTCGCGGTCCCAGCACAAAACCCGACCACCGCGCGGCTCGCGACGCGAGCAGCGGCAGCTCGGCGACTGCGGCCGCCGCCAAGCCAGCGCCTCCCCCCGCCCCCATCCGCCCGCTGAACGTGATGCTGATTCTGGTCGATAGCATGCGCTGGGACATGCCGTGGGCGGGCTATCCACGAGACATCGCGCCCCGCCTCGCTCAGCTGGAGAAGGTGAGCGTCAGCTACTCACGCGCTTACGCCGTCTCCAGCACCACCGCGCGATCTGTCGCGGCGCTCCTGGCGAGCAGGTATCCGTCAGCGATGGCTCGCAACGGCTACTTCTTCACGCACTGGTACCCTGAAAATCTTTTCCTTGCAGAAATTTTAACGGAGAACCATAGCTTCAGCTTCGGGAGCCACGCGCACGCCTACTTCTTTCCGCAGAGCGGCCTGAGCCAAGGCGTGACAGACCACCAGGTGCTGAGCGGCACCTTCCTCAAGAACACGTCCGAGAAGAACATCACCTCCGCGCGCCTAGTCGAGCTCGCCAAGACACAGCTGGCCAGCGCGCGCAGCGCCGCGAAGCAGAGCGGAAGACCGTATTTTGGCTACGTGCACTTCATGGATCCGCACAGCCCCTATGTGCCGCACAAGGACGCCGCGTTCGGTTCCAAACCTCGAGATCTGTACGACGCCGAAATCAAGCACACCGACCACTACGTCGGTGAGCTCATCGACTGGCTCGACGCCAGCGGAGCCAAAGATGACACGGCCATCGTGGTGAGCGCAGACCACGGCGAGTGCTTTGGTGAGCATGGTCACCTCAAGCACGGCTACGAGCTGTGGGAAGAATTGATTCGAGTTCCACTACTCATCCGCTTACCGCACGGCATAGCGCGACGGATCCCAGAACCACGCAGTCACATCGATCTGGCTCCCACGGTCTTAGAGCTCATGGGCTACCAGGCGCCTGAGAGCATGCGGGGCGTGAGCCTGGTGCCTGAGCTGCGCGGCGCCGCAGCGCCGCGGCGTATCGTGGTCGCCGACCTCACTCGAGATAACCTACAAGATCGCAGGCGGGCCGTGATCGACGGCGATCTGAAGCTGCTGGCGGCAGGTGATGACCAGGCTTTCTGGCTGTTCAACGTCGTCGAGGACCCATACGAGCGCCGCGATCTGGTGGCTGATAAGCCCGAGTTCGCGCGCATGAAGCGCCTGTACTTTGAGCAGTCGGCGCGCATCCCCAACCTGGACTATCGGGGAGATCTGGTGCCGCTGCGCAACGCGCCCGAAGGCAGGCGCTGGTAGCGAGGTGCATACCCAGCTCAGGTGACGCGCGCCGCGAGTCCGAAACGAGCGCCGCCGAGTTAGATTTCTGCAGGGATATCTTTAGCTGGCGCGACAGCAGGCTTGGGTGACGCTGGCGCCTGCGTCGGCGCGCTAGGCTTGCTGGTCGAGGCTGGCGCGCCGTGCCCGCCCGGTGCCTTCGGACGAGGGCTCTTGAGCTTGGCCTCAGGCGGGAGCTGCTCCAACGCGGTGGGGTCAATCACCGGAACCTCGGCCTGCTCTGGCGCGGGCGACTCGCCAGGCTGCGCTGCGTTGCCAGGCTGCGCTGCGTTGCCAGGCTGCGCCTCCGCGAGGTGCGGCTCCGCGAGGTGCGGCTCCGCGGCGGCTGGCGCTGGCGGCTGTGCGCCGGCTGGCAGGTTTCCGCGAACGCTCGCGGCGCCCACCACCGTCCCCGTACCGCCAGACTTGCGCAGCTGGCTCAGCGCCCCGCCAAGCAAGAAGGCAGCTAGTCCCACCACGCCCCACACCACGTACCCCGTCCAGCGCTTGCGCTGGACCGGGAGGTGTCCGTCTGGGAGGCTCTGCGCGCGACGGCGCGTGACCACCGTGGCGTCCGAATACAGGCCAGCGTAGCGCTCAGTCCCTGGCTCCTTCACGACCACGGACGGACCCGCGTCTGCCGCTTCATACGCTGCGGGCGGTTCGTGGCCCCCTGCGACCTCGCGCGACGAGGCTGGCACCCCCGAAGCGCGCCCCGCCGCTGCTGCCGCCGCGCGACTGGGCGAGTTGGGATCTGGGCGCGCTCGGCTCACCCGCTGGTTATAGCCGCATCTAGCTACCGAAACCAGCGCTAGCAATAACGACATCCACGCCGGTGGGCGCACACCGTGGACACCCCAAGGCCCCGCTCGTCGTTAGTCCCCGCCTCCGCGGACGTGCAGTCTACGCGCGCGTTGCCGTAGGGGGGTTCGACCTGCGTCTAGCGAACCACTGGTGCATCCGCTAGCTGGTCTATGGCACCATATGCCAGAGCGACGGTCTTCTTGCTTACCTCTGCCTCCGCAAAGGTACCGCCTTCCCAGCTCTCACCTCCGGCGCTCAAAGGTGAGCCGGGGGTTTGGCGGCGCCGAAAACTTGCTTGTTCATGGACTCAGCTACTCGCGACACCACTCCGTGGCACCCCCTGGCCGCGCATGGGGGCAACGCAGCCCTGGCGCAAGCGCCGACGCGACGCCCGGGACCTAGGCGAGCGCTTGAGCCGCGTCGGTTGCTTAGCCACTGGCGGCTGGCTTGCGGCCTCGCCCTGGGCCTCCAGCTCCTCGCGGTACCAGTTCGCGCTGAAGGCGTTTCCCCGGAGCAAGCGACCCCCGACGAATTAGCGCGAGCGCAGTCGGAGTACGCTGGCGCGGTTAAGGACTTCGAAGCCCGACGCTTCAGTCAGGCCGCAAAAGGCTTTGGGGCCTCGCTCAGCGTGGTGGCGTCGCCGAACGCTAGGCTCATGTACGCGCGGGCGCTGCGCGAGTCCGGCGATCTTACGGCGGCGTTCGAGCAAATGGCTCAAACCCAACGCGACGCTGCGCACCTCGCCGAGCGCATGCCCAAGTACGCCTCCACGGCCGAAAAAGCAGAGCGCGAGCTCAAGGACTTGCGAGCACGCGTGGCGTCGCTGAGCATCGAGATCAAGAACGGTACCGCCGTTGAGGTGTGGGTGGGACAACGCAAGGTCCCACAGATTTTGTGGCGGGGGGTCGCCGTCGAACCGGGCACCGTGCACGTCGTAGCGCGACTCCCGGGCGGGCGCAGGGCCTGGCAAGCCGTGCAAGCCAGCGTCGGCGTTCCCCAGTCGGTGACCCTGGATCTGACCAGTCCGGTCGAGGGGCCCGCCGATATCGTGCCGTGGCTGAGCACCAAACCAGGCCGCGCGGCGGGGGACAGCGCAGCGCCGAGCAGCGGCGGACGAGCGGCTGACGGGCCGCGGCCCGACCCAGATCCGCGGGGAGATCAGCCGCCTTACTTAAATATGGCGTACGTCGCCGCAGGCGTCGGTGGCGCTGGCTTCCTGACCTTCGCTGTAGCTGGCCTGATGAGCCAGTCAACTCACTCAGAGCTCGAAGCCACCTGCCCGAATGGTGCATGTCCGCCGGGCAACGAAGGGCTCGTTGACCGAGGCCGGCGCGAGCAGGCGATCGCCAACGTCGGACTTGGCGTCGGTCTGGTCGGGGCCACCGCTGCGGCGGTGCTCTACCTCCTAGATCAACACAGCCACCAGGTGGCGCGAACCGAGCGAGCGAACGCCGGTCTGCAAATCGGCAGCAACTTCGTGGCTTATTCGGGGAGGTTCTGATGCACGCACGAACGCTAAAGCGCCGCGCGACCGCTGCCCGGGCCGATCAGGCACGAGCAGCAGCGGCGGCAGCCCACCCCCGCTGGCTGCGACGGCCCTCGAGCGCCAAGCCCAGGAGCTCGCGCGCCCTATTACTGGCTTGCTGCGCCTTGTTGGCCTCGTGCACCCAGGACTTCGATAGTTTCTACACAGAAAAAGGAGACGGCGGACCGGGGGGTGGGGGAAGCGCAGGCGCAGCGGACGCGTCTGCGGACGGCTCAGGTGGCGCTGCAGGGAGCAGCGGCGGCGGCGGCTCTGGCGGCAGCGCAGGTTCGGTCACGGGCGGCGCCGGCGGAGCCGGCGGCACCTGCGCTGACGGCAAGAAGGCGTGTGATGACACATGCGTCGACGTCAACGATCCAGACTTCGGCTGCTCCGACACCGGCTGCGCGCCCTGCAAGACCGCGAACGCGACCGCGACGTGCGCCGCTGGTGCGTGCAGCATCGCCTCCTGTGATCCGGGCTTCGCGAACTGCAACTCGTCCGCCGGGGATGGCTGCGAAGTCGATCTGCGAAGCGACCCATCAAACTGTGGAACCTGCGAGCGCATCTGTACGCTTCCTCACGCAAGCGCGCAGTGCGTAAACTCTGAGTGTACAGTGGACGCCTGCGATGTCGGGTTCGAGAAATGCGACGCTGACGAGGCGACTGGCTGTGACACGAACACCGCTGCCGATCCGCGGGCCTGCGGGTCTTGCGCCAACGATTGCTTTGACACACCTGGCAACTGGGAGTGTACCACGGGGCAATGCGCGCTCTCTTCGTGCCCGACGGGGCTCGCCAACTGCGACGGGACAGGTTGCGACGTCAACACCGACACGTCCCTCGCGAACTGTGGCTTCTGCGGCAACGCGTGCGCGCCGGCGCGCGCGACCGGTGTCTGCCAAGCCGGCGAGTGCAAGGTCCTCAAGTGCGAGGATGGCTACGCCGACTGCGATAACAACCCCGTCAACGGCTGCGAACGAAACCTCAAGACCGATCCAGATCACTGCGGAGTTTGCGATCGGAGCTGCTCGGCAGCCGGGGTCACGACACGGCTATGTCAAGCAGGCGCCTGCGCCCCCGTCTGCGCGGGTGGCGCGGCCGACTGCGCCACCCCGCTGAGCCCCCAGCTGGACGACGGCTGCGAGGTCACCCTCGCGACCGACGCCGACCACTGCGGGGCCTGCGGCCGCAGCTGCTCAACTAGCAACGTACAGAGTCGTCAGTGCAGCGCCGGCCAGTGCGCGCCTAGCTGCAGCCCGGGGTTCGGCGACTGCACGGCGCCAAGTAGCCCGCAGCCCGACGATGGTTGTGAGACGAACATCAGCAGCAACACCCTCAACTGCGGTGCCTGTGGACGCACCTGCGCCACCGCGGGCGTCAGCGCGCTGAGCTGCACTGGTGGGCTGTGTACGTCCTCTTGCACCGGTACCCGCGGCAACTGCACCCGGCCGAGCGCGCCGGCCGCTGACGACGGCTGCGAGCGGGATCTAGCAGCCGACGAGAGCAACTGCGGCAGCTGCGGCCGCGCGTGCAGCTACTCCGGTGTTGCCGTAAGGCAATGCACGGCGGGGTCGTGCACGTCGACCTGCAGCCCCGGCTTCGGCAACTGCATTCAGCCTGCCTCGGGGGTGGCCGACGATGGCTGTGAGACGAACCTTGCCAGCAGCGCAGACAACTGCGGCGCCTGTGGGCGCCCGTGCTCTTACGCAAATGTAGTCACGCGCAGCTGCGTCTCAGGTCTGTGCGAATCGAGCTGCAGCACAGGTTTCGGCAACTGCGCCACGCCAGCAGCCCCGAGCACGGACAACGGCTGTGAGAGCAGCCTCAACACCGACCCGGCCAACTGCGGCGCCTGCGACAGAAAATGTTCCACCGTAGGAACAAGCAGCGTCAGCTGTGGCGGGGGGCTGTGCAACGCGGCCTGCGTGCCAGGCCGCGGCGACTGCTCCAGGCCCGCTGCTCCGGCAGCCGACAACGGCTGTGAGACGGACACCAACACCAACGTCGCTCACTGCGGCGCGTGTAGCCGGGCGTGCTCCACCGCCGGGGTGGCCTCGCTCTCGTGCAGCGGCGGGAGCTGCTCGCCGAGCTGTGACCTAGGCTTGGGCGACTGCTCCCGGCCCGTCGCGCCGGCGGCTGACAACGGCTGCGAGACCAACGTCTCTGCCAACGCCAGCTCCTGCGGCGCGTGCGGTGAAGCGTGTCCGTCGGGCTTCGCCTGCGGCAGCAGCACCTGTGGCTGCGCCACCAACTCAGACTGCAACGCGGGCGGCAACGGCGAGTGCAAGACCGGCGTCTGCGAGTGCGACCGCATCGGCCAGGATCAACTCTGCCGACCTGGTGAGCGCTGCAAGGCCGACGGTGTCCAGGCCCTATGCAGCTGCAACGGCGGCGGCGCCTGCGGTGGGAGCGAGACGTGCTGCGCTGCGGGCTGCAAGGCGCTGGCCACGGACGCCGCAAACTGCGGCGCCTGCGGTCACGCCTGTCCCCCAGGCTTCGCTTGCGCTGGCAGCAGCTGCGCCTGCAACGGCGACGCCAGCTGCAACGCGGGGAGCGCTGGGACCTGCGCCGCTGGCGCGTGCAAATGCGGGGCAACCACCTGCGCAGCGGGCGAGCGCTGTCAGGCCAACGGGAGCTGCGGCTAGCGCCGTGGGTTGTGGGGGTCGGTGGTTGGCATCGACAAACGTCGTGCCCTCCGCGCGCTGGTTCTAGATCCACACGCGAGCTCTGGGAGGCGCTTCGCTTAGGATTACGCCGCGCGAGACTTGAAGGCTAGAGTGCGGGCATGGATCCAGTCGCGCTCTTCCTGTTGGTGGTGGCCGGGATATTCGCCATTGGTGCGCTGGGTGAGATCATCTTCCAGCGCACCAATGTGCCCGATGTGATCTGGCTGATCTTGGCGGGCATCGTGCTCGGCCCGGTGAGCGGGCTACTTACGCGGCCCATGCTCTCCAGCATCGCGCCTTTCTTCGCGGCAATAACCCTGGTGGTGGTGCTGTTCGAGGGCGGCAGCAAGCTGAAGCTCAGCGAAATTAGCCGAGCAGCGCCGCGCTCCAGCTTGCTCGCGGTGCTCAGCTTTCTCTTCGCGACCCTGTGCCTCGCGCTGCTCAGCATGCTGGGCAAGGTCGCGGGCCTCATGCCTGCGTCGTGGACTTGGACCCACGGTGTCCTGCTCGGCGCCATCCTAGGCGGCTCGAGCTCTATCATCATCATGCCGGCCATGGCGCAGGCGCGGCTGGCTGCTCCTCTGGCCAACCTAGTCAACATCGAGAGCGCGCTCACTGACGCCTTCTGCGTCGTCGGCACAGCAGCCATCATCGACTTGCTGCTCAAAGGCGCGGGCGGCGCCGCCGCTCCGGCGATCTCACTGCTGAAGTCCTTCGGCATCGGGCTGGCGATGGGTGGTGTCTCTGGTCTAGTCTGGCTGCTCTTGCTCCGGTTTCTTCACGGAAGTGAGCACGCCTACCCTATCACGCTGGCGGCCTTGCTGGTCTTGTACGTGGTCATCGACTACGCCGAGGGCAGCGCCGCGCTCGGCATCCTCGCTGTCGCGATCATCTTGGGCAACGCCCGCTCGATTTCAAAGAAGATCGGCCTGGCCGAGCCAGTTGAGCTCGACACCGTCGTGCGCGGCTTTCATCGCCAGATGGCGTTCATGATCAAGTCGTTCTTCTTTGTCTTCATCGGCGCCATGCTCGGTCCACCTTGGGGCCTGATCGTATTTGGGGTGCTGCTCGGCGGTTGCTTGTTGGCCGCGCGCATCCCAGCGGTCTTGCTGGGGACGCTAGGCAGCGATTTTACCTCAGCAGACAAGCGGATGATGACCGTCTCGATGCCTCGCGGAATGGCGGCTGGTGTCCTGGCCACCCTCCCCATGTCGGCTGGTGTGCCCGGCACGGAGGGCCTCCCGGTGCTGGTGTTTGCCTGCGTCTTCACCACCATCCTGGTCTTTGCGGTCGGTTTCCCCATCGTAAAGCGCCAGCTACCAGTCACTGAGGCAGACGACGCAGCAGACAGCCGCATGCCGCTGCCAGCGGGCGCCGCGCAGCCACGTCCCAGCGACCGTCCGACCGCGCAGCATGAACCGATCCGACCCACGGCCAGCGCCACCCCGGCGCTTGGCGGGCTGGCACGGGACACCCAACCCATGCAGCCGCTCAGCCCCCAAGAGGACGACCCGCCTGCCTAGCGCTACGCTCTGATGCTGGCAGCTGGATCGCTAGCTCCGTCAGGATCCAGGCGCCGCCGAACAATGGCGCGACTGTATGCGTGCAGCAGATCATCGTAGCCGAGCAAGCCAAGGATCTGGTTGGGCTGGCCGCTGTTGCATACGGGCAACTGCGGGTAGCCCGTCTCCGCGAAGCGCTCGAGGGCAGCGCTGAGCGAGTCGTCTGGATGAACCCACGCGTGGGCCTGCGCGAAATCTGCGGCGATGGCCAGGGCGCCCATCTCTTCATCGAAGAAGTACTCGCGTAGCGCGTCCAGGGTGATCACCCCAGTGATCTCGTCGGCGTCATTTACTACAGGGAAAATGGCGCCGCGGCTCTCTGACGCCTGGCGTAAGATCCCCTCTAGCGGCGTAGACGCCTGCACGGGGTGCACTGGCAGGCCCCGGTTGAACACCTCCGACACCTTGAGCTCGTCGAGCACGTCCAGCACGTAGTCGCCTGCGTGGGCCGGCGAGTTCCGACGTGCCGGGAGCTGCTTTTCATACAGCGTGTGGCGCCCCATCAACGTCACCGTCACCACCTCCGCCAACATGATCGGCACCAGTAGCTCGTAGGAGCCGGTCATCTCGCTCGCCATCACCAGCGTGCTGATCGGCGCGTGCGCTACGCCTCCGACGAAGCAGGCCATGCCGACGATGACGAACGCCCCGGGCTGAGTGACGATACCAGGCGCGATTTGATGAAAGGCGAGTCCAAAGGCTCCGCCGACCATGCCGCCGATCACGACCGAGGGGCCGAACACGCCGCCTGACCCGCCCGAGTTTACGCTGAGCGACGTGGTCAGCACCTTGAGCAGCGCGAGGCCGAGCAGCACACCAGCACCCACCCATCCGCCCGGAAACACGCGATGCCCACCGGTGAGGGCTTCTTGGACTAAGCCATAGCCTGCGCCGAGGGCCTGGGGCGCGACCAGCGAGAGCAAGCCCACGGCGAGCCCACCCAGCATGGGTTTACTCCACAGCGGTATTTTCAACGGGGCAAATACGCGGTCGCGCATCCCATAAAACACCTTGATGTAGAGCACCCCGATCAGCGCGGCGCCCACTGCCATGATCAAGAACAGCGGGAGTTGCAAGGGCCGAAACACATAGGTCGCCTCGACGGCGAAGATCTTCCCTTCACCAAAGATCATGGTGAAGACCGAGTACGAGACGACCGACGACAGCACCGTGGGCACTAAGCCCTCGACCTCAAAGTCGTCGCTGTACAGGCACTCGACCACGAACAGCGCCGCGCCGAGGGGCGTGCGGAAAATCGCGCCAATGCCTCCGGCAGCACCAGCCAGCAAGAGCAGGCGCCGTTCGCGCACAGAGAGCTTGAGCACGCGCCCAATCATGGCCGCGATGCCTGCGCCCACTTGTGCGATGGGGCCCTCGCGTCCCGCGCTGCCACCGGTGCCGATCACCGCGACCGATGCCAGCCCTTTGACCAGCGGTATGCGGCCGCGGATCTTGCCGCGCTTATGGTGAAACGCATCGATCAACGCGTCCGTGCCGTGCCCCTCGGCTTCTGGCGCGAACTTGAACACCAGCACGCCGCTGACCAACCCCCCAAGCGCTGGCGCAAGCACGAGCAACCAGCGTCGTACGGGCCCGCTCACAGCGTGGTTTCCAACGGGGTGCTCGCCCCCTGGATCCAGCGGCACGTAGTTCGCGAGATCGGTCAGGACGAAGCCCTTCAACCAGTGCATCGCGACGTAAAACAGGGCAGCGGTCAGCCCAGAGAGCACGCCAACCAGCAGGCCGAGCCCCACCCAGCGCGAGACGGTTCGGAACTCGAACAGCCGCGCGAGTGCAGAAAGATCAGCGAACAGCGGTAAACGGCGCGGTCGACTTGGCATGGGGCGAGGGCTGCGGATCGGGCAGCTTAGTGGCTCGCTGTGGCTGAAGCGAGCTGCGGCGGACCGCGGCGGATCCGTCGTTTGGGGGGCGATGTGTGCCACATCCACCCGGGAACGCAACACGCGGAATGCAGACGCCCGGGAGCGAGCACGCAGCGCCGGTCTGTTCGCACACGCGGCAGCGACTACCACGGGTCCTCGCGAAGCACGGGTCCGCGGGCACGCACGCCAGTCCGCGCCAAAGCGCGCGCGAGCCAGGAGCGGAAACGACGCCCGCGGCGAAGCCGGCGCCGCGCTTCGCCGATAGCAACACAGCAGCGCGGCGCAGCTGATTGAGTTGTTTGCGCGCGAGTGGCGATCCGGCCTAGATTGAGCGAGTGTCAACCGACAGCGTGATCCTCGTCGTAGACGACGACGCTGTGAGCCGTCACGTCCTGGTGCAGACCCTCGAGCGAGCCGGACTCGCAGCGGTTGCGCTGGCGGACGGCGCGCGAGCGCTTGAGTGGTTGAAGGAGCAGCGCCCGGCGTTGGTGTTGCTCGACCTGCTAATGCCCCCGCCGGATGGCTATGAGGTGCTGCGCGCGATCCGTGACGAACACGGGCTGCCCGACCTGCCAGTGGTCGTGCTGACGGGCCTCGACTCCGACGAGGACATCAGCAAGATCTTCGAGTCGCGAGCGGACGACTACATACGCAAACCATTCCGTGCGGCAGAACTTGTCTCGCGTATTCGCGGGCAACTTCGCATGCGTGAGTATGTAGAGCAGCTCAGTCGACGAGAACGCGGCGCGCGGATGGTGCTCGAGCTGACCCACACGCTGGCGTCTAGCCTAGACATTCGTGATATCTTGTACACAGTCGTCGAGCGGCTCGCGCAGGTGGTCAACGTCGACCGCTGTTCGATCGTGCTGGCAGGCGAAGGCGACGTGGGCTTCGTCGTCGCCACCAGCGACGATCAGGGGCTCCGGGATTTACCCATCGCGCTCGATCGCTATCCAGAGATCCGCGAGGTACTAAACAGCGGCGAGTGCCTGGTGATCCGCGACGCGTCGAGCCACCCGTTGCTCGATGTTGTCCGCCGCGAGGAGACGCCGCTCAGCTTCGCTTCGCTCACGCTGGTACCTATCCTGCATGAAGGCAGGGCACAGGGCGTCTTGTTCTTGCGCTCGCGGCAGCCCGGCGCCGCCTTCGAACGTGAACTTGAGATGGTGTCTACCGTGGCGAACGCCACGGCGATCGCCCTGCGCAACGCGCGCATCCTGCAGTCGCTCCGCGATGAGACCGAGCAGAGCACGTCCGCTCGCGTCGAGGCCGAGCGCCGGGTGCAGCTGTTTCAACGCTACGCCGACTTCTTCGAGAGCGCCGCTGAGGGGATGGTCGTGATCGACCGTCGTGGAACGGTCTTGTTCGCGAACACCCGAGCGCGAGAAATCACAGGCTTCTCTGAGCGCGAGTTCGCGCAGACCAGCCTGCAATCACTGCTCGCAGATCGAGAACGCGAGCACGCACAGCAGCTGATACACGGCTTCGAATCCGGTGTGTTTCCGCTCGGTGTGGATCTAGAACTCAAGACACGGGGCCGCGGGACTGTCACCCTGAGCGTGAACTTCAGCTCGGTGCTCGGCGAAGACGACGCCGTGCTGTTCAGCTTTCGGGACGTCACTAGCGAGCGCCAGACCGCGCGGGAATTGCGTCAGACCAAGGAGTTTCTTGAGCGCGTCATCGACAGCTCAGTAGACGCCATCGTGTCCGCCGACCTGAACGGCACGGTGCTGCTGTTCAACCGGGCCGCGTCACGGGTGTTTGGGTTTACCGCAGAGAGCGTCGTCGGCAAGGTGTCGGTCGAGATCTTCTACCCGCCCGGCGTCGCGCGGGAGGTGATGCAGAAGATCCGCAGCAGCGAATTCGGCGGCGTTGGCCGCCTAGAAGATTACCGAGTGGATATGTTGAGCAAGACCGGTGAGCCCATCCAGGCCAAGCTCTCGGCTGCTCTTATCATGGAGAGCGGGGTGCCCGTCGGGAGCGTCGGCATCTTCACCGACATGCGGGAGCGCCTGCGCATGGAGGCGCGCCTCAACCTGGCTCAAGAGGAGCTCAGGAGTCGAGAGCGTCAGTCGATAGTCGCTGAGCTCGCTGGGACAGCCGCCCACGAGCTCAACCAACCGCTCACCAGCGTGATCGGCTACGCGGAGCTACTACGGCGGCACCTCGATGACACGTCGCAGCTGTTCCACGCGGCAGGCGTGATCATCACCGAGGCGGAGCGGATGGCCGAAATTGTACGCAAAATCGGCAAGATCACCCGCTACGAGACCAAGAGCTACGTGGGCGGGGCGCGCATCCTCGATCTCGACAAGTCAACCGACGATCGCGACCGCTAGGCGTCATCCATTCCGCGCACCCGCAGCCATACCGTGCGGAACTATTTCTTGGAACTCGGCGTCGCGATCACCCGAATGACGAGCACGAGGATGCCGCCCTTGTAGCTCTGTCCGGCGACGATGAACGACTGCCCTGCCTTAGCCTTGACCTCCAGCAGGGGTAAGAAGTCCTCACCTCCCGGCTGGTTGATCGACGCGCTGAGCTTCACGTAGTCCTTGGGCAACACCTCGAGCAACTCAGTGCGCAGCACCCGCTTGTTGGGCAGCGTCACGCTCTCAGGCTTGCCCTTGACCAGCGGTAAGGTCTTTTTCTGGAGCAGCTCATAGCTGTCGTACGAGCTGAAGGGCGGCTTCTGCAGCTGAGGCATCTCGCCGATGCGCTTGTCGATCCCCTTCCCGGTGTTGGTCGCGTGGAGCACCAGCACCTCCGTGGAGAACTTCGACGCCGGACGATCCGGATCGGCCTTGCCGTCCTTGGCTTTGTCGGCGTCCGGCTTGTCAGCCAACGACGTCACGGCGCCGAAACCTTCAGCAGTTGCGCCTCCGGCTTGGACCGCAGCGGAACTCAAGCAGAAGCAAACCACCGCGGCGATGCCGAATCGGAGCGCTCTCATAAGGGTCCCATCTTAGTTTTCTGGATTGGCAGCTCGTCTGCGAGCCAGACGACCGGAGTCGATTCTTCACCAACGACGAAAATCGTCCCGTCGTTGCCGCCGAAATCAACAGACACAATGGCGACTGGAGCGTCTGAGAGCCCCGTGTGCTCGCCTGCCGGCAGTGCGGCCGAAGGTGCTAGCGCCTCGCTGCCTTGAGGTCTGGCTTGCTCGGTGGTCTGGGCCGCCGATCGCGTTGCATCTGCCGGCCCGGCGCTGAGGGGGTTCTGCAGCCAGAGCAAGCCGGCTGCTGCAGCCGCGAGCAACACGCCCACCCCCAACACCCAGCCTCGCTCGGGCTGCGCAGGCTTGATGTCTGCTCCAGGTGCCTGGTCGGCTGCGGCCTGATGCGGCGTGGCCTGATGCGGCGTGGTGTGGGGGCTCGGTTGAGCGGGTTTAGGGACTAGCTTCAGCGCGGGCTGGTCGAGAGCAGCCATCACCTGATCGGCCAGCGAGGTGTATTGCGTGGACTTGTCGTGTGCCTGCGCTGCGCTGCGGATGAAGTCTCCGAGCTGCTCCAAGCCCTCGAGCTGGGCGGGAGCACACGCTGACTGCTGCTCATGGTCAGCAGAGCCCTGCGCCTCACGCTCTGACTGCCGCGCCAGCTCTGACAGCAGCTCTGCCTCAAGCTCCGCGTCCAGTTCGCCATCGTGGAGCTGCATCAGCTGGCGTGGGCTCAGTTCGCTCACGTGTTGTCTCCTGACTTGCTGCTTCGCCGCGGCAGCGCTTCGGCAGGCTTGCCCATCTGTTCGGTGTAGCAGTCTGCGAGGGCGCGCTGGAGCTTTTGTCGCGCGTGAAACAGCCGACTCATGATTGTGCCTTTGGAGACCTGCATCGCGTTCGCCATCTCTTCGTAGCTCAAGCCTTCAACTTCCCGCATCAGGATAACGTGGCGGTGATAGGGGGGAAGCGCATCCAACGCCAGCTGGATGCGAGCGGCGATTTCCTTGCGCCGGATGACGTCGAGCGGATCTGCACCGTCGATCCGTGACAGGAATGGCGAGTCGTGTTCATCGCTGATCTCATACCGATCGCTGAGTTCAAGCTCACGGCGCGCGGGCTTGCGCATGAGATCGATGGAGAGGTTGGTGACGATGCGGTAGAGCCAGGTGAAGAAACTGGAGCCACCGTGGAACTTGGTGAGGCCGCGGTGGACCCGCAGAAATGCTTCTTGGACCACCTCGCGCGCGTCGTTCTCGTCGCGCACCAAGCCGATGGCGATGGCGAACGCCCGGCGCTCGTGCCGCTCAACCAGCTCACGAAACGCCGCTCGGTCTCCAGTTTGAGCGCGTTGGATAAGATCACTGTCGTATACCGCTTCAGCTTGCCGAGCCTCACGGTTGGACGCCTTGCGTGCAGCCCTATTCACCACCGTGACACCTGGATCACGGTCGATTTTCCCTTGGGCTGAGCCATCACCACGCGCTGGTGCCCCCGCAGCAGCGCTCAGCGCGGAGTTCTGGCGCCGCTGCGCGCTGACCCCACGAACCGCCCGCTGGTGAGTGGACGCTGTTGACGGAGGCAACACGCTTCAGCATACGCCCTGCACCACGGCCCCTCCCCCGCGCAGCGTGGGCTGACGCGCTGACTGGGGGTCGCCAGGAGCCAAGACCCCCCTCATGGCATGTCGAAGAAGTCGGGTTCCGGTTCTGGTTCGACCTGCCCGGGGAGCTCGCCCAAGGTCAGCTTGAGGTCGAACTGGCGCTTGCCGCGGGCGACCTTGACGGAGACGCCCGTCCCGACCCCAGCGACGCTAGCCAGCCAGCGCAAGCGCTCGGGCCCCGCGATCGGCTTGCCGTCGAGCTCTAGGATCACGTCGTCGTCGGCGAGGCCAGCGCGGTCAGCCGCGCTGCCAGGCTTCACTTCGCGGACTAACGCGCCGCTGCGCCCAGCTAGACCCAGGCGCGCGATGTCGTCGGACGTCACGCTCGCCACCACGATGCCAATCGCCGAACGCTTGACCCGACCGTCCTTGAGCAGCCGCGGCACCAGCTCCTTGACCATGTTGATCGGGATCGCGAAGCCGATGTTGTTCGCGCGCGCCCGAATGGCGGTATTGATCCCGACCACTTGCCCCGCGGAATTAAGCAGAGGGCCACCGGAGTTGCCGGGGTTGATCGACGCGTCGGTCTGCAAAAAGTTGTAATAGCCCGATGAATCGAGGCCCTTCACGTCGTCGCGGGTCCGTCCCTTGGCTGACACGATTCCCGCGGAGACGGTGTGAGACAGACCGAACGGGTTACCGATGGCGAGCACCCAGTCACCAACCCGGGTTTGATCAGAGTCGCCGAGCGGCAGGAATGCTAAGCCTTTGGCCTCCACCCGCAGCACCGCGATGTCAGTTGGAGCGTCACGGCCAACCACCTGTGCGCGCAGCTCGCGGCCATCGGTGGCGAACGTCACCTGGATATCGGCGGCGTTGGCGACGACGTGGTTGTTGGTGAGGATCAGCCCATCCGCATCATAGACGAAGCCTGAGCCTAGGCCCTGACCGACCGCGCGCCGCGAACCCCTCGCCGCGGTTAGCGTCTTGACGAACACCACCGCCGGATCGGCCTTGGCGGCGATGTCAGCGAAGCTGGCGGGAGCGTTGATGCCCGACGGAAGCACCACACTCGCCACGGGAGGTACGCTGGGTGGCGCAGGAGAAGCGCTCGCGCTAGGTGCCGGCGCGGTTCCCCGTTGGCCGCAACCCACGGCAGCTAGGCCGCCCACAACCAGCATCACCGACAATCTCTTCACAACCGGAAAGTCCTCTCTTGCCTCACGCCCAGCACTGAATCCAATCCTAGCTTGGACCCCAAATGAGCACGCGGCACGCGGGACGCTCAACCTGCCTGGGTTACTTCGACGAAGCGCAAGCGTAGGTCGGTCAGGACCTGCTCCAGTACGCGTTCCTCGCCGCCATCCAGATTCCCCCGGGTTTTCTCCTGCAGAAGGCCGAGTAAATCGATGGTCTGGCGCGCCATGGACAAGTCGCACCCACGCAAACCTGTGGAAGGATCGTCCGCGTCTCCGAGGTGCACGAGCGCCGAGTGGCTCAGGGACAACACGAACGTGGAGAAGTCGATCGCGGGTAAGTCTGCGTCAGACACACTCACCAGCCGTCGTCCGTGGCCGCCTCACTGGGCGCAGCAGCGTCGGAGGCTGCCTCCGCTTCCGCCGGTTCAACCGGCGCCGCTTCCACTGGAGCCGCTTCCACTGGAGCCGCTTCCACTGGAGCCGCTGCTACTGGCGCCGCTGCTACTGGCTCCGCGGATACTGGCGGCGCTGCTTCCTCTGGAGCCGCTGCTACTGGCGGCGCTGCTTCCTCTGGAGCCACTGGCGCAGCAGGTTCAACGGGCGCGGCTGGGGTCAGCGCCGCGGTTTCCGCGACCGGTGGCGCAGAAACGGGCGCCGCCTGGACCTCGCGCGGCGTGGCCTGGGGAACGGGCGGCGCGACCGCCGCTAACGGCTCCAGGCTGTCATCCAACGCGCCGACGCTGAACGGTGGTGCCGCCGGGCGCACGAAGCTGTTCGCTGCAGGGACCGGCGCAGGCTGACTGGCCTCTGTCTGAGCAGCGAGCGCCGCGCGGGCTGCCTGGGCGGTTTCACGCTCGTGTGCGCGCTCTTCATCATCTCGGGGTGCCAGCGCGGGCTGCGGGATGCTGACCGGCTCGCAGTTCGCCTCAGTGTCTAGCAACGTGCCGAGGTGAGCGGTGACTTCTGACTGAGCCAAGTGCCCCTTGCGGAAAAGTCGCTCACGAACGCGAACGTCAAGCTTGAGGATGTCGATATCGGTCATCTGGCAGGCACTCCAATGTTTGACACTTGGCTCTAGCTCGCTCGCGACGCGCAGCCAAGTGCTCTGGCGTCGAGGGTTGTGCGACGCCGGGGACTAGCGCGGGCCGCGAACAATAACGATTAGCTACCGACATGCAAGCACGTGCTTTCTGCCGCGTGGCGTCGCTGGACGGCAGCTGTCAGCCAGCTAAGGCCATCGCCAGAGCTCTTAGCCCCGCTCGCCTGTGGTGCAGCTAAGGCTCGCGGGACCGCCCCCGCAGTAAGCTGCTCGCCGCCAACAACGGCGCCTTGTCAGCCGTGATCAGCGCCTCGGCCTCTGCCAGCTCGTCAGCCATGGCTGGCCACACGTCTTCAACGATGAGTTCCAGGCGGATATCTTGCTCTGCCAACGGGTGGTTCGCATCTAGCACGGCGAAATCAGCCTCGAGCTCAAGCACCTTGAGCAACACGGGCTCGCCGGCCTCGTTTTCAGCCTCCAGCTCATCACCGATCTGGACTCCGTCCGGCAGCTCACTCCGCGCGACCTCGATCAGCGCGTCAGGATCCCGGCGCCCGAAAGCCTGCTCCGCCTTCAGCCGCACGCTGCGCGTCTGCCCGGCGCGCGCGCCTTCGAGTGCCCGCTCAAGCTCTGGACTGAGTTGCCCATAGCCAAACAGCACTTCGAAGCCATCGTCTGCGCCGCTCGCTTCCACCAGTTCGTCCTCAGCGTCGAACAGGCGATAGCCGAACGCCACGCGCATCTCAGGGCCCACGCTGTAGAGCGTGGGCGCCGTATCTGCTTCCTCGGGAATCACTGACATGCTGCGATGAACCTACTGCCGGCTCCCCCGACGACCTGCTGGCCGCAGCGGAGCTCGGAGCGCACGCCTATCACCTGACCTGTGCGCTCACAACTCAGGCGCCACGATTTTGCCGGCGAGCGCGCTCGCCGCGACCACCCACGGGCTTGCTAGGTAGACCTGGCCAGGGCCGCTCCGCCCTGGAAAGTTGCGGTTGATCGCGCTCACCGTGACCTCGTCCGGTGAGAACGAGACACCCGGACCCGCTCGGATGCACGCGCCGCAAGACGGGTCGACCAAGCTCGCCCCGGCGCGCTCGAAGATGTCGATGTAGCCGCGCTCCTCGGCGTAGCTGCGGATGTGTTGTGAACCAAACTGGATATACAGCTGAACCCCTTCGGCCACGCGTTGGTTGCGCTTGAGCGCCTCGCCCAACACGGCAGCGTACATGTCCATGTCAGCCTTCTTGCCCCCAGTACACGAGCCGCCGTACGCGATGTTGATGCGCACCTCCGCGCCGAGTTGCTCGAGCGGCACGCCGTTGCGCGGGTCACCCGGGGTGGCGACCATGGGTCCGAGGGCGCTGAGGTCGATGTCGTACACCGCGGCGTAGCTGGCGTCCGGATCGGGGAGCAGGATGCGCTCAGCGAGCTGCTCCCGATCTATCCCTCGCATTTCCACGAGGTAATCAAGCACGACGTCGTCCGCCGCGATGATGCCCGTGAAGCTGCCGGCCTCGACCGCCATGTTGGTGAGGGTCGCGCGCTCGTCCAGCGACATGGCCTGGATCCCATCGCCGCCGAACTCGAGCACTTGGCCAATTCCTCGCCCAGACTTGAAATGCTCGAGGCTCAGGATATGGAGCATCACGTCCTTCGCGCAAACCCCGCGCCGCAGGGTGCCGCTCAGCACGAAGCGCACCGTCTCGGGCACGCGCACTCGAACATCACGCGTGAACCAGGCGTTAGCCATGTCGGTGCTGCCCACCCCAAACGCAAAGCAACCGAGGGCACCAGCCATACACGTGTGGGAGTCCGTCCCAGCGACCAAGTCCGCGGGCAGCGCGATCTCCTCGATCACTTTGTTGTGGCAAATCCCTTCGCTGCCCACGGTCTTTCCGTCGCGCTCCACTTCGCCATACAGGCGAACGCCGTGGCGCTCGGTGAAGCCCTCCTGGACTGTCTTTAAGGAGCGCGCCTGCTCAGCCAGGCCCATCTTCTTGTGCTGCTCAGGCATGACCAGCTCAAGAAATGTCAGGTGATCCCGAAACGCGAAGACGCTCTCCGGATCAGCCACCTTGGCGTCATCCCCAAAACCCGCACGGAAGAGCGAGTCTGCCATCGGGGTCACGTATTCGTGACTGAAGCGCACGTCGGTGCGCACGAACAGCGCATCCCCAGGTTTGACCCCGGGCACCCCGAGGCGGCCTGTCTTGGCGTCCGCGATGGCGTGACGCGCGATGATCTTCTCGCACAGCGTCATGGGCCGCGCTCGCGTAGTGACCGGCGCGGGCGTCACCTCGCCCGCCATGCGCGCGCGGTTGTAGTTGAACAACCCGCCGTACTCGACGATCTGGGCGCTGATCGGATCGAGCCCGCGGGTGAACTCCGCGATCGGGATCTCTTCCCCCGCGGCAATGCGATCGAGCAGGCCGAAATCAGTGGAGGTCAACAGGCCGATGTTCTGACAGTTCTGACCGTAGATCTTCTCGATGCTCTCGGCGATCACGAGCTGGATGCCAGCCTTCAGCTCGGAGTAGGGCGCGGTCTCGCGCGAGCTCCCGCAGCCCTTGGACTTGCCGCTGACGATGACGCCGAAGCCACCTGACTTGACGGCGTCCTTCTCGACGCTCCCGCCACGCAGGCCCACCAAACAGAAGCGCGCTAATGTTTCATCGAAATAATAACAAACCCAGCCTGGCGTAATTTCATCCGTGGAAATGTTGTCGATCAGCTTGCGCTGGGGATCATAGCTGATGCTCTCACCTGCCAGTTGCTGCTTGAGCAGCGCCTGATCCTCGGTGAGCTGCAAGATCTTGCCGGTAATTCGAATGCTGCGCTGGATCATCAGTGAGGCTCGTGGGGGGGCGCTAAACCTAGTGAGTGTTTCGGCTTACGGCAATCAGATGCAGCACACAACGCGCCGCGTCGATGCTCCACGACACCGGCAGTTGCCCGGCGCTTTGTCGGTGCTTGAGCTTGAAAAGCGGGCCGTGTGCCACCAACCTGCCCCGTGTGTCATCACCCGACAAGCCACTTGGCAGGAGGCGCCATCAGCTCCAGCGCTGCCTCGGCGCCAGGACGCTGCGACCGACTGAGGACGTTGCGCCGCCTTGGAGGCGGCGACTGGCCTGGTTGGTGGTGGCCGCGAGCTGCGCGGCAGGCTGCAAGACCGACAAGAGCCCGCCCGAAGACGCCGCGCTCAGCGCTTCAGCGGCGCCGAGCAGCAGCGCGCCGCGGCCAGCTGTTGAGCCCCCCCTGGCGGGCGAACGCGTGGAGATCCCCGCAGGGGCGTTCACCGCGGGCAGCAGACCAGGTGAATCAGGCCGTGATCCCCAGCTCGAGCCGCGGCAGGCCCAGCTCGAGCTGGGCGCGTTTTCAATCGATCGGCTCCCCTACCCCAACGACCCGACTAAGCCATCACTGACCAACGTCCCACGAGCCGAGGCTAGCAAGCTGTGCGGGCTGGCCGGCGCGCGCCTGTGCACAGAGCTCGAGTGGGAGCGCGCCTGCCGCGGTCCTGAGTCTTCGCGCTTCTCCACGGGCGATGCGTGGGATCCGAGCTGCGGCGACGAGCCTCGTAAGTGCGCTTCGTCATTCGGCGTGTTGGGTCTTGGGGCTGCGCTAAAAGAATGGACCGCGAGCGACATCGATCCAGAGGCTAGCGCCACGCCCCGCCCCGCCGCCGTCCGAGGTGCTAGCCGCACGGAATCGGCCGAGCTCCACCGCTGCGCGACGCGGCGCTCCGCCCCCGCCGATCAGGGCTCGGCTGAAATTGGGTTCCGCTGTTGCAAGGGCCCGCCAAACGCCGCTGTGGTCGCCGAACCCAAGGCTGGCGATCCCTTTCAGAAGGCCGAGCTTAGCGGCAAGCAGCTGGAGAAGCTGCTGAAGAGCAACCCAGTAACCGCACGGTTAGCTCAGGATTTGGTGTTCTTCAGCGAACCCGAGGCGGCCAACACCGTGGTCAGCCGCGGCCCTGGAGATCGCAAGGGCTTTGGGTTCACGGTCCGAGCGCTGCGCTGGAACCCAGTCGCCGGCGCCAACTACCTGCTGGTCACGGCGCGCAGCGGCAAGAAGACGAGCTTCATCGTGGCCTATCGGCAGATCGCCGAAGACGAGTACGACCTGGCCGGCAGCTTCATCATGGAAGACGAACCAGGGCCCGTCGCGTTCGCCTATTCCGACTCCATCTCGCCGCGCCTGCATTTCTCCAGCTGTTGGGGTTGCCCTGGGGAGACGGGAAAGATCCTGTTCCGTAAGCCTGATGACGTCAGCTTGCTGCAGCCTTAGGCGCCCGCAGCGCGCCCCGCCCCAATCGGCGACAAACTCAGCTCGCTTCCTGGCAGATCAGCTCGAAGCAATTACAATTACCCGGGCCGTTACCGATCTTGACGCTCGCGCCGCCAGACTTGGCGCATTCGGCGGCGGCGTACAGCCCGAGCCCGCGCCCATAGCGCCCACACCCGGTGGACTTTGAGTGGATCTGACCTTCCATCGAGAACGCTACGTCAGCGGAGTCAGGGTCCACTCGCGTCCCAGTGTCCAAGACGCGGATCACGACGTAGGGCTCGCGCCGTTCAGCGCTCAACACCACTTTGCTTCCGTACGGACCGTGTTGCAGCGAGTTCTGCAGCAAATTCGCTAGGGCCTTGGCCACGCCGTCGCCGTGGCTCCCCACGGCTACGCCGCTCAGCTCTACCGGCAAATCCACGACAACGTCCACGCCGTGACTGACCGCGAGGCGCGCACAGCGTTGAACCGTGTCGGAGACCAACGCCTCAACGCGCTGCGCGCGTCGCGGGCTCGGCTCTGGCGGTCGCAGGCTCCGACCGAGGAGATCCAGGTTGTCGATGATGAGGTTTAGCCCATCGCAGGCGACCATCAGATCGGAGATCGCGTCGCGGCCGTCGCCGTCGATGCCGTTTACGCTCTCCAAGAAGCTCGCGTTGCTTTGGAGCGCCGAGAGCGGGTTGCGGAGATCGTGGGCCAGGAGTCCGAGGAGAGCCCCGATCAGCTTGGTGTCTGGATTCACGGCCGTATGCTACCATCCGCGGACCCAATATGCGCAAGTGAGTGTGTGAAGTCTGACGCGCGCAGGCTGCGCACCTACCCCACGCCGTGCTCGTCCAAGAACTTCGCGATGCGCATATCGATCAGCTCGTGGTGCTCGAGCGGCGCGACGTGAGTGCCGCCGGGGACCACCAACAGCTCGGCGTTCGGGATCAGCTCGCTCATGGTCTGCGACAAGGCTGCAGGGGTAAACGTGTCGCGATCGCCGGCGATGATCAGCGTCGGGGCCTGCACTTGGTGCAGCAAGTCCTCCGCGGAGTGCTCGCCCGCGAGCCGCAGCATCTGAAGAAACATCGGGAAATCGATGTGCGCGACGTGAGAGAAATAAGGCTCGATGTCTTCAACGCGGATCGAGTCCCCATCCATGTCGCCCGTCATGACCGCGACGCGAACCGCGACTCGGGCAGGCACACGGGACCACAGGGCGCGCGCCAGCTTGGGGTGCTCAACCACGAAGTCGATCACCTTAGGCAGCACCGATGCCAGCAAATCACTGCCCTTGAAGGTGTGTGTGACGCGCCCGAACGTTCCACACATCAGCACCAGCGCGCGGATCCCCTCGGCGCGCTGACGGTAGGCCTCCAGGCAGACCTGGGTTCCATAGGAGTGTCCAACCAGCACAACTGGTGGATCCCCGAGGTGCCGGCGAACCGCGCCTAGATCCGCCGCGAAATCCGCCACGGAAATGCAGTCGGGATCCTGTGGCAGCGCGCTGCGGCCGTGCCCTCGATAGTGCCAGTGCGCGACCGAGAACGGATGGGCCACGTCGTCCCATAGGTACTTATAGATGAAGCCGTCGCACACGATGCCATCACACAGGATGACGGTCGTGTCCGAGGTCCCGCGCCGATGACGGACGTATAGGCGAGTCCCATCGGGACCCAGCGCGAACGACTCTTCAACCGACGCCTCAAGCATGCGACCAGTTCATCCTGCGACGCGCGCCCCACGCCCCCGCGCCAAGCGGGCGCGTACAGCCCAGGCGGCGCGCGCTCGAAGGCGGCTACTCCCCCGTCGGCTCGTCGTCACCGATGTCGTTGACGCTCGGGATCTTCTTGATCTCGGTGCGAGCCAGCTTCCACGCGCGCTGGACGATCCAAGACAGCGATCGGTCGAGCCTCGCGGCCTCGTCCTTGATTTCTTGGAGCATCGCCTCTGGAAAATAGAGGCTCTGCTTTCGCTTGTCGCTGCCCTTGGAGGTGTTCTCGCTCATCGCTATCAACCCTTCAACGTCTTCCTGGGAAGCCGGTCACCGCATTCGGAATAGATCAACCGCCAGCGGCAGCCATCGGGCTCGGTGCTCTGCTGCTCGCAGGTGGGGTGGTAGAATCTCAAGCCTCGGGCTTCAAGGACCGGGGCCTAGTGTGAAGCCGCGGTCGCCGCAGCCAGCGTCGCCGAAGGCGAAGCGCACAATCAAACAGTTCCTTGTCGTACTCACTATCACTTTGAGGCCGCCGTAATCAATCAGGTTCTGGCCACCACCCCGGCGCCGTCTAGTCGCCCCGCGAGCTACCGCTTCATCCTTCGCGCGTCCTCAGTCGGACAGCGGCAGCGGGAATGCAGGGCGCCAGACCCTGAGCATGTGCTGTAGTGCGCAAATCATGAAGCGATTGAGCGCTAGTCCCAACGCCTGCTGCCCCCGAGCCACCACCACAAACCGGCAGCCCCGCCACCTGAACACGGCGCCGACGTGCACCTCGCACAGCGCCGAGCGAGGTTCGGGGGTGGAGGGAGGCGCACCGCGCGGCCCTGCAAGCGGACGCGGTGCCCGGCGCCGGCTGACGCGCTGGGCGCGTACGCTGGTGCTGGCGGGCGTCGCCTTCAGCGGCGGCGCGCTGACCAGCGCTACTCACTCCGCGTGGGCCGGCCCCGTCACTGAAAGTGATAGCCCGTATGCGTTCCTTGGGCAGCTGGCGCGGGTGCTGGTGCTGATCGAGAACGAATACGTCGAGCCGGTGGATCGCAGCCGACTCCTCGAAGGGTCGATCAAGGGCATGGTCGCCGAGTTGGACCCGCACTCGTCGTACCTCCCCGCCCAAGACTACGGGATGTTCCAGTCTGACACCGAAGGTCGCTTCGGCGGGGTCGGCGTCGAGGTGGATCTACGCGACGACCAGGTGATCGTGATCGCCCCCATCGAGGGCTCCCCCGCGGAAAGGGCAGGGATTCTTCCTGGCGACCAAATCGTCGCCATTGATGGTCAGAACGTCCACGGCAAGGCGACAGAAGACCTCGTCAAGAGCATGCGCGGCGAGCCGGGCAGCAAGATCGTGTTGGCGATCAAGCGCAAGGGCCAACCAAAGGCGATGAGCTTCACGATCGTCCGAGAGGTCATCCAAGTCACCAGCGTCGCGTCGGAGCTGCTGGACGGGCGCATCGCCTACCTGCGGATCAAGGCGTTTCAGAGCGGGACCCACGCAGAGCTGCTGAAGCACATCGGCGGCCTGCGTAAACTGAGCGGCGGGCAGCTTGACGGAGTCATCCTCGACCTCCGCAACAACCCGGGGGGACTCGTGGACGAGTGCAGCGCCGTAGCTGACGAATTCCTCACCTCGGGGGTGATCTATTCCACGCGGCACCGGGAAAAAGTCGTCGATGAGATCAGGGCCAAACCTGGCGGCGCGCTAAAGAACGGCCCCCTCGTCGTGTTGGTCAACGAGTACTCGGCCAGCGCCGCCGAGCTGGTCGCGGGCGCCTTACAGGACCAGAAGCGGGGCAAGGTCGTGGGCGCGCCGACGTTCGGCAAAGGCAGCGTCCAGAGCATCGTCGACCTGCCAGGTGGGGCGGGGCTGCGCCTGACCACCATGCGCTACTACACGCCAAGTGGCTTCGCGATCCAAGCTCGTGGCATCAAGCCTGACGTAGCAGTCGAGGCCGCGTACGCGCGCGACACGAGCTTCGGCGTCGTGCGCGAGAGCGACCTTGAGAACCACCTGCCAGCAGAGGGACCGCCCGGTAGTGCTCCTACCTCAAAGAAGCCGAGCGGCGAGAGCAGCGCCGCGGAGGGTGACGAGACCCACCTGGGCGTCGCGCGCAAGATCCCCAAGAACCCCACTGGAGGCGCCGACTTTGCGCTCTCCGTGGGGTATCAAATCGTGCGTGGCGTGATGGTGAAGTAGCGCTAGCTGGCGAGCTGGCGCAGCACGAACTGCAGGATGCCGCCGTGGCGGTAGTAGTCCAGCTCCACCAACGTATCGATACGTGCTACCGCTTGGAAGCTGATCTCGGTCCCGTCCTCACGCGTGGCCAACACCTCCACGCGCTTGCCCGGCTTCAGATCGTCGGCGATGCCGCTGATGCTGAACAGCTCTTCCCCGCTGAGACCCAGCGACTCTCTGGTCTGATCGTCGACGAACTCGAGGGGCAACACGCCCATACCGATCAAGTTCGAGCGATGGATGCGCTCGTAGCTCCGCGCGATCACCGCGCGGACACCTAGCATGAACGTACCCTTAGCGGCCCAGTCGCGGCTCGAGCCGGAGCCGTACTCCCTGCCGGCGAGCACGATCAGGGGCACGCCTTGATACTTGTACTTGATCGCGGCGTCGAAGATGCTGAGCTTCTCCCCGCCTGGCAGGTAGCGGGTCCAGCCACCTTCGGTGCCTGGCGCGAGCTGATTCCGCAGGCGAATGTTCGCGAAGGTGCCGCGGACCATCACCTCGTGGTTGCCACGGCGGGAGCCGTACGAGTTGAAGTCCTTCTTCGCGACGCCGTGCTGCTTCAGGTACAGGCCTGCTGGGGAGTCTTCGGCGATCGACCCAGCCGGCGAGATATGATCCGTGGTCACCGAGTCACCCAACATGGCGAGGACGCGGGCGCTCTTGATATCGCGCAGCGCCGCTGGTTGCTTCGCGAGCCCATCAAAGAACGTGGGGCGCCGGACATAGGTGCTCTCTGGGTCCCAACCGAAGCGATCTCCCTCTGGGATCTTGATGGCGGCCCAGCGGTCATCCCCGGCGAAGACATGGCTGTACTCGCCGGTGAACATCTCGCGATCTAGGTCGGCGGCGAGCACCGCCTGGACCTCAGCGGACGATGGCCAAATATCCTTAAGGAAAACATCCTTACCCTGCTTGTTCTGACCAAGCGGCTCGCTCGCGAAGTCAAAGGACATGCGGCCAGCTAGCGCGTAGGCCACCACCAGCGGCGGACTGGCCAGGTAGTTGGCGCGGACGTCGGGGTTGATGCGGCCCTCAAAGTTACGGTTACCGCTCAGCACGCTGACCGCCACCAGGTTCTCGGCGCGGATCGCCTGGCTCACAGGCTCCAGCAGCGGACCGCTGTTTCCGATACAGGTGGCGCAGCCGTAGCCGACGACGTTGAACTTCAAGGCCTCCAGATCGGTGAGCAACCCAGACTTCTCCAGGTAGCGGGTGACGACGCGTGAGCCTGGCGCGAGGCTGGTCTTGACCCAGGGCTTCACGTTGAGCCCGAGCGCGACCGCTTTACGAGCGAGCAGCCCAGCGCCCATCATGACCGACGGGTTCGAGGTGTTGGTGCAGCTCGTGATCGAGGCGATCACCACGTTTCCGTGACCGATCGCGACCTCGTCGTCGCCGAGCTTCACCATGACCTGCTTCGACTTCGCCTCAGGGGGTTGCTTGGTCGCCACCAGCAACTCATCTAGGGTCTTGTCCCAGGCCGAGGCAGACTCAGCTAGCAGCACTTTGTCCTGGGGGCGCTTGGGCCCGCTGATCGTCGGCCGCACGCTGCTTAGGTCGAGGGACAAAGTCGCCGTGAACACCGGGTCAGGGCTTGATTCCGTGCGAAACAGGCCCTGGGCCTTGGCGTACGCCTCGATCAGCTGCGCCGACTCCTCCGAGCGCCCGCTGAACCTCACGTAGTCTAGGGTCTGGGAATCGATGGGGAAGATCGCGCAAGTTGAGCCGAACTCGGGGCTCATGTTGCTGATGGTCGCGCGATCCGCCAGCGGCAGGCTGTCTAAGCCTTCGCCGTAAAACTCGACGAACTTAGCGACCACGCCGTGGTCGCGGAGCAGCCGCGTGATGGTCAGCACGAGGTCAGTAGCGGTCGCTCCTTCTGGCAGCTTGCCGTGGAGCCGGAAGCCGATCACGTTGGGCACGAGCAGGTTGATGGGCTGACCCAGCATCGCCGCTTCAGCTTCGATGCCGCCGACCCCCCACCCCAACACGCCGATCCCGTTGATCATCGTGGTGTGGCTGTCCGTGCCCACCAGGCTGTCTGGGTAGGCCACGCCTTCGCTCTCGAACACCACGCGGGCCAAGTACTCTAGGTTCACCTGGTGCACGATTCCGGTTCCGGGAGGTACCACTTCAAAGTTGTCGTACGCGGTCTGGCCCCAACGCAGGAGCTGGTAGCGCTCCGCGTTGCGGGAATACTCCAGCTGGGTGTTCAAGGTCAGCGAGTCGCCGCTCCCGAAATGGTCGATTTGAACCGAGTGATCGATCACCAGCTCAGATGGAAAGAGCGGGTTGATCTTGGACGGGTCGCCGCCCATCTCCGCCATGGCATCGCGCATGGCCGCCAAGTCAACGACCGCTGGCACGCCCGTGAAGTCCTGGAGCACCACGCGCGCGGGATGAAAGGCGATCTCGGTGCTGGGAGCAGCGCCTGGATCCCACTTGGCGAGGCTGAGCACGTCTTGCTTGGTGACCGCTTTGCCATCCTCGTGACGTAACAAGTTCTCAAGCAGGATCTTGAGCGAGAACGGGAGACGTGAGATGTCAACCTCCGCCGACTCGGCGAACTTGGGGAGGCTGTAGTAGGCCAGCTGCTTGGGGCCCACAGAGAGATCGGTACGGGTGGAGAACGAGTCCACGGACTGCTTGGCCATTTCTTCAAGATCCTTCGGTTTGGTAGCGC
>CAZKDY010000007.1:0-31774 GCA_964551615.1 uncultured Polyangiaceae bacterium
TCACCTCGTTGTAGCCGAAGTAGCGCATGAGCCGGCTCTTGATGATGTCGATCTTTTCCTGGGTCTCTTTGTCAACCACCGCGCTGACCAGGGTCTTCAGCTTGATGCTGTCCTTCTGATCCTCAAACAGCTTCAGCTCAAGCGCGCGGCGGAGGCGATCGTTGGTCTGCCAATCGAACTTCTTGCCCTCGACCGCGCGGGCTCCGATGTAGTTCATAATCTCCCTGCGGAAGTCGTCCTTGCGACTGTCAGGGATGTCAATTTTCTCTTCGATCGAGCGCATCAAGCGCTCGTCGGGCTCTTCATCTTGCCCGGTGTAGCGGTTCTTGACCTTCTCTTTGAGCGCGTAGGCCTTGATGTTGTCGATGTAATTGGCTGCGAGCTTGTTGATCGCCTCCTCGTCGGCGCTGATGGCGCGCTGAACCTCGTTCTTCACGATGTCTTCGTACTCGCGCTTCACCACGCCGATCAGCTCGCGGTAGCGCTTGCGGTCGTCTTCGCCGGTGATCAGCGAGTGGTGATGCAGGCCCTTCTCCAGTTCGTTGAGCACCATGAACGGGTTGATGGTGCCTTCCCCCGTGTCGGCCACCAACGCGTTGGAGATCTTGTCTTGCACATAGCGCGGGCTCACGCCCTCCATCCCCTCGCGCTTGCTCTCCTTGCGCAGCTCTTTGACGGTGTCCTGGGTGTACCCCGGCAACACCTTTCCGTCATACAGCTTTAGCTTCTGGACCAACTGGAGGTTGTGCTTCTTGGGGTCCTCGAGCCGAGTCAACACCGCCCACATCGCGGCGACCTCGAGGGTATGAGGCGCCACGTGCTTCCCTCGTACTTTCTCCGCAGAGAAATCTTTCTCGTAGATGCGGATCTCGTCGGAGAGCCGCGTGATGTAGGGGATGTCTATCTTGATGGTTCGGTCGCGCAGCGCCTCCATGAACTCATTGTTCAGCAGGCGCTTGTACTCAGCCTCGTTGGTGTGCCCGATGATCACCTCGTCGATGTCGGTCTGCGCGAACTTCTTGGGCTTGATGCGGTGCTCCTGAGACGCGCCGAGCAAATCGTAGAGGAACGCGACGTCCAGCTTGAGTACTTCGACGAACTCCACGATGCCGCGGTTGGCGATGTTGAACTCACCGTCGAAGTTGAACGCGCGCGGATCAGAGTCGGAGCCGTAGATCGCGATCTTGCGGTAGTTGATGTCGCCGGTGAGCTCCGTCGAGTCTTGATTCTTCTCGTCCTTAGGCTGAAAGGTGCCGATCCCGATGCGGTCCTGCTCACTCAGGATCAGGCGTGTCACCCGGATATGCTCAGCGATCATCTTGGCCCAGTCGCCATCGTAGCGCTGCATCAGCTCCTTGAAGATGAAGCGGCTCGCCGGATCGAGATCGCCGTCGACCACGACCTTGAAGCGCTCATCGCCGAGGCCTAGGCGCTGGATGGACTCCGCGCGCCAAGCACGCGGGATCAGCCGCAGCGGCTCCTCGTGCATGGGGGAGGGGAACTCCGCCTCGTCGAGCCCCGCCAGGCCAGTCTGCGCGAGATTAACCCAGCGAAAAGTATACAGCGCACCGTCTGGCGTACGGGAGTAAGCCTCGAGGCCCTTCTTGAGCAGGCGCGCGATGGTCGACTTGCTAGAGCCGACCGGCCCGTGAAGCAAGATGACGCGCTTCTCGGGACCATAGCCTCGCGAAGCCGCCTTCAGCACACTCATCATGCGCATCAGCGGGATGTCTAAGCCGAAGACCGCGTCCTTGCCGCCATCCATTTCATCGCGGAAAAAATTGTAACGGACCAGCTTCTTCTTGTTGTCGATGTATTCTTCGGTTCCGTAAGAAATCACCATGTCGTACACACGCTGAAACGCGTTGCGCGTGACCTGTGGCCGCTCACGGACGATCTGCAGGTAGTCCTCGAAACTGCCCTCCCAGGAAAGGTCACGATAGAGCTCGTAGTCCTGCATCTCCGCGATCTGCGAGAGCATGCTGGTGTTGCTGGATCCGCTCATGTTTTTCCCTCGGTGTGGTGTCGCGAGTGCCGCGGTGACTGAGCATTGGGGGCGCGTCCGCTGCGCGGAGGCCCCGACGCCGCTAAAACTACTAGGGCAACGCGAAGGTTGCCAACGCCCCTAGCGCTTCTCCCCAGCCAGCCTTGCTGAGACCAGCGCTAGTGTGTAGCCCCATGGAGCAGTACGCCGCCTCGGCGCGCTGAGGATAGGTCAACGCATCAACGCCTAAAGTCAGGCGAAATGCCTCACATTCCTGAGGCTCCGGATCGTTTAGCCCGAGAACGCTGACAAACGGAAAGCGCGCTCGCCGCGACTTGAGCACTTGAAACAAGCCCGCGTAAAACGCCTGCTGCTGCACCTCCGAAGACCCGGCTTCCGCGCTGGATGGATAGCCCACCCGGTGCAGCACGATGGGCTTGACTCGCGCTGTTACTGTGGCATCGGCGCCAGCGTCATTTGGGTCAACCGCGTCTTGTATCGCGGCGTACGCGCTGTCGAGATCGCCGGCCACCACCGACGCCGGGCGCGCCAGCAGTTGGTCATCTAACGGCAAATAGGTGAGCAGCGCCACGTCACTCTGCTCAAGCAGCGAACGCAGCGTGGGGGTCGGAGCGCTCCAGGCGCTGAGGGTTGTGACGACGCTGACCTGCGCCTGAGCGCCGAGCGCTGAGTGTTCACGCGCGTAGCCGAGCGCGTGCTTGAGCGTCGCGACGAAGGGCCCACGCAAGATACTAGGTACCGCACGGTAATATCTATCTACCTCAAGGCCAAAGCTCACGTAGCGCAGCTCCTCGCCGAACAGCGGCAGCAACGCGTCGATCGTCCGCTCAATCGCTGAATGAGCTTGGCTGGAGCTCCAAGCCAACGAGTTGTTCGGGCGCGCGTCGATGGCCCGGTCTACCAGCGCCAGGCAGAGCGAGAGCCGAGCGTTGGCGCGCCGCACTAGCTCGCTCAGCGCCCTAAGCTGAGCGAGCCGGTCTGAGCGCAACATCAGCTGGGGGTCCATCACCTCATCCCAACGCACATCTACGCTGATGGCGCGAGAACCGGCTGAAAGGCTCTCGACCTGCGCGACCTGCAGCGCGACACCCTGCGCGTCGCTCGGCGCGCGAGGCACGGGCTCGATCCCCAGGCGCACCGGAGGGACGGGCGCGTCAGGCACGTCGGCGTCTGCGGCGTCCGCGGTCGCGTCGTGGATCTGGCCGTCAACCCCGGCGTCACGGATCGTCGCGCCGTCAAAGCTCGCGTCCGCGATGGGCCGCTCAGCGACGGCGGCCTGTGAACCGTCGCACGCGACGCAAGCGCTGCTCACCAGCACCAGACATGTCAGCCGACGACGCGACGAGGCAAGCATCGGCCACAGCCTACACCAGACCGGCCGGGACAGCCCACGCGACCCAGCGCTCAGCGACGACCCAGCGAGTGCCCTGGACCCCCAGGCGGCCTGTGCTTTACTGCGTCGCGCGCGTGGCCCGCTGAGCACCCGCCCCGATTGACATCCCTCCACCCCAAGCTTGGTCTGGGTGCAGGCGGAAACGAAAGCAGATGACGCAAGTGAGCAGCGAATCCCCTGAGCTGGCGCTGGCAGCCGCCCTGGCAAAGCTCCCCACGTCCGAGTCGCCCACCTCCCTCGGCGACCCGAGTCTGTACATCAACCGCGAGCTGTCGTGGCTGGAGTTCAACGCGCGCGTGCTGGAGGAGGCCAAGAGCGATCAGGTGCCGCTGTTCGAGCGCTTCAAGTTCTTGTGCATTTTTGGCAGCAACTTTGACGAGTTTTTCATGGTGCGGGTGGCGGGCCTGCAGGCGCAAGTCTCTCAAGAGGTCGACGAACCACCACCAGATGGTCGCACCCCCGTAGAGCAACTCGCGCTCATCTCTGCGCGCGCTCACGAGTTGATGGCAGAGCGCGATCGCGTCTGGTCAGAGCTGCTGCGGCCCGCGTTGGCCGAGGTGGGGCGCGGCCTGGTGGCTCCGGACAAACTAAGCCCCGATGAGCAGGCGCGCATCGACAAGCACTTCGTGCGCAACATCTACCCGGTGCTGACGCCCATCGCGATCGATCCGGTCCATCCGTTTCCGCACGTACGCAACAAGGCGATCAACGTCTGCGTGATCTTCGGAGGCGCCGAGGGAGAAGAGCACAGCGGCCCACACACCGGCCTGGTTCAGGTCCCCACCAGCCTACCGCGGCTGCTCGAGGTCCGCGCGAAAGGCTACGAGCACGCCTTCATCACGTTGGAAGCGCTGATCCAACGCCATGTCCAGTCGTTGTTTCCGCGAATGCGCATCGATGGGCATTTCGCGTTCCGCGTGACGCGCAACTTCGACATCGAGATCGATGACGACGAAGCGGAAGACCTCTTGCTCACCATGCAGGCGGAGCTGCGGCGCCGCGAACGAGGTGCGGCTGTACGCCTGGCGCTAACCAGCAAGGCGCCCAAGTCCGCCGTGCGTTGGTTGTGCAAGCAGCTGAAGCTCGATCCCAAGGACGATGTGTACATGGTGGACGCGCCGCTACACCTGAGCGACCTCTCCGCGCTGGTAGAGGGTGAGGCGCCGCGGCAGTTCCGTGACGAACCGTTCTCGCCGCAGTACGTCCCGCCGCTGCGCGACAGCGAAGACATCTTCGCCACGATCCGCGCCGGCGATCTGATGCTGCATCACCCCTACGAGTCGTTCGAAGCGGTGGTCGACTTCCTGACCCGCGCGGCTGAAGACCCGCAGGTGTTGGCCATCAAGCAGACGCTCTACCGCTCGGGCGGCGAGTCGCCCCTGGTGCGCGCGCTGCAGCGGGCCGCTGAGCTTGGTAAGCAGGTCACAGCGCTGGTCGAGCTCAAGGCGCGCTTCGACGAAGAGAGCAATATCCAATGGGCGCGAGCGCTCGAGCGCTCGGGCGTGAACGTGATGTACGGCCTAGTCGGCCTGAAGCTCCACGCGAAAGTGCTGATGGTGGTGCGCCAAGAGAAGTCGGGGCTACAGCGCTACGTGCACCTCGCGACCGGCAACTACAACCAGCAAACGGCGAAGCTCTACCAAGACATCTCGATATTTACCGCACGGGAAGACATCGCAGAGGACGCCACGGCGCTGTTCAACCTGCTCACCGGCTACAGCGCCCCGGAGGGCTGGCGTCAGCTGATGGTGGCGCCCCTAGGCCTAAAAGAGGCCGTCTTAGGCCTGATCGAGCGCGAGTCGCGCAACGCCGCGGCTGGCAAGCCGGCGCGCATCATCGCCAAGATGAACTCGCTGGTGGACACCGACGTCATCGCGAGCCTGTACTCAGCGTCACGCGCCGGCGTGGAGATCGACCTGTTGGTCCGTGGCATTTGCTGCCTGCGGCCCTCGGTGCCGGGCGTCAGCGAGCGCATTCGAGTCCGTGCGGTGATCGATCGCTTCCTTGAACACGCGCGTGTCTTCTATTTTGAAAACGCTGGCGAGGGCGAGGTGTTCTTAGCCAGCGCAGATTGGATGCCGCGCAATTTCGAGCGCCGCGTGGAGGTGATGTTCCCGATCCTGGAGCCACGCATCAGGCAGCGGATCGTCTCAGAGGTGCTGGGCACGATGCTCCTGGACGACTGTAAGAGCTGGGCGCTTGAGCCCAGCGGCCGCTACCGGCGGGTAAAGCCTGGCGGGCCAGACGGCAAGCCGCTGATGCGCAGCCAGTACCGCTTCATGGAGCTCGCGCGCGAGCGCGCCCGTGAGCATGTCGGGCCAGTGAAGCGCAAAGTTGACAGGGCCGCGATGGCTGGCCTGCGGGTGAAACCGAAGAAGCGGCGCAAGCGCTAGCCGGTCAGCGCTGCCCTTGGCCTACGGCCAGCGCCGAGGCGTCGCGAGGAGACTGACCACCCTCAACCGCCGATGTGGCTCATCTCGACGCGCGGCGCGGGGGCGGCTCGTTCGCCTCGCTGTTCGGAGTAGCGGTCGCTGCGGCGCTGCCACGTGCGTCGGATGATCGAGCCTAACCCCGCATCTCCCAGCTCCGCGCGCAACGCCTGCCTGAGGTCCACCCCCACCCCCGAAAACAGGCAGGTATACAGCTTGCCCTCAGAGGACAGGCGGGCCCGGCTGCAGTCGCCGCAGAACGGCTGCGTCACCGAGCTGATCACGCCTATCTCGCCGCCACCGTCGAGGTAGCGGTAGCGGCCAGCCACTTCCCCGAGGTAATTTGATTCGACCGGCTCTAGGGGGAACTGCGCATGAACTGCCGCCACGATCTCCCGCGCGCTCACCACCTCGTCCATACGCCAACCGTTCTTGGTGCCGACGTCCATGAACTCAATGAAGCGCACGATGTGACCTGTGCCACGGAAGTGCCGCGCTAGCTCCACGATGGAGCGCTCGTTGTAGCCCTTGCGCACCACGGCGTTGATCTTGACCGGCGCGAGGCCAGCGCGCTCCGCCGCGGCGATGCCCTCCAGCACCTGTTCCACGCGGTAATTGCCGTCGGTCATCCGGGCAAAGACCGCTTGGTCTAAGCTGTCGAGGGACACGGTGACACGCGACATGCCCGCCTGCTTCAACTCGAGCGCGAACTTCGAGAGCAGCACGCCGTTGGTGGTCAGCGCGATGTCCAGCGCTGGGCCTAGCTCGCGGAGCTGAGCGATCAAGCGCGCGAGGTCCCGACGCAGCAGCGGCTCACCGCCGGTCACCCGCAGCTTACCCACACCGAGCGCGACGAACTGGCGGGCGATGCGCGTGATCTCCTCGTAGCTCAACAGCTCGTCTCGCGCGAGAAACGGGAAGTCAGCGCCGAAGGTCTCACGCGGCATGCAGTACGTGCAGCGGAAGTTACAACGATCTGTCACGGAAATACGCAGGTCCGCCAGCGGACGCCCTCGCGCATCGAGCACCGCGCCGCGATCGAGCACCGCGCCGCGATCGAGCGCCGCGCCGCCGCGAGCCGGCGCCTCAGCGTCAGTATCGCACTGAGTCTCAACGGCGAGCGCCTCCACCCCACGCTCTGGGGCTTCGCGCAGCACAGGCAGGCGCTTGTTCACGGTCGAGGCATAGCAGAACCTGCCCGAAACTCACGCCAGCTTGTGCAGCTATCGGCGTTGATTAGCGAGCGCGGCGCGGCCGCATAGCCCGCCGTCAGCGTGCGCTCAAGCGCGCGTGTCCGTTCAGGCTGATCACCGGGACCAGCGCGCGCTGCAGCGCGATGATCTGCGACACTTTGGCTGGTTCGACCTGGAGCGAGAGCTTCACCTGGGGCGGTAAATCCTGCGTCAGCCGACGCACCAGACCCTCCAGGGTGCTCGGCGCCGCGCTCAGATCGACTGGCAGGTCTAGCGCCACGCGTCGAAGAACCAGCGCGGTCAACCGCTGGGTCGCCTCGTCTGGCAGGCTCGCCTCGCCGGCCTTAAGAGGCGCGATAGAGCGCAAGACCAAGACCTTGCGCGACATATCCACATCAATATCCGTAAGGAATTTTACTTGCCCGCAAGCGACACCGCTCAGCGTGAGCGTGAGCGCGAGGCGAGATTTGCCTCGCTGGCTGGTGGGCTGCACCGAGACCTTCGCGATCTGGATCTCGCCGCGCGCGGTCGACACCCGCTGACCGCTGAGAGCACGGTTCAGCTGGGCGGTGACGTCGCTCCACTCTAGAAAGATCGGCACCTCCAGCGCGACATCAGGCGCGACCTCCGAGGCTAGCGTGGGGGCGGGCAGTGGCGTGATCGGCCCGGCGTCCTGCGTAGCCTGGCAAGCATCTTCTACCCGCACCTCACCCCGGATAGAAATCCGCGTGGTGAGTGTTTGGTCGCTGCCGGCCGCGGGTGCGCTCAACTTTGGGTGCTGCTGGTCCACCCCAGTGGGGCGGATGCGCAGGCACAGGCTGTTGTCGATGGCCACTGGCGTGTGCAAGATCCGCCAAACCGACGCGACGTCCGCGCGGATATCCGGCAACAACCCATCGACGCGGCGCTTGACCATGACCTGCTGGTCACGCGCGGCCTGGTGAATGCGCGCCGACTGGTCGAGCCCGATCGGCTGCAACACACAACCTCGCTCGACCTTGACCGTCACCTGGCTCGGCCCGAGTCGATACTGCGCGTCCATGAGCAGCGGCAGGCTGACGTCAGCGCGCAGGCGCGGCTGACACGCGCCGTAGAGCAGGCAAACTGGACCCAGGCGCTTGCAGACCTCAACCTCTACCTTGATCGGCGTGGTCACCGCCAGGCTCGCGCCGTGGACACCAAAGCCGAAACCACCGCGTTCCACGCGGTAGCTCACCTCACCAGCCAGGCCGATATCTCTGCCGCTCGCGCTGGCGAGCTGCCGTGGCACTTGATGCTCTAGCTCCCGCGCCAAGAGCGCCGTGCTCAGCTCGAGCTCAGCGGTGATGTGCGACTCCGGGGGGGTCCAGCTGACCGGCGCAGCAAGCGCTAGCACGGGCGCAGTCAGCTGAAGCTCGCACGCTGCGGCGGAGCGCCCAGGATCGCTCGCTGCGCGGCCGGACGAGCAGCCCGCCAACAGTAGCCCTGCGATCATCCCAGCGCGCTCTGCGGACCCCCAAGGTATCACCGCTGACACTGTAGCCAGCAATCGCTGCCCTCGCCTCCCTCTTGTGTGGTTGGAGCTGCGCGACCTAGGTAAGCTCTGCGCGTGCGCATCTACGCTTTTGACGAAGTCGGCAGCTCTCTACATCTCTTGCCAATGGCCGCGCGGCGGGCGCTGGACCACTGCGGCCTCAAGCTGTCGCTGGCCGCCTGGCGCAGCCTACCGCTCGAGACGCGACATCGCCTGATTGAGCTCGGCGCTGACGAGCAGGTGGACACGGAGGTCGTGGCGCGCATCAGCCAACTCGCCACGCCTGCGCCGACGCGGCTGGCTCAGAGCGACGCCGTAGACCCCAGCGCCGAGTCTGCGCCAAGCTTCGTGGTTCAGGCGTTTATTAGCCAAGGCACGCTGCCCGATAAACTGTGGCAGAGCCTGAGCGTGCTCGACCGCTACACCCTCGCCAAGGTCGCTGTGCGGGTGGAGGCGCGCGAGCAGGCAGAAGCTGAGGCGCGGATTAGTACCGTGTGGCAAGAGATCATAGGCCACAGCGCCACCTCCACGCACCTCGCGCCCCAGGGCGGCGTGCGCATGATCGACGTGGGCGCAAAGGCCGTCTCTCGGCGGCGAGCGGCGGCGTCCTCGGCGGTCAGCATGAACGCAGAGGCGTTTGGCCGCCTGCAGCGCGCGGACGCCCCTAAGGGCGACGTGCTAGGCGCCGCGCGCATCGCGGGCATCTTAGCGGCAAAGCGCACCTCAGAGCTGATCCCGCTGTGTCACCCGCTCGCGCTGACCAAGATCGAGCTGGACCTGCAATTGAACGCCAGCGCGCAGCGCGTCGAGATCGTCGCGAACGTGGAGACCACCGATCGCACCGGGGTCGAGATGGAAGCCTTAGTCGCGGCCAACGTCGCGGCGCTCACGGTGTACGACATGCTCAAGGCGTTTGACCGTGGGATGGTGGTAGGGCCGACGTTGCTGCAGGAGAAGACCGGCGGGCGCTCTGGTGATTTCCATGCGGCTTTTTCTGGCCCACCTGGCGCGCCCACGCCGACCGCGGCCGGTCAACAAACAGCGACCACGCCCCACGTACCCACCGCGCCGATAGCTGCTGGCCAAAGCGCGTCGCAGGATCGCCTGTGCGCCATACGCGAGTCTGAGCTATCGGTCGAGGAGGTGCTCGCCAGCGTCAAGCACCCGCACGCAGGCGCTGTCGCGCTGTTCATCGGCGACGTGCGCGACCACAACGCCGGGCTAGAGGTCACGCTCCTAGAGTACGAAGCCTACGTCAGCATGGCCGTACGCGAGATGCGCCTGATCATCGACGAGCTTGAGCGCGAGATCCCAGGCGTCCGCTTGGCCGCGGTGCACCGCATCGGCACCCTTAAAGTTGGGGACACAGCCATCCTGTGCGCCGCCAGCTCATCACACCGTGCGGAAGCATTCCAAGCTGGGCGCGAGCTGATCGATCGCATCAAGCAGCGCGTCCCCGTTTGGAAGCGGGAGCACGGCCGTGATGGCCCTTATTGGGTGGGGTGGGAAGACGCGCGCGTCGCTGCGCCCGAGGTACGGGCGCTGGCAGGCGCGCCGGAGAGCCCCAAAGGCTAACCGCGCGGCCCACGTTGAATGTCGCTTGGCGAGTCCCAGTCGGTCAGCTGCGCGGTCTCGACAGCGCACAGCGCCAGCTCAACGCGCCGCGCCGCCAGCTCTTTCAAGACCAGCTGCAGCGAGGTCTCTCCGCGCGCGATCACAGCGCGGGTCGCCGCCAAGGCAGGTTCCACACGGTACCGAGCGAACAGGGGTTGCCACTTGGTCGCGCTCGCCTTAGGCGCGACCACCCAGGCCTCTGGCGCGTGATCCCTCAGGCGCTGCAGCAACCCAAGGTCTAGGTAAGGTAGGTCACAACTCACCGCCAGCAGTCGCTCAGCGCCGGCCGCCGCCGCGCGCTCTAGCACCCCACACAAGCCGCCGATGGGCCCGACGCCAGGCGGCTGATCGGCGACCTGTTCGACGCCCAGGGCGGCGTACGCTGGCTGCACCCCCGCCAAGACGATGTGTCCGCACGGTAGTATTTGGCGCATCAGGCCCAGGGTGCGCTCAATGATCGGCGCGCCGTCTGGTGCTAGCAACAAGCCTTTAGGAGCGCCCCCCATGCGGGTAGAGCCACCTCCAACCCAGACCGCGGCCCAGGTGCTATCGGTTGAGTCGGCCACGACGCCTCAAGGGATACGGATGACGTCGACCAGCGCGCCCTGCTCCAGGCGCTCGGCGTCATCGGGCACCACCACGAGCAGATCAGCGTGGGCCAGCGCCACGCTGTTGCCCGATGATTTGTTGCCTAGCGGCATCACCCCTTTACGCTCGTGGCGCGCAGCGAGGTAGGCGCGCCGGCCGGGTTTCTGCTCCACCGGCGCCAACAGCGGCAGCTGGAACAGCCTGGGTTCGGGGTGTAGCTGACCTTGCATCGCGCGTAGCAATGGCAGCCCAAACAGGCAGAACGTGATGTGTGCGCTCATCGGGTTACCCGGCAGGCCCAGCACGCGCCGCGGCCCAAGCTGACCAAACAACAACGGCTTACCGGGCCGGATGCGCACCTTCCAGAAGTCTAGCTCAACGCCCGCGGCCTCCAGCGCGGGCTTGACCACATCGTGATCTCCCACGGAAACGCCTCCCACAGTGACCAGCACGTCAAAGTGCAAGAGCGCGCTGGCGATAGCGTCTCGCGTCGCCTCCAAATCGTCAGCCAGCAGCGGCGCGCAGCTCACGCTAGCGCCCGCGGCGCGCGCCAGCGCGGCCAGCGCAAAGCTGTTCGACTCGGGGATCACGTCCGGGCGCCCCGCAGCGCCGGGGCGTCGCAGCTCATCGCCGGTGCTTAGAATCATCACGCGCGGGCGGCAGCTCACCACGGCCTCGGCGTGATCCAGAGCCGCCACCAAGCCGAGCTGCAGCGGGCCTAGCAGGGTGCCGCGCGAGAGCCCGACGCTCCCTTCCGGTAGATCTTCCCCCGCCTTGCGCACATGTTCACCTAAGCGCACGCGGTGGTTGAACGTGATCTGGGTGAGCTTGCCCGGTGTCGCGGCGGAGGCGCCGTCCGCGCCCAGGGCGTTCTCTTGCATCAGCACTGTATCTGCACCCTGCGGAATCGCGGCTCCAGTGAAGATACGACACGCAGAGTTGGGTTCGAGCCTTGGGGTCGGGTGTCCGGTTCGGCTCTCGCCGATCACTGGCAGCGACCAAGGGCCGGCGCCCTCGCAGTCTGCGTACGCGAGGGCGAAGCCGTCCATCGCGCTGTAGTCAAAGGGCGGGAGCGGGGTGCGCGCCACGAGATCAGCGCTCAACACGCGATTCACCGCATTTTCTAGGGCTACGCGCTGCACTGGCAGCCTGGGAGCTACGTTCAAGATGCGAGCCAGCGCTTCATCCACGTTCAACATCCGCGACAGCATAGCCGGGGTCTACGAGCGCAGGGCGACCAATCCATCAGGACGGCGCCGCTCAGCTGCGAAAATCGTGGCGCGTTCTGAGGGCACGGCACACCTGCGCACACCTGCACAGCACACCCGCACAGCCCGCCCTGGCGGAAGCGCAGCGGTGTGCGGTCGCGGCACACTGCTGCGTTAACACTTCAAACTCGAGGGCAGTCCGCGAAGCACGTTAGCGCCGCCACGGCACGCGCGGAGGCTACCGTGAAGAAGCAGCCCCATGAACGCCCGCAGATTGCGTCAGAAAGTCACAAATTGTTACGGGCTGACGCGGGCTGAAGTGGAAATGCTGGTTTCTCCCGCCTCCACAGCTGAAACCGGGTGTTTTCCCCTTGAGCTGGCGACGTTTTGGCTCGAAAGCTCAAGTTCTCGACCAGCAGATGCTGATCGGCAACTCGATCACGATTCGACCGAAAGCCCCAGAGCGCCGTCAAACGGCACGTGTGTTGCTCATAGCCGAGGCAGGGACCATGATCGAACGTATGTCGAGGGATCGGAGCGGCGCGGCGGTGACGCCAGCGCGGACTGGAGTTGGCTGGAGTCAGCGCGCGTTGGTCTTCATGTTCAGCTGCGTGCTAGCGCTGTTTAGCGCGGCTAGCGCCGGGGCCCAAGCAGCTGATAACGAGTGGATCTCGCCCGCGCCTGACACCCAGGCAGCCCCAGCGGACGACTGGGCCGACGCTGATGGCGCCGCAGACACCGCTGACTACGAGGCCGCAGAGCCCACCGAAGCCGCAGAGCCGGCAGAGTATACCGACCAGGGCGCCGCGCCTTCCGCCGACGAGTACGCCGACACCGACGCCGCAGCGCTGCGAGACTTTCGCCCCTATCTAGATCCCCACGGAGTCTGGCTGTACGACCCGGTGTACGGCCAAATCTGGGTTCCAAACCGTGCGGAAGTGGGCGATGACTTCGCTCCCTACGTCTCCAACGGCTACTGGGGGGAGGACGAGAACGGCGATTGGATCTGGGTCAGCGGCTACAATTTCGGCTGGGTGACGTTTCACTACGGCCGCTGGGTGTATATCCCCGAGGTAGGTTGGGGGTGGATCCCCGGACGTCGCTATGCTCCAGCCTGGGTGGTCTGGCGCGTCCCGAGCGACGGCTCGGCTTACATCGGCTGGGCCCCGATGCCGCCGAGCTGGGGCTGGCACAGCGGCGTCGCGGTGTCGCTCTGGTTCTCACCACCATACCCTTACGTGTTCTGCCCCACCGCCTACGTGTACCACCCGCACGTTCACAGCTACATCATCCACGATCACCGCCGAGTGCGCTACGCGGCGGGCCACACGCGCCGCTACCACTCCCCCCGGCGAGCAGGGCGTCCACACCGCGGACCTTCCCACGCAGCCTCTGGCGTCCCCGCAGGCTCACGCCCCAAGACCCGCACCCCCGCCAAGCCGCTCGCCACTCAAGCAGCGCGCAAGAGCACGTCGAACAAGATCCGTAAGGCGGGCTACCGAGCGAAGGCGTTGCCCGGCGGCAGCAAACGAAACCTTGAACGGGCGGAGGCCAAGGGTGGCCGGCCGCTCGGCGCCCGGAACCTCGAGCGCTCCCCAGCGCCAGGCCGGAAGCGCAGCGCGCGCCCGGCGCTGGCGGCTCAGGGTAGCCCTCGCGGTGCCAACGGCCGGCGAACCCGACTCGAACGATCACAAACGCTTGGTCAAGCGGCGGGCGCCAGGCCCCAGCCCTCGGCCCCGCGAGCTCGCGCTGACTCTGGGGTCGCTCCGCGCTCCGGCGCTGCAAGCACCCCGCGAGCCAGTTCGCGGCGACCGGCTGCAGGCAGGCGCAGCGGCGAAGCTTATCGTCCTCGCAGCACGCCACGCGCAACCCCACGCGCAACCCCACGGCCTGCGCCGCAGGGCAGCTACAACCCAAAGCGCGGCGCACCAAGGCCTGGCTACGCCCCACAGCGCAGCTACACCCCGCAGCGCAGCTACACCCCGCAGCGCAGCTACACCCCGCAGCGCAGCTACACCCCGCAGCGCAGCTACGCGCCGCGACGCTCCAGCGGAGGCGACTCAGGTGACTCCGCTAGCTCCAAGAAAAAGGCCGGCAGCTCGGCGAGGAGCCAAAGCACCAAGCGAAGTGCGCCGAGGTACCACGCGCCGCGGACCGCCCCCCGGGCACCTCGCGCCAGCCCACGCCGCAGCGCTCCCGCCGGGCGCAGCCGTCGCTGAGCACCTGCGGAAACGCCACCAAGGAACAACCCATGGCTCGCCATCACATCGCCCTCATCGCGCTCGCCTCGATCACGCTGACGTTCGGCGGCTGCTATTACAACGACGACCGCTCTGATGTGGTCCGTGAGGATCCAGGCTTGCAGGTATTCGAAGCCCCCATCGACACCGCTGCCACGCTCACCCAAGAGCCAGGCGTCGGCGCTGGGGTATTTATTGAGTACCTGGGCGCCGGGGACTGGCACGTGTTCACGACCTGCGACACCAATCTGTCGGGCTACGACTGCCGCTGGGACGTCTTCGCGACGGTGCCGGACGGCGTGTGGATCGACGACGTGCGCGGCGGTGAGCTGGAGGTAGACGACCAGGCGTTCACCCGCGACGGCTACACCGCGCAGCTCACTGCGTTCACAGACGCCGACTACGATCGCATGTATTTCCACACGGAGCCTGGCGAACCAGTGCGCTTCGAAGCCTACCTGGATGACATCCGTGACGCCCGCTACATCTACTGGATCGGCGATGGGGCGATTCATGACGGAGCCCCCAGCAACCCCATCGATCTGGTGCCGAGCAGCGACTAGCGACTAGCCAGCCGCTGACTTGGCCCGAGCTGTGCAGTCAGCGACGGGGCCGCACAGCGAGCTGACTCATCAAGGCTGCTGCCCGCGAGGCTTTGGCCGCTGATAGATCCAGATCACGGGGACGCCATCATGAGCGCCAACCCAAGCAGGCTGGGTGGTGCCATAGGCGACCCACACCTGGTACTCCACCTTCAGCATGTGCGGCTCGTGGTGGTAGATGGCGATGTCCGAGTCGCTGGGGCGCCACGCGATCCTTAGATCCCTACGTAACCGCCCATCGCTCACCATCATCTGCCAGCTTTGCCCCGCAGTGTCATGGATGAAAATGCGCGCCCCCTTTGGAGCCTCGCGGTTGATGAAGTCCGCGGCAGAGCCTGTAGTGTAGCCCCAAAACGTGCGGTTTAGCCCGAGGGTGGCCGCGCCGGGCGCGCCGCCGACCAACGGCACGTACGCAGACAGCCCCCAGGGGTGCGAGTGCAGCGTCATCACGATGGGCGCGCACACGATGCACGCCGCCCCAGCTCCTTGCACGCCAGGCGCGAGCCAGCGCTTGGCTGCATCGCGGAGCGGAGCGCCACGTACTAGCTCCGCGAGGCGACGCAGCGTGACGCTCACCCCCACCCCCGCGAACAAACAGATGAACGGGTAGGCCTGAATCCAGTGCTTGGTGCCTCCGAAGATCGGCGTGTCCGTCCTGAGCCAGGGCGCGTAGCTGATCAACACGCACAACCCCCACAGCGCGAACGTGGCAAAGTGAGGCTGTGGCTGAGCAGGCGCGGCCTCCGCTGCGCGCCGTGCTCTGCGCACCAGCGCTGCGATGAGCCCCAACAGGGGCGCTCGGAACGCGATCAGCAGGCCCAAGGCGAACAGCGTCAAGGTGATGGTGGGCACGGTCGCCAAGGTCATCAGCGGCGCATATCCGCGCGGCATGGGAGGCTCCCAGTACGTGTGCCCCAGGAACTCCATGTTGTAGTAGTCGTGGTGCAGGTGAAAGCGCGCGTACGCCGTGAGCCGCGCGAACGTGTCGCGCCAGATCCAAGGCCACGCCGCGTAGAACACCAGCGGGCCTAGCGTGGCCATACACAGCAGCGCCTTCAACGCACCGCGCCGCCCAGCCAGCGGCCGCCGCCAGAACCTGAGCCCACCGATCAACAGCAAGTGCGGCGCCAGCGCGAAGGGCAGCAGCCACGAGTTGTGCTTGGTGTTAAGCAGCAGGCCGTACAGCACGCCGCTCAAGATCGCGGACCCCCAGCGGTTGTTCTGACTCGTGCGCCAGTAGGCGTAGGTGGTGATGAGCCACATGGCCAGCACCGGCATATCGAAGCAAGCGAGGTGTGAGTGGTAGAAGATGCGCGGCGTCGCGCCGAGCAGGACGGCGGAGACCAGCGCCGAGAGGCGGCCAACCGCGCTCGTGCCAAACAACCGCCGTGCCCACAAATAAGTGACGCTGAGCGCGGCGCCGCTGAGCAGCATCGCAGGGAAGCGGAACGCCGTCCCCTGCTCGGCGAATAATTTCCATTTGGTAAATAAGAACTGATACGAGAGCGCGAACAAGCTCTTGATGAACGCTGGGTGCTCGTTGTTCGCGCGCCAATAGCGGTCGACGACTGGCTGCGCCATCGCGCCCTTTGGGTCGCGAAAGAACAGTTCGAACCACTGAGCGTAGCTCTTGGACGCCTGAAAGTAGAAGCCCTCGTCACGCGCGTAGCCGAGGTCCCTTGCGGTCGAGAGCAGCAACGCGACGAAGCCGACCAGCAAGCCCAGGGCGATGAGCCAATCGAGCGCGCGCGCGCGCCAGCGCAGGTCCGCTGACCGAGCCAGCGGCTGTTTAGCTGCCTCAGCGGCGGCCGGCAACTCACTCACCTTGTGTCCGCCTGGAAGCAAAAGTGACGGTTGTCTGCGTTAGGCGTGGTCACCAAAAACTCCACGTCTTGCTTGCTGCCAGCGAACACGCCGAGCGGGAACTCGAAGCCCTTCCAGCCTTCGCCGTCGCGGTGGACGAAGCTGCCAAGCTCCTGACCGCCGACCCGCAGCGTGAGCGTGATCGGTGCCCCATGAGCTAAGCGCTCATTGAGCCAGGGTAGCTGCGCATAGCCGTGGATCGTAGTGCCGAGCGGTACCTCACGGTAGACAACGCCGATGTTACCGTTAGGCGTGGGGTGCGCCCAAATGCAGCGCTTTGGCCCGTACTCGAAGCTGTCGTCGATCACCGTCACGCCCATGAAGAACCACTCAGCGCCTGAACACTGGAAGCGAGCGGCAGGGAACGTCGGTGGGCCACCGAGCCCCCCGCTGGTCACACGCGACGCGCGGTTGAACGGGCATTCATCACGAACCTGTGTGCCGGCCTGGATCGTGAACACCTCTGCGTGCTGGGGCAGCAGTTGATCCACGAAGTCGAACAGCACGCGCGCGGGCGCAGGGTTCTGCTTGAGGGTTAGGGTGAAGGGGCCGACCTGCTGCACCTCTAGCGTGGGCCAGCTGCTGATCGCCGAGCTGTGCTCGCCGAGCGCAGAGACCTCAATTGCGCGCGGAAATGATGACTCGTCGGGGCGCGCCAGCCCCTTGAGCGGCAGCAGCTCGTCCCCCAGCGCATAGCGAGCGTTCACGCCAGCCCACGCTGGCGCGACCAGCACCAGATCCGCTGGCTGCTTCATCCGCGCCAGCTGGGGCCTGAGCGAGGCCCACTCGGCCTGACTGGGGGCCCGGTGGCTCACGCTGAGCTGACCCCCCAACTCCACCAACCCCAGCGCCGGGACCAGACACCAAACCAAGCTCCGCCAGCGCGCGGCGCGGGGCGCGGCGTGCCCTGGCGGATCCGCGACGCGCAGCGGCTCGGAGCTACGCTGCGCCACGGCGGGCTGCGTGCCCGGTGCTGCGGCCGTGTCAGCGCTCATCGGCGGCGAGCCTGCCACAAACCGGCGCGCTAGAGACAGATCCGCGGCGCGGATCCAGCGTTTCTGGGTCGCCGCACCCAGGCTGCTGTTTCTCAACCTAGCGGGTTGGAGTAGAAGCCTGCGGTGCGACGGGTTCCTCAGACTGCCGGCATTTTGATCGCCTGATGTTGAGTCGAAGGCAGCGCTTGTGGCAGGCCATCACGCGGCGCGCGAAGCGGCACCCGCCAGCTCAGCAGCTGGTCGCGGCCCTGGCGTTAGCGGTCACCGCCTACGTGGTGTTCTATCCACTCTGGGTAGGCCGCTACCCGCCGCTCACGGATCTGCCGTTTCACGCGGCGCAGACCTCGATCCTGCGCCACTACTGGGATCCGGCCTTTCACTTCCACGAGCAGTTCACCCTCCACCCCGTCGAGGTCCCGTACATCTCCATGTACGCCGTCGGCGCGATGTTCGCGCTGGTGCTGCCCATCACCAGCGCCACCAAGCTGATGGCCGCGCTCATGCTGTTACTGCTGCCAGCGGGGCTCGCCGTGTTCTTTTGGGGCATGAAGAAGAGCCCGCTGTGGGGCTTGCTCGGGCTCGGCCTGGTCTGGGGAAACCTCACCCACTGGGGGTTCCTGAACTACGTCGGGGCCATCGGCCTCTACGCGATGACCCTGGGCCTCACGCTGCGCGCGCTTGACGCACCCTCGCGGAAACGCAGTGTGGCGTTGGGGCTGTGCATCGCGGCGGTGTTCTTCACCCACATCTACCGCTTGCCGTTCACGCTGCTCTCAGTGGTCGGCACCGCCGTGCTCATGTACCCGGCGACGCGGCGCTTTAAGCCGGTGGTCGCGCCAGTCGTGGCGGGTGGGTTGCTGCTCTTCGCCTGGTCGCGCGTACGCCCCAAGGATGACAGCGTCGCGGCGCTCAGTCTTAGTTTCCACAAGGAGCGCCTCGACGAGGTTCAGCAGCACCTGTTCAAGGCGTATACCGGCGCGGCGGGCAAGCTTGAAGCCGCCGAGGTAGACAGCATGCTCTCGGCCGCGATCGTCGCGATGATCGTCGCGCTGGTGTTGTTCGTGTGGCAGGGGCGGCTGCGAAACCGCAGCGCGCGTGAGGTCTGGTGGGGCCTCGGTGTCACGCTCCTGCCACTCAGCCTCGGGGCAGCTTACCTCGCAACCTACCTGGTGCTGCCGATGCGCATCGGCATGTGGTGGTATGTCTATCCGCGCGAGATCACCACGGCCTGCTTCATCTTGCTAGGCCTGGCGCCGGACATGCCGCGAGAGTGGTGGTATCGCGCGGCGTTCGTTGTGGGCTTGGGGTTGTTCGCGGGCCGCTTCGGGCTGTTCACCGCGCAGCAATTTCACGAGTTCGACGAGACGACCCACGACTTTGACGCGATCGCTGCTCGTATCCCTGCGGCACCTAAATTGATGTATCTAGTGGTCGACCACTCAGGTACGTCAACTCGCAACACGCCATACATTCACCTGCCCGCCTGGATCCAAGCCACCCACGGAGGCTGGCTGAGCTTTCATTTCGTGGGCTTCAACCACAGCCCCATCCGCTACCGCAAGAATTCAGACGCCGTGCCGCCTCCGGTTCCAGACCGCTGGGAGTGGACGCCGCAGCGCTTCAAGGTGCTGCAGCACGGCGCTTGGTTTGACACCTTCCTGATCCGCGCGGTGCGAGACCCAGGGCGCCAGCTCGCGCCGGATCCGAGCATTGAGTTCGTGGCCCATCAGGGACGCTGGTGGCTCTACCGACGCCGGACCCAGCCCGCACCCAGCGGCTAGCTGTTCCGCGGCCAGCACGGGACACGTACGTTCTCGTTTCCGCTGCTCTGGATCCGTAGGCTGAGACCCGGCGTTTTCAGAATTGAAACACCAAATGTGCGCACGACCCCCTCCTGACCGTGGATCCGCCGCTACATTGCCAGCAGAACCGGCTATCTATAGATAATAACTCAACTAAATTTGTTATTGCAGATTTGCAATCAAGCCAATGAGCAGGCCGCGGTCAAATTCCCACGGATCGTCAGAAACGGTCGGAATTCCACAATTTTGGCACTGAGAGGCGCCACGCGCTCAGATCAGCGCTCTCACCTCCCCCTCCGAGTTGGCTGCGACGATTTTGGGCTGAATCCAGGGGTCGTCGCCCAAGCTTGGACGAATTGCAGTCTCAACGGAGCGCAGCTGAGCATCTTTCAGTTTTGAAAGGTGCTCAGCGTGTAACTCCTTGAAAGCAGGTCGGTGACATCTGGCATGTATCGTGCTTAGGGGCCCAACAGGTGGTGGCTAGAGGCAACCCCCCTCCGCCCGGCTACTGCCGTCTACGACACACAGCCAGTGGGTTTGGCCCCCCTCCAACCCGCTGGCTGTGTCCCTTTTGCTCCCCAGCTCGTCCCCCCCCTCCGAGCCGGGGAGCCTTCTTTTTGTCGCCGGCACAGCCCGCCCGCTGGAGTTCTCAGCGGCCGTTCGACCCGTCGCCGGGCTGGCCGTAGACGCCCCGCGAGGCTAGCGGCCGCGCACGCGAAACGTGTACAGGTCCAGGATCTGACGCAGCCGGCTGAGCTCGTGAGCCTGCTCTGCGCTCTGTCCATCTGGCCACAGATCTTCAGCCTCGAAGAAGTCCTGCTTCCAATTCCACGCAGAAATAGAGCCGTGGTCGCGATCTAGGACCAAGTTGAAGCGCTCACTTCGTATTGAGACGAGCTTGAGCGGCTCCTTGCGCCGCACCTGCTGCTCAGGCACGAAGTATTGATGAAACAGCACGCGCGGCTCGCTGACCTCTGCCTTGAGGCCAGGCACTAGGCTGGTGCCGCGCGGGGCACCCTTCAGCTTGAGGCCCAGCAGGTTGGCCAAGGTCGGCAGGATATCCAGGGTCGAGCAAAGGCCCAGCTCGCGGTGAGGCTTTAGGCTGGGGTGACGCCACATCATTGGCACCTGAAGCACGGCGCTGCTCAGGTCGTGCCCGTAGCCTTGCTTGGCGTGGCGGGGGCGATCAAAGCCGACCCCGTGGTCCGCGGTCAAGACCACCAGGGTGTCGGGGCCAAGCTCTCGCTTGATAGCCTCGAGCAGCCTACCGACCTGCGTATCAACCAACGTCACCTCGGCCTGGTAACGGTGCTCTTCGGTGTCGCCGTACTTCGGGCCGCTCGCGGGTTGCTCATGGGGCCAGTGAGCGTCGTAGAAGTGAGTCCACAAGAACAGCGGTCGAGAGTGGTCCCACGCGCTGGCCGCCGCCGCTGGCGCACGCGCCTCGACGAGCCCGCCTTGCTTCCCCGCGGGATCGGCAGCGTCTGGAGGCCGCGCGAACACGGCGATCGCCGCGTCAGCGACCGCTGCGGCGTTGTGCGCCGCGCCAGCTTTCAGCAGCTTGCTTGGTGCGCCGTCCACGTATTTGAAGCCCTGGGTGAGGCCGCGCCAGTTGGTGGGTAGAAAGTAGCTCTCTGGCAGCACCGCCGCGGTGTAGTAGCCCCGCTCAGACATCAGCTCAGCCAGCATCTGGTTGCTGGGCATGATTTCGTAAGGAAACCGACCCTGCAGCTTGCGCGCGATCTCGGAGTCGTAGCGAGAAGTGAACAACGCTGGCAGGCTGAGGCGCGTGGACGGCCCCTGGGTAAAACAAGCGTGGAATGACACGCTCTGGGCGTCGAACGCGCTCATCTGAGGCGCGATGTCCTGAGTTTGGCCGGTTGGTTTCGCGCCGAACGCGGCCAGGTAGCGCGGGGCCAGGGCGTCGACGCTGATCAGCACCACGTGCGGACGCTTGGGGAAGCCCTGGGGAGTCGGGAAATCAATGCGTCCCTTGAACTCCCCCGCCAGCGAAGGGTCCAAATCCTCTCCGTCGCAGTTCTCGTCGATGGCGTTGCCAGGGACATCAATTGCCCCAGGGTAGCGCGAGGCGTCGAACGGCGCGCAATCCCCACCCCCGAATCCGAAGGCGATCCCGTCGCCATCGACGTCGAGCACGGCGCCGACTGCCAGCAGGCCCAGACGGCCGAGGTTTAGGCCCTCTCCCATGGCCAGGCGCGTCGGGACGCTCGCTTGCTTCACGCTGAAGCCTACCCACGCCGTCGAAAGCCACGCGGCGCAGAACACCACGCTCAGCACGTAGCCGAAGATTTTGCTGCGCCGCGCCAACAACATATGTATCCACACGGATACTAGTGACAGCGACACGGCCAGCGCGGAGCACACGACCGCCGCCCACGGCAGGTGCGACAGCACGCGCCAAGTCAGCGCCAGCACCACGACCCCGGCCAGCGTGAGCTTGAGCGCGAGCACGGCGAGCGCCCGCCAGGTCTTGCCCACTAGCCACGAAATGCCGGGCACGCGGGCGTACAGGCGCAGCCAGAACAGCGACCAACGATGCAGCAGCGGCGCCAAGAGCGCGCTGACCAGCGCGAGCCCAAGGACCACCCCGAGCAGACCGAAGGCGACGTTGATCGGTCGCGCGACGCCCAGCACGACAGCCGGCGCCGCCGCGATGAACAGCGCGCCAAACAACAGCACGCACAGCACCCAGGTCGCCACGCGCGCGATGCGCTGCTGGTGGACCGCGGGTTCGCCGTCGCGCAGCCAGGAATTAATCCGCGCGGTAGAGCGTGAGAGCACCGCCGCCGAGCTCTGCGGGCCGATCGACCACGCCCACAGCGCCCCACACAGCGTCCCCAGCAGGGCGCTAGCGAGCCACGAGGTGAAGGCGCCCACCGGCACGCCGGTCCACAGCGCGCTCCTCCACTTCGCCCCACCAGCGCTCGCCTCAGGGCTCAGCAAGAGCCAGCTCTCGTCACACAGCCAGGCCCAAAACCCAAGCCAAATTGCGAAGCGGAGCACGCCCCAGAACGCGCGGCGACGGGTGAAGCGCGCTCGGTTGTTCGAGATCTGGTGCGGGGCCGGCGCGACGCCGCCGCCAACGCAAGCAGCCGAGTCTTGTGGTGAGGACTCGGGATTTGACTGTGGGGAAAGCACATCCACCCGGGTCGGCAGTAGTACGAGCGCTGGGCTTCGGCAACATCACGTCACGAGCGCTGATCTCCAGCAGCGACTCGGGAGGCGATCCAGAGTAGATCCGTGGTGTCATGCTCCGCGCTCTCGATAGCTCAAGGCCCGCGCGCAACGTGGGGATCAGCCTGGCGCTGGTGCTCGGCGCCGGCCTGCTGGTGTGGAGCGGCGAGCACGCTTGGAGTCAGGCGCCCGCCGCAGACAGCACGACCCTAGCTTCGGTGACCCTCGAGGCGGCCGCGCCCAGCTCAAGCGTAGTCCGCGTGCGACCATCGGACTTTGAGACCCCCGTGCCGTCGCCGCCCCCGGGATCCGTCACGTTGCGCTTGTTCGACTCACCCATCGCGGCGGGCTTGGCGCTGAGCCAGCTAACTCAGGCGCCGACCAACACCCTGAGCCCCTCCGTGGGCGCTGACGTGGTACCGCCGGCGGAGGACGAAGACGCCGTGTCCGAACCAGCGGTCAGCGTCAGCTCCAGCGCAGAGCTAGCGTTTACGCTGCAGCCACTAGCAGCTCGCTACGCGTTGGGGCTGCGCGGCCGCTGCGCCCAGCCTGAGCGCGACGAGGGCGATAACTGCGAGGTGGCGCTGAAGCTCAACGGCAGCCCGCTGGCGCGCGTCAAGTTCAGCGAAGACGCTAGCCTGCAAACCACGCTGCTGGATCACTCCAAATTGAATCCCGGCGGTAATAGACTTCGGCTCGAGGTCGAAGCTGAGAGCGATGTGTTGCTGACCCACCTGACGCTGATGCCCATCAGCGAGAAGCTGGAGCTGAACGTCGGCACGCCTGAGGCGCGCCCGTATCTGCTGAGCGGCTTCTACGCAGACGAGGCGGACGGCAATCGACGCGCCGCCTGGAGCTCGGAGCTGAGCAGCGCGCTGGCGCTGGTCGTCGAGCCCAAGGCCAGCGCGTACGAAGTCCGGCTCCTGGCCCACGCCGCGCCGGGCATCGCGCCGCTGGCGGTCAAGGCGACGCTGAACGGCAAGCCGCTCGGCAGCCGCAATTTTGGCCAAGGCTGGGGCTACTACAGCTACGAAATCCCGAGCGGCGCGCTGCGGCGCGGTGGCAATCAACTGGAGTTGATTTACCCCACCGCGACGCGGCGGAGCGAGACCGAGCCCGGCTCAAACGACTCACGGCTGCTGTCGGTGAGGCTAGAGCGGCTGTGGCTGGCGCCCAAGCGCTTGACCACGCCTAACTAGCGGCTAGGGTCGCGCACCAGACGTGTCTGATTCCGCGCGACAGAAGCTCTCGAGCCTAGGCAGCGGTTGCCTGGTGGTCACCCCCACCTACGACGAACGCCACAACCTGCCCGCCTTCATCCAGGCGGTCTTTGGCGTCTTACCAGCCGCGAACATCCTGGTGGTGGACGACGCCTCACCGGACGGCACAGGCGACGTCGCAGATGAAATCGCGGCGCGGGACGAGCGCGTGAAGGTCCTGCATCGACCGGCTAAGCTCGGCCTAGGCACCGCCTACTTGCAGGCGTTCGAGCTTGGGCTGGCCGACCCAAAGTATCAGCGGTTTTTTGAGATGGACGCTGATCTGAGCCACGACCCGAGCTACCTGCCGTATTTCCTTACGGCACTGGATCAAGGCGCGGACGCGGTGATCGGTTCGCGCAACATCCCGGGCGGAGGAGTGCAGGGCTGGGGGGTGGGGCGCCACGTGCTCAGCCGCGGCGGCTCCATCTACTCGCGGGTGATCCTGAACGCAGGCATCCGCGACCTGACCAGCGGCTACAAAGCCTTCACTCGCCACGCCCTAGAGACCATCGAGCTCAGCCGCGTGCGCTCTAACGGCTATTCATTTCAAATCGAGATGACCTACCGCGCCCTGCAGCGTGGCCTGCGCGTGGTTGAGGTGCCCATCGTCTTCGTGGACCGCCGAGCGGGTCAGAGCAAGATGAGCCGACGTATCTTTGCGGAAGCGGTTGGCGTCGTGTGGCGGCTGCGCTTGCAGGCGCTGCGCGGCAAACTGTGAGGCGCAGCGCCCCTCGGCTGGCTAGTCCAGCACATCGCTGGAGTCGGGTGGCGCAGCCGGCTGCTTCAACACATACACGTCGAAGTCTTCTATGCGTTCGAGCAGCTCGAAGCGCGAGCTGAGCAGCGCCCTAAGCTCAGGGAAGGTCTCCTCTAGGCTGCGGCGAGAGTCCAGCGTGTCGCCCGTTACCATGGGGAACACGTCATTGCGCTGCACCACGATCAGCGCCGGCGGCGTCTGGGCTAGCTCGCGGAGCATATCTTTGCGCGCGCGCTCGCGGTCCCAACTGGACCGCTGAGGGACGTTGTAGATGTACTTGGTGGCTGGCGGGCGCTCAGAGAGCCAATAGATCACTGGCTCGAAGCCCCACACCAGCACGTACTGCTTGGCCTCTGTGTGCTGCCGGATCAGCTCCGCGACGCGCTCGTCTGCGCGCAGGTTGTAGTCCGCGACGTAGTACAGCTTGGCGTCGAGTTGCCTCGGGTCGCGGAACCACTCCCCGCTATACAGCGACCGCATGCGCTCAGCAGAGCGCTCCCAGAAGCTGAGCGGCACGTCAGTGGTAGCGGTCTGCATTGAGGCGAACAGGTAGGCGAACGAAGCGAACGCCAGTATCCCCCCGGTACCACCAGTCAAGCACAGCCGCCACAGCTTCAACAGCCCAAGCCCCCCGAGCAAGCCGAGCAGCGGCAGCGTCGCGCCGTAGTGGTAGGGGAAGAACTTGCCCTGCATGGCGATCCCCGTGATGTGCATCGCGATCACCCCAAGGACGAGCAACAGGCCTTCGCGCTCACGGCTGTGGATCGGTCGCATCAGCAGCGCGGCGAACAAGGCCGCTGGCGCGAGCGCGCCATAGCGAAAGAAGCACTGGGTAAACCCCCACCAAAGCATGGGCGGCGCGCTGCGCCCCTCCCAGCCAAGGGCGGTGTAGCCCGGGGTGAACTCGAACAGCGTCCAGGCCAGCGCACCCCAGGCGCCGTTGAGCCAGAACCAGGCGGCGACAGCCAAAATCGGGATCAGCGACGCCGCTCCAGCGATCAGGACGGGGCGCAGCGACTCTAATCGAGTCGCGCCGTGGAGCCACTCTCTGCGCGCTAAATAGGCCGCGCAAACTAGGGCGCCTCCGCCCAACGGCGGCTTGAGCAAGAAGGCAGCACCAAACAACACGCCTACGCCGACCCAGCCATACACGCGTCGTCGGCTCAGATCGGCGTTGACGGTGAACACCAAAGCTGCTGCCGTAAGGAAACCACCGAAGGTCTCAGGCTGAGCGGTGTGCCAGAACTCTAGCTGCGCGTGGGTCAGGGCCGCGAGCGCGCCCCCCAGTAAGCCCGCCCTGGCTTCGCCAAACACCAAGCGCGAGAAGCGCCGGAACGCGAACACCATGCCGAGCAGCCCCAAGACCTCAAGGACGCGCACCCCCCACATCGCCTTGCCGAACAGCAGCTCAGCCAAGGCGTAGATCAGGAAGATCCCAGGCGGCTTGAAATCCCAGAGGTCGCGGTACGGCATCTGGCCATGCCCGACGCCGCTGGCGACCATGGCGTAGATCCCCTGATCGCGCCCATACGAGAACATCAGGATCTGAAGCGCGCTGGCCGCGATCACCAGCCAGCAGGCCACGTCCAAGGCGCGCCCCGCGTCGAAGCCTGCCGCGGGTCCGATCGACCCGACTGGTCTGCCGCTGGTCTTTGCCGCCGCCACCGCCAGGCTATAGCGGACGCATCCGCCAGCTGCCCAGCTTTGCAGCGCCAGAATCGTCTGCGCACGACGTGTCTCGTCAAGCGCAGCCGCCACGCTTGATGTACAACACGCGCAGGGGAAGGCTGAGCTGAGACGTGCCGCTGCGTAGAAGGAAACCGATCGCCGCGCTACTGCACGTCGTGAGCCACTTCAGTCGGGGTTCACGCTCTGCAAGGTGACCCATCGGCGCTGCCCGCACTTTAATATGTCACGCATTTTCCAGTACTTAACCTTGAGAAGCTGGCTGGCGCTGTTGCTCGCCGTGCTGCTCGTCAGCGCTTCGGCGCTCGCACAAAGCGGGGCACCGTCCGCGTCCGTTGCCCCCGCACCTAGCGGCTCCGCCGCCGCCGCGCCGAGCAGCGAGGTGCCGCCCGCGGCGCCCAAGCTCCCCGACGACGTCGCGGCCCTGGTGCTCAAAGCAGCGCGGGTTCGAGCGCTGACCGCAGGTCAGCTCGACATCGCGGTCGCCCCGGCGACGCTGTTCGAGGTCGACCTAACCGACGAGCGCGCGGTCTTGGTGGAGCTGAAGCGCCTGCAGCGCGTGCTGCGCGCCCCTCCCCCCGACGCGGGCGCCGACGCCGACGCGGCGGCAAGCGTTTCCACACAGAAGCGAACGAAACCAACTAAGAAGCCGGCCAAGCCGGAGCACGAGGTCTCCCGAGCCGACGCTGGCGTCGACGCCGCTGCAGCGGCGGTGCCCAGCCCGCCAGACGCACAGCTGCTTGAGGCCCGCCTCGATCTCGACAGCGCGCGGCTCGAGTTCCTTGAGTTGCCTCAGGAGCGGCGCGACGCGCTGCTCCAGGACCACCAAAAGCGCGTGGAGGAGGGCGCCAGTAAGGCCAACGAGACCGCGGCGAAGATCAGCCAGACCGAAGAGACTCGAGCCACCGCTGAGGCAGAGCAGCTCAAAGCCCTTGAGCAGGCCAAGCTAGCCAAGACGGAGATCTTGAGACTGCTCAACCAAGAGCGCGCGCGCTTGCTCGGCGTTCGGGTCAAGCAGGCCGACTATGAGAAGCGCCTGCTGGAGACTGAGCGCAAGCTCGATGAGTTTGGCGAGACCAAGCTCGAGTGGCAGCGCAAGACCGATGAGCACGTGAAGCAGCGCACGGCCCTCAAGGCGACAGCGGCCGACACAGACCAGCTGTACTTCGAACTGCGAGCCGCGCTGCGCCAGGCGCGGCATGAGCTGCGCGAGAGCCTAGACGCCCTCAGCAACGACGCGGACGACGTCCCCTCAGCCGGTCCGGATAAGGTTGACTCGACAGGCTTGGATCTGAATCGCACCGAGTACGACGAGCTACGCAGCGAAGTCCTCAAGCACGCAGACGAGCTACGCCTGAAAGCGCGTAGTCTGACCTGGAAGCGAGCCACGGCGCTGCTTGACGTGGTGGAGTCGCTGAACCGCGACCGGCTGGAGTTCTACGTGCTGATGTCTCCAGCGCAGCGCCGTCAGCTCACGAGCTTTGGTTCAGTCGGCGTCGATCAAGCTCAAGCCGAGCTGTCTCAGCTGACCTTGGTCATCCGCTACCATATCCGTGCGGCAGTTACCTGGATTAAGGACCCCTCCGCTGGCGGGGCCAAGAGCATCTTCGCTAGTATCGTCTTGGTCAAGCTGCTGCTGTTGATCGGCGTCATGAGCTGGTGGCGGCGCCGGGCAGACGACCTGCTCGGGTCTCTCGCCGCTCAAGCAGAGGAGCAGCAACAGCGCGTTGATCCGACCCTGTTCGGGCGCTGGGGCCCCAGCGCCATCGCGATCATGCGGCGCGTCCGTGCGCCGCTAGAGACGCTGTTCGCCGTCTGGCTAGGGCTCTCGTTCTTTGGCCCAGATGTCACCGATCTACTGGAGGTGCAGCTGTTTTGGATCATCACTAGCTGGGTGCTCGGCGGCTCGGTGATCGTGTTGTTCTTGGACGCCATCGCCGCACGGTCTGCTAACGCCTACGCCTCAAAGACCGACGTACCAGCGCTACGCTTGCGCACGCTGCGGGTGCTTGGCCATGTCGTCGTGTTCTTCGGCTTGGTGCTGGCGCTGAGCAGCGAGATGGTCGGCAAGGGCACCCTGTACGACTGGGTGCTGAGCACCGGCTGGCTGATCGCCATCCCGCTGCTCTTGATGTTTGTCGGGTGGTGGCGCGAGGTGATCTTCGAGCGCCTGGTGCCACGGGAGAAGCGCAGCGCCCTGGCTGGCTGGGTGGTGCGCAACCAAGAGGGCTATCGCAGCTTCTTCGCCGCCGCGCTGGGCGGTGGTTATCTCTTGGGGTTGGGGGTCATCCGCCTAGGTCGCGACTACTTGATCACCATGACGCTGGTGCGCAAGCTGCTCGCCTACCTGTTCCGCCGCGAGCTGTCCAAGAAAGCCGACAAGCGCCCGAAGCTGTCACGCATCCCTGCGGAACAATATGAGGCGCTGGCGCCTGAGCAGGAGGCCAAGACATCGGTGCCTACCGCCGCCGATGAGGAGCTCACCGAGATCAGCGATCGCATCGCTCAAGTCGGTGGCGGCGTCTTCGCCATCGTCGGCGAGCGCGGGTCTGGCAAGACGACGCTGCTCAAGCGAGTCATCCTGGAGCACCCGCACTCGATCTACGTCAAGTGCCCCACTGGCGGCGCCGCGCCGCTGCTAACCCAGCTGCGCCAGGTGTTGAAGCTCACCGCAGACGCGCCGACCAGCGCGATCATCGCCGCGCTGGACGCGATCGAGGACGACAACGCGCTGCTGCTGGACTGCGCCCACCGCCTGGTCAAGCCCACCATCGGCGGGCTCAAGGAGCTGGATCAGATCTTGGCGCTCGCTCGCGACTCGAGCGGCATGTGCACCTGGGTGTTTGCCTTCGACTCCACCATGTTCGAACTGGTCGAGCGCGCGCGCGGCACGCGGCCGATCTTTGACGACGTGGTGGTCATGCAGCCCTGGCGCGAGGAGGCCATCGCGGAGCTGCTGGAGACTAGGACCGAAGCGTGTGGCCTCACGCCCAGCTTTGAGGGCTTGTTCGAAGCGGGGGTGGAGGGGGACGAGATCGAGCGCGCCGAGCAGCTCGCCAGCACCAAGCGCGGCTACTACCGCTTGCTCTGGGATTATTCCGCAGGGAATCCTGCGGTGGCCCTGCACTTCTGGCGCAAGAGCTTGGGGGTGGACGACACGGGCTTGCTCCAAGTGGGGCTGTTCAGCGCTCCGTCGACGACGGATCTGGAGCAACTGCCAGACGCCGCGTCATTCGTGCTGAGGGCGATCGTGCGCCTCGATCCTGCCACTATCGACGGCATCGCTGAGACTACCCGGCTCCCCCTACATCAAGTCCTCGACGCCGTGCGCTACGCGGACTTCAGGGGCTACCTGAGCCGAGATGACGCGGGCAGGCTGCGCATCACTTGGACCTGGTTCCGCGCAGTCACACGCGTGCTAGCGCGCCGTCACCTCCTCAACGTATCCCTATGAAGACGCTAAAACTCCTAATTTTTACGCTCATCGTCCTGGTAGCCTGGGCGCTGCCGGGCAACGCCCAGGCTCAGACCGATCCGCCCAACGTGGAGAAGCTGATCAGCTTCGTCCGCTGGACAGGGGTGTTGGTCTCCATGGGCGTCATCGTGGGCGCTAGCCTCCTGATACGCTTCCTCAATAGTTCGGTGAACAGCTTGGGTGATCGCTTCACCAACAGGCGCCTGACGTTTCAGAAGATCGAGTCGTTCGCGCGCTTCGCCATCTACATCATGACAGGAGCGGTCAGCATCGCGCTCAGCTTCCGCTTGACCGACGCCGTGTTGACGTTGGTGGGTGGCACGCTGGCGGTCGCGGTTGGTTTCGCGATGCGCGACTTGATCGCGGCGATGATCGCTGGGGTGACCATCATGCTCGATCGCCCGTTTCAGGTCGGCGACCGCGTGCAGTTCGCGGGTGAGTATGGCGACATCACCGCCATCGGGCTGCGCTCGGTGCGGCTGCAGACCCTCGACGACAACACGGTCACGGTCCCCAACAACAAGCTCTTGACCGACGTCACCAGCTGCGGCAACTACGGCGCCCTCGACATGCAGATCCAAATCGACTTCTTTATTGGTGTCGACCAGGACATCGAGGTCGCAGAGCGTATCCTCCGGGAAGCTATGCTGACGAGCCAGTACGTCTACCTGCCCAAGCCCATCGTGGTCCTGGTAAAGCAGGTAATTAAGGACCAGTACGTCGCGATTCACCTACGGCTCAAGGGCTACGTGCTGGATACGAAGCACGAGAAGGCCTTCGAGACCGACGTCAGCAAGCGCGCGCTGCTGGCGTTTCGGGAACACGGCGTCTTGCCGCCAGCCATCCTCCACAGGCACCAGGATGGTCGTGCAGCGCTGCCCGCCGAAGGCGAGGCTCCTGCGACGGCGCTGCGCCAATAGCCTCGGGGCCTAGCGCGATCAACCAATGTAGCTCGCCGCACGGAAATGTTTTATGAGTTTGCCTCCTTGGCTGATTGAGCTTGCCCAGCACCGTGTCACCGGGCGTCTGATCACTGCGTTTGTGCTGAGCGCGTTGGTCTGGCTGATCGCCCGGGCGCTACGCGCCACGCTGACCAACCGCATCCAGGACACCAGCGCCCGCTACCGTTCACGCAAGACGGTCAACGCTGTCGCTAGCGTGCTGGTCCTGCTGATCTTGGCGACCGCGTTCAGCGACAAGCTGGGTGGGCTGGCGCTGTCGCTGGGGGTCGTCGGCGCTGGCGTCGCCTTCGCCTTGCAAGAGGTGATCGCGAGCGTCGCCGGTCGCGTCGCCATCGCGTTCGTTCGCTTCTACGACGTCGGCGACCGCGTGCAGCTTGGGGGCATCAAGGGCGACGTGATCGACATCGGCGTGTTGCGGACCACGCTGATGGAGCTCGGGAGCTGGGTCGATAGCGACAACTACACCGGACGCATCGTGCGCATCGCGAACAGCTTCGTGTTCAAAGAACCAGTCTTCAACTACTCAGCCGACTTCGGCTTCTTGTGGGACGAGATCAAGGTCCCCGTGCGCTACGGAAGTCCCCTCGCGGAGACGAAGCAACTGTTGCAACGCGCCGTCACGGACATCGCGGGCGTGCACGTAGGACCAGCCGAAGCAGAGTGGGCCCAAATGACCAGGGCCTATCGTATCGAGGACGCACGAGTCACGCCGATGGTGACCCTGATCGCCAATGACAACTGGCTCGAGTACACCGTGCGCTTCGTCGTGCCCTACACCCAGCGACGCGGGGTCAAGGACGCGCTGTTTGAGCGCATCGTCACCGATATCGAGCAAACTGGTGGCCGCATTCAGCTGGGGTCCGCAACTTACGAGCTGGTCGCGGCGCCAACTCTAAGAGTCAGCGCCAGCGTCGAGCCAAAGGCCACATAGACCACACGGCACAGCATGCACGCGTGGAGGTGCCAACGAGCGAGAACGCTGGGGAGACACG
>CAZKDY010000007.1:31874-44290 GCA_964551615.1 uncultured Polyangiaceae bacterium
CTGCAGAGACACGCTGCAGAGACACGCTGCAGAGACACGCTGCAGAGACACGCTGCAGAGACACGCTGGGTAATATACCCGCAGACCGGCGCGTTACAGGCTTGACTGAACCCCGCTCGCTAGGTTCAATCCGGTATGCTCGCAGCCCGCTGCCCGCAATGTGGGGCCGCTAGCCCAGTCTCGGTCGCGACTCCGGAGCTGCTCGACTGCTCCTATTGCCCGTACGTGGGTCGACCACCAGAGGCTGTAGTGAGGGAGCTGTACGCCGCGCAGCAGGCCCTGCATGCGATGGATCGCGGGCGGCGGCAGCTGTCAGCGCAGCAAGTGCGAGCTCTGCTCCGCGCCCGCAATACGCACACCGGGCTGACGTGGCTGCTCGGCTTCCTGATCCTGACCCTCGTGCTGGGCGGGGGCAGCTGCGGTGCCATTGTGCTCTCGACCTTCGGAGCCTCCAAGGGCGCCGTGCTGTTCTTTATAGCCACGATTTTCCCTGCGATTATATTAGTAGCCGGTGGCGGGCTGCTACTGCGAGCGCACCGGCGCTCGGTAGCCGAGCTAGCTGGGACATGCGCCGCCGCGCCACCAGCAGCAGCGGATCGTCCTGCGATGTGTCACGTGTGCGGCGCCCCGCTACTGGGTCACGTGCACCGCGGGCTGACCCGTTGTAACTATTGCCATGCGGATAATATCGTAGACGCTTACCTCATGCGCGCCGCCGCCACGCGAGAAGACGTGGTCGCGAACACCATGGCGCAGGCCGTGGCCCAGCACGCAACGAAGGTGTCGGCGCAGTCCAACAACAAGTTCGGGCTCACCTTGGCGTTGGCGATTGTGGCTCCGCTTGTCGCCTGCGCGGTCGCCGTTGCCATCGCGATCATGCTGGACTCGATCCCGGTATCCCCCGATCTAAACGAAACCTACGCAGTCGTGCAGGTGGCTGGCACGCGCTGCTATGTCGAGTCGTCCGGCGCTCTTCCTGCTGGCATTCCATTTCCGCATGGCTTGACCATCAGCACCAAGAACGCCAGCTCCAAGATTAGGGCGTCTGACTTGCTGAGTCACGAAGTACTGATCGAGCAAAATCAAGTGGTCACGCCCGCTGGCTTTACACGCACCCTGTTGGACGATACGAATCAGATCAAGCTTCCAGACGGCAAGCAGATCCGACCCGGCGGCGTGTGCGAGAAGCCTCCAAACCTGATGCAGTTGAGTCACGACCCGCGACTTGAGTCCTGCGTCGCAATGTACCCGCACGGCAGCAATTTATTCGTGTTCGTCGGCAGAACACTGTATCGCGTGCCAAAGTCTGGCGGCCCCCTAGTCCAAGTCGCGGAGCTTGAAGGCGGGGAGGGTGCAGGCTTTAGCGAGAGCGATATTCGCCGATCTGGCGACCGCGTGGTTATCATCCACAACACCAGACTAGAGACGCTAGATCTGAACGCCACGAGCACCCCCATCCCGGTCACTCCGCACCCTGGGGGGGCTACGGGGGTCACGGCGATCAGCGCGGCTGGCGAGCGCATCGTGTACGCGACCCACGGAGGCATTTTCTTCGAGGCTGAGGATCACAGCACGTTCTCGCAGCTCGCCAGGCTGAAGCGACGGGCGGTCGCCATCGCCGCCAGCGGGACACATGTCTACTGGGCCAGCTCCGAAGGCCTGCAGTCGCTGCCCCTGCTCGGCGGCACCCCCAAATTGCTGATCCAACGACCAGACTTGAGCGCCGTGACTGTCGTCGGGCCCAACCTGATGATTCGGGGAGATGGCTGCTCCGTGTTGCCCGTCGAAGGCGGGACGCTCGGTCACTGTCCATATATAATCGGAAGCGACATCGACTACCGCCACGCGCCGTTCACTGACGCAACCCACGGCTACCTGATCTCCACCTCAAGCGACGAGCGCGCGGGCCTGCAGGCCTTCAGCCTGAGCGATCCGGGCAAATTTCAACGCCTGTACGGCCCAACCGCCAAGAGCGTGAGCTGCGCCGCGGTCGACGACGAGTACGCCTACTGGGTCGACGGCCCGTACCTACAGCGCGACAAAAAGCAGCAACCCTAGGCTTCAGCGCTGGGTCGCGCCCGGCTCGGCCGCAGCGCGCCGCAGGTACTTCGGCGCTGGCATCGGCCGACCGGCTGCATCAACCCAGCTGGTCGGCGCGTACACGTAGCGCCCGTCAGGCAGGTAACCAATTTTCCACAGGGCAATTTTGAATCCGGGCGGCACTTCCACCCACCCCCCTGGGTCCCACAGCCAGGCACCGCCGCGCCAGCGCCACGAGCCGTCGACCCAGCGCGCCTTCGAGGTCGGCGCCTCGCCAACTAGCTCAGGCAGCGGCACTGGAGGCAGTGTCTCCACGACCTGAAATGCAGCGGGCAATTGAGGCTGCGTGGCGGGCCGTGGAACGCCGCCGCCGCAGCCCACTGCGAAGCACGCGACCAGTAGCCACACTGAGGCAGTTCGCGCCAACCGAGCGCGCGGCGAGCAATGGACGTTTCGCGGAGACAATTCGACTGACCCAGCCTAGCAAATCGCATTTCGTGGCGCGACCCAGGCGACCCGCGTAGGTTCAGCGCTTGCCTCCGCGCCGCCCAGTCCAGCCCGCTCGCGCGGCGAACGCCCTGCGAGGGATCGCGCCACGGCGCCTTTCGCGCTGGTGGCTGCTGCTCGGGCTGGTCTACTGCGTGGGCTGCGCTGCCATCCCCACGCAGCGCGCGGTCGTCGACTCCGTTGAGCTTGAGGGCAACGCAGCGCTGAGCGCCGGCGACGTGACCAAGAAGCTGGCGACTCAGCCCAGTCCGCGTTTCCTCGGGTTGATGCAGGGCGTGGTCTACGACTACCGGGTGTTTGATCGCTACGTGCTACAGCGAGACTTGGAGCGGGTGGAGCGCTATTATCAAGCGCGCGGCTACTACCGCGCCCGCGCCCGCGCAGGCCGTATCCAGTATTCAGGCAAGGAGCACGTCGAGGTCACCATCGTGGTCGACGAAGGCCCGCTCACCCGCGTAGGGCGCCTTGATTTGTTTGGCCTCGACGGGCTCGCCCCAGCGCTGGTCGCCAGGCTACGCGACGCCGCGACCGAGGCCTGCGGCGAGCGCCAGCCGTTCGACGAGCAGGTCTTCCAGGACACCGAGGCGACGCTGCGCAAAATCCTCACGGATAATGGATACGCCTACGCCGTGGTGCGCCGCGCAGCCGATGTAGATTTGCCACGTAGCTATGCCTCGGTGCGCTTTGATATCGAAGCAAAGCTCCTTACCCACTACGGCACGATCAGCATCGTCGACCTCGGCCCCCTGCCAGAGCGCGCCATCCGGCGGGCGCTCGATCTCAAGCCCGGCGCGCCGTACTCATCTAGCGAGCTGGAGGCGGCTCAGCAAGCCGTGTTGGACCTCGGCGTGGTCAGCAACGTGGAGATCAAGCCGCAGCTGAGCGATCCCCCCCAAGCCACGGTGCCGCTGACCGTGAAGCTGCAGCCGAGCAAGCTCCACCAACTCCGCCTAGGCGGCGGCGCGCAGATCGACGCCATCCGTACGGATCTTCATTTGCTCGCTGGCTGGGATCACCATGATTTTCTAGGTGATCTGCGCAAGCTCAGCCTCGAGGCCCGGCCCGGCGCAGTGTTTTACCCCACGCGCTTTCCGACCTTTCAGACCCCCAAGGCGCTGCTCCCCGAGCTCAAAACCCGCGCGGAGTTAACCCAGCCCGGCTTCCTTGAAGCCAGGACCAACGGCTCGCTGCGCACCAGCTACAACATCTACGCGGCCCTGCTCAGCCCGGACGTCGACGAGAGCGCTCCCGTGCTCGGCTACCGCGAGCTGGAGGGCCGCGCGGGAGTCGACCGCGCGCTGTGGAAATTCTACGTACGCCCCAGCTACAACCTCGGGCTCAACACGCCGTTCACCTACATCGGGCAGCTCGATCCAGATTTGGGTCAGGTCGTGGTGTCCTTCGTTGAGCTGTTCTTCACCCTCGACTTGCGAGATGACCGCGTGTCGCCCCATGAAGGGCTGTTCGTGGCGAACACGCTGCAGTTCGCCGGTGGCCCGCTGGGCGGCGACGCTCAAGACCTCAAGCTGCAACCGGAGCTCCGCTTCTATGTTCCCCTCGGAGGTGAGCTCACGTTCGCCACGCGAGGTTCGCTCGGATTTATCTTCGCGCGGAACTACGGCGACACCATCAAGAGCAACGCCCAGACCGGCGGGCCGCCGGCCGGCACCAGCCGCGCCGACTGGGTGCGCGACATCCAGCTGGGGTTCTTCCGCTCATTCTTCTCGGGTGGCCCGAGCTCCAACCGCGGCTACAACTTGCGCGGCATCGGCCCCCACGGCGTCGTCCCCTTCTACAGCCCAGAGCTCGCCGCGGCGGACCTAGACGCGCGCTGCCAGCAGAGCCCGTCTGACGCGCGCTGTCGCTTGCCGCTGGGGGGGCTCAGCCTGTGGGAGCTGTCGGCCGAGCTGCGGGTCGCGTTGGCTGGTGCGCTCTCCATGGCCACGTTCTGCGACACCAGCGACGTCGCGCCTGAGCAAGTGCAGCTCCGCTTCGATCGCCCGCACCTGTCGTGCGGCCTTGGGCTGCGCTACTCAACCCCCGTCGGCCCGCTGCGAGGCGACGTGGGCTACCGCGTCCCCGGCCTGCAAACCCTCGGAGATGACAGCGGTGAAGGTCCAACAGGCACCATCCTGGGTGCGCCCATCGCCGTCTCGATCGCCATCGGAGAAGCGTTTTGAGCCCCAGCACCCCACCGCGGTCGCGGCTCAAGGCGGCCCTGCGCGTCGCCGGCGCGCTGCTCAAGGCGCTGGCTGTGCTGCTGGTGTTCGTGGCGACCAGTAGCCTCGGCCTCTGGCTGCACTTGGACACCCCCGCCGCCAAGAGATTAATCCGTACGGAAGTGCAGAACGTGTTAGGTGGGGCTCTGAGAGGCCAAGTCAGGCTAGTCTCTTGGCAGCACATCAGCCTGCGCGGCGTCCGCGGTCTCCACGGGCAAGTGTTCGCGCCGGGGGCGGCCGCTGGCGACGCTCCGATACTCGAGGTCTGGGACGCCACCGCTGAGTTCTCCACCGCAGCGCTGCTGCGCTCACTGATCTCCGGCCAAGGAGCGCTCTGGGTGGAGCTCCCAGCGGTCGACATCGGCAGCCTGCACGTTCGCCTCAGCAGCGACGCCAAAGGGCAGCTCGAGCTAGCCGAGGCCTTCCTGCCGCGGCCTAGCGCTACGCCAAGCGGCCCCAAGAAGTCGCCGTCGCGAGAGACCGTGGTGTTGATCAAGCGCTTCTACGTCGCGCACAGCTGGACCCATGGCAAGGTGGGCGGGTCACCTCCGCTAGACGTCGAGCTCAACGAGCTCCTCGCGGATCTATCTCTCGACGCGAGCCAGCTGCGGCTCAGGCTGCACAGCGGCGCGCTGCTCGGCCGCTCGCTGCCGCGCGGGCTCGATCCACGGGGCGACATCACAGCACGACTCGACGTCCCGAGCGGCGGAGCACTCGCCGCTCAGCTCAGCTTCTTAGGTGTCTTGGCCGGCATCGACAGCAGCCTCGCCGCGAAGTACTCACAGACCGAGTCTACGGTCAGCCTCAAGCTGCCGCGCTTTCGCTCGGAGCAACTGGCGCCCCTCGGCGTCCCCCTGACCCCAGGTCAGCTCGGCAGCTTGAGCTTCGAAGCCAGCGGCCCGCTCAGCCGCTTGAAGCTGAAGGCTCGGCTCAACCTGGCAGAGACCCAGCTCGATTTGAGCGGCACCGCCTCCGCCCTGCGCCCCAGCGTCAACATCCGGGGCAAGCTGCGCCGCGCCAACCTAGCGGCGATCCAGGCCACGCTGCCCAAGACCCACATCGACGCGGAGCTAGAGGCCGACTGGCAGCTGAAGCAATCAGTTTCCCACGGCAACGCCGCAGTCACGGTCGCCGGCTTTGAATTGGGCGCCTGGCGCGTCCCCCCGCTCAGGGCCAGCGCAGAGCTCGAGGGCAGCCGGATTTGGGGGTGGGTGAGCGCAGCGCGCGATGGAGCTAAGCTGAAGGCCGATCTCGACCTCACACTTGGCGAGCCCAAGCAGCCCCTCAATTACCACGCGGATCTAAGCGTCAAGAGCCTGCGAGCTCTCGCCGCGAGCGGGCTAGCCGTACCACTGCAGGGCGCCCTTGAGCTGAGCTCCCGGGGTCAACTTGAGCTGCGTGGCTCAGGCCTTCGAACCAGCACGCGGGTCTCCGCCAGGAGCTTGAGCGGCGAAGGCTTCCGCGTCGATCAAGCGCAGCTCAGCCTCGATACCTCCGGGAAACTTCTATCGCCTGATATCGACGCCAAGCTCACGGCCAGCGGGGCGCGAGCGCGCGCGGGAGGATCACTGATCGCGTTCAGCCAGCTGAGCGCCGCCGCCCGCGGCGACACGCGCCAGCTGCGCGCCACGGCTAAGCTGGTCGGGCACCCCGGCACGCCGAACGCAGCGCTCAGCGCCCGAGTGGTGCTCACGCCGCGCGTAGTGCTGCGCGACACCCGAGTCGAGCTCAGCCGCGCCGGGCGTCAGGCGGTGCTCAGCGTGTCGCGCGCCAGCTTCAGCCCCAGGCTGAGCCTGGTGGGGATGGATCTGTCAGGCGCAGGACAGCTCACCGGCGACGCCAGCTTGGGTCAGCGGGAGCTCAGCGCCAAGCTCCGCGCTTCGCGCTTGAGCGTCTCAGCGCTCCGGGAACTGGCAGGCGATTTAGTCCCAAAGCAGCTGCCAGCGCGCGGCGTGATCAGCCTGACGGCAGACCTGCACGGCCAGCTGCGGCAGCCGGTGGGCGAGCTGAGCGTTCAGTTTGAGCAACTGGGGATCGGCGCGCACACCGCGACTGGAGAAGCGACAGTCCGCGCGGGGTCAGACGGGCAGCTGCAGCTCAGCGCCCAGTTACAGTCCGCTAGCTTCGGCAGCGTCGTGCTCAGCGGACGTGATCTATTGCCGGGCGGATCCAAAGAGGCCGTCGACTGGATGGACACCAACGCCTGGCTACGCGCCGCCGGCAGCCTACGCGCCGACTTCGCCGTCGACGCGGGCAGGCTCCAGCACACCCTGCCGTCCAAGCCCGACAGCGCGCAGATGTCAGGGCGCGTGCGAGGCTACGTCGCGATGACGCGCAGCCCCGATGCCCGAGCTCAAAGCAGCGCGGCCATCGCTACACCGGACGTGGAAGCCAGCTGGCTGACCAGTGGTTTCGAGCTAGCGCGACCCGCGTCAAAGGCTGGGCCGGCCAGCGCGCTCCGCGGCTTTGACGTACGAGGCGCGCTGTCCATCACCGGCGCGACGGGGCACACAGCGCTGCAAGTCGAGTTGGTGAATGGCAGCACCAGCCTGGCAGAGGCGGAGCTCACGAGCGTGATCCCCTATGCGCGCTGGCTGGACAAGCCCGCTTCAATTGCCGCGCGGCTTATTACCCAGCCCTTCGAACTCACGCTGGACGCACCAGCCCTTCAGCTGAGCACGCTGCCCTCCGTCGCGCGCCCCAAGGGCATAGACGGGTCACTCAACTTGCACGCCAGCGCCACAGGCACGCTGCTGTCACCAGTCATCCGCGCGGAGGCTGGCCTGCGCCGCGTGGTGGTTGAGACCCTGTCAGCGCGACCAGAGTTCTCGAGCCAGGTGCTGTTTGAGTACGCTGACTCCGAGGGGCGCCTCAGGCTCGGGTTCGCGTCGGCGACCCACTCAATAGTCCGTGTGGAATCTAACTTTGTACTGTCGGTCCCGGCGCTGCTCAAAGATGGCTTAAAGCAGGCCCACGTCGACGCCGACGCGGTGGTTGACGAGCTGCAGCTTGAGTCGATACCCACGCTCAGCGCCAGGGCGATCCGCGGCGCGACGTCTGGGCGGCTAGAGATCCGCGGCCTGGGCGGCTCGAACCCGCGCGGTTCTGTCGAGCTGACCACGCGCGGTCTCCAGATCGGCGACGCCAGCTTGGGGCGACTCCGCGTCGCGTCAAAGCTCACCGAGCGCCGCGTGGAGCTCTCAGCCACCACCGAGCAAGACGCGGGGTTCGCCCAGCTGATCGCCCGCGCAGGCGTGAGCTGGGATGGCCTAATCCCCAGCCTGGCGGATGATCAACCGGCGCAGCTCCGCTTGCTGGCCAACAACTGGCGTGCCGCGGCCCTCAAGCCCTTCGTACAGGACAACGTGAGCGAGCTCGACGGCAGGCTGGACGCTGACGCGAAGCTCGATCTGGTAGGTGCTAGGCCTAAGCTCGGCGGCTTCGTGCGCCTGCGCGCGGGGATAGTTCAAATCCCCATCATCGGCCAGCGCTTCAGCGACGTTCAGGCCACGGCTCGCCTGCATCCTGACGGAAACATCGTGGTGAGCGGCGGCTCACTGCGCGGGCTGTCAGGGCGCGCCTACTTCGACGCCAGCGCGCGGCTCGAAGGCCTCTCCCTCGCGGCTGCTCAAGCCACGCTGCGCATCCCAAAGCCTGAAGCTATCCCCATGACCTACGAGGGGGTCTCCCTGGGCAGCGGCTCCGGCAGCATGCAGGTTGGCGTGGTCGTCAAGCCTGAGGTGGTCAACATCGACGTGGCCATCCCCAACTTCGCGTTCGAACTGCCCGCGAACCCGCCGAGCGGCGTTCAGAACCTCAAGCCGCCCGACGCGATCCGTGTGGGCAGCCACCAGGCGCGGGGCTTCGTGCTGGCGCCGTCCGCCGCAGCGGAGCCCACCCCCAAGAAGGGCGCTGGCAGGGCGACCCGGGTCAGTATTCAGCTGGGTAGCCACGTGGAAATTAGACAGGGCGCCACGCTGCGCGTCGGGCTCAGCGGCAAGCTGTTGATCGATTCTGCGCGGAACTCGGCCATCGACGGGCAGATCAAGCTGAGCGGCGGCCAGATCGACATCAGCGGCAAGCTGTTTCAGATCACCGAAGGCGTGATCACCTTCCAGGACAACCCCGCCAACCCGCTGGTCGTCGCCCGGGCCAGCTGGGACGCGCCGGCCGGCTATAAGGTGGTAGCGGAATACATCGGCCCCCTGGACAGCGGCCACTTCGAACTGCGCGCAGAGCCCGCGCTGAGCCAGAACGAGATCGTCAGCCTGATCTTGTTCGGCTCCCCAGACGGTGCGGTGGGCAGCGGCGGGTCCACGTCATCGTCGTCGACGGCCGCCGGCGTTGGAGGCGGCGTGGCGACAGCCGGCCTGAACCGCGCCATCGCCGACGTGACGTCCCTCGACATCACCACGCGCGTCGACACCAGCGACGCCCAGAACCCGCGGCCGGAGTTGGTGGTGCAGCTCACGCCCCGGGTCAGCGCGCAGGTCGGCTACAACCTAGAGGAGCCACGCCCTGGTAAGAGCCCTGATCGCACGCTGTTTTCCCTGGAATTTAGGCTGTCCCAGCGCTGGTCGCTGGGCACCACGTTCGGTGATGGTGGCAGCTCGTTGGTCGATTTGTTGTGGCGGTACCGCTATTGAAACACCCAAGGTCCGGCGCTTGGCGCTGAGCTGAGCCTGGGCACCCCAGCGAACGCAAACGCGGGGCAGGCTTCCTCCGCGCGGAGAAGATCGGATACGCTACGCCCATGTCCAGAGCATTATCACGCGCCGCGCTGCTTTCGTGCGCCCTGGCCAGCGCCGCCTGTGGGTGCGGGGGTGGAGGGGGCAAGGCCGCGAGGCTGAGCGACGGTTGGGTCGTGGCCAGCGGCGTGCAAGGTTCGACGTTCTTGGACCAACCAGCTCCGGCCGCTGGACAGCCCCTGGGTCAGACACCTGGGCAGCGCTGCCTCAGCAACCAGCAGCTGCTCAGCGCCTTCGGCGCGATCTGCAACCATGAGTCAGAGAACCCGGGCGCCGGAGCCCAGCCGAGCTCGGGGGACCTTGGGCCGGGGATCCCGCCGACCAGCGACGAGGTGCGCTGGTACTGCGGCGGTGATCTGGTCGTAAGGGTCGTGCTCCAGCGTTGCTCAACGCAACCCGGAGGAAACATGGATGGGGTGACGCCCGTCGAGATCGCGGTCAAGACCAAGAGCCACTAGCACATGCCCAACTTCTTCTACGATCGCTCTCATCAGTTTCGCCTCATTTTGCAGCGCTACGGCTACGATGTTCGGCTGGCCAACGCGGCGCTGGCTGGCGGCGGCAGCGCGCCCGTGATGATTCAGTTTCCGACCCAAGTGCTCGGGCAACACTGCATCGTCGCGCTGCCAGACGTGCACCTGAGCTCAGGGGACGCGGGGGACATCTTCCTGAACAACGATCCCAACAACCCGCGGCGCCTAACCGCCACCCTCAAAGCCATGCGGGATTTCACCGAGGCCAGCCCAGCCACGACGCTGCTGCAGCTGGGCGACTGGTACGACGTGTGGCGCAGCGTTGGAGCGGACGCGACCAGCTCGCAGTACTCAGCCATCGACAGCTTCGCGCCCTACCAGGAGTTGCTTGGCCTAGACAGCGCCCTCAGCCTAGCCCACGCCTACGGCAACCACGACGCGTCCTTCACCCACGCGTTACCGGACGGCCGCGTGGCGACTCAACATCGCTTTCGCTTCGGCTTTGGGCTCGGCGGCAGCAACGGGCGGGTCTACGCGCTCCACGGCCACCAAGCAGACTCCATCGCCGGCGAGCCCAACAAGCCATCTGATATCCGTGCGGTTTGGCTTGGGACGCTAGCCGCCAAGTACATCTCCAAAGACTTCACCGACCTAGAGAACTTCATCGACACCCAGGGCGGTTTCAGCGGAGCCAAGGACTGGCTGCTCAGCCTCGTCGGGCTCAACCGCGACGACCCACAGCCCAGCGGCAGGCCGCGCCTCGCAGCGCCCCAAGATGGACAGCGCTGGTCCGCCAACTTCGTCAAGCGCGAAGCGATGGACAAGCTCGTGCGCATCGCCCAAGAGGCGATCAATCACAGCTATCCAGCGCCCAACGCCATCGAACTGCTGATCGTCGGACACAGCCACCAGCCATGCATCGGCTGGACCCCCCACCCCACGACGGGCAGGCCGGTGGTCGTCATCGACTGCGGCTCGTGGGTGTACAGCGCAGCGCAGATCTTATTTGCCGCAGGGAATGTAGCCTGCGTGTACAACGTCGTGCCCATGGGCACGCCCTAATCGTGCTAGAGACGAAGATGGCTTTGAAGATCAAAATGGTATCACTAAGAGCGGCAGGCCTGAGTTTGCTCGCGGTCGGCTGCTGGGCAACAGCAGCCGGCGCCGCCACTTACGAGGTAGGCCCTGGCAAGACCTACGCGAACATCCTCGACGCACCCCTCGACGCGCTGCAGCCCGGCGACGAGGTGCTGGTCTACTGGCGCGCAGAGCCGTACCGCGAGACCTTCGGCGTCGACCGCGCAGGCACCCAGCAGGCGCCCATCGTTTTCCGTGGGGTACGTGGTCCGGGTGGTGAGCTGCCAGTGATCGACGGCGAGGGGTCGCGATCTGGCTACGCCGCCCACAACCGCGGCCTGGTCCACGTCAACGGAGACGCAGCCTACTTGGTGTTTGAGAGCTTTGAGCTGCGCAACGCCAGCGCGAGCGCCGGCTTCCCAGATAACGCGGCCAGCGTGTTCGCGCCGGGCGGCGCGCACCTCACCTTCCGCGACCTGGACATCCACGGCTCCGGTAACGGCTTCTTCAGCTGGGTCAACGCGAGCGACGTGCTGGTCGAGGGCTGCTACATCCACGACAACGGCAACGTGGGCAGCATCTACGAGCACAATATCTACACGGAATCCAACGGCGTCACCTTTCAGTTCAACCGCATCCTCCCGCTCAAGAGCGGCGCTGGCGGCAACAACTTGAAGGACCGCTCGGCTGGCACCGTGGTGCGCTACAACTGGATCGAGGGCGGCAACCGCGTCCTCGATCTGGTCGAGGCCGAGGACGGCGACTGGGACCATGTGGATGACCCCGCGCACGTTTACGGCAACGTGCTGATCAAGCACCGCGACACGAACCAGAGCCAGATCGTGCACTTTGGTCAGGACAACGGGCTGGCGCCGCGACGCCTGATGTTCTTCTATCACAACACCGTGATCTCCGACCGCGACGACCGCGCCACGATCTTTTTCGTTAACTCCAGCACCCGCGTCGAGGCCTACAACAACGTGTTCTACTCTAGCGGGGGTGGGCTCGAGATCCTCGATCCAGATCAGTCCTCCGGCGCCGACCTGACGTTGGCCGGCAACTGGATCAGCAGCGGCTGGATCGCCGGGAGCAACAGCGCCATCATCACCGGCTACGAGACGCTGCTCGAGGGCTCCGACCCAGGGCTGGCCGCAGACCACCGCGTGACCGCCGGCTCGCCCCTGGTCAACGCTGGGCAAGCGTTGCCTTCGGGATACGCTGCTGTCAGCTCCGAGTATGCCGGGCAAGGCTTGGCTCGCCCGCGCACCGACAACGGCGCGCCGGACCTCGGCGCGTACGCTCTAGACAGCACGGGTGGCGGCAGCCCGACCGGTGGCGCCGGCGGCGCTGGA
>CAZKDY010000007.1:44390-95695 GCA_964551615.1 uncultured Polyangiaceae bacterium
GCACAAGGCGGAGCTGGAGCACAAGGCGGAGCTGGAGCACAAGGCGGAGCTGGAGCACAAGGCGGAGCTGGAGGCGCTGGTGCGGCCGCGACCGGCGGCGCTGCTGGCGGCTCAGACGACAGCGGCTGCGGCTGCAAGCTGAACCGCAGCTCACCGCCCGCGCCGCTGTCTATCGCCGGGCTGCTCGTAGGTTGCGCTGCGTGGCTCCGGCGCCGTCGGGGTGTTTAGAAGCGCGCGCTGCCTGGGCCTGAGCGCCGCGCGGCGTACTGATCGTAGCCCGAGCCGCCGTCGTCGCCGAAGCCCATGTTGATGATCGGGCTCCACTCCAAGACGCCATCTTCGGCGTGGTTCAACAGGCCGATCTGCAGACCGCGCAGTCGCTTAGCGTGGTTGAACACGCCGATTTGCACGCCGTGGACCTCTTCAGAAATATTGGCGACGCCGATCTGCCCGCCGTAGTGCTTCTCGCTGACGTTCCCTCCACCCACCTGGGCGATGCCGCGGAACTCTTTGGCGTAGCTGGCCACGCCGATCTGAAAGCCACCGACGAAGTCTGCGCTGAAGTTGGTGACGCCGGCCTGCAGCGCGCCCTTGAAGATCTGCGCGCTGTTGCCGAAGCCGAGCTGCGCCAAGCCGTTGAAGCGCGGCGCGTGCTCTACGTCGTAGTCCTCGTAGATCTCACCTTGAGCGTTGAAGCCGCCCACCTGCACCAGCCCGGTGAAGTCACCCTCAGAGTGGTTGAACCCGCCGATCTGTGCCAGGCCGACGAACGACTTGTCGGCGAGGTTGTAGCCACCCAGCTGAAAGCCGCCGTGGAAATTTTCCGCACGGTTAGCACCCGCGAGCTGAAACACGCCGTACAGATCTTGGCTGCGGTTATAGGCAAGCGTCAGCTGACCCAGGCCCATGAAGGTGCGCGCCCGGTTCTCGGCCACCCCCAGCTGCGCGATGCCGATGAACTCGTCAGACAGGTTACGGCCGATGGCGATCTGAAACGCGCCGACGTGGGTCCCCGCGTCGTTGCGGATCATGGACAGCGAGAAGCCACCGTAGAAGCGCTCGGTGCGCTCATGGGCCAGGGCCAGGGTGGCGATGCCACCAAACGTGCCCAGGTGCGGGCGCAGGCCTGCGTGGAGCACGGCCCAGTCGGTGGGCGGCTCGCTGGCGATTTGCAGGCCGCTGTCGCGGGGGCGGTAGCTCTCTTGGCCGCTGGAGTCTGAGTAGCTGCCTTGGGGCGAGTCCGCCGGTGGCGGCCGCTCTGGCGTCGGCGCAGAGGTCGGGTCGGCCGCGATCTGCGCCGGGCGCGTCCCGATGTCGTCGTCGTCCGCGGCCAGCGCTGGCGAGGCGAAAACGCCAGTAAGAACCCAGGTAAGCAGGGCGGAGCAAAGTTGAGCAGTTCGCATGACCCAGCCCTAACGCAGGTAAAGCGCGGCGCTTACACATGAGCGACCAAGCCGCGGAGCGTTGGCTTTCCGCTGAAGAGGCTCAGCCAGCAGTCACCCGGCCCAGCGCAGTCCACTACCCAGGATCCACCGAATCGGTCGGGGGTGGAGGCCGGCTGCCGCGCGGCATTGAGCGGCGCGCTGACTGGCGCGGCTGCACAGCGCTCCCCCATATACCCCCAGTTCGGCGACGGGCGAAGCGACTATGCTGGGCGCGACCGGCGAGGGTCTAGAGCGAGCTTTTGCGCGCGAGCGCACACACAGGGGAGATTGAGCATGATGCGAGCAACGACGTGGTTGGTACTAGGGGTCAGCTTGGCGCTGACGGCGTGCGGTGAGGATGACAAGAAGGATCCTGGAGGCAGCGCTGGCAGCACGAGCGGCGGCAGCGCAGGCTCTGGCGGATCTGCGACCGGCGGCAGCACGACTGGCGGCAGCACGACTGGCGGCAGCACGGCTGGCGGCAGCGGCGGGAGCGCGGGCACTGGCGGCTCAGCTGGCGCGAGCGCGCAGTTCCCCGCCGGCTTCGAGGCTAGCTTTGAGGCCACGCTGCCCGAGCGCGACGCAGAGGGGTGCTTTGTATTTCCGCTGTTTGACGCCAGTGACCCGCTCTGGGGCGTTAATTTCCCTGGGGTACTAAGCGGCGACGACCTGGTGGAGCTAGACATCACCTACACCGCTAGCCGCCCCAATATTTACCTCGGTGGTCGGCTAATCGATAACTTTCGCAGCGATGGAGCGGGTCGCACCAGCTTCACCATCAACGGCGGTGACGGCGCCAACAACGTCTACGGGGCAGACCCGGGCTCGTACGCGGCGGGGGATGTCGTGCTGATCCTGATGAGCCTCGTGCTCTCGACCAACACCACCCTAGTCTATCCCATCAACGGCTCCAGCAGCGACGTCCCGTTGGTCACCCACGTAGGCCCCGGCATCACCGATGCGCCGGAAGATGCCGTGGGCTTTCAGGGTCAAGGCTACAAGCTGTGCGGGTTGCGCGTGATCAGTCGATAAACCGGGGCCCTAGTTCAGGGGTCTGGCTTCTTTTTCCCGGGCGACTCACGCTCTGCGGTTGGAGGGCGGCGGCACAGCGCAGGTGACACAAGGTTCAGAGCCCAGCGCAACCGCCGCACCCCCAACAGCAGTCGTCGCACCGGCACAGCGGCCTAGGCTACGCCAGCGGCTCAGTCGGTTGGCGGCGCCGCTGTTGGTGTTCGGGCTGCTGGTGTTGTCGTTCGCCCTCGGCGATCGGCCGAGCGCGAACACCGACGCCTTGCACAGCCTGAGCAGCGGCTGGAGCTACGCCTGGACCGACCGCGCTGACTTGCGACCGCTTGGGTTGGCTGCGTCTGAGATGACGCCCATCGTCCTGCCAGCTCACCCCAGCCGTGAAGACGAGGTGCTGTGGCTGGCGCGTGAGCTGCCCCCGAACGAAGTCCACGACGCCAGCGTCGCGTTCGACGCCATCCTGGGGCCCTGTGAGGCGTACCTGGGCGCCGAGCGCGTGTTCAGCTACCCAGCGCAAGGCATCGAGTCTCGAGGGCCGCCCGGTCTGCCCTGGCAGGTGATCAGTCTGCCGCCCGGCCACGCAGGCAAGCTGCTCAGAATCCGTATCCTCGCGGATTACACGCCTGCCGGCGTCAAGGGTGTGCCGCTCTACGGCAGCCGCAGCGACCTGCTCGAGTGGACATTTCGGCGCGACGTGCCGAGGCTGGTGGTGGGGCTGTGCGTGCTGCTGATTGCCCTGTTCGCGCTGGTCGGCCTAGGCGGCAGCACCGAGTGGCGGCTGCGCGTCAGCTTCGCGCTGTACGTTGGCACGCTCGGGCTGTACATCATCAACTACACGCACCTAAAGGACATCCTGCTGGACGCGCCGCTGGTCTGGTTTGTGATTTGGGTTGTCGCGTTGCCCCTGAACCCGATCGCCGGTCTGGCGTTCGCAAGCAAGCTCCTGGGCACGGGCAAGCGCGGCTGGCTGCATCGGTTGTTTTATTTCCATGTGGGTTATGCAGCGCTGTTAGCCTTGGTGGACGTCTGCGCCTGGCTCCTGGTGTCCCACGCCAGCGCGCCGTGGCACAGCGTCGGGGTGACGCTGTTTTCGTGGGGTATGAACGGTCTGCGGGCGGCGCTGCTGGTGTCGGTCTGCGTGCTGCTGGTGGTCTTAGCCAAAGAGAGCGGCGCCGGCGACCGCGACGCGCGGATCTACCTGTTCGGGATGGCGAGCGTGTTCGCGTTTGCCTTACGCGACGTAGTGGCTGCGTTCGGCGCGGCAGATCTCGCGTGGAAGAGCCAGGTCCACATCGGCGTGCTGGTGCTCACCCTGTCACTAATGCTCATCCTACAGCGGCGTCAGGTGGCCGTGCACGAGCGCGCGGCGGCGCTGGCTAGCGAGCTTGCCCAGCGCGCGCAAGAGAAGGAGTTCATGCTGCGCGACCTGCACGACGGGATCGGTACGCTGACCAGCAACGTGCGCATGCTGGCCGAAGTCGGCAGCCGTCGCACCGAGCGCGCTCAAGCCGCCTTGGATAGCATCGTCGAGTTGTCTGGCGTGGCCTTGGCTGAGCTGCGCGGCTTCGTCAGCGCGTCGGAGGCCAGGTACGCGACCTGGGAGGAGCTGACCGCCGAGCTCCGCAGCTATGGGGCCCAGGTGGTGCAGGGACAAAGCCGAGAGTTCACCATGCACACCCAGCTCAGCGCACCCAGCGCGCCCAGCTTGCTGATTTGTCTGCAAGTGACGCGCATTTTCCGCGAGGCGATCACCAACGCCAGCAAGCAACTGGGCGGCAGTTATGTACACGTCACCCTGAGCGTGGCCATCGACCAGCTCAGCCTGACCGTGGAGAACGACGGCGCCGCTCCGGGCCGCGCGCTGGGCATCAACGCTGGCCGCGGCGTGGCCAACCTCACCGCGCGCGCCCGCGAGCTGGGCGGCGAGCTCAAGTTCGAAGCAGGACAAATCAGCCGCCTCACGCTGTCGCTGCCCCTCACCCACAAACCCCCAGCCGGCGCCGTCGCGGTGGACCCGGGAGCCAACTAGACTGGCAGGACCGATGCCACAACCTGAGAGATCTCCGACTCCTGCGGCGGCGCCGGGGGGCGACGTTCGCGTGTTCGTGGTTGAAGACGACGATCTGATCCGCGAATCGATGCTGGAGCTGCTGGAACACGAAGGCTTCGTGGTGGTCGGGCACGCTGCAAACAGCGCCGACGCCCGTGAGGCGCTGCAGACCGCGGACGCGCAGATCGTGCTGGTGGACCTGGGGCTCGGCTCCGACTCGGGCATCGACCTAATCCGCGCGGTTTCAGCCGTGCGCGACGACCTCGAGTTCATGGTGCACACCGTGTTCGACGACCGGGACAGCGTGTTTCGAGCCTTGAAGGCCGGGGCGACCAGCTACGTGCTCAAGGGCAGTCGCTTTGAAGAGGTGTGCGCCGCGCTGCGCGACTTGCACGCTGGGGGGTCGCCCATGAGCCCGCGCATCGCGCGCTTAGTGATTCGGGAGTTTCAAGAACCCGACCCCGCCCAAAGCCCGCCGGCTGAGCCCGACGCCATCACACCCCGCGAACGCCAGATCTTGCGCGCCATCGACTCCGGCCAGACCTACAAAGAGGTGGCAGCCGAGCTGAACATCAGCGTGCACACCGTGCACAGCCACATCAAGAGCGTCTACGAGCGCCTACAATCCCGAGGGAAACGCAGCGCGCTGGCCGAGGCGCGGCGCAGAGGGTTGTTGTAGGGGCTGCGCCGTTGGCAACGCTGCCGTTTCCAGCAGCAGAGTTGCTCATTTTCCTCCCGGCATTATCTCATCTTCGCTCTGGTACTCGACGCGGCATGAGCCGTCAACGCGTTATCGATCTAGTTTGTGACCACGCGGCATGAGAGGACCGCGGGGTGCGGTGCGGGTACTTTACCCCGGGAGGCGAGCACTCAGCGACCCGGTGTTCGCGCATGTCATCCGTGGCGCTGCACTCGCACGTCCGCTCAGTCTCACAGCGCGCCGCGGCGTAGGCCTGGGCGGCCCGCCAGGTTGCGATCGACAAGCGACTTCCTATCGCGAGGACACACCGCCGGTCTGGAGGAGCTCGACAGCCACGCTGAATGAACCCTCACGGCAGAGCACATGGAAGAGACACTAGAAGCCTAAGCGCCGCTGGGTTTGGGGTGGAGTATGGCTACCGTGCGGCACTGATTGGCTTCGACGCTTGCGGGAGGCGCTAGCGTAGCGTCACGGGCCGTCCGTTCTCAGCCCGGTAGTCGTGCTCGTCACGGCGAGGCTTGTCCCCACTAGGGTCGTCCCCGCCCGACGCGCCGTTTGAGGAGCCACGTGCAACGGTGAGGCCCGCGGAAGTCACTGCGCTCAGTAGGGGCGGAAGCCTGACCAGAAGAAATTCACTGCGGTAAATTGGCTGGTGTTTAGCGCGCACAGCTGTTGGTCTGCGCCGATCAGGAGTCTCACACCGCTACCAGTGTCAGCGTCTGGCAGGAGGAGTCCTTGCGCGCAACTGCCGGCTGCGGGCGCGATGCGGTATTCAGAGGCGCCGCCTCCGCGGCGTGCGTCGGTGAGGTAGAAGGGGCCCGTAGCCAGCGACTGGGGTGCCGCACCCATCGCGATGGTCGTGACGCCGCCAACGTGCTGATCGATGTCGGTGTCCGCGGTGATCACCTTCATCCGCTCGGGGACCGTACAGCTCCCGCAGCCCGTGCCGGTGGAACCGCCATTGGCGTTCGTTCCGCCAGCCTCCGCGTGGGCGGTACCGTCCCCGCTCTCCTCATTTGAGCAAGCGGCGACCGCCGCGCGCGCCGAGCGTTGTCAGGCGCCCGTGGGCTTCCCCGCTGACGAAGTAGGTCGCATCAAGTGCGTGCTCAATGGCGAATAGCGGCGGGAACCCGCCCTTCGGTCGCAGCACCCCAACCGCTGCCGCATGGGCCATGGTCGGGGTGGAGGCTGGCTGCCTTGCGGCTGAGCATGCCGCACTTACGGATTGGCACTAAGGCCCGCACCACGCGCGTGAAACTCCGCGCAACTGGCGTCGGCGTCCGCCCGACAGCGGCATCATGTCAAAGCTACGATCCCGCCACTTCCGCGCCACCTCAGCGACAGCCAGCCTCGGGACCAAGCTCGAGAAGTTTCGCCGGTTGATGGTGGAAGCCAAGGAATTCTCGAAGATCCACGACTATTTCCACGACGTGCTGGTCGCCGACCCGTCGTTCATGGGGGCGGGTCGTGCTGCGAGCAACAAGCGACTGGTCGCGATCCTGCAGCAGATCCTGAAACGCTGCGCCAGCGACAGCACCCTGCACGCGCCGCTTCTGCTCCAAGTGCCTGAGTACAAGTTCTGGCACGGCTGCGCACAGCTTGGAGCGGGCCAGATATTGATCATGTACTTCGCGAGCATCGATCTCGGGCTGTGTTGCTACAGCCGCTCCCTCGCGGATCCACGCACCGAGTTCTTTCGCTTCTCTGCCGTCGAAATCCCCGCTGACGTCGCTGGTGTACTCCCGGGTCCCGTTCGGCGAGGGTCAGCCTGAAGCGCGCGCCCGTTGAGCCTCATGAGCCTATCTCTTTGCTTCCTCGGTCATCTCCCCACGGCGCGTCGCACCCAACCTCTTGGTCGCTGGGCTGCAGGAAAACCGTACCCGTTCCTTCGGGGCACTACAGACCCGCGGTGGCGTGGGAGGTTGATAACGTGCACCGCACGGCTCCCAGCGTAGTCTTCAGAGTTGTCGGGCACGATGAGTGGTCCGACTGGCGGCAGGCCGGTGGCCTGCGATGCATCGGGGGAGCGAGTTACGAGTATGGCAAGTGCTGCTGGGAAAATCTGAAGGACGCGCTCACGTGGCGCGCCGACCACGCCGATTTCTACAAGCCGCCGGTCCGCATACTTCGAAACGACGTGCCGAAACACAACGGCGGTGCGATGATCTTCGTGGGCGAGAAGCTCGACACGATAGGTCCCGCCTGGGTACTCCCAACCTCGATGTAGGCGAGTACTTCATTTCCGCTGATGGCGAAGGCCGCACAGAACACGCCCAGGCTCCGCCTCGAAGACCAGGGAACCTGGGTTGAATTCTTAGTTCCGGACAATTCGATCGATCCAGCCGCCATCGTCACAGACCTCAGTGGCGCTCTCCGTTGCCTACTGGAAGAACAATCAGGCTCTCCGTCCCTGCAGCCTATTCAGGTTCTCGTTGGGCACGACGAAACAGAGTGGACGTTCGAGGTTGGTCCGACTTCGGCCTCGCGCGTGCGAGAGAGCGTGGGAGCCGAACACGAGTTCGCGCGCATCGGGGTTCCGTATCATATCGCGGACGACTTCCGCAGGATGCACGGCGCTTTGTACCCGCACATTGTGCAGTGGGTTACGGGTCTGGGTCGTGATCAGATCCGGAAACTTGGGGGCGCCACGTTCATGCATCAAGGCAAGCCGGTTTGGCGCTTCCCACCAGGGGCTGCTCCGGCCAGCGGAGCTAGCATGGCCCGAAGGGCCAAGTGAACCATGGGGATAACATCGATCACATCCCGCAGAAGCGAGGAAAGGCCTGGTCTCACGCGGCGCGCTCGACCAGGCCTCTTGCGCGCCCCGGAGGATTCGAACCTCCGACCTGCGGATTCGAAGTCCGACGCTCTATCCAGCTGAGCTAGGGGCGCTGATCCGTAGAAGTGGCGGGATATTGTGCCGCCGGCGCGGCTCGGTCAAGGCTTTGGTTCCGCCTTGTACAGATACGGCTCCAAATGCGGGCGGGCGGCCTCGCTGTGGCAATCGGCGATCACCTCGATGCCCGCTGCGCGCAGCATTTCCAGGCCGCGGCCTTGGTTTTTGGGGTGTGGATCGATCAGCGCCACGTACACCCGCCCCACCTTGCGCGCGATCATTTGCTTGGCGCACGACGGCGTGCGCTGGTGAAAGGAGCACGGCTCAAGGGTCACGAACGCCGTCACGTCTCGCAGCTCGCCTGCTACCTGGCTCAGCGCCATCGGTTCCGCGTGGTACTCAAAGGGAGGCTGAGTGTGGCCCCTGGCGATCACCACCCCACCCCGCACCAGCACACAGCCCACCGGCGGGTTCGGTAGGCACCCAGGGTACGCCCGCTGGCCTTCGTGGATCGCCTCCAGCATGAAGCGCTCAACTTGCTCAGCTGACAGCGGCGCGGAGCTCACGGCGCGGCCTCGGTGCCGTACGCCTCGAGCACGAACAGCACCTTCTCCCCATTGGTGGTGCTCTCGTTCTTGATCATGGCCGAGATCGGCACCTTGCTGTGGTTCCACACCCGGCCCTTGGAGTGGATGTTCATCACCTTGAAGTCAAAATCGCGGTAGTAACAGCCGCTGAAGTCACCAGCGGGCACCTTCACGTCCTCTTTGGGTAGGCCTTCAAAGCTGTCGACGGCCAAGTTGGCCAACTGCGCGCTGAAGCCCTTGAGCGCTGCGTCCAGCATCACGCCGCTCAGCGTGTGGACCTGCCCGGTGGGCAATTTGATCTTTGCTTTCCTTACGGAAAAATCTTTTGACGTGCGCTTGCCTTTGAAGTCCATCAGCACGCTCACGTTGGCGGCGCCGTGCCCAGGGTTGGCGATCTCCATGTCGATCCAATAGGCCGTGTCCTCCACCCCCGTCACGCGGTAGGTCACTCCTCCGCTCGGCGCCCCGCCCCGCGTGGACGTGTACTTGGCCCACTGACCCACCGCGAAGGGCAGCGGCTCCAGGCCCGAGTCACCCCCGGCCGGCGCAGCTTCAGTCGGCGCCGCGCTGCCCGCCGTTGCCCCGGACGCAGCCACCAGAGGCGCTGGGGCATCGCCCTTGAGGTCGCTGATCTGCTTGCAACCGAGCAAGGCCACGAACACGCAGCCAGCCGCCAACAAGGTGCCGGGTTTGGGGGTGGAGGGGATCGCCCTGGACGGATTTGCCTGCATTCTTCAATGCCTAGCGAGATAATCGCCACCCTGCAAGTCAGCCGGACAGAACTCGCGCCCTGTGCCCGGCCCGACTTCCGCCAGCCAAGTTTGCGTTCGCTCAAGACCACGCGGATGCGCATCGGCCTCAGCGCCCTGGCGTAGAGTCAAAGCAGAGTCTGAACCCAGGCTAATCAATCTCTGATCCGCAGCAAGCCTGGAGACCTAGCTGGGGCGTTCACGTATGCTGCGGCGAGCGCTAGAGCGGTAGCAGTCGCCGCCCGCAGCCGTGCACAGGAGCAAGCCAATGAGTGGCCCCACGACCTTCCAGGTAAACACCGGCAATCCAGATCAAGATCAACAAACGCTGGGGCAGTACCAGCAGCACTACGCCGCCCAAGGCCAGCAGATCACGGTGCAGCCGATGGCAGGCGGTGGCTTTCAGGTCACGGTCAGCGCGGCAGCCCTAGCGAGCGCCCCGGCGCCAGTCAGCGCGGCAGCGCCAGCCGCAAACCCAGGCTTCGGCCACACCATGCCGCTCGAGAGCGCGCCGGAAGCCCAAGCCATGTTGGCGGCCGCCTACGCCGCGCAACAGGCTCAGCAGCCACAACAGCACCCACAGCAGCAGCAGCAGCAGGCATACCAACCCCAAGCACAGCAGGCGCCTCAGGCCGCGGCGTATGCGCCGCCTAGTATATATCCTCACGGATATGCCCAGCCACAACCGGGCTACGCACAGCCTGGCCAAGGCGCGCAGGCACCCGCTGCGGCGCAGGCACCCGCTGCGGCGCAGGCGCAGCAAGCCTTTGGCCAGGGCGCGCAAGCGGCGGTAGGGTATGGCGGCTACGCTGCGGCAGGCGCCATGGGCGCCGCGGCAGGCGCCATGGGCGCCGTGGCGATGGCAGGGGCAGGCGCTCACGGCGGCTATGCACAGCAGGCTCCGGCGCAAGGCGGCCACGCGCCGCAAGTCGGTTCCACGGGGCAATCGGGCTACGCAGCGCAGGGCGGATATGGGCAGGGCGGCTACGCACAGCCTGGCGCTCAAGATGGTTCGATGGTCAACGCCGTCGCGCAAGCGGTGGGCGCGCCGTCGATCGGGGTCGAGCGCCTGCGCTACCTGCGTAAGGTGTATGCCTTGCTCACCGCCGCGGCCTTCGTCGCGGTCGCGGTGGGCAGCGCCGCCGTTTCCCTGGGGCCAACCATGGCCATGACGTCGCCTGAGGGACACACGGCGCAGGTGCCGCTGATCGTCGGGCTGATGCTCCAAAACCCCACCCTGCAGTACGCGTCGTTCGGCGTGCTGTTCGTCGGCACCATCGTGGCCAGCTGGTTCAGCAAGGTGCGTTACGTCAACGTCGCCGCCTTGCTGGGGGTGGCCGGGCTGATGGGCCTAGAGATGGCGCCCATGGTGTTCGTCGCGCAGTTCTACGCCGGCATGGGCGAGACGATGAGCGCCGCCCCAGTGCGCGACGCGTTCTTGATGGTGATGGCCGTGTTCGTCGCCATGACCGCATCCGTCTTTATCTCACGGAAAGACTTCTCGTGGCTGGGCAGCGTCGTGTCCATCGGCTTCGCGGTGGTGTTCGTCGGCTGCATCATGACCTTCTTCTTAGACAGCGAAGCGTTCAGCCTGGCCATCGCCACCGCCGGCGCCATCCTCTCCAGCCTCACGCTGTTCTACGTGACCTGGTACATCTTCCGGAAGAGCGAGCTGGACGACGCCGTGGGCGACGCCCTCGCGTTGCTCGTCCAGCTACGCAACCTGTTCATGTTCTTGCTGCGCATCTTCATGTCACGCAACTGACGCCCGCTCAGAGCGAACGGGTGAGCGGCCGCGCCTGTAGGCAGAACAGCTCACCCGCGGCGGAGAACGCCCCCTCGATGTCTTGAGTTCCACCCAGCCGCTTGGTGACCCGCGCGCCGAGCGCCGCCAGCTGCTCGAGTTGGCGCTCCGTGAGGCAACGCGTCGCGCGCCGCGCTTCAACCAGTGGCTGGTAGGCGACGCCGGCGCCGTCGCTCACCAGCTGCGACGTTTGATCGCCGGGGGTCAGCTTCACCAGCCGCCCAGCCCAGTCGAGCTCGTAGCGATCTGGCGTGACTTCGCCCCCCACCACCGCTTCCCCGAGGCCAAACGCCGCCTCGACCACGTAGCGGTCGTGCTCTGGATCAAAGAACAGCACCCCGGCGGTGTCTGCCGCCACCAGCTCTTGCACTAAGACCGACATACGGATCGGCTCGCTCAGCTTCAAGCGGCGTCGATAAGCCTGCACCGCTTCAGAGTGAGCCGACTCCGCTACCTCGCGGATGGCGTCCAGCAACGCCTGGCCGGAACCCACCCCCAACTTGGTGGTGAACTGACCAGCGAAGCTCACCGACTCCGCGTCTTCTACGTTAGCGCTCGAGCGCACCGCGAACGGCGCTCGCAGCGCCTCTAGCTGCCCTAACAGCTCCGCCAGCTCAGCCGCAGCGTGACCACTGGCGACCCACCAAGTGGCCACGTAGTCCAGAGCCATTCCGCGCGGCACTGCGACCCCTTCTGCCAACAGCTTGGCCAGGTTGGTCGTCTTGCCACCAAAACGGCTGACGTCGGTCGCCTCGCCGAGCGCGAGTACTTGCGCTGGTGCGCCTGGCGCGGGCTCCCACGCGTCACCGGCCTCCTGCACAGACGGCGTGCTCCCCCCGAGCGCAGCCGCGGCCGGCGAATCAGCCAGTGAAGGAGCCAATGAATCAGGGGGTGGCGAGCCCAGCAACTGGATCACGCCGCGGTCGCCGTCGACCTCGATCCATGCGCCATCGGAGATCTGTGTCACCACGTCGCGCACCCCCGACCACCCCGGGGATACCGAACTCCCGAGCTACGATCGCCGCGTGGCAGATCAACCCGCCGCTCTGGGTAACGATTGCAGACGCGTTGGCCAGCAGCGTGTTGTAGGTAGGCGACGTAGAGCGCGCGATCAAGATCTCCCCTGGTTGAAAGCGCTCGAAGTCAGCCGTGCCGAGGATCACTCGGGCGCGGCCCCGCACCACGCCTGGGCTCACGCCGTGACCACACAGCGGCCCGCTCTCCGCGATCGGATCTGCATCCGCAGAGAACCGACTGACGAAGGCGAACATGGCGGCCACCACGCGCTGGACATCGCTGGGGAAGCGCTCGATGGGCGGTGGCTGAGGAGCTGGCCCCAGGTGCGCGGGCGGCGTGAGCTTCATCCAGGCGCGGCGTTGCTCCGTGTGGCGGCGGATCTCCGCCGCGGACGGACCGGCGCCTTTCAACGCGGAGATCAGCTCGGCGCTGGTCAGATCGCACGCGCTCTCGGCTTCGTCCGCCGAGCCAGCCTTCACCAACCGACCGCCGGCCTCCAAGACCAGCTGCCTGGCCAACCCGAGCACGCTCAACAGCAGCCCGCCGTCGTCCTCTCGTCGCTCAGTGCAGCTGCGCGCGCCGTCGAGCATCTGGCGCCAGGCGGCGCGGTGCTGCTCGGGGACGCGGGCCTCCAGGTCTTTCGCCGCCGCCTCAGCGTTGACGCGAGCCTGACTAGGCTGCGCGTAGCCGCTAGCTGGTCGCTCCAGCGCTGCGCGGCTGCGCAGGCTACCCACGATCAGGTGCGGGAGCTCGTTCAAGGTCTCGTCGAGCACTGAGTATCCTGTCGCCACACGGATCCCGAACTCAGCAGCATACTCGCGATATAGCCGCGCGCTCTGCGTATCGCCGTGGCCCAGCGCTTCAACGATACGCTTCGGGTCGCGCCCGTCCAGCACACCCAGGCGGCCCTCGCTGCGCAGCGCGCCGATGATCGCGTCCAGCGACTCAAGCGGCCTGGTGGTGGCGGTGGTGAAGCCAGAGATGGCCCGAATGGCCTGCCCCGCGGATACATTAGCCCAGCGTTGGGTGTGCACCAGGTAGTCTCCGATCGGGATGGCGCAGGCGGGGACAGCCCGAAAGTGCGCTGCCATGAGGTCCTTGGCGAGGCTACACACCTGCGCCAATTGAGACCCAAGCTGCGCGTCACTGAGCGCGTTTACCGGCGTCGCTTGCAGCGCGCGCAGCCGCTCCACGTAGCGCGGGCGCTCGGTCGCCCAGCCTTGAAGCGTGGCCTCCCACTGGCGCTCTGCCATGAAGCGGTTGGCGGTCTTTCGCCGCCGCCGTAGCTCCGGGTGGAGCTTGAACAGCAGCCAAAACACCGCGGCTGGCGGGGGAGCGCCGCCCTCTTCTGGGCCGCTGAGCGGCTGCACCTTGACGTACCACCAACCGTTGACCACCCCGCCCTTGACCGTGCGCAGCGGCAAGCCAGCAGCCCGAAAACCCTCGAGCGCGCCGCGCTCGCTAGGCTCCAGCATCAGCTCATCGGTGTAGCGCCCGTACGGAGCCGACTGATGGCTGGCGTCGAGCTCCCAGGTGCCAGGCCCCGGCCGCTCCCAAGTCACGCTGTGTGGGCTCATGGTTGCTTTGTCTCCCGTTGTGCCGCCTCAACCAAGCTCTGCACCATCCACTCAAGCATCTCGATCCCCTCCTCGTTGAACAGGCGCTGGCGCCACAACGCCGTGGCCCCAGTCGACGAGAAAAACAGGCTGATGATGTTTGCCAACCGCCGCCGCACCGGCGCAGGCACGCCCTTGAGCTCCCGCTTTAGGCAGCCAGCGATGTAGGTGGCGCGCGCTTTGAGGTCCTCCTCGCTCAGCTGCTGCGCGGTGAGCACCGCCAGGCCAGGCAGCGTAGAGGCTGGCTCTAGTTGGATACGGCGGATGCTCGCCGCCAAGCGCGCCATCAGCTCCACGCTCGACTCAGCCAGAGACGACTGCACGTTCGCTCGCTTCCTCACGGATTCTCTAGCCGCCTCGGTGAGCGCCTCCTTGTCAGGGAACAGGCGATACACCGTGGGCTGTGACACCCCGGCCCGCTTGGCCACGGCAGGCATCGTGAAGGTGGTGGGGTCCTCGGCCAGCAGCTGAATCGCGGTGTCTACGATGCGCTCGCGGGTCGCCTCAGCCTGGGCCTCCCTGAGCGGGCTGCGATAGCTTCGCACCTTGTTGGCCGTATTCTTCACGCTCCGAGCATTGACGAGAGAATGCCTATTGTCAACACAGTCAGTCTAATGACAATATGATTCCTCTCATCAAATTGCCGCGCCCCGGGGCGCGGCTGAAAGGCGGCTAAGAACATGCGGATATCTCACGGGGGCAGGGGAGTTTTGGTTTTGGCGGCTGGGCTCGTCCTGGGCGGCGCGGCCTGCAATCAAGGCGGCGACGACGCGCGAGGCAGTGGCGGCAGCGGTAACGGCGCGTCAGGCGGAAGTGGCGCGGGCGGCAACAGCGGCTCAGGCAACGCTGGCAGCGGCGCGAACGGGGGCAGCGACGTGGGCACCCCGGGCTGCGCCCCGACCACCACCTGTGTTGGCCCGTGTGAGGACCAAGCCTGCTTCGACGCGTGCGTCGCTCAAGCCACGCCCCACGGGCAGGAGCTATTCGACGCCTTGTTCCGCTGTGGCACCGAAGCCGAATGCACGAGCTTTGACTGCACCGTGCAGACTTGCCCAGACGAGTGGGACGCCTGCGCCAACGACTACGGCGAGAACGGCTACGTTTGCCTTGCCTCGGGGAAGTATGAGTCCTGCGACGCTGGCGGCTTCTGTACCACCAGAGACGTGATCGGCGGCGCTTGGGGGCCCACCGAAGCGCTCTCTAGGGCCTCCGCGGAGGCCGGGTGCACAACCCAGATGACCGACCTGATCCTGATCGCCAGCATCAACGACACCCAAGCCGGCGTTCAGGAGCTGTGCGCCTCGACCACGTGCACCCGCGAATAGCGCGCGTAGCGCAGCGCTAGATGAACAAGGCCGCGAGCCAAATCACCAGGCCAAAGATCACCAAGCTGACGTTGCCTGGCCCGCCCTTGCTGCGCCGCTCGAAGGCGTAGCCGAGCAGCGCCAGGGGCCACGCGAGCACGCTGGCGCACACCCACACCGTGGCTGAGATCTCTTCGTTGCGTCGAGCGTCCACGCCGATCAGCACGCTCACCAGCACCCAAATCAAGATCTGCGCGGGTAGCTCGAGCAGCGGGATGGCCAAGCCAAGCAGGCCCAGACCCGGCGGAAGCGCCGCCATCACAGTACCGATGGGGTCCGGCGGTACGTCCCGAAAATCCACCCCCTGAGCATACTACGCCCGCGACACCCCGTCCCAACGCCCAGGCCCTGCCGGCCGTGGAGCAGACCCACGCTGTAGCCCCCAGCAGCCTGCCGCGGCTGCCCGCAAACGCCCAGAATACCCATGAAAAGCGCTACAATACTCGGCCCAAGGGGGTGGGGGTGGGCGCGGCTGGCTGCTGGGTGACGAACACACTTGACTCCCAATTCGAGGGTGATACAAGCGCGGTCCCTACGGGTCATTAGCTCAATTGGTAGAGCAGTGGACTCTTAATCCATTGGCTGAAGGTTCAAGTCCTTCATGACCCACCCGGAAACCCTCGACGCTGATCGGGGGTTTTTGCTTTTGGGCGGCCATGGCGGTGGCCACTGAGAGCTGGGCGCTCGAACGCCTAGCCCTGGGCCACCCAGGCGGCGAGCTGGTCGGCCCCGTTGCGGCGCATCACGTAGTGCTCCCCGTTTCGCATGCGCGGTGACTGATCGTCGATTCCGCGCGAAAATGGACGTAGCTCGCTGCGCCCGCGGAGCCCCAGCCAGTGGGTCTCCCAATACAGCCCGTAGCCGGCCCCGCCGACGATGCGATCTGCGCCGGGTAACCAAGGTGCGAGGGGGAACAGCGCGGGCGCTCCCGAGGCTGAGTGCGCGTCGTAGAGAGACAGCCGCACCACGGTGTTCTGCGGAAACGCCTCACGCTCTAGGCGCTCGAGCCCCGCTGCTTCGTGGGGCTTTCCGGTGTGGGCGATCAGCGACAGCGGTCGAGCGCTAACAACCCCCAGGTGCTGCCGCAGGCGCTCTGGCCCAACGCACTCGTCAGGGTTGCACACCACGATGGGCTCTAGCTGGAAGGGCACTTCGAACGGCAGCCCTGGCTCGGTGCCGATCACTCGCGCGTACTGCTCGGGGCGAAAGGTCTTGTTGAACGGCCCGCCCAGCAGCCGCTTTGGGATCCAGCGCAGCAGCAGCCAGGCTTCACACTCCAGGCTCGGCAACACATAGCGTAGCTCAGCGAACGCGAGATCCACCAGCAGCAGGTCGGGCGCAAACTCCCGCAGCGCCTGGGCCGTCGCGGATGCCTGAGCTGAGGCTGGCGAGCGCAGCTGCTCCGGAGCGGTGGGCAGCGCGGTCACCTCACAGCTTAATCCTGACGGAAGCGCGAGGTGCAGCTCAGCGTAGAACACCCGCAGCGTGATGCCTGTCCCTGCCCTGGCCAGACCTCGGGCGATGGCTTCAGCCAGCGCTAGGTGCCCACCCCCGATGAACCCCGACGTGTAGAGCGCGACCCGCGTCAAGGCCGCTGGCCCAGCAGGAGCGCTGCGCCTCGGGGCGCCGCGCGCCGGAGAGCTGCGCCTGAGAGCGCTGCGCCTCGGAGATTCAGGGGACGTACCCGTAACACTGACGCAAGCTGAACGACGTCGACGAGTTTGGGTTTGAAATAGAGATCAGGTAAGTCGCGTTGCACGACGTCTCAAGCACTACTGTTGCCGCATGGATGCGTCCAGTGCTCGCGTCGGCCGCGCTGGGCAGCGTGGTCTCGAGGTTGGCCCCGTTTTCAAACAGGCCCAGGCTCACCAACTTCTGCACGCCGGCGGCGCAGCTGCCCGCGTCTCCGGGGCATTGGCTGAGGTTGACGCTGCTGGAGGTGAGCGCTGGCAGTCCGCTAGCAGTGCTGATCACCAGGTTGTTGTTCACGTCGTCGAAGTTGATCTCCGTCACCAGCTCATCGCAGCTGACGCTGACCGGCGCGGCCTGGGTGGCGCCAGCCACGCTTGGGTTGGCCCCGCAGCTGGCAGGGGTGCGGGTGCTGCCACCGCTTAGATCAGGGTCGTCGCCGTCGCCCGCGAGCGCAGGCGCAGCACAAAACATGAACTTTCCGAAGTTCACGCTGCAGGTCGACGCGTCGAAATCGTATTCGGAATCGTTGGATATTACCGCGTGGATCGTTTCACCACACTCGGTTTGTAGCTCATACTCCAGATGATCGATCAACAGGTCCGTTGTGCTGGCCAAGCTCGACAGATCCGACGTCAGCTGGTTGCCAGTGACGACCACAGGGAACTCGAGCCTGCCGTTTGAGGGTGAGTACAGGTCCACGTCACAGCGGGCGTAGAACTCGCAGCCACAGTAATGAACGATCAGCTTCGCGCTGGTGATGGCAGGTGCACCGTCGGCTAAATCTGCGGTGAGCTGGAGTGTGTTCTCGTCAAGGCTGAACCCGTCCAAGCTGGTGCTGCCGCCGCCGGCCCTGACCGCAGCCGTCAGCTTCAGCAGGTCGCAGCCGAGCATGTCCTTGCCCTCGCAGGCGTTGGCCCCAGCAGCGCCTCCGGTCCCGGCAGCGCCGCCCGCAGCTCCTGCGCTGCCGCCCGTACCGCCTGCACCAGCGGCCCCGCCAACAGCACCAGTCCCCGCTGCGCCGCCGGTCCCCGCTGCGCCGCCAGTCCCCGCTGCGCCGGCAGCCCCCACCGCGCCGCCAGTTCCTGCTGTGCCGGCAGGCTTTTTGTCGTCATCGTCGCTGCAGGCCACCAGCCCCACGCACAAGCCAACACACAGTGCGCAACCTAGCGCGCGCTCTCCGAAATTTGCCACAGCCGGCCCTCCCCATACGCGCCAACACGACGCCAACACGACGCCAAACCTTGGGCAAAGGCTACACAACTCCAGCCACTGGAACAAGGGTAGGACAGCGCAGCTGGCGACTGGACACCCCGCGGCAGCAACCCACACGAATGAAGTGAGCGTGCTCCGCCGTCCCGGGCACTCAACCAGCAGCCATTCGCCGGCGCTGGCACCTTACCTTTGGCCGCTCTGGTCTTCGCCGCGCTCTTGCTCGTCAGCCCGTACCGCGAGCCCTGCCCGCTCAAGCGTCGCGTCGAGCCAGGCCTCGGCGTCGGTGCGCTTCGCGAACAGTCTCTGCGGAAACGGCGGAGGCGTGAGCCACTTGATCGCGGTCACCATCCCACGGATGATCGGGTTCTTCACCACGATCGCCCCCGCGAGCACGCCCTCGCGCAGCAGCGCCGCGTTGTCCTGCATGAACTGGGCGATGCGCTGGCGGTGGGACGAGCTGAGCCCGCTGCTGCCGTCGGTCAGATGGAGCGCGACGTGTGGGCCACGGACCGACTGCCGCCGAGTGAGCTCGAGGAAAGTATCCAGAGCCTGATCTGTGAGGGGTTGCTCAGGCCAAACCACAATGACCAGCGGCCAAGCTCGCTCGTCGCTGTTGATAACAGCCATCGCCACATCTCATCCTGGCTGGGCCGTCGCGTAAAGCTCCGATGCGCTGGCAGCGCCTACGTATCCAGCACTTCGCGCAGCAAACGCGCGAGCTCAGGCGCGCGAAACGGCTTCTTGAGGACCCGCGCGTCGGTGCCCACCCCCGCGAGCTGCTGGTCGGCGTAGCCGGTCATGAAGATGGCTGGCAGCTTCGGCAGGCGCTCGCGCACGCGCTGGACCAGCTCAGGCCCAGAAGCAGTGCCACCCAGCACGACGTCAGTTAGCAATAGATCTACAGCGGCGCCATCGCGCAGGATCTCGAAGGCGGCGGCGGCGCTGGACGCCGCGAGGACGCGGTAGTCGAGCTCTTCCAAGACTGAGACCACCGTGCGCCGCACCGCAGCGTCGTCCTCCACCACCAACACCAGCTCGTTGTGGCCCCGGGGCTGATCTTGCTTCGGGGACGCGGCGACTCGAGGTTGAAACCCGACCCGCGGCAAGTAGAGCCGCACGGTCGTCCCAGCGTCAGACTCGCTCTCGACGCGCACCGCGCCGTGGGACTGAGTGACGAAGCCATAGACCATGCTGAGCCCGAGGCCGCTGCCTCGACCGGCCTCCTTGGTGGTGAAGAACGGCTCAAACACCCGACCCAAGTGCTCACGCGGGATCCCCGAGCCGGTGTCGGCGACGGAGATCACCACGTAGTCGCCCACGGCGAGGCCCTCTGACGCGACGTCCACTCTCTCTTTTTGGGTGGAGAGCAGCAAGATCCCACCTAGCGGCATCGCGTCCCGCGCGTTGATCACCAAGTTCAAGACGGCGTTCTCCAGCTGGCTCGCGTCGACCAACACGGGCCACAAGTCGGCGCACAGCTGGGTCTCTATCTCGATCTGCTCGCCTAAGCTGCGGCGCGTGAGCTCGAGCACGTCGCCGAGCAGGGCGTTCACGTCGGTGGACTCGGGGTTCAACATCTGCCGTCGTGAGAAGGCCAGCAGGCGCTGAATCAGCGTGGCGCCACGCTCAGCCGCGGTCAGCGCCCGATCGGCCAACTCGATCACCGGTCGGTTCTCACCTGCTCTGACCTTCAGCAGCTCGAGGCAGCCGGTGATCACGGCCAGCAAGTTGTTGAAGTCGTGCGCGACACCACCGGTCAGTTGCCCTACGGATTCCAATCGCTGCGCGTGCTGCACCGAGCGCTGCTGCGACAGCAGCTCAGCCAGCTTGCGTTCGCTGTGCTCTAGCTCCTTGGCACGCTCAACTAGCAGGCGCTCTTTAGTCAGCTCTTGACTGCGATCGCGCAGCGTCACCAGCACCGCGACGCTGCCGTCGGCCTGCTTGAACTCCTTTTGATGAGCGCTGGTTTGCCCTTCGCGCTCCCAGCTGGCGGACAGGTCTCGCAGCGAGCGGCCGACCAGCGCCGCTGGATCAGTCAGCCGATCACCAACCAACGCCGCGAAGGCCTGATTGGCTGCGGTCACGCGACCAGACGCGTCGGTGGTGCAGGCGGCAACGTCCAGAGCGTCGAGCATCGATTCCACGAGACACCGAGTGTACTCGCTGCTGAGCCGAACGGGACAAACTTGGTCACCAGTCTGCTGCCACGCTCGCTCGGCTGCAAAAGTGCAGCAAATCGAGCCAAGTGGCGCGGAGGGGGTCGCCAAGGCGCGCATTGTCCCCCAACGGCACCTACCTGCCCAGCCCAAGCGCGACGCTCCTCAAACCGGCTACGCTTGGCGCTCAAAATGCGTGGCGTCACGGGCTGCGGCGACCCGCGCGGCGCGCTCGTCCAGCTGATCCTTGTCAAATCGGGGCTCGTGCCAGTGGACCATCAAGTCGGCCTCCCAGGTGTAAGGCTGGCCGTTCAAGAATATTTTCTCTGCGGCAATTAAGTAGCTCGCCTCCAGCAGAGGAAGGCCCGCCAAATCACGGACCAGCGCCTCAAATCGGCCTTGTCGCTCTGGGTCAACGAAGCTCGTGTCGTGCCGCGCGGCGTACGCCAAGTGATAGGACGCGGGCCTGAAGGCGACCCCGCTGAGCCCGAGCCGATGCGAGATGCGGCGCAAGAGCTCGCCCGCCTCTCTAGCCATGCCGAGCCCCGGGTGGTCTTGGCCAGGTAGCTGCGGCCGGCGCGCGCTGAACTGCGCCCGCGGGTTGCGCAGGGTCAGCCAGTTCACGAACAGCACCTCACACTGCGGCGCGCATATCTCCGTGCGGTTTACTTCAGCGACGCACTCGATCAACAGGTAGCGTTGACCAGCGGCGCGCCCAAACAACCGCATCCGATCGCCGCTCCCGCCGTCGTCCAGCTCGACCTCGAAGTCTGAGTAACCGATACGCTCTAGGTTGCGCAGGATCCCATAGCGCTGCAGGGCGTACTCGCAGCCGTCCCGAGTGTAGAAGCCCAGGAAGCGCCTGGACCCATGGGCTACCCCTAGGTCACCGAGGATGTCGGCCATGTTGAGCGACTTCAGGCCCTCTAGTTCCTCACGGTCCAAGCTCGCCCCAATCCGAGCAAAGCCGCTACGTAGGGGGTCATAGCCAGCGATCAGCGGCTTGTCAGAGTCAAGCGTCGCAGCCAGCACACTGCCTGCCAACACCTTCCATGCATCCGCGTGGTAGCCACCCGCGGGCAGCCAAACACTCGCCAGCTCGCCGATGTACCACGACACCAGCAGGTCGCGCTGCCGCGCACCGCTCAGGCTCAAGCCTAGGCCACCCATTTTATCACCAGCCAGCACGTCGCCGCCCGCGAGCACGAAGTAGAGCTCAGCTTTGGGCATGCGCGCCAGCAGCGCTCCCAGGGTCGCGAGGTACTCGGCGTCTCCTGTACCGCTAGGCAGCACCGTCTCGTCGACGCCGGGCAGCGGCCCCCAGTCGCAACCAGAGATCGATCCGATCCAGACCTTTGGATCTTCACTCAGGCACTCAGCGGTCCCATCCGGCGGATGCGCGTCTAGGTCGATGACGTTCACCCGCCCGCTAAAACCACGCGAGCGCAGCACCAGGACCGCGGTCGCGATGTCATTGACCGGGCATAGGGCAGCCCCCCGAGAGGGGCCCGCGTGGTGGAAGCCGCCCAGCAGGTTGAACGCGCACGAGCGCTTGAGCAGCGCCCACTCGGTCGCAGCGAGCGTGCCGCCGCAGGCCAACCGCACAGTCTGTACGACCTCATCCACACGGATCTCACTGGGGTCCGCGGCATAGATCCGCGCCAACTCGTTGACGTCGTGCAGGCGCTCGAGCAGCTCGGCCGTGTGAGCCAAGCTGAGCTCGGCGTAGGTGATCCGCCGAGGCTGGCGCAGCGCAGCGCTGTCGATCACGCCCGCGTCGACCAGGTAGCCCGCGACGAAGTCTGCGCGGCGCGGCTGAACGCCCAGCGTACTGTCCCCGCTCGACAACGGCAGGCGATACTCCGGGTGATGCCAGATCCGCACAGAGCCACGGCCAAAGCGACGGAAACGATTGGCGATGCGCCGCAGCGCCACGAGCAGTCGAGAGCCTCTCACGCGGCGACAGCCTAACAGGTCTGGGTAAACCCGCCCGGGCTGCCGTCCGCTTCGGCGCCCACGTCCATTACAGGGCCCGCATCAACACCTCTCGCCCCGCGACAGCACACTCCGCGACACGTCGCAGCGCGCGTGCTATACGGGCCGGTTCATGTCCGAGGCATCCGTCGTCCGCATTTTCGCGACCACCCAAACCCCCGACTACGACGCGCCTTGGCAAGCTCACACCCCCGCCAGCAGCACTGGCTCGGGGGTCACGCTGGACGAGCAACACGTCCTAACCGGCGCGCATGTGGTGGCCAACGCCACGTTCTTACAGGTTCAAAAGGTCAGCGACCCGAACAAGTACGTCGCCCGAGCTGTGGGGATCTGCCACGACGCGGACCTCGCGCTGTTGCGCGTGGAGGATGAGCGCTTCGCCAGCCAACAGCACGCCGCCGCCGAGCTAGGCGAGCTGCCGCACCTTCGAGATCACGTGAGCGTGGTGGGCTTCCCGGTAGGCGGCGAAGAGGTGTCGATCACCGAAGGCGTGGTGTCACGGATCGAGGTGCAGCGCTACAGCCACTCTCAGCGACACCTGCTGGCGGTCACCGTCGACGCGGCGATCAACGAAGGCAACAGCGGCGGCCCGGTCTTTCACGACAGCAAGGTGATAGGGATCGCGTTTCAGACGCTGCGCGACGCTGAAGCCATCGGTGAGATGGTGCCGGTCTCATTGATCAAACGTTTTCTGCACGGAATTAAAACTGGCCGCTCACCCGAGGTACCCTCGCTGTCGCTGCGCTCACAAAGCCTAGAAAACCCGATGCTCAAGCGGGCTTCGGGGTTGGGCTCAGCGCACACGGGCGTCCTGATCCGCCACACAGAGTTTGGAGGCACCGCCGACGGAGTGCTCAAGGCAGGCGACGTGCTGCTTCAAATCGCTGGCTACAAGATCGAGGACAACGGGACCATCCGCTACGAAGACCGCATCCGCACTCGCTACGACGTCGTGATGAGCGACTACTACGTCGACGACCAGATCCCAGTGCGCATCATGCGCGGCGGTAAGGAGCAAGAGCTCGGCCTAGTTCTGCGCGGAAAGCAACACCTCGTGGAGCGCAGCCGCTACGAAGAAGAGCCGCGCTACTTCGTGTACGGGGGCTTGGTCTTTCAGCCGCTCACGCGCAACTACCTGGAGACCTGGAACCGCTGGTGGGACAAGGCGCCGCCGGAGTTCTTGACGCAGTACTACGCCGGCTTGCGCACCGAGCGGCGGCGCGAGGTGGTGGTGCTCACGCAGATCCTCGCCGACGATCTCACGGTCGGCTACGAGGACCACAGCAACGAGACGGTGCTGGGGGTCAACGGCGAGCCGGCCCAAGACATGGATGACTTCGTGCGCCGAATCGAGGCCTCGGGCGCGGTGTGCGAGTTTGAGACGTCCTGCGGCGCCCGGCTGTTGCTAGAGACCGACGCCGTCCGCGAGGCCGGGCCGCGCATCCTGGAGCGCTACCGCATCTCGGCCGACCGCTCACCAGATCTGCGGCGCTGAGCCCTAGTTCGCCGCCGCGCCAAGGCGACTGGTCAGTAGCCGACAACAGGGCTAGAACCGGGCCCATGAGGCGACGAGAGTTCTTGGGGGTCACACTGGTCACCGCGAGCAGCGTGGTGACCGCGGCATGCAGCTCGGACGAAGCGGGCCCAGGGGGTGGAGGGGACGAGCAACTCAGCCCCGGAGACGCCTACTTTCCTCAGTCTGTGTGCTCTGGCGATCCTCGAGCCGACAGCGTGATCTTGTGGACCCGCGTCGTCGACGGTCAGGCCTCGGGCGACTTGCAGCTCGAGCTGCAGCTGGCCAAAGACGAGCAATTCAAGGACCGGGTCAACCTAGAGGGCAGCAGCGCGCTCCAGATCACCGCGGAAGAGCGGTTCGACGGCTGCGTGAAGGTGCAGGTGACCGGCCTAGAAGCAGGCGCCTACTACTACTACCGCTTCATCTACCGCACCGCCGCTGAGGCGTTCACGACCCACACCGGCCGCACCAAGACCGCCCCTGCCGCGGACGCCGACGTCGCCGTGCGCTTCGCGGTGACCAGCTGCCAAGACTACAACGGCAAGTACTACCACTGCCATCGTCACCTCGCGGAACAAGACCTCGACTTCGTCGTTCAGCTCGGGGACTATATCTACGAGACCACGGCGGATCCTGGCTTTCAAACCACGGCGCCTGGCCGCGCCGTGACGTTCCGTGACACCGACGGCGCCATTGGGTTCAACATCGGCACCGAGCGCGAGTACTACGCCGCGCAGTCCCTCGATAACTACCGAGAGCTGTATCAGACGTATCGCTCAGACGCGGACCTGCAGCGCGCCCATGAGCTGTTCCCGATGATCGCCGTGCCGGACGATCACGAGTTCGCTGATGACTGCTTCGGCAACACCGCCACTTACACCGACGGGCGCGAGGACGAGCACGAGCCGGCGCGGCGCCAGAACGCCGACAAGGCATGGTTTGAGTACATGCCCCTCGACTACCGGGCCGGCGCAGACTTCAAATATGACCCGGCAGTACCTTTCCCGGAGGATATAACAATCTACCGCGACTTCGTGTACGGCAAGCACGTGCACTTGGTGATGACTGACCTCCGCCGGTACCGCGCTGACCACGTGGTGGCAGAAGACGCGTTCCCGGGCCAGGTGATGGTGACAGACGCTCAGCTCGACGTGGTCGGTGCGCCGCGCGCCCTCGCCCGTCCGTACGTCGAGATCGACACGTTCCAGGGCGGCGCCTACAAGACGGCGCTGGTCGACAACGTGGCCAAGACCGAGTTTGAAGCCAGCCAGTTCACCGGGAAGGTGAGCGTCGACTTCATCAACGGCCTGCTCGACCTAATCAACGAAGGCTCCAGCACCCCGATCGCCAAGATCGACGACGCGGACCCTACCCTGGAGCAGGGCTACGCCTTCCACATGATGATGAAGAGCGACCGCTACGGGCAGGTCGGCTCACGTTACCTTGTGGTAAAAGAAATGTTCGACGCCTACGCGAAGGTCAAGTTCGACGCCAGCGGCGGCGCGAGCGAGACGGTGATGGGGAGCGCCCAAGAGCAGTGGTTCTTGGACACGCTCAAGGGCTCCAGCAGCACCTGGAAGGTGTGGGGCAATGAGTACACCTTCATGCCGAGGGTGGTCGACCTGAGCGCCGTCGACACGCTGCCCAGCTTGTTCCGCCAGCGCTTCACCCTCTCGGCAGAGGACTGGGACGGGTTCCCCAACAAGCGCGCCGCGCTGATGGCTGAGCTGTCCACGGTGTCGAACCTGGTCGCCGTCACAGGCGACATCCACGCCTTCTTCACCGGCGCGCTGCGCACGCCAGACAACACCAAGGGCTTCACCGAGTTTGTCTGCGGCGCGGTTAGCTCTGGCACCTACAAGACGTTGCTGGTCAACACCGCCCGTAACAGCCCCACCTTGGCCGCGGCGGGCGCGGTGGCCTTGGCCATCGGCGTGGGTGCGTTCCTTACGGATGATGACATGAAGGCGAACCCACACCTCGCGTATCAGGCCTTCGACATCAACGGCTACGCCACCATCGAAGCCGACGCCAGTAAATTTGAAGCGACGTACCACGCGATCGCGGAGACCGACGTGGCGACCGAGGTGCTCTCAGGCAGCTTGGGGAGCCACTTCAAAGATACCAAATTCCGCGTGGAAAATGGATCCCTGGAGTTGTACCGCGTGCTGGCCGACGGGACGCAGCGCTGGGACCGCGATGCCAACGCCTGGGTCTGAGCGCGGCGCCCGGGCAGGGGCTGAGACGAGCGTACACAACATCGCCAGGCTGATCGTCGCAGAGCAGCAGGCTGGGCGACGACAGGTAGCCGGCGCCCGTCAGGGCCCGGCTGCAGCGCCGACCGCCGTCAGCCTGGCAGGGGTCACCGCGGCGCTCAGCCTGCTCGACGGCGGCGCCACGGTGCCGTTTATCGCACGCTACCGTAAGGAAGCAACCTCTGGCATCGACGAGGTCGTGTTGCGCGACTTAGCAGAGCGCGCAAAGTACCTGCGTGAGCTGCTGGGGCGTCGTCAGGCGATCCTCGACGCCGTCGCAGAGCTAGGTGCGTTGACGCCTGAGTTCGAGCGCGCGGCGCTCGCGTGCACCAGCAAGACCGAGCTCGAAGACCTGTACGCACCGTTCAAGCCCAAGCGCCGCACCCGGGGCAGCGTCGCGGTGGAGCGCGGCCTGCTGCCGCTGGCCGAGAGCCTTTGGCAGTGCGCGACGGGGCACGCCCAAGCGAGCGGCGATCCTGTGGCTGTGGCCCGGGCGTTCATCGACGCGAGCCGCGAGGTGCCCGACGCGGACGCCGCGCTGGCGGGCGCTCGGGATATTTGCGCCGAGCGCATCGCCGACCTGCCCAGCGCCCGCAAGCGCGTGCGCGCGGCCCTGGAGCGCGGGCAGATTTCGGTAAAGAAGGCCGCCAAGCTGCGGCGAACACCGACCAAGTTCGACAACTACGATGGGTGTTCAGAGCCCTCCGCGCAGTGCCCATCACACCGCCTGCTAGCGATGCTCAGAGGCGAAGCTGAAGGCGTGCTGAAGCTTGCCCTCGGGTACGACGAACAGCGCACGCAGCTGGAGCTTGAGCGCGATCTCGAGCTGCGCTGCGACCGGGCGGGTTGGGCGGCGCAGCTCCGCGAAGCGCTGGGCGATAGCCTAAAGCGCCTGCTCTTGCCCGCCGCGCGCAACGAGGTGCGAGGCGTGCTGCGCGAGCGCGCTGAGCGCGACGCGATCACGGTGTTCGCGAAGAACCTAGAGCAGCTGCTGCTGGCGCCAGCGTACGGTGACGCGTGGGTGCTCGGGATCGACCCAGGGCAACGCACCGGGTGCAAATGCGTGGTGGTCGATCCAACAGGCAAGCTGGTGGCGAGCGCGCTGATCAACCTGGTGCAGGGCGCGGACGCACAGCGGCAAGCCGCGCAGGTCTTGAGCCGGCTGTTGGACGCCCACCCGATCCGCGCAGTCGCGGTCGGCAACGGGACCCACGGTCGAGAGACAGAAGACTTCGTGCGGGCGCTGGTCAAGCCGCGCCAAGACCCACCCGAGGTCGTCTCCGTGAACGAATCAGGAGCCAGCGTCTACTCCGCCAGCGACGTCGCCCGCGAAGAGCTGCCTGAACAAGATGTCACGGTTCGTGGCGCGGTGAGCATCGCGCGGCGGTTGCAAGATCCGTTGGCCGAGCTAGTCAAGATCGATCCCCAGAGCATCGGCGTCGGGCAGTACCAGCACGACGTGAGCCAGGCGCTGCTCAGCCAGAAGCTAGCGCAGGTGGTCGAGAGCTGCGTGAATCGAGTCGGCGTGGAGCTGAACACCGCCAGCCCGTCCCTGCTCAGCTACGTGTCAGGCATCGGTCCCAAGCTCGCGCGCAAGATCGTGAAGCACCGCGAGCAGCACGGCGCCTTCGCGAGCCGCGCGGCGCTGGTCGAGGTCCCCGGGCTAGGAGCCAAGACCTTTGAGCAAGCAGCGGGCTTTATCCGCGTTCGAGGCAGCGCGCACCCGCTAGATGAGAGCGCTGTCCACCCAGAGCGCTACGCGCTGGTGGAGCGCATCGCGAAAGACGCCGGGCTGCCGCTGCGCGGCCTGGTCGGCAACAGCGCCGCGCTGCCGGCGATTGATTCCTCACGGTATCTGTCGAGCGACGTGGGACACTACACGCTGACTGATCTGCTGTCAGAGTTGGCTAAGCCTGGGCGCGATCCACGAGCGAAGTTCAGCGCGCCCAAGTTTCGCGATGACGTCCGAGAGCTGAGCGATGTGCGCGTGGGCATGCTGCTCGAAGGACGAGTCACCAACGTCACGGCGTTCGGCGCGTTCGTTGACATCGGCGTACATCAAGACGGCTTGGTTCACGTCTCTGCGCTGTCCGATCGCTTCGTGAAGGACCCAAGCGAGGTGGTCAGGGTGGGTGACCGACTGCGGGTGAAGGTGCTGAGCGTAGACGTCGAGCGCAAGCGCATCAGCCTAAGCGCGCGCGAAGCGAGCTGACGGCGCCTTCGCCCCGCGTTTCATCCCGCGCCAGCGAGCCTGGGCAGCGCGGCTGAGCACGCGCCTAGATCCTGCGCGCGGTTTCCGTCATAATCGTTGGTCGCGGTGGGGCCCTGACGCAGCGGCTCGCGGCTTGGGATGGGGTGGCATGATGAAACTGACACGAAGTAGCCGCTGGGGGCTGATGGCGCTGAGCGTGACGCTGGGCCTGATACCGGGCTGCGGAAACGAATTCGACGCTCAGCGTAAGGCAGCGCCGCGCGGCAGCTTGGGCAGCGAGTTGTTCAGCCTGGTCTGCGATCGAGTAGGCGCCCAGAGCCTGCGTGAGGACATCACGGGCGCCTCGTTTCATGACGTCTGCCACGCAGACGGCGCCGGCTCCTACTCAGTAAAGGTCAACCGCGCCTTGCTCCCGGGGCTGCGCGCCGACGCCAAAGACATCCACGGCGATCGCGTGCCGCTGGAGAAGCAGCAGGCAGATCGCGAGTATCACGTCGCGCGCGTGGAGGCCCTAGGCAGGCGACGCACCGATCTGGTCAAGGCCTTCGACACCGCCCTGCCCGACGTCGATCTCGCGATTCAATCCGTAAGGAAAGACGACGGTCAAGTTGACTGCAGCAGCGGCGGCGACACCAGCGCGCGCACAGGGTTCCTCGCGGAGCTAGCAGACACCTTCGCGAACTTCGTCGACCTGTACAACGACGAGACCATCCCGCACCTCACGCGCTCCCTCGGCAACCTGATGCTGGACCTTGAGCGCGACGAGGCAGCGCAGCACGCTCTAGCCCGCATGGACGCGCGGCAGGGCTATCGGCCCCTGAGCATCGGGCTCGGTATCGCGCGGCCAGCGCTGGCGTACCCGCGCCTGGGCGAGCTGGCTGACAGCCTGCTCACGCTGCTCGCGGTCGACGCAGATCCCTACAACCCCAAGCACAAGACCAACCCCAGGCTTGACACCTTCTACGACAACCACCAACAGCTGCCAGGTAGCGCCCAGCCTGAGTTTCAGCAGCTGCTGCGGGTCATGCGCGAAGAGCTGCGCACGCCCAGCGATCCGGGCCCGCCCGCCCTCGGCACTGTGTTTGACGCGCGCCTCGATCTGACGGCCATTGATCGACCTCGCACCAACCTCGAGCTTGGGCAGGCGCTGCTGCTCGGCGAAGACCCCGCCTTCGAGACCGGCGCGAGCCGCTTCATCGTCAAACGCGACCACCGAGGCGTTGCCGCAGTGAACCGAGTGCAGTCTGTGCTCCCGCCTCCCTTCATCCCTGGGCCAGACGGCGCGCCGCAGCTAGACGCCCTGGGTCAATTCGTGACGAGCTCTGGGCAAGCGCCGCCGAGTCCGTTCTTTGCGGTGGGCGCGCCAGACGGCGACCGGGACCCCAGCGGCCGCGCGCTGCAGGCCAACAGTGATCCGCTGTACCAGTACCGAGACGTGAACAAGAGCCTGCTCGGTCGGGTGCTGAAGGACTTCAGGCCTCACCTGGTGAGCCAGGCTGACGGCGGCAGTGAGGTCGTGATGAAGCTGCTGGCTGGTCTGCCCATCGTCGCGGGACAGCGCGACGTGGATGCGCAGGCCAGCAAACAGTACCCGCCCGACCCGAGCCGCGCCGACGAGTACAGCTTACTCGGCAAGACGCCCCCCAAGGACCTGGCCCAAACCCCGATCACCCTCCAGTATCGCGCCTTCCATGCGGATACGTCTCCGATGGCAGCGTTGGTGCACGGCCTAGGCGCGACGCTGGCGCACCCAGAGGTAGACGACGCCATCACCTTGATGCGCCTGCTGTTGCGCAAGCACCCAAAGATCGTGACGCGCCTGGTCAAGCTGGGGCTCGAGCTGAAGGCCATCGCAGATAAACACCCAGAGGCTTTCATTCCGGAGCACTCCACGTTCTGGGACGAGATGATCAGCATCTTCGTGCGTATGGCGCGCGATCCGGACATGCTCGAGCAGCTGATCGTGGCCTTTGGCGATCAAAAGACCTTCGAGCTGAAGGACACCTTCGCGGCGTTCATCAAGTTCAAGGATGAGCTCACTTATTACCGCGATGGTGGCGGCGACTACAACCTGATGAACGGCCGCGACGCGGGGGGTAACCCCCTGCCCGATGGCCAGCGCTTGTGGAACATCACCAAGGGCGCCTTCGGCACACTGTCGACTCCGGTGAACCGCTCCCAGCCGGACACCGGCGACAACCGCAGCGCGCTGCAGCGCTTCATTCAGCTGTTGCACGACGCCAAGGGCATGAGCGCTTGCACCAAGGCTGGCGCTTCCGTAAAGATTCAATTGCTGAACGGAGTGCTGGCGGGGGTCACCACCATCGAGTACCCACAAGATCGCATCCCCACCCGGGCTGTCTGCGCGCTGGTCGGCAAGCCCGCGCCCCCGGCGGACCTACCGCTGTGTGGGATCCTGCGCTTCCCGGACGTCGCGGGCTTGATCTTGGACGTGGCGCTCGATCGCGCGGAGTTTGACGTGCGCGACCCCTGCCTGCGCGCGCTGATGGACTCAAACCTCACGGTGATCGTGGGCGGCGCGGACAATTTTTTGCAGACCATCAGCGGCATCAACGGCTTCACCCTCAACCCGACCATTGAGGCCATCAGCCGCATGGCGTACTTCGACACGCCGTTCGATCTCACCAATCAAAAAGGCGGCTTCGTGGGCACCTACCCCGGGACGCCTGACTACCCCAAGACGCGAAACTTTTTGCAGGGCGTGATCGATCCCATCCCGACCATGGTCTGCCCGCCGCTGCTCGGCAGCGATGGCAAGCCCTGGCGTGATCCGTCCGACGGCATGCAGCTCAACCTGCGCGACTGCACGCGGGTGGATGATCTGATGCGCTACCGCGACGCCAACGCGCTGTTTCCCCTCGGAGAGTTCGGCTTCATCGAGCGCATCGGGCCGCTGGCCAGCGCCTTCGCCGACCACGACATGAACAGCGAGTTCGTGGACTTGTTCGACACCATGCACCTGCACTGGGGCTCAGAGCGCCAGAGCGAGGACGAGTGTGACCCGAGCCTGCCGCGCAGCGACGCGCGCTGGTGCTCAGGGGACGGCGGGGTGCGCTACGAGGCCCTGCTCGCCGAAATGCTGCAAAACTCCGACTTGTTCGCGGCGCTGCGCGACATCGTGCCCGTACTTCAGACTGAAGAGATCGAGCGCTGTTCGGTGTTCGGTGCCAATGGCGAGTGCGCGAGCACCACACGCAAGAACGCGATCTCAGTCTTGGGCGACGTGGCGCGCGCGCTGATCGACCCTGCCAAGAACCAAGGCCTGACCGACATCAACGGCAGGCGCCAAGTCACGCTCAACGACGGCAGCCAAGCCGACCAAGTCACGCCGATCTACCTGTTAGTCGACGCGCTCAAAGGCATCGACAAGGCCTTCCAAGACTACGAAGCGAACGGCGGTCCAAGCGACACCTTGGTCGGCTGGCGGCAGGCGCGGAGCGAGCTGGTTGACACGTTCTTCCTAGTGGATGGCTCCGCGACCGACGGTCGTTTCCGTAACCCTGCGGTACCGGCGCTGCTAGACAACGCGCTCGGCGTGCTGCAGGCGCAAATCCACGCGCGGTGTCCCGCGCGCAGCTTCGGCAGCTGCTCGTGGGGCCGCGAGGTGCTCGGCGCTAACGTGGCTGACAGCATGAGCGGGCCCACCTTCGCCGCCTTGATCGATTTGGTGGAGGCTATGCGGCTCGATCCGCGGGCGCGCCGTGAGCTTGGGCGCTTCCTCGTGTATCTGATCGACGACGCATCCGACAACGAGGCTCAGACCACCACGCTGTCGTCGATCAGCGATCTGCTGCAGGTGCTGGGCGACGACACCAACCTCGAGCCGCTGTACAAGTGGCTGTCCAAGGCAGCTGCCCCCAGCATTCAAGACCAGAGCGGCGTCAAGCGCCGGGGCACCGCAGACGCGTTGGTCGAGGTGCTGACGCGCATATTTGCGCGCGGATACGACAGGGCCGGCGACAAGACCTGCAACAGCTACGTGGATCCGAACAAGACCATCGCGCTCTTGCTCAAAGCGTTCGTTACGCCGCCAGCAGACAACCAGCCGGCCCCCATCGAGACCGTGCTCAGCGTGATCGCCGACGTGAACCGCAAAGATCCGCGCCAAGACACCAAGTACACCGCTGAGGACTACGCGAACCTCTCCCATGAGGTGAGCGACTTCTTCCTGAATGAATCCAGCGGTCTGGAGCAGGTCTACGAGGTCGTCCGCCAGGCCACGCTGAAGTGACGTCGCCAAACCATATGTCTCCTCACGGTACCAATTTTCAAGCTGTGCCGACGCCAGTCGACACGCCGCGCCCGCGCAGGCCAAGCCGTCGCCCACCGCACCTCACGCGGCGCGCGGAGCTAGTCGCGGCGGTGTTTCGTCTAGCCGCCCCGTGTTTGGGGGTGGTGGGGGTGCTGTGTAGCGCGACACAAGCGCACGCCGCGGGCCTCTATTTCTCCGATCGCGGCGTGCGACCGATGGGGCGCGCTGGCGCCTTCGTGGCCGGCGCAGATGACGCCGGCGCCATCTGGTATAACCCTGCTGGCCTCGCCGACACCCCTACGAGTATCCTCGCGGATTTTACCTGGCTGCGCCTGACCAGCGAGTATCAGCGGCAGCTGTTGATCCGCGACGCCAGCGACACCCTGCAGCGCGTCGACTCGCCCAAGGTGGAGGGCAGCACGCCGGTGTTGCCCTTGCCGACGTTGATCGGCAACTACCACATGCCGAGCGCGAAGCTCAGCATCGCGGGCGGCTTCTACGCGCCCTACGTCGCGCTCGCGGGCTACGCCGAGCGCGTCGCCGGGCAGCCGTCACCGGCGCGTTACACGCTGGGTTCGTTCAACGCCTCTCGGGTCGTGCTCATGGGCACCTGGGTCGGCTGGGCGCCGGCCGACTGGGTGCGCGTCGGCGGCGGCGTGCAGGCGCTGATCGGCACGGTGCGCTCGACCATCGCGTTCAGCGTCAGCCTGGAAGATCGCTTGCTGGGCGCGCCAGAGCAGCCCGAGTACGACGCCCTGAGCCAGTTCGAGATCGGGCCGTTCATCGCTCCGAGCGGAAACGGCGGCGTGATCCTGATCCCACACGAGCGCGTGCGTATTGGGCTCAGCGCTCACACCCCAACGGTGATCGACTCCGACGCCAAGATCAAGGTGCGGCTGCCCTCCAGCGCGATCTTCGACGAAGCCAAGGTCGACGGCGAAGACGCTCACGTCAAGGTGAAGCTCGCCGGCATCGTGCGCGCGGGGATCGAGATCCGGCCGAGCGAGCCGCTGCGCATCGAGGCGACGTTCGTGCGCGAGCTGTGGGCGGCCCATGACAAGATCGAGGCCGCGCCAAAGAACATCGGCATCGTCAACCTCCCTGGCGGCCCCCAGCGCATCACGCTGCCCAACATCGACATCCCGCGCAACTTCAAGGACTCGGACAGCTACCGCTTGGGCGGCGAGTACGAACTGCCCGTGGATGACTACCGGCTCGCGCTACGCGCCGGCGTAGCCTACGAGACCAGCGCCGTCCCGGATCCCTACCTGTCGCTGTCGTCACTCGACTTTGACAAGGTGCTCGTGACCCTTGGCGGGAGTTTGTACGTCGGTGACCACTGGCGCTTTGACGCTCTGTACGCCCACGCCTTCACCCGTGAGGTCCACGTACGCCCGGAGGACGCCAAGGTCGGGCGCATCAACCCCGTCAAGGGCAACGCACCGTTAGAACCGGTCAACGGTGGGACCTACTCCGCGGCCGCGGATCTGATCGGTTTTGGGCTGCAGTACGCCTTCGACGGGCCGGGAGTCGAGGCCCGCCGCGGGGACGCCGAGGGCATGAAGCTGCGCCCACGGGAGACGCCAAGGGACGAGCCTAGCCACGCCACCCCTCCACCCCCGGTTGAGGATCTGGACGCGGACACGAGCGAGCGTGAGTCGCGTGACGTAGAGCCCGCCGAGGTGGATTTGGATGAAGCCGAGGCCAAGCCAAAGAAGCCGCAGCCGAAGAAGCCGCAGCCGAAGAAGCCGCAGCCGAAGAAGCCGCAGCCGAAGAAGCCGCAGCCGAAGGCTGACAAGCCGCTTGACCCGAAATTCCGCGGGGTAAAACCCGCTGAGGTTGATCTCGACTAGGGCACGCGTAGGCAGCCGAGCTGGCGGTTCCCCACGGGACCTGCGATGCCTAATGCGTGCGATCACTGGGCGCGCGGCCATTCGGCGGGGCGCCGGTCGGCTGCAAAGCGCGCCGGCAGCGGCTAGGCCGACTGCAAACCGGCCGACTGCAGACCGGCCGCCTGCAAGTCGGCGGCGACGCCGGTGGGCTGGAGCCCGCTGATCAGAGCCAGGTAGCGGCGCGGAGCCTCTGCCACCACCTCGCTAGCCATCTGCGTCAGCTCGTCTTTCACCAGCGCCTTGACCAACGGCATGCAACCACCGCAGCCGCTGCCTGCCCCGCAGATCCGGGACACGGTGCGCGCGCTGGTGCAGCCATCTCGGACGCACTGGCGGATTTCACGGTCGTTTACGCGGCGGCAGTGGCAGACAAGCATGACATCCAGATTGGGGCTGTGGCTCAGCGCTCGCGGGGGTCCCCGCCGAGCGCCATTGAGCCCAGCTTAGCGTATTGATAACGGATATCAATATCGAAAAAATCAGGAGGATGGCCGCGCCAGTGGCTACCCCGCAGCCAGTTCAGGCAGCACGAGCAGCCCAAACATCGCCGCACCCGGCGCGAACGCCAGCCATTTGGCCGGATTTCTACCGGATCGCATCAAAGCTGGCGCGGCCGCCGCGGCCAAACTGTGGCGGAATGGTCAGCTGCAAGCGCTAGGACCAGTTGGGCAAGTGACATCCTTTATCGAATAAACCGGCTAAGCTGACCCGCCGCGCTGGATAGGCTGCGCGGGTTGTTACCCCCCGCAAGGGACGCAGAAACGGAGAGCACATGAAGGGCGACGTAGACATCATCGAGGCGCTGAACGAGATCCTGACCTCGGAGCTCACGGCCATTAACCAGTATTTCATCCACTTTCGGATGTGCGAGGACTGGGGCTACACCAAGCTGGCCGCCAACAAGCGCTCTGAGTCGATTGAGGAGATGAAGCACGCCGATCTGGTGATCGCGCGGCTGCTGTTCCTGGACGGCACGCCCAACATGCAGCGCTATTTCCCGGTCAAGGTGGGTGAAGAGCCCGTCGAGATGCACAGGCTCGACCTTGAAGTGGAGTACGAGGCGGTCAAGCGGCTGAACAAGGCCATCAGCTTGTGCCGCGACAAACACGACAACGGCACGCGTGAGCTCCTCGAGCGCATCCTCGCGGAGGAAGAAGAGGGCATCGATTGGCTCGAAGCCCAGCTGCACCTAGTGGAAGAGGTCGGCCGCGAGCGCTACCTCGCGGAACAGATCAACGGCTAGACCGCGCCCCGCCAGCGCCCTGGCTCAGCGGTGCGGCGCAGGCGCGGGGGCTGGGCTCAGGCGGGGGGCGCTGGCGTGGACGGCTCAGGCGCGGGGCTGGGAGGCCTGGCTGCGAGCCCTAGCGCGCTGGCGAGCCTGGATCTCGGGCGACTCAGTGACGGCCATACCGATCAATCGGGTGCTCTCCAGCAGGTGCTTGATGCCGGTGCGGCTGAGCTCAGTGGTCTTGGTCCCCACGTCGGGGTAGCCGCGGCCCTCTGCGTCAGGCTGGACGTCGCCCCAGTTGGCGAACAACCGGCCCCAGTCGCTGCTCAGCGCCTCACGCACGCGCTTGAAGCCGTAGGTCGGGTACCAGAACATGTCGTGGTACGCCACCGAAGCGACGTACGCCCACGGCGCCAGCCAGGTCTTGAGTGACCACTCGACGGGCTTCTTGAGCGGGCCCCAGTAGATGCGGTGCTGGTTCCGCGAGGCAAACGTCATCTCCTTGTACGGACCCTGGAAGTTCCACTTCTCGTCCAGCGCGTCGACGTCGCCGACGTACTCGATGTCGCGAGGGTCGCCGCAGCCGAGGCCGAGATCGTGCGCCAAACGCACGAACTTGATGTCCTTCATCGGATCGAAGCCCATCAGCTTGGCCGCCGTCGCGTCGATCGCGACCTGGTCCGACGAAGCCAAGAGCACGTTCTTGACGTGAGGGATCATGCAGCGCGGGCCAGGGCCGTCCCCCGCGAACGTGCCGTCCATCACCGCGAACACGCCGCGGTGGATCTTTTTCTGGATCATCAACAGATCGACCAGCGTCTCGTTGATCACCGGGTGAGTCCAGTGGCGGTGCTCGTTCAAGAGGCCACCGAAGGCGTTCTTCATCGCGCCGGTGGTGGTGGTGAAGATGTGGGTCTTCACCGTCGGCAGGTGGATGATGTTCTCGCCGATGAAGCGCTTGGGGATAGAGAAGCCCTTAGGGTAGACCTCGTTCAAGCACAGGAACTTCTTGGTTAGGTCGCCGACGGCGTCGTGCACGTTGATCCACTCTTCGCCTTCGTAGAGGTGGACGTTGCGCAGGCCGTGGGCCTCTACGACGTCGACCTGCTTGTTCTCGCGCTCGCCTAGGTGCGCGTCGATGACAACCGTGCGGTTGTGGCAAGCGTGGATCAGGTCCGGGTCATAGCCGTCCTTTTTCATGGCGCGGATCACGCCTTCGAGTTGCCAGGGGGTGGTGGAGGCAGCTGGAAAGAAGAAGTGCCACGAGATGTTCACCTTCAGCGCGGTGTCGGCGTCTTTGGCGACCGTCTGCTGATAGTCCGCCAGGTTCATCAGGCGGTGATAGTCCTCAAGCACGGTCTCGGGGCGGGTGCGGACGATGGCTACTTTGCTGCGGGTCATCTGAGTAAGCTCCTCACGAGGTCCTAGGGCGCTGCCTCCGGGCAAGCGGGCAAACCTCAAACACTCCCCTGCGCTGCGCAACGGGGCGGTATACTCATAGCCTGCTACTACCAACGCCCCCGCCGCGCTAGCGACTGCCTGCTTTCTCCACACACACTGCACATTACCCGCGGCAATTTGCCGATTTGGTGGGCGGATTGCGGGGCAGCCAGAGTTCCGCTAGGCGGCAAGGGTGAAGCGCTTCGTTCCACTGCTTAAGTGGCCAGTGTGGTTCGCGACAGGTTGCTTGGCAGCGTGCTCTAGCGATCCCGAGAGCTCGCCAGCCGACAGCTCCCCACCCGCAAAATCTACGGCGCCGTGCGCTGACCCGAGGACCGCTGGCGAGCCCTTTGGGGTGCAGTGCGGACAGCTGGTCGACGCCGAGGGCCGCGTGTCATTTCTGCGCGGCATTAACGCGCGCGTCGACGGTGTGTTCGACGTGAGCTTCGATGACGGCCGCGTCGCCTTAGAGACAGTCCCCACGTTCGACGCGCTAGACGCCGAGCAGCTGCGCGACTTCGGCTTTGACTCGCTGCGCCTGCCGATCAACTGGAGCGCGATCGAGCCGACCAAGGACGGCGGCGTCAACCAAGGCTACTTAGACCGTGTGGAGACAGTGGTCGACCTGTGCGCCGCGCAGCACATCTCAGTGTTACTTGATCTGCACCAAGACGCCTACTCCAAGGAAATTGGCGAAGACGGCGCGCCGCTCTGGGCGATCGAGCCCGCGCCGGAGATGTTGTTGGAAGGGCCGCTCGAGGATTTGCAAGACCGGCGCCTGAGTAAGCAAGTAAGCGCGGCGTTCACCAGCTTCTTTGGCGACTCACAGACGGGGCGCGATCTGCGTGAGCGCTTCGTGAGTATGGCCGAGCAGGTCATGCAGCGCTTCGCGACGCACCCGGCGGTGATCGGCCTTGAGATCTTCAACGAGCCCCAAGCCGGAGACGACGGCATCGCGCGGCTCAACGACGCCGCCTACGCTAGAATCCGTGCGGCATCGCCGAAGAAGCTCTACGTGTATGAGCCGCCCGTGGTGCGCAACTTCACCGACCAGTCGACGCTGGCCAGCGGCCCGCTGGGCGAAATGGTGGGCTACGCACCCCACGTCTACACCTACGCGTTCACCTCCACAGATGCCCAGAAGGCGGCGATGCAGAAGGAGCGCCTGCGGCGCTCGAACCAGAACGCGCGCGCCGAAGCCGAGGCGCTGCAGGCTCCGCTGATCATCACCGAGTGGGGCTTCGATCCAAACGGCGTAAAAGGCAACGAGTACCTCACCTGGCAGAGCGAGTTGCAAGAGGAGTACATGGCCTCGTCGTTCTTTTGGCTGTGGAAGGAACAGAGCCAGGGTCGCTGGGGCTGCTTTGACTACGACGACGCGACCGGCAGCTTCTCACCGCGGGCGACCACGCGGCTCACCTTGGCGCGGGTCAGGCCGAGCCGCGTCGCAGGCTGGCCGACGCGCTACGCGTTTGACCGAGCCAGCGGCGTCTTCGAACTGGAGTTCCGAGCAGACCCAACGATCAAGGCACCTCACGTCATCGCCGTCGCGCCAGCCCTGGGCGCTCCGCTCAGCGTCAGCTGCGACGGGGCGAGCACTTCCGCGACCGCAGGGTTAAGCGGTGAGTACAGCGTGACCTGCGGCGCTGAGTCTGCCGAGCTGCACACGCTGCGCGTCGAGGTCGCGCCTCAGCCGTGAGCCGCAGCGTGAGCTCGAGCCGCGGCGCGACCTCGAGCCGCGGCGCGACCCCGAGCCGCGGCGCGACCTCGAGCCGCGGCGCGACCTCGAGGCGCACCCCCACCACCCCTGACCCTCACGGATCACGCAGCGGCTCAATCGCACGCCAAAAGCCGCCGAGTGAGAGCATCACCCCGGGTGAGTTCATGCGCACTCCTGGGTCGAGCAGCTGTAGCTTGCGTCCGCGCACGATGCCGGCGACCTCGAACCACAAGGCGAGCTTGTGCTGATACAGCGCGACCCGACCCGCCAGATCGAAGCTTGGCGCAGACACCAACGCCGCGCTCGAGTAGAGCCAGTCATTTCCGCCGGAGATCTGCAGACCCAGCGGTGACCCATCGTACGGCGCGCCGTAGGCCAGGCCGAGCTTCACGTCGATCAGGTGCACCGCGCGCGCGGAGGCTGAGCCCCGCGCCGAGCGGATGCCTTCCGTTACTATAAAGGAGAGGTGTCTAGCCACGCCCACGGCGATGTCTAGCCGCGGCCCCATGATCGCCGGGGCAGTGGCTTGGACTGGCTCCAGCGCCCAGCGCAGCCCCGCACCGCCCGGACCGAACAGCCGCGCTGGCTTAGGTGGACCCGAGCGCGCAGGTTGGGGCGTCTGAGGAGGTTGCTCGCGGCGCCGCGTGGCTCGCGTCTTCACCACCTGCACTTGGCGCTCCAGCGCGTCGAGGAAGGCCTCCACGAGCCACGTGGTCTCGGCAACTACGAGCCGCTCACTGTCACCCCAGACGATCCACGCGGCGTCAGCGTCGCAGCGCAGCACGACCCGACGAGGCACCGCGGGCTCCAGCGCCGCCAACGTGAGCCGCGCTCTGGCCTCTAGTTCCGTATCGTCGGCGTACCCAACCCGGCTGCAGTCAATCTCTACGCTGACCGGCGGCGCCGCGGCCACGGGCTGCTCGTCCGTGGGCTGCGCGGCGGCGACGTTGCTGCAGACCACCCAAATGAGCGCCAGCAACGACGACCGCGAGCGCGGCCCAAGCGCTGCGCGCACGACGCTGCTCATCGGGCGCCAGCACAGCAGGTTCATCGCGTCACTCAGATCACCAACGGGCGCTAAAACGGGTGGGCTCGTAGACCGGCAAGGCGCCGAGCTTCGTACATTTTTGCGGCGCTTCAAAGCCTGGCGGCGGCGCTTTGTGGCGGCGGCGTGGCTTGGTGTGAAAAGAAAGCGATAGACCACCGCCCAGCTGAGGTGCGACCGGAGACCCACCTCACACCCCCAGCGCTGCGATCTGAGTGCAGCCACCACTGGCTCCTCGCGGTAGGCTTAGCGAACAGCGCTGCCTTGCCCGCCAGTTGATCTCCGCGCCACCGCCATGCCCTCCGCCAAAGCCGTCAGCCTCGACCTCAGCGCTCCGCACGTTGTGCTCGAGCCGCGCAGGCCGCTCGAGCCGCGCAGGCCGCTCGAGCCGCGCAGACCGCTCGAGCCGCGCAGGACGCTCGAGCCGCGTCGGGCGGCCCAGCAGTCCCGCGCCGCCCAGCCCGAGGTTGAAGCCCCACAGCGCGGCGCGGAGCGTACGGCAGCAGCAGTCGCCGAGCTCCTGCCGCTGCTGTATCGACAGATGCGCTCACTAGCCGGGCCCAGGCGCAACCTAGATGATCTGGTTCAAGCCGCAGCGGAGCGCGCGCTCAAGGCCCTGCCCCGCTTCGAAGGGCGCTCCGCGTTGTCGACGTGGACTTACTCCATCGCCTATCGCACGATTCAGGATCACGATCGCTGGTACCGCCGCTGGTCGCGTCGCTTTAGGCTCAACGACACGGAAACAGAGCTAGAGTCAGCTTGTCCGCGGGACAGCAGCGAAGTTCAATTGCTCCAAGCCCGGCGAGCCTCGCGCCTGTACCACCATTTGGAGCAACTGCCGGCGACCAAGCGGGCGGTGATCGTGTTGCACGACTTGGAGGAGCTCAGCGTGCGCGAGATCGCCGAAATCACCCAGACCGGCGAGGCGACCGTGCGCTCGAGGCTACGCGACGGGCGTAGGCGGCTGGCCGAGCTGCTCAGGGGCGACCAGTTGTTCAGCTTGGAACAGGAGGTGGGCGCCGATGAGTGACTACCAAGCACGGCTAAAATTGGCTCGAGACGCCTATCAAGCGACCCTTCCAGACCTTGTGGAAGTAAACGCTGGTGTCGCCCGCGTCGGCGCGCAGCTGGCAGCTCCCGCCGCCCAGCTGCGCCGGTTGCTGCATCTGCTCGGGGGTGGCGCGCTGCTCGCGGGGCTTGGCCTGATTGGTGGCGCAGCGCTATCTGAGGGCGGCGAGGCAGAGCCTCACCGGCGGGATCCCAGCGCGGCGCCGGGAGCTCCGCTGCCGCACGGTTTACAAGAGCCCGCTTCAGCGCCGGGCGACATGCTTCAGCGCGCGAGCCACCCGCTGCAGTCCGAGCCCGCCGGCTGGCTGGTGCCCTTCGCCGCGGGCAGCGCGGTTGAGGCGGACGCCATCAGCGCGCCGCGAGCTCCCGCTAGCGCCCGTGCGCCCGCGCGCGCAGGCTTGGTGGGTGGCGACGCTGCGGCCGAGGCGCCTGCGCCAGCGCTGGCTGCTCCGCCCGCCGACTGGGCTGCTGTTTCAAGCGCGCTCGCGCGCGGTGACGCGCAGCAGGCGTCTGGGGTGCTCGCTGCGCTGGCGCGCAGCGAAGACGCCTCAACCCGGGCGAAGGCGCTGCTCGGGCAAGCTCAGATCCACCTGTCAAAGGGCGAGCGCGCCGAAGCGGGGCGCCTGGCTGCCGCCGCGGCGAGCGTCCCTGGCGCCAGCGCGGCCATCCGAATGAAAGCCGTGCGCTGGGCCGCGCGCGCGTCGCTATGATTCCGTGCTGAACTAACCTCCAGGCAGCGCGGCGCGCGGGGGCGGACTTGACGGCTGGTGGCACTTGGTCCTGCAAGTGGACGACGCCCGCGGACCGGCAGATAGTGCGAGACACGAGCGCCTAGCGCGCGCCGCAGCGGCGACTGACCTTGCATGCGCACACCAAGCAAGCCGCACCCGGAGTTCACTTCAAGACCCAATCGGAGCTGTACCGCTTCCGGACGGTTACGTGCAGCAGCGGTCGCTGGCGCGCTCTCCAGCGTGGGCGCCAGCGCCGCTGCTGGCTGCCTCGATCGGCCGGTGAGCCCGCTTGAGCCACAAACCACCAATCAAGTCGTGTTTTCGCTGCGACAACAAAAGATCGAGAAGATCGATCTGTTGTTCATGATCGATAACTCGCTGTCCATGGCAGATAAGCAGGACATGCTAAAGCGAGCGATCCCTAAGCTCGTGGGTAGGCTGGTCAACCCAGCATGTGTCTCTGCGGCCGGCGACCGGGTGGCGGCAGCGTCAGCGGATGCCGAATGTCCCAGCGGATACGACCGTGAGTACGAACCGCTGGCGGACATCCACATCGGAGTCATCACCTCCAGCCTGGCGCAGTTCGGCCCCGATCGCTGCGGCAGCGGAGACGGCGCGGATAACTCGCACCTGGTCGGCACCCTCGACCGCGGTGCCCACATCCCGACCTACCAGTCGCGAGGCTTTCTGGCCTGGGATCCCAAGGGCAAGCTCAACCCACCCGGAGAGCGAGACGCCGGGCGCCTGGTGCAGGGCGTGCAAGATCTGGTCAGCGCTGTGGGCGAGGTCGGCTGCGGTTATGAAGCATCGCTAGAGTCTTGGTATCGCTTCCTAGTGGATCCAGCGCCAGTCAAGAGCTACGAGCTGCAGCCGTGCGAGAGTGACACCAGGAAGACCTGCATCGTAGGCAGCGGCGTCGACACCGAGCTGCTGGACCAGCGTCACGCGTTCATGCGCGACGACTCACTGCTGGCGCTGGTCATGCTGACCGATGAAAATGACTGCTCGTTCACCGTGGGCGGAGAGAGCTGGAAGCTAGCCAGCCAAGCTTCCCTACCGCGAGGCTCTAGCGCCTGCGCGGCAGACCCGAGCGATGCGTGCTGCTACTCATGCCAGGGCCAGTCACCACCAAGCGGCTGCCCCAGCCCCGACCCTGAGTGCGAGAAGGGCAACTTGAGCTCTGTGGAGGACCAGCTCAACCTGCGCTGTTTCAAGCAAAAGCAGCGCTACGGCTTTGAGATGCTGCAGCCCGCTCAACGCTACGTAGAGGGGTTGACCAAGACCCGCATCCGAGACCGCGCAGGCGCCGAGGTGCGCAATCCGCTATTTCCGCAGGCTACCGAGCAGCGCTTCGGCCGGGACCCGAGCATGGTGCTGGTCGCGGGCATCCTAGGCGTACCTTGGCAGGACATCGCGACCACGCCCGAGGTGTGTGACGTGAGCGCCAGCAGCGGGGGCGAGTGCCGCTCTTCTCTACCACCAGGCGCGCCGCTGACTTACCTCACGGCAAAGCAACTCAAGGCTCATGGCCGCTGGGCGATGATCCTGGGTGACCCACGGGTCGGCGAGCAGCCCGGCGACCCGTTGATGCGTGAGCAAGTCGAGCAACGCACGGGCGCCCACCCGATCACCGGCGAACCGCTGGTCGCCGCGAATACTGGCGCGACGCCCACGGCGAACAGCATCAATGGTCACGAGTGGAACATCGTGGAGCGCGATGACCTCCAGTACTCATGCACGTTCCCGCTGTTGACGCCCACGGACACCTGCGCCAGCAGCCCCTGCGAGTGCTCTAAAGAGCGCGCCAGCGCGTCAGCAGATCCATACGACAAGCCAATTTGCCAGGAGGAAACTGGAGAGTACACGCCGTTTCAGCGCTATGGCCGCGCGTACCCGCCGACCCGTCAGCTTGAGGTGCTCGCCGCCATCGGCGACGCCGCCGTGCTCGCGTCGATCTGCCCTAAGGACGTCAGCGACGACGACAGCCCGAGCTTCGGCTACTCGCCAGCGGCAGACGCCATTGGAGACCGCGTGGGCGATAAGCTGAGCGGCCAGTGCTTGGGTCGAGCGCTAGACGTGACGCCCGACGGCGTGTCGTGCAAGGTCGTTGAAGCAGTGCAAGCTCCGAGCTGCGGCTGCGACCCCAGCCGAGGACGCCGGCCCGTGGCACCCGGCGTGGCGGAGGTCGTGCGGGGCGCTCTGGCGCAGGACGAGCGCTGCGGCGAGCCGGGTGGCGTAGCGTGTGGCGACGTCTGCTTGTGTGAGATCGAGCAGACCCAGGGGCAGACGCTCAAGCAGTGTCTGGCGGATGACCAAGTGGACGGCTTTGGCTGGTGCTACATCGACGACACGACGCCTGGTGGAGGTCGCTTCGTTAAGTCCTGCCCTGCCACGCGGCGACAACTGTTGCGCTTCGTTGGCGAGAGCACCCCGGCCAACGGCGCGGATGTCTTCGTCGCCTGCCGCGGCGCGGCATTCGCCGACTGAAATCGCGCCACGCGCGCGCAGCCTTGAACGCTTGGGCGTTGCGCGCCACGCTGTAACCATGCACCGACTCGGCGTGACGCTCTCCAGCATTGGTCTCATCAGCGTGTGCGCTTGCGGGGGGGGCGAGTTTAGCAGCCAGGGCGCAGCTGGCAGCGCAGGCGCTGCTCCCGGCGGCAGCGGGGGCAGCGCGGGCCAACTCAGCGGCGGCGCAGGAGGCACGGCAGCCACCGGCGGCAGCGCCGGTCAGACCAGCGGCGGCGCTGGCGGCACGGCCGCGACCGGCGGCGCAGGAGGCACGGCAGCCACCGGCGGCACGGGTGGCACAGCAGCCGCCGGGGGCAGCGCCGGCCAGACCAGCGGTGGCGCGGGGGGCACGGCTGCGACTGGCGGCGCGGGGGGCAGCGGCGGCACGGGTGGCGCGCCTTGTGCGGGCGGCTGTCCGCCGACCACCTACTGCAACCAGGACACTCAGCGGTGCTCGGAATGCAGCGAAACAGGGCGATTTTTGTTCGGCGCGCCGGTGCCAATCAGCGGCGCCGCGACCTCGGGTGATGAGCGCTTTCCGCGCGAAACCGACGATGGCAGGCAGCTAGTCTTCAAGCTCAACTCTAATATCGTCTCCCTCAACGCGCCGTTCACCGGGACCCCCACCCAGCGCTGGGCCAGCGCCAGCGGGCCGTCACCCCGCGCTTTCAACACGACCGAGCTGCATTTCACCGAGGCGTTCGACCAGGGCTTTGCAGGCGGGCGACGCCTGGTTGGAGTGTCCGGCGGCACAGCGACCCCATTGCCCATCAACCAGCTGTCCGGCGGCGGCAGCGAACCGCTGGATTTCAGTCCGACCAGCAGCGACGACCGCGTCTTCTTCATGAGCAACCGGCCCGTAGGCGCTGACGACAAGCGCCCAAGCCTGCTGTTCAACCACCAGCCCGGTATCACCGTCACCGTTGACCCCACCCCGCTCACGCTGGACAACGGTTGCGCCCCAGGCGGCGAGGACTTCGCGCCGTGGGTGACCCGCGACGGCAAGCTCCTGCTGTTCATGTCCACCGCAACCACGTCCGGGACGTGTACGCCCTCGGGCACGACGCGTGACCTCTACTGGACCCAGCTGAGCGCCGGCCAGCAGGTGGGCAGCGCGACCCGCATCAAGGTCAGCTCACCAGCGACGGACGACGCGGAGCCGAGCCTGTCCGCCGATCTGTGCGCGCTGTACTTCTCACGCGCAGACCCAGCAGAACCCACGCGCCACGACATCTACCGGGCGCCGCGACGCTAGCCGGCGCGGACAGAACGCCCAGCGACGGGTGCGGCGCTTGTGGCTTGGTGCGCGACGCGTCAAGCTCGGCGCCGTATGACCGACATCCGGCTGGCTTCCGCAGGCGAGATCGCGCGACGTATCCGTGAGCGGGAGCTGACGTCACGCGCCGCCGTGGACATCCACATCGAGCAGATCGAGCGCACCAACCCGAGCATCAACGCCGTGGTCAGGACGCGCTTCGACGAGGCTCGGGCGGAAGCAGACGCCGCAGACCAACGGATCAGCGCTGGTGACGCGGGCCTGCCTCCTTTCCACGGGGTACCGTGTACGATCAAAGAGTGCTTCGAGCTGACGGGGATGCCTCACAGCGCCGGCCTGCTGGCACGCAAAGACGTGGTGGCCCAGCGCGACGCGACCAGCGTCGCGCGCATCCGCAGCGCAGGCGCCATCCCGCTCGGCGTGACCAACGTCAGCGAGCTGTGCATGTGGATGGAGTCTGTGAACTTCGTCTACGGCCGCACCAACAACCCGTACGACTTGTCTCGCATCGTAGGTGGCAGCTCCGGCGGAGAAGGCGCGGTGATCGCCGCTGGCGCGTCTCCGTTTGGGCTCGGCTCGGACGTCGGTGGCTCGATCCGCGGCCCGGCGTACTTCAACGGCATCTTCGGGCACAAGCCGAGCTCTGGCGTAGTACCCAACAGTGGGCAGTACCCCCCCGCGCACGGCGAGATGCGGCGCTACTTGTGTAGCGGACCGATGTGCCGGCGCGCCGAAGATCTAATGCCCCTGCTCAAGCTGCTGGCTGGGCCAGATCAAGACTACCCAGAGTGCGTCAGCGCTGAAAAGCTTGGGGATCCAGCGTCGGTCTCCTTGGAGGGACGCACGCTGATTTCCATCGAGAGTAACGGCAGCATCCAAGTTAGCCCCCAACTGTTGGCCGCGCAGCGCCGCGTAGCGCAGCACCTGCAGAGCCTGGGCATGCGGCTACGTGTGGTCCAATTACCTGCCTTGCGGAAACAATTTGACATCTGGTCGGCCATGATGGGGCTGGCCAACGACACGCCGTTCGGTACGCTGCTCGGCGATGGCAAGCCCATCAAGCCCCTGTGGGAGATGCTGAAGTGGTGCGCCGGCAAGTCTCAACACACCTGGATGGCGAGCACGCTGGCAGCCACCGACCCAGTCCCTAAATTATTCCCCAAGGCAGCGGCTCGCATGTATGCGCTGGGGCAGCAACTCAGGCAAGAGGTGGATGGGCTGCTGGGTGAGGACGGCCTGCTGCTCTATCCTTCGTACTCGGTCACCGCGCCGCGGCACAAGGCGCCCGCGCGCTGGGCTACGCGCCTACACATGCCGTGGGCCTACCAAGCCATCATCAACGTGCTTGAGCTACCGTCGACACAGGTTCCCCTCGGCCTAGACTCACAGGGGCTGCCTCTCGGCGTTCAGGTGATCGGCCCACACCTCATGGACCACGTGACCATCGCGTGTGCGCTCGAGCTCGAGCGACGCTTTGGGGGTTGGCAGCCTCCCCGCCTAGCCGAAGTGCGTGCGGCAGAGGCTGCACCATGAGCAGCGTCATGCGACGCATCCTGCTCATCGGCCTGCTCCTCTTGGGGTGCGCCGCCTGCGACGCCGCCAAGGCAGACTACGACCGCTGTGTCTCGCTCAAGCAGCAAGACAAGCTTGAAGAGGCGGCAGACGCGTGTGAAGCGGCGGTCAAGGCGGACCCCAAGAGCCGCTCGGCGGCCGCGGCGACGCAGCTCTTGACAGAGATTCAATCCGCACGGATCAAGAACTACGCTGACCGGACCAAAGCCAACACCGACTGCACGAAGGCACAGCTCGACTGGATCGAGGCCAAGCCTGCGGACAAAGCCAAGTTTGCTGCCGCGCGGGCAGAGAAGTGCAGAGGCCTGGTGCCTACACCGGCGCCCTAGCCCGCCCTCAGCGAACATTTGACCTGAGCGTGGCCCGCGCGGACCTATTCCGTGCGGCTTTATGTCCTCAGCGGCGCGGTGCGCAGGCGCGGTGCGGAGGACATAGCAGGACTGCTCGGGGTAAGACGCGGCGTCTAAAAGCGCTGCGCCCAGCGGTGCAGCAGCCCGAAGAAGGCGTAGGTGCCGTGGACCACGCCGAGCGTGTCTGGTGAGTCAACCACGAACGAGAAGGCGGCGAAGCCCTCTAGGTGCTTGCTGAACGTAGCGTGGGCTAGCGGGCCCAAGCGGGTGACCCCTTTCGGGCGGCCAGGGAGCACCACGTACTCGCCCAGCGCACCCAGCTGGAGCGCCTGATCTGCGCCCACGCCATACACATAGCCGCCGCGGATGCCCACGGCGAACGGCGGCTTGATCACGGCGCGCAGCACCTCTTCGTAGACGTGCAGGTCGCTCGGCAAGTCTACGTACACCGGATGGACCGTGAGGAACAAGCCACCATGCAGCACCGGGGCGACGGCGTTCAGCTCGAAATCAACGGCGGTGTACGCGCTGCGCTCACCACCGTCTTCGAGGCTCAGCTCTTGCTGATCGTGGTGGTCGCGCACCTCAAGGATGCGGCGATTGTACGGCAAGTTGCGGCGTACGCCGAACATCGCGTCCAAGAACGGCAGGCTCGCGCGCCAGCCGACGTAGGGCGCGCTGAAGCTGTTGGTGCTCATCCAGTACGCGTCGACGCCGACAAAGTTCCAGAACGGGGCACCATAGCCCAGGGTCACGCGCGGGCGGCCGTAGATGAAGCCGAAATCAGTCGCCACTGACGCGAAGGGCGTGTGCTGCTTAGATTGCCACGGGGAATACTGAGTGGCCTCGGTGTCCGTGCCCCGAGGCGCCGCCGCGGTCGCGACGTGAGGCGCTAGGCCCACCACCCCCACGACCGCTAGCTGGAGCGCTTGACGCAGGGACGTCCGGCGCGACCTAGCTCTTTCCCGTGGGCGCGCAGCCGCCTTCACCTCTGAGGCACTCAAGCTGCGGGTTCTCGGGCTCATCGGCGAAGGGCTGTGCTAGCTTGCTGCGCCGCGTGCGGCAACTCAGCTGGAGCACCCATGCCACAGACCGTCGTCATCTATCACAACCCCCGTTGCTCAAAGAGCCGCCAGGCGCTGGAGCTCCTGCAAGCGCGCTCCGACATCAAGCTAGAGGTCGTGCGCTACCTGGAGCAACCGCCCAGCCGCGAGCTGCTGGGCCAGCTGCTCACCGCGCTCCAGGCCGCGACGCCGGGCTTCAAGGCTCACGACTTGCTGCGGACGCGTGAGGCAGCCTATGCCGAGCTTGGCCTCAGCCAGCGCAGCACCCAGGCGCAGATCCTCGCGGCCATCGCAGAGCACCCGGTGTTGCTGGAGCGACCGGTGATCGTGTCGGACCAGCGGGCGGTGGTCGGGCGCCCCACCGAGCGCGTGAGCGAGCTGTTCGACTGAGTAAAGCGAGCGCGAGAGGCTCATGAGTTGGGCCAACGGCGCCGGCTGATGGTGTATCCGTGCGGCGCCAAATATTCATTTTAGCTTCCACGCGGAGCCGCATTGCGCGGCCGAGGCGGTTACGGTCCGCGACGCCGATGACACAAGCGGCTGGTTACTTCTTATTCGTGTCTTGAAACTCAAGCAGCAGCGCTTCTACTGCGCCGCCACCCCGCGCATACAAAAGCGGCGCTGAGAAGCCGGGGGTAGCGACTGCGTAGGTGTCCGCGATCTGATAGGCGAGCCTCACGATGGGAGGCAGCTTGCCCAGCTCTCGAGCTACAGCGTCGTCGCCCTCCAGCGCTGCCCGCTTCAGCGTGGCAGCGATCCCCCAGCGATCGTAGTCGGTCACGACGCCGGGGTTGGGCGCACCCGGAGCGCTCAAGGAGCCGCGGCGCTCCCGTCGTGACCACTCATCCTCGGCGCTCACGCGCAGGCTTGGCGGCTGTAGCGCGACCGGCGCGCTCGAGGTGCCTGAGTCAGACATACCGCGAGCCGGCGGCGCCGACCCACCGCCTGCGCCACGCTCAGAGTTGCTCGGAGCAGGGCTGCTCGGGCTTGAGTCGGTATCCTGCATCTTATCGTCCACGACCGAACAGTGTACGCCGACTGCAGCGCAGCGCCAAGCGCTGCATTCCGCCGTGAAACTCCAGCTTGCGCGGGAGCCGGGTTACGCTGCAAGCTGAGCGCCGTGTGTCTCGCGTTCAGCGCCGTGTGTCTTGCGTTACTTGAATACCTTGAGTCGCTTGAACCGCCGCTCGGCGTTGCAGGGCTCGGTGTTGGGGTTGCAGGGTTGGTCAGAGGGTTGGGGTTGCAGGGTTGGGTGTTGGGGTTGCAGAGTTCGGTGTTGGGCGCGCGCTGCGTAAGCCGGGCGGACCAGCTGTGATCAGCCAAGCTGGGCCAGGGCGCTGGGCAGGAACCCAGCCGTTGACGAGTACACTGAAACGAGAAGCTCCACGGTGCCCGTAGGCAAGAAGACAATCAAACAGGTGAGGCAGCGCATCGTGCTGGCCTGCGGAATCGAGGGCTCACGGCTGCGGCTGTGTCGCGCTGCCGCGCTGCGAGCGCTCAACGGTCAAATCGAGGAGTGCGCCTTTGAGGATCTCACGAACTCCGCCGCGACCCTGCGACCCTGGGCCATCGTGATGAGCGAGGCGATGTATGAGTTCGATCCCGACGAGTTCAATGGCCTGGCGCGCGCGGTCGGTGGCAGAATCGTCAGGTTACCTGACTTTGATGCTCCGTCCGACGAGCTGGAAGCCTGGCTTGAACAGCGCTTTCTTGGGCTGCTCGGTGACCTGAGCGATTCTTAGCGCCTCGCGGCCCCGCTGACTGTCAGCTGTGAAGGATCACGCTGGCACTGCACCACGGCTCGTTGCGCGCTTTGCGTAGCAGCGCGCTTTGGCCTGCGGCGATAGGCTCGGGCCATGGCACGACTCAAGACGCTCCGTCCGTGGGTGACCTCCGCTTGCTTCGCCCTGTGCGCGCTGGCTCTGGGCGCATGCAGCTCAAGCGATGATCAAAGCTCCGGCAGCGGCGGCGCCGCAGGCACCGCGGCGAGCGGCGGAACCAGCAACGCAGGCAGCGCCGGCCAAGCCAGCGGTGGCAGCGCGGGCAGCAGCGGCGGGGGCGGCGGCAGCGCTGGCGCGCCGGACACCTCACCCATGGGAGGCGATCGCCCGGTGACGCCGTTTATACCCGAGAGCTACAACGCTGCGAACGCGACGCCGCTGGTCGTGATGCTGCACGGCTTCGGCGCGAGCGGCGGCGTGCAAGAGACGATCATCTTTCAGCTCAAGGCGCTGGCCGAAGAGAAGACCTTCATCTATATATATCCCGACGGAACCGTGGGAGCCGATGGCCGCCGCTTCTGGAACGCCACTGACTGGTGTTGCGACCTGAACAACACCGGCGTCGATGACGTGGCCTACCTCAGCGGCTTGATCGCCGAGGCCAAGCAGCGCTACAACATCGACGATAAGCGCGTGTACATGATGGGCCACTCAAACGGCGGCTTTATGTCTCATCGCTTCGCGTGCGATCATCCCGAGTTGCTCGCTGGCATCGCGAGCCTGGCGGGCGCGGGAGACGCCAACCAGGCCAACTGCACGCCGAGCGTCCCGGTGAACGTCCTACAAATGCACGGCACCGACGACCAAACGGTCTCCTACACCGACAAGCCTGGCCTGCCCGGCGCCGAGCAGACAGTCGCGAACTGGGCCAAGCTCAACGGGTGCACCAGCCAGCTGACCCCGCTGGGTACGCCCGCTGACTACGTGTCTGGCGACGACGGCGCCGAGACCGACAAGCTCAACTACTCGGGCTGCGCCGCGGGCGGTGCGGTTGAACTCTGGCGTATGAACGGCGCGGGGCACATCCCCGGCCTGACGGACGCGTACCGTAGGGATCTAGTTGAGTGGCTGCTCGCCCACCCCAAACCCTGAGCACTGAGCACTGAGCACTGAGCACTGAGCACTGAGCACTGAGCACTGAGC
>CAZKDY010000007.1:95795-155772 GCA_964551615.1 uncultured Polyangiaceae bacterium
CTGAGCACTGAGCACTGAGCACTGAGCACTGAGCACTGAGCACTGAGCACTGAGCGCTAGCTCACCAAGCCAGCAGTCCCCGGCGCAAGTAGCCCTGGCCTTCGCGCTGGTCCGCGAACCACAGCGAGTCACCGCGCAGCGTAGGCGACACCGACTGACCCGTCGGTCCATCCAGCGCGCTCAGGCGCCTCAGGCGCACCAGCGACGCGGGCAGGCGCAGTTGAAAGCCGTATAGCTCAGACGTCGCGCCGCGTGACGCGCTGGCCACGCCCCGACACTGGTCGCCCGTACAGTCGAGGCTGAGCGAGGTGGGCAGCGCGCTGTCTGGCAGGGTGATCACCATCGGTTGCCCCACCGCGCGCCCGTCTGCTGAGAGCTGCAGGACGCGGAGTCCGGCCTGATCGCCCTCCTCTACCCAGCCGACCACCGCGGCCGCGCCGCTCGCGACCAACACCGGCGAGTGCGAGTGGCCAGGGGTCTTCAGCAGCACGCGCTGCCCGGGCAGCGGCTCGGCTGTCGCGCTCTTGAGCGATGCCCAGTAGATGTCTCCCATCCCCGCCCGCGCTGGGTCGCGGGCCTCCGACCAGGCCAACCACGTGCTATCTCCGCGCGGTAGCACTTGTACGCCGGTCGCCGCGCCGGGGGCGCTGCTGACTCGGCGATCTGGCCCCACGCGCTGCAGCCCCTTGCCGATGCGCGCCGCGTACACCTCGGCGTCGCCGTGGCGCTCGTCCACCCAAGCCACGATCCAGCCGCCCTGCCCCGCAGGCGAGTCTGCCACGTAGCCTGCCGCGACGTCGGAGACGTCGCCCGGCGCGCGCGTCAGCATCTGCTGCGAGATCTTCTTGCTGGTCCGCGCGAGCAAGGTCACGAAGACCTGCGGCTGCTTGTTGTCCAACGCGCTCCACACTAGGAGCGTCTCGTGCTTCGCCGGATCACCGGCGCTCAGCGCGACCCCACCCAGCGAGCGAGCGCGGTAAGACACCGTGGTCGGCGCGCTGTCCCCGGCGTCTAGGCTCTGCACCTTGAGCACCGCGCGCACCGGATCGAAGCGCCCGTCGGGCGCCGGGGTCTTGCGCCGCACGTACGGGATCGACGGGTCAAAATAGGTGAGCCACGCGATCTGCCCCTCGGCGCCGTCCATCGCCACCGCCAAGTCGCTCAGCGGCTCCGCGGTCGCGATGGCGCGGTTCGCCTCCAGCCGCGGAGGGGGCGCAGGGATCCAAGCTTCCGCTGCCGCACGGTAACTATCGCCAGACGCTGCCAGCTCGATGGAGAACAGCCGGGCGGGGCTCGCGGTGTCCGCGGCCAGCGCGTAGCAAGACTCCCCAGAGCAGCTGAGGCCCCAAGCGAGCGTTATGCCGCCAGGAAACTCTGTAGTGCGCAGTGGCTCACTGGCCACCACCTCTAGTTGTTTGTTTAGGCGCACAAACGTGGGCAACAGATCGCTGCCAGCGCAGGTCTTTTTAGCGGCGGGACAGCTCTCGGCCAAGGTGAGCGCCGTCACGCCGCCGGTGGTCGCGATCAGCTCAGGGATGGTGCCGTCGCCGGCGACACGCAGCCGCGCGCGCTTGCTGGGCTTCATTCGCTGGTCCAAGCTCGCGACCTCCAACCAACGGTCGCCATCCGCGCTCTGCCCTGGAGACTCCCACACCGCGTAGGCGGGCCCCAGCCCTTGCACCGGAGCCGCGAGATCAACCAGCGTCTGCTCCCCAGCGCTAGGCAGGCTCGAAGCCGGGGGGACCACCACCTTGCCGTGGTGATCTACCAGCGCGAGCTGGACCCGCGCTTCGACTTCGCGGCGATCGGACCAGCCCACAATCACGCCTTGAGCGGTGGCCGCCATGTCGAGGTCGAGCGCCGCGGTGGCGGTGTCGCTGATCTGGACGGATTTCCCCTTGGGAGCTCCGCGCTCGTCGAGCAGCGCTAACATCACCGGGCCGTTCACCGCTGGCCCACTACCCGCGTCAATCCAAGCCACGGCGGCGCCGCCAGCGAACGCGACGCTCTGCCAAGCGCGAGCGCTCTTGGTCAGCACCAAGCTCTGCCGCGCGGCATCGCTGATGTCGAGCACGTGCAGCTCAGCGCGGTCTCCGGTGCGGCTCGCCCACACCGCGACGGCGCCAGCGGCGGTGGGCACGCCGGCCAACCAAATCACTTGGTCATCGCTGCGGCTCAGGCTACTCGGCCCAGAGGCTAGTTCGCCCTTGGGACCCAGCGCGATCAGGCTGAGTCCTTCACCCGCCGCGGTTCTCTCGGTGAAGAGCAGCGCATAGCCCCCCGCCTTGAGCGGGCCACCCGCTGCCGCGGAGGCGATGGGCTTCAGCGTGGCGAGGCCGATCTCCGCTGGGGCGGGCGCCACCGAGCGCGGCGCGCCGTGCGGTGAACCCTGAGCATCAAACGCCTGCGCCGACCAGGCGCTGCCATCGGGGCCCGACGCGACCCAGGCAGCGAGACCACCTGATGACGACGCGCCGACGAACGGGCCCATGGCGCCAGCGGCTACCGTCGCGAAATGATGCGACCTGAGCCCCGTCGGCGCGCTGCTTGTCGCGCCGTCGCCCGCCTTCGCGGCGGATTTGACGGTCCGAGGGTGGGCGGCTGGTGGGGCCTCGCCGCCGCACGCGACGCACAGCGCTGCACCAAGACACAGCGCTGCCCCGAGACACCAGCTGAACAAGGGCCTGTGGTGGAGTCGAAACTTGCTGGGCACGGGCGCAAACTAGAAGCCGAGTGCGCGCGGTGCAACGTGATTGCCGTAGGATGGGCGGGTGACTCTCGCTCAGCGGCTGATGCTGGCCATCGCGGTGTTGACGCTGGCGGTCACCGCTACCCTCGGCTTTGGGGTGCGCGAAGCCTGGCGCAGCGCCGAAGAGCAGCGCTTTCGCGGTCAGTTCACAGAAGCCGTCGCGCGCCTCAACGAGCAACTGAGCGACGAAATAGCCAGGTTGCCCGAGCAGGTCGAGCCCATCTGTCGGCACGACCCGACCCTCGACAGCACGCTGCTCGACCTGTCCACCGGGCGCCTGGACGCCGGACGTAAACTGGCGGCTAGCGTGCGGGTACCCGACCTGCGCAAGGCGCTGCGCGTGGATGAGTTGGTGTTGATCACGAGCACTGGCGAAATTCTCGGTGCCGTTCATCCGACGCTGGTGGTGGGCGCCACGAATACGCAGCTGGCGGCGCGGGTCGCCAAGCCAAGCCAAGCGGCAGGTGTTCGCGGGGCACCCAGCTCCCGTGTCAGCGGTGCTCCCCACGAGCAGCTGGCGATTGAGGCGCACTGCACCCGGCGCGCGGGGAAGGTCTGGGTCGGGATCTACGCCGCGCGCAATCTAGACCGCCTGCTCGAAGACGTCGGCAAGAGCCGTGGCATTCAACTCCGTGTGGCAACGGGAAAGCACCCAAGCGGTGACCAGCTGGTCGAGCGACTGCAGATCGCGGAGCTAGGCGGCATCACGCTGATCGCGACCAAATCACGGATCCCGCTGTTGGCAGCGCTCAAGCAACTGGATGGCACCATCTTGGCCATCGGCCTAGGCACGCTCGGCGGAGCGCTGCTGATCGCGATGCTGCTGGCGCGCGGCTTGGCGAAGCCCATCGCCGACCTGTCCGAGCAGGCGCGCGCCGTGGTGATCGGCAATCCACAGCCGGTCCGCGGGCGCGGCGGGCGCGAGCTGCGGGAGCTCGCTGACTCATTCAACAAGGCGCTGCTCGACCTGGCAGCGCTGCGTAAGCGGCTAGCGGCGACTGAACGCATTGCCGCACGGAGAGAAGTTGCGCGGCAAGTGGCACATGAGATCAAGAACCCGCTCGCCCCCATCCGCGCAGCCGTAGAGACGCTTCGCCGCTTGCGCGCACGGAACGACGACGCGTTCGATGAGTACTTTGATGAAGCCACCCGCACCGTCTTGGACGAAGTGCGACGCATCAACACCATCGTGTCCGAGTTCACGCGTTTCGCTCGGTTGCCGGCCCCAAACCCCGCCCCCATGAACCTCGTGGAGAGCGTGCACAAGGTGGTCAAGCTGCACGGGAACACCGGAGCCAACGTGTCGTTCGACTTCCTGCCTTGCTCAGAGATCCAGGCGGACGCCGACCAAATGGTGCAAGTCGTGACTAACCTGCTGCAGAACGCCGTGGACGCTTGTCGCGACGTTGAGCGACCCCAAGTACGCGTCGCCATCCACCCGCTGGGCACGACTCACGTCGAGCTGACGGTGGAGGACAACGGGCCTGGGGTGCCGGCAGCCATCCGCGACCGCTTGTTCGAGCCTTATGTAACGGGCAAACCCAGCGGGACCGGCCTAGGGCTGGCGATCGTCCAGCGCATCGTGCTCGAGCACGGCGGCGATATCACCTGCGACGAGCGCAGCGGAGGCGCCTGCTTTCGCGTGGTGCTCCCGGTAGCCGGCCCGGGCTTGCTCGCAGAAGCACCGCCATCGACCCGCGACTTCAGCTAGGAGCCCCGGGAGCCCACACTGGACATCCGCTCCCGCTCGCGGGGCCCCGACGGCGCCTGCTCGCCCAGCGGGTAGACGCCAAGTTGCTTGTTCGGAGCCAAACCGACCAATACTCTGTGCCTTCCTAGGGGATAGGCGCGCTCACGCACGGCACGACTCGGACCGCTCGTGAGTCCAGCTCCCTGAAAAGTCTTGGACCACATGACCCTCACCCAGCGACAGCTTCTTGGACTCTTGATCGTGGTGGCCGCCGCCGTCGTCGGAGCCCTGCTCGGAAAAGACAACGCCACGCTCGCCGCGGTCATCGCTGGAGGCGGCGGCTTGGCCGCCCTGCTGTTTGGCGGATCAGGGGCCGGCCCTAGCCTGGACAGCGTGCGCAACGCGATCCGCCGCGCGGGCATGGGGAAAGCAGTCAGCGCGCCAGAGGGCGCCCCAGAGAACCTCGCCGCGTTGTACGAAGAGCTCGGCAACTTGGTCGAAGTGATCGGCGACAACAAGCAACGCGTCAAAGAGCTTGAGCAATCGGCGGAGAGCACGCAGCGCGCGCTGCGCGACCAAGTCGAGTCGCTCAGCCAAAAGCTGCGAGGCCAAGAGGCAGAGTTGGTTGCCCTGCGGAATCGACCAGACGTCGACCACGACATCGTCGACTCACTGCAGGCAGAGATCGCGCGCCTCGAGGGCCAGCATGAGAGTTGGGCACGCCACCTACAAGACGCCGCCAACGCCGCCGACGCGCTGTCCGGCGTCGTGGCGACGCTGTCTGAAGGCGTCGCGCACCAGCTCGACTCTTCCGAGCAGACCGGCGCTCACATCAAGGAGATGACGTCCAACCTGCGCGAGATCGCGCAGCACGTGGAGGTGCTCGCCGGCAGCGCCGAGGAGAGCAGCTCGTCCATCTTGGAGATGACCGCGACCAACGACGAGGTCGCGGAGAACATCGGCGAGCTCGGCGCCAGCGTGCGTGAGACCGTGGCCTCGATCGAGGAGATGGCGTACTCGATCAAAGAGGTCGCGAAGAACGTCGACGCGCTCTCGTTGACCGCTGAAGAGACCAGCTCCAGCATGAACGAGATGGACGTGTCGATCGACCAGGTGCAGTCCAACGCCAATGAGACCGCGCGGCTGTCTGAGGAGGTCGCTCAAGACGCTGAGCGCGGCGCTGAGTCCATCCTCAAGACGATCGGCGAAATTTACCGCATCAAGGAGAGCAGCCAGGAGGCGGTGGCCGTCATCTCAAGCCTGGGCTCGCGCATCGACGCCATCGGGCAGATCTTGAACGTGATCGACGAGGTGGCTGAGCAGACCAACCTGCTCGCCCTCAACGCGGCCATCATCGCCGCGCAAGCTGGCGAGCACGGTAAGGGCTTCGCCGTGGTAGCCGACGAGATCAAAGATCTCGCCGAGCGGGCTGGCGCCAGCACCAAAGAGATCGCGGATCTGGTCAAGACCATCCAGGCGGAGAGCAAGAACGCGATCCAGGCGGTGGAGCGCAGCTCACAGAACGTGGAGCGTGGCGTCGAGGTCAGCAACGAAGCGGAGCGCGCGCTCAAAAAGATCCTGGAGAGCTCGCAGAAGAGCACCAACATGGTGCGCGCCATCGCGCGGGCGACGGTTGAGCAGGCTAAGGGCAGCAAGCAGGTCACCGACGCCATCGGCCGCATCGCAGAGACGGTCCAGCAGATCGCCGCGGCCACCGCCCAGCAGGCCCGCGGCTCAGAGCTGATCATGAAGAGCGGCGAAAAAATGCGCACTATCAGCCAACAAGTAGAGCGCTCAAGTCAGGAGCAGACCCGCGGCGGCCGTCAGATCACCCAGGCTATCGAGAATATCAGCAACATGGTGAATCAGCTGAACGTGTCGCATCGACAGCAGGCGCGCGGCTCCGAGGCAGCGCTCGCCGCCGCGGCGCAGATCGAAGTGGCGGCGCGGCGTCAAGACGTCGCGCTGAGCGAGCTACAAGACAACACGCGGCAGCTCAAACAGCTGGTGAAGTGACTTGTCCGCTACGAGTGGTTCCACACGGCTTCGTGTAATACTGGTCGGTGCCTTCTGCTTAGGCTCGCTCTACCTGTTGAGCCAGATCAAGCCGGCTGAGCCGGTTCTTGACGGCCAGCGCGGCGCCAACTCTGCAGCTGAGCCAGCGCGCGGTGGCTCAGCGAGAGCGCAGCCCGGCGCGTTGATGAGCGCGGCAGAGTTCCAGCACATCATGCTGGGGCATTGGTTTCCTGCGGAAACTCGTGAACCCGCGCCTGCTGACGTACAGGCGCTGCTCGGGCTCAAGGGCGGCGAACAGCTGACGCCTGACTGGCGCGTGCGGAGCGTCCGGGTGGCGGACAACGGGATCCGCGTCGAGGTGTACAACGGGTTAGCGCTGCTCGTGGTCCTCGTCTTGCCCGTCGAGAACTTCACGCTGCCCCTGGTAAAGACCCAACGCTACGCGCTGAACGCGGTGAACCAGCGCCCTGGCCCGCAGTATTTCGCGGATCTCGACGTCAACGTCCCGCTCGAAGCCGTCGCCAAGCGGATCCGCGAGACCGAGCTCCGCGTCCCCATGCCGGCGGGCCTCAAGGTCGGCAAAGCCGAGGCGCCACCCGCTCTACCTGGGCGTATGGTCCCCGCGGATCCGAGCGCCTCCGCGGCTGCCCCTCAGCCCAACGCAGCGCCTCGTGTCTCGCCGGCGGCGCCTCCTGCCTCGCCGGCGACGCCTTAACCCGCGCCGCTGCGTTGACTAGCGGCCGACGTGGTGACTGCCCGGCGCGACGGGTGAGCCCTTGGAGAGGTGCGCCATGGCCTCGGTCAAGCCTTCAAGCGTCAGGTGAAACATAGGAAACACTGAGTTGATCGCCTTGCACGTCCCGCCGCCCCAGTAGCGCGGTGGATCTGGGTTCAACCACACCGAGCGGTCGAAGCGCGTCGCCAGGTGGACAAACCAATCGAGGCCGGTCGGCCCGTCACCAAAGGTGTTGAGGCCGTAGGGTGATCCCCACGGTCCGCTGCCGAGCAGCTCGCCGGGCGCCATCGCGGCGTCCCCCACGATCACCACCTTCCAGCGCGAGTTCAGCGTGTCGATCAAATCTGGCAGCGCGATGGGCTCCATCAGCGTGTCCGACGTAAACACCCGCCCATAGATCGCGTTGTGGAAATAGCACGCGCGCACCTCGCGGAAATTGGATGCGCGCTTGGCCGCGCTGAACAGCTGGCTCACGGTCTGTGAGAATGGATCCATCGACCCACCTACGTCCATCAACAGCAAGACCCGCACGTTGCTCTTCTTGGGCCGGCGCAGCACGATCTCAAGCTCGCCAAAGTTCCGCGCGGTAGCGTCAATGGTGGCGTCCATGTCCAGCTCTTCTTCCAGGCCTTCGCGGCTAAAGTTCTTGAGCTTGCGCAGCGCCACCTCGATCTGCCGCACGTCGAGCACCAGGTCCGAGCGATAGGGGCGGTACTTGCGCGCGTCGGCCATGCCCATGGCGCCTTTGCCGCCGCGCCCCTTGTTGCCTTGAGCGCGCATGCTGATGCCCGACGGGTGCTCGCCACCCGTTCCAAACGGGCTCGTGCCACCCGTGCCGATCCACTTGCTGCCGCCCTCATGGCGTTTTTTCTGCTCCCGCAGCCGATCCTCCAGCATGCGCTGCAGCTCTTCAGTGGACAGCTCTTGGAGCGCGGCCCGCTGTTCGTCGCTGAGCGCCTCTAGCCGTTTGGGATCCTTCAGCCACTCATCGAGCTGATCCACCAGGTCCTTGGTGTCCACTACGATGCCCTTGAAGTGCGCCAAGAACGCCTCATCAAAGCGGTCCAGCTCCGCTTCGTTGTGCACCATCAGCGAGCGCGCGAGAAAATAGAAGCCGTCCAGGCTGTGACCATGCAAGCCGAGGCGCATCGCCTTGGCCAGCTGCACCGCCTCTTGGGTGCCTACCTTGAGCTTCCTGTTGCGCAGCTCGTACAAAAACGGAACGATCAAGTCACTCATCAGCGGCGCTAGGGTAGCGCGTTCGCGCCCGGCGTCCACGGCGCAGTGACGCCAAGGGTCGCCGTCTGCCTACTCCCCGCAAGCCACGTCGCGCACTTGCCAGGCCTGCCCATCGCAGAAGGCCTCCTGGAACACAGGTATCGCCTCGTCACAGCCACCGAACACGCAGGTCTGCACCGTGTACCCACAAGCATCCTTGGGCGCACAGTCAGACCCATTCTCAGGTATTTCCGTAGGGCAAGCAGGGGGTGGAGGGGGGTTGCAGCTGCTGATCAACACCTCCCACTGGTTGTCGACGCACCGGGCGTCGGTATCCGGGCAGCACTCGCTGGTCGGGTACGAGCAAAACCTGTCCGGATCGACCTCGCAGTAGCTGCCATAGCTCGGCTCCTGACTGGGACACTCGGCGGGCGGAGGCGGGTTGCAGGTGCCGTTCAGGCGCTCCACCCAGTGACCCTGCTCGCAGCTCACGGTCACGTCGCTCAGGCCCTCAGCCCCGCAGCGATCGAACTGACAAACTGTCCCTGAGACGGCACACGCTGTGCCATTCGGTGGCGACTCGGCTGGGCAGCCGGGTCCGTTGCCGGCCGAGCCTCCACTGCCACCTGACGCCCCACTGCCAGCTGATCCCCCACTACCAGCTGATCCGCCGCTGCCGCCATCGTTGGCCGTGCCACCGCAGGCTGCCATGCTGAGCGCGAAGCTGGCGGTGATGACGAAAGGCGCGCGAACGGATCGATGCTTCATGCGACGGTAGACTGCAATGCGCGTGCCGCGTGCGGCGGTGTCCTCAGCCCGAGCTGCCATGTGTCATGGGCAACGTCACTTCCTAAGCGCCGCCCCGCAGCGCTCATTGCCCGGTGTGCTGACTATCACTTCGTACTCCCCCACCCCCAAATGGAAGGGCACCATCACCGCGTCATTGAAGCTGCCCTGATCGTCGGTGGACAGCGACTGCAAGACGTAGATCTCGCCGCTGGCGCTCTTGAGGCCCACGTCAACGCGCACGCCTCCGCAGCTCGCGCCAGCTGACAGCACCGTCCCAGCCACCCGCAGCGGGTGGCCGCGGCGCACGTCTGTTTGCTCCAGCTGCAAGCTCATGTCGGGCACTGGGCGCTGATCCGCAGGGTTGGTGGCGAGGCCGCCGTCTTGGGTCAGCATGGAGAGCGGTGAGGGCTCAGGCGGCGTGGAGGTGCCTGGGGTGTCGCCGGGTTGGCTGGCGTTCGGGCCGGCGTCGGGCGCGTCACTAGACCCGGTGCCACTGCCGGAGCCCGGCTGTGAACCAGAGGTCTGAGCGTCGCTGGCCATCTCGGCGCCGGATTCGCTGCCTGCTGGCCACGCGTAGGGGTCTTTGGGCGGCACGTGAGCTGGTCGCGAGTCGTCTTGCTCGAGCTCCATGCGGCCCGCCGCGCCACCTAGATCCACGCGGTGCCAAATTTGGCCATCGTAGACCTCTACCCAGGCGTGCGCCTCGTTGCGCAGCATCCGCGCGGGGATGCCTACCGCGTGGGCTGTGATCACGAAGGCGTACGCGCGGTGACGGCACACGCCCTTCTTAGACAGCGCTAGCTCTTTGTACAGCGCCGCGCCGCCAGACTGGGGCCGTTGACCGCTGGGCGCGAAGCCGCGAAAATAGGCGACCAGCGCCTGCACCACGCTGCGCGGCGTTTGCCCGGCCGAGATCCCGATCTGCCGCGCCACGTCCAAGGCGTCGTCCTGAACACCGCGCGGCAACGCTGGCAACATCGGCTTCAGCGACGCGAAGCTAACGTCTGCGTAGGCGCCGCCGAACGCCTCGCGTGGCACCGCCACTTGCATGACCAGCCGCACGCGAGCGCGCTGGGCTGCACGTAAGAACCAGTTGTCTGCGCCATCGCGCAGCAGTTCGAACTTGATCTCGGGCTGCGAGCGCGCTTTTAGCACGGTCGCAGCGGGGCCAGGCGACGGGATGCGCACCGGCACGTCCGCCTCGAGGTCCACCGTCATATCCGCAAAGAACTGATCGTCGCGGACGCCCACCGCCCCGCCGATGGTCAGCGCGGTGAGCGACTTGTCGCGGACGATCAGCTCGAGCCCGTCGCTGACTGCGTCGTAGGCATACAGCCGCTTGAACGGCGTCACCGCGGGCGTGAACGGATCGTCATAGCTCACCACGTCGGGGCGCGTGGTGTCAGAGTCGATGCGGTAGGTGGCGTCTACGCTCTCGGGTGTCGAGCTGCCGCCGTATGCTTTTTCCATTTGGGAAGGCAGGCGCGAGATGTCCGGCGCGCGCACCACGCCGCTCGGCGTGTCGATGGCTGCCGGCAAGTCGCTGCCCATGGCCGTGGCCTGCAGCATCACGTCTTCCCTTGGATCCGGCTCAAAGTACTCGTGCAGCACCGGGCCCTGCGCCTGCGCCACGCCAGCCAAAGGCCAGCTCGCGAGCACCACCAGCGCTGCGCGGCGGAGCGGTCTTGAGGCGCGCTTCACCCCACAACACTAGACGCTCGATCCACACCACGCAACGCGCCGGCCCTGGCGCTGGCGGTCGCCGGCTTGGTGGCCTCAGATATCTAGGACGTAACCTAGGGTCAGCATGGCCGCGCCCCGCGGCGCCCAACCCGACGCACCAACCGGCGTGTGGCGTCCGCGCGTCAGGTTGCTCCCAGCGCTGAGCGCGAGCCCGATCAGCACGTGGCGCGTTGAGGTAGGCGCGAGCTCATAGCCAAGGGCGCCGAGCGCCCCGAGCACCAGCGCTGGGTCCGCCTCAAGCCTGCTGCCTGGCGCTGCGCCAGGCTCACGGTAGTAGAGAGTACGCACGCCGCCGGTCAGCGCGGCCTCCCAGCGCAAGCCTAGCGCCTTGTGGACCACGCCGAACTGGCCGCCCAGCGTGTCGGCATAACGTTCGACAGACTCCTCCTCGGGGAATCGCTGGTCGACCCCCCGGCCCTCGATGTCTTGGGAGTGCGCGTAGGTCAGCCCCAGCTGCAGCCAGCGATAGCGCCCGCTGAGCATCAGCCCCGTGGTCGGTCCAAATACCATACGGTCGCCGCTCAGCCCCGCCTCTGCTTGGACGCGCACGTCCCCTGTGCAGGCCACCGCGTTGGCGCAGGCGGCGCTGAGCCCGCTTGGTGCCTCTTGATCCACGCCAAACTGCCGCACCAGCGTCGAGTCAAGCGCCGCGCTCTGACCCTGCGCGCTGAGCGCAGCGAAGAAGCCCGCGAGCAACACCAGCGCGGTGATCAGGGGTCTCAGCCAATGCATGTGCTCCCACTCAGCAAGTCACGTACCAACCCGGCTCGGCCCGCGCTCCAGCGCGCTGCCCGCCCGTGGCGAGCTGGGGAGTCCCCTGCGCAGCCGCTGAGGCACGCGAAATCCAGCGCTCCGGGAGTTTTTTCAGGCGGGGGTGGAGCGCCCCACACCGCCGCGCGTGGCGTCGGTGTGCCGTGAGCGCCCACCACGACGCCGCGAGGCGTGCCGCTCGGGCACGCTCGCTCCGCTACCGTCGCCCGCCTACAGCGAGCCGCTGCAGGTGCCGTTGACGACCGCCACCGCGTCCAAGTCGAACACGCTGCTCAGCAGATCGCCGCGATCCTCAATGCGCACGAAGCGCGCCGTGGTCAGGCCGACATCTGCCAGATCGTAGCCGTCGCCACCTGCCACGGCAGGATCTGTCGGATCGAGCTGATTTGTCAGGGCGTTAGCGTAGACCGGGTGGGTCCCAGCGCAGGCCCCCCAGGGCGCGCTCGTGGCATCGCACGGAAACGCGTGCCAGACCTCACCGTCGGCGCTCACCGAGACGCTCGCTGGCTCTGAGAACATGCTGCCCGAGCCATACTCGAAGGCGTTCTCGAACACCAACAGATCGACCCCAGGGCCGTCCACGATGGTGTCGCCCATCTCGAGCACGACCCACCCCCCCACCCCCAGGGAAACGACATCCAGGGAGCCGACGCAGCAGCCACCGCCACGCGGCGGGCCGAGGACGTTGGCCGGAAAATCAGCTTGACCAAACGTCTGCCCCACGCCGAACTCGTAACTTACCGCACGGATCACGAACGGCGTCGCGGCCTGACACCCGCCAGCTCCGCCACCTGCGCCAGCGCCGCTCGCTCCGGCGGCGCCACCCGCTCCGGCCGCGCCCGCTGGGCCTGCTCCCGCAGCGCCACCTGCTGCTGCGCCCCCACCGCCGCTGGCGCCTGACGCCCCAGCTTGGCCACCCGAGCTTGCCGGCTCGACGCTGCAGCCCGCTAAGCAGATCACCAGAGCCGCTAGGCTCATTTCACTCAATCGCATGTCTCGCTCCGACGGGTGAGCACGCACCCAAGACGTACCAGCTTCACCTGGGTGAAGCACCGTGAGCAGGTTTTCCGGCTTCCCCTCTCACCCCTACAGCCTCCTTCCCAGGATCAGCTCCCAGTGGTTGCGGCGTAGGGCTCAAGCGAAGGGTTACGGCGGCGGCTCCGCGCTGGGATCCCGGGGCGCGATGCCTCGGTCACCAGACTTCCCTCGTGGGACCTCGCGAATTCGAGGCTCCCACGCCTGCTGAGCACTGGTCTCAACAGATCAAACAGCGCGAGCAGGGAACCACGAACCGAGACCTGAAGCAATGCGTACCGGCTCACGCAGCCAGCGGCGCTGGACCGCCGGGCGGGGCACGGCTAACAGAACCCAGGTACGCGGCGCCGGCTGGGCTATGGTCGGGGCGACCCGCGACGCGGGCTTTACGGCGAGGCCAAAGGGAGGAAACGATGAACCGACAAATTACAGGTGTTGCGCTGGCGCTGGCGCTGCTGGGGGTCACCACGACCGCGAGCGCTCAAGAAGGCGGGCTCGCCGCCCAAGGTAACTTCGTGCTCGGCGCAGACCGCGTCGTTGGCTTGACCTCAAACAAGCAGCGCATTGAACAGCCCGGCGGCGACCCAACCGCGACCTACACTGGGTTTGGCTTTAGCTGGGGTCTGAGCGCTACCCCCTTCAACACGCCGCGGGTGGGCCTCGACTATTTCCTCACGGATAATTTGAGCCTCGGTGGCAACTTGGGCTACGCGGAGCTCAGCAGCGACGACGACAACGACGAGACGATGAGCGCCTTCATCTTCTCACCTCGGGTGGGCTACATGATCGGCCTCGGCCGCGTGGTGGGGTTTTGGCCACGCGGCGGCTTCAGCTACTACAGCATGAGTGCCGGGGATCGCACCCAGCTCGCGCTGACCTTGGAGGCCATGTTCAGCCTCACCCCGAGCCCGGGCTTCGCGATCGTCACCGGCCCCATCCTGGACCTGGGTTTCACTGGGGAAATAGATACCGGCGACGAGACCCGTGACTACCACGATCGGAACCTGGGCATCACGTTCGGCATCGCTGGCGTGCTCTAGCCAGCGCAAGAGCCGGGCAGGCTAGCGCCTGCCCAGCGTCGCCCGGCCGAGCTAGCCGCAGGTGCCTTCGCAGCCCTCTTCGGCGCTCGGCCCGTCGCAGTTGCACACGCCGTCACAGGTGGCGTTGATCGCACCCGTGCGGAAAAACTGGTCCTGCATCTCGTAGGCTGGCTTCAACACGCGCACCCGATCATGGGGGTCGCAGCCTTGAGTGGGCGGGATGTTCTGCAGCGGCTCCGGCGGCAGCGCGAAATCGAACTCGACCAGCGCCGAGCCCTGGGTGATAGGCCCAGCTGCCTCCTCGACGCCCCATGCCTTGCGCGGCAGCTTGCCGTCGCTCGACAGCAGGTTCTTCGCGCCGACGGTGCGCGCCAACAGCTGCGCCGCGTAGGTGCTGACCTGGTGGTCACCGATCGCCGAGTGGATCAGCACGCGGTGATCAGGGGTGCCCGGCAGCGTGTCGCCGGTGAGGTAATGCGCGTATCCGCTAGGTTCCGTTTGGTCCCACAGCATCTGGATCAACCCCAGCACCAGCTGCACGTCAAGCGCCGTCTCCGTCGCGGCGTCCAGCACGAAGCCGTACCCTGGCCAATCAGCGCTGCGGTTGAGCAGCAGGTTGTACGGGAACCCCGGCTCACCCAGCAGGCCGCGGGTGACGTCGGTAGACAGGGCCATGTAGACCGTCCCCATGATGCCTCCCTGGCTATCCCCACGGTAAGCGCGAACGCTGCTGTCGATCGCGCTGGCAGGCAGCAGCGTCTCCCCGTTGTACACGATGCCGTCCTTGGCGACGCGGCCCATCATCATGCGCATGGCCAGCAGTTGGTTCACGTGCCCCTGGGTCTGCCGCGCGATGAACGACGTGAACAGATCGGGATCTCCGCCCAGGGCGTTGATCGCCAGCGGCACGTCGTCGCTCGCGAAGCCGAACAGGTCGGTGCTGAACGCGACGTACTTGTAGTCGTCGGCCATCGTCGCCAGGTAGCCGTTCTGGCCCTCTTCCTTGCTGCCGAACAGGCCATGGCCGTTCTGCAGCAGCCCGAGCTTTTCTCCTGAATCTACGGCGTTCGGGATGTGCACTAGCACGTCGAACTCCATGCTGCCGTTCTGCACGAGGTTGCCGTCGGCGTCCAAGTTGAGCAGCGCCTCGTTCGGATCGTCCTGGTTATAGGGCCGCGCGTGGGTCAGGTAGAGCGGCAGCGTCATGGTCAGCGTGACGCGATACTTAGTGTGGGGGTTGGGGTTCGGCTCGACCCGCTTCACGACGTACGTGGGGCCATCCTCGCCCACCGCCGCGAGGGCTAGGTCGCGCAGCTGAAGCTGCTTGCCGGTCGTCCCCTCGCGCGAGGCGGTGGTGTAATCCCAGGCGATTTGTAGGTCGTCTTTGGCGACCCCCGCCGCGTCGAGCTTGGCGAAGATGTCCGCGTACAGCTCCCGCCGCAGCCCTACGGATGGCTCGCTCGAGTCGCTGCCGTCGCGCAGCGCCTTGAAGGTGTCGCTGGGCGCGATGACCTCATCTGAGTAGTTCTTCAGGCCACGGATCGCCACGATGTAGCGGGTGCTGTGCTTGAGGTGCTCGGCCGGACGAATCATGAACGCGCGCTCGTCGTCCAAATCATCCAAACCGTTCAGCCGCGTGGAATAGTCAATGTCCACCCAGTGCGGGATGCGCCGGCCGGTCTCCGCTTCAATCAGCACCGTGCGCGAGTCCGCCTTGAGTGAGTCGTCGATGGTGGTCGGGTTCGGGAACCCATCATCTTTAACCCCAGGGAAATACATCATGGGCGCTTGCCCCGGGGAGAAGCCATCGAGCCCAGCCAGCAGCTGCGGATGTATCGAGGGCCCAAAGGCGAAGCGCGGCAAGGTGGTGCGGCCAAAGCGCACCTCTTTGCCCGATGGGTGCTTGCCGGTGGTGTCGTCGATCAGGTAGACGTTGCTCGGAAACGGGAAACCACAGTGCGTCGACAGCGGGTCGCAGTCTTGCCCAAGCAGCGGGGGCGCGTTCGGATCGATGCTGCCACCGGTGCCCGCCGCGCCGGCGCTGCCCGCCGTGCCAGCGCTGCCACCCGTGCCCGCCGTGCCGCCGTTGCCAGCGGGATCGTCATCGCCGCCGCAGGCGACGAACAGCGATGAGGTCAGCAGAGCCAGGATGACGGGTGAGATGAGTCGACGAAAAGTCACGTGGGTGATCTCCTTAAGTACTAGCGGCCCAGCCCCGCAGCCGCGATGGACAGCGCGAGCGCCGGAACAAGTAGCCTAACGGATGTTTGGCTGTTTGGGCGACGCTTCTTTGCAGGGGGTGGAGGGCCAGGCGCCAGGGCGGCCTCGGCGCCTAGCGAGCAGCTGTAGGCGCGCAGCCCAGCGGTGCGTTTGTGCACCGTCGTCAGGCTGCGATCGGCGACGCTAGGGCGGTGAACCTGATCCTGCTCCTACCAGAGGACTTCGAGCCCGACGGCCTCCACGCTCACGTCGCTGGACGCCGCGCCGAGCATATTCAGCGCGTTCATCGCGCCGTCCTGGGCCAACGCTTGCGGATCGGGGTGCTCAACGGTCCCCTCGGGCAAGGCGAAGTGGTCCACATCAGCCCCGGGCGCGTGGGGCTGCGAGCGACGCTGTCTGGCAGCCCACCCCAAGACGCGGGTGTCCACTTGGTGCTCGCGCTGCCGCGACCCAAGGTGCTGGGCCGAGTGCTGCGCGATGTCACGGCGCTCGGCGTCAAGCGCCTGACGCTGATCAACGCGGCTCGGGTTGAGAAGAGCTACTGGCAAAATCACCGCTTGCAGCCGGCTTGGCTGCGCGAGCAGCTGTTGCTCGGGCTCGAACAAGCCAGGGACAGCTTGCTGCCGCGGGTGGCGATCGAGCGGCGGTTTCGGCCGTTCGTAGAAGATCGGTTAGCGACGAGCGCAGCCGAAGCAGATCAGCGGCTGCTGCTGCACCCTCCCGCGCCAGACGACGTCGGGCCCGCGCCCCACGCCGAAGCGCCCGCTGACATGAGCAGCGCCTTCATCACGTTGGTGGTCGGCCCCGAGGGCGGCTTCGTGCCTTTTGAGCTGGAAATGCTTCAGCAAATCGGCTTCCGGCGCCGCGGGCTAGGCGCACGGATACTCCGCGTGGAAACTGTCATCCCCCTCGCGCTGGGCCGGCTGCGCGGCTGAAATAGCGGGCTAACTGCGGGGATTGCCCGAGAGACCCTTGGCGTCGCTAGGCGATGGGCTGATACTCGCCCCGCTGGAACAGGCGGCGCTCGACCGCGGTGAGCAGGCGCCAACTGAGCATGTCGCGCAGGGTGCACTGGCTCCGGGCGGCCACCAGCACCCGTGATGCAAATGAAGCCAACGTGGCCTGACCGAAGCAGATCGAGCGCAGCGCATCGCGCAGGGCGTTTGCGCTTGGTAATGCTGCTGTGCGCGGTGACGGCGGTTTTCCACGCAGGCGTCCTGATCCTGCGCGGACAACCGCTAGCGCACTGGTGGTCGGACATCGGGTGGACGCTGATCAGCCTGATCGCCACGGCGAAGTGCGCGGACACCGCCGCGCGGCAGTCGAAGCCTCACCAGCGCAGCGCCTGGCTCAGCTTCGCTGCGGGCTGCGGGTCGTGGTTCATCGGCATGCTGATCTGGGACTACTACGAGCTGGTGGCCCACGTGCTCACGCCGTTTCCACAGCTATCCGACGTGTTCTTTCTGGCGGTGGGCCCCTGCTTTATCGCCGGCTACTGGTTCGAAAAGCAGGCCACACCGAGCGCGCCCCTCACCTTCAAGCAGGTCGGCGACCTAGGCGTCGCGTTCAGCGTCGTGGCGATGCTAGGCGGCATGATTTTATACCGCCCGGCAACGCAGGTGGTCGAGGGCACGCTCTACGTCGCGGTCGCCCTCGCGTATCCCATCATGCACCTATCCATGATGCTGTTCGGGCTAACTGTGCTTTGGCAGCACACCTGGGGGCGACGACGACGGGTGCTATCGCTGCAGGTCCTGGCGATGGCCGTGCAGGCGCTGGTCACCACGCTGTACGGGCACTCGCTGTTGACCAAGAGCTATCAAGCTGGAGACAGCATCGATGTGTTCTGGATCATCTGCTTCTGCCTGATCATCTGGTCGGCGTATGAGGCCGACTGGTTGCAGACCGATCGGCGCCCGGCGTCTGACGAGGTCTCCCCGACCTTTGACGCGCTGATCCCTGCTCTCAGCGTGCTTGGCATCACGCTGGTCGCGTTCGCGTATCACTCGCAATGGACCAGCGACCTCGCACCTTTTCTGGTGGCGGGCGGCGTGATGTTGGCGTTGTTCATGGGCATCCGCGCCTGGGGCAGCGCGCAGCTGGTGCGCGGCCTGGTGGATGATATTCGCCGTGAGGAGCGCCGGTTCCGGATCCTGCTGGATGACGCGCCGATCGGCATCGCATATATCCGTGCGGATGGCAAAATCGCTACCTCGAACCGCCGCGTGGCCCAGCTGACCCGGAGTGGGTCGTGCGACCTGTTGCTCGGGAGAGAGTGGCTCGAGTCGGGCGTCTCTGAGGCGATCCGCGGAGCCATGCAGCGCCGCGAGCGCGCCCACTCGGAGCACACGCTGGCCCCGCCTGAAAAGGGCCAACCCGGCGAGCGAGAGCACCTATCGAGTGAGCTAGAACGTCACATCCAGCTCAGCGTCGCCCCGCTCAGCGGCGGCGGTGCCCTGGTCCTGATCTCCGATGGAACCGAGCAGCACATGCTGCTCAAACAGCTGATTCAGGCTCAAAAAATGGAGGCGGTGGGCAGCCTCGCGGGTGGTCTCGCGCACGACTTCAACAACCTGCTCACCGCGATGTTGGCCGGCGTCTCCCTGGTACGGCTGAAGCAGACCGATCCCGAAGTGGATGAACACCTAGAGCAAATGGAGCGATCCATGTGGCAAGCCGCCGAGCTGACCCAGCGCTTGCTGACGCTCTCGCGCAAACGTGAGGCGCGGATGGGCCCGATGCGACCGGCCAAGATCATGCGCCGCGTGTTCAAGCTGCTGGAGCGCAGCATCCCCGAGACGATCACGCTCAAGCTCGACCTTGAAGAAGAAGACTTATGTATCCTCGGGGATGCAGGACAGCTCGAGCAGGCGCTCTTGAACCTCGCGCTGAACGCCCGGGACGCGATGCCCGCTGGTGGCAAGCTCCAGTTCAAGATGCAGGTCGCTGACCTCACGGCTGCCAGCGCTCGCACGCTGCCCGGCGCTTTTGTGGTGTTGAGCGTCTCTGACACTGGGCACGGGATCCCTGACGATTTGCAGTCGCGGGTGTTCGAGCCGTTCTTCACCACCAAGGCGGCTGGTGAAGGGACCGGGCTTGGCCTCGCGATGGTGTACACCAGCATGAAAGAACAGGGAGGCTGGGCGTCCGTGTCCAGCCTGGTGGGACGTGGCACCACGCTGTCGCTCTACCTGCCGGCCCGAGAAGCAGACGCGCGACAGATCGACAGTGATCGGTTCTCAGTCGCTCTGCCTCAAGGCAATGAATCGATCCTAGTCGTCGATGATCGCGACGCTCCGCTGTTAGCAGCGAAGGCGGTGCTCGACGAATGTGGCTACCAGGTCACCTTGGCGTGGTCCGGCACCGAGGCACTCGAACGCATCGAGCAGGCGACGCTGCCTTACGCCCTCGTGGTGACCGACGCGGTGATGCCGAAGATGGGCGGCCGGCGCCTAGTCGCTGAAATGAAGCTGAGAGGCCACAAGACCCCCGTCATCCTAGCCACGGGCTATGAGGTGGATCCGCACACCGACGCGGACGGCTTTGCTGCGGTGATCGCCAAGCCCTATGATTCCAAAGAGTTGGCGCGCCTGGTGCGGCGAGTGCTCGACGAGCACGCGGCCAAGGATGGCGACGAACGCAGCGCTGCTAGCTAGCCTCGCCGCCCTACGCTCCTGGCAGAGCCAGCTAGACATCTTCGTGCTATCTGTCTCACATGCTGCGTCCAGCTTTAAGCTCCCTAGCCATCCTGCTCGTGCTCAGCCTCAGCGCTGGCTGCGAGCAGAAGACGGCGCCCACCCCAGAGAAGGCGGCGGCGACCACCAACCAGCCGAGCACGGCGGTCACCAACACCGGCGAGCTGCCCGAGGTAGCGACCGCCGCGGCGCCCGCTGAGAGCGCGCCCGCCAGCGCGAGCGCCGCTGAAGTGATCCCCACGGCACCGGCCGCGCCCGACGCCAAGCCGACGGCAAAGCCCGCTCCCGCTGAGAGCCAGGTGGCCAAGGCCGCCGAGCCACCAGCCGCCGACACCAAGGGCGCGGCGGCGACGGGTGCTGCGTTCGGGGCCTGGCTGCAGGGCGGCAAGTACGAGGTCGGTAAGCCTGCGAGCCTCACGGCGGTGCTGACTGCGCAGGGCGAGTACCACTGCAATGACAAGTATCCGTACAAGTTCACGCTAGACCCGGCTCCATCAGGGGTGAGTTTTCCGAGCAACGTCGTCAAAGGCATGGCCGTCACAGCCAAGCGCTCAACCATGAGCATCCCGTTCAGCGCCAGCGAGAAGGGCGCCAAGACGATCAGCGGCACGCTGGCGTTCTCGGTGTGCAACGCAGATCGCTGCCTGATCGAAAAGCAGAAGCTCAGCATCACCGTCAACGTGATGTGAGCCGCGCTCACCGGCGCGCTGGGTGATTTGGCACTGGTCCCAAAAAAGTTCGACGCGGCTGAGCAGTTTGCTGCTCGCCTACGTCAAACTCAGCGCATGAATCGCCGCGCCGCGCTCGCCGCACTGCTGGTCAGCCTGCTCGCCGGCTGCCACGTGCACACGCACTCGCACACTCCTCCTCCGCCGCCCCCGCCTCCTGCGCCTCAGCCGTACTACGGAGCGCCCACCCAGGCTTCACCTCACCACCTCCCAGCTGAGCCCCGCGCAGGGCGCGGTGGTCGGACGCATCGCGCAGCTGAGCCCAGCCGTGGCCGCGTTAGACCACGTGGCGACGCGCCTCGCCGCGGCCGCTCAGGCGCTCAAAGCGCGCGCGAGCGCGGTGAACGAGTGTACCGCGAGGACATGTCGGAGGAGCGCTGGCAGCGCCTAGAGCGCTACGACCGCGACCACAACAACATCCTAGACGCTGACGAACTGCGCCGAGCGCGCGAAGATCGTCGCGCGCGCAGACGCGCTAGAACGCGCGACTGAAGCGCAGCGCGAACGTGGGGATCCAGCGGTTCACGGCGTGCTTCTGTGCAGCCAGCAGCTCAGGATCAACGTCGTCGTCGCGGAGGGGTGAATCCTCATGGATTCCAATAGTGAGGATGCGCCGTAGGCCGACCCCCGCCGTCAGGTGATGGGTGCGGTGGATCACCCACTTGTAGCCCAGCTCTCCGAATACGTCGTGATCGTAGGTGCGCAGCGTGTACACGTCTCTGTACAGGTAGCCCAGCGACGCGTAGGGCCGGTAGCCTTTGATATTGAACACGTAGCGCACGCTCGCGGTGTATTGCCGTGAGGGATTAAACTCTAAACCAAAGCCAACGTAGTACTCTAGGCCCCTTACTGGAAAATTGAGGAAGCCGAGCAACATGCCCAGGTTGCCCTCGGGCGCCGAGCCCAGCGCCATCTCGAGCACAAACCGCCGAGTGTTCTGGTTGACCGCGGCTTGAAAGGTCGCGTCGTCAGTGTAGATCGAGCGGCCACCTGGCGACCCGATGGCGTAGCGCCGCCCCTCCGCGGTAGCACCGCACGGTAACAATAAGAGCACCACCGCGACCCCCAGCGCTATCAGCCTGGGCCACATCAGTCGAGCCTCCGACTGAACACGATCCGGGAGAAGGCGCGCCAAGTGCTGCGTGAGTCGTCAAGCTCCGCCTGGGCCTCGCGGCTGTTGAACCCGTTCGGGTCGATCAGATAAAAATTGATCAGCTTGCCCGCGATCGCCCGGCGCACGCCGATGAACAGCTCCATCCGCCAAGAGCCCTTGCTCCAGATCGTGGCCCCCAACTCCAAAGGCGTCAGGTAGCCGAGCCAGAAATGATCTGCGAGGCGGATCTCGGCGTGGCCGCCCACGCCGTATGAGACCTCTGTGAAACCCGGGACGTCAATGAACCCGCGCAGGCCAAGCCCCGCCAGGAACCTTGCGTCGGAGAAGCGGCTGACGCTGGGCTTGCTGAGCAACATCAGGTGGGGGCCGAAGCTGTGGAGTCGCCACATCGCGCCCACCCCCAGCATTGCGTTTCCGTGTGATAACGTATTACTCGTGGCGGACGCGAAATATTCCAGCGCCGGGCCTACCACCCAGTAGTTGCGGCTGAAGCCTGCGGCGACCTCTGCCTCGAAGTCACCATCGCCCGCGTGGACGCCCGACTCCTCTGACGCTGCGGAGGTCGCGCCAGCGACCGGCGTGGCGGCGACGGGCGGCGCCACGTAAATCAGCGCCGCGCACAGGCTGATCGCCAGCGCGAGGGCAGCCCGGCGGCGCGCGAGCAAACCGCGCCACGGCTCTAGGCGCCGAGGTGGTCTCACTTCTCGGCGCCGCCCCCGGGCTTGGCGCGGAGCGCTGGGTCACAAATCATGGTGATGCGAGCGATGGGGAAGGCCGCCAAGAGCCAGTGATCGGTGAAGAAATCTAGCTGTGCGTGGTGGACCCGCGCGCAGCGATAGCGCCGCCGCGCGCGCTCGATCAGCACGGCGTAGTGATCCGGCTCGGCCAAGTCTATCAAGCCGAGCAGCGACAAGCCGCTGTCCTCCTCGGTGACGAAGGTCGCGTTGGGCGCCGGTGGAGGCTCATTGGGCAGCGCGAGCGCCTGCTTGCTGTGGTGGAAGGTACAGCCTGCACACAGAGCCACACCCAAAATAGCGGCCAAGGCTAGTCTACTCATAAATCCTCGCGGTACTATCGGCGACGACGCCCTGCGGCGCCCAGCGCGCACCACCCGCTCCGACGTGGGACGCAGGGTGCTCCAGGCTCGGGTGGAGCTGCTCCGGCAGCCAAGCTCGCAGCGCCGCCGCGAGCCGCGCGCGGCTCCTGCGCGGCGTCGACGCCAGCGCGACGCCGAGCACCCGCGCGCCTCGCGCCCCCTTGAGTCCATGTGTCGTCAGCGCAGCGAGGCCCCGGACGAGATCTCGCGCTAGCCCTGGGTCCGCGGCGTGCGCCCGCCAGAGCTCAGCGGCCAGCGCCGCGCCAAACCGATGTGGATCGGCTCTCCCCATGGCAAGAGACGGCCACTCTGACTCCTGAACCTGCTGCTGCTTCGAGACATCCCGGACCGCGCCGCCCTCCGTCACCCCGAGCTGAGGTCGCTGGTTTAGGCTCGCTGCGTAAAAATCAGCGACCGCCTCCTCGTACGCCCTCAGGATCCACACGGCGATCTTCTCGACTGGCCTGGCGCCACGGGCCTGCAAGTGCGCCAGCTCATGCAGCCAAACGCTCGGGTCTGCGAGCGCGAGGCTGGCGGGGTTGATCAGGATCGTCCCCGACCGCGCCTCGAGCTCGGCGCTGGCGTCTACCCCAACGCCTGGGTCGACTCGGACGCGAGGGGCGGGCACCTCGGGGAAGCGCTCTAGCACGCCGACCAAGGTGAGCGCCGCCTGGCGTTGGCTGCGCGCACATGGATCGGCAGCGCGCGCTGGCGCAGCTCTCGCCGCCTCCCAGAGCGGGGCGCGGGCGCCGAGCGCACGGCTGCGCTCTTCACACTGGTCTCTCAGATTTGCTTCCGTGTGGGCAGAAGACAACCCCCACCCCAGACCCAGCAACAGCGCCGCCGCGACAGCCGCGATGGGGGTTATTGCTTTGGGCATAGCGGGAAGTGCTCCTGGCTAAAGCTCAAGAGCGCCGCGTCGGCGCTGTGTTCAAGGCTATCGTCGGTCGCGCCAGCCGCCGCGAGCCGCTGCACCAGCCGCAAGTAGTCCGCCGTGGCGCGAATGGCGCGCCGGGCAGCTTCAGACAAGCAGCCTCGGACTTGGCTCGCGCTAGTCGGCTCTATGCAGTCTCGGCCCTCGCGGTAGATCGAGTCTTGGCTAGTCGTGTGCCCGATGCTGTCCCCATCGGTTCCGCCGTGATACTCGATACTGGGATCGTCGTGGCCCTCCGCGCGCTCGATAAAGGCCTTCACCTTGATGATGCACCATGGCTGATCCACCGCGAGCGTGTCGCGGTGCGCGTGCGCGGGGCTAAATGAGTCCTGGATCAAGTGGCTCGCGCGGCCCACTTGGGTGAGGGCCCAAGTCCGGTCGTGCGTCCAGTTGACCAAGGCCAACAGCGTCAGGCGCCTCAGCTCTGCGCGCGCGTCCGCGACCGCGCCTGCAGTGTCGTTCTTGTCATCCAGCAAAAAATGCGTGCGCTGCTCTTCGGGGCGCTCCGTGAAGTCGCTCAGCGCCTCGGCGTACTGCAGCAGCCCAGCGTTCATGTGGATCAAGAACTCTTTAGGCCAGTCGACTCGGCGGTTCCCCTCGGCAATGGTCTGGACCTCATCCGCGCTAAAGCGCTGATCCCCGGTGTTCTCGAGGTTCCCGAACCAGGTCAACCACTCATGCCCTTGAAAAAAGCTTGAACGCGTGAGCTGACAATCACCCTTGGAGAAGAACCCAAGGTTCGCTGACTGCGGAGTACATAAGTCGAGGGGCTCGGAGCAGGTCACGGTGAGACCAGCCAGCCCGAGCAGCAGCGCGCCGCCACACAGCTTGGGCAACAGCCGCTCCGACCTGCGCTTGGTGCTCCGACCCCCCATCCTCGGTGTCTTAGCCGTCACGACGCTCGCCGATCCCCTCTGCCGCTGCGCCGCACGTGACCCTGATCTTCCACACTAGCTCTGCGTATCAGCGCGAGCAGCGGGAGGCTATAGCCGCTCGCCGACGGCGGCGCTTGCGGCTCAGCGCCGCGGCCGATGTCGCAGCCGGCGAGGCGATCATCACCTGGATCAAGCAGCTGAACCCCGCCGCCTCGCCGGGGTGAACCACCCGCGGCGCTAGCGGCGCCAGGCCTGATCTGAGCACTGCCAGCCCGCTGGCTGCCATTGGTACTCGACGCCGGTCCAGCGCCAGCTGCCCGCGACCCGCGTCGGCTCAGCCTGGCGCGCGCAGTCAGGTTTAGAACTATCCGCACGGTCTTTGACTTCCGGGCTGCCAGGCCCGCGCTCAACAGGGGGCACCCCCATCAGCACGGACTGCGCGTCTCGCCGCTGCGCGCCTCCTGCCCCAGGGTTCGGGGGTGGGTTCACGCTGTCCGCCTGCCGCGGGTGCTGTCTTGAGCCGAACGTGCAGCTACATAGCAGCGCCACCGCACACAGCCAGCCCACCCGGCTCAGCTCCAGATCCCAGCCCGGGGCACGACGCCGCCACACCACAGGTCCCCCGCGCATGGGACATGCTTTAGCATTTGTCCCGCAACCTGGGATCAAAGGCACTAGGATGCCGGCTCGTGACCGAGCCCAAGACCATCTCTCAGCAGCTTCAGCGACAGTTGGCTGAGCTAGCGCCCGATCAAGCCGCGCTCCTCACCGAGCACGGCTTCGACGCACAGCGCTTCATGCAGCTCGCGGCGCGCAATCTCAGCGCCGCCGTGGACAACCGAGTGCACGGCGCCGTGGCGGCGCCCGAGCCCGAAGACATCGCAGAGCTGCCTGGGGACCCCGCGAGCTTGCAGGCGCTGGAGGCGCGCGGGCGGCGTGCCTTAGCGCGAGGTGAGTGCGCGCTGATCGTGTTGGCGGGAGGCATGGCCACACGCATGGGCGGCGTCATCAAGGCGCTGGTCGAGGCGGTAGATGGCCACAGCTTCTTAGATCTGCGGCTGCTCGAGGTCACCGGCATCGGCCACGGCTGCCCGCTGTGGTTGATGACGAGCGCCGCCACCGACGCCGGGCTGCGATCCGCATTCCATGCGCATCCGCTCGGAACAAGCAACGTCGCGACGTTCCAGCAAAACTTGTCCCTACGCCTGACGCCAGAGGGTAATTTATTCCGCACAGCAAATGGTGAGCCCGAGACGCACGCGCCGGGGCACGGCGATCTCCCCGAAGCCCTGCAGCGCAGCGGCTTGCTCCGGCGCTTCGTGGACACAGGCGGCAAGCTGGTGCTGATCACCAACGTGGACAACCTGGGCGCGACCCTCGACCCCACGCTGATCGGCTGGCACCTCAGCCACACCAGCCCTGTCACCTGCGAGGTGGTCGACAAGGTCGGCACCGACCGCGGCGGCATCCCAGCGCGCCTCGACGGGCGCCCTGTGATCCTTGAGGAGTTCAGGTTGCCCGAAGGGTTCGACCCCAGCGCCGTGCGCGTGTTCAACACCAACACCTTTTGGATCGACGCAGAGGCGCTGCTCACCTTGGACATGCCTTGGACCTATTTCACGGTGGCCAAGCAGAGCAACGGTCAGAGCTTCGTGCAGTTCGAGCGGCTGCTCGGTGAGATCACGGCTCACCTCGACACCCAGTTCATTCGAGTGCCTCGCGTGGGGCCGAGGTCCAGGTTCCTACCCGTCAAAGACCACGCGGAGCTCACGCAGCGCCGCGAGGAAATAAGGCAAGTCGCCACGTCCAGGGAGATATTGAGCGCATGATCCGCAGCCCTAAGTTCACAGCCTGTTCGCTCTTGGTCGCCCTGGGCTTCAGCGCCTCGGCGTTTGCCCAAGTGCCCAGCGACGAATCAACCCAGCGCCTGCCAGCGCTCAGCCGCAGCGTCGCAGGGACCGACGACAGCACGGCGCTGGTCACCAACCCCGCCAACATCGGCTTCATGCCCGCCGCCGAGCTGCGCTGGAGCGCGATCTTCTTGGACGACGGTCTTTACGTCCCTTGGCAGGGTCACGCGTTCTCCTTCGCGACGCCGCTCCCGTTCAACCTCGCGACGGGGCTGCGGGTGGACCTGGTCAATCCACCAGACAGCTCCAGCAAGCCAGACGACTACCAATACGTGACCTGGGGTCTCGCCCTGAGCTCCAGCGAGAGCTTCTCACTCGGCTTCTCACTTCAGCGCGCGTACTCCGACTCAGTGGCCCGCGACGCCCTCAGCTCATACAGCTTCGCCCTCAGCACCCGGCCAGCTGCGCAGCTCGGCTTGTCCGTCGTCGCGCACGACATCAACGGACCCACCAACCGCGCGCGCTTTGGGCGCTCGCCCAGCTACGACGTCGCGGCCGCGGTGCGCCCGACCGGCACTCGGGTGTTCGAGCTCGGTCTAGAAGCCAAATACGTCCAAGACAGGGATGCATGGATCCCTAGGGCAACAATTGGGTTGGACATCGGGCCCGTGGGGCGCCTCAGCGCGGGGTTCTCCGTGCACCATCTGGACACCGACGAGCCTGACTACATCGCCTCCGCGGGGCTCTCGCTGTACAACTCGAACCCAACCGGCAGCACCGAGTTCACGGGTGGGGTGGTGGGGGGGAACGCGCTCGGCTCTGTCGACAACTTCAGCAACCCCTACCTTGACGTCGCGATCCGTGGCTTTCGCGAGCCGGTTGGCGGCGACGCGCCACGTTACACCGTGCGCATCCGTATGGAGGGCACCCCAGACCCCCGCGCCCACGTGCGGATGCTGCGGCGCCTGTGGAAGATGGCCCATGAAGACGCGGTTGACGGCGTCTTGCTAGAGGTGCGCACCAGCCCGTCGGACAGCTTCGCGCACGTGCAAGAGTTCCGCGACGCGATCCACTACCTGCGCAACCACGGCAAGAAGGTGATGTGTCACCTGGAGGACAACAGCGGCATGGCGCTGTATTTGTGCGCCGCGGCGACCAAGACCTTGATGAACCCGGCGGGCGGCCTGCGCTTCGCGGGGCTCAAGTCGCAGGGCATGTACTTCGGCGGCCTGCTCAAGAAGATCGGGGTCCGCGCGGATTTCGTGCGAATCGGAAAGCACAAGAGCGCGCCCGAGCGCCTGACCCGCACCGGCGCGTCGCCGGTGGCGAAGGCCGACCGGATTGACATGCTTCAGCAACTCGAGCGCCAGTTCGTCGAAGGCGTGGCGTCTGGTCGGCGGATGACCCCCGAGGCCGTGCGCGCCGGCATCGCCGGTGGTCCTTACATCGCGGCCGAGGCGAAGCGCGTAGGCTTCGTTGACGGCCTAGCCTTTGACGATGAGCTGGAGAGCGCCGTGCGCGGCATGCTCGGCCGCGACACCGTGCTGGTTGACGAAGACGCCCTCGCCCCGCGCGCCGCCAAGCGCTTCGGGCGCGAGCGCGGCGTCGCGATGATCTACGTCGACGGTGACATGATCGACGGCCGCAGCGCCAACGTGCCGTTCTTAGGCATGAAGCTAGTCGGCTCGTATACGGTGGCAGAGGCGATCAAAGACGCGGTAAAGGACCCGACCGTCGGCGCCATTATTCTCCGCGTGGAAACACCAGGTGGCTCAGCGATGGCGGCTGATGTGATCTGGAGGCAGGTCGCGCTGGCCGCGAAGAGCAAGCCGCTGGTGGTCAGCATGGGCAGCTACGCCGCCAGCGCCGGGTACTACATCTCAGCGCCGGGCAACCGCCTGTTCGCCAACCCCGCCAGCATCACCGGCAGCATCGGGGTGTTCTATGGCAAGGCTGACGTATCAGGCCTGCTGGACAAGATCGGCGTCAACGTGGAGACCTACAAGACCGCGCCCAAGGCCGACGCCGAGTCACTGTATCGCCCGTTCAGCCCGGCTGAGCGCAAAGAGCTCGAGCTGAAGGTCGGCCAGTTCTACGACATGTTCCTGACCCGCGTCGCCGCAGGGCGCCCCCTGACCAAGGCCCAGGTCGACGCGGTGGCGCGCGGTCGAGTCTGGACCGGCGAGCAGGCCAAGCAGCGCAAGCTGGTCGATGAGCTGGGAGGCGTGCGCCAAGCCCTAGAGTACATCCGCGAGCAAGCCGGCCTGAGTGACGACGCGCCGATCGTCGAGCTGCCGGTGATCGAGACGTCGCTGCTCGGCACCCTGCTCGGGGTGGAGGGCCTCAAGGCCGACTCCAAGATCGTGGTCCCAGTGCAGCTGCGCACGATGCTCCACGCCCTAGGGCCGTTCATGGTCTACGAAGCCGACAAGCCGATGATGCGCCTCGAGCTCGCGCCCGTTCAACCATGACCCCCGCCAGCGCCCAGCCAGAGCCGCTGCAGGGCGTGGACCCAGGCGCAGCGGCGCGACCAACAATTGCCCTGCGGAACTTAACAGCGCGGCGGGCGGGCGCCGTGCTGGTCGAGGGGCTGAGCTTCACCAGCTCCGCCCAGCAGGTCGCCGTCGTGGGCGACCACGGCTTCTTGCCGCGGCTGGTGCTTGGCGAGGCGGAGCTAAGCTCTGGCGAGCTGGAGCTGGCTGGCGTTCCGGCTCGCCTCGCGCTCGTGAGCGGCGTGCGCTTGGTACCGGCGGCGGGCTGGCTGGTGGACAGCGAGCCGCTGCTGGTCAGCGCGCAGCTGACCCTGGAGCTGTTAGGCGTTCGGCACAGCGCTCAGCTCGCCAAGGCCAGCCTGGCCGAGCTCGGGCTGCTCCACATGCGTCGGGTGAAGCCGGCAGCGCTCGAGCCAGCCGAGCGCCGAGCGCTGAGCCTGCACCTCGCGCTAGCGACGCAGCCGCTGCTGGTCATCCTTGAGCAGCCCCTCGATGGCTTGGACGATCTGCGCGCTGCTTGGCTTCTTGAACATGTGCGACGCGCGATCGCCAGGCCCTCCACCCCCGCCCGCCCAGTACCCAGGCTGGTGTGGACCAGCGAGCGCCTGATCACCCGAGCCCAGTTCGACCTCGCGGCGGAAGGTGACATCGCGTGGCTGCGCTATGGCCGGCTGTTGGCTTGCGGACCCGCCAGCCAGGTCCTGGCGGCGGAGGCCTTGTGTGTGGTGCGGGTGCGCGGTGACGGCGCCGCGTTCCATGCAGCGCTGACCGCAGCGGGCGTCCAGGTGGAGGCGCTGAGCCGTGCGCTGGAGCCAGCCGACAGCACCGCCTGGCGCGCGCGAGCGAGCGACCGCCCGGCGCTGGTGCAAGCCGCGGTCAGCAGCGGCACACCGGTGATCGAGTTAGCCGTGGTCGAGCCGCTCGGGGCTCGCTAAGGCACCCATCAGTTCGCCACGGTTTGCCACGACGAGCAGCGGGGGTCTGGCCCCCATCGGGTGAGGGGCCTCGATCCCCGCTAAAACGCGGCGGTCTGCGCGCTGGTCGGTGCTCACGCGCCAGCTCGCGGCAGCGTGGTATAGGAGCCGCCAATGGCCAGTGACCGCTCCTCGCTCAGCGCCGCTCGTCGCGTGGTCGTCAAGGTCGGCTCCCGCGCGCTCTCCCGCGATCCGAGCCTCCCGGCCCAATTGATCGCTCAGCTCGCGGAGGCGGCGCGCCTGCGTCGACCTACCGCGCACTCTAACGGCGAAGCGACCAGGCGCTTCGTGCTGGTCTCCAGCGGCGCAATCGCCCTGGGCTGCGAGCGCTTGGGCTACGCGCGCCGTCCGCACGAGATGAGCAAGCTGCAGGCAGCCGCTGCCGTGGGGCAAACCGTATTAATGAGGCGCTACGAAGATGCGTGCTCGGCGCACGGGCTGATCCCCGCTCAGGTCCTGCTTACCCACGCGGATTTAGCCGACCGCGAGCGGTTGAACAACGCCAGGAACGCCCTGGCCGAGCTGCTGGACGCGGGCGCGCTGCCTATCGTCAACGAAAACGACACCGTCTCCACCGACGAGATCAAGTTCGGCGACAACGACCAGCTGGCCGCGATGGTGGTGCCCTTGGTGGCGGCCGAAGCGCTGATTTTGCTCACCGATGTCGAGGGCGTGTTGGACGACCACGGCGACCGGTTGAGCGAGCTCGACGCCGGCTTGGTGGTGACAGATCGCGGCGCGAGCTCAGGCGTCGGCAGCGGCGGCATCCTGAGCAAAGTTGATTCCGCAAGGAAAGCAAGCCGATCCGGGGCCTGGGTGGTGATCGCCAGCGCCTCCGAACCGCGGGTGCTGTCTCGACTCCTGGCGGGCGAGGACGTCGGCACCTTGGTACACCCCGTCGAAGGCGTGCTGAGAGCGAGGCAGCACTGGATCGCGTACACCCTGAAACCGCGGGGTACCGTGGTGGTGGACGCTGGCGCTGCGCAGGCGATCAGCGGCGGAAAGAGCAGCCTGCTGCTGGTGGGGGTGGTGGGTATACGCGGTAATTTCAACGCGGGAGACTCAGTCACCGTCGTCGACGCCCAAGGTCTTGAGCTGGCTCGCGGCCTCACCCGCATGGGCGCGCTGGACGTCGCGCGCGGCGCGGGGTGCAAGGGCGCCCAGCTTGAGATGCTGTTCGGTTCCGGTGGGCGTGATCTGGTGGTGCTGCACCGCGATGATCTGGTGCTCGCGCGCTGACAGCGCCTCCAAGGTAGCGTCCCTCAACGCGCCTACTCAGACCGACACCAACACACCTGAGTGGGCGCGTCGGGTTGCTGTTTCCCACGCTGAGAGTGTAAGATTTCTGCGGGGTAAGAAGTTTACGTGGTTCGTCCCGGCTACTGAGGCGCCGCACGAAAAAGACCTGCGACGTACCCAAGCCGTCAAAGCGTGATGGGTCGGAACTTTCCTAACATGAGGCTGTCGGGCGCTGGTTCATGAATCGCTGTGAGCAGAGGCTGGGGTACTGGTGGGGCGCTGCCCTGATCATCGCGACCTGCTGGGCCGGGATGCGAGCCGCTCATTGCGTGGTCCCCGTTTACGCCTCCGCTTTGGCAGCGCCCTCAGTGGCGCTCCAGGTCGCGACCCTGGAAGCGCGACTGGGCGACAACCCAAGCGATCTGGAGGCCGCACAGCGCCTGGCGCAGCTGTTCCTCTCGGCAGGCGCCCCGGGCCAGGCTGAGGCGGTCCTGCGCTGGACGACCCCAGCGCTGCACGCTGATCCTCGGATCGCCAGCCTGAGAGTGCAGAGCCTGTCAGCGCTTGGAGAGGTCGACCGGGCGCTGGCGCTGCAGCGCTCCATCTTGGCCAGTTGTGCCGGCGAGTGCGAACCTACACTATTTGCACATGGCAAATATCGTGAGCGAGTGCTCGCCGAGCTCCAGCGAGCAGGGGTCACTGACTCCACCCGCCAACCAGCCCGCGTCGCGCTAGCCTACAACCGAGCGACGCGGAGCGTGCAGCTCGCCAACTAACCCGACACCCCACGAAGCAGCTCCCAGGCAAACGCAGTCCCCCGCATCCGCCAACCAACTCATGCGACTCGCCACACTGATCACGGTCTTGGCTTTGGGTGCAGGCAGCACCGGCTGCGCTGCGATCAGCGGCTGGACGGCCAGCTCGGCGCCAGACCCAACCCCCGCCGCCGCGCAACAGGGCGAGCGCGCCGAAGCGCCCGAGCTACCGCTGGCCTTGGCCCAAGCCGACGACTACGTGGTGCGCATCGTGAGCGACAGCGTGACGTGTACCGGCACGTTGATCGCCGAAGATTTGGTGCTGACTGCGCACCACTGCGTCTCACAGCGTGATATCTCCGGGGAAATACTGGAGACCAACGTGGGCGCAGCCGACCTACGAGTAGAGTTGGGTGGCGACTATTTGCCGTGGGGGGAGGTCGGGGTCTCTGCGGTCATGGCACCGCCGTGCGGTCACCGAGCGGGCGTGGGTGACATCGCCATCTTGGTGCTGGAGCGTAAGCTGATCGGCATGGCGACGCTTGAGCCGCAGCTTGACCTAGCCCCGGCGCTCGGTGACCAGGTACACACCGTCGGCTTCGGTCGCTGCGTGATGAGCAGCGATGGTATCCGGCGGAAACAGCGTGCTGGCGGCCGAATCGGCCGCGTACGCGAGCATCGCTTCACTTTGGAAGCCTCGATTTGCCCGGGCGACTCTGGTGGCCCTGCATTGAACGCTGAAGCTGAGCTAGTTGGTGTGGTTTCGCAGAGCGTGATGGACGGCAGCGAGCGCACGGTGAACCACTCAGAGTTCACGCGACTAGACGCCTTTCGCAGCCTGTTCGCCAATGCCCGCGCGGTGGCGGATGGAGCGAGCGCAGCTGAGCTTCCGCCAGTCAGTGGCTGCCCCGCCAAGCGCTAGATACGGGCTGGCGCCAACTCACTGCCGCTGCGCCTGCAGTTTGCCCGGGCCGTCGACCCATGCGAGGATCGACGGCCCCCCCCATGCCCAAGTATCTCAAGTTCTTCGTGTGGACTGCGCTGGTCGTGGGCGGAATCATCGGGGTGGCTCGGCTGACCGCCATCCGCTGGTGGCAGGTGCCCGACAACGATCCGCTGATCTCAGGGTCCATCACCCCAACGCTGGGTCCTGGGGATTGGGTGCTCCTCTGGCGACTCACCTCGCCTAACTACGGGGACTTAGTGCTCTGCCCTGACCCGACCCACCCAGACGACTTCGTGGTCGCCCGGATCGCCGCTGAAGCGGGCGACACGATCAAGATTCAGGGCGACAGCCTGTGGATCAACGGCAGCGCCGTTCGCACTGAATCAGCGTGTACTGAGCGAACTTTCAGCGGCCTGAACCCCGCCACCGGCAACCCGGTGGAGCAGTCTTGCGACAAGGAAGATATGGGCGGACACGTGCATATGCGCGGCAACATTTCGCAGCAGCGTCAGCAAAGCAGCTTGCTCGTCACCGAACAGAAGGTAGGGCCGGGCAAGGTGTTCTTGGTGAGCGACAACCGCCTCTACCCATTCGACTCCCGCAATTTTGGCCAGGTGGACCGCGCAACGTGCAAAGAAACGGTGTTCTTTCGCTTGGTCGGCCCAGCGGGGTTCTTTGACGTCAAGCGGCGCCTCACTTTCATCCATTGACGCTGAGGGATGCATACTACTCTGGTGAGCCAGATGAGTAGCCCAGCCCAAGAGATTGGGATCTGTTGCGGACGCTGCGAGTCGTACAGCGCCGTGGGCACAGCTGTGTGCTCCGCGTGTGGCAACGATCTAGCGATCGAGGCTGAGAGAGGGACCTCCGCTGAGCGCGGTCTGATTGAGAGCGGCATCGCCCCCAAGCGGCTGACTGAACCGGCGCGCAGCGGCTCTGAAGCACCGCAGCGCGAGCACCAGCCACTTGAAGCGCCACGCAGCGACGGCAGCGCACCCGCGCGAGACGCCTATATAACTCGCCGCGAGCCGTTCGCGCGTAAACCCGGCGGATCAGACGCGCCACCGGAGGACGACGCGGTCCCGCGCTCTCCGGGCTACTATCGCGGCGCGGCTGAAGCATCGGAAACCGTTGCTATCCCGCAGCGAATTGAGCGAGGCTCGCCGCGAGCATCAAAGAGCCCGCGCCGACTGTCGGAGCTCTCGGAGGAGGAACTAATGGATCAAGCCAAACACTTCGTGTGTACATCCTGCATGACGCCAGTCCCAACCGGACACAAGTTCTGCGGTCGCTGTGGGGGCGAAGTGCCGCTCGAAATCCTCAACCTGCAGGTGAAGTTCTTCAGCGAGATGCAAGACCCGGACAAGGCTCGGCTGATCGTGATCCGCGGGGAAGGAAAGGAAGGGCTGAGCTACCACCTCAATCGAGACCAGCACATCGCTGGCCGCACCGGAGATCTGCCGTTCGCGGATGACCCGTTCATCTCGCCCAAGCACGCGAACTTTTTTTATCGCGACAACAAGCTGGTGGTCCGCGACGAGGGTTCGCTCAACGGCGTCTACATCCGGGTGCGCGGCGCCGTCGAGCTCGCCGCGGGCGACACCTTCCTGGTTGGAGAGCAGTTGTTCCGCCTCGATCCGACCCCCAAAGCCTCTGACGCAGCAGACAGCGACGGCACGTTCTTCTATTCGTCGCCGAAGCACCCCACCGCGTTTCGTCTAGTGCAAATCCTCGAGGGTGGCGCGAGTGGGATGACGGTCTGCGCCCGAGGCACCGCGCTGCAGATCGGCCGCGAAAACGGCGACCTCAACTTCCCCGGGGATGTGTACATGTCGGCGCAGCACTGCACGGTGGCTGATGAGGGCGGGCGGTTCACGCTGACCGACCACGACTCTCGCAACGGCACGTATATCCGCGTGAAATCCGAGGTCAGTCTCGGCCACGGCGACTACGTGTTCATCGGTCGCAAGCTGCTGCGCGTCGAGCTGAGCGTCAACTAGCAGCGCTAGCCTGCCTACAAGGCGGGCCGCCCCACCATCGAGGCGCCCACCGACAGCGTGTTTTCAGCAGCTGTCAGGGCGCTTCGAGTCGTTTGTAGCGCGGCTAGCGGCGACGGCGGCGACGAGAAGCTTGCTCACGCAGCCCTGGCACGGGGCCGCCGCGGGCTTGCACCGTCAGCTCCGCGACCTGCGCCGCGAAGTCATACAGCGGCGCTCGAGCAAAGCGGCCGGGGCGCCCAGACTGAAGCCTCGGCAACATGGCCACGATGCGCCGAACACCGTCCGCGATGCGGCGCGGCACATTCAGCCGATCCACCACGGGTTCAAGGAAATCGAAGGCAGCCTCGACTCGATCTGACGCTCCGTCGCACGCCTCGAGCATCGGCTCCAGCAGCAGCACCGTCCACAGCACCACATCGTCGAACGCCTCGCCGCGGCGGCGTGTCTCGCGATCGACGACGGAGAACAGCGCCCAGGCTCCGCCATCGGTCTCCTGAGTGTCCGACAGGTATGCGGCCAGCTCAGGCAACAGCACGTCAAGCACCCCCGTCTCCCACATCAGCCAAATCGAGCGGTGGCTCGCGCCACCTCGCATCAAGCGCAGCACCTCCTCGAACAGCCGCGGGCGCGCCGCCATGGCGAGGGAGCCGCGACACTGGACGATGGCGTCGTACACGTCAGGTGAAATGCCAAGGTCCAGACGTGCACAAAACTTGATCGCTCGCAGGATGCGCACTGGATCCTCAAGGAACCGAACAACGGGATCACCGATGGTGCTCACGGTGCGCGCGCGGATATGGGGCATCCCCCCCACCCAATCCAGGACTTCGTTGGTCTCTAGATCGTAGAACAGCCCGTTGATGGTGAAATCGCGACGCGCCGCGTCCTCATGGGCTTCACCGAAGACGTTGTCGTCGCGGATCAGCAGGTCATCCCCAGATTTGTCTTCTTGCTGAGGGTTCTTGCGGAAGGTCGCGGTCTCGATGATTTTCCCCCCACCAAACAGCACGTGCACCAAGCGAAAGCGGCGCCCGATGACGCGAGAGTTGCGAAACAGGTGCCGTACGTCGTCCGGCCGCGCGTTGGTCGCGACGTCGAAATCTTTGGGCGAGCTGTCCAGCAGCAGGTCGCGCACACAGCCGCCGACCAGATACGCCTCGAAGCCGTGCCGGACGAGCCGGCGCACCACCTTGGCGGCGTCTTGATCGATTAGATCTGAATCGAGCTCGATGGCGTAGCGCTCAGGTCCGGCTGGTGGTCTCTCGGGCTGCGGCTTCGGCTGCTTGCGCCCTTGCGGGGTGGCGGCGTCGGCAGCGCGCTCAACGTCAGCGTCGCGTCCGCCACGTTTGCCACGGCGCGAGCGTCCTCCGCGCGAACGCGCGGCGGTTCCAGATGTTGTTCCCCCTCCCGAGCTGGGTGGGCCTGAGTGCGGGGCAGACGAATCTGGGGACTTTCGGCGTCCCATGGGCTCCAAAATGCTTTCTGTCACGCCAAGGCTTCGGGCCGGTGGCCCAAGCAAACCGTCACCGGGCTGCCTGTCCGCATGACGCACGGACTGTGTAAGTGACCTAACTCCCGCGAGGCGGGCCCGTTATCTAACACGGAGCACCAGCCAGACGCGAAGAGCTTTGGGCAACTAGCCGCCACAAACCATGTATTGGGGGGCGTTCAGGCTGAATCGTGACCAACGCGGGCTACGAGCCGCGCCTCGATGGGAGGCAGCCAGCTCGACGACTCAGCGTCCGCCAGCGAGCGCCCCAGCGGTCGGGCGTGCTCCAGCGCGAGGGGGTCTTGGGCCAGGCCCTGGGCGCTTTGAACGTCAAGCCGATGTCGGGTCAGCGCGAGCGCTGCGTGGCTCGGGCCCAGCCAGAGGTCGCCCTAGGCCAGGCCATGGGGCGCCGCGACGCTCGCAGCGTGAGGCCCGTGGGGCTGATCAGGCGCGTACGGCGACCACCACCGAATGATATGCTACATTGAAACAGCCAAACTTACCGCCTCCGACTTCACCCCACAGGGCGCGCAGCGCGGATCGTGTTTGCCCAGTAGCGCGGTGGTGGCGGAGCGGACACTGGTTGCCCAGTAGCGCGGTGGTGGCGGAGCGGACACTGGCTGCTGCCGAGTGGCAGCGCAAGGCGGCGCTGCCGCCAAGGCATCGTGTCAGAATATTCAACGTAATGGCCGCGTCTTCGCTATCCTGGCGCCCTCCGTCTTGATCACTTACTGGGTAAAATACAAGGGCACACGCTTTCCGATCCGCCACGGTGAGACGATCGTGGGACGCAGCCCCTATTGCAGCATCGTGATCACCGATGATCTGGTCTCCCGCGAGCACTGCGCGCTGAGGCTGACCAACCAGGGGTTGAGCGTCACCGATCTGCGCAGCACCAACGGGCTGAAGCTGAACGGAAAGGCGCTAGCCGGCGCCCACCCCCTCAAGGCAGGTGACATCTTGACCGTCGGCACCGCGGTGCTGGAGGTGATGGAGGTCGACGCTGCCGCGCGCTCAGCCGCGCGGCGCACCAGGTCACAGGCGGACGACCCCCCTCCACCCACGGAAGATCACACGCCCACGCTGCTCCAAGCCAACACCCTCGACTTGATCGACGCGCTGCTCAACGGTCGACCCGAAGCGACCCAACTGGAAGCGGTAGCCGTGACGGTGACCCGGATTTTAGACGACTTGCTCCAGGGCCTAGAGGCTGACCAGCGGCGCGAGGGCGCCACGCCGACGCTGCTGACGACCAGCGCTACGCTCGCCGATTTCGCGCACCGTACCGCCCAGCTATTTCCGGACGGCAGCTATTCAGCCTGGCGTGAGCAGTTCGTTCAAAAGATTGAGGCGCTGACCAAGTGAGCCGCAGGTGAGCGTACTCGTGCTGTCGACCGACGAGGAAGCGTCGCGCGCGCTGTGCTCGGCGCTGTCGCGGGCCGGCCTGGTGTCGAGCTGGAGTCAATCCGTGGGCGAAGCCTGGCGCGCCGTCGAGGCACACCCGCCCATGGTGGTGGTCGCGGACACCGAGGTGCCAGACGTCACCCACTTCATCGAAGGTATCCGTGAGGAACAGCCATGGGTGAGGGTCTACCTGATGGCGAACCCCGGAGGGATCATTCCCCGGATGACCGCTCCGCTGGTGCCTAAGCCATTCGACGCGGCACAGCTGGCCGAGCTGTTGGCGCGTGAGATTGAGCTCGCCCAGGTGGAGCGCGGACGCCGCTCGCTACAGGCACACACCGACGAGCTGGCGCTGCTCGTGCAAGCCAGCTTCGAAGCCATCGTTGGACTCGCGGCCGACGGCAGCGTCCTGTCCTGGAATCGCGGCGCGGAGACGCTGTACGGATACACTGCGCCTGAGATCATCGGTCGGCGTATCGAGGTGCTCGAGCCAGGAGGCGCCGTGGCAGCGCGCCTCGCGAAGGGCGAACGACAGCTCACCGAGGTGGTTCGGCGCACGAAGCTCGGCGCCGAGGTGGTGGTCCACCTCTCGCTCTCGCCAGTGCCGACCCCGCGCAGCACAGCCCTGCGCTTCGCCGAGGTTTCGCTCGACGTCACCGCGCGACGCAAGCTAGTTCGTGAGCTCGAGCACGCTGAGCGGCTGGCGACGATTGGCCGCTTGGCGGCGGGGATGGCCCACGAGATCAACAACCCGCTCGCGGTGATCCGGGTCAACACGGAGTACATCGGCCGCACCGCGAGCCGCATCGGGGACACAGAGCTTGGCGAAGCCGCCGAGGACATGCACCTGGCCGCCGAACGCATCAACGACTTCGTCCAGCACCTGTGCGGGTTCGCCCGGCGTGAGCGCGCGCAGCTTGAGCGCGCGCCGATCGGACAGACCGTGGCGCTCGCGCTGCGCATGGTCAAGCCGCGGGCAGCGGAGCGGGCGGTGGAGGTCACGCTCAGCGAGGTCCCAGCGCTCGATCTGCCGCACGATCCGCCTCGCCTCGCGCAAGCCATCGTCAACGTCGTCGCCAACGCGATCGACGCCGCGGCGATGGGCGGACGCCACGTCAACATTACCGTACGGTCCGATGAGAGTGATGTCGTCATCGAGGTCGACGACGATGGCCCCGGGCTGTCAGAAGACATCCGGAGCACGCTGTTCGAGCCGTTTACGACCACCAAACCCCACGGCCAAGGCACCGGGCTTGGGTTGACCATCACAGCCCAAATCGTCCGCGATCATGGCGGCACCATCGCGCTACACAACCAACCAGGCGCTGGCGCGCGCGCCACCATGCGGCTCAAGGCGCTGGACGGCGGCGCTTCGAACGTGCTGGTGGTGGACGCCGACCCCAGCATGCGCCGCGTGCTAGCGTCAGCGCTGAGGGCAGCCCACTTCAACGTAGTGACGGCCGACACCCCTGAAGAAGCGCTCCGCGTATCAAGCGCCAATCGGGTCAGCGTGGTGGTCTGCCAGCAATCGACCCTCAGCGAGGCCATGGAGCGCGCGCTCCACGTCGCCGCGCCGCGCACCCGCGTGCTCAGGCTAGAGCCCGACCACGAGGCACTGCGAGACCCTGCGGATTCAATCCCACCTCCCGCGCGAGCGCTGCACACGCTAAACCGGGAGCAGCTCGCGGAGGCCGTCGGCAGGCTCTGCGCGGAGTCTGATCTGGCTAGCAGCTGAGGCCTCACCCGGCTCTGCAGCAGCCCCTCGCGCTGGCCAGGTTATGTGCGTATACTCGCAGAGGAGCCCAGAAGTGAGCGGTCTCTCCCTGCCCATCGTGATCTTAGGCTGCCGGGTGATCTCAACCCCGGCGCTCTGCGGGGCGTTGGCCCGGCGCGTTCGCACCGCCGCCCGAGTGTTTGAGGCGCGGAGCGTCGACGCCGAATCTGCACCCTGGGTGTTCGTCTCCGGTGGCAAGCGCTGGGCCGGCGTGAGCGAGGCGCACGCCATGTTCACGGAGCTAACTCACCTGGGAGTCCCCGCGACGCGCATCACCCTAGAGGCAAGCTCAATGTCAACTCGAGAGAACGCAGCGCGAACCGCCGGCCTGCTCCACGCCAGAGACATGCGCGAGATCAGCCTAGTGACCTGCGACTTCCACATGCAGCGTGCCAGCCGACTGTTCCAAAGCTACGGCCTACGCGTTGAGGAGATCCCCGCCACCACCCCCCACACCCAGGCCGTGAGGGGGCTCACGCTGCGCGCGTCGGAGCGCCTCAAGAGCTGGCTAGACGGATTGCAACGCGCTAGCGTCTCCGCTCAATTCAACTCAAACACCACGCGACGATGATCGCCCGCGAACCGCTCTCCAGGGCGCCGCATACTACTGAACCACGCGATGCAGCCAGCTCCTAAGAGCCTTACGACGTCGCGGCGCACGGGCGACGAGCCAGGTGGCTGTAGCCACAAATACCGCGCGGTAAATACAGGCGCGCTGACGCGGAGCGCGACGGTCATGCTGCTCGGCGCCGCGCTGTGTATTTCTTGCCACAAGGAATCGGGTGGGGCAGGTACTGGCGCGGCGAGCGCCAGCGCATCGGGGTCCGGTGCCCAGCTGTCCAGCGCGAGCTCAGCGGCAGACACCTCCAGCGATATCGGCGAACGCGAAGCGGTCAGCGTGCGCCTGGCAGCGCTGCTCGAGGCTGAGCAGCGGCGCTCCTCCAGCGCGGTCTTGCCGGGAGATCTGCGACATTCGGACGCCATCGTGCGTCGAGCGGCCACGCGCGCCTTGGCGCGCATCGCGGACGACACCGCGCACAAACTGCTCGTAGAGCGCCTGCGCGATGACGACGACGAGGTGATCGCTTGGGCAGCCTATGGCATCGGGTACAGCTGTCTGGGCAACGAGTACGCGGCGGTTCGCGCGCTGGTCACCCGCGCGGCGAGCCTGAGCGCTACCCATGACAAGCTCAAGCCGGCAGCAGACGGTTTGGAGCCGTTCACCGCCCTAGCAGACGCGCTCGCGCGCTGTGGCGGGGTCGAGGCGGAGGCGAGCCTCAAGGCGTGGCTGGTGTCGCCCATCACTGGGCTGCGTGAACAGGCCGCCTTGGCGCTCACGCGCTTGGCGAGCAGCGCCGGTATACTCCACGGGGAAACAATAGTCGGCTTAGTCGACGTCGCGTCTACCGAGCCGCCGCTCTACGCCGCGCTCGCGCCGCTGGGGCGCTTCGACCCGCCCAGCCCAGCCATCGCAAAGCGCGTCCGCAGCGTCGCCAGCCAGGCCATTGACAGCGCACCGCCAGACTCAACGGCCGCCGCCTACGCCGTGCGCGCCCTCGCGCGCTGCGGGCCAGACGCCGCCCCAGAGCTCCATCGCGTGGTGGTCGACAAAAAGCAGCGGCTCGGGACGCGGATTGAGGCCGCTCGCGGCCTAGCTAAGCTTGATGCCGCGGGGCAAACAGCGCTGCGTGACGCCCTCACGCTGGTCGCGAAGGACGCTGCCGCGGTGAGCGCGGCGCTGAGCAAGCCAGAGTTCGCGCTGGTCTTAGAGCTGGTCGCTGGCTTGAAGCCGCCGTTGCGCGCGGCGCAAGACGCCCTTGAACACTTGGCTGAGCTCCCGCTGCCCAGCGAGGCGCCCCAGCGCAGGCGAGCCATCCTGCTGCGCTGCGCCGCGGCAGTGCGCGTGGCGGGTACGCGCAGCCGGTACCCCAAGCTCGTCGACTGCGATCCAAGCGGGGGCTTCATCGGCGAACGCAGCGTCATCGAGGTGCTCGACGCGGGCCCGCTGACCCGCGCGCGCTTCACTCGCTGGCGGGAGCTGACGCAAAGCGGCGACCGCAGAGTACGTCAGGCGGCGCTCAATTTGCTCCCCACCCACCCCGAAGCGAGCGATCAAGCCAGCGTCTTGGCCGCGGCGCTGAAGGCCAAAGAACCTGGGACGGTGGCGGTCGCGGCGCAGCTCATCGCGAGCTACCCAGACCGCACGGCAAATGACGGCGACGCTAGCTCGCCGCTCCCAGAGTTGGTCAACGCGCTGTTCGCTGCCGCAGAGACCAAGCGCGAGCCGAGCGACATCGAGACCCACGCCTCCCTGCTCGACGCGCTCGCCGCGGTTCAGCTCAAGGACGAGAAGCAGGTCAAGCGGCGCGGCAACCTGTTCGCGGCAGCATGCAAGTCGGTCAACTCTACCCTGCGTAGCCATGCAGAAAAAGCCCTGCGCACGACGGGCACAAAGCGCGCGCGCTGCCAGCGCTTCGTCGCCCCGGACCAGGTCGCCGCGATGCGGAGCCCACGCGCGACGGCTGAGGTGGTCATTCAGCTTGAGCTGGAGACGACCAAGCTCGGCCTGAAGCTCGACCCAACCCTCGCGCCCATCGCGGTCTCACGCATCGCCGAGCTCGTTGACCAGGGCTTCTACAACGGGCTGACCATGCACCGCGTGGTGCCAGGCTTCGTGGTGCAGTTTGGCGATCCGTTCGGCGACAGCTACGGGGGCGCGAAGGGTGAACCGCTGCGCTGCGAAACCTCTCCTGTCGCGTTCGGAGCGTTGGGTGTTGGGCTGGCGCTGAGCGGCCGAGACACCGCATCCAGCCAGCTGTTTGTCACCCTCGGCTCGTTTCCGCGCCTAGATGGCAGCTACCCGCTGCTCGGTCATGCGACGGGCGACTGGACGGCCGTCGCAGAGGGCGACACCATCGTCAAAGCCCAAGTGGTCAAGCAGTAGCTTGGCTAGCTCCGCAACCCCGCTCCCCGCCCCCTGAGGTGACAGCTTGTTACTCGTCGTCGACATCGGAAACACCAACATCGCCTTCGGGCTGTACGCTGGCGAGGAGCTAGCTCAGACGTTCCGTTGCGAGACCGTGCGCGCACGCACCGCGGACGAATACGGCGTGCTGCTGCGTCAGATGATGACCCTGCGCGGCGTCGAGCCAAGCGAGGTCCGCGCGGCAATTATCGCCAGCGTCGTGCCGCCGTTGACCGACGTGATGGTCGACGCGATCCGCCACGCCTTCGCCCGGGAGGCGCTGGTGGTCGGCCCGGGTTTGAAGACAGGCATCAGCGTGCTGTACGAGAACCCTAGGGATGTCGGCGCTGATCGAGTCGTCAACGCCGTGGCTGCCTTCGAGAAGGTCGGCGCGGGCGTGATCGTCGTGGACTTTGGCACGGCCACCACCTTCGACTGCATCACGCCCAAAGCGGAGTACTTGGGCGGCGTGATCGTACCGGGCATCCAGGTCAGCCTAGATGGCTTGCTGAGCCGCGCAGCCAAGCTCAGCCGCATAGAAATTGCGGTGCCGCCAAAGATCGTCGGGCGAAACACCACGCACGCGCTGCAGTCAGGCATCATCCACGGCTACGCTAGCCTCGTCGACGGCTTGGTCGCTAAACTCAAGGATGAGCTAGGCTTTGAATGTCAGGTGATCGCGACAGGCGGGCTCGCGCCGCTGATCGCAGCGCACGCTGAGTCGCTGGAGCTGGTCGACGACACGTTGACGCTGTCCGGCTTACGCATCTTACACGAGCGCAACACGTCCCGCCGCCGCTAGGCTGTTGACCGCGCCTGGCAACCCAAGGCTCACACCCGCGCGGCGAGGGCCTGCGTGCCCCACACCCGCGCGACCGTCGCGAGAACGCATCAAGGCCAGACGACAACGCCGTCTGGCCTTGGAGGGGTTGAGCGCTTACGGCTGCCGAACGACCGGGCCGCGCGGGCGCCGAAACAGCGCTACTTCTCGTAGACTTGGGCTGCGGCCAGACCTGAGCCACCCCGAACCGTCAGCACCAGCTTCACCGGCGCTGCCATGGGGAATGCCCACTTGTAGCAGTCAGGCTTGGCGCCGAGGACGGCTTGGTAACCGGTCGCGTTGTCCTGCGCCAGCACCGGCGCGAGGCCCGGGATGGGCGACACGCTGATGAACTGCACATCTACCTCGGTGATCCCAGGCGGCATCCCCACGGCAACGACCGTATAGCACTTGCCCGGCTGCAGCTGGATCTGTGATTCAAGGGTCTGACCCTGCTGGAAGTTACCGACCAGCGCTGAGCCCACTGGGCGCGCCCCCGCCGGAGCGGTAGTGGCCGCGAGTTGATTCAACAGCGGCTGCGCCACGGCGCCTGCTGCGGGGTCGAGGGGAGTGGCCTGGCTGCCGCCGCTCGGTGCCATCCCAGGGATCGTCGGCACAGTGCCAGCCGGAGGAGCCGTGCCGCCTGGCGGCGCCGTCGCCGTGGGCTGGGTCTGGTAACCCGGCTGCTGCTGGTAGCCAGGCTGCTGCTGGTAACCTGGCTGCTGCTGGTAACCCGGCTGCTGCTGGTAACCTGGCTGCTGCTGATAGCCGGATTGGGCCGGCTCTGCTTCGTCGTTCTTGCGGCAAGCCACCAACGCCATTGAGCTGGCGAGGACGGCGACCGTGGTGATCTTGAGCGATGTGCGCATGCGTGAAAGCTCCCTGACGTGTGTCGGGTTTTGGGCGGAAGAACCGCCTCGGGGCGAGAGGCTAGCCTATAGACGTCGCCAAGTGGCGAGCAAGTCATCCCAGAACGCTAGGCGCCGTGGAAACTTACGCTGGCCCGACGGTTCGAGGTGTTCAGGCGGGCGCAAGCGGTTGAAAATACTGATTGTTCTAGGCTTTCGTCGCCGAGGTTCAGGCAGCCGCTCGCTTTGAGACAGCTCCAGGCGAGCTTCATCCCGAGTCAGGACCGGCGCCGGCGCTCGCCTCTGACTGGTCGGTGACCTGATCCTGCGAGCCAACGCTGACCCGTGCAGAGGCCGCGGGCTGCTGCGGCGCCGAACCACGCCAGCGCACCCCCACGCAGGCCGCGGTCGCGCTCACCAGCGCGATCCACTGGGTGCTGCTCGGTCGAAACGCGTCCCAGGCAGTGAGCCCTGTTCGGGCGACCAACGCGCAGAGCCCCGGCACGAGCACCGCTAGGCGCACGGCGAACCGCGCTCGCTGATTCCGCACGGCACTAACCGGACCGTACCCAGCCAGGAGCCCGAACACCAACCAGCCGAGCGCTAACAGTAGCCTCCCCTCAACCAGAGGGCCCAGCTGTCCTCGCTCGGCGTCGCCGCGAACCAGCTCCAAGCTAAAGCGGATCCAAGCGTACCCCAGCACGAACACGCCTAGCGCGGCCCCAGGCGTGGGGAGCCGCGGGCGGAGCCAGACCAGGCACCCGAACAACGCCAGGCACAACACCACCGCGTATAGCTGCACAGGGTGTACGGCCAGAGACGCGGTAGAGGAGCTGCTGATCAGCTGATCTGCGACGTGGCGGCTCCACGCCGGCGAGCCTTGACCGTCAAAGCTGGTCGTGGGCCAGCGCGGGAACGTACCGAGCCTAGCTAGCCAGGCTGCGCTGCCCTGCGGCAATATTCTACCGTAATCGCAGCCAAATATATAGCAGCCAGCGCTGGCGATGGCCGCGCCGAGCGCGGCCGCGGGCGCCGCGGCGTCCAGCCAGCTCCACACGTTGCCGGGCGGCAATGTATAGCCCAGCCACAGCGCTGCCACCCCCAGACCCCCTAGCAACCCAGGGTAGCCAAGCAGCCCCCCGCCCCGCACCGAGAGCCAAGCTGCCCAGTGGGTCGCGGCCTCAGGGTTGACCAGCAAGAAAGACCAGCGGGCGATCAACAGCCCCGCCAAACCGCCGACGAACACCGCAGAGCTGGCCGCCTCGCGCGGCACGCCTGCGCGCCCCGCCAGACCAACCACCAGCATCCAACCGGTGCCCGCGGCGAGCATCAGGGCGGCGCCTGAGCTGGTGAGGCTCAGGTCAACCTGCGGCAGCGCTTGCTGACGCCGGAAATAGGCAGTGACCAGCAGCAGCAGCGCAGCGCCCAGCAGCGCGACGCTGACGGGCGATTTGCGCTGCGCCCGTCGCGCGCTGAGCACGCCGTACAACCCGAGCGCCAGCAAGCTGACGCCGCCGGCGGCAAACAACCAGGCCGCGGAGGTCCCTTCCGCGATCAGGCTGAGGCGCATCAGTTCCGGCTGCATGCTGCTGGCGGTACCACAACCGCTCGTGCTCCTTTAGCATCCCGGACGTGAAACGAGCTTTGCCGCTGATCTTGATGTCGGGCTGCTGTCTAGCGGCTTGTGTGCCGCAAGACACCGAACGTAAGCAGCAGTCGACCACTGCCAGCCCCAGTAAACCAGCGGTCGCGGAGCCGAACGCCCAGCGCCTGCCAGCCGCTCAGCGTGAAGCAGCCCGCGACCCACAGCTCAAGGCGGTGTTTAGCGACAACTTCGATCGCACGCTGCTGGGCAACGCCTGGCGAGCGACCTCAGCAGCGTGGCGCATGGAAAACGGACAGCTGTGCGTTGAGCGTGGTCGAAACCACCCAAACTGGCTACGCCGGCGCCTGCCGGTCAACGCGCGCATCGAGTTCGAAGCTACCAGCCACTCGGCGGTCGGTGACATCAAGGCTGAGTTCTGGGGCAACGGCTTTGGCGCCGCCAGCGGGAGCTCCTACACCGACGCCTCAAGCTACCTGACGATTTTTGGGGGGTGGAACAACCAGTTTCACGTGTTGGCGCGCCTGGATGAGCACGCGCGGGATCGCCCAGAAATCAAGCTCGATCCGGACAGCTCCGAGCTGCGCACGGCGAAGGTACGTCAGGCTGAGACCTATCGCTTCAAGATCGAACGAAGCGATGGCCGAACAATCAATTGGTGGGTGAACGACACCCTGATTTTGGGCTACACCGATAAGGCCCCGCTGAGCGGAGCTGGACACGAACACTTCGCGTTCAATGACTGGGACGCGAAGCTCTGCTTCGACAACCTAACCGTCACGCCGCTGTGACGATCCCTCGCCTCACCTAAGCCGCAGACTGCCTTGGACGCTGACGAGCTCGACAACCAGATCAACGAGTTGGATCATCGGCTCGATCGCTTGCGATCGCTGTATGAGCAGTACTTTCTTGGCATCGAGCGGATCGAGCCTGCTGTCGCACGGAAAGACGTCGACCGGCGCTTCTGGGCGCTGCGCAAGGTCAAGATCCGCAACACGGCGCGGCGCTTCAAGCTGCAGACACTGATTCAACGTTACAACACGTTTCAGCAGCACTGGGCGCGGATCTGCCGTGAGATCGAGAACGGGACCTACAAGCGCCAGCTGCTGCGCGCTGAGCGGCGCCAATCACCGACCGCAGCTCACGACCGCGACAGCGTGGCGCCGCCCAACGCCGAGCGCGCCGCGGCAGCGCGGGCGGCTGCGGACGCGGGCGCAGCTGATCTTGAATCGCTGCTCCACGGCGACCTGGACTTGGCCGCCGAGGCCAAGCGGGCGCTGAACGCCGTGCTGCAGTCCAAACCTCCGCCAGCGAACTTCAAGCCAGATGAAGCACCAACCCAGCGCCGCGCCGCCGCGCGCAGCGTGGCGCCGCTGGAGAAGCTAGAGCTGGATGACTTTGATTTGGGCCGATCCGCGGCGCAACCAGCGCGTCCGCCCGCGCCACGGGCAGCGCCGCCGGCCCTGCCAACCCGCCCGCCTGCGGGCCCTACGGGTCCTCCGCCGGTGCCCAGTCGAGCGCCAGGTCCTGTTCGCCCGACCGTCACGCCAGAGCCTGCGCCACGGCCAGCCGCCGTAGCTCGAGTTGCGTTGAAGCGGGTGGCGGTCTCAGCGCGCAGCATCACCGAAGCCCCTCCGCCAGTCTTGAATCCCCAGGGAAATAGACTCCCGCCGCCTGTTGCCTCAGCAGCGCGCGCGGCAGCGGCTCCGGCCCCAGCTGCACAGCCGGCCGGCGCCTTTCGATCCGCGATTGGTGGCTCGGGTAGGGCGGCGGAGATCTTTGGCCCCTCCGCTGTGCGGCCAAAGGCACCGAGCGCACCCAGCGCACCCAGCGCACCCAGCGCACCCAGCGCCGGACTCACCGAAGTCCGAGTGAAGCAGCTACACGCCAAGCTGGTGGCGACCAAGAGCCAGCTCAACGACCAAGGCCAAGTCAGCGTGGGAGGCCTGCAGCGTCAGCTGGCCGCGTCCTACGCAAAGCTGCAAGCCAAGCACCGCGGACGTCAGATCGACTTTGACGTCGTGGTCAAAGACGGCAAAGCCGTGGTCAAGCCGAAGATCCGCTAGCACAAGGCTGCGCGGACGTAGCGTACTGGGGACAACGAGCGCAAAAGCGCGGGTGTGGGGCGGCGCGTCCTCTAGGCGGCGCGTCCTCTAGGCGCGGCGATCTCTAGGCGCGGCGATCTCTAGGCAGGGCGATCTCTAGGCGCGGCGGTCGACGCGGATTGGGTCGAGCGCAGGCTGCTGCGGGTGGGTCTCGACATAGACCTCGCCATCACAAAACAAGATCGAGCACGAAGTACGGCCGGTTTCGCGCATGCGCGCACACAGCGCCGGCAGCTCTTCGTCCCAGTCCACGACGTCGCCTTCAACAGGCTTCAAAGTGGACTCGTCAAATCGGCAGTTGTCGAGGGCTACCCACTTCCCAGCGAAATCCTGGGAGCGACAAACCTGGAGCCAGCTGAGCTTTGTACTCATTGACAGTCCTTGGGGAGATGCTTGGGAGCGAGGTTGCTGTTCGAGACTCGGGTGGAGGTTGCGAAGCTGCGGGGCCGAGTGAAAGTGAGCATTTTTCCCAATTTAGGCGCTGCGCAGCGACGAGACCCCCAAGACCTTGGGCTTTGTCCCTGCATCAAGCACTCGCGCTGGGCGCGACCAAACTGGGGTCTTGTTTCTCTGCCTGCCGGGGGTGTCAACAGAAGGGGCTGTTCGCGCGTTGGGAGAGCACGAAGCAGCCATAAGGACCAGCCGCCCTGCCAAAGGCGGTCGAAGCTGGATCTAGACCCAGCTTGAGCACTGCGTCAAGCAACCGGTGTAGCACAAAGCGCACACTTGCCCACACACTCCTCTCCTCGCCTTAGATCTGCAAATGCCCGTGAATCTTGAGCAATTTTCATCTATCGGCCAAATGACCGAATTGCAGAGAAAATTGGCGCTAAAAAATAGCGCAGCGCGGACCATGGAACTTGGTGGTGCGGCGCGAAAACCAGGCGTCGGACCCGCCGTTTGAGGCGCAAACGCAGGCGCAGAGTCGCGGCCTGCGCCTGGAAGAACGGCCTGCGCCCAGAGCCGGGCTCAGTCTGGGTCGGCCTAGGCCCGTTACGGGTACGAAACGCGGCGCTCACGAGCCGTGGTTCGGCTCCACCACTTCCCATGGAGCTTGGTCGTTCGGCCACAGGTCATCTGCACAACCAACGCCCGCTGGGCGCCGCGTTGATTCCGCGCGGCGCGGCCGACGCGGCTATGCCGCGCTGCGTGATCAAACCAAGGGCTTGAGCCGTACGGCCGACTTCGAGTACAACCCGCGCCTTGGGGAGTGGCGCGATGGGCGCCTCGCTCGCTCACGCGGGGTTCGTCCCCGCCGCCACACAAAGTCTGGTTTTTCCCGCTGACAAGCCGCCCTCGGCCGGGAACAAGCGCAACGCCCGCCGGCGCAGGCGGGAAGAGAACAACTCTACATGCAAACGCCTGCTCGTTCTCACTTGGCTCGCACCACATCTCGGTTTCCCCGCGGGGGCCTAGCTACCTGGGCAGGCGTGACGCTGTGCACCCTGTTCGCGGCTCCGGTGTATGCGCAGAGCACGCCGGCTCCGACCGCGGACCGCAAGCCAGCCCAAGCCGGCCGGGAGGACGCCGCGTGCGCGACGCCGCCCAAGGCCCTGCAGCCACCGGGAGCATGGATCGTGGCAGGCGGTCGCGAGCACTACACGCCGATCCTCGAGTCCACCCAGCCGAACTGCTCGCGGTTCGGCGTGTCCCTCGCTGGGCATCTGACGGCCGAGACCGTGTCGGCCTACCCCGTGGACCGCGACGCAAACCGCTTCGCCGCGGGGACCACCCTCCGCCCCCGCCTGCGCCTGGGCGCCTACTACGATAGCGGCAAGGCGTTCTTGCCGCTGAACCTGCACGTCGAATACGAGCACGACCTATACACTGGGATCCTGGGCGACGAGACCGAGCTTGCGGGGAGTTACTACCCAAGCCACCAGAGCGGTGAACAGCAGCTGCGCAAAGCGTTTATCCGCGCGTCAATTGGCTACTACCTGCACGCCAGCGTCGGTTGGACCACCAGCCACTGGGGCCTCGGCTTACTGGCGAACGACGGCGCTCACGGCTGGGAACCCGGCAGTGGCCGCTTCAGCGATCCCATCGGCGGCGACCGCACGCTGCGCGCCATGCTGGCCACCGGCCCGCACTCCAGCGCCGGCGTCATGCTGGCGGTTGGCGCAGACATCTTGGACGAAGATCTGATGTCTGGCGACGACGTGCTGCTCGAGGGAGACACTGCGCGCCAGGGCGTGGCCGCGCTGACGGTCGGCGAGGGCAAGCCCCACGGCGCTGGCGTCTACGTGGCGCTGCGCCAACAAGAGGCGCTGGACGGCGACGAGACCAACGTCGTGGCGACCGATCTTTACCTGCGCACCAAGCACCAGCTCGGGCGCGCCGAGTTCCAGGCGCAGTCCGAGGTCGCGTACATCACAGGCACGACGGACCTAGGTCCTTCCAGCGATTTCGAGCAGCACGACGTGCGTCAACTGGGCGCGGCGTTCCGCGCCGAGCTAGACGCCGGCCAGTTCGGCTCAGCCCTCGATGTGCTGTATGCCTCAGGCGACGCCGACCTGGACAACGCGCAGCAAAATGCTTTCCGCGCGGACCCGAACTATGAGGTCGGGCTGCTGCTCTACCGCCAGGTGTTGGCTGCGCAGTCGGCGCGCGGCAGCGCCACCGCCGCTGATCTGACGCTGGTCGGCGTGCCCGCAGAGGACTTGGATCGCGTCCCGACCCGCGGCAGCGCGACCAACACCCTCGCGGTCTTCCCTCGGCTGCGCATGCGCCCGACCGCTGGCTTGGAGGTCTACGCCGGCACGGTGTTCGCCTTCGCCGCTCAGAAGCCGGCAGACCCGTTCAACTCAAGGGTAGTTGGGGGTGGATCGCCCCGCAACGCCTTGGGCGCGATGTCAAGCCGCATGCTCGGCACGGAGTACGACTTCGGCGTCCGTTTCCGCATGAATATGGCTGGGGTGGAGACGACGCTAGGTGGCGAAGCTGGCGTCTTCACCCCTGGCCCAGCGTTCACCAAAGCCGACGGCGTTAACATGGGCGCCATCGGCGGCGCTCGCCTCCTACTAGACGCGCGGATGTAGCATGAGCAAACCCAACACGACCCCTCGCGGACAGCAGATGACTCGACTGGTTTCTCCAGCGCCTCAGGCGGCGCGCTCTGGTTCCTCCACGCCGCGCATATCGGCGCTGATCAGCAGCCTGATCCTCGGCGTCGCGGCATTTGCTTCCTTAGGGAGCTGCGCACAAGAATCAGAAGGACTGGCCGAGGCCACGCCGGCGCAGACCACGGTGAAGATGGATTTTTTCCATAAGCCGCTACCAGAGATCGCGCTCCCCAACGACATCGCGACTCGCTACGACCAAGAGTCGCCGACCAAGCGCCGCATCAACGCCTCGGTGATCGCCCCTACAGGGCTCGAGGCGCGGATCCGTGAACGCCTCGATCGGCTGGATGGCTGGGGCGTGCTGATGCCAATCACCGTGCCGTTCAGCGGCGCTATCGACGTGCAGAGCGTGATCGATCGGCACGATGACCCAGACTACGCGACGGACGACGACGCCATCTACGTGATCAACATCACGCGGGAGTCCAAGCACTACGGTGAGATCCAGCACCTAGACATCGGCAACGGCAACTTCCCTGCGGTACTCGAGCGGCAAGAGCTGTATTGGAAGAACGACCCCCGACGGAGCTCCATCTCGCTGCTGTGGGAAGAAGCCGACGAGGATTTGAACCGCAACGGCAAGCTGGACCCGGGCGAGGACGTCAACGGCAACGGCGTGCTCGATCCGGGTGAAGACCTCGACGGCGACGGCGTGCTCGATCCGCCGGAGGACACCGACGCCGACGGCTTGCTCGACCGCCCCCAGTATCGACCGGGCATGCACCCGCGCGCCGATGACTTGGCGGGGCGCGCAGACGCCTTGATGACCTTCTACGAAAAGCAGACCAACACCCTGGTCGCTAGACCCATCGTCCCGCTCGACGACCAGACCACCTACGCGGTAGTCGTCACGCGCCGCATCCTAGACGCCGCCGGCAACCCCATCGGGTCGCCCTATCGCTTCATCAACCACACGGCGCAGACCGAAGCGCTGAAGCCGCTGTTGGACGTGATGCCAGCAGGCCTCAAGCTGAGCGACATCGCCTTCACCTACTCCTTCACCACCCAAACAATCCGTGCGGATTGGCAAGCGGTGCGCGACGGGCTGTACTCTCACGGTGTCCAGAAGCACATCGGCGATGATTTCCCTGCGGAGGTATCTCAGCTGTTCCCAATGCGGGACGAGGCCAAGTTCCCCGGCATGAAGAAGCCGCAGCTGATGTATGGCGAGGTGTTCCGCCCAGCGCTAGAAGCCATCCAAAAGCAGTTCAATGGCGCAGATGACGGCGCGGAGTTGGACGTGCTGCTCGAAGGCACGCGCAGCGTCGACTTCTACAGCATCGGGGCCTACGAGTCGCCTCAGCTGTTCCCGCGCAAGGACGCGGCTGGCGACATGCTGCCCCTCGATTCTCAGGTCTGGCCTGAAGATCTGAGCACCAAGCCAGCGCCCACCTTCCCAGAGACCGTGTACTTCACGCTCTCGGTGCCGCGCAAGGAAGTCTCCGTAAGGAAAGATAATAAGCCGGCGCCGCTGCTCATCATCGGCCATGGCTACACCAGCAATCGCTTCGAGGTGCTGCAGTTCTCGAGCTACTTCGCGCGGCTCGGCTTTGCGGTGATCGGCATCGACGGCCCGTCTCATGGCCTCAGCTTGAACCCGACCCAAGAGCTGCTCGCCAAGGGGCTGCTCGAAGGTTACGGCGTCGGCGCCGCGGGCGACGCGTTGCTGCGCGACCGCGCATTTGACCAGAACAACGACGGCATCAAAGACAGCGGAGCAGATTTCTGGACGTCGTATCTGCTGCACACCCGCGACATGGTGCGGCAGTACGCCCTCGACTACATGCAGCTGGTGCGGGTCATCCGCGGCTTTGACGGCAGCCAGCGCTGGAAGCACGACACCAACGGCGACGGACAGCCCGATCTAGCTGGCGACTTCGACGGCGACGGCGAGCTGGACATCTCCAAAGAGTCACCGATGTTCCTGTTCGGCGGCTCTCTCGGCGGCATCATGGCGATGGTCGGCGGCGGCGTGGAACCCGCGATCACCGCCATCGCGCCAGTTTCAGGCGGAGGCGGCTACGCCGACCTAGGCCCGCGCTCGACGCAGAGTGGCGTGCCTGAGGCGTTCATCTTGCGCGCGATGGGGCCCATCTTCACCGGGACCACGGATCCCGAGACGGGTGAGATGTTGGTCGAGACCATCGTCGCGGATCTTAACGACGACGCGACCTATGCGATCGCTTCCGTTTCCGGGGTGAAGCCATGGGACACCATGCTGGTAGAGAACCTGCGCAATGGCACCAGGCGCTGCGCGTTCGTTGAGCCGAGCGGCGTGGTGCGCGCTTCGAGCGAGACCAACGTGGGCGATCCGCTGGTGATCAAGTTCTTCAAAGGCCCGCAGGTGCTGCCTAGCGAGGACTGCCGGCTGCGAGAAGGGGCCGAGCCCTACCGCGTGATCGACAGCTTCGAGCGGTCGCTCAACTTCCAGCAGACCGTCTTCGAGATCGGGCAGCCGCTGGTCGCGCTGATGGAGGGCCTCGGGCAGCGCCGAGGTCACCCGGATTTCCGTAGGCTGACCGGGCTCGGACAGATGATCCTAGACCCCAGTGATCCGGCGGTGCTGGCCCAGTACTGGCAAAAGGACCCGATCACCTTCGAGGGTACCGGCGAGACCACCGCGACCCACGCGCTGGTCATCACCACCATGGGAGACACCTCGGTGCCCGTCAGCGGCGGCATCCTCGTGGGCCGGTCGTCGGGCATCGTGCCCTACCTTGAGGACGATCCGCGCTTTGGTGTGCCCGCCAACCAGCGCTACATCGACACCTACACCACCGAGGGCGTGAATACCCTCAAGCGCTACACCGCGCCTGATGGCGCAGGTATCCACATGGACATCGAGAACTTCAGCGGCGGCCAAGACCTCTACACGCCGAGCGTCCCTCGCGCCGAGACGCCCATGCGCATCGGGTTCGAAGGCACTGACCTGATCGGCGGCAAATCAGCGCACATCGTGCCTTACACGCGACCGGAGGGGCAGCACGGCTTTGACATGCCGGGCTACACCACCGACAAGCTGATCGCCCGCTGCCTAGCGGCCTGCACCGAGACTTCTGAAGATCCTTGCGGATGCAGCAGTCAACGCACCTTCGATATCGGCTACTTCATGCTGAATATGGTGGGCGAGTACTTCCGCTCTGGCGGGACGGTGCTCAACGCGGACATGTGCCAGTCGCGCAACGACTGCAGCTACGTGCCAGCGCACCCGGCGCCCCGAGACCTGAGCAGCCTAGACTAGCCTGCGGTTAGGCTGCTCGGCTAGACGCTGACGAGCGGCCCGGCGCGCTCGTCTAGACCGGTTCGTCCGCTGCGCGGCGCTGGCGTTTGGGTGGCGTCGATCCGCTGGCGCTGCCCCACGTCGGCCGCGCCCGAGCCTAGAGCAGTGGAGCAGACGCCAGGCCCACGCGCCGGCGCCGACCGCTCAAGCAGCGCTGCTATCTGCGGGTGCTAACGGCCGAGTTCAGCGGCGACTAGTCAAGCAGCAGCGCTATTTACAGGTGCTGATGGCTGAGTTCAACGCGCCGCTCCCGGCGCCCATCGAGTTCGCGGCGGCGGCGATACCCTTAGCCTGAGCGCAGTTACCGTTGAACGCCGCGGCCTTCGCGGCCGCTGGAGCCGAAGAGCGTACCCGCGCGGAACAAGCAGCCTTCTTCGCAGCGTCGGTGCAGCTGCGGTAGTAGTTGGCGGCAGCTACCGGGTTGCCAGCAGAAGCGATGCACTGGTCGCAGGCCGCGGTGTTGGCCGTCGCCGTGGGCTTGCTGGTCGCCGTCGGCTGCGCGGTCGCGGTGGGCTTGCTGGTGGCCGTGGGCTGCGCGGTCGCTGTGGGATCTGGCTCGGTCCCTCCACCCCCTGCGCTGCCGCTGCCGCTGCCGCTGGCGTCCGGCGTCTCGGGTTTGACCGCGGTCGCGTCGGCCCCAGCCGTTAGTCCGCCGGCGTCCACGCCGCCTAGATCGATGCCGACTGGTCCGTCGCTCTTGCCGCTCTTGGCGATCACTACACCGACGATCGCTAGGCCGAGCACGCCGAGCAGCGCCGCGAGGCCGAGCACCAACCCCTTATTACCACCACCGCTCGTTTGGGCGGGGGGTGGAGGGGGCGGCAATGCGGCGACCATCGGCCCGCCGCCCATCGGCCCGCCGCCCATGGCACCCATCGCTGCGCCGCCGCCGCCCATCGGCCCGCCGCCCATGGCACCCATCGCTGAGCCGCCCAGCGGCGCGCCGCCCATACCGCCCATGGCTGGACCGCCCTGCGGGGGGCCGCCCATTTGCGCGGCGCCCATCGCGGCGAAATCTGGCGCGGCGGCCATCTCAGCGGTGCCGGCGCTCCCCAGATCTTTATCTGCGGAAATCGGCTGCTGCTCAACGGTCAACCCACCCCCACCAGACAGCTCTGAATAGAACTGGCCAGCGGAAGCTTGGCGCTCGTCGCGATCTTTGCTGAGCGCACGCATGATCGCGCCGCGCATGCCATGGGGCGCGCTCAGGCTCTGGGGCGACGCCTCAAAGGGCGTGGGCTGCGCGGTCATGTGCTTGGTCGCCCACTCCCACGGCGTATCCGCGTCGAACGGCAGCTTGCTGGTCAGCATCTCGTAGGCCAGCACGCCGAGCGAGTAGATGTCGCTGCGCATATCCAGCTCTTTGCCGGTGAACTGCTCAGGGCTCATATACGGCGGCGTGCCGAGCACCATGCCCTGCTGGGTGAGCTTAGCCTCTTTCTGGGCGTCCGCTGATTCACTCCGCGCGGCAATGCCAAAGTCGAGGACCTTGACGAAGTCCTTCTCTCCGGCGCGGGTCGTCAGGATCACGTTCTCGGGCTTCAGATCGCGGTGCACCACGCCTTGCTTGTGCGCTTCGTCTAGCGCGCCGCAGATCTGCTTCATGACCCTGAGCACGCGATCTGGCGGCATCGGGCCTTGCTCGATGATCTTGTCCATGGGGGAGCCGGACACGAACTCCATCGCGATGTACAAGGTGCCGTCCGGCATCGAGCCGAAGTCGTAGAACTTGATGGTGTTCGGGTGCTCTAGCTGGGCGACGGTGCCGCACTCGCGGTGGAAGCGCGCCAGCACGGACGGGTCTTTGGACAGGTGCGCGTGGAGGGTCTTCACCGCCACCTTGCGGACGGTGGAGCCCATTTGCTGCTCCGCCTCGTACACGATGCCCATGCCGCCTTCGCCGAGCACGCGCGTGACGCGATAGCGCCCACCCACGATCTGCCCAACCATCGGGTCCGCGCCCTCAGGTTGTTGAGCAGGGAGAATCGCGCCGCATCCGGCGCAAAACCGCGCGCCGTCTAGGTTCTGGTGGTCGCACGCTTCGCACTTCATTGGGCGCCTAGACTCGCACGGTTGTCGACCAAATGGCCACTCCTAGGAGATCCTCGGGGCGGCAGCGCGGGAGCGGACCGCCGAGAGCCGGCGTTATTGGACGATCAGGGTTTGCTCGCTGGGGTGTCAGTGCCCGGTTTGGACGGCGCAGCGGGCTTTTCGGTCTGCGGGCTGCCCGCGTCGGTGGCGCTTGCGGCGGCAGGAGGTGGCGCCGCAACCCGCACCGCTGGCAGCGGCGCGTCGGGTGGCCACGGCAGCTCACGCTCAGCTCCGGTCGCGCGGTCTACGAGCACCGCGCGGGTGGCGCGCGGACTAGCTGGCACCCTCACCGCGAGGCTCACGTCGGCGCCCGCTAGCAGTGACGGCGGCTCGTGCAGGGGCGTGCGCTTGCCGCTCGGGAGCTCTTCTGCCCCCAGCAGCGGGAAATCGAAGCGCACGCGATCGATCAACTCGCGGCCGATCCACAGCTCAATCGCGAAGCGACCCATACGGCGTTCGGTGACGACGGGCTTCGGATAAATCAGCTTGCGCGTCCGCTCTACCGACACCTCAGCGTTGGCATAGCGCAGGGTGTACTCCCACTGCTCAGCCAAGCTGAGCGGCAGCGGATCCGGTGGAGCAGCCCGCGGCGGCGGCGGCGCTGGCGCGTCGCTGCCAGCGTCCAGTTCCAGATCGACCGGCTCAGGGTCGCCGGTGCCTTCGGCGATGTGGTGGTCCAGCGTCAGGCCAGGGGCTTGGGGTTGATCATCAACGGTCCGCGTACCTGGGCGCGCGCTGCACGCCGCGACAACCAGCACGCTGGAGCACAGCACCCAGCCAAAGCGAAGCGAGCGATTGCCAATCACAAGCAGTGCGTGTCACGCCGATCACGCGGCGTCCAGCCGCCTTCGTCGACGCTGAGCGCGAAAGCGCCTGGGCGCCACCCGAGCCAGCGCGACGCTACTGAACCGTGAGCGCGACCCGATGCAGCACGCGGCTCGAGTTCTGTGGGTACAGGTCTTGGAGCCGGATCTCGAAATTGCCAGCCGTCTTTGGGGTCAGCAGCACCTTCTGTGCCCCTGGCTTCAAGTACTCCCAGGTGCCCCAGGTGGCGTCTGCAGATCCCTGCGGAGCTATGGTGATCCAATACCGCTGGCCTGTGGGGGCGTTCATCGGAGAGCTGAAGGTCACCGTGACTTCAGTGCCCACGCTGACGGTCGTCTTGTCGACGGTGAAGGTTTTTTCCCCCGCGGCGACCGGCGCGGGTGCGGCTGGCGCTAGCGGGGCAGGCTGCACAGCAGGCGGCGGCGGCTCCTCCTTCTTGCAGGCCAGCAACGCAGCCAACAACAGCATCGCCTGAACGGACACCCAACCGCGGCTCGCACACACACTACGCAACATCATCAAGACCTCCGAGGAAACACAGGCCGGCAAGGTATCGAGGAGCGACGAGCGTCGCAACTGCTAACATGCTGAGCGATGCGCATCGCACCCAGGCCGACGACGAGCGCCGCTGCGCCACCCGCGGCTGTTCAGCCACCCGCCAGGAGCCAGCGCGCAGCGCAAAGCCGCGCCAAACCAACCACAGCGCGCTGCGCCCGCCTCGCCGCCGCGTGCTGCTGCTTGATCACCGGGTTGGCCGCGTGCTCTGGTGACGAGCGGCCGGCGCCCCTCGCCAGCGGCGGCGTTGGTGGTACCGCAGGGAATCATACTGGCGGCAGCGGCGCGGGCGGAGGGGGCGAAATGTCCGGAGGCGCAGCGGGCAGCGCCGGCGGCGGCGTCGCAGGAACCAGCGGCGGCGCCGCGGGTAGCGCTGGCGCAGGTGGCACCGGCGGCGTCCGACCCACCCAGCTGTTCGACCCAAGCCGCGTGTACGTGCAAGGCAGAGCAGACGACAGCGATTGCACGACGTGGGTCGTCGCCGACCCCGCTAAGGCCAACGAGTTTGAGGGTGGCTTCCCTTGCCAAAATGCCAACCTGACGCTGCGGCCTGTGGATGGCGCCCTGCTCTACGCTGACCAGGCGACCCGCTTCAAGCTGTGGGAGCCAGACTACGTAGCGACTGGCTTTCCGCCAGACCCAGCGTCGAACGACATCCCCGTCGCCGCGCCCTCCGCCTGCGTTGGAGCTCCGAGCAGAGCTTGGTTCCAAGCCGAGAGCGATCGTATCTACTTCAAGTGCGAGGGCGCCGTGCTCAGCCCCGAGGGTCAGCTAGAGCTAGCTTCGGACTCGCTGCTGGCGGTTGGTAACGGCGGGTTGCTGCTGACCGGCGACGACACCAGCCTCAAGCTCCGAAATGGCGCGCTGGTGACGGCGGTGGACGCGGGCTCGCTGCCCCTCAACGCGCTGAACATCGCCGCGGTGCGCGCGGTGACGAGCGGGTTCTATGTTCTGCTCACGCCGAGCGGCGCCAAGCCTGACGCGGCGATCAGCGTCAAGCTCGACGGCACCATCAGCCGCCTGTCAGATTACCCCACGGCACCGAACGGCGTGACCGCTGTGGGCAGCTGCCAGCTGGAGCCGAGCGCAGCGGCGGTGTGCCTAGTGGAGCTGGGGACCGCGCGGGGGATCGCGCGCTTTGATCCGAAGACCGGGCTCGCTGAGTTGGTGTACCAAGAGCAACCAAACCGCGTCCAGCTAGCCAACGCGCGGTTGTTCACCGGGCCTTAGGCGCCCAAGAGGTCATTCAATCTGCCCTAACAAGCGCGCGCTCCACGCCTCTAGGATTTCGGGCATGGGGGTGGAGACCCGCCAGGTGTCCCCCGCGTGGCGCACTATCAGCTCGCTGGCGTGCAGCGCGATACGCGTGAACTCGAGCACGTTGCCGTTCGGCAACACGGCCGCCCCGGGACCGCCGTACAGCGGATCACCCAGCAAAGGCAGCCCAGCGTGGGCTGTGTGCGCTCGGATCTGGTGGGTGCGACCCGTCTCAATCTGGAAGCCAAGCCGCCTGCAGCGCAGCTCACGTCGCTCGCGGCCTTGACGCCAAGTCGGTAGCCGCAGCCCACCGGGCGCCGAGCTGGCGCTGAGCTGTGCGTTGAGCTCTGCGCTCCGCTCCAAACTTGCCTGGCTGCTCGCCTCGCCAGGCGGCAGCTCGCGATACTGGGTCACGGCGGGCTTCGCTCCACGCCCCCCGACCTTGCGCCTGCCGCGCTCGGCGTCACCGATGGAGCCGCGCCAGGTGCCTGACAAGGCGGGCCCGACCCCCACCCCGACACCCGGCCCCTGCCCGCTGTGCCCCGGCTCGATGCACGGCCCCGCGGCGCTGTCAGCGACCAAGCCCGTGTAGTAGCGTTCGAACGTCGCGGCGTTAAATCCCGCGGCTAATTTCCGCGCGGCTTCATCTGTGGCGACCAGCATCAGGCCGCTGACCTGAGCGTCGAGGCGACTCACCGCGTGTACATCCTGGCCGAGCTGCTGCGCTATGCGGCTGACCAGCGAGTCGGTGCCCCGGCGATCTGGCTCACTGGCCAAGCCGCTTGGCTTGAGCACCGCGAGCAGACCCCAACGCGCTTCGAGTACGCGCGGTGCTTCGCTGGTGTTGTGGGCGCGCGCGCTCAACTCCACCCGCTGGCCGGCCTGCAACACCTCGTCCTGAGCGAGCCGCAGATCTCCCGATCGCAGGCGTCGCCCATCGATAAACACCCGCCCCGCGGCGACGCACGCGGCCACGTCAGCAGCAGCCGCCGGCTCGCCCCCCGCGCTGAGCAGCGTCATCAACAGCCCAGACAAAGTCTCGCCGCCCGTCGCTTCACGGCCGCGCTCCCTCACTTGCAGCGCTCCCTCACTTGCAGCGCTCCCTCACTTGCAGCGCTCCCTCACTTGCAGCGC
>CAZKDY010000007.1:155872-250251 GCA_964551615.1 uncultured Polyangiaceae bacterium
TCGCTGATTTGACGGCGCTCGAGGTCCTGGCGGTCACGACTCAAGTGCCTCACGACTCAAGCCGCTCGACCACGCCGCGCACGCCGTCGACCCGCAGCAGCTCGCCTTCAACCAGCGTCGCGAACGCGTCACGCACCCCGACGACACACGGCACGTCTAATTCCCGCGCGGCAACAACCAGGTGGCTCAGCGGACCGCCAATCTCGACCACCAACGCGCTGACCAGCAGCAAGTCAGGCACTAGGCCCAGATCTGCCGCGCGCACGATCAGGATCTCGCCGCGCAGCGGGAGCTGTTGGCCAGGGCCCCCCACCCCCAACAAGCGCGCGCGGCCCGTCGCGACCCCGGCGCCGCCAGGCATGCCGCGCAGCACGGTGCGCGCTGGCGGCGACACAGCCATCAGCGGCGGCCCGCCGACGAACAACCGCGGGGGGTCAGGCCGCGCGAGCTGCGCGGCGTGCTCAGCCTGGCGCAGCGCCGCCACTGGCCCCAAATCGGCACGTGTGCTGGCTAGCGCTGCGCGCAGCTCAGCGTAGCTGAGGTAGAAGGCGCCATCGACAGGAAAGCGCGGATCCAGGCCTTGCAAGCGGCGGCCTGCGTCTTGCACCACGACCCGCAGCATGCTGGCGGTGCGCGCGAGCCACACCCGCGCGCGCTCACGCAGGCGAATAAAGCGCCGATACCGCGCAATTAAGTTCCGCGCGGCAGCACGCTCAACGTAAGACATGCGGTCTCCGACCCGCGCCAGCTCTGCGTCTGCGCGCGCGCGGGCGGCTTGGCTCCGCTGCTCGACGCTGCGTGACTGCGCCGAAGGTGGCAGGGCGAGCAGGCGCTCTAAGAGCCAGTCAGGCTGCTCCCGCCAGCGCGGGCTCGCCAGCTCGGCCTCGAAGCGACCGCGCTCAGCCAGCTGGGCTTGCAGGTCTTTCAAGCTAGCCAAGAGCGCTGGGTCCGAAGGTGAAGCCGGCGGCGTGTCATCTCCCCACGGTAGTGATTCGCGGGCGCGCAACACAGCCTGTGCGGGAGACAACGTGTCTAGGCCCCCCACCCCCGAGGTCAGGACTTGGGCCAGTGACTCGGCCTGGGCAGGCCAGCTCCGCGCCAGCACGGTCTTCAGCGCGACGTAGGCGACCAGCGTCGCCGACGCGCAGCTGAGCAAGAGCTCGCTCGTGCGTTGAAAGAAGTCGTGGGTCTCGCCGAGGGTGGTCTTCAGCGCGTCATCGGGTAAGATCGCCAGATCCATCTCGAGCAACCAGCGGCGCTGCACCTCTGCTTGCTCTTCAAAGCGCGCGACGCTCTCACCGAGTCGCCGCTGCTCGCTCAACAGCTTGGCCAGCAAGATCGGGACACGCAGCAGGCTGGGCGCGCTGCCAGCCTCTGGCGCCAGCGCTTCGCGCTCTTCGGTGCCCATGATCTCGAGCAGCGCTGGGGTGTGCAGCGCGGGGAACTGGACAGCCACCTGGTAGAACGCGGAGACGTTGAAATACACGCGCCCGTCCACCCGGGCGACCAACGCTTGGCCGCGGGCGATCTTTAGCCCGGCTTCGCGGAAGGCGTGCGCAAAGCCGGCCTCGATGGCCGGCGCCGCGACGGACCAGGTCAGCGGCGTGGCGACCCCTGGCAGCACCTCGCCCAAGCTGGCCAAAGACCATACGGTCGCAGCGTCGCCGCCGAGTAGCTGCGCGAGGCGCGTCGCCTCACCAGCGTCCCACACCACAGGCCCGTCTGCGTCCAGCACGAACCCCAGCTGCTTGGCCTCGGCGTCGCTGGCGACCAAATTGGCTAGGTCCGCCAGCTGGCTCACCGCCTGCTGAGTCAGCTCAGGCTCTTCTGCTGCGTCGTCTGGGCCACGCGTCCGCGCGTGAGACCGCACGATTACGTTACCGTAAGGATTAAACCGCAGGACCTGAGCTGGGCGGACGCCCTCTCTCGGGGGCGGCTTCCACCCGTGCCAAAAGCGCACGACCCGTGAGTCGCCTTGCACGCCGTCGACGTCGGTGAAGCGCTGGCCGGCTCTTGAGGGCTCCCGGGTGAGCAGCGAGCCGCTGATGCGTAGGTGCGGCCAGACTTGGATGACCACCGGCATCCCCAACTCACGCACGCGCTGAGAACGCAAGAAGCCGAGCGCGCCGTCGTAGGCGTACATCGCCCAAGCCCGGCGGATCGCGTTGGCCACGCCGGTCGGCGATGTGATCCCCGTGGAAGTATCGAGCAGACCTGCGTGCGAAGCCAACACCCGCGTCGTGGTTGGGCTGGTGCTGACGCTGATCCCGTGGGGCGCGTGTTGGCCAAATGCCTCCCAGAACTCTGCCAAATCAGCGGCGAGCTGCAGCGGCAACGGCACTCGAAGCAGGCGATCGTAGGCGCGCGCGGCGCGCTCGATACCGCGCGGGCGATCGATCAAGCGCAGCAGCGACGCAGCGTCGTGGCCTGCCGGCAGCTCAAGCTCTAGCACCTGGTGAAACACGGCGCTCGGCACGACCCAAGTCGGCGCCACGAGCACCGAGCGCTGATGGCAGCGGAGCAGCTCCTCCACGCGGCAGCCGACGTCTTCGCGGCGCGCGCCCGCTAAGTCTTCCAACGCGGTGAGCCGCACGGGGCGACTGCGGCCGCGTGTTCGGGCCAGGGAGCGCGCCATGGCGCTGGGGATAGCAGGGCTCGCCAGGCCCGGCTAGCGGTCAGCTGAGCCGCTGGCCGAGATGCCAGTTGAACGCCGCACCAGCTCCACCAAGACCGGATCGGTCTCCAGTTCTTGGCGCAGCGTCTGCCGCACGAAGTCCAGCTGATCAGCAGGCAGCTTACCCTCGAGATGCTCGACGGCGGAGTCGACCCGCGTGTCGAGGTATTGATCGAGGCTGATGTCGCCGGCCTGCAGTTGTTGCAAGGGCGCGCTCGCGCTGGCACCACCAACCTGAGGCGCGCCCTCCACCCCCAGCTCGAAATCCTCCGAGGCTGGACCTTTGGGACCCGCTGGACCTCCAGGACCACCGATCCCGCCCGGCGGCATTCCGCCGCCTCCGATTCCGTCGATACCCATAGTTGTCTCGAGTCTAGCGGATATTGCCGATGGCGTTCTTCACCGTGTCATGTCGCGCCTTGAGCACGTTGGACATGGCTGAGTAAGCGCGGGACTCCGCGGAGATGCGCTCCTGAAGCCCCAGATAGTACAGGTTTTGTTCGGCCTGTTGATCGAGCGCGTTTTCAATCTGGCCACGCTCTGCCCCTGCGCCTGCGCCTGCCCCTGCGCCTGCGCCTGCGCCGCCAGCTGCGTCAGCGGTGCCGGCCGAGCCCTCGGCAGATCCAGCGCTGGGGGTCGCGGGCGTGGCGCGCACGGCGGCGGCCAGCAGCGGTCCGCCGGGCAACTGGCGCAGCGTGCGCTCTGCTCCGGTGATCACGGCGCTGGCCCCAGCGTGCATCACGGCCTTGAACGGGCGCGCAGGGGCAGGCGTCGTGCGCGCGGCGGTCTGAGAGGTGGACACGCTCGGCGTGGGTCCAGAGTCGATACGAGTGGTCATGGGGGATCTCCAGGGGTTTTGGGGAGGCGCCCTACGCTGAAGCGGTGCGCTGAAAACGTCAGGACTTGCCGGGATTCGTCCGGGGTCTCTGGCGGTTGCGTCGAAAAGCGCAGAGCTCACCAGCAGCCGTCATTTGTTGATGTATCTCGCACGCGCCACCTTGCGTAACCGGCAATTCGGGCACAGAGTGCCCGGCTTGTCCGTCTTGCGCTGGGCCCTGACCTTGATCGCGCTGCTCGCGTCGAGCGCCGCCAGCGCCGTCGCGGCCGAAGCCGAGGTGGCCCAAACCACCAGCCAAACCAAGGCGGCGCCGAGCGCCGGCAGCGCGCCGCTGAACCTGGAAGGCCAGGCAGTCACCTGGCACGCAGTCAGCTGGCACACAGTCCGTTGGCAGATCAGCGAGCGCTGGGGCGACGCGCTGGTCAAGTTCAACCCAAACGCTAGCCCGCGAGGCGAGCAGCCAGCCCTTCAGCTCGCCGCGGCGACCCACGCGCTCAGCCCCAAGCGAGCTGATGCGCTGGCCCGCCCGCGCAACCGCTTGCTGCGCGCCGCGCTGCAGCCACGCGCGCCGCCAAGCTGCTAGCCCGCCGGCGCGACCTTCGCGAGCACGCGCTGCGACAGCACGCTGCTCGGGACACCGCGACACCACGCTGCAACACTTGGCGCACGCCGCGCCCACCCCCAGCGCCGCCCTCCGTAGCTAATACCGCGCGGAAGGGCAGTGCGCACCTCCCAGCTGGCGCTCAGGCGTGAGCTGGGCTCGCGCCACGCGGCGCGACAGTAGACTACTCTAGCTCGCGCCAAGCGCGAGGAGCACCGGACCTATGTTTCCCATTATCTTTCTAGCCTGCGCTGTCCTCTTCCAAGTCTTCGTTACCCTACGGGTACTCCGTACGGATTTATACGAATCAGAGCAGAAGCGGGGCCAAGCCTTCCTGATCTGGCTGCTGCCGATCATCGGCGCCGCGATCGCGTTCTGGGTGCTTCACGACGCCGAGCAGGTCTGAGGCTTACGCCCCAGGTGGCTTCGCGACCGCGCCAGTCGCGGTTCCGCGCCAGTCGCGGAACCGCAGCGCGAGTGCTAGGCGCGCGCGCCGAAGCTCACGCCATGATGCACTGATGCATAGCCCTCCCCCGACGTGCGAAGCGGCTCGCGCTCGGGCTGCGCCACGCGCGCGGTGCGCCTAAATCCCAAACCACTCGTTTGGATCGAGGGGCTCTGCCCCGGAGCGCACTTCGATGTACAGCATCGGCCCGCGCCCATCGTCACCCACGGTCCCCAGGCGGTCGCCTGAGCTGACGTCATCGCCGGCCTTGACCGCGACGGTGTCAAGGCCCGCGCTGACGGTGTAGTAGTTGCCGCCGTGGTTGATGATCACGGTGCGGCCGTAGTCTGGGTACTGATCGGCGAACGCGACGCGGCCCTTGTACACCGCGCGCACTGGGGAACCCTTGGGCGCGGTCATCTCAAGGCCTGGCCCTCCACCCCCTCGGCTGGCTTTGCGTGCTTCCGCGCGGCCAGGTAGTGGGAAGGGCAGGCGGCCCTTCATCGCGCCGAACGCTGCGGCTTCATTGCTGGGCGCCGCCGCGGCGCCGCTGGGATCTGCGCCGTAGATCGCCGTGTGACCCCAGCTGCCAGCGCCGGAGAAGGCGCGCTCAAACGCCAGCGAGCGGTCTTGCTGCGCGAGCAGGGCCGCGCGCTGCAGCGACGTCGCCCGAGCTTGGATTTCTAGTGGGCCCTTGCGCGCCCGCAGATCGGCCAGGCGCTTGCTCAGCTGTGAGCGCTTGCGGGCGAGCGCCTTCTCGGCTGCCACGTCGCGCTCCAGCGCGCGGCGCAAGCGCTCGAGGCGCGAGGCGTGGTTCACTAGCTCTTCAAAGCCACCACCCACCGGGAGCAACCCCGCTCTGGATTTCCGCACGTAAGCACGACCACGGGCGATGGTGCGGCGGCGCGCGTCTTCAGCCTCGGTCGCTAGATCGCTGAGGCTCTTCGCCGTGAGCTTCTCTTCGCGATCCAGCGCGGCGAGCAGCGTGTCGAAGTCGGGCCCGCTCGGCGCGGGCTGTGCCGCCTGATAGCCGAGCGCGGTCGGCGCTGCGTAGCCGGGCGGCGCGTAGCTAGGCGGCGCGTAGCCGGGCGCTGCGTAGCTAGGCGCTGCGTAGCCGGGCAGAGTGGGCGGCTCGGCGGTGCCCTTCAGCTCCACCAGCTCCCGCGCGGCATCGCCGTGGGTGGTCTCGTCCGGATCAGCCGCGGCTTCAGCCACAGCTGCGGCTTCAGGGTCAGCTCCTGGCGCAGCCAGCGCGGCAGCACCGACGCACAGCAGCAGTATCGCGACGCGGATCTTCACTTTATACAACCAGGAGCTTGCGCAGGCTTCCCCAAGCAGCCGCCGCGCCAAGCGCCGCGCCCAGGGTGACCATCGCCAGCATGAAGGTCCAGGGCAGGAACACCGGCTGCATGCCGACCAGCGTGCCAAGCTCGCCGCTCAGATTTTGCCGGACGATTCCGTAGAGTAACGCTAAGATCATCAAGGCGAGCAGCGCGCCGATCCCGCCCTGCGCCGCGCCTTCAACCACGAATGGTCGACGCACGTAGCTGTCGGTCGCGCCCACCAACTTGAGCACCTCAACCTCAACCCGCCGCCGCTGCAAGGCGAGGCGAATGGTCGAGGCGACCACGCTGACCACGGCGCCGAGCACCACGAAGGCCAGCACCAGGCTCGCGGTCACCCCGCTGCTGAGCACCGAGGCCAGGCGGTGCGTCCAGTCTTGGTAGGTCTCGACCGACTCCACCTGAGGCAGCGCCGCGACGCGCGACGCCAGCGACTCGAGCTTGCCTTCACCGGCGCCTTCGTCGACCATCACCTCGAGCGACGCCGGAAAGGCCGCAGCGGGCAGATCTGCCATCAGCTTGTCGCCGCGACCGCTGACCTCACGTCGCGCCTGTTCGCTGGAGACATAGCGCGCGTCGGTCACGCCAGGGGCCGCGCGCACCGCGTCTTCGATCGCCCTGACCTGAGCCTGAGTAGTCTCCACACGGAAATATACCGAGGCGCGCCCCGCGCGCGCCCAGCGATCGCGCAGCCCGTCCACGTTGACCACCACCAGCAGCGCGGAGGCTAGGCACACGAAGGCCACCGCCACTGAGAAGATACTCAGCAGGTGCAAGCGCCAGTCGTTCTTCCCGCCGCGCCAAGCTCGCTGTAGCGATGTCATGATTGCTGCTCCTCCATCACGCCACCGACAGCGCGAGCTGATCTTCAAGATCGCCTTCAAGGCCGTTCGGCGCGTCGATCGCCTTGCCGTCTTGGAGCACCACGACGCGCCGCGGACGGATGTCCAGCAGCGAGCGATCGTGGGTCGCGAACACCACCGTCACGCCGGTGGAGTGGATGTCTTCAAACAGGCCGAGGATGTCCACGGCCAGCTGCGGATCGAGGTTGCCCGTCGGCTCGTCGGCCAACACCAGCGCAGGCTCGCCCACGATGGCCCTGGCCACAGCGACGCGCTGCTGTTCCCCGCCACTCAGCGTGGCAGCGAGATCATTCCCTCTACCCCCCAGACCTACGCGCTCGAGCGCCTCGCCGATCCGGGTGCGGATCAAGCGCTCTGGCAGGCCCAGCACCTCGAGCGGCATGGCGACGTTCTCAGACACGCTCCAGTTGTTGACCAACTTGAAATCCTGAAACACCACGCCGATGTTGCGACGCAGGAATGGAATCGACTCTGGGCGCAGGCGCCCGACCTCTCGGCCCATGAACAAGATGCGACCGGAGTCCACGGTTTCCGCGGCATAAAGCAGGCGAAGCAGCGTGCTCTTGCCGGCCCCTGACGGGCCCGTGAAGAACACGAACTCACCGCGCTCGATAGCCAAGCTCATGCCACGCAGCACTGGCGCGTCGTTTCGATACGCCTTGTGGACGTTTTCGAAGTTCAAGATCGGCCGATTCGCCGCCTCGGGATCGAAGCGGTTACCCGATCGAAGCATCTGTCCGAAGGCAGACCCAGAATCCATAGCGCTCGGGGTACCAAGCTCTCGAACCCGCTAACAACTTTTGGGCGTTCTTTCAGCTGGCGCCGAGGCCTGGCTGTGCGTGATGGCGCGCTCGCTTCCCTCGGATTGCGGTACAACTCAGCGCGGAATGCGCATCGCCTTCTTTGGACTCCCGCTAGCCGCCTGGCTGCTTCACCTCGACGGGCATCAGCTCGACCCCGTGGTGCTGAGCCCGCTGCCAGCGCCTGGCCGCCGGCGCGTGAAGCGGCTGTTTGGCGCGAAGCTGATCGACGCGCTGGAGCTGCCGACCCGCGAGCTTGAAGCGCAGGTGCAAGCAGCGCTGCCTGGCGCTGACCTACTGCTCAGCTGGTTTTGGACGCGCAAGCTGCCGCCACGCTGGCTGAGCGCGTGTCCCCGGGGCGCGTTCGGGGTGCACCCGTCGCTGCTGCCGCGGCACCGCGGGCCGGATCCGTTCTTCTGGGCCATCGACTGCGGCGACAGCTTGACTGGCGTGAGCTTGCACCGCTTGGAGGCCGAGTACGACACTGGCGCCGTCATTTGGCAGGATTTTTTGGGGGTGGGGGAGCTGACCGCGTGGCAGTTGGCGAAGGCGCTAGACCGCCCTAGCCTCCGCCTGTTGCGCAGAGCAGCTGGCGACTTGGCGGCGGGCCTGAGCCTGCCTGAGCAACGCCAGGACGAGCGCCTAGCGACGGCAGCCCCGGCACCCAGCGGTGACTTACTGAAGTGCCCCTGGCGTGAACCGGGGCCCGTGGTGCTACGCCGAGTGCGAGCGCTGAGCCCACAGCCTGGGGTCGCCCTGGAGCTACGTGGTCTGCGATTTGACCTACTAGACGCGCAGATTGACGACGATCTGCCCCTGGCGCTGCGACCTGGGGAGGCGTTTATTACCGCTGGAAGCTCGGCCGGTGTGCTCATCCGCACGGGGAGCGGCGGCGTGCGCCTGCTGCGCGCTCGGCTGGAGTCCGGCGCAGAAGTCGACGCGGCGGGCCTCGCCGAACTCGTATCCGTACAGACCGAAGTGTTAGAGTGCTCGCCAATCCTTGGAGGCAATCAATGAGCGACCCCGTTAGCGGCGCGCGCAGCGCCCGCGAAAACTTGGCGCAGGGTTTGGCAGCGCTACAGGCTCCCGGTGTACCGGAGCACTTGATGAGCGTGGCCGAGCCCATCGCGAGCGCGATGAGCGCGCTACACCAGATCGAGTCGACCGCTGGCGGCGCGCTCGCCCAGCAAGGCCCCGTCGCGCTGGACGCGGTGCGCGCGGCGCTCGGTCAGCTGCAGACCCACGATGGCCTGCACCCCGCGGTCACCCAAGCCATGGAGGCGGTGGCCGGTTCCCTGGGGTTAATTCATAGCCTCAGGCCCGCGGCCCCTGCGCCCGCTCAAAACCTAGGGGGCACGGTCTCGCTGGCGAACCATGGCAGCACTCTAGAGCTGCCCCCCATCGACGGGCCAGCGCAGCAGCCTGCCCCCCAACCTCCTCAGGCTCAGCCATACACGCCGCAGCAGCACGCGCCGCAGCAGCAGCACGCGCCGCAGCAGTACGCGCCACAGCAGCAGCACGCGCCACAGCAGTACGCGCCACCACCCCAGCCCGAGCACCCACCGGCCCAGGTGCCTTCACAGTTTAACCAGCCGAACCACCAGTACGCGCAACCGGTTCCGCACGGACAGCCTCAGCAATACGCGCAGCCTGCGCCCCAAGCTGCACCCCAGTACGCCCAGCCTGCGCCTCCAGCCCAGCCGCAGTACGCCCAGCCAGCGGCTCCACAGCAGTACGCAGCGCCACCCCAAGCCGCGCCCCAGCAGTACGCCCAGCCTGCGCCTCCAGCCCAGCCGCAGTACGCCCAGCCAGCCGCGCCCCAGCAGTACGCACCACCACCTCAAGCTGCGCCACCTCAAGCTGCACCACCTCAAGCTGCGCCGCCTCAAGCCGCGTACCCTCAGGCAGCGGTCGCCGCCGCACCAGCTGCGGCGCCGGCCTCCCCGCAAGCCGCGCCAGCCCCAGCGCCGACTGGCGACCTGATTCACATGGAAGCCGCGCTGGGTGCCCACAGTCAGACCAACTTCTACAAAGGGCTGAGCGGCAACGACGTGGTCGACGACGGGGGGATCTTCGTCGCGACCTACCAAATCCCCAACATCGGCCAGCCGCTGGCGCTCAAGGTGTCGATGCCAGGTGGCTACGAGTTTGACGCCAAAGGCGTCGTGCGCTGGACGCGGGAGGCGCTGGGCACCGGGGACGACGCACCGCCTGGCTTCGGCGCAGCGTTCACTGAGATCTCACCAGAAGGCCGGCAGCTCGTGTATCGCTACGTGCGTAACCGCGAACCGCTGTTTCACGACGACTTTTAAGCGCCCTAGCCAGCACTGGGTTTCTCCGCGAGCTTGGCGCTTTGAGGCGAGCGGTCCCCGCTGCTCATGCAGCGCTGCAGATGCGATTCGCGCGCGCGGCGAGCCCGCGATAGGCTCGCGCGCTTTCGCTGATGTCGCGCTCTCTCTGCACCCGATCGCCAGAACTCTTGGGCCCGCCCGCCTGCCAAGCCCGCGCGCTGGCATGGCTTGGCCGAGAACCGGAGCGGAACATACTCCAGTATTTGAGCGCTGGTTGCGCAGACCAAACGCAGCCAGCGACCGGGATCGGCAGGCGTGGTGACGGTTAAGGTACCCGGGACGCTGTGCACCCTCGCCTTCGCGCTGGCCGTCTGTTGCACCACCCGCAACGCCCAGGCTGGAGATCCGTACCTGCGCTGGCGAACCATCGAGACGCCGCATTTCCGCGTGCACTACCCCGCAGGGCTGGATGAGGCGGCCCAGCGCACCGCCAGCCTGGGCGAGTCGATCCACAGCCGACTGAGCCCGCAGCTGGGCTGGCAGCCCCGCGAGGTGACCCACGTGGTCGTCACCGACGACACTGACTCGTCCAACGGCTCGGCGACGGCGCGACCGTACAACACAATTCGCCTGTTCGTCTCCGCGCCGGACGACATGAGCGCGCTGGGTGACTACGACGACTGGCTGCTCATGCTGCTGACCCATGAGCACACCCACATCCTGCACCTCGACAACCGCTCGGGGTTACCCGAGCTGCTCAACCGCTTGTTTGGCAAGACCTACACGCCAAACCAAGTGCAGCCGCGCTGGATCCTCGAAGGCCTCGCCACCGCGCTGGAGAGCCAGCACACCGGCGGCGGCCGGCGACGCTCGAGCCTGTTCAACATGTTCCTGCGCGCCGACGTGCTCGAAGACAACTTCGCGCGGCTAGATCAGATCAGCAACCTGCCGCGGCGCTGGCCCGGCGGGAACCTGTGGTACCTGTACGGTGGCTATTTTATCGGCTGGATCTTAGACACCTACGGCGCCGAGACGTTCGCCACGGTGTCCGCCGACTACGGCGCCAACCTCATTCCGTGGGGCATCAACCGCGCTATCAAGAAGGCCACTGGCAGCACCTACGTGCAGCTCTACGAGGCCTGGCGCCAGCACCTGTCGCGGGAGTACGCCGCGCAGCTGGCAGAGGTCAAGCGGCGCGGGCTGCGCGAAGGCATTCGGCTGACCCGGCGTGGCCGGAGCGTCAGCTACCCGCGGGTGGTCCCCCAATGCTTCCGCAAGGGAACGTCAGAAGAGCTGGTGTACTTCGCTGACGACGGCGATCGGCCAGGCGGGATCTACCGCCACGCGCTGCGCGCTGCTGGCGACGACGCAGGAGGATCGGGCGACGGCACGGCAGACGAGCTGCTGGTGCGCACGAGCGCGCCCAGCGGCATCAGCTTTGACGCTGACTGCGCGCTGGTGTTCGACGACGTGGGCCGCTCACGCCGAAACTACATCTACACCGATCTGTTCGCGCAGCCCCGCGGCACCACCAGCCCACGCGGCCTGTCCAAGTCACGCCAGCGCTGGACCGTCGGGCGGCGCGCGCGCGGACCAGACGTCAGCCCGGACGGCCGCCGCGTGACCTACGTGACCAACCACAAGGGCACCACCACGCTACGCATCGCGGACCTGGAAGCTGGTTTCCCTGAAGCAATAGACTCCAAGCTCAAGCGTCAGCGCACGCTGAACAAAAGCCGGCGCTATGAGCAGGTGTTCACGCCGCGCTTCTCACCAGACGGCGCTCAGGTGGCGTACTCGATCTGGTCAAAGGGCGGCTACCGCGACATCGCGATCACCGACGTGAAATCGAAGCGCACCCGGCGCTTGATGCGAGACAGAGCTCAAGATCAACAGCCCGCATGGTCGCCCGACGGCCAGCGGCTGTACTTCGTGTCGGATCGCAACGGCATCGCCAACGTCTACGCCTACGACGTCGCGTCAAAGCGCCTGCGCATGGTCACCAACGTCAAGACCGGCGCCTACATGCCCGCGGTGTCAACCGACGGGCGCACGCTGTACTACGTGGGCTACACCAGCGCCGGCTTTGATTTGTTCAGCATGCAGCTGAACGAAGAGCGTTTCCTTGAGGCGCCCCCTCCACCCCCTGCTCGGCCTGACCCGCCCCCCGAGCCGCTGCGCAGGCGCTACCCGGTGACCGCGTATAACCCGCTGGATTCCATCGGTCCAACCTCGTACCTTGCAGAGTACGGCCCCGGCAGCTTTGGACAATCGCTGACCGTGAGCACCAGCGGCAGCGACGCGGTGGGCCTGCACGCCTTTAACGCAGCGGTCAGCGTCGAGACGCAGCAAGGCGAGCCCAGCGCGTCCGCCGGCTACGCCTACCGCGGCCTTGACCCAACCCTGAACGTGTCGGTGTTTAGGAGAACAGTTCCGCGCGGAGGCTTTCGATACGGCGATGAAAACCTCACGGTACCCGAACACGTCAGCGGCATCACCTCGGGCCTGACCTACGCTTTGAATGACGTCTACCAGTCGCAGTCAGTCAGCTTCAGCTACACGGCGGCCTCGTTTGAGCAAGACCTAGTCGCCAATTTTGAGGCTGATCCGTTCAGCCGCGTGACCCGCAAGCCCCACAGCGGCTTCCTTGGCAGCGCGCGCATGGCGCTGTCTTACAGCAACGCCGACGGCACGGCTGATGGCATCAGCGCCGAGCGCGGCTGGTCCCTCACGGCAGCGCTAGACGTCGCCAGCCCAGAGACCGGCAGCGAGTCCACGCTGACCAGCGTCAGCTGGCGGGGCGTCGGCTACGTCCCGCTGCCCATCGCGGCGCATCACGTCCTGGCCGTCAGCGCCAGCGGCGCAACGGCAGACGGCACCTACCCGCGCCGCGGCTTGTTCTCGACCGGCGGGTTCACTGACACCCCGGCCCTCGACGCCTTCACCAGCGGTATTTTGCAGTCCACCTTCTTGCTCCGCGGATACAAGCCCGGCGCCTTCCGCGGGCGCCAGTATCACCTGATGAAGGCCGAGTACCGCTTCCCCATCGCCTACCCAGAGTTCGGCGTCAGCACGCTGCCCGCCTTCTTGCGCACCCTGAGCGGCGCGCTGTTCGCCGACTACGGCGGCGCCTTCGACACCATCGACGTGAAAGAGCCGTTCGACGAGCTGCATTTGGGGGTGGGGGGCGAGCTCTGGATCGATCTCGTGCTGGGCTACTACGTGCGCGCCAACCTCAAATTCGGCTACGCCAACGGCCTCGACGACGAGAACAAAATTGAAGGCGGGCAGTTTTACTTCGTGGCGCAAGCGCCGTTTTAGGACCCGCGAACGCTCAGCGCGGAGAAGCGCCTCACTCAGAGGGCATGCAGTCCACCTGCAGGTTCCACGACACCAGCAGCGGTCCGTTCAACTTGTCTGCAGATGGCACCAGACGGGAGGTGACGCGCACGAACGGGTTTTGGCGCGGGCGGCCGAACGCGATGAAGGTCTTGTCTAGATCGGCGGAGCCGAGCTGGGTATCGGGCTGCCCAGGCGGTTGATTCGCCGCATGTGCGCTGCAGGCCTGTCCGACCAGCGCGCCGGGTCCGGGCGGATTCGAAAACAGCACGTTGTCGGCGGGCGCGCTCGCCAGCGCGGCCAGCGTCGGCGCGGTCTGCACGCTGAAATCGATGTGCGTGTCGGCGGGCGTCACCGAGCTCCACGACCAGAGGCTCCAAGTGGGCTTGGTCCCCGCCGGGCAGCTGGTCGCGTCGTACGTGCGCACGAAGGACGCCTCGTTGAAGGTCGTCACCGAGCCGCACTGGCCGGGCATCCCACCTCCGCCGCACGTGGCCGGCGCGATGCAGCTTCCGCAGTTCAAGGTGCCGCCGCAGCCGTCGCCCGTCGGGCCGCAAGTCAGGCCCTGCGCCGCACAGGTCGTGGGGACACACGGCGGCGAGGAGCCGCACTGGCCCCGCACGCCACTTCCGCCGCACGTGGCCGGTGCGGTGCAGGTTCCGCAGTTCAAGGTGCCGCCGCAGCCGTCGCCCGTCGGGCCACAGCTCAGGCCCTGCGCCGAACAGGTGGTCTTGACGCAAGGCGGCGGCGGCGGGGCGCTGCCGACGCAGGACGCCAGGTCGAACAGCATGTACAACAGCACCTTCTCCTGCGCCGTCATGGCGGTGTTGTCGCACTCGTTCGGGAACTTGGTGCCCCCAGTATTGTTGGCGTTCGTGACGTGGAAGTCGCTGAACACGACGCGGCCGCACTGGTTCGCCGGCGAAACGCCGAGGGGCGTGTCGAACGTCGCGTGCGCCCCGCCCGGGGTCTGGGCGGTGGTCAGCCAGTTCAGCGTCGGCGGGTTGACGCTGTCGTAATCCCTTCGGACATACTCGACCGGGATCTGCCCGTAGGTCCCACCCGCGACCAGCTGGAGCCAGGTCGCGAGCATCGAGCCCCGAGCAAACCCCGTGTTGATGGTGCCCGTCCGGAACGCGTCCCAGCCTCCGCTATTGATATTCCAGTTGATCGCGCTGCTCAGCGGCGACGAGTACATCCACCCCGACGTGATCAGCCAGTTATAGCTGTAGTGCGTCATGAACGCCCGCCCGCCCGTATTGACGTACTGCGCGATATTGTTCTGAAACGCCGCCTGCCAGCCGCCCCCATAGTACCACTGGGTGCCCTGGCACGGGAACAGCGTCATATCGTAGTTATCCAGGGTCGCCAGGTTCCCAAACAGCCGGTCCTCCCGCGGCGTTTGATTCGCGCCGTCTCCATAGCCGCTCCCTACATAGCTGCCCTCGTAGTAGCTGCCATAGTAGAAGTGGATACGTCCTGACTTGTCCGGCGTCGTGAACTCGGAGTCGGCCACGCCCATCTTGCGCAGCACGCACTCCATCGAGTCGACCGCCCCAGTGGAGAGGGCGATCTTCGGGATATCGCCCTCTGCCTTGGTGCGCGGGAACCGCAGAGCCATCGTCAAGTTGAGGTTGGTGGTCACGCACGCTGGGACGTTCGGGATCACGAACTGGCGCCTCCAGCGGCCGACCTGGATCACCAAGGGCACGTTGGTGGTGGCGGGCATGCTGTCGATGGTGAATTTGCCGTACACGTCTGTGGTTGTGCTGACCAGCGGGTTACCGCTCGCGACCGCGCAGTTTTCACAGGTGGTACCACTGGGGAATGGCGCGACGGCGCCGTTCGGTACGTAGACCACGACGTTCGGCAAGGGAACCGTACCGTTCGGCGCGTATACTGTGCCGGTGATGCGCGTGGTCACGCCCGGGGCGCACGTCACTTGGTTTAGGCACAGGCCGGTGCAGCCCGCTGGCGTGCCGCAGACGCTGGGCGTACCGCCGCCGCCGCAGGTGGCGGGAGATTGACAGGAGCCGCAGTTGAGGAGGTTGCCGCAGCCGTCGGACATCGGGCCGCAGTTCTTGCCGAGCGCTGCGCACGTCGTGGGGACGCAGGCCGGCGGTGGGTTTCCGCAAACGCCCAGTGTGCCCGCGCCGCCACAGGTCTTCGGCGCGGTGCAAGTTCCGCAACTGAGCATGCCGCCGCAGCCATTGCCCCACGTCCCGCAATTCGCGCCGATCGCCAAGCAAGTCTTGGGTCCGCACGGCAGCGCCCCGGCGTCGGTGGTCGGAGTGAGCCCGGAGTCGGTCGCGTTAAGGTTCGTCCCGGCGTCCGAGAGGCCGCCGGGCGTGTCCGGGTAGTCCACGCAGTACGGATCGCAAGGGTTGTTCGTGCAAGGTGTGGGGGCGCCGAATCCCTGGGGGTAGTAGCCGGGCGGCGCGTCCGGGACCGCGACCAACTCGGCGTAGTTGATCACGCACTCGGACCACTTGCCGTTGGTGCACACGGTGTTGCCAGGTCCGCAAATCGTCTGCCCGTGGATCTCCTCGACGACCTCGCCGCACCTGGCATGCTGCCCTTCGGTGTCGCAGTCGCAGCCGGCTGCAGGGCTCAGGCAGCTGGCGCCGGCGCCGGAGTCACTCGCGCCGCCGCCAGAGCCCTGGAGCGCGCTGGGGGGCAGCTGCTCTTGCGAACAGCTCGCGACCACCAGCAGCACAAACGCCACGAAAGCGGCCAGAACGTGACGTGGCTGGAAAGACGGAGTGTTCGTCATCATCCCTCTCCTGGAGTGGCGGCGGGTGAAGACCTGCATCATAACGTACCGTAATCGAACAGCACTGGAACGCCTTGGAACGTGAAGTGGAGCCCGACCGAGGTCGGCGGCGTCGGGTGGCATCCGCCGTCCAGAGCGACGACCCCGCTGTCGTCATCAGCGCACCCAGCGTCGCTCGCTCCCGCGTCGGAGACCTCTGCCAGCGTACCGATACTGGAGCTACCGCTCGATAGATGCAGCAGCTTGCCATACTCGGTAGGCGGCACGGTTGCGTAGACGTCGACCGACATCTGCGTGCAGTCCGACCCCTGCCGGGCGACCCACAGCAGGTCTTTGATCTCAAGGACCACAGCGCCCTGCTGGTCGGCGAAGCGTAGAAACGCCGTGGGCTGCGGCTTCTTAGTTGTGACGCCCGGCGGCGTACCGAAAGCTTCGACAGCGGGCGCGAAGGTTGGGACCTGACCCGTAGGGAACACATCCTTACCCGACCCCCCCGCGATGGTGGCGGAGAGCGCGCCCTCGAACACCCCGGCCTTCGTGCGCAGCACCAACGAGATTGGACGCGCGCTCGCTGAGATCTCCTCGAGCGCGGCAGTCAGCGCAGGGGTCGAGCTGCCAGAGAAGCTGATCGCGGCTGGCGCCGAATAAGCGTAGTCGCCGTCACAGGCCCACGTCGCAGGCCCGGCAGCGGAGCCTCCGGTTCCAGCCCCGCCCGCGCCGGCGGCGCCGGAGCCTCCCGCTCCAGCCCCGCCCGCTCCAGCGCCTCCCGCTCCAGCGCCTCCCGCTCCAGCCCCACTCGCGCCGGCAGCAGCGCCCCCCGTTCCCGCCCCGCTGGCGCCGGAGCCAGCCCCGCTGCCCGCTCGCCCGCCCGTACCGGATCCAGCCGCACCAGCGGCGCCGCTGGATGCGCCGGAACCCGCCACGCTCGCGCCGCTCCCGCCGCTCCCGCCACCCCCGCCACGCCCCACTGGCAGCGGCCTTTCGGTGCTGGAGCAGGCGCAAACGACAGCGAGCGCGCCAAGTGCGACTCTACCGGGACGCGTCCATTTTGATGCCATATTCCGCCGGACACCGAAACTGCACGTTCCGTGCCGCCACGGCGCGCGTCGAATATGCTGCGATAGCCCGGCGGCCGCGCATTCAGGCTACGCAACAGATGCAAGCCTACGCAACATATGCGGGTTCTGGTCTCGGGTTCGGGAGTAGGTTAGTCGCTGGCGGCGTGGCACGTGCGCGCGACCGGGTTTGACGCGGAGGATTCATGAGCGCTTTCGTCGGACGAATCACATTGGCCATCGTGCTCGCCCTGACCTTGTCCGGGCGGGCGTCAGCAGCCACCATCGAGTGCAACAACGACGATGACTGCCTTGATGTCGGAGGCAACGTGTGTGGCGGCAAGGTATGTAGGTGGTCCAGGGGGGATCAGTTGTGCGTCAACGCAGGCTGCGAAAGCCAAGGCAACGAAGGCCATTGCCAAGACGCTAGCGACTGCAAGTGCGTGACGTGGGGCGCGGTTTGCGCCGGCTCACGCTGCACATTTACACAACCGCCGGGCAGCGGCGGCGCGGCCGGCGCCGACGCTTGCGCCCAGGCGGGCGCCGCAGGCGCCGCCAATGGAGGCGCCGCGGGCTCGGGTGGAACGTCGGGCGCTGCGGGGAGCGCCGCCGGAGGCGTGACGAGTGGCGGCGCAGCCGGTGCGACCGGTGGCAACGCTGGCAACGCTGGCAACGCTGGCAACGCTGGCACGGGCGCCGCCGGAGGCGCGACCAGTGGCGGCGCGAGTGGTGCGACGGGTGGCAACGCTGGCACGGGGGCCGGCAGCAACGCCGGATCCCCCGGGAGCGGCGGTAGCGGAGCTCCGGCGCTGCCGGACGCGAAGTCCGCAGACGGCGGTTGCGGCTGCCGCACGCGCGGCGGGGACACATCCAACACGGCGCTCGGCGCCCTCGCCTTCGCGCTCATACTCTTGCGGCGGCGCGCTGTCGGTGCGTCGCGACCCAGAGTGCTGCGGGCGCTGACAAAATCCCCAACGCCTGCGATTCCTTGCCGTTGGGGAGGCGAGTTGGGCCGGCAGCGACCGCCTGCTACTCGGCATCCATGAAGGCTAGGGTACTCGGGCTGAGCGCGATCGTGCTGGTGGTTGGTTGCGGCGATAGCTCGCAGGCAGGGTCGCCAGGCGCTGCGGGCAGCTTGGGCAGCGACGCGGGGAGTGACGCGGCGGCCGCCGGCGGCGCTGGCGCCACCGCGTCGGGTGGATCCGCGGGGCAAGGCGGTACCGGCGCAGTCAGCTCCGGTGGTGCAGGCGCCGCGGGCACCGGCGCCGTGGGTACGGGCGGGGTCGCTGGTAGTGGAGGCGCAGCCGGAGGCGCTGGAGCCGGCAATGCTGGTAGCGCTGGAGCCGCCGGCAGCGCTGGAGCCGCCGGCAGCGCTGGAGCTAGCGGCAGCAGCGGCAGCGCTGGCATGTCTAGCGGCGGGAGCGGGCCGTCTGCGTACTGCGGCGACGACATCAAGAATCAAGCCTCTGAGAGCTGCGATGGTAACGACCACGCGGGCGCGAGCTGCGCCTCCCTGCTGGGCGCCAACTGGGGCGGGAGCCTCAGCTGCAGCGCGGGCTGCGCGTTCGACACCAGCGGCTGCCAGTGCGCCCCCGACTGCAGCGGCGGTAAGAACTGCGGCTCCGACGGCTGCAGCGGCAGCTGCGGAACCTGCGGCTCCGGGTCCTGCGATGGGGGTCACTGTAGCTGCACCCCCAACTGCGCAGGCAAACAGTGCGGCTCCGACGGCTGCAGTGGGAGCTGCGGGTCTTGCGGTGGCGGTACGACCTGCTCTGCTGGGCAGTGCAAGCCGCCGGGCGGCTGCGCACCGGCTACCACCTGCCCCACCCAGACCCCCCAATCCAGCGACGCCCAGTATTGTCTAGGCATGGGCACCTACAACCAATGTCTCTACTGCCCAGCGAACTGCGGCGCGCCGCAGTTCGGCTACCACTGCGAAGGCAGCGGCGGGCCGCCTGGCGTCAGTGGTTGCGTTAACACAGGCGGAGGCGCCTGGTGTTGCCCCACGGCAGCTTGCATGCGCGCTACCCCGTGGGACAGCAGGTGCGTGAGCCAGAGCTTGCCTCCGGTCTCGTACACCTGCCACGACAGCGCCAGCGTACCCTCAGGCTGCGTCCAGCACTCCCCAGGTTACTACTGCTGCCCAAGTTAGCTGGGCCGACCGCGGGGCCAGCTTGCGGCGTGAGTCCACGCGAGCACCCCGGACGACTACGATCGCGCGGCGGCGTCGGGCCCGCCGCCAAAACGCGCGAACAACGCAGGCAGCGCCAGCAGCGTAGCCAAGGTGGCGGTCATCAAGCCGCCGATCACCACGGTGGCCAACGGGCGCTGCACCTCTGCGCCGGTGCCCGTCGCCAAGGCCATGGGCACGAAGCCGAGCGCGGCGACCAACGCCGTCGTCATCACCGGCCGCAGGCGCTCTTTAGCGGCGTTCAAGCTGGCCTGGACCCGCGGCTCCCCCCGCTCCTGTCTTTGCCGTGCGGCAGCTAACAAGACGATGCCGTTCAGCGTCGCGACGCCGAACAAGGCCAAGAAGCCAACAGCGGCGCTGATCGACAGGTCGAGGCCTCGCAGCGCCAAGGCGAAGACGCCGCCGGTCGCGGCCGCGGGCACGTTGATAAAGATCAGCAGCGCCGGACGCACGGAGCCAAAGGCTAGGTAGAGCAGCACCAAGATGGCGAGCAGCGTCGCGGGGACGATCAGCGCCAGGCGCTTGCTCGCTCGCGCGAGGTTCTCGTACTCACCCCCGTACTCAATGTAGTAGCCGCTCGGGAGCTTGACCTCCGCGACGCGCTGCTGGAGCTCTTGTACGAAGCTCGCCAGGTCCCGGCCCCGCACGTTGGCCTCGATGATCACGCGCCTGCGCGCTTGCTCGCGGCTGACCTGGGCCGGGCCGCTCTCCTCGCGGATATCTACGACGTCTCCGAGCAAGATCGAGCGGCCGTCCTCGAGGGGGATCCTGAGCCGACTGAGTGGGTACGGATCCGCGGCAGGCGTGTCCGCTAAGCGCAGCATGACGTCGAAGCGTCGCTCGCCTTCGAGCAGCTTGCCGACGGGGGTGCCCATGCGGAGGATCTCGACGAAGCGCTCCACCTCCCCTGGGTGGACCCCGAACCGAGCCATCTTCCCGCTGTCTGGGCGCATGGTGATGGTGCGCAGCCCGCTGATCGCCTCCACCCGCACATCGGCCGCACCAGGCGTCGCAGCGATCACCGCGCTCAGGTGTTCAGCGAGTTGGCGAAGCTGGACCAGATCGTCACCGAACAGCTTGACCCCGACGTCGGAGCGCACGCCCCCGATCAGCTCGTCTACGCGCATCTCGATGGGTTGAGTGAAGCCAAAAGCGGCGCCAGGCAGCGCCTTGCGCAGCGCTGGTTCAAACACCGCGGCGAAGCCTGCCGCAGAGTCTGCGCTGGTCCACTCGCTGCGCGGCTTGAGCATCACGAACACGTCGCTCTGCTCAACACCCATCACGTCGGTGGCGACGTCGGGGCTACCAGTGCGCGAGACGACGCGATCCACCTCCGGGAACTGGGCCAGGGTCTGCTCGACGATCGTCGTGCCCCGGACTGCTTCCGCGAGGGAAACACTGGGCGGCCGCGTGACTTGGATGGCGAGATCACCCTCCTCCAATCGAGGGATGAACTCCGCCCCTCGAGTCGACGCCACGCCGACACCTGCCAGGAGCAACACCGCGAGCGCTCCTGCCATCAGCTTCCAGCGCGGAGTCGTAAACTCAATGATCGGCCGGTACAGCTGGCCGAGCTTGCGGGCCAGCCACGGTTCACGATCGTGGGCGTGCTTGAGCAGCAGGCCGCCCATGGCCGGTACCCAGGTGAAGGTGAGGATCAACGCCGTGCCGATCGCGAAGAGCACCGTGAGCGCCATCGGGCGGAACATCTTGCCCTCTACGCCTTCGAGCAAGAGCACCGGGACGTAGACGATGGCGATGATCAGCACCGCGATGGTGACCGGCCTGCCCACCTCACTGGCTACCGCGCCCATGGCGGCTCTACCCGTCAGCTTGCGCCCTGCCATGGCTGCGAGGGCGCCCTCGACCACCACGACCGCCCCGTCGACGACCAGCCCAAAGTCGATGGCGCCGAGGCTCAGCAGGTTGCCGCTCACCCCGGTGGCGTACATCATGCTGAACGCGCCGAGCATGCTGAGCGGGATCACGCTGGCCACTAAAATTCCCGCCCGGAAATTTCCAAGCATCAGGAACAGCACCAAGGCGACCACCAAGCCACCTTCGAGCAGGCTCTTCTTGACCGTCCCGAGCACATCGTCGACGAACGCGGCGCGATCGTAGAACGGCTCAAGGACCACGCCGTCGGGCAGGGTCGGCTCGATCTCCGCCAAGCGCGCCTTGACCCGCTGCACCACGTCGTGAGCGTTACCGCCGGCGACCATTTGCACCATGGCGTAGACGGTCTCGCCTTTGCCATCGGCGGTCGCCGCCGAGAACCGGGGCGCCGCGCCATCCCGCACCTCGGCGACATCTGACACCAGCACGGGCGTCGCCGCCCGACCTGCGCCCGCCGGCGTGACGACTAGATCAGCGATGTCTGATGCCTTACGGAAAGATCCATCGAGCCGCACGAAGGTCCCCTCTTCGCGCCGCTCGATGAAGCCGGCGCTCACTGTCTGACCTCCCGCCAAGAGCGCGTCCTGGACCTGCGTGGGGGAGACGCCAGTCGTGAAGAGATCTGCCTCCCTGAGCCGCACCTCCACCTGCCGCTCGTCTCCACCCCACGGGTTGACCTCGACCACGCCCGGCACCGTGCGCAAGCGATACGCGATGTCCCACTCTAAGAGCGTACGGATCTCAGCTGGCGAGTGACCCGGCCAGCTGATGGTGAAGTGATAGATTTCGCCGAGGCCCGTCGTGAGCGGGCCTAGCTCGGGGCGCCCAGCGGTCATGGGGATCGACTCTCGAGCGCGGGTGAGCCGCTGCCCAACTAGCTGCCGAGCGTCCTCCACGTCCGTGTCGTCGGCGAAGACCAGCGTGACCGCGCTCACCGCTGCACGCGAGACCGAGCGGACGTGCTCTACCCCTGGGATGCCCGTCATGGCGAGCTCCACAGGCTGGGTCACCAAGCGCTCCACCTCGATGGGCGAGAGCCCAGGCGCTGAGGTGAGCACCTGCACCTGGACGTTGGTGACGTCTGGGACAGCGTCGATGGGGAGCCGTTGATAGCTGCGGATCCCCAGCGCGATCAGGACGATCACGCCGAGCACAGCCAAGAGCGGGTTGTCGATGACCACGCGAGCAGCTTTACCGATCATGTTCACTCCATCGACGCGCGCATCCACTCGCCCTTGAGCAAGATGGTGCCGCTGATCACGACGCGACGGTCTGCGCTGACCCCGCCGCTTAGGAACGCTGTTGTTTCCGTGAGGCGTTCTACCGTCACTGAAGTGACGCTGAACTCCCCTGGCTTGCTACCTTCGGTGAACACGACCGGCGCCCCGTCCAGCTCCACCAACGCGTCCCTGGGCAGCGCGAAGAAGGTGGTCTTGGACTTGGTCTGGGTCAGGATCCGCACGTCCAAGGTCTGCCCGGCGATCGCCAACGCGCAGTGTTTGGGGAGGATGCGCACGGATACGGTGTGCCGGAGCGGCTCGACCTCGGCGCCGCGAGCCAGCACCTCAGCCTCACATATCTTACCGCCAGGAAATATCAACCGCGCGAGATCACCGCTCTTCACGCGGTGCGCGTCCCGCTCCAGCACCTCGGCGCGGACCAACAGCTTCGTCATGTCAACGATGCGAAAAAGACGCTCACCCACGTCGACCCGTGTGCCGATCTCCGCGCCCCGATGAGTCAGCGTACCGGCGATGGGGGCGCGAATTTGGACGCGCGCCCCCCTGGCACCGTAGGCCGAGAGCTGCATGCGGGCGGCGCGCTCGTCAGCTTTCAGGCCCTTCAACTCCCCTTCGGCGCGCTCCAGCTCCTGCTGGGTGGTGGCGCGCTGGGCGATCAGCTTCCGCTCTCGAGCCAGGGCGCTCTCGGCCCTGGAGCGCTGGGAGCGCGCGCGGCTCAGCTCCCCAGCCACGCGGGCCGCGTCCGGCGCGTTGAGCTCGGCCAGGAGCTGACCCCGCTTCACCTGATCGCCCTCTCTGACCAGCACCCGAGTCACCGTGGAGAGCACCAGCGCGCCAACGTCAGCGGCGCCATCCAGGTCTGCTTCGACTTGTCCAGTCGCGCGCAGCTCGTCCTCTGGGTTGCGCCGCTCGACGCTGCCCAAGCTGATGAGTCCATCGCTGACCAGTGACGGGTCAACTTGGACCACGCGGTCGACTGCCTGAGCTGGAGTCGCCGCCGCGGGTTCAGCGCGCTCTTCAGGCTTGTCGCAGCCGACAGTCGCCGCCGCGATGCTCGCGCTGATCACCCAACGTGCGATCCGTGATCGTTTCATGGTCTTGCCTTGCTCGGGTTCTCCGTGCGGCGCGCTGCAGGCACGAGAGGCCGCCTCAGATCACCCGTGACAGCGAGCAGCCTCAGCTCGCTGGCGCGGGCGTCTGCGGCGGCCAACAGCCAGCGCTCCTCTGCGTCCAGCAGGTTGCGTTGCGCGACGTGCACGTCGCCTAGGTTCGATTTCCCGGAGGAATATTTTGAGAGCGCCTCGCGGTGAGCGACGCGGGCTGGTTCAACGGCGCCCGTAGCCAGCGCATCACGAGTTATTCGAGCGTGTTCGCGCTCGTGAAACAACAGGTGCAGCGCTCGCTTGAGGCGCCGACTCATGCGCCCCCAGCGCGCGTTCGCCACCGCTGCGGCGCGCAGGTGCTCGGCGGTCTCTAGCGCCTTCGGGTTGACCACCGGCAATGGGAAGCTGACCCTACCCAGCACGATCCAGTCCCCGGTGCCTTCGCGGGTCAGTGACGGCCCGACGGAGAGCTGAGGCGAGCCCTCGGCCCGCGACTGCTCAGCGGCGGCGCGCGCCACCTGCGCCTCAGCTGCTAGCTGCCGCAGTCGCGGGGAGCGCTTGAGGCTCGCGAACGCCCGCGCCTCCGAGATCTTCACGCCGTCTTGGTCGAGCCGTCCCACCGCGTCCAGCGCCCGTTCCTCGTCCATGCCAAGGCAGTAGGCGAGCTCCACGTGGGCGCTAAACAGGCGCCCCTCCGCGTCCAGGACCTGAGCCTTGGCTGAGCCGACGAGGGAGCGCGCCAGGGCCATTTCTCCGGCGGTCGCCGCGCCTTCAGCCAGCCTCGCTGCGGTGAATTGGGCGACCTGCTCCGCCGCGCGCTGACCCTTGAGGCGAATGCTCAGCAACTCACGGGCGGCCCGCGCGTCGACCCAGGCGAGACCAGCCGCGAGGGCAGCCTGAAGCTCTGCGTCTTGGAGCTGGAAGCGAGCAGCCAGCGCCATGGCTTGCGCAGCGCGTTGCCGTGAGGCACCAATCCCGGCGAGCGGTATGTCCTGCCACAGCCCCACGCTCGCGTCTAATCCGCGGTCAGCCCCCAGCCGTGGCCCTGCCGCTAGCTCAAGGCGCGGCGGCGAGCTGAGCGCCTGCTCGCTGGCTCGCTGCGAGCGCTTGCTCGCCCGCGTCGCCGCGCGACTTGGAGCGAGCTCCGGCGAGCGCTTCGAGCCACGTTCGATCGCCAGCTGAAGGCTGATCTGGACGGCTCGCGCGCCCGCCTTGGCGTACCCCGTCGAGTGGTCCGCCAGCTGCTCGGCCGCCGCGGGGCCGGCTAGACAGCCCGACCCCATGAGCAGCCCGAGGATGATCGCTTTGGCTTTCATGGTCGGGCGCAACTTGCGGCGTGGGCGGGCGCTTGAACATCCGACAGATGTCCTGAGGCATCCTGCCGCAGCTGAGTAGCCCGACGAAACCGCGCAGAAATTGCCGCAACCTCAGCCAGGGTGCGCGATGCCTAGGACATTCGTAGGATGGCGTGTGGCCCAGAACTCCAGCACACCTGAGGCAGTGGAGGTGTCCGTTTCCCCAGCGTCGACCAAGTGGATCTCCGTCGCCTTTGGCGTGGGGGTGGGGCTGGTCTTCGCGGCGGCGCTGCGCTGGATCGACGAGGTCTGGCCAGCCGGGCATCCGAGCCACGTCGTGCTCGATTGGACGATCCCCGTGCTCCTCGGCGTCGCGCTCGGGCTCCTCCTCGAGCTAGCAAGAAGCCGCACGGAAAAATATCGAGCTGAGCAACGCGCGCTCCAGAGCCTGCATGAGCGGCTACGTGGCTCAGAGCGCGAGCAGGCGGTCTGGGTGCTCGCCTCGTCGCTGCTCCACGAGCTACGCAACCCCCTGCACACCCTGGGCTTGGCGCTCGAAGAGCTGGAGCACTGTGAACAACCGGAGCGCCGGCAGCGCCTTCGCCAACAAGCGCGCCAGGCCGTGGGGCGCATGAACGACCGCTTCAAGCAGCTCGGCGCCATGGTCGATCAGCCCGCGCAGCGCCACGTCGCCTACGACCTCGCCAAGCTGGTGCGGCAGACGGCCGAGCACTTTGACGCCCTGGCGCGTCAACGCGGCGCCCGCGTGCAGCTGCGGGGGAGCGCTCGGCTAGAGGTGGTGGGAGACGAAGCCGTCGCCCGCACCGCGCTCGAGAACTTGGTGTCGAACGCGCTCGACGCGCTGGCCACGCGCGCCGATGGCACAGTCGATGTGTCGCTTGAACCACACGGAAATTATGCGAGGCTCACGGTGTGCGACAACGGCAAGGGCGTGGACGCAGCCATGCAGCGTGAGCTCTTCAAGCCACTCAGCACATCGAAGGGGCCGCCGCACGGCTTGGGGTTGGGCCTCCCCATCGCCCGTAGCCTCGCGCGCGCCGCGGGCGGCGACGTGACATTTGAGGCGCAGGACCTGGGCGCGTGCTTCGTGCTCACCCTGCCTTTGAACGGAGACGAGTGAAGCGATGAAGCGCAGGCTGCTGTTGGTCGAGGATGAAGAGGACGCGCGGCTGCTGCTCCATGACTCGTTGTCGGCGAGGGGGTTCGTGGTCGAGAGCGCGGCAGATCGCGCCAGCGCCCTGGGGCTTACGGCGCGCGGCGGTCACTTCGACGCCATCATCACGGACGTCGTGCTGGGGAGCGAGGAAGACGGGGGCCTGACCCTGGTACACGAGCTGCGAGAGCAGGGTAACGCCGCGCCCGTCGTGGTGATCACGGCCTTCGCCGACAAGCGGCGCCTCAAGCGCGCGCTGGAGCTGAGGGTCGCCTACTTGCTCGAGAAGCCGTTCTCTAGCGAACAGCTGGTGAGCGTCCTCAACCGCGTGTGGGACGAAGCGGACGACCTCGGCCACTACGTCGAACAGGCGCTCACCCGAGCGCGCTTGACCCCTAAGGAGTGCGACGTGGCTCGCCTGGTCCTCAAGGGGCTGTCTAACGACGAGATCGCTCAAGCGCTGAACAACAGCGATAAAACCGTGCGGCAACACCTAAGCTCGATCTATCAAAAATCACAGGTGTCGAGCCGCACCGAGTTCTTTCACTTTGTCTTCCCGACCTAGCGCCGGTCCCTCCACCCCAACCCGACCTCGCCGACGGCCGCTACGTATCAGGCGTGGACGAAACAAGCGCTCATCAGCGGAGCGCGCCAGCGGGCGGGCCTTGGCTGGGGGGGTCTTGGGGCGGCGCTGTGGCGGCTGTCCAGCGCCCGAGACCCCAGCGATCCTTTTTTCGGGCTGAAGCCTTAAGGATCCGGAGCAACGTGCCGCTCTCTCCTCTGCCGGCCGAGGCGCCAAAGTCGACGCCGGCGGAGAACACCGTGAAGAACACCGCTCACTACCTTGGGATCAGCGCCCTCGCCCTGCTGACTGGCTGCGCCTCGAGCATGATCTCGCCGACGACCGCTGGCTATGACACCCAGGGATGCGTGGAGGACGCGCTGCGAAGGTCGGCTGACAAAGACCTGATCCTCGAGGCCACTTCGCAGTTTGGGCCCGCCTGCGCCGAGCGCGATTGGGCAGCCTGCAGCGCGCTCGGCGTGATCTCCGAGCGCGGCAGCGTGGGCGCGCCGGATGACCAAGAGGCGGCGCGCCTGTACTCCCGAGCCTGCGACGGCGGAAACGCGCGGAGCTGCGTCAACCTCGGCAAGCTCCTCGAGCGGGTGGCGCCGGGAGGCGACGATGCGTCGCGCGCCCAGCGCCTGTTCGCGGCCGCTTGCGACGCAGGCGAGGAGTTTGGCTGCGCCGCCCTAGGCCGCGCGCTCGCGCGTGGATCCGCGGAGTCGCGTGATCGCGCGCTCGAGCTCCTGGAAAGCGCGTGCCAGGCGGGTCGCCCGGAGGCGTGCTTCGATCTCGCCGAGCTCAAGCGCCGCGGCGGCAAGCCGTCGACGGTCACCCTGTCGTACTACGCCAAGTCCTGCGTGGCGGGCAACACCCTCGCGTGCCAGCGGATGGATTCGGTTCAGCTGGTCGCCGCCCGCTGATCCGGTCGACGGCGATCTCTCAGCCTGACTTGGCGGCGGCATCGCTGCTTGCTGCCCTAGCGGCGCCGCGCTACACACCGCCGATGTCTCAGCTGCGGCGCTCTCCGACGCTCTCCGAGCTCGCGACCCTGCGGATAGCGCTCGCCTCGCTGTTCGCCTGCCTCCTAGCCGTCCCCTTGGCCTGCGCGGCGTCAAGCAGCGGCGGGCCCGGCGGCGCTACCAACGGCGGCGCCAGCGGCGCCGGCGCAACCAGCGCTGGCGGCACAAATAGCGGCGGCAGCGGCGGCTTCCTCGACGGCGGCGGCGACGCGCCGGTCATCGACGAGGACTCAGCCTGCCTGGTAGATCGTATCCGTGGGGAGCCAATTCCAGCGGTCGTGCTGTTTCAGCTGGACACCAGCGGGAGCATGAACTGCGACGTGAACAACCCAGGCTGCTTGGCCGGCGACCCCACCCCAGCCCCCAACGACTCGCGCTGGGACTTGTTCCGCGCCACCCTCAGCCAGAGCTTGCCGGCCTTGCCCGCGAGCGCTCAGGTCGGCCTGATGAACTTCCCCACCACCTTCTCGTGCTCTCAGAACTCGCCGGTCGTAGACTTCACGCCGATCGCTAGCGCGCAAACCAGTATCCCCGCGGCACTCAACCAGCTCACCCCACAGGGCATCACCCCGACCCACGACGCGGTGCTCAACGGCTTTCTGCGCTTAGAAGGCTCAGCCCTAGCGGGCAACCGCTTCTTGGTGCTCGCCACCGACGGGCAAAGCACGGTGTGCGCTGGCTGCGACGCAGCGTGCTCGTTCGCCGCGCTCGCTCAAGACGATCAGCAAATGGTGGCAGACATCGCCGCCCGGGCGGCGCAAGGTCTGAAGACGTTCGTGATCGGCGTGCAAGGCTCCAGCGGCTACCGCAACATCTTGTCGCGCATGGCCAGCGCCTCCGGCACCCAAATCCCTGGCTGCTCTGACAACGGCCCGGTGTATTGCCACTACGATCTGACGGATCCCAACCTCGACTTCGCCCAGTCATTGGCCGACGCGCTGACCGACGTGGCCGGCAGCATCAGCTCCTGCGAGTTCAGCATCCCTGACTCAAGCGGCGGGTCCTTCGACCCCGGCAAGGTCAACGTAGAGGTCGACACCGGCGCAGGCCCGACCGCGGTCAAGCGCGACCCAAGCCGCCAAGACGGCTGGGACTACAGCGACGACGACACGCAGATCGTGCTGTACGGCCCTAGCTGTGAAGCAGCCAAGGCCGCGACAACAGCCCAAGTAAACCTGCTGTTTGGTTGCCCTACGGTAATTAAATAGACGGGCAGGCGGCCCTAAACCCCTGGCCGCGCGGAGCGTGGCCACGTATCATCCAGCGATGTGCTGGCTGTTCCTATCCTACGTGGCAGCGACGGCCATAGGCCTCTCGAAAGCTCGCGGCACTTACGAGGTCACCCTCGTGCTGCTCCCGTCGGCGCTGGTTGTGATCGCCTACGTCGTCGCTCCCTTGTTGGAGGACGTGCACCACGTACTGCTCAAAGTACTCTGCATGCTGTTCGCCGCAGGGCTGCCGGTGGTGGCGATCGCGCACATCAACACCCGGCGCAAGCGTGAAGGCCCAGAGCACGAGCGCGCAGAGCACGAGCGCGCAGAGCACGAGCGCTCAGAGCACGAGCGCTGACCGATGCCAACCGCGCTCTTCATGCGCTCCGCGCGGCACCGCCTGTCGCGTTTGCTGAGCGCGCTCCTCGTCGGCCCGCTGCTCGGCTGGGGCGTCACCGCGTGCAAGCGAGAGCCCGCGCCGAGCAGAGACGAACCGCGGCGCGCCAGCGCGAACGAACCATCTCAGCCGGCCCGAGACGAGCACCCGATCAAGCGGCGCCGCGGCGGCCTCGACGCCACGTTCTACGTCACCGCGGACACCCATTTCGGTTACAGAGTGCCGAAGCACGCGCCCGCGGACCGCGACGTGCTAGCGGCCCCGCTTGGCATCGAGAAGGTGCACCGGATCGTGCTGGACACGATGAAGCGCATGCCGGGGCGAGCCTACCCGCCGGCCATCGGCGGCAACGTCGGCGACCCGCTCGGCGTGTTAGTCGCCGGAGACCTCACGGAGAGCGGCGAGCCGCAGCAGTGGCAAGCGTTCTTGACCTACTACGGCTCACTGCCCGGTCTGCCGCTCTACGAGGCGGTCGGCAACCACGACTTTTGGGCGGTGCGCGAGCTGTCGATCAAACGTCACGGCGCGCTGTGGTACGCCTGGGACTGGGGCGACCTACACGTCATTTGCCTCGGGGAAGCGCCCGGCGCGAAGGCCTTGGTGTGGCTCGAGCAAGATCTAGCGCGCCTCGAAGCCGATGTACCCGTGGTGGTCTTCATGCACTTTCCATTGCTCGGAGCATACTCGGACACCTGGTTCACCCGAGAACACTTCGACGACAAGCTCCACGACGCGCTCCGCGGCCACAACGTCGCCGGCATTTTTCACGGCCACTACCACGGCAGCGGTCGCTACCGCTGGCGCGGTCATGACGTGTTCAACGTGGGCTCCGCGAAGCATGACGCAAAGAGCTTCGCGGTCGTGCACGTCACCGACCACAAGCTGAGCGTCGCCTCCTGGGACTACAGTCGTGGCGCGTGGGAGTGGTGGCAAAACAAGGACCTGAGCTTCGGCGCGCTGGCTCCAAAGCCTGCCCCGAGATAGCATTCGAGTCTCCCCGGCGCGACTGGCGCGCTGAGCCACCCCCTGATTCGAGCGTCAGCATGCCAAGCGCCCCGCCCCACGCCCTCGCGGCGACAGCACTCGTCACGGCTGGAGCCCTGGGGGTCGCTGCTTTACTCAGCGCTAGCGCCGCCTGCACTGGGAGCGCACCGCCCCGGGCGCCGCTCTCCATACAGGCGCCGCTGGCTCCGGGCGGGCAAGACCCTGCGGCACCGCCTCGCGCGCCAAAGCCTCGGAGCATCGCCTGCGGCGACACGCCGTGTTTGACCGAGACGCAAGTCTGCTGCGGTTTCAGTGACGAGCGCCAGTGCGCACCGCGGGCGCCGCTAGGTGACGCACCCGAGGTGGAGGCTCGCCACGTGCAAGCCGTCGGGAGCTGCGAGGCGGCTAGCAAGAGCGAGCTGTCCCTGACCCACATCGCGCTGTGCGATGACTCGAGCGACTGCGACCGGGGCGAGGTGTGCTGCTCGCAGTGGCTGGCTGGCGGCACCACGCTGTACACCTGTATCCCCGCCAAGGCAGGCTCGCTGGCCTGCGACTACCAGGAGCGCTGCGACGGCGACACCTGCCGCACGGCGAACACCGAGTGCAACGCAGGCGAGTGTCGCTCGCGGGGCGCGCAGGTGAAGTGCGCGGGCACGGTCTGCGGCGGCGCCGCCCCGGTGTGCTGCCAGCGCGAGCTCGGTGAGGCGCCGCGCTGCGAGGCGAGCTGTGCTCCACAGAGCGAAGCTGAGCCGGCTTACGAGTTCGTGTGCTCGGCTTCTTCAGGCTGTCCTGCTGGCGCCAGCTGCCAAACCGGGATGCTCGGCTCGTACTGCGCTGGCCTCGTCGACGGCGCCAACGCCGTCGTGCTGTGCGAGACCACCGCCGATTGCCGCAAGGATACCTGCGAGATGTGGGGGCTCCAGCGCCCCCCAGAGTGCAAGATCAACGACCGAGTCCCTGGCATGGGGCACTGCGCCTGCGACTAGCGGCCTGTGGCTGCTCGCGTTAGACTGCGCCGATGAGTCGCTCGTTGAGTTGGCGCCGTCTCGCGCCCCTATTGAGCGCGCCGCTGGCTACAGCGCTGCTCAGCGGCTGCGGCGGTGACACCCCCTGCGCGTCCTGCGCAGAGTCCGGCGGCGCCGCCGGTCATGCCGGGACCAGCGCGGGCGGTGCAGCGGGTAGCTCAGCTGGGGGCGCCAGCAGCGGGGGCGCCAGCAGCGGGGGCGCCAGCAGCGGGGGCGCCAGCAGCGGCGGTAGCGGTGGCGATGCCGGTGCCGGAGGGAACCAAGGCCAATGGTCATTCGAGCCAATCGGCACCAGCAGCGCCGATGCCCTCGACCAGACCTGGCAAGTTGAGCTGTACGCAGCCCGGCGCCCAGACGGCGGCACCAGCTACCTGCTGTACATCCCCGCCAAGACGCCCAACGCCCGCGTCGTCGTCATCACCCAGCCCTACGCCGGCATCGACTGGACGGGAGATGACCTCGACGCGCGCTGGGCAACGCTCGGCGCCGGCGCGCATCCAGACGTCGACGCTCCAGGCTACGACGGTGATGATCTGATCGCCTACAGCCCGCACAGCATAGGCGACGCAGTGAACGAAGCCGCCGTGCACCTGGTCAATGGCCGGGCCGTGGTGCAAGCCTACGCGCGCTTCTACGCCGGCGGCAGCCTAGAAGACGACGTGCTAGACGCCACCGCTCCGTATTTTTTCCTCAAGGAAAAATCAGCAGAGGTCAACGCTGACCAGGTCGCGGCGTTCGGCAACTCATGGGGTGGGATGATGGCGCTGTTCGGGGCCGCCCGCGCCCCGGCAGAGGTCAACGTGCGCGCCATCGCAGCCCTCAACCCACCTTCAGACTTCGCAGACATGGTGCAGTGGGTCACCAGCGATTTGCCCGCGGTGTATCCGCGGCCGGCCGACGTCGAGCGCTTCTTTTCGCCGTATTTGCGCCGGATCCGCGCCAGCACCGGTCAAGGTGCAGCCGCCGACTACGCAGCGTATCAGCCCACCGCCGTGTGCGGCGCGCTGCGCGCGGACGTGCTGGTGCCCCACGACACCTGGGACACGCTGGTGCCGCAGCGGCAGACCGTAGCGCTCGAGACCGCGTGCGCTGGCAAGATCCGTGGCCTCTACTGGTGGCGGCCTCAGCCGACGGACTACGACGCCGTGAACCTGGACCACGGGCTGCTTGGTAAAGAGCCGGGGTACCCGTCAGCCTACACCTTCGCCATCACCCACGTCGGCCTCGCCATGAACGCGGCGGACGAACCGTTCATCACCTTCGCCCACACTCAGGCGCTGGTGGCGTTCCTGACCACGGTCGCGGCGGCTCAGGCTGCCAGCGCTGACAGCGGCGCCGCCCGGGAGTCCGTGCTCCAACTGGCCGATGCTCGGGTGCAGGTCTACGATCTCGAGTCCAGCACCTGGACGTCAGGGGCGGCCCTAGTCGCTTCCGCGGCGAATCAGGTTTGGGCCACCAGCTACGACGCCTCCAACATCGCCAGCGCCCTGAGCGCTGGCTTCCCCAACTGAGCGCGGACCAGGGGCGCTCACGCCAGGCGCTGCGTCAGCTCGAGACCAAGCGAGCCGCTTTTATCCGTGCGGCTTCAACCAATGCCTCACGAGGTGAAGTACTCTGACACCTCATAGCCCTTGAACCGGCAGTACTTCTTCAGCGATTCGCGGGCTAAGCGCGTCGCGACAGCGACTATGATCAAGTCATCCATCGCGCCGATGATCGGGATCACGTCGGGGATCACGTCGGCTGGGCTCACCGAGTACAAGACCGCGCCGGCCAGCACCATGATCGTCGGCCAGGGTACATCGCGGTAGGCGCCCGTGGCAAAATCATCGATCAACTCGATCACCAACTGAGTCTGATTGGCGACCAGGTGCATGCGCTTGGGCACGCGATCCAGTGAGCGGATCGCGCGGCTGCTCCCCTGGGTCAGGCGGTCTACGTACTGGGTCCCCAGCTTCTTCGAGAGTCGAACGAAGTACCTGCCTAGCTTGGTGCTCGAAGCGCTGGCCGCGGCGTCGGTCGCGGCGCCAGCGGCCTCAGCCTGAGCGCGTGACGGGGCGTCGATTGCTTCTTCAATACTCGCGCTGAGCGGCTCGCGGACCATGCGTTTCCTCCAGGTAATCCAAGTAGGGTAGCAAATCCCGCGCCAGCGCGCAGTCCTGAATTACAATCCCCACACCCAAGCGCCGTTTCTTCGCGGTAGATCTCGATCTTCACCTGGGTCGGGGGTGGGTTCGGCCTGGCGCAGAGCGTCGATGATCGTGGCAGCGTGACTCAGCGAGACCCAGGTGTCGCGAGCGCACGTTCAGCAGACGCCGTCGGGGGGACGCCTTCGTCCCGGGTGTCTGCCGCGCCCCAAGCGCGAACCGCGGGTTGAGATTTGATGGCTGCTCGTACCTAAACAAATCCGCCTGGCTTTATATTAGGGCTCAGCTCACCCGCAGCAGCGCGCCCAGCTGACCTGTTACGCGCTCAGCCAATCGCTCAGCGCTCGCCACGCCTCCGCCGCCCACCAGGCCATCTAGGTGGAGCATGGCCACGCCGTGCACCAGCGCCCAGGCGAGCTCCGTCAGCTCTCGAGTGCTGGTGTGAGTCGCCACGCCCTCAGCCTGTAAGCGCCCGAGCGCCCGGGGCAGGTGAGCGCCTGCACGGCGCCGCGCTTCGTCTAGCGCCGCGTCCACCCCCACCCGCGGCGCGGCCGGCCCAAAGATCAGGCGAAACAGGTTTGGGTGCTTGGCGGCGAAGCGCACATAGGCCACCCCCAGGCGCTGCACCGCTTCAAGGGCCGGCGCTGGCGCGTACTGCTTCGACACCCGCGCCAGCGCGCGATCGAAGCGCTCGAAGCCGCGCCGCGCCACCGCCGCCAGCACCGCGTCTTTGTCGGCGAAATGCCGATACGGCGCCCCGCTGCTGACGCCGACCCGGCGGGCGAGCTCACGCAAGGAGACCGCTTCGATCCCCGACGTAGCTACCACCTCCACGGCTGCGTCGACCAACGCGTCGCGCAGAGCACCGTGATGGTACGCAGCGTTCATGGGAATCAGCCTTGCAGATCTGGGCTATGTAAGCAATGATCACATTGTAAGCGGCGCTTACATCGGCGGTGAGGGAAGTGACCGCAGAGCAGCGCTGCCGGCGCGCGGCGGATCGACACACGCAACAAGTCTCGGGGAGCCAGCATGAGCACAAAACAAGCGATCGTGATCGGGACAGGGGCAGGCGGGCTCACCGCAGCAGTCGGGCTCGCCCAAGCCGGCTTTGAGGTAGTCGCCCTAGAGCGTGAGAAGCAGCTGGGTGGCTTCCTGAACCCGTTCAAGCGCGGCAAGTTCCACTTTGACCCGGGCGTGCACTACGTGGGCCAGTGTGATCCCGGAGGAGACATGTATCGAGTGCTAGATCGCTGCGGGGTCGACGCTAGCCACCTGATGGCGCCGATGGATGAAGACTGCTTCGACCTGCTGCGTTTCCCTGGCTGTGAGGTGCGCGTGCCCAAGGGGGTGGAGCGCTACCACCAACACTTGCTCGACCTGTTTCCGTCGGATCGCGACGACATCGACAAGTGCTTCAAGGCCATGCAAGCATTTCGCCCCATCTTGCGCTCAGACGCAGGTAAAGCTCAGAAGCTGCGCGGGCTGCCCGCCGTGGCGCGCCTGGCCAGCATGAACTTTGGACAGTTCCTGAATCAGACCTTCAAGAACCCGAAGCTGCGCTGCATCTTAGGCGCTCAGTGCGGGGACTACGGCGTGCCTCCCAGCCGCGCGCCAGCCTTGCTCGGTCTAGGTTTGATCCTGCACTTCGTTGACGGGGGTGGATATTTTCCGCGTGGTGGGAGCGGCAGCCTACGTGACGCCTTGGTTGACGCCGGCCGAAGGCTGGGCGTTGTGTACAAGCGCCGCGCCGAGGTCGCGCACATCCACACCGAGCGCGGTAAGGCAACAGGCGTGACCTTGAGCGACGGTGAGCACTTCCATGCGGATGTTATCGTGAGCAACATCGATCCGACGCTGACCTATGGCCGGCTGCTCAGCGCCCAGGATGTGCCGCGCAAACTGCGAAAGAAGGTGGAGAAAAACCTGCCGTCGGTCGGCTCGCTGTGCCTGTATTACGGCATGAACCGCGACCTGCGCCAGCACGGCTTGGGCGCCTTCAACGTCTGGGATTACCCGACCTGGGACGTGGAGGACGCCTTCGGTTACGCGCTCGACGCTGACGAGCTGCCTGAAGATCACGCGTTCTTCTTGTCACCCAACTCGCTCAAGGACGACACGGGGCAGATGGCGCCCGAAGGCATGAGCACGTTGGAGGTGGTCACCCTGGCGCCGTTCGCGCCGTTCGCCAAGTGGGCCGACCACAAGGTGCTCAAGCGCGGCGATGAGTACGACGCCTTCAAAGCGCAGTGCGCGGCGGCGCTGCGCGCCAGCGTAGACCGGCGCTGGCCAGGACTGATCGGCGACGTCGTGGTGGAGGACGTGTCGACGCCAGTCACCAACATGCACTTCGCCGGCTCGGTGGCAGGCGGGATCTACGGGCCAGCCGCGGTCAGCGAGCAGTTTGGCCTGCACGCCTATCGCACCTCCAGCCCCATCGACGGCCTGTTCCTGGCTGGAGCAGGGGTGAGCGGTCCAGGCGTCGCCCCGTGCTTGGTGTCTGGCATGAAGGCTGCGCGCGCCGCGGCGAAGTCCGGCAGCAAGCGCTTCAGTTGGTCACCCACCCGAGCGCTCGATGCCAACTGAGATCCGCACGGTAGCTCCCGGGCCAACGGCGCGCGAGGTCAAGACCGCCACCGGGGCGTCGCTGTTCGCGCCTGCCGACTGGGTGCTGGTGCCGCCTGGAGATCCCGCGCTCAGCCGGCGCGTCAAAGCCGGCGGCCCGCACTGGCTCGTGCAAGAGAAGCAGGGGCGGCGTAGCTTTTCCCGGGGGATCTGGGCGCCCAAAGCGCGGGTTGACGCCATCTCGACGGCGCTGGCGGCAGAGCGCGCTGACCCAGCCTATCAGCGCAAGCTAGACGCCGCTCGCGGCAAGCGTGAAGCCGAGCAGGCCGACTACGCGGCAGACTTCGAGCTGCAAGTCTTGAGTTTCCTCGATTTTGCGCCGTGCCACGCGGATCTCGCGCGGCGAATGGCTAAGTTGATCGCCGCCCACGCCACCCCAGTCGGCAGCGGCACGGTGGCTCGGACTAAGCGCATCCCGGTTGAAGAGCGCGCCCGCGCCGCCACCATCGCCTGGATGCGGCACCAGACTACGGCCTACGACGACATGCGGATCCCGCGGGCGAAGGGCAAGCGCCGCGAAGCGCGCCGAGAGCTCGCGCAGCGCTCGAGGCAGCTGCTCGAGCGCTATCGCAGCGGACAAGCCAGCGCGGCGGGCTGTCCGCTCCAAGCGGCGCTGCGTGGTCAAGCAGCGCCCGGTGCTCCAGCAGCGCCCGGCGCTCCAGCAGCGCCCGGAGCTCAAGCAGCGCCCGGAGCTTGAGCGCAGCGCCCGGAGCTCAAGCAGCGCCCGGAGCTTGAGCGCAGCGCCGCCTGTATAGGCGATCCGCCGCGAACCGGGCGGCTGGCCCGTGGTAGATCGGGCAAAATACTTGGCCCGTCACGGTTGGCGCTGATACCGGTCCAGCGTGAACCCAGCTCAGTCAGCCGATCCGCGCGCGTCCCACCCAAAGCTCAAGCTGGGGCTGCTACAGCCGTCCGACGGCGCTAATCCGCGAGGCTTCGGGGTGCGCTGGGCAAGCCTCGCGGCGGTTGCCGTGCTCGGGCTCGCGGTCACTCAGGGCGCCTGCATGCAGCCGCCCTCGCGCACCGCCCGGCTCACCGAAGCCGCCCGGGAGATGAACCTGGCCGCCCGCTTCGGCCGCATGGATCTAGCAGCTGAGCACGCAGCCACCGGCGCGCGGGATCACTTCCTCAAGCGCCGCTCTGAGTGGGGCGACAACATCCGAGTGGTCGACGTCGAGCTCACCGGGCTAAACCTCAAAGACAAAGAAAACGCCGTGGTCCAGGTCGACATCTCGTGGACCAAGATGACCGAAGGCCAGCTGCGTATGACGCGCGTGGGTCAGCAATGGCAGGACCGCGAAGGCTCTTGGCAGCTGGTCCGCGAGAAGCGCTTAGCTGGCGATTTCGGCCTGTTCGGCGAGCCGGTCAACGACGTAAAGTCAAAGCCCCACGGCGACGTTCATTTCCCCACGAAAGTGATTCGCTAGCCTCGGTCGCTTGGCCGGGCAGTGGCTCGTGACTCCGGCGCGCTCCCGCGCGAGCTCACAGAAAGCGCTCGGCGCTCCTCCCTGAAGATTGCCCGAGGCGGCTGGCAGGTGCCTGGCACATCAACTACCCGCCGCCGTCCCCGCGCCCAGGCCGGTCGCTGATTGGTCGCACAAAGCAGCCACACTCAGCGCGGGCCAGCAGTCGGCTCAGCCGCCGCTCGGCTCAGTCACCGCACGCACAAAAGCCGCCGGAGCGTTCAAGGCTTGGCTTGAAGCTAGCGGCGGTCAGCTGCCTCCGAACCACGGACAGGCGCGCCTGCCGTGTGATCACCTGAGGTCCTGCTCAGCCCTTGCGCGCGGCGCGGGTCGCTTCAGCGCGACGTGCCTCCCGCGCCTTCTTCTTACGCTGAGACTTCTTGCGGCACATTTTCTGCGATTTGCGGCTGTCGAATTTACCCATGTGTTTTTGCTTTCTCACTTCGCGCCCGCGCAGGCGCGGGCAGACAATTTACGCGCCCGCGGCGGCGCGGACAGACAATTTGCGCGCGGGCGCGGACAGATCACCATGCTCGCGCCAGCGTGCAGCCGGCTCAGCGCGCCTGAGGTCAGGCTAACGGGACGCCGTTGCTACCCCAATTCAGACCCTGGTGCCAGCGTCGTGAGCCCAGATCTTCACGTTTCGACGCGGCTTGCAGCCGATTGTCGCTCGATCAGAGCGCAGGCGTTCAGCGCTGGGCTTCGCCTCCAGCCTCCAGGCGCAACCCAGCGCAGCTGGCGTACGGGCTGTGGCAGGCTGAGTTGCTGGCTTGCACAGGCTGCAGCGCTCAGCGGCAAGCCAGCCAGGGCGTGCAACGCCGGCCACCCAGGGACGTGGAGCGCGCCCCCTCCACCCCCCGCGCTTGGGGCGACGCAGCGCGCTGGGCGGCGCGGCGAGCAAGCTGCAGCGGCCGGCACCGTTACCCTGAGGATCTGTGCTCGCTCAGCGCCCGACGCAAAAAGACCGTCCGACGCTGGAGTCAGGCGGCTTACTGAGTGCTTGAAACCCGCGGCTGCTCAAGAGCCGCAGCTGCGCTTCAAGGCCAGCAGCTGCGCTTCAAGGCCAGCAGCTGCGCTTCAAAATCAGCACCTGCGCTTCAAGGCCAGCACCTTTCAAAATCAGCAGAGCTCAGCCGCTCGAGGCGTCTTCAAGGGCAGACTCTGGGTCCCGCACTTCCAGGCGGTAACGGCTGTTGGCGGTCTCGATGTAGAAGACATCTTTCGGCGTCAGCCGCAGCACGCGCTTGACGGGGGTCGTCACGTACTCGTGCATGCCGTCGGAGAACTCGATCACCACCACCGACCCCTTGCGCGGCGCCCGCACCAGGCGGCCGGTCACGGCACGTGAGCCTTTACCGAGCTTTCTCAACACAACCTGCACGGTCACTACTCTAGCAACCCCACCCGCTGAGTCCACTCCATCCTGCCCGCGCCACGGACAACTGAGCCCGGCTCAGCTAGCGCTACTTTTTTCCGCGAGACTCGAAGTAGGCGCGCAGCACCTCGCGAGCCAGCATCGGCCCTTTAATGCGCCAAATTGGCGTGTTGACCACCAGCACGCTGACCGCCACCTCGGGTTTTTCCGCGGGAGCAAACCCCACGAACCAGGTGTAGTGGCGGTTGGCTTTGTACGCCGTGAGGGTGCCGGTCTTGCCCGCGATGTGGATGTTCGGGATGTAGGCGTGACCGCGCTTGTCGTGAAACTGCTTGAAAGCCGAGCCGTTGTGCACGCTCTGCAGCATCATGCGCGTCACCTCTTTGGCGGTCTCTGGCTTGATGGCGCGGCGCAAGACGCTGGGCTTGCCGTCCCACTCCCACTGAGTCTCTCGGTCTTTGGTCACGGAGCGCACGATGCGCGGCCGCACGCTGACGCCACCGTTGGCGACGGTCTGCGCGACCAGCGCACCCTGCAGCGGAGACATGGTGGTGTTCCAAAATCCGGCCGCGGTGCGCGCGAACTCGAGGGGCTCGCTGGGGACGTCGATCTTGGTGGCCTCCGTCGGCACCGCGAACGGGATCGGCGCGCCAAAGCCGTAGGCTCCGCCCATGGCGGTCAGCTCCTCTGGCGTGAGGTGCTTCTGCGCCAGGCGTCCAAACACCACGTTCAGCGAGCGACCCATGGCCGCCGCGAGGGACGCACACCACTTGTCGCGCGCGGGGTCGGCCTCCAGCTCATCGGCGGTGATGCGGCTACGCCCGCCGTGATAGCACTGCTCGGTCTTGCTGGTGAGGTGCGCGTTCTCCACTAGCGCCGAGGCCGTGATCACCTTGAACACGCTGGCGGCGGGCGCCTCTGCCCGGGCGTTGACGTCTACCTTTGGGCCCTCGGCGATGTTGCTCGCGTACACCAAGAGCTCGCCGGTCTTGACGTCCATCAGCACCGCCCCGGCCTCCGGCACGCGATACTTTTTCATCACGGAAAGAGCCGCGCGCTGCAGCTGCGGATCAAGGGTCAGCTCAGCCGTGCGCCCATCGCTCAGCGGCGTGGTCACGCGGCGCGGCTGCAGCCTCAAACGTAGCAAATCCAGGCCTTCCAGGTTGGGGCCCCTGTCACCCGCCGCAGAACCAGGGGACGCCTTGCTCAAGGCATCTTCCAGCTTGATGTTGCCGCGGACGACAGGGACCAGCGCCGAGATGATCCCAGCAGCCGCTCCGACGCCGATCCACTTGCTCCAGCTCGCCATGGCTTAAGGGACTAACGAGCCCTCGCCAGATCGGCCAAGAAACCAGCGTTTTACCCGCGCTGTCTGGCAGCAGCAGCGCCCTAAGTCCCGCCGGGCGCCCCTGAACGGGCAGCGATCGGCACCTGACCCTGGTTGGGTGACCGCGAACTGCTGAGCACAAAATTAGGTGAGGTGCGCCACCTCTCAGTGACGCACCTCTGTTTGTGCGAGATCGTCTGGGTCGGAAGGGGACTCTCGTAACCCCTCACTCGAGGCCCCTCACTCACTTCGGTGGATTGCTCCACCTAGTGAACACAACGTCAGACGACCAGCTGTCCCCGTACTCCCCTCTTGACCCACAGACTGCACCGTCTGCGCCTGACTTGTCAACGGACCCAAGCTCCCTAGCTGATTTTTTGGGGGTGGCTTCCCTCAGCAGCGCCCTCAGCGCTGGGTTTTCACAGCGCACACTCAGCAGGCGCTATCCTCTAGTGGTCGCTCGTCGTCCGAGAAACCACCACCCGTTCCAAACCAGTGGCCGCCACGTGCCAGGCGAGCAGAGCAGCCAGATCACACCATGCAGACTCCTTCTTCTCCTGACCCAGAGACTCCGCTGGCGTCCACCGCGGCTTCAGCGCCGGTCACGTCAGCGCCAGTCGCCTCAGCGTCGCTCAGGTCAGCGCCAGTCGCCTCAGCGCCAGACAACTTACCCCCAGCCGCAGCGGACGAAGCCCGCATCACCGAAGGCGTGGAGGTGGATGACTTGCAAGTGCTGCACGGCCTCACCGGCGCAGGCTCGGCCATGCTGCGCGACGTAGCCAAGTACGGCGGCGCAGAGGTCGGCCTGCGGGGCAACGTGATCCTGATCTCTGGGCTCGAGAGCCGCGTGCGCGCCATTCATCGTTTTCTTACGGAAGCGGTTGAGCTGGTTCGGGCGGGGGTGGAGATCGGGCCAGGCGACGTGGCTCGCTCGCTGCGCGCCTTGCACGACCACCCGGACAACGCGCTGATCGACCTGCTGGATGAGACCATCCGCGTCGCCCCCAAGCGCAAGCCCGTGGTGCCCAAGACCCCGGCTCAGCGCGCCTACGTGGCCAGCATCCGTGAACACGACCTCACCTTCGGCATGGGCCCGGCTGGCACGGGCAAGACCTACTTAGCGATGGCCATGGCGGTCAACGCGCTGATCAACCGCCGGGTCAAGCGCATCATCCTGACCCGGCCGGCGGTGGAGGCAGGTGAGAAGCTAGGCTTTCTCCCCGGGGATCTAGCAGAGAAGGTCAACCCCTACCTGCGGCCTTTGTATGACGCGTTGAACGACATGATGGAGTTCGAAAAGGTCGAGCAGCTGCGTGAGCGCGGGCAGATCGAGGTCGCGCCGCTAGCCTTTATGCGCGGCCGCACCCTGAACAACTCGTTCATCATCCTCGACGAAGCTCAAAACGCCACCAGCGAGCAGATGCGCATGTTCCTCACCCGCCTCGGCTACTCTTCAAAAGCAGTGGTCACCGGAGACATCACCCAGACCGATCTGCCATCTCGCGCCAAGAGCGGCTTGAAAGAAGCCTCTGAGCTGTTCACCGACGTCGAGGGCATCGCCTTCTGTCGCTTCACCGACGCCGACGTGGTGCGCCACCCCTTGGTGCAGCGCATCGTGCTGGCTTACGAGGCGCTAGATCGCGTGCGCGAAGCCTCCAAGGCAGCGCACCAGGGCAGGCGCCGCGGCTCGCTCTCGGCTCACGCCGACGCTGATGATGAGTCAGCGGGCGATCGCCAGAGCGACGCCACCCACGACCACGGCGACGCCTGAGCGTCGCCGGTGGGCTCGTGAGCCGCGGCTACCCCGCGCAGCGCCAGGAGGCCAGAGAACCGTTTCCTGACGGCAATACGACCGCGGCTACCCGACGGGTCGCTAGTTGACCTGTACCTGCGGGCCGGCGGTGCCGTTCTGGCCATCACCGCCTACGCCGCCTACGGGGTTCGTCCCACCAAAGCCCTTAAACCCCGGGGCGCCAGTGGTGCAAGAGTTAGCAGCGTAGGTCAGGCCAGAGAGCTTGCCGCCCACGCAGGCGCTCGGGCCGCCGCCGCCACCGCCGCCGGGGCCGCCGACGCCGCCGTTGCCACCCTTGCCGCCTGCCTTGCCGTTCCCGCCATTGGAGTTGATGCCACCACCAGCCGTGCCGCCACCGCCCTCGCCACCCGCGCCGCCAGACTGGCCCAGGCCGCCATCGCCACCGTCTCCGCCATCGCCGCCGGTGCCGGTGGTGATTTCGTTCTCACGGACGATCAGCGTGCCGCCTGCGATGAAGATCCCAAAGCTCCCGCCGCCGCCGGTTCCGCCTCTGCCCAGGTTGCCGCCCACGCCGCCGCAGCCGCCTGCGCCGCCGCCGCCGCCGCCCTTCGCCTCGCAGAACGCCGCACCGTCTAGACCGCCGCCGCCGCCGCCGCCGCCGCCGCCTTTGCCATTGGTCCCGTTGGTGCCATTGCCACCGGACGCCGGCGCATAGGCCCCGCTCACGATCGTCCCGATGGAGCCTCCGCCAGAAGCCCCGCCGCCAGGCGCGCCGTCGCCCCCGGGGTCGCCAACATAGCCATCGCCCCCCGCACCTCCAACGCACCAGACGCCACCCTTGCCCGCCCCGCCGTCACCCCCTGGGGTCACGCCGCTGCCCTTACCGCCGCCTGCGCCGGAGCCGCTGTTGGAGCCGCCTTTGCCGCCCTTACCTCCGGGCTCGACGCACGTCGTGGGCTCAGCCCCACCAGCGCCTCCCGTGCCGGCGCTGGCGTCCTTCCCGTCGTCTCCCTTCGGCAACGTCGCCGGCGAATGCGCCGCGCCATTCAGTCCGTCGTCGCCGTCCGCGCCGTCCCGCGCGGTGATCTTGTTGTAGCGCACGTACAGGGTGCTGGTGCCGCTCAGCAGCCGCACGCCGTACGCGCTCTCACCGGGGGCGCTGGGCGTCTGCGCCTCAATCGTCATGCCCTCGACGTGGGTCTCTTGGTTGATCTGGCTAGCCAAGAACACCGTACCCTCGGCGCGCACCGTGGTGGTCGCAGAGGCGCTGCGGCGAAACACAAAATTCGGATCCGCGTGGTCGAAGCCACCGTACACGCTGACCCCGCTCTCTACCACCACGTTCTCATTGTAGATCTCACCCGAGACGCACACCGCGGGGGCGCCTTGAGCGCTGGCGAACTGGATCGCCGCGTTGATGGTCTGAAACGGCGAGGAGCGCGTGCCCGTCGCGGCCGAGTCTGAGCCCTGGCTCACCGACACGTACACGCAGGTCTCAACGATGCCGTCACTGCCGTCACAGTTCTCATCAGTGAAGCCAGGGTCGATGGCGTCCTCTGCGCTGGTCGGTGTGCACTGATACTCACAGCCGCAGCCGTTGCCGGTGATCGGGTTACCGTCTAGGTTGCAGTAGCCGGTCGGGCAGCACGAGTCGCACCCCGTTCCCAACCCACCACCTGAGCCACCGGTGCCGCCGGTGTTGCCGCTGCCGCCTGCACCGCTCGTCCCTGCGGAACCGCTTATCCCGCCAGCGCCCGCCGCACCCGCTTCACCGCCAGCGCCCGCTTCACCGCCAGCACCCGCTTCACCGCCAGCCGCTGCGTTACCAGCGCTGCCGCCGTTACCAGCGCTACCGCCGTCGCCAGCGCTGCCGCCGGTCGCAGCGCTACCGCCAGCACCAGCCGTGCCCGCCGCTCCGGCGGCGCCGGAGTTGCCACCCGAGCTCGCGGTGTCCACATCTCCTCCTGCGGCACAAGCCAGCGCAAAGAAGCTAGAGACGACCGCTAACGAACCACCCCAAACCAGACGACGCATCCGCCGAGTCTGTCACGCTACGTGGCAGGAAACAAAGCCCGCAGCGCGGGCGGCTGCTCGCATACCCAGGCTGGCGCCGCCCGAGGCGGGCGGTTACGTGACCCACAGCCAAAGAAGGCGCGATAGCGTCGCTGTAGGTGCAAGTGCTCCGCGTCCGAAACCGCGCGTATCCGCTCCACAAAGCCCACGCGCCACCCAGCGGGTCGAAAACGCGATCAGTTGAGCCACCTTCGAACAGCAGCCTGCGCCAAAACTCGGCTACCTTGTAGGCGTTACACTGCGCTTGACCAAGCTGCACTTGACCCACGCGCACTTGACCCACGTGCACTTGACCCCAGCGCGCTCAAACTGCGCTTGACCCAACTGATGAGCCGGCCGGCTCGGTGAGATCCCACGCTGAAGGCAGCGCTGCCGCGACCGCGAAGCGGCAGCGCAACCCCTTCAGCAGAGAGTGAGCTTGCATGACGATCGCCAAACACACACGGGCAGGGCTACGCCACCTCGGCTTGGTCGCATCGATCGCCAGCGCCTTCGCGCTCGCCGCAGCCTGCTCGGGCGCCGACGACGATCCCGGCGGGCAGCTCAACGGCGGCAGCGGCGGCAGCGCCGCGGGCAACTCTGGCGGATCCAGCGCAAACGCCGGCAGCGCAGGGTGGGGTGGAGGGAACGGCGGTAACTCAGGTAGCGGCGGCTTCATCGACGCCAGCACTCAAGACGCCCTCGATCCAGACGCGGCCTGCGGTCTAGTCAAGCAGCGCGCCGAAGCCTTCCCGCTCAAGCTCTACATCATGCTCGACAAGTCGAGCTCCATGGACGGCTACAAGTGGGACGCAGTGAAGGCCGGCATCACCGCGTTTGTCAGCGACCCGGCTTCGGATGGCTTGAGCGTTGCCCTGAATTTCTTTCCGCGCACGGGCCCTGCCAGCTGCGACCAGAACCTGTTCAAGACGCCGCTGATCGACTTCGGGCTGCTACCAGGCCACGCCGGCGCCATCAGCGGCGCGGTGCAGGCAGAGGCGGCGAGTGGTCTCTGGACCACCACCTACCCGGCCCTCGGCGGGGCGATCCTGAAAGGCATTGAAAACGGGCAGAACGATCCGACCACTAAGAACGCCGTGCTGCTGGTCACTGACGGCAACCCACAGTGGCCGACCCAGCCCGCGCTGTGCGGAAGTGACGACCCGGAGTCCACCAGCGCCATCGCTGGTCTAGCTTCCGCAGGGTATAAATATTCACCGTCTGTGACCACCTTCGTGGTCGGCTTGCAAGGCGTCCAAACCGGGTTCGCCAACGCGGTGGCGGCGGCCGGCGGCAGCGGCCAGGCCATCTTGATCAGCAGCACCAACGCCGCCCAAGAGTTCGTGGACGCGCTGAAGACAGTGCGCGGGCAGGCGTTGCCGTGCGAATACACGCTCCCAGACGACGTAGACCAAGGCAAGATCGCGTATGATGAGGTCAACGTGTTGTTTACGCCAGGAGGCGCGAGCAGCCCAGAGACGCTGCCGCAGAGCGCAGACAGCTGCGCCGACGGCGGCAGCTGGTACTACGATGACCCCACACAGCCCACGCAGATCTTGCTCTGCCCCAGCGCGTGCACGAAGGTGAAGCAAGACTTCAACGCCGGGCTCGACATCTTGCTCGGCTGCAAGACTGAAATCGTCAAGTAGCCGCTGCTGCCAGCTGGCTTCAAAGCAAACCAATGCGCGCGCTGCTACTTGCCCCAAATCCGCAAGGTCTGATCCCCTGAGCTGGTCAGCAGGGCGCTGCCGTCGCGGGTGAACTCCACGGCGTAGACGTTCGCCGTCCCAGCGTGGCGCAGATCGCGCTCTAGGCTGAGCTCATCTGAGCTGCCAACTTTCAGGATGCGCGCGTGACCATCGTAGGCGGACACAGCCAAGGCGTCGCCGCTCGGCGAGAAGCGCACGCGGTGCGCGTTGTTGCCCTGCTTGCGAAAATACTTGCGGTCGCCGCCGTCACGCGCGCGCATCACCACGGTCTCGGCGCCCGCTGCCGCGAGGTAGCTGCCGTCCGGAGAGAAGTCTAATGAGTTCGTGTATTGCGGCACCCCTGCCGTATACAGCACTTTGCCGCCCGGCAAATCGATCACCTCCACCGAGTTAGACGGGTAGTAGGTGACCGCTAAGAGCTTGCCGTCCGCTGACAGCGCCCAGTCGTCGATGCGTTCACGGCTCGAGAGCTGCATGGCCAGCGTCGCGTCAGGCGAATAAAAGCTCAAAGTCGACGTCTGCGCGGGGATCGCCGACTGCACAGCCCCCAAGAACTCCCGCTGCGCAGTCCAGCGCAGGTCCCAGGCGGGGTCCTCCGTGAGCTGCCGCACGGTCTGACCGCTGGTCGGGTCCAGGAGCTGTGTCGCGCCCTCGCCCGCTTGGATCACCAACGCCCCCAGCGTGGACTCATCAGACGGCCACAGCCCAAAGTTGGCGCGGCCCCAAGCCTTGAACCCTGGCACGGGCGCCTTCGACAGCAGCTGGCCGCTAGCTACGTCGTACACGCGGATGCGGCCTTCGCCGCCGCCCACCACGAAGGCGCGCCGCTCGTCGGGGAAGAAGCCGGCGTCGCTCAGGTGACTCTGGCCCACGCGGATCTGACGCTTGAGGCGCCAGCGCTTGTAGTCTTGCGGGCTCGCCACCACGCTGGGGGCGCGCATCAGCTCCCAGACCTTTCGGGTCAACACGACCTCGCTGAGCATGCCGTACTCGCGCGGGCCGGCGACGCGGTCTGCTGCAATTTCCTTGCGGCTAGGATCGCTGTTGTCGCCTGGGTCGGTGGCGATGGGCGGCGCGGCAGACCCTACAGCCGCGGGCCGGCCACCGGTCGCGACGAGCAGCGCAGGCTCAGCGACGCTAGTGTCCACGTCGCTTGGAGCTGCTGGGGATGGCGCCGGGGGGCCGCAGCCAACCAACGCCAGGCCCGCCACCCCCAGCCCTCGGGTCAAGCGCCGACAGACAGGGGATTTCGAGGGCTGAGCGATCACGAGACCAAACATCCGCCGGGATGCTAGCGCGCTCAGGAGCGGACATCGACGCCATCGCAGCTTGGCCTGCTCTGTGGCTCGGCCCGGTCCGGGGCTGAGCGCGAGTCACGCATCGCACCTCCTGCTACATGGTCACTGAAGGCTCTGTGCAATCATTGCGACCTTTCGCAACAAAGTTTAGCGCTGCGGCACCTCAAGACTCAGCACGCGCTGGGTTTGCAGAGGGCTGGAAGGCAAAGACGAGCCGTCAGAGTGGACGTAAGTCCATCAGACTAGGCGCACCCGCTGCGTCTCAGCCCATTGGTCAGCAGCATCGGTCAACCCGCGGCTTGGGCTGGGCCGCGCAACGCGATGAGATACCGCTTTGCGCCAGACCGGCACGTGCTTTGCTTACCATGCTGCGCGGAACTAGCGCCAAACAGGCGCAATTCACGCGCGCTGCGCTGGTGAGCAGTACGTTGGTCGAGAGGCGGCGCGGTTGCTCCGGAAAGAGCACTCCGTGTATCCTCAGACTAGCGTCATGCTCTCCTAGCCGCTCTCAGCGGGCACGCCTCATCGATTTTCACGCACTCATTCACCTGGTCCCATGGCAAACCCTCGACTCATCATTCAGTTCGCCGTGGCAACGCTGGCCCTAGCCTCCTCGTTGGCCGTGTTCGTGGCTTGTGGGGACGAGGGCCTACCCAGCGCTGGCCTGGTCGGGAGCGGCGGCAGCGCGGCGACCGCCTGCGAAGACCAAGACGGTGACGGCTTTGGGGTGGGTTGCCTAGACGGCGCCGACTGCGATGACAGCAGCGCGTCGGTGACCGACGAGTGCTACCGCTGCCAGACCCCCAACGACGGCTGCGCGTGTACAGGTGATGGGCAGAAGGTTCCGTGCGGCAAGGTCTCGAGTCAAACCGCGGACAGCGTGACCTGCGTCACGGGCGAGCGCGAGTGCGTGAACGGCACCTGGAGCGCTTGCAGCCTGGACTCGATGAAGACGCAGTCCCTGACCCGGGGCCAGTACGATCTGAAGACGGTCGCGACCAACCCCACGCCGTGTACCAACAACCCCTGCGACCCGTTCTGCAGTAACTTCGACAAGGACGCCGGGGTACCCAACCTCGGCGACGCGGGCACCCTGTCAGACGGCGGGATCACGCTGATCCCGCCTCAGACCGCGCCCGGCGGCACCACCACGGGCTGCGCCTCAACGCCCCACCAAGCGACCCGCACGCCCCTGGGCATGGTGATGATGGTAGATAAGTCGGGCTCCATCAGCGGCTCTTGGAACAACGTAAAGGCTGCGATCAACACCTTCGTTCAGAGCCCCGGCACCAGCGGCATCACCGCGGCCATCGACTTCTTCCCGGGCAGTCCCGAGTGCAGCGGTACCACCTATTCTGGCGCTGGCCTGTCGGTGGGCATGGGCCTGCTGCCTGGCGCAGGTAACGCCCAGCGAAGCGCCATCGTGGGCGCGGTCAACGCCCAGTCCACCGGTGGTGGCACGCCCATGAACCCCGCGCTAAACGGCGCGCTGCTCACTGCCACCCAGTGGGTCAACGCCAATCCCCCGGCCGGTCGCAAGGGCGTGGTGGTACTAGTCACCGACGGTCTGCCCACGGACTGCACCAACTGCGGTGGCAAGAAGGGCAAGAGCGCCAAGAACGAAGCCGCGTGCCGGGTCCAAGAGGTGGCGAACATGGCCGAGAGCTATTTCTTTGGCTCGCCGTCCATCGAGACCTTCGTGGTGGGTGTCAACACCGGCACCAACCTGCAGTATTTGGACGTCATCGCCCGGGCCGGCAGCGGCGGCAAGCGCGACGCGTTCATCATCAACGGTGGCGCCGCCGCCGCTGGGCTGGTCACGGTGCTGAATGAGATCCGCGATCAGTCCCTGAGCTGTGATTTTGAGGTACCGCTGCCCCCGGCAGGTCAGGTGATCGACCCAACCAGCGCGACGGTGACCCTCAACGCCGGCGGCACGGCCACCACGCTGAGCCGCGTCAACGCCCCCGGCGACTGCAGCGGCAACCAGTTCTATTACGACGCAGCAAAGAACAAAGTGCTGCTCTGCCCCAGCGCCTGCAGCGTGGCCAAGAGCGATCTGAACGCCGACATCGACATCACCTACGACTGCCGGGCTGGCTGCGCTGGCGGCTCGGCTCAGGGCGAGCCAGGCCCCTTGGACATGATGGTGATGATGGACCGCTCAGGCTCCATGAACACCGAAGTGGACGGCGTGACGTATTGGTACGCCGCGACCCTTGCCATGCGGAACTTCGTGCGCAGCCCGGACTCAGTAGGGATGGGCTTTGGCATCAACTACTTCCCGCCAGCCAGCGGCTGCCAAACCTGCGGCATGTGCACCGGCTGGTGGAGCTGCGGCTGGGAGAAGACGCCGTACCCGATGTGCGATGACCCGAAGAGCAATGGCGGCTACGGGGACTGCGTGGGGGGCGCCGTGGACGGCAAGCCGCTTGGAAACACCACCACCAACTCCACGGCCAACGGCGCGTACGAGTACTACGCCAGCTACAGCAATACCTGCAGTGTGGCTGATTTCCGCAACTACAACACGACCGGGGGGGTACCGATCAAACCGCTAGACGGCGCGACCGGCAACCACACCACCAACGTGTTCCAGTCCATGGGCCGCGTGATCCCCCAAGGTGGCACCCCGACCAGGCCCGCGCTGGAGGGCGCCATCGCCGAAGCCTCAGCGCGCCTGGCAGCCAACCCCGACCACAAGGTCGTCACCGTCTTGGTCACCGATGGCCAACCGTACGGCTGCAGCAGCACCATCAGCAACGTCACCACGACGGCCGCCGCAGGCCGAGCCGCAGGCATTGAGACCTACACCATCGGCGTGGGCGCTGCGGCGACAGGCTTCAACCCGGTGAGCCAGGCGGGCTCCGGCACCGACGCGTTCTTGGTCGACGCTGGCAATCCCGCCGGGTTCGTGAGCGCCATGCAGGCCATCCGCAAGCGCGCCATGAACTGCAACTTCGCGGTCCCTGTGCCCACGGCCGGCACCCTAGACACCACCAGCGCCGAGGTGGTGATCACCCACGGCGCCCCGTCGACCACCACCACCCCGGCTCGGGTCAACAACGCCGCCGCGTGCACCAGCAGCCCGGGCTGGTACTACGACGACAACAGCAACCCCACGGAGATCCGGCTGTGCCAGTCGGCGTGCAACGTAGTCCGCGCGGATCTTGATGCGCGCATGGATATCGTCTACCAGTGCGTGCAACCGCCGTTTGACCCGGGCAAGGTCACCCTAGAGTACGACGTCACGGGCGTGTGCCCCGCCGGCTACGCCCACCGCTGGGCGGATTTTTCCTGGCGCGCGACGACCCCGATAGACAGCAAGATCCGCTTCCAAATCGCGACCACGCCCACGGGCTCAGCCACCAACCTGCTGTTCAGCGGGACGGCAGATCCGAAGAAGGACGCGGCGGTCTGTGCGTCGGCAGCCGGCGTGTGCTTCACGGCGGCAACGACCCAGGGCGGCCCATTGGTCGCCGATCCGGGCCGGGCGTACGTAGACTACACCATGCGTAAGTCGGGCTTAAATCGCAACAGCACCTACCTTCGAGTCGATGTCTGGCTAGACCCGTCCACCACGGGCACCGCTGCCCCGACCCTGAACGACTGGGACCTTCAAGTCACCTGCGAGGCGAACGAGTGAACACTAGAACCACAGCGCTAGGGTTTGGGATCTTGAGCCTGCTCTTGGTCACCGCCTGCGGAGACGACAAGCGAGCGCCCGGCCCGGCCGCCACCGGCGGCAGCGGCAATGGCGGCAGCGGTAATGGCGGCAGCGGCAATGGCGGCAGCGCCGGCGACGCGGGTTCGTCCACAGGCGCCCAAGGTGGCGGCGCGGGGTCCACCAGCGGCGGAGCGGGTGGCGCGACGGGTGGAGCGGGTGGCGCGACGGGCGGCAGCGGCGGAAGCAACGTGCGCGTGTGCACGCTCTCGACCAACGACACGGGCTGCGACGAGTGCATCCGCACCAGCGTCAACGCCAGCTGCTTGGCCTGCGAAGACAACCCCGACTGCGTGCTGATCCTGAGCTGCATCAAGCAGAGCTGCCTCACGCCCAAGGGACTGGACCTGAAGTGTTCGCGGACCTGCATTGAGAGCAACCCAGATGGGCAGGACGCCTTCAACGCGGTGCTCGACGGTGTTCAAGGTTTCTGCCCAGGGTTCTGCCTGTTTCAGTCCACTTAGCGGCGCTCCTGGATGACGGGCAGCACGCCTGACGACGCCAGCGGCACGCTCCGTGGCCCGGCGCGCGCGCGAGCGCTGGGCGCCGCCGCTGCGCTGATCGCCGCCGCGTGTCTATTCATTTCCGCGCGGGATGCCTACATCGGGGTGCCAGCGCCGACGCCGTTCGCCGGGCAGCCAGCGATCAGCGGGCCGTGGGCGGCGCCACAGGCGGCTAGCGGGCGCTGGCTAGTCAGCGCTGGGGTAACGCCCCCAGCGGCCAGCGCGAGCCCTACGGAACTTGAAAGCTGGCTACAAGTTCACTACCCCGTGCTGCTGGTCGCGCGTCACGGCCAAGACGCAGCAGCTGGCCAGCACGCGCTCGATCTGGGGGGTGGACCACCCAGGCGCTTGTTCCTAGAGGCGGGCGTTGGCCTGGTCATGGAAGAACCAGAGAGCTGGTATCAACGCGCGGGCTTGCCGCGCGCGCCTGGACAAGCCTCACATGACTAACCCACCAGGCAGCGATCCTGGAGTTTTTTCCACAAGGTTATTGTTGTGCTTTGGCGCGGCTAGCGCGGCGCTGTTCGCCATCGCCTCGGCGAGGTTTCCTCACGCGACCTGGCCGGCAGCTGTGCTGTGGGGCATGCTGCTGCTCGGGGTCTCGCGGGGCCGCTCGCGGGGGCGGGCCGCTTGGCTCAGCCTGGCCATCAGCGCGGCGATGGGCGCGCTGGCCTCGGCGCACCTGTGGGGGATCGCGTATTATTCCAGCGCGGTCTACGTCGTGGTGATCGCCTATCACGCGCTGCTCTGGGGAGCCTACGGCGCGCTGGCGTCCTCGATCTTGCGCAGCGGTTCCGCCCGGAGTCAAATATCTGCGGCCGCAGCGTGGGCCCTGATCGAGAGCGTGCGCGGCGTCGGCGCGTTCTCATTTCCGTTCTTCTTCGGCGGCATGTTGGCGAGCGAGGTCTATCCCGTTCAAGTCGCGAGCCTGCTCGGCGCGGCGAGCGTCTCGTTCGTGGTCTTCGTAACCGGCCTAGCGGCTGCCAGCTACCTGCTCGCGTGGGCGGGTGATTCGCGCCTAGGCGCGCGGCGCCAGTGGCTGCCGGGCTTGGTGGTGTGCGTAGCCACCTGGAGCTTTGGGGTGCTCCGAGTTCACGCCAGCCCCGCGCCGCGAGGCGCGACGCTCCGCGTGTCGGCCATCCAAGGCTCGGTGCCAAGCTGGCTCTACAGCCTGGCTACCGGGCCAGGTCCCTTCCGCAGAGTCGTAGAGGAACACTATGGAGCGCTCTACCGCGTTGGGCGAGACGCTGGCGCGCAGCTTTTGTTGTTCCCTGAGACCGCGTTTGACTGGCACCTGCGCCCCGACACCGAGACCATCCGTCGCATCGCGCCCTTCAGCGCCGAGCACCTGCCGCAGGGCACGGGGGTGCTGTTCGGCGCCAGCTTCAGCGGGCTTGAAGGCTGGGAATCAGTCAACGGCGTCGGCGTGCTCACCGGAGACAGCAAGGGGCGACCCACGCTGCGAGGGGTGGTCGAGAAGCGGCAGCTGGTGCCGTTCATCGAGGTGGGCCACAAGCGCGCTGATCGTTGGCTCCTCGCGGATGTAGAGGGCACACGGGTCGGCGTCATGGTCTGCTACGAATCGATGTACCCAGCCGCGGCCGTGCATCACGCGAACGCTGGCGCAGATCTGCTGGTCGTGCTGTCCGACGACGGCGGCATGCGGCGCTCGCGCTTGGGCTGGACCCACAGCGAACAAGCCAAGCTGCGCGCCATCGAGGCTGGGCTGCCGCTGGTGCGCGCTGGGCAAGCAGGCCCGTCGTACATCATCGACGCGTTCGGCCGCACCCACGAGTCCCTCGGCGCGTGGGAGGTGGGCACGCTGACCAGCAACGTGACCCTCGAGCGCCGCTTCAGCCTGTGGCGCATCCTCGGCCAGTGGACCAGCTCGCTCTGGCTGTTCTTGGCGCTGCTCGACCCGGTGCTGCGGCGACGTGAACAGAGGCGCTCTGACAAGGCAGCGCCTGCAGACGACCGTGGCGGCGCGCCCCACGGCGAGGCCAGGCTCACGCCTGAAGACCCAATCTGAAGCGCCAAACTGAAGCTGGGTCTGGCCCGGCTTTCATGCTCCGGGCCATTCATGATATCGCCAGCCCATGCCCGAGATCATTGACGTGTGCGCAAGAGAAATCCTCGACTCCCGTGGCAACCCCACGCTGGAAGCGGAAGTGCAGACCATGAGCGGCTTCGGTCGCGCGGCGGTACCGAGCGGCGCCTCGACCGGCGAGCACGAAGCGGTGGAGCTCCGCGACGGCGACAAAAATCGCTACGAAGGCAAAGGCGTCAAGCAAGCCGTCAAGAACGTCAACAAGGTGCTCGGCCCCGCGCTGGAAGGCATGAGCGCCCTAGACCAAGCCGGCATCGACGAGACGCTGCTTGAGCTCGACGGCACCCCGAACAAGGGCAAGCTCGGCGCCAATGCGATCCTCGCGGTATCGATGGCCGCTGCGCGAGCCGGCGCAGACACCCTCGGGCTGCCGCTCTGGCACTACCTGGGCGGCGTGCAGGCGCGGGTCCTACCCACCCCCATGATGAACATCATCAACGGCGGCGCTCACGCGGACAACGGCCTAGAAATTCAGGAGTTCATGATCGTCCCCCTGGGCGTCTCGAGCTTCCCCAAAGCGCTCCGCGCGGGCGCAGAGATCTTTCACGCGCTCAGAAAGAACCTCAGCAAAGCCGGCCTGACCACCGCGGTGGGCGACGAGGGCGGCTTCGCGCCGCGCCTAGACAACAACAACCAGGCGCTGGAGCATATCCTGCAAGCCATCGACGCCGCGGGCTACAAGGCGGGCAAAGACGTCAGCATCGCCCTCGACGTGGCGGCCAGCGAGTTCTTCAAGGACGGCAAGTACACGTACGGCGGCGAGAAGAAGTCCTCCGCCGAGATGATCGCCATCTACGCTGAGCTGTGCGGAAAATACCCCATCGTCAGCGTTGAAGATGGCCTAGACCAAAACGACTGGGACGGCTGGAAGCAGCTGACCGATAAGCTTGGCAAGCAGGTGCAGCTGGTCGGCGATGATCTGTTCGTCACCAACCCGAAGCGCTTGAAAGATGGCATCAGCAAAGGCATCGCCAACTCGATCCTGATCAAGCTGAACCAAATTGGTAGCCTCACGGAGACGCTCGATACGATTCGGATGGCCAGCCGCGCGGGCTACACGTCAGTCATCTCTCACCGCTCCGGCGAGACCGAAGACACCTTCATCGCCGATCTGGCGGTGGCCACCAACGCCGGGCAGATCAAGACCGGCAGCCTCAGCCGCTCGGATCGGGTGGCGAAATACAACCAGCTGCTGCGCATCGCTGAAGAGCTGGATACGTCCGCCGTCTACGCTGGCCGAGACGCCTTCCGCTTCTAGGCCAGCGCTGCTCGAGCGCGGCCGCCGCCAGCTCGAGCCTGCGGGTCACTTCTTGGCCAGCGTCTCCAGCCCCAACTCCGTGCCCGCGGGCTGCCCCCACTGGCCACTTAATTTCCCTGCGGCGTCAGTATACAGCACCACGCCGACGTTCTTGCCGGTCCCCCAACCCACCGCGAAGGTGTTACCTGAGAGCACGCCCGTGCCCTTGTAGTCGTTGCCCGGCACGGTCCAGGACACGTCGTATAATTTTCCACGTGGACTGATGGCTACCGTCCCGGTGTACTCACTTCCATCAGGGTTCAGGCCCTTCACGATCTTGTAGGTGCCGTTCAACCCCGCAGGCCCCGAGAGCTGCTCCGAGCCGAGCTTGGGGCTGGATGGCAGGGCCCAGGTGCCGTTCAGCTCACCGCCGTTGACCAGGTACATCACCACGCCGAACGGTTCGGCTTCTGCCAAACCGACGCCCAGCGCCGGCCCACTCTCGATCCCGACGCCGAACTGCGCGCCAGAAGCCAGCTTCCAATCGAGGCGGTACACCTCGCCCTGCTGCTTGATGGCGACGTCGCCAGAGTAGGATCCTCCACCCGGGTTCTGCGCGGATTCAATTCTGTAGTTGCCGACGAACTTGCCCGTGGCCTTCATGTTCACCAGCGGGGTGGCGGGCGCCGACTCCTTCTTACACGCCAGCAGCGCCAAGACGATCAGCACCGCTGCTCCAACACCCCACGGTCTCCGGCGCGCCCTCTCGCGCTCGCCCCGCACCGTGCCCACCACCGCCGCCCCTGTCCCTGTGTGTGACTGCATAGTGGTGGGGATGCTATCATCGCAGCCCACAAATTGAAGCCCGTGAAACTCGACGAAGATCAGCGCGCTGCGAATTTCCGTGGTGTAATCAACGGATTCACTCAGCTTGCCAGGGTTCGGGTCTCGGGCCGCTCGAAATACGGCGTGGTGTGAGTAACACTTTCCGCGTGGTGCGCCCCAGCTGGACCACGCCCAGCGCGAACGCACCGCCGGCCGCCGGGCGGCGCGACACCGCCGGCGCTGTAGCGCTCAGAGCCGCCCCTCCACCCCCCTAGGCTAGCTGACGATAGCAGCCCCCGATCAAGCGTGAACCGTGTGAACCAGCTGCTGAGCGGCTCGGACAGCGCTGTCACACCAGAAGCGACGCGAGCACGGGCTGGCCCACGCTGTCGCCGAGCTGTTCAGACGACAAGCGCAACGCGGGGCTCGCGCGGGGCTTGCTTGGTCCGCTGGCACGATCCTCGCTAACGTCCGCGGCGATGCTCGCACTCTGCGCCGCGTGCCGCGGCTTCCTGCCTCCGAACGAGAGCCACTGCCCACATTGCAACAGCCGCAGCCCGCAGCCAAGACACGCCAAGCGCAAGCTCGCCGGAGTAGCGCTGGGAGTGGCGACCAGCATGACGCTGATGGCCTGCTACGGCGGCCCAAACGTTGACGTTGAGGGCTGCTCGGCGTTTCCCACGCTGAGCTCTGGAGAGACCCTCGGCAAAGCAGCGGCCTACGCCGGCGGCGCGGTTTCATGCGGAAATGGTGAGACGAACACCCGCGTATTTGCTGCATTCCCAGACGAACCAGGGACCTTGACCCTGCATTGGAGCGGCGACGTCAACCTCAGCGTCGCGCGCTGGACGTGTGAGGATCGGGTGGAGATCGACTGCCAAGGTCCCAGCGCGAGCGGTGAGCTCAGCTTCAAGGCTTATGGCCCCCAGGCCCTGGCGATTGACGGCCTGAGCGAGGACGACGCCGAGACGACCAAGTTTTGGGTGACGCTGGTACCCAGCTGCGGAGATGGCTTCACGGAGACCTTTGAGCAGTGCGACGATGGTGCTCGCGAGCCAGGCGACGGCTGCGATGAAAATTGTATCCTTGAAGAACCGAAGTGAGCGACACTAGCGCATGAGCCGCCGGCGCTTGAACGTACTGTCTCGGGACTTCTTCCCGGCGTACGTGGTGTGGGAGCTCACCCTGCGCTGCGACCACGCCTGCACGCATTGTGGGTCGCGGGCGGGCGTGGCGCGACCTGATGAGCTGAGCACCACCGAGGCGCTGGAGGTGGTGCAACAACTGGCAACAGCGGGCGCGCGCGAGGTGGTGCTGATCGGTGGAGAGGCCTACCTGCACGACGGCTTCCTGGAAGTCGTAGCCGCGCTTAGTGCCGCAGGGATTCACCCAACGCTGACCACTGGTGGGCGCGGCGTCGACGCGAGCCTCGCCCGCGCGATGCGCGCGGCAGGGCTCCGTCAAGTCTCTGTGAGCGTAGACGGCTCGCGCGACACCCACGACCGCATGCGTAACCTCCACGGCAGCTTCGACCTCGCGACGGGCGCGCTCACCGCCTGCCGCGAGGCGCACATCCTGGTCACCGCCAACACCAACATCAACCGCCTAAACCAAGGCGACCTGGAGGCGCTGTATGGCGTGCTACGCGGTCACGGCATCCGCGCCTGGCAGCTGCAGCTGACCGCTCCACTGGGCCGCGCGGCGGACCGCACCGAGTTGATCTTGCAACCCTGGGAGTTGCTCGATCTCTTACCCAGGGTCGCCGAGCTCAAGCGGCGAGCGTTTACTCACGGCATCACGATTTTACCTGGCAATAACCTCGGCTACTTCGGCAAAGAAGAGGCGCTGTTGCGCTCCCCTAGCCCGGCTGGTGAAGATCACTGGGCAGGCTGCCAAGCCGGCCGCTATGTGCTGGGCATCGAATCAGACGGCGCGGTCAAGGGCTGCCCGTCGCTGCAAACGCAGCACTACGTGGGCGGCAACCTCCGCGAGCGACCGTTGCAGCAGATTTGGGATCAGGCGCCGGAGCTGGCCTTCGCCCGTGACCGCGGGGTAGACGCGTTGTGGGGCTACTGCCGCGAGTGCGTGTTCGCGGAGACCTGCCTCGGCGGCTGCAGCTTCACCGCCCACGCGCTGCTAGGTAAGCCGGGCAACAACCCCTATTGCCATTTTCGCGCGACGCAGTTTCAGAAGCGGGGCCTGCGCGAGCGCTTGGTTTCAGCCCAGGCCGCGCCAGGTCAGCCTTTCGACAACGGGCGCTTCGACCTGGTGGTAGAGGCCTTCAACGCACCGCTGCCCCAGCCGCTGCCGGCGGCGGAGCTAGTGCAAATCACGCGACGGCCAGCGCGCTCCGTGGGCTAGCTATGCAGCGCGCGAAGCTCGACAAATCCTATGCCAATTCCGCAAGGAATTGGCATGGCTCGATCTGCGTGGCGCACGGCAGCGCGCGCCTCCAATCGGCTGGGGCCACCGCAGCTACAACGACTACTCGGGCACAACAGATCCAGCGGGTGGCTCTGCGACCTGCAGCTGTTGGTTGCTTGATGGCGGCTCTGCGAACTGTTGCTTAGGCGCGTCGCTGCCGTCACAGTCGCTGTCGATCTGGTCACCAGCCACATCTGGCGCCCCGGGATGGATCTCCGGAGCCCGGTCGTCGCAGTCGTCTGCTGCGCCGAAGCCATCTCCGTCGCCGTCGAGCTGCGGATCTGGATAGCCCGGGTCGTTGTAGTAGGCTTGGGGCGCGCCATAACAAGCCATCAGGGTCATGGCTAAGCTGCCACCAATGGCGACTTGCGTCAGGCGCGTCGGAAGCGTCCGCCCTCGCCGTCGGAGCGGCGAGCCAGCGTTCTCCGGACGCTCGCCCGAGGCAACGGCCACGGCGCCGCGGCTCGCCACGTCGCCGCAGCTCACCACGTGGCGGCGGCTCGCCAAGTCGTCACGGCTCACGGGTTCGCCGCGGCTCAGGATAACGCTGCCGCTTGAAGTATCGCAATGAGGGCAGCTCAGCGGGCGATTCGAGGCACATGCAGGCCTCGGCAGCAGGCCACCACAATTCTGACACGGTACGAGCTTCGCCATAGGTGTTTCCTCATGCGTAGAACCGCGCCCCGCGGATCAACCGCTGCGCGATGCCAGTATGGAGTTGCAACAGCGCAGCATGCAGCGACTTACACCAGCGTGGCAAGGCGCTTGGCGCGCAGTCTAGGCAGCTCATTAAGTCGCACAAATCTTGCGGCGCGCGAGGGCTGTGCGTGCGCCTGCCTTGAGCGCGCTCTTCGCGCGGCCTTATCCACAGCTGCATAACCACGGCTGCATAACCACGGCTGCACAACCACAGCTGCACAACCACAGCTGCACAAAGCTGGACAACCACAGCTGCACAAAGCTGGACAACCACAGCTGCATAACCACGGCTGTAAATCAACGGCCGTAAATCAACGGCCGTAAATCAACAGTGTAGCGCGCGAAGCGGCTCGCAGCGCGGATCCAGTAGAGCTGGATATAAACCCAGGCTGGCGTGGCTGTTGACGCGAGAGTGAAGTCTGGAGATCCTCATGGCCATGTCCAAATTTCGATCTCGCGCGGCGCTGTTCGGTGCGGTGCTTCCGTTCTCTGTCACCGCGTTCGTCGCCTGCGGTGACAACTCAGGTTCCCCTGCCGATTCCGTCGGGAGCGATCAGGAGGCTGTGGTGGTGGCAAGCAGCGCGGATTGCCGCGTGGAACTCACCAAGGTGAACTACGACAACCCCAGCACCGACACCGCCAACGTGATCGAGCTGCATGTGGTGCGCACCTCGGCGACAGCCGCAACCACGCTGGGTGATTGCGACTTGAGCAAGCTGGTGCACGTCAGTGGTACCAACCCCAGGAGCTGCTCGGTGGCCTGGACCGTCGACCTGGCCAACGTCGCCATCCCGAACGATGACTACGTGGTGATCTGTGGCCACGGCAGCAGCATTACGGCGTGTGACATCACCACCAGCACCACCGGAAACCTAGCAGCAGACATGCTGCAAAACGGCGACAGCGACGGCCTGGCGTTCTACGACTCCACCGGCGCGGCGGTCTCCGATGTCGTCTGGGAGGGCATCAACGGGTGCTTCACTTCGCCGCGACAAACTGAGATCCAGAAAGAGGGCAACGGGTCGCCCGACATGGTGAACATCGCCTGCGGCGCCGACTATATCCTCGCGGATGTGGGTACCGCGCCGCTGCGCAAGCCGAACCCGTGCCCTGTAGTCCCTGACGCGGGAGCCGGCGGCGCGGCAACCGGCGGAGCATCCACCGGCGGAGCATCCACTGGCGGAGCATCCACCGGCGGAGCATCCACCGGCGGAGCATCCACTGGCGGAACAAGCACCGGCGGCGCGGCGACTGGCGGAACAAGCACCGGCGGCGTCGGGGCCACCGGCGGAACTGGAACCGGCGGAACTGGAACCGGCGGAACTGGAACCGGCGGAACTGGAACCGGCGGAGCAACCACCGGAGGTACCGGCGGAACAAGCGCCGGCGGCTCCGGCGGCGCGGCGACTGGCGGCTCCGGCGGCACAGCCACCGGCGGCTCCGGCGGCGCGGCGACTGGCGGAACAAGCACCGGCGGCTCCGGCGGCGCGGCGACTGGCGGCTCCGGCGGCGCAGCCACCGGCGGCTCCGGCGGCGCGGCGACTGGCGGCTCCGGCGGCACAGCCACCGGCGGCTCCGGCGGCGCGGCAACTGGCGGCACTGGCGGCGCAGCCACCGGCGGCTCCGGCGGAGCAGCGACTGGCGGAGCAGCGACTGGCGGAGCAGCCGGCACTGGGGGCGTAGGCGGAGCAGCGACTGGAGGCGTCGGCGGCACAGCGACCGGAGGTGTCGGCGCGACCGGAGGCGTGGCTGGTGCGGGCGGTGCAGCCGGCGCAGCAACTGGCGGCTCTGGCAACGGTGGTTCCGCAGGGATTGGCGGCAACGCCGTTGGCGGTAGCGCTGGCAGTGTATCGATCGGCGGCGCCGGCGGATTCGTGGGCGACGGCGGCACTATCCCAGACAAGCCGTTCAAGGTCCCGGACGACGAAGGCTGTAGCTGCAGCACGCCTGGGCAGAGCTCTGGTGGTGCGCCCTCAGGTCTCGGCGTGGTCGGCGTGCTTGGGCTCGCGTTGGCGGGGCTACGCCGGCGGCGCCAGCGCTAAAGCCAGGGAACTCTGCTAGGCTCCACCAATGTCCCTGGCAGCACTGCGACTCCTTGAGCTGGCCAAGAGCCAGCTCGGCGGGTCCGACGCGCGCTTTGAGATCGGTGGAGAGCCGCCCCAAGACCCAAAGCTCGTTTGGCTCGAGTTAGGTCATGCCCAGCGCGTCGTCGTGGTGTTTGAGGAAATCCCCGCAGATCCGGACGCGCTGCGGGCTCGCCTCGATCTGTTGATGGCAAGCTTTGAAGACACGCGGGTCGCGCTGGATAGCCATCAGGCGATGCGCCGCGAGCCCCCTGCGGATCGGCGGCTCGGCGAGCAACTTGACGCTCTCCGCGCGCGCGCTGCTGCCGAGTTGGTGATGGTCGTCGACGAGCAGTGCCCCCTCGTGTGGTCGAGCAGCGGGCTGAGCGTCGACGTCGATCAGCCTAGCCTTCGTTCCCTCACGGAAGCAGAAGCCGAGGCCAAAGCCGCCGGACTGGCTTTGCAACCGCTGATGCAGCTAGACAAGCTCGAGCTGGACGCAGCCATCGCCAGCGCGTTCGACCAGGCTGGGCTCGCGAGCCGGGCCCGCCAGCGCGCCCTCAGCGGTCAGGTGCAGCGTCTGCAAGAGAGCATCGATCCGGAGCACTACGCTCGAGCGGCGTGCGCCGCCGCGTTGGTCGCGCAGCTGGACAGCTTGAAAGCTAAAGCGCCCGCGAGTCACCCTCCCGGAGTGCACCACCACGAAGATCGTTTCCGCGCAGATCTTGAATCACAGGTCCTGATCGGGCGCCGCGTGACCGGTATCTACTGGCTCCTGATCTGCTTTGCGCACGGCTGGTCTGAGCTGCACGCCGAGGCCGCGCTCAGGGACATGGGCCCGGCCATCGAGCGCCTGGTGCTGGCGCTGCCACCCTTTGACCCACCGCCTCGCGGCGCGCGCGTGCTGCGCCTACCCAGCCCGCTGCGCAGCGTCTAGTCGGGCCTGTTCGCCTGGGAGTAAGAAGCGGCCTAGCAGCAAGGTGGCCCCAGCCGCGACGCCGCTCGCGGCCAGCACCCCGAGCTTCGCCGCTCCCAGCGCACCTGCGTCCGAGAACGCGATCTGCCCGATGAACAGGGACATCGTGAACCCAACGGCCGTCACGCACCCCAGCAGCACCAGGTGTCGACCGTTCAGCAGATCAGGCAAGATTGCCACGCGGCATTTTAGGGCGAGCCAAGTGAAGCCGAGCACCCCCACCGGCTTGCCAACCAGCAGTCCCAACGCGACTCCGGCGGCGACCGCCCCGTGAGCCTCCAGAGCTTCGCCAGACAAGAGCACACCAGCGTTGGCCAGCGCGAACAACGGCATGATGCCGAAAGCCACCCAAGAGTGCAGGCTCTCAATCAGCGACTCAGCTGGCGAGAGCGCCTCGCGCCGAGCCACGTCGACTAAGTTTAACGAGCGTTGAAATTCCTCTGGCGAGACCGCGTCGGCGTCGCTGAGCGGCTCCAAATGTCGCTGCACGTCAGTGACGAATCCTTGCGGTCCAAACCAGGCACGGACCGGGGTGAGTAAGCCGACGAGCACGCCAGCGATCGTCGGGTGGATGCCGGCGCTGTAGATCGCCGCCCACGCAACGAGGGCGCACACGACATATGCGAATTTCGCGCGGACGCCCATGCGTTGCAGGACCACAATCGCAACAAGCGCCACGCCGGCGACCAGCAGACCCGGCAGCGAGACACCCGAGCTGTAAAACAGGCCGATCACCAGTATCGCCCCCACGTCATCGATCACCGCCACCGCTAACAGCAGCACGCGCAGCGACACCGGGACCCGCTTGCCGAGCAGCGCGAAGATCCCAAGGGCGAAGGCGATGTCGGTGGCCATCGGTACGCCCCAGCCGGAGCGAGTCTCGGGAGCGCCCGCGACCACGATGTACACCAGGGCGGGCACCAGCATGCCTCCCGCCGCGGCAGCCATCGGCAGCGCCGCACCCCGCCAAGTCGCCAACGCCCCAGCGTACATCTCCCGGCGGATCTCCAAGCCGACCACGAAGAAGAAGATGACCATCAAGCCATCGTTCACGATCCAGCGCAGGCTGCGTTCAAGAGCGAGCGGGCCCACGCTGATCGCGACGGGCGCCTCCCAGAAGTTGGAGTAGCCCGCGGCCAGGCTCGAGTTGGCTAGCAGCAGCGCGCTCACGGTGGCGACGAGTAACAACACGCCACTGGCAGCCTCGATCCGCATGAAGCGCAGGACCGGTATCGTCGCAGCTCGAGTCACGCGGCTCAGCGGTTCCCACGCCTCGGGTGGACCTCCAGGGCCGGCGTGGCGTTCTTGCTCGCTCTTCATTCAACCCCGTTCATGCCAGCGCGCACGATACGCCGATTATCACTCGGGCATCCCATACTTCCTTATGGATCTGATGGAGACCACGACTGACGCCGCTAGGATACCGGCGATGATCAACAGCGACGCGCCCACCGGCACCTTGTATACGTCCACGATCAGCATCTTTACGCCGACAAACAACAGCACGACTGACAACCCTACCTTCAAGTAGACGAACTTCGAGATCACCCCCGCCAGCAGGAAGTACATCGAGCGCAGACCCAAGATCGCGAAGATGTTGGAGGTGAAGACGATGAACGGATCGCTGGTGATGGCGAAGATCGCTGGGATGGAATCCACCGCGAAGATCACGTCTGTCACCTCGACGGCCACCAGCGCCAGCAGCAGCGGCGTGGCGTAGCGGCGCCCCTGCTTGACGACGCTGAAGCGATCACCAGCAAACTCGGTGGTGACCGGGATGACCTTCTGGACGGCCCTCACGAACAGGTTCTTCTCAGGCTGGACAGCGTCGTTTCCCTGCAGCAGCAACTTGAGCCCAGTGATCACCAAGAGCACGCCGAACACGTACATCGCCCAATGGAAGCGCTGGATGAAGGCCGCGCCGAGCAAGATGAAGACGGCCCGTAGCGCGAGCGCGCCGAGCACGCCCCAGAACAACACTCGGTGTTGGTAGACCGCAGGGATCGCGAACGCCGAAAAGATCACCACGAACACGAAGATGTTGTCTACGGCGAGCGCCTTCTCAATCACGTACCCAGTCGTGAACTCCAGCGCGCGCTCCTCGCCGAACCAATGCCAAACCCCGAGGTTGAAGCACAGCGCCAGGCACACCCAGACGGCGCTCCAAGCCCCAGCCTCCTTCAAGCTGACCTCATGCGGCTCGCGGTGAAAGACCCCAAGATCGATGGCGAGCATGAGCAGGACGAACAGGAGGAAGCCTGCCCAAAGCAGAGGGGAGCCGATAGTTTGCATGGTCAAAGCTGAGCTTTCGGGGTGAGCTTCCACCTTCCTAAGACCCGCGCGTCGTGTCGACCATTACGAAATCTCTTCTAAATTTGTAGATTTACCTTACATATTAGGGCGTATGGAATGGCTGAATTATCACCACCTCCACTACTTCTGGGTCGTGGCCAAGGAGGGTGGGCTAGTTCCCGCAGGAAAAGTGCTCAAGCTCTCCCACCCGACCTTGAGCGCGCAAATCCACACGCTAGAAGATCGGCTGGGCGAGAAGCTCTTCGAGAAGGTCGGTCGCAAGCTCTCGCTCACGGAGATGGGGCGGGTCGTCTATCGCTACGCCGACGAGATCTTCGCGCTCGGAAGAGAGCTGGTGGATACAGTGCAGGGGCGCGCGGTTGGAAAGCCGCTGCGGCTCGGCGTGGGGGTCGTCGATGTGGTCCCTAAACTCGTCGTGCGCCAGTTGCTGCAGCCCGCCCTTGACATGCCAGAGCCAGTGCGGCTGGTGTGTCACGAGGGGTCGTTCGACAAGCTGCTAGCAGATCTCGCGCTTCACCAACTGGACATCCTGATCTCCGATGCTCCAGTTCCTCCCGGCAGCAGTGTGCGCGCATACAACCACCTGCTGGGTGAGACGGGCGTGAGCTTCTTTGGGACAGCGGAGCTCTCGCGCACCCTCACCGGCAAGTTCCCAGCTTGCCTCAACGACGCCCCGCTGTTGCTGCCGCTCGAAGATCTCACCTTGCGGCGCGCGTTGAATCAGTGGTTCAACCGCCGCGCGATTCAGCCCCGCGTGGTAGCCGAGTTCGCAGACAGCGCGCTGATGAAGGTCTTCGGCGCCGACGGCGTCGGGATCTTTCCCGCGCCGACCGTGATGAAGCGCGAATTCTGCCGACAATACGGCGTGCGCTGCCTAGGTGACGCCGCTGGCGTACGCGAGCGCTTCTACGCTATCTCAGCGCACCGCAAACTAAAGCACCCCGCGGTCGTGGCCATCTCTGAGACCGCGCGCAGCGGGCTCTTCGCCTGAAGCCTAGGCGAGCCGCGACGCCTCACCGAGCGCTAGGTACACGCTCGCGGCGCCAGTCCATTACTCCATGGTAATGTTTACCGCTTCGCGTCGTCTGCCCCGCAAGCGCCCGGACGGTAGCTAATCGTCTTAGGATCAGCGCAAGCCGTGCAGCCGTTGCCGAACGTCTTGAACTGCACGGAGGGGCAGGGGGTGGTGACGCAGCGCACGCCGGTGTCCACCACCCCACACACTGGCCGGTACTCTCGCGTGCACATGATAGGCCCCGCGTCCGCTCGGCGCGGCGGGCACTGCACGGCTGCGCCGCTTGGTGCCGGCTCGGGATCTTCCGGCGCGGGCGCTGGGGCCGCGTCTCGTGGCTCAGCCGCTGGGGCGGCGGTCACGCTGGCAGCGACGCTCGGCGTAGTGACGGTGGTCGGCTGAGCGTCGGGCTGCTGCGCGGGCACTGGCTGGCACCCGAGCAACGCGGCAAGCCCCACGGAAGCAAACGCGAAGCCCCACACCAGCGCAGACCCACGCTGGCGGCGCTCGCAGGCGCGAGGGGCTGACTGAATCAACGCTGACCGCTGTTGGCGCATGGTCTAGGCCTAGTGCGGTTTTCGACCGTGTGCAAATCGCGCGACCCCCGTGTCTGAGTTTGCGACGAGCCCGCCCTCGGCCAACTCAGCCGACGAAGTCGGCCGAGTCAGTCGGCCCGGGCTTCTTCACCGGCTTAGCCTTGGGCAGCGGGCCGCTGTGCCCGCTCTCCGTAGCTGGCTCAACGCTGGCCGGCTTGGCAGCCACCTTCTTGGAGGCGACCTTCTTGGTCGCCTTCTTGGCGGTCTTCTTCTTCGCCAGCTTCTTGACCGCAGGTTTGTCCCCGCCCACCGCCTTTGGACTCACCTTCTTGGTCGCCTTCTTCGCGGCCTTCTTCTTGGCGGTCTTCTTCTTGGCCTTCTTCTTCGACGGGCCTCGCGCGCGCCGATCGGCGAGCAGCTCTGCCGCGCGGTCTAGGCCGATGCTGTCGGGGCTGTCGTCCTTGCGCAGGCTCGCGTTGGTCTCCCCATCAGTGACGTAGGGACCAAACCTCCCCTCGCGCAGCGTGATCAGCCCGCCGCTCACCGGGTCGTTGCCGATCTCCTTGAGCGGCGCGGCGGCCGCTTGGCGGCCACGCTGCCTGGGCTGCGCGAAGATCACCAGCGCCTGCTCCAGCGTCACCGTGAAGACCTGCTCTTCGTGCTCCAGGCTGCGGCTATCTGTTCCCATGCGCAAATAAGGACCAAACTTGCCTAGCTGCGCCGTGATCAGCTTGCCGTCGGGGCCGACGCCTACCTCACGCGGCAAGCTCAGGACTCGGAGCGCGTCATCGAGCAGCATCGTCGCGGGGTCCATGGTCTTGAGCAAGCTGCCAGTCTTCGGCTTCTCTTTGCCCTCGCCCGCGCTTCCAAGTTGGACATAACTACCAAAGCGCCCCGTGCGCACGAACACCGGCAGCCCAGTCTCTGGGTCCGCGCCGAGCTCGCGATCACCGCTCGGCGCATCCAGCAGCTCGCTCGCCTTCTCAACAGTCAGCTCATCGGGGGCCATTTCCTCCGACAAGCTCGCGCGGTCCTCATCGCGCTGGAGGTAGGCGCCGTAGCGGCCGACACGCACCACGATCTCGCGGCCAGACTCATCGCTGCCGATGGGCAGTGAGTTGATGGCGCGCGCGTCGATCTCACCGAGGCGATCAGCGACCAGCGAGCGCAGGCCAAGGTCCAGGCCCGTCAGCGCAGCAGACGAGCCAGCGTCGGAGCCTGGCCCACCCGAGCCATCTCCGCCCCCGCGCGGCTTGAGGCCAAAATAGAAGCGCTTCAGCCACGGCACGGCCAACTCGTCGCCGCTGGCGATTGAGTCAAGCTCATCTTCCATCCGCGCGGTAAAGGCGTAGTCCACTAGGTCGCCAAAGTGCTGCTCTAACAGCGCCACCACCGCGAACGCAGTGAACGAAGGCACGAGCGCCGCGCCCTTCTTCCAAACATAGCCGCGGGCCTGAATGGTGCTGATGATCGAAGCGTAAGTTGAAGGCCGCCCCACCCCCAACTCCTCTAACCGGCGCACCAGCGATGCCTCTGTGTAGCGCGCCGGAGCCTGCGTTTCATGACCCTGCGGAACAAACTTGAGGCAATCTAGCGAGTCGCCCTGCTTCATGGCCGGCAGGTGCTTTTCTTTGTCTCCCAGCTCCGCGGCTGGGTCATCGCTGCCCTCGACGTATGCCCGCAAAAATCCGGGGAAAATGATGGTGTTGCCGCTTACCCCGAACTCCGCCGCCCGACCATCTTTGGCCTTCGCGCTGATCCGCACAGAAATGCTCTCACCCCGCGAGTCGGCCATTTGTGAGGCGACGGTGCGCTTCCAGATCAGCTCATACAGCTTGGCTTCGTCGGGGTCCACACCAGGGCCCACTTGGTCGGGCAGCCGGAACACGTCACCCGCGGGGCGGATCGCCTCGTGGGCCTCTTGCGCGTTCTTGACCTTGCTCTTGTAGACCCGCGGCGCGCTCGGCAGGTACTCTTTGCCGTACATCTTCTCGATCTGCGCGCGCGCGGAGCCAATGGCCGCAGGCGACAGCGTGGTGCTGTCGGTACGCATGTAGGTGATGTAGCCGTTCTCGTACAGGCGCTGCGCTGCACGCATAGTCCGTGCGGAAGTGAAACGTAGCTTGCGCCCAGCCTCCTGCTGCAGCGTGCTGGTCATGAACGGCGCCGCAGGGCTGCGCTTGTTTGGTTTGCGCTCGACCGACAACACCTTGGCCGGCGCCTCAGCCAGGCCCTGCGCCAAGCTCGTCGCCGCGGCTTCGTCCAGCAGCAGCAGGTCGCCCTTCTTCAGCTTGCCTTGGTCGTCGAAGTCCTTGCCCAACACGACGCGCTTACCGTCCACGCCGAGCAAGCTGGCCTCGAACTTACCGGCGCCCGGCTCATCCTGCGCGGGGTTCCGCGTGCGGAAACTCCCGTCGATGCCCCAGTACTGCGCGGTGCGGAAGCGCATGCGCTCCTGCTCTCGGGCCACGATGATGCGCGTGGCGACGCTCTGTACCCGGCCTGCCGACAGCTTCGGCATGATCTTTTTCCACAGCACCGGCGAGACTTCGTAGCCGTACAGCCGGTCCAGAATCCGCCGCGCCTCCTGGGCATCGACCAGGCGCCGATCCAGCTCCCGCGGATTATCGATGGCGTCCTGAATCGCGCGCTTGGTGATCTCGTGAAACACCATGCGCTTGACCGGCACCTTGGGCTTCAGCACCTCGAGCAAGTGCCAAGCGATGCTCTCTCCTTCGCGATCTTCATCGGTTGCGAGGAAGAGTTGATCCGCCCCCTTCAAAAGATCTTTGAGCTTCTGGATGTGGCTCTTCTTGTCGGCGTCGACCACGTACAGCGGCTGGAAGTCGTTCTCGACGTCCACGCCCAGCCGCGCCCAGCTCTCCTTCTTATACTGCGCTGGAATATCGCTCGCCCGCTTGGGCAGGTCGCGGATGTGCCCGATGGAGGACTCCACGATGAAGCCCTTTCCGAGAAATCCTGCGATAGTTCGCGCCTTTGCGGGGGACTCGACGATGACAAGTGAGCGTTCTGTAGCCATGGCGGGGGCGCACAACATATTCGGGACGGCTTGCAACGCAAGGCCGGCCCGCGGGCCGCTTAGCAAGCTCCGGGCCTAAAGCGTCCAAGGCAGGCGCAAATCGGCCTTCAAGGTCCGTTGAATTTCTTCGACCACACAACTCCAGACCCTGAAGAATCCTGACTGGAACGAGCACTCCAGTGATCTTGCGCACAGCGCAGCGCGCCGACACGCGCCCCTGCCAAGCGCCAACAGCCCAGCAGTCCGGGGGTGGAGGGAGCGCGCTGGGGCGGCGGTCGCTGTCGCTCCACCCGATAGACTACCTGGCCGCCAGCGGCCGCCGCCCACGGCCCAAGCCGAGCAGCATCAGCGGCTCAGGGCTCAGGCGGAACACCACCTGGTCGCCCAGGCGCAGCCCGATGTCCAGGTGAGGGCCGTCCAGGTACAGCGCGGCGTCGTGCATCTTGATTTGAACCTTTACGCTCTTGGTTGGTTCCACAAGGAATCGCTGAAGGCGGTACTCCTCGCCCGCTGGAACGTAGGGCTCACGCACCACCAGCTGTAGCTTCTTCGAGGTCAACGGCAGCACGCGCCCACCCGCCGAGCGCTGAGCAGCGGTGGAGCCGGCAGCAGGACCAATCCAGAAGCCGCTTGAGCGGTGCTGTTCGGTGATCCGCCCGTAGCGCAGGATGTAGCGCGAGGTGTGGGCGGGCGAGGTGTGACAGCACAGCGCCTCATTGAGCACGCGCCGCGAGCGCACCCGACCGTTGACCTCGACCTCCATGCGCGACAACTGGACGCCCGGGAGCTCGCCTGCCAGCGCGCGCGCCAGGGCCGCACGCAGCGTAGTTCTATTAACCGCACAGAAAAACCCAACGCTGTCTTTGGGCGAGCTGTTGACGCCCAGCATCGGCACGCTCTTCACGTGATGGGACGCGGTGAGTAACGTGCCGTCGCCGCCCACGGTGACCACCAAGTCGCAGCTAGACGCGTCGAACACCGCCTGGGTTTTTCGCAGGATCATGCTGCGTGCGCCGAGCCGCGAGAGCTCATCTTCCACGGCCTGCAGCGTCTTTTGGTGGGCTTCATGAGCCGCGCGCCAGCGCCTCACCGTCGGATCTTGACGCTCTAACAGCCGCTCTACGCGTCGATCGCGCTGCTCTTCCACGAAATGCGCGTAGGTTGAGCGCTTGGCGACGACGATGACCCGAGGCTTCACGGGGCTTCTCCTAGAGCGTGCCGCTCTGCTCCAAGTCTTGCAACCGACGCAGGCCGAGCTCGGTCTTTGCGTCCTCGAGCCCGCCCGCGCGGCACGCTCCTAGCGCCTTGCTCAGCGGGACACCAAACACCACAGCGTTGGCTTCTAGCGCTGAACCGTCCAGCGTCGGCTCGCCGCAGCTAGCGGGATCGATTTCTACATAGAAAAAAAAGTGCCGCTCAGCGATCACCCCAGGCGCAGGGTAGCTGCTCGGCCCGAGCTCCATGAACTGGTCCGGCGGACAGTCAAAGCCCGTCTCCTCAAGCAGCTCGCGCGCAGCGCAGCGCCTTAGGCCAGCTGCGCTGCGCTCGTCGGCCTCGACCAGCCCCGCGGGCAGCTCCCATAGCCCGCGCTCGCCGGACTCCGGGACCGGCGAAGCTGCGGCGTCACGCAGCGCGACCGGGGGCCGCAGCGCGCTCCTCAAGACCACGCAACGCTCACCGCCTCGCAGGTAGTGCGCGACGATGACCACCGCGTCCAATGCCTTGCGGCCCACCTGATCGTAGACGAACGGCTCACTCAGGCTGCCGTCCGGATAGCGCGCTTGGAGCTGGTGGCGCATGAGCCTCAAGAACCCCGGCGGCGCCGCGTGATCCTCGGAGCGCACCTGGAGCGTAATGGCCGGGAGTGGGGGAAAGCTCGCGTGGGTCGGCAGGCCGACGTCGCGCGGGTCGCTGCGGTTGCTCATGTCAGGCTCGGAAGGTTAGAGGTTGTTCTGACTTTGCGCGACTCCCACGCTGCGATACAGCATAGCCGCGTCGGGAGCACGCCAGCGAACCCGAGCACTTGAGGGGAGTAGCGATGTCGAACAGCCAGTCCATGCGCCAAGCCGCCCGCCAGCCTAGCGCGCTGAGCAGCCGCCCAGTGACCTGCGGGCGCCGAGCACTCGCCGCTGCCAGCGCGCGCGCCGTCCTCGCCCTCGCACTGATCAGCGCCAGCTGCGTCGCCAGCTCAAGCGTGGCGGCAGCGCCTGCCAAAGGTGCGCAGGCGTTCAACACCGAGGCTGTAAAGAAGCAGCTGCTCAGCGGAGACACCGAACAGATCCAGGCTGGTCTCGACGCGGTCAAGGCAGCGGGAGCCGCGGCAAAGCCCATCGTTCCGACGCTCAACAGCCTGCTCAAGAAGGGCAGCTCGACCGCGCTGCTGACCCAAATCATCCAAGCGACCAGCAAGTTAGAAGATCCAAGCTCGAGCGCCGCCATCGCGCCCTACGTCCGACATCGAGTCCCAGCCGTGCGCCAGGCGGCCGCCAAAGCGCTGGCTCACACCAAAGGTGCCGACGCCATCAAGGCGCTGCGCCGCGGCCTGCGCAGCCGCGATCCCGTGGTGCGCGGAGTCGCCGCCGGAGCCCTGGGCAGCCTGGGAGCCAAGGAGGCGCTACCTGACCTGTTCAGGGCCTTCGACCACAACGTCGGCGAGGCCGCGGTGTCGATCGGTCAGCTGTGCGACGCGGAGAGCTGCGGTCAGTTTCTGAAGCGGATCGGCAAGGTGCCGTTCGACGTCATCACCTCGGGGCTAGACCAAATGCTGTTCCGCCCGGCAACAAGCATGAGCGACGACGAGAAGATCGCCATCATCGGTCGCCTGCGTGAGCTCGGCACGGCAGAGGCAGGGAAGTACCTCGCCGATGTCGGCGAGCGTTGGCCTAAGGACTGGAGCAAGCGCGTCAAGCAGGCGCTCGACGCCGCGGTCAAGGCCGTCGGCAAGGGCAAGCCAAGCGATGATGATGAGGACGACGAGGACGACGAATGAATCAGCCAGCACATCTTACCCGGAGCGCAGCGCTGGGCCGACGGCTCAGCTCAGTTCGCTTCCTTACGGCAATTTCACTGACCGCCAGCTTGTTGGGCGCGAGCGCTTGCGGCAGCTCCAACTCATTGTCAGGCGCGTTCAACACCCAGTGGCAGGACGACGGCGGCAAGTCGATCACGAACCTGCGCCGAGAAACCCAAGCCCAAAAGCTCCCGGTCGGGGTGGCGCTGGCGGTCGGCGTGACCGCGAGCGGGCTCAGCGCGGTCACCCTCGACGGCAAAGCCTGGCACTACAACGGCAGCGTCGACTCACGACCGACCATCACCGGAGACGTGGTGGTGGCGACCGGCGGTGGGCAGCTGTTCGCCCTAGATGGCACCACAGGCAAGCGACTGTGGTCTGTCTCCGCAGGAGATCGCCTGCTACGCGGGGCTGGCGACGACGGCCAGTACACCGTCGCTAGCCTCGGCGCCCTGAATGGAGGCCGTAGTCGGCTGGTGGTGGTCGAGCGCGGCGGCGCCGTGGTGCTCGACGCTGAGCCTGAGCCCGAGATCGGCACGCCCGCCGTCCTTGGCGGCATCGCATTCATTCCGTGGGGCAACCAATATGTATCAGCGGTCGACGTAAAGACGGGCGCTGAGCGCGGTCGACTGTTGATGCGCCAGCAGGTGAGCCGCGCCGTCAACATCGGCGGGCAGCTGTACTTTGGCGAGACACAGCTCGTTCAGTTCGACGATAAAATCGGCCAAGCCTCCGCAGACGGCGCGACCGTCGCCATCATCCCCAAGCGCGAGATGCCAGGCAAGCCCCGCTGGTTTGCGCCTGGCGCCGAGATCGAAGCGCCCAGCGCCGCGGCCCCGGACCGCATCCGCTTTTACGCGCGCCCGTCAGCGACTGGTCAGTTTGAAGGCGATCGGATCGCGGCTACCTATTTCCGCGTGGCGATGGGTATCAGCGGCACTGACGCTCAGCTGCGCTGGGTGCGCCTGGTCGACTCCGACATCTTGGGTGGAGCACACGCCGCGAGCGGCTTCGCCTTTTGCACCGCGAAGGGCGAGGTGCTGCTGCTTGACGGCAAGACCGGCGCGCAGGCCGCGAAGCTCACGCTGGGTGAACCGGTCAAGAGCTGTGAAGTGCAAGGCGGCGCCTTCGTGGTCCCCAGCAAAGATCCGGAGCTCACGCTGCCCGAGCAACTGGGTAAGGTGATCACAACTAAAGATCCTCAAATGGTGATCGCCCAGCGCTTCTTGCTCGGCGAGCTGGGGACGATGAAGGACGACGTCGTCACCAAGGTGCTGATCGACCTGGCCAGCAACACCGACACCCCGCCCATGTTGTTCACCGACGCTCGCAAGCTGCTGGCAGCCAGGCGCAGCGGCGTCGACTACATGCTGACCGCGCTAGAGCGGGAGTACGACTTCCTGGATGACGTGCTGTTGCCACCGCCGGTGGGCCCACTGGCAGACGCCCTCGGCGCGATGAACGAACCCCGCGCGGCGCAGCCGCTGGCCGCTCACCTGAACGATCCGTCCGACACCCCCGACGACATCATGCGCGCTGCCAAGGCGCTAGAGACGCTAGCCACGGCGGGTGAGTTCGAGCAGCTCAAGATCTTCTTCGCGCTGTATCGAGCCACCGCCAGCGACGACGCGATCGTTTCCGCGGTGATTTCAGTCGCCAAAGCCATGCTGCGCGTCGGCGGCAAAGAGGGCGAGGCCCTGGTCGCGGACGCCACTCGCGATCCACTGACCAACACCGAGGTTCAACTAGGCCTACAGCAGCTCAAACCACCTGCCCCCAAAGCTGCTGCTGCCAAGGACCCCAGCCCAGCGCAGCCCAGCGCCGGGCCCGCGTCAGCCGCTCCCGCAGCAGCCGCTCCCGCAGCAGCCCCCGTTCCCGCAGCTGCCGCCGTTCCAGCCGCCGGCGCCAAGTAGAGGAGCTCAGCCGCTCACGGCGACCTCGGCGACGCCAACTAGGATCCAGAGTCGCCGCGGCCAGCGCTGGCCGCATCATCGGCTGCGGTATCAGCGCTCGCGGCGTCAGCGCTCGCGTCGGACGTCGCGCCGCCAGCGTGCGGCTTCGAGCCAAAGGCCTGCCCCATCCGATCCGCCACGCGCTCCACCACGTTGAGCAACTCGCGCCCCGCCTCCTCGGCCGCCTGCTCTAGGCGCTCTGGGTTGAGGGTCTTGGCGGCCTTGCGGCCAAACTCGTTGACCTTCTCGCGATCGAGCTTGTCGACCTCTTTACTGGCGCGATCCGCCGCTTCGCGCCCCATGACCTCGATCTTCTGCGGATCCAGGGCGCGCACAGCTTTTTTTGCCGCACGGAATATAAACCCTAACCCGGAGGCTAAGTCATCCGCCGCGCTCGGCTCAGGTGTGCTGTCGTCCGGCGCCGCGCCGTGGGCGCTGTCACCTGCGGCAGCGGCCTGGGTTGAGCTAGCAGGCGAGTCGTTGTTGTCGGCGCCCCCCTCACTCACTGGCTCCGCCGGGGCGCTGGCTGCGCCGTCACTTGCGGAGGATTGGGGGTCGTTGTTGGACGGGCTGGGCTCAGACATGGCGGCCCATCATGAGCACGCCTGCTGCTTGCGCAATGCTTGGTTAGCGCGCTGCGTCGGAGCAAGCCTCTAAGATCTCAAGATCACAAGCCTTCTTCCGCAAGACTCGAGCGCGCTCCACCGCCGCTCCAGCGCCGCCGCGCGCTAGATCTTGCGCAGCGAGCCAGCAGGCTACGCCGCTGTTCAGTTCACAACCCCGGGCCCACGCGGCGCGCGCGGCGCCTGGATCGCGCAGCACGCCCGCCCCGGTCACCGCCGCGCCGCCGGTCATCAGCACGCTACCCAGGCCGGCGCAACCAGCGCCGCCTCCCCCTTCACAAGCCGCACGGAAATATTCCACGGCCTGGCGCTGCTCGCCGCGCGACGCGTGGTACGCCCCTAGCCAGGTGCACGCCGTCAGCCGCTCTGCCGGCTGCGCTCGGCTAGCAGCGCGGCCTCCAACTTGCGCCGCAGGACCCGACGCAGCGGCGCCTGACGCAGCGGCGCCCGACGCAGCGGAGGCGGGGCCAGCCACGGCCAGTGGGCAAACGGCTTCGGCGCGCTCCACGCTCCCAGCAGGGGGCTGCGCTGGGTCTTGTCGTTCGAGCGACGGCTGATTCGCCCCAGGGGGTGGAGGGGTCGCGCCGTCAGGTTTATTGCCTCGGGGATCCTCTGTGAGCTGCGTCTTCGACGTCGCCTGAGCTGCCGGGGGCGTGTTTGCACCTGGCGCGCAGCCTGAGGGCGATAGACAGCTCGCGCAGGCGCCGAGCAGCGCGCCCCACCCCCAAAAAAAGCAGCCGAGCTGGCGCCGTATGGTTGCTCTACGCACGCAGCTACCGGCAGCGGCGCGCCCCCGAAGGAGCCGCGGGTTAGACGATTTCAAGCGGGTCCTTGTCGCGCTCGGAGACCAGCACTTCGACCCCAGGTAGCTGCTCGCGCAGGCGCTGCGCGAAGCTTGGCAGGTAGCCGCGCTCGGTGTTGGTGTGGTCACACAAGATCACGCTCGCGCCCTCTGCCACGCGCCCGAGCACGTCGTGGTGGCGCATTTCCCCAGTGAAATACAGCTGGGGCCCACCGGCCTGCAGCGGCCGCAACTTCTCAAACAGGCTCCCTCCGGCTCCCGCGCAGGCCGCCACCTGACTAATCAGCCTACCGGCGCGGTGCTGCTCCGACGCGGCGACGCGCACCTGCTCTAGGCCGAGCCCCACCTTCACGCGGCTGACTAGCTCAGCCAGCGTGGCTGGTCGGCGCAGCTCGACCAAGCGCCCCATCCCGCTGCCCGGCTTGGGCCGCGGCGCCAAGGGGTACACCTCCCAGGCCGGCTCCTCATACGGGTGCGCGGCCTCGAGCGCCTGGGTGAGCGCTGGCAACTGTCTCCGCGAGCAAACCATCTCGACGCGCAGCTCGGCGACGTGCTGTGTCTTGCCGACCTCGCCGATGTACGGGTTGGCGCCGTCACCAGGACGAAAGCTGCCCTGCCCGGGGCTAGAGAAGGCGCACTCAAAGTAGTCTCCGATGCGCCCTGCCCCAGCCTTGCCCAGGGCGAGGCGCAGGGCGTCGGCGTTTTCTTGCGGAATAAAGCACACCAGCTTGAGCTCTTGCTGCGGGTCGAGCTCCAGGCTCGGCTGGATAGGCTGCGTCGCGCCGCCACCCACGACGTCGCACAGCCAGTCGTTCACGCCGCCCGGAGCGGCGTCGAGGGCGGTGTGCGGCGAGAACACCGCCACCCGCTCTGCCAGCGCGCGCGCCGTGATGCGTTCGAGCGCCGTGCGCTGGGTCAGGCGCTTGAGGCCGCGGAAGATCGGCGGGTGATAAGCGACGATCAGCTCGGCGCCGTGGCTGAGCGCCTCGGCGAGCACGGGTTCGGTGAGATCGATGGTCAGTAGGGCGCGGCCCACCGCGCGCGCAGCGTGAGGCTCGAGCAGCAAGCCGACGTTGTCCCAGTCCTCGGCGAAGCGGGTTGGCGCGAGCTTTTCGAGGGCTGAGACGACTTGTGACAAGGGGGTGGCCATCAGGGGGGAGAATAGGCCAAAACACGGCCGTGACCGAAACACCCATGAGCTTTGTCGCCCGCTTCTGGCTGGCCTACGTCGTGTTCTTCAAGGTGCTGTTCGACGGCTTCTACGCCAAGCGCATCGCCAGCTTGCACCCAGCCAAGACGTTACCCGAGGCGGTGGTCGAGGCGGACACTCAGGCAGAGCTAGAAATGAAGCTCAGCGCCGACGACCGGCGCATCGACAGCCTCGAGGCTGAGCTGAAGGCGCAGCAGGCACAACTTAACAGCGCCAAGTCAGACCTCAGCCGCGCCGAGGCGAGCGCGCAGAGCGCCCGCGAGCAGGGGGCGTTGTGGCTGCTCGCGCTGCTGCAGAAGCAGGGCCGCTTCGTGGACTTCTTGCTGCAAGACATCGCCGGCTTTGATGACGCCGAGGTCAGCGGAGCCGCCCGGGTGATCCACGACGGCTGCAGGCAGCAACTGCTCAAGCACGTCGACATTGAGCCCATCCGCAAGGAGACAGAAGGCTCGAAGCTCACGCTCGAAGCCGGCTACGACGCGCGAGCCATTAAGCTGACTGGCAATGTGGCGGGCAGCGCCCCTTATTCAGGCACGCTGCGGCACGCCGGGTGGCGGGCCACGCGCGCTGAGCTGCCCAAGCTGGTCGGCGACCACGACGCCCAAATCTTGGCCCAGGCAGAGCTCGAGCTGTGACCAGCCGCTACGTCGTCGGCATCGATCTGGGCACCACCCACAGCGCGGTCGCGGTGGTGGACAGCGAGCAGGAGGTGCCCCGCCCGACCACCCAACCCGTAGCTCAGCTGGTTTCACGCGGAAGCGTCGAGGACCGCAGCTTACTGCCGAGCTTCGTGTACTTTGCCCATCAGAGCGAGGGCGCGCTGGCCCTACCCTGGGACGCCGAGCGCACGTTCTGCGTAGGCGAGCTTGCCCGAGATCGCGGCGCAGAGGCGCCGGGTCGGGTGATCTCCAGCGCCAAGAGCTGGCTGAGCCACACCGGCATCGATCGGCGCGCCGCGGTGCTGCCGCTCGGCGCGGCTGACGACATCGAGAAGATCTCCCCGGTTGAGGCCGCGTGGAAGTATCTGGATCACCTGGCTGAGAGCTGGCAAGCCAGCAGCCAAGATCTGCCCCCGCTCAGCGACCAAGAGGTGGTGCTGGCCGTCCCGGCGTCGTTTGACGCCGCCGCGCGGGACCTGACCGTGGAGGCCGCCTACGCCGCAGGCTACGAGCAGGTCAGCTTGCTCGAGGAGCCCCAGGCCGCGCTGTACGCCTGGCTCGAGGCCATGGGCGATGGGTGGCGGCAGCTGTTGAAGGTCGGTGACGTGATCCTGGTGGTCGACATCGGGGGCGGCACCACAGATTTCTCCGCGATCATCGCCGTGGAGCGGGACGGCGCGCTGGAGCTGAACCGAGTCGCCGTGGGTGACCATATCTTGCTCGGCGGCGACAACATGGATCTGGCCCTCGCCCACACCCTGCGCGTCAAGCTGGAGGCCGGCGCTTCAGGGGCAGCGGGCGAAAACAAGCTCGACCGCTGGCAGCTGAGCGCGCTCACTCACGCCTGCCGCGCGGCGAAAGAAAAGCTCCTAAACGACCCCGCGCTAGAGCAGCTGGCGGTGACCGTGCCGAGCCGCGGGTCGCAGCTGCTCGGCGGCTCGCTCAAGACCCAGCTGACCCAGGCCGAGGTGCAGCGCGTGGTCGTAGATGGGTTTTTCCCTGCGGTTGAGTCGAGCGCCAAGCCCGCCACCCGCGCGCGCACTGGCTTGACCCAGGTGGGGCTGCCCTACGCCGCGGACGCGGCGGTCACCAAGCACCTGGCGGCGTTCTTGACCCGACAAGCCAGGGCCAGCGGCGCTGCTGCAGGGAATGGCCGCGCGCTGCTGCACCCCACCCGCGTGCTGTTCAACGGCGGCGTGCTCAAGGCGGCGCTGGTCAAGCAGCGCGTGCTAGCGACCCTGGGCGCGTGGCTCGAAGCCGACGGTGGAAAGATCCCCGAGGAGTTACCTGGCAGCGATCTGGATCTAGCGGTGGCCCGCGGCGCCGCCCACTTTGGGCACTTGCGCCGCGGAAAGGGCCTACGCATCCGCGGCGGCACCGCCCGCGCGTACTATGTAGGCATCGAGGCGCCAGCCCCCGCGGTGCCCGGCCTAGAGCCACCGATCAGCGCGCTGTGCGTCGCGCCGTTTGGCATGGAAGAGGGCTCCGACGCCGAGTTGCCGCCCCACGAGCTGGCGGTGATCGTGGGTGAACCGGTGCGCTTTCGGTTCTTTGGTAGTTCCGTGCGGCGTGAAGATGTGCCAGGCACTGAGCTTGAAGACTGGTCTACGGATGAGCTTGAAGAGCTCGCGCCGGTGGAGATCACCTTACCTGCCGAGGGGCGCCAGGAGGGCGATCTGGTGCCGGTGAAGCTCAGCGCCTCGGTCACCGCCATCGGCACCCTGCTGCTGGAGGCGGTGCCGCTCGAGGCGTTGAAGGCAGGCGAGCGCTGGAAGCTAGAGCTCAACGTGCGTGAGGAAAACCACTGACTGGGCATCGGCGCGACCGCTGCTCCAGCGGTGCTGCGCTGTCGCGTGTCACCTCCGACCAGGGGCGCGCGACGTCCGGGTTCGCGCGGTGTGCAGCCAGGCGCTGGCGAATCAGCGAGCGCTGAGCATCGGACGCCGGGAGCGTATCTTGGCTGCGAGCATTCGAGCCCAGAGCTCCACCGCCGGCCAGAGCCGAGTTATGAGACGGAAACTCGGTTTGGATGGTGTTTTTCGCCAGGGGTGAGCCAAGCGTGGCAGCCTACGCAAGCCGCGCGTACACTCGCCCGCGCGCAGCCGCCCTAGACTCAGCCGCTAGGCGCCTCGCACACGGACTGCATGCCTTCAGAGATCCTCCTCGTGGACGACGACCCACGGGCCATCCGCCAGATGGGGAAAATCCTGAGCTCCGAGGGCTCCATCCGCTTCGCCACCAACGGCGAGGACGCGCTGCGCTTGGCCCGGGAAAGTCCACCCGACCTGATCGTGCTCGACGCTGACATGCCGGGCATGTCGGGCTTCGAACTGTGTGCGCTGCTGAAAGACGACGCCAACCTGGAGAGCACGCCGGTGGTGTTTGTCACCTCCCACCGCGACGAGGCATTTGAGCTGCGGGGCTTTGACGTCGGCGGGTCCGACTTCATCACCAAGCCCGTCAACCCGCGGCTGATGCTGGTGCGCGCGAGCGCTCAGCTGCGGGTCAAGCGCATGGCCGACGCGCTGCGGATCAGCGCGGCCACCGACGCGCTCACGCGGCTCCCAAACCGGCGCGCGCTAGATGAGGCGCTGCAGCGTGAGTGGCTGCGCGCGCAGCGCAGCGACGCGCCGCTAGCCTTTATCCTAGCCGACGTAGATCACTTCAAGAACTACAACGATCACTACGGACACCCCGCCGGCGATGCTTGTCTACGTGCGGTCGCCGGAGCCCTGGCTGAGGCGTGCAAGCGACCAGCAGACTTCGTGGCGCGCTACGGCGGTGAAGAGTTCGCGCTCTTGCTGCCAGAGACCGACCCGAGGGGAGCGCTGTTCGTTGCCGAGCGGATGCTCAAGAACGTACGCGCGCTCGGCGTGGCGCACGCCAAGTCGTCCGCTGGGAGCGTGGTGACGGTGAGCGCGGGGGTCGCCTGCCAGCAGGCAACCGCGGGGCACGTCGGGCACACTCCAGCCCCCCGGCAGCCGATCGCCGCGTTGATCGAGCGAGCTGACCGCGCGCTGTACGAGGCGAAGCACGCCGGGCGCGACCAAGTACACCTCGCGGAGACAAGAACCCTTGGCTGACGCGGTCAACTGGCCCAGGATCGAAGGCGTCGACATGCAGCTCGCGCAGCTGCGCGCAGGCGGAGATCTTGAGCTGTTCCGCGCGCTGCTCCAGTCATTCATGCTGGAGTTTGGTCCTGAGTCCGCGCCGCACGTCTCCACCGATCAGGCAGAGCTGCTCCTCCACGCGAAGTACCTGCATAAGCTGTGCGGCGGGGCAGGCCAGCTTGGCGCGACCACCCTGCAAGAGCTAGCTGGCGCCGCAGAGACCGCGGCTCGCACAGGCAACGTCGCGCGGGTCTCGCGGCTCATGCTGCGGGTGTCGTTCGAGCTGCGACGTCTCCACGCAAACGCCAGGCGCCTGCTCAACGAACGTCCTAGCTTACCCGCGTCCAGTCCCGACCAGGCCAGCGCGTTGGACACCCCAGCCGTGCGAGATCTAGTCGGGCGCCTACGCGCCCAAGAGCTCGACGTCTTGGACAGCATCGCCGAGCTGGCAGCTCCCCTGCAGGCTCGGTTGGGCGTGGAGCGGTCCGCGGAGCTGCGGACAGCCATCAAGGCGCTGCGCTTCGCCGACGCGGCCGCGCTGCTTGAGGCGCACTTAGAAACCGCGCGGTAGCTTACGCTTCGCTCTCAAGCCGCTGCCTCCGCGGGCCGCCGCCTCCTCAGGCGTCTGCTTGCGCCGCCCGCCGCACGTAGCGCGCGAGCTGCTCACGGATGCCCGCGGGCCAGCCCTGGACCTGCCGCTCAAGACCAGCGAAATCCGCCTTGAACAGCGCCCGGGTGGCCTCCTCAAAGCCTGGCAGATCGCCGGCGATGTCCCACACAAAGCGGTGCGCGGCGTCGATGGCGCGGCGCTGCGCCAGCTTCCCTGAAGTATCTTTCCGCGCGATATCTACTAAGCGCCGCAGCGCTCCAGAGGCTCCGCCTGGCTGCTCGGCCAGCCACTCCCAGTGCCTGGGCAACAGCGAGATCTCCCGTGACACGACCCCGAGCTTGGGCCGACCCGGAGCGCGCTTGGCCTCTTCAGGCTGAGCTGCAAGGTTGAGATCGATGGGGCGGCCGCTCTCGTCATCGAACACGGCGATCCTGTGTGAAGTCCCCGCGGCTTCGCGGCAGGCCTGGGCGACCTCCTGCTCCCCCCCACGACACAACACCTCGCCACCCACGAACGCCACCAAGACTCGTCCACTCATCCGACAATATTACCCGGGTAATATTAAGGGGTCAACTTGTATCGAGGGACGCGCTACAGCTCAAGCCATGGAGGGTTTGGGGGTGGGGGCGCGCGCTGCGCTGCTCTGGGTGTGTCTGGGCGCGGCGGCCTGCGGGCGCACCGAGCGGCAGGGCCCAGAGCCTAGCGAGCCACGAGCCGCTCCAGCTGCGTCCTCGGCCAGCGCCGAGGCGCCGCCGAGCTGTGATCAAATCCGTGCGGCATTAAAAGTTGAGTACGCTCGCCTGGTAAAGCAACCGCAGCTCTGCTCAACCACCGCAGATTGTGCGCTCTATGGCGGCCCCGAGTGCCCCAATGAGCTGATCAAGATTTGCCCCGGCGCGCTCAATCAGCACAGCTTGGCCGCCGTGCAGCCCCTGGCGCGCGCCTGGAACCAGCGAGGCTGCGGCGCCTATACGTGGTCTCCCTACCACGCGGAGGTGCACTGCAGCGCCGGGCTGTGCGAGGCCCGCTAGACCTGCCGTGTACTAGGACGACGTCCACCAAGACCAGCGCTCGTGGCCGAAGCTCAGGCAGCGCTCAAATGGAGATGAGGCTCCCCTCAAGATCCAGACGGTTGAGCTAGCTAGGGTCTTGACGTCAAGGCTGACCGCTTGCGCCGCGGCGCAAGGGGCTTTGCCGCGCCGTGGCAATCACCGCCTCGGCTCAACCGCCTGCCTCGCTGCGCTCCGCGCTAAGGAAATTTTCCATGTCAAAATCAACACCTCAAGCCGCCCTCTTCGCCGCGCTCGCGCTGGGAGCTGCCAGCCTATGCCTAACCATCAGCCACAGCGCCGCCGCGGCGCCGACCTATACCTCGACCGTCACGCTGCGCAACATCGACGAACAACTTGTCCCCACGGAATTAGTCCACGGGGATCGCGAGTTCGGCGGCAACGGCCCACGCGTTAAGTCTAACGTCACGCTGAGCGTCACCGGAGACAAGCGCCGCATCCTGGCGACGGTGTACTTCAACGCTCGTGAGACCAAGTCGGACTGGAGCGAGACCCGCGGCACTTGGACACGCACCGTCTACACGGCGCCCAGCACACGACGCATCGAGGGCATCGTCGGCGGCTCGTACTCTTCAGTTGATTTTGTCAGCGAGCCGGCGGGCTTTCAGCTGTTCGGCCCGACCGCCGACTTCGTGAGCTTCCTGCGCAAGTTTCAGAAGGTCTCCGAGGCGATGTTCTACTTCGCAAACCCCGCGGCAAGAGCGGACACCGCCGCCAAGCGCGAGATGAAGCGCCTAAATGACCTCGTCTTCCGGGGTTTGGCGTACCTGCCGAGCGAAGGCAATCATGTGCACATCCGCCGCCCCACGTCGGGTCCAGTCCAGGCGTTCGCCATCGTGGGTGACACCGGCGGTCCTGACATCAGCGACGACACGAACCCAAAGGACGACACGCGGATCTGCGGCATCAAGTTCAACCACCTCAAGCTGCGCCTGAGCAGCCTAAAGAAGTAGACTGGCGCGTGCCAGGCGGATTTGCTACCCCGCCCTGGTGCCCCAAAGCGACACCCCGCAGATCCCGCGCTGCATCGTCGGGATCGATCTGGGGACCACCCACACGGTGGTCGCGTACTCAGTGTTGCTCCCAAGCGGTGAGCCGGGCGCGGTCGAGTTGTTTCGCATACCCCAACTGGTGGGGCTGACTGAAATCGCGCCGCGAGATCTGCTGCCATCGTTCCTGTACGCGCCGCTACCGGATGAGCAGTTTGTCGATCCGTGGGGAGATGCTCCTTGGCTGCTCGGCGAGTACGCGCGAGACCGCGGGCGTGAAGTGGGCGGCCGCCAGATCGCCTCAGCCAAGAGCTGGCTGTGCCACCCACGGGTCGATCGCAACGCGGCGATCTTACCCTGGGCAAGCGACGCCCAAGGGGTCGAAAAGCTGTCTCCAGTGCAAGCCTGCACCAAGCTGCTCAGCCACGTGCGCCGAGCGTGGGATGACGCCCAGCCTAGCCTGCCGCTCCATCAGCAACAGGTGGTGCTCACGGTCCCAGCCAGCTTTGATCAGGGCGCTCGCGAGCTCACGCTGCAGGCCGCGCGCGCCGCAGGACTTTCCGTACGGCTTTTAGAGGAGCCGCAAGCGGCCTTCTACGCTTACCTCGCCGAGCGCGGCACGGCTGAGCTCGCCAAGCTCACCTCACAGGCAGGCAGCGCGCGGGTCCTAGTGTGCGACGTGGGTGGCGGCACCACGGATCTCACGCTGATCGAGATCACCAGCCGCCCCCCCCCACCCCCAAAAAAAGCGCCTCGGGAGCGCCGGAAGCTCGCCGCGGGTGCTGCTGAAGATACCGCCAGCGTGGACGCCGCGGCGGACGTGGGCGCCGCGGAGCTCTCGCTGAAGCGGGTCGCGGTGGGCAACCACTTGTTGCTTGGTGGTGACAACTTTGACCTCGCGCTGGCCGTCAGCTGCGAACGCAAGCTGCTACCCGGCGACGACAAGCTCGACGCCGCGCGCTTTGGCCAGCTCGTTATGGCTTGCCGCACGGCAAAAGAGCGGCTGCTCGGACCGGACCCGCCGGAGCAAGTATCGATCAGCGTGCTCGGGCGCGGCGCCGCGCTGCTCGGCTCGACTTTGCAGACAGCGCTGCGCCGGGCTGAGGTGCTAGAGCTGCTGCACGCCGGCTTCCTGCCCGAGGCGCCCCTCGGCACTCGGCCAAAGCGCGGCCGCGGAGGCTTAGTCGCCTTCGGCCTGCCGTACGAGGCAGATCCCGCGATCAGCCACCACGTCGCTTGGTTTCTGACCCGCCACAGCGGCGCTCAGGCCCAAGGCCTCAGCTCGCCGGACGGCCACCTTAGCCTGAACACCCTGCCCAGCGCCCTGCTGCTCAACGGCGGCTTATTCCGCTCGGAAGCAGCTCGAGCACGCCTCCAGGGCTTGCTCGGGGGGTGGACAGGGCGGCCCATCACGTTGCTCGCCGAGGCAGATCCAGACCGCGCCGTCGCGCGCGGCGCCGTGGTGTATGGCCTCGCGCTGCGCGGCCTCGGCCCGCGCATCGGCGGTGGCTCCGCGCGCGGCTACTACGTAGGCGTGGCTAGCGACAGCCCTGGCGCGGACCGCGGGGCCGTGCGCCGCGCGATCTGTGTGGTGCCGAAAGGTGCCAACGAAGGCGAGCCTCACCGCGCCGCAGCCCACCCGCTCAGCCTGCTCTTGGGCCAGGCCGTGCGCTTCCCGCTGTACGCCTCCGACGACGCGAGCGTGCACACGGCGGGCGCCATGGTACAAGTCGACGACGCCCGGTTCATCCGGCTGCCACCGCTGACCAGCAGCTTCGAAGTCGAAGACGGCTCACGTGAATCAATCCGCGTGGAATTAGTCGGTGAGCTGTCCGCCATCGGCACGCTCGAGCTCGCCTGCCAAGAGCTGGAGCCGAGCGGCGGCCAGGGCAGGCGCTTCGCCCTGGCCTTTGATCTGCGGGCAGACACCGAGGCAGAGCTTGCAGCCCGGCCTCGCGGCCCTGGCGCGCCCAGCTCGCTGCCGCCCTCCTCGTTGCCGCCCGCGTCCATGCCCACGCCAAGCCGGCGCTCGCTGCTGCCCGGTGATCTGCGCTTTGATCAAGCGCGGGAGGCCATCGATCGGGTGTTTGGCAAGAGCCGGAGCGACGTCAAGGCGCGCGAGACCAAAGACCTGGTGCGTGAGCTGGAGAAATCCCTCGGCGAGCGCAAGACCTGGACGCCAGAGACCAACCGCGCCCTGTTCGACCTGTTGATCCGAGAGCACAGCGCGCGACGTCGCTCGGCGGATCACGAGCGCGTGTTCTGGCTCCTCGCAGGCTATTGCCTGCGCCCCGGCTTCGGCTACCCAGGTGATGAGCAACGGAGCGCGAAGCTGGCCAAGCTCATCCCCGCTGGATTAATGTTCCATACGGAACCAAGAAACTGGCAGGCCCTGTGGGTCGCCTGGCGCCGCGTCGCCGGTGGCCTGCCCCAAGCCGCCCAGGCCGCGATCCGTGACTTGGTCGATCCGTTCCTCGCGCCCGCCGAAGAGCAGCTCAAGAAGCCTAAGAAGCTGAGGCCTACAAACCCTGTAGAAATGCTAGAGCTGGCGTCCAGCCTAGAGCGGCTAGAGCCTGAGCGGCGCGCGCAGCTTGGGCGCTGGGTGCTGGAGCGCACCTGGACCGATCGCGATCCTCGGCTGTGGGAGGCGCTGGCGCGCATCGGGGCGCGCAACCCGATGTACGCGAGCGCGCACCACAGCGTGCCCACCCGGACGGTTGAGCGCTGGCTTGACCACATGCAACGTGAGCGCTGGGAAGAGGTGCCCGCCGCGGCGCGCGCTGCGGTGAGCCTGTCCCGCGTCACCGGGGATCGCAGCCGAGATCTGAGTGACGGCGCGCGCGAAGAGGTGATCCGTCGCCTAGAAAAGGCCGCCAAGGGCGGGATGCCGGTCAGCACCGAACAGATCGCTGAGTGGACCCGCGCGCTGCGGGAGTTTGTGGCGCTGGACGCGACCGATCAGATCGCGTTCTACGGAGAAGAGCTGCCGGTCGGCCTGCAGCTGGCCTCAGCCGTCAGCTCGCCGCCGCCCGTGCTCGAGGACCAGTAAGTCATGACGGACAACGCCGCACACGACACGTTCGAGGCCTGGTTGGTCGACCTCGACGGGACGCTCTACCGGCCGCGCCCCCTCAAGCTGATGATGGCGCTCTCCGTGGTGCTGCTCGGCTGGCGACACATCAGCTTGCTGCGCCGCTTCCGCCGCGAGCACGAGGCGCTGCGCGAGCACCTCAGCGAAGCGGTGGACAGCCCATACGCGATCCAGATCACCCGCACCGCGTCTGCGCTGGACATCCCTGAGGCAGAGGTGCAGCGGGTGGTGACGCGCTGGATGGTGGAGCGCCCCGGCCGCTTCATCAACTGGTTTCAACGCCGCGCCCTGCTCCGCGAGATCCGACACTTCCGTGAGGCGGGTGGCAAGACCGCGCTGGTGAGCGATTACCCCGCGCGCCACAAGCTCCAGGCCTTGGGTGCCAGCGATCTGTTCGACGCAGTGGTCGCCAACGGCGAACCCGGAGGCCCCGCCAGGCTGAAGCCGTGGCCTGATGGCTACTTGAAGGCAGCTGAGCTGCTGGGCGTCGACGCCTCGCGCTGCCTGGTGATTGGGGATCGCCCAGACGCTGATGGCGCGGCCGCGCGCTTCGCTGGGATGGCGTTTCGCCGAATCGGCTAAGCTCTAGGGCGGCAACAAACGCGATACTTGACGCGGTGCAGCGGACTCCGCGACCGGCTAGGCTACGGCGCGCCTCAAATTGAGAGTTCGAAACCGTAAGTTTCTGCTGGTGCAGGCGTTTCTCGGCGGTCGTGGCGCTCAAGCATCGAGCTACAGGCAGCGCAGCTACCGGGTGATCAGCGGCTGTTGCACGGCGCAGCGGGCTCGTATATGCACCTCCGACAGCCAAATCGTCAATCAGCCAGCTAGCCGACGCGCCAGGCGCTATCACGCCCTCCAGTCCAGATGCACCGCATCCTGCAGCACCAGCTTCAAGAAGTCTTCGGGGAGCGCACCCCCGACGACGCCCAGCTGCTGCGTTTGTTGGCGCTGGTCGATCAAGCTTATGCGCGCGCCGACCAGCGCAGCGACGAAGTCGCCCGCGCGCTGCGGACCACGTCGGCTGAGCTAGAAGCAAAGAACGCCCAGCTCGAGCAAGAACTGGTCGCGCTGACGGCTTACGAGCAAGCGCTGTCTGATAGCCGCGTGGAATTACAGGAGGTCCTGGCGACGCTCCCTGATCACGTGTGGTTAGTCGATGCCCAGGGCGCTTTGATCGATCCGCGACCCCGGCTCCCTCACGCGCTCAGTGATCAGCTGGCCGTCGCTGGCCAGATCCGGGCGCACGCCGGGGACGCGCTGAGCAGCGGCGAGCTGAAGCACTGGGAGTTCAGCGTGGACGTAGGCGCAGAGCACCGGCTGTTCGAAGGCCGCTGCCTACCGGGTAGCGCTCATAAGTGTGTGGTCCTGGTGCGCGACATCACCGATCTCCGGGCGATGCAGCGCCAGCTAGGGTTCAGCGAGCACATGGCCTCAGTGGGCGCCATGGCCAGCAGCGTGGCTCACGAAGTAAACAGCCCCCTGACCACGGTGATCACCAACCTCGATCACGTGGCAGCAGAGCTCAAGCGCCTCGACCAAACGTTGGGCCTGCTCGAGGTCACCGACGCCATGGGCGCCCTGCAAGAGGCCAAGGCTGGCGCCCAACGCGTCGGCCGCATCGTACGAGATCTGCAGGTGTTCGCCAGCCCCACCTCCGGCGAGCGCAGGGCCTGCGACATCAACCAAATCGTTGACTCCGCCGTAAACGTCACCGCCTCGCAAATCCGACACCGCGCGCGGATCATCCGTGAGACCGGCGAGCTGCGGATGCTCCGCGCGGATTCGTCTCGCATCGGACAAGCGCTGATCAACCTGCTCCTGAACGCCGCCCAGGCCATCGAGCCAGGGCAGACAGAACAGAACTCAATCCGCGTCGTCACGCGGCTGCGCGAACCTTGGCTGGAGATCCTGATCGAAGACTCCGGAGAGGGCGTGGCCGCGGAGCACCTGCCGCGGATTTTTGAGCCGTTCTTCAGCACCAAGCAGTTCGACGGATGTACGGGCCTCGGGCTGAGCATCTGCCGCAAGATCGTGGACGAGCACGACGGCCGACTGCTCATCGAGTCAACCCGCGGGGTCGGCACCAAGGTCTTACTGCAGCTGCCGCTGGCGCGCGCTGGCACCGACACCGCGCCGCCGCCGAGGCCGCCCATCGGGTCAGCGCCTGAAACCGCACGGATATTGATCATCGACGACGAGCCCGAGGTCGCCCGGGCCATGGGGCGCGCGCTGCGAGGTCACGCCGTCACGTTGGCCCACGACGGGGCCGCCGGCCTAGAACAGATGCGACAGCAGACGTTTGATCTGGTGATCTGTGATCTGATGATGCCGCAGATGACCGGTATGGAGGTGTTCCAGCGCGTGAGCAGCGACCTCCCAGAGCAGCTGCCTCGCTTAGTCTTTATGACTGGAGGCGCGTTCTCTGACGCTGGATATGTTTTCCTTACGGAACTGACTACCGGGTACCTGGAGAAGCCGTTCGACCAAGCAGGCCTGCGCCGCTTCGTCGAGAGCCAGCTCGAGCGCGTGGCGGCCGTCCACTGACCAGCTAGGGCGTCTACGGCAGCTTGAAGCGCACGCCCTGCGCTGTGTCCTCAAACAGCACGCCCTGCGCCTTGAGGCCGTCACGGATGGCGTCAGCCGTGGGCCAGTCCTTGTTCTTGCGCGCGGCGTGGCGCGCCAGCGCGACCTGCCTTAGCTCCGCCAGGCTGACGCTAGGTTGCGCCAGCAGGGCCTTGGCGGCTTCGGGCGATGGCGCTGTCACACACTCTGCCTCGAGCTCGGCCTTGCTGATGGTGCCTGACTTGCTCTGTCGGCTCAGCACGCCCAGCACGTGATCCGTGTGATCCAGCGCGCGCAGGGCGAGCTCAGCGTCTGCTGCGGCTGGCTGCAGGCGGTTCACCGCGCTCACGAACTCAAACAGCGCGGCCAAGCCGTTGGCGGTGTTGAGATCGTCATCCAGGGCGTCGCCGAAGCCTTGGTTGAGCTTAGCGATGGCGGCGCTGATCTGCGCCGTCTTACCCCCCTCGGGGGGCAACGCTTGGCGCTCAACCAGCAGATCGCGGCAGGTCTGCAGCCGCGCTATCGAAGCGCGGGCCGCGTCCAGGCCCTCCAAGGTGAAGTTCATCGGCTGGCGGTAGTGGTTGGCCAACAGCAGATAGCGGATCTCCAAGGCGCTGTAGCCTTTGGCGGTCAGATCCTCGAGGTTGTAGAGCGTGCCCTCGCTCTTGCTCATCTTCTTGCCGTTGACCAGCAAGTGTCGCACGTGCATCCAGTAGCGCGCGTACTCGGCGCCGGTCGCGCCAGTGGCCTGCGCGATCTCACACTCATGGTGGGGAAAAATGTTGTCCTCACCGCCGGTGTGGATATCGAATGTTTCCCCAAGGTACCTTGAGCTCATGGCTGAGCACTCGATGTGCCAGCCTGGGAAGCCCTTAGTGATCCGTGGGTCGAGCTTCGGGCGCGCGCCGGGGTAGGCCGCCCAGGTAGAGTCCGCCGCTGGATCCCACTGCATCAAGTGCGCTTGATCCGTCTTCCATAGCGCGAAATCGGCCGGGTTCTTCTTCAGCTGGTTGATCTCGACCCGCGCGCCGGCCTCCAGATCTTCGGTCACCTTGCCGCTCAGCTCGCCGTACTCAGGGAAGCTCGAGATGTCGTAGTACACCTCGCCGCTGCCCTCGGGGATGTAAGCGTGGCCGCGATCTAGGAGCTGCTGCACCTGCACCAACATCTCGGGCACGTGGTCCGTCGCGCGCGGATACTCATGGGCGTCTTGAATGCCCAGCGCCTTGCGATCCGCATGGAAACCATCTTCAAAGTGGCGGGCCACCTTGAAGGGGTCCCAGCCCAGCTCGCGCGCGGTCTTTTGGAGCTTGTCTTCGCCGCCAGCGTCGGCGCGGTCGTCTTCGGTCAGGTGCCCTACGTCGGTGATGTTCATCACCTGGGTGACCTTGAGACCACGGTACTCAAAGTAGCGCCGCAGCAAATCAGCGAAGACAAACGAGCGGAAATTGCCGATGTGCGCCGTGGAGTATACGGTCGGCCCGCAGTTGTAGATCTTCACCTCGCCGGCGGTGAGCGGAGTGAACTCCACCTGTTGCTTCTGCTTAGTGTCGAAGAGCTTGAACGCCATGGCGGGCTGTTCCTAACCGATTTGCCGGAGCTAGGCGAGCCTCGGAGAGAGGAGCGGGTGGCGAGCCACGACAATTCGCGAGCGCGACCAATTCAGCCGCCGCGGCATCTCAGGCGGCGCTAGCGCTGCTTAGGCGCGGATTCCACGCGGTGGCTCGGTTGCGGCCGCCGCGCTTGGAGACGTACAGCGCCTCGTCGGTGGCCTTGAACAACGCCTCCCACTCCTTGCCCGCCGCCGGAAAGGTCGCGACGCCAACCGAGCAAGTGCACTTCACGCTGACCGAGCCCGAGTGGGTGGTGGTGGCTTCGAACTCAGTGCGCACGCGCTCGGCCAGCAGCATGGCGCCAGCGGCGTCGGTCTCTTCGCAGACCACGACGAACTCTTCACCGCCGAAGCGACCCACCGCGTCAGTGTCGCGCTTCTGGCGCTTCAACACGTCCGCCAAGGCCTTGATCACCACGTCGCCCACGTCGTGGCCGTAGGTGTCGTTGACCTTCTTGAAATGATCGATGTCGCACAACAGCACGCTCACCGGCTTCTCAAAGCGGGCGGCGCTGCGGATCATGTGCCCTGCGGTATCAATCAGCGCGCGCTTGTTGAGCAACCCGGTCAGCCCATCGGTGGTGGCCAGCTCCTCCAGCCGCTTGAGCATGCGCGCGTTGGCCAGGCTCACGGCCACGTGGCTCGCCAGCACCTCCAAGGTGGTGCGCGCGTCGTCACCGAACGCCCCGCGCTGACTTGAGCCGAGCACCAGCGTGCCCAGCGCCTCCTCGTGCACCAACAGCGGCAGCACCAAGAGCGAGGGCATCCCGGGCGGATTCAGGCGCTTGCTGAACACCACCTGACGCTTTGGATCGTACTGCCCGCGGTAAGGCAGGGGGTGGTGGTTCTCGACCACCATGCCCACTAAGCCTGCGTTGTGGCGAAAGCGCTTACCGACCAAGTCGTCCGCGCCGCTGCCGCTGACCGCGCAGATCTCGTGCTCGTTCTGGGCGCGATCGAACAGGGTGACCGCCGCAAAATCAAAGCTCGCGAACTCACGCGCGCTAGACACGCCGTGCTCGATCACCTGGGCCTCAGTGGTGGCGCCAGCCAGCAACTCTGCCGCACGGTAAAGCTTTCCCTGCTGCACCTTGGCGCGCTCCAGCTGAATGAACACCCGCTCGTTCTGGATCGAGCGCGTAAAGAAGCGCGCGGCCTCATGCAGCAGCGCCTCTTCTTCTTGGGTGAACGGCTGCTTCTCTGGGCGGTCGACCACCAGCATGCCGCGCGGCTGCCCACGCTCCAGCACCGGGACGGCGCAGGCCGCGCCCACGCTAGGCACTAGCGCGTAGTAAGGCAGGTGCCGGCCGGCTTTCGAGCCGTTCAAGCTCACCGGCGCGCCACGGCTAAACGCGGCGGCGAACAGGCCCTCTTTGGCGAAGAACGGCCCCGGATCGATGTTCTGCGCGGAGGTGGAGATCTCATGAATGCGCAAGCGCTCACCGCGGCTGTCGAGCCAGAGCAAGACCGCGGTGCGGGCGCGCAGCGAGCCGCGCAGTAGATCGAGCGCCAAGCTGAGCGCCTGGTGGATCTCCTCCACCCCCGAACGAACTAGGCGCTCCTCGTCGGTCTCCAACGAGCCTGGGCGCACCGAGGTGCGCTCGCCCCGCGCATCGCGCCCCGAGCTCGGTGGCCCAAGCAGCCGATAGGTGCGGGCCGCTTCGCGCATTTTGTCCAGCTCAGAGTCGATGTGGGCGCGCGACAGGCGGCGCACCCTGGCTATCTCCGCGCGGAATACGAATGCGTTTACCGACGCGAAGGCGATCATGAGCGCGCCGTGGCCCCACTGCCCGTAGATGGCGTGGGTGCCGCGGGTGAAGCCGACGATGGCCGCCTCGAGGCCCAAACAAAAAGCCAGGATCACGACGGTCGCGCCAGGGCGGGCGAACGCCGCGGCCAGCATCAGCAGCACATAGACCGCGGGGTAAGCGGCGCCGTCTAGGCCCTGCTTTGTGTTGACCACCACGGCGAAGGCAGCCACCAGCAAATGCGTGAACAACTCGATGTCGAGGCGCAGCGCGTCCTCGGGCGACAGGCGCTGCAGGCGACGCACCAGGCGCACCACCAGCGACAGCGCGAGCACCACCCCCGCCGCGCCTAGCCACAGCCAGCTGATAGGCTGGTGTTGAGCCACGCGGACCTGACTGAACACCAACAGCGCGCCCAACAGTACGCTGAGGGCGAGCCCCCCGGAGCGGGCGATCGCTTGTTGAACCGCGAGGGCGCCGCGTACCAGAGGATCCATGGTCCGTTCGCGGCTACCAGAAGCGCGAGATCGCGGCCCAGTTTGTTGCTGAGGCAGAGGGCCGCGCTGGCGCTCGAACTAGCCCGGCGCTGCGGCCAAAATCAGCCCGGCTCGCAGCTCGAGCCGACGCAGCTCGAGCCAGCACAGTTCAGCCCGGCCTGCAGCTCGAGCCGGCGCAGTTCAAGCCAGCGCCGTCCAGCAATGCTTGCCGCTCGAGCCGGCGCGGCTCAAGCCAGCGCTGCGCTGAGGGCGCTGGCTAGCTCCGGCGCGTCGGGGGTCACCGTAGGCGCGAAGCGCGCGGCGACTTGACCGTCGCGGCCGATCAGGAACTTGGCGAAGTTCCATTGGATGTCGCCTGGGCCATCCGGTGCGCTGTCCTGGGAGGTCAGCCAAGCGTAGAGCGGCGCGCGAGCGGCGCCGTTCACATCCAACTTGGCGAACATCGGGAAGGTCACCGAGTAGTTGGTGCTGCAAAAGCTCTGGATGTCAGCCTCGCTGCCAGGCTCTTGCGCGCCGAACTGATTGCAGGGAAAGCCCAGCACGACCAAGCCTGCGGCTGCGTGAGCTTCGCTCAGCTGCTGCAGGCCCGCGTAGTGGGGCGTGAGCCCGCACTTGGACGCCACGTTGACCACCAGCAGCACCTTGCCGCGGTAGTCGCTGAGGTCTTGGTCTTCGCCAGTGATGCGCTTGAGACTGAAGTCGTAGATGCTCGCCATGGCCTGCACCTAACGCGGCTGCTGGTGAACGGCAATCCGCACAGCAGTGCTGATCCGCGCGGCGACACGCAGCGCCACGCGACCTGTTCAATCGCCGGCCTGCAAAAACGCAAACGGCGCGTCGCCGACCCCACTGGTCAACCCGCGCCGTTCAGCGATCGCGCTCAGCTTGAAGCGCGCTTCAGTTACTCAGAACCAGCCGACGAGGCCGCTGTTCACGCCGAGGTTGGTGAGCGTAACGTCTGCTTTGGTGTCACCCTGCTCAAAGCTGCCACTCAGGCCAAGGTCAACGGTCGGTCCGATGTAGAAGCCGAAACCGGCGATGGGAGAGAGCACAAATACGCCCTCAGCGCCAAGCGCGAGCCCGGACAACGTGGTGTCCGGCCCGGGATCGTCGCCATTATCCTTGATCGTTGCGGAGTAGTACGTGATGCCGCCACGCACCCAGAAGTCCGCGCCGTCGCTGACGGGGATCACGTAGCCGACGCGCGGCGCCAGGACGAAGCCGGACGTAGTGGGTTGGTCTGCGTCGGGCTGATCAGGAACTTTGACGGTGCTGCTGTTGCTGATGTAGCCGATGGAGCCGCCCAAGGACACGCCGTCAGCGACCATGTAGTCGATGCCAAGCCGAGGAGTGAGGTAGGGGATGCCGAAGCCTTGGGTACTCGCGCCCGAGCCACCGTTGAAGATCAAGCCCACAGACGTGCCGCTGGCCTTGATGTCGTCATTAGCTCCGTCCGGGGTGATGGTAGCGGACCAGAAATTGAGCCCGAACACGCGCTCTGCGTTGATGGCGATCTGGCCCGGCTCACCGAGCTCGTCCGCCGCGGAGGCGTTGAAGGAAACCAAGCCCGCCAGGGCAAAACTCGCTAAAAATACAGCTCTTCGCATTTTGATACTCCAATAGGGCCAGCTGGCCTGGTTAGCTCGGGCGGCGCTCGTCCCCAAGCGCCCGCAGGGAAGTACCGCGAATTTGCCGTTTGGTCCATGGAGCGGCGAGCACTTTTGCACTCAGCCGAAAAGTTTTCACGCCCGACGGGCCGCGGTCTGGCGCGGCTGTCTCAGGCGAAGACACGCTTTGCCACTAGAAAGCCCCACGCCTCCCGGCGGCGAGCCGCCTTGGTTGGTCGGCTAGACTCCGCCCAAGCGCGGGGCGGCTCAGTGTGTCAGGCTACGTAGGCTATCGGGGCCACGCCGCTCACAGGCAGGGTCGCTCGGATACAGCGCTGGGTGCCGTTGAAGGCGGTGCGCTTCGCGGCGATAAGTTTGGGGAGAGCCATGCACTTGAGGAGAGCAACGCGGGGACTGATTCTGCTGACCACGTCAGTGCTGTGTCTGACCTTCGGGTTGGGGGTGGACAGCGCCAACGCGAAGCCGCCGGCGACGTCCAAGGCCACAGCCCGTTCCACCCCCGCGGAAACGCTGCGGCCGGAGCTCCCGAAGCCCAGCATTCAACCAGCGAAGGCAGCCAAGCCTGGCCAGAAGCCAACGCGGCGCGCTCAGCGGCACAGCGAGGCCGCCAGCAAGCGAGACCGCATCACCGAGCTCGCGCGCATCCGGATCACCGGCCGCCAAATGCGACCCCAAGCGGTGATCGAGATCCCGAAACAAGAGCACCACTTCAAGTCGGGCACCACCCAGTACTCGCCCCGCGACAAGCAGTATACGCGCGGAAAGAAGTAGCCACGTCGAGCGCGCCAGGCCAGCCTGCGCGGCTCAGAGCACCGCGCGGCTCAGAGCACCGCGCGGCTCAGAGCACCGCGCGGCTCAGAGCACCGCGC
>CAZKDY010000007.1:250351-255316 GCA_964551615.1 uncultured Polyangiaceae bacterium
GGCTCAGAGCACTGCGCGGGTCGGAGCACACTGCGCGGGTCGGAGCACCGCGCGGCTCAGAGCACCGCGCGGCGCTAGGTGGCGGTACGCCGCCAGGTCCACGCTGCGATCAAGCTGACGATGGCGTACGCGCTGCCCGCCGCCACCAGCGCGAACTTCAAGCTGGCGGCGTAGAAGCTCACGCTGACTGAGAGCTGGGTCGGCGTGCCCCAGAACAGCTGCAGCATGGCGTAGTTCTCTACCGCGTCGCACAGCCCGGCCAGCAGCACGCCGCGCGCCAGCCACTGGCCAAGGGCCGCCGACAGCGGTGGTCGCGCTGCCTGATTTGGGCTGCCCGCTGCTGCGAACACGCTGGCGCCCCAGGCCGCGCCCGCGGCGATCAGCGAGCCGTAGACGAAGATGTACAGGTAGTCAGCGCCGATCCCGAACGCGGCGAACAGCTGCTGTTTGTGAGTCCACGAGGCGATGATGGCCTGGGCCTTGGGCAGCGTCCTGGCTAGCTCCAGGCTGACGATGTGGTGGGGCGCTTGCTCGCTGACCAAGCGCTGGTTGGCGGGCCCGATGAGCAGCATGGCCGCCGTGTGGATGCCAAACCACACGGCAAAGCGCCGCCTGCGGGCTGGGCGGTCGAGGCTTGAGTAAGGAAACCACACGGCGCCTGCGTCTTACCGCAAGGCGCGGCCGGGCGCTAGCGCGCTGCGCGACAACTGGAGCGGCGCGTGGACTAGCACGCTGGGTCGGAGTTGAGACCTTCGTGAAGGGGTTTGGCTGCAGGACGCCCGCCTCATCCGAGAACTTATATTCCGTGCGGCTTTTTTCAGCTAACGACTGATGGCACAGCGTACACCGACATCATGGGATCCCTGGTCAGTCAGCTGCATCCTACGTTCATAGCTCTTTGCTTGGGCCTGGTCGCTCGTCCAAGCCCCTCCGCGGCTCACGAACCAGCCGGCGCTCCCGGCCTGACACGATGGATCCGTGAGGATTCGATCAGACCAACAACCCTCGGAGTAGTCCGCGAAGTGGTCGGCCACCCACTCTGACAGGCTGCCGCCGAGGTTTCGTATCCCGAGCTGAGTCAGGTCGGTGGCCGCGCCTCCTTGCACTGGCCCAGCCGGCAGTCGCCCCGCGGGCGTCTCCCGGCACTCATCCGGACCCCCTTCATAACTTCGGTCACGAGCGATCACCGTCTTGGCGCATACGTCGCCGTCTTCCCCCCACGGGTAGCGGGTCTCCTGACCTTGATTGCCTGCGGCGTACTCCCACTCAGCTTCGGTCGGGAGCCGCTTACCTTGCGCCTGGCACACCGCGACCGCTTGGTCTCGGTCGATGCAGTTGACCGGCATGGTATGGCTGGCCACGTCCGTCGGATCGTAGGTGCAGTAAAATTGGGTTGATTGCTCGCTCGGTGATCGGCCAGCGGGCGGTGTTAGCCCGTGCTTCGCCAGAAGATCGAGGTACTCGCCGACGGTCATCTCGTCGCGATCCAACGCAAATGGCGACAGCCTGACCAGGGGCTCAAGGTCGATGAACTCCGAGCTGATCGAGTCACGAGGCGCGCCCATCAAGAACACACCCCCAGGCACGCAGACCATCCCGTCAGGGACGGGCTCGCTACATGGCGCGGGCGCCGCGGTTGGCCACGAGCCGGGCTGCAGAGAGTCGCCGGGCGGAGCGGAGAGGAGCCCTAGCGGCGCCAACTCACCAGTCGCTGGGTCGCAGACTCTCTCGCCCGCCAAGTCCATCTCCACACCGAAGCAGTTCATGGCCAACTCAACCTGTACCTGAGTCTGACCACGCGCCTTGGGTAGGAGCCCCGCAGCGTCGATCACTCGCGTAGAGCCTGGCAAACCACTGGGCCCGGCTGACTCCGTACGGTACAAACGGACGCGAGCTATGAACTCGCGGTTCCGATCCTCCGGAGCCGCGATCCCGAATGACGCTGGCCAGCGTTGTGGAGTACCCAGCAGCCGCCGGCAGCCGCCGCACGCTGGCTGACCGTCGCGATCCAACACCTCAATTACCAGCCGATCTCCAAACTGCGGGATCGGAGCGTCCGTATTGATGGACACCACCCACTGATCTCGAGGGTCACCTTCAGCTGACCCTCCACAGCCCAGCAGCAAACCAGCCGCGCCGAGCACACTGAGCAACCCGGCCGCCTTCCGAAACTTCTGGAGCGTCACTAGCCACCCCCAGCGGGGTACACGCAGCGACCCCCGACACCAGGGGACACGTGGAGCTTGCTCCCGTTCACGCGCAGCGCGGCGGTAGAGTTCTGTGGTCCCTTGGTGAAGCTGCCGCCACGCTCGGTGACCAAGCCTCCGGCTTCGACACACTGAGGATCCCGGAGGATACCTGGCCCGGACCAACAATTTTGGCTGTACGCTCGGGCATTGTCCAGCGTGAATTCGCTGACGCTGCCACCCAGGTCGAGCACCCCATCGCGGGATTGGTCGCCCACTCCGCACGATTCTGAGGTGAGGTGCGAACCCACTGGCGCTATCCCAGCCGCGGTTGGACACAACAGCGCCACGCCCGTCACCCCCGCCCGGGAGACGCTAGACCTGCAGCAGGTGACGTCTTCTTCGCCCCACGGAAATGTGCGCGCCTGCCCGCGTCCCCGCGCCCTATGCTCCCACTGTGCCTCCGTGGGCAGATCTCCGCCCGCTGCCTGACAGATCGCTCTGAACGTGTCCCACGCCGTGCAGTTCAGGGGTAGCTGGTCGTAGTCGCCCACGGCGTGGGAGCGAAACCCGCAGAAGCTCCGGATTTGATCACCCTCCACGTAGGACAGCGCGGGCTCTGTAGGCTCCCCGTTGGCAGCCACGAAGTCTCGGTAACGGCCAACAGTAACCTCCGTGCGGTCGACAAAGAAGGGCTGCGTGAGTATGGGCACCAGGGGGGCCGCGTCCACGTAGTCAGCGTAGCCAACCAACGCGTCATCACCGAGGACCGAAAAGCCCCCGGGCACGCACACGGCCCCCGCTGGAGCCTCACCTGCGCACGGTACGGGGCGAGCGAGGGACCAACTGCCAACCTCCGTCCGGCGTGCCATGGGCTCAATACCCTGCTCGGCAGGGGCGCTGGGGCGTGCTGCGTCAATGCAACTGGTGGCCACCTTGCCAAACTGCGGCGCGATACCCAAGCAGTCACCACTCAGCGCGACCCGGGCTTCGCGTACTCCGCTCTCCGGGAACTCGAGATCCACCACCCGCTGAACAGCGAGGCGAGGCTGCGGCTCAAGGGTGGGCACTCCGTTCAACGTCCCGCGCGTCGCGTGCTTGCCGCGGAACAAGCGCATGTGAAACCTCACGCGCCGACCATCCTCGGGTGGCAAGGCGCCGAACGTGATGGGCCAGTCGTCAGGCGTGGGCGCGACCACGTCCAAGAAGTCGATCACCGTCCCGTCATCCCGGATCACGTCGATGCGCAGGGTGTCCAGCGAGGCGTCCACACTCAGTTGTTCATCGTCCAGCGCCTGCTCAAGCGTCGGCACGTTCGTATCAACTTCGATCAACAGCTGCGCACGAACTGGCGCGCTATTCCCACATCCAAACAACGCTGGGAGCAGGACAACGCCCGCCAGCGCAGCGCCTGGTTGCTCAACCCCATGCTGACTACGACGTGGGTTCAGCGTTCGGAACAAAGGTCCTCGCATCTCCCCAAGGTGCAGTCGCTCTCCGCGTTGAACAACGCGCGCCCCGCAGAGAACTGGGAGAAGCAAGCGTTTCTGCAACTATCATCGGCGCAGTTAAAGAAGCACAAAGACATGCGGGCGCAGGCATCATTCGTCTCACAAGCTGCGTGCTCGCTCGGGCATTTTTCCAGCACGTAGCCAACACACGGGTCGACCGCCTCGTTGCCGCACTCCGTCGGTTCAAGGCAGTGAGTCATGATACAAGTGGCTTTTCTCTGATACTTTACGAAGTGCTCAGCCCCGACGCTGGCGTCGCACTCCGCTACGCATTCAGCGCGACTGCCGGAGCAGCCCTGGAGGCACTTAAAATAGCTGAAGCACCCTGGGTCGTCCTTGCAGGCCTGATCCGAGTCACAGCAGCGCTCGTCTTGGCACTTCCAACATGGGTTGGTCTCTGCCGACGGACCACACTCCTGGCAAAGCAACTCCGGGGCACAACCACCGCCGTCCTGGGCGCCCGAGTCAGCGACAGAGCCTCCGCACTCGGTGCACGCAGCCTGCGCGCTGGATAGGCACGCCAACATGTCAGAGGCCCCGCTCGCGCCCGGGCAGGCTTGCACGCAGCGCGAGCTTGGCGCTCCATTTGCTTCCGCAGGGCACTCAGTGACGCACTCAGCGAACACCGCGCAAGTAGGATCCGTCCGACACGCGCTTAGCTCCGCGCTGCACCGATCGGCGAAACAGCCGTGGCAAGCGTTCTGGCTCCAGCCGACGCTGGCGTCGTTGCCCGCACCCCCGGTGCCTGAACCGGCAGGCGTGTCGTCAGCGCAGCCGCCATCAAAAGCCACCACGCACCCCAATGCGACTGCAAACGCTGCCCAGATAGCTCGATTCACGCTGGCTCCGATTTCTGCAGAGCTGACCGATGAACACAGATCGCCCGCTTGGCGTGCAGAATTAGAGCCAACTCACCGACGGTGATATGAGTAGTTTGTGCACAACACGCGGGCCTCGGCGAGGTCGGCGGAGGGATCACCCACGCTGGAACCGGTGACCGCTCACCGTTGCTCAAACCAACGCGCCCGGCGACGGGCACTCATAGGTCCAAACACAGATCCGCGCACCGCCCCTGGATGCAATCGACCTCGGCGTTGTACAGGGCGAGGCCGGTCGGCAGCTAAGCCGCGACCGCGCAATCACGCGCGCTAGCAAACCACACGCTGCGTCCTCTACCTGGCAGCGCTGGCAGCGCCGGCAGCTACCTACTTCAACTGATCCTCCCCCGCTTTCGTGGACACCCCAACAAGCGCGAGAATGCGCCAGGA
>CAZKDY010000008.1:0-43122 GCA_964551615.1 uncultured Polyangiaceae bacterium
GCCTGGATCACGAAAGCGCCGTCTGGTGGATCACAGTAAGGGCGACGCTGACGGAATCCGCGCCGCGGTCGACCGTCGGCCATTGTGGCGCGCGCCGACTCGCTCGTTCAATCGTCACTCTTCACCGGGCGCGCAGGGACTCCGACCACAGTTACCCCGGCCGGCACGCTCCTGGTTACCACCGCGTTCGCGCCGACCGTCGACCCAACGCCCAGCTCCACGTCCCCCAGAATCTTCGCGCCCGCGCCCACCACGCAGCCAGATCGCAGCACAGGCATCTTTGGCTCGCTCGAGCCAGGATGGTCAGTGCCAAGCACCACCCCAGACATGATCTTGCACCCGTCCTCGACGATGCAGTCCGCGCCGATGACTACGCCCGCGGGATGCGGGAGGTCGACGTCACCGAGCTTGGCCCGCGGAGAAATGTCCACCCCGTGGAGCACGAAGTTGAGCTGCTTGAGCACCGAGCTCGCGAGCGTGAACCCCGTGCTGTGGAGAGCGCGTGACGCGCGATAGATTCTCAAATGAAGGACTAGTGACATCGCGGCTCGCTGGTCCCCGTCCAAGCATGCAAGTGCTGGGCGGTGACCAATGCTATCACTGCCTAGTCGCTCGGGGTGCAAACAACGCCCAAAGGCGGCGAGTCAGCGGCAAAAGTGCGCAGCTTGACACGCCGCTGAGCAATCCGTTACGGACTGCGCCATGAAGATCGCGGTCCACGCCGGGACACTGCGTGGGGCCGGCAGTCGCGCGGTGGGGCTCTCCACGCTTTCGGGGCTCTGCCTATATGACCATCGCTACCTCGCGTGGATCCCGCGAGAGTGGCCGGCGTGCGAGGATCCGAAGCTAGCGACGCTACGCACGTCGGAGGGCGCGCTGTCGAAGTTTCGGCTGGAGACCTCAGACATACCACGGGGAATTGCTGCCTTCGACGCCCACGCGCTCCTATCGCTGACTGACACATCATGCCCCCAGCCCGGCGTCCCCCACGTGCTGCTGGTCCAGCAAGCTTTCCTCGCCCATGCTCCGGCGTCGCTAGAGTTCCCGCAGACCAAGCGATTCCGCGCGCAAATGCAGCTAATGGCTGCCTACTTTCGACTGGGCCTGCCCAACGTGAACCACTTTGTGGTTCAGACGCAGGACATGAAGGCCCGCATGAGCGCCCGCTGGAATATAGAACCGACTAAGATTACGGTTATCCCGAGTTGTGTGGGGCCTGAGGTCCACGAGGCAGCGTCCCGTCGCAGGCCGGCAGCCGACTCCGGCTTACTCTGCATCACGAGTCCTTCGCCGCATAAGGGCCACGCGGTTCTTCCGGAAACGCTGAGGAGATTGCCCCAACTCTCGCTCGCCGTCACGCTGACTCAGGGAGACGTGCCGAGCTTTGACCAAGCTGTGGAGCGGCTCGGCCTGCGCCATCGAATCGAGTATCTCGGCTCACTGAGCCGTCCAGCATTGCTGCACCGCCTGCAGCGCGCTCGAGTCGCAATTATCCCATCCGACTTGGAGTCGTTCGGGCTACCGTATTACGAGGCCTTGGCGCTCGGCGTGCCTGTGGTAGCGGCGGACCGAGAGTTCGCTCGGGAAGCGTGCGGGGAGGCTGGGCGTTATGCCCGCTCGGCCAGCGAATACGCCGAAGCGATCCACGCGTTGGTCAGCACTCCGGGCGCCCTGACCGAAGCTAGCGAGCTCGGGCGGGCGCGTTTCGAGCAAGTGCAAGTGAGCTCGGACGAGATCGCCCGGCGCTACTTGTCGGTGCTCGAGTCAGCAACATAGTCTTGCTCTTCGGAATCGAAGGAGGTTCAGATGGGCGCGACTCTGGGGGTTAGCGGGGGTTAGCCCGGCGCGGTCGCGCTGCCCGGGTTTCGACAAAGATGGGTCATTCGCGCAGCTTCTGCAATACGATCATTCTGAGTGGAACAAGATCAATTGTGATAATTGCGAGTAACATCGCAAAGAATGACACACTCGCATCCGTGTATCCGCAAGCTCTGGCGACGAAGAAGAATATAATTCCGACAACGGCACGTGAGCAGACGAGCACCGACGCCTTTCCGATCTGGTGCAGGCCCACTAGAATAGAAAAATGCGCCTGTTCCCACGCGAAGGCCAGGAAGTACAGACCCGCGGCCACTAGGAGCAGATGTCCGGGTTGAACAGCACCAGAATACCAAATCGCGAAAAGCCACTCGCCCCTCAGCCAGAGAAAGCCCGCCACAATTAGGCCAAAGCTTGTGACCAGCCACACCACGCGGGAAGCAGCCCGACGTGCCCACGCCAGGTCGCCCCTCGCGAGGCTGTCTGCGACGGCTGGCCAAAGCGGCGAAGCGAGCATCGACACCATCCCATTCAACAGAATCACCATATTCATGGTGGCCGCGAACCCTACTGCCGCCATGGAGTTCGAAAGGCGCCCGACCAACAGCACAGGAAACACGTGCGCCAGGAAACTGGCTAGCCCTCCAGCCAGTGAATAGACACTGCCTGTCTTGACCAAACTCCTGCACATACGACTCTTCACGAAATTAACAGAGGGTTTAATGGCTGGGTGGCGCCATACGACCGCAACCGCATTACCGACGCGGAACGCCAGCGGCGGTGCCCCGAGCGCCCATATCAGCGCGACTGGCGTCGGGTGATAACGAGCCACAAGCCAAACGGCCATGAGAACCGGCAAGCTGCTTACGGCGGCGACTACATTCTGTATGTATTGCTCCTGATACCCGGCCTGGGCCGCCTCAAAAACGGATACGCTCGTTTGTACGAAGAAGAACGCAACCAGGCAAGACATGCCCAAACGAATCCCAGTGCTCTCCGCAACGTACAGTGGTCCGAAGATGGCTCTAATTGGAATGACCCAGATCAGGACCAGAGCAAGCGATGCCACCACCACCGCCAAGCTCAGTGAGATGGACAGACCTGAGCTGAAGATGACCCGTTCAAGTTCCGCGTCTTCCCCCGCATGCGCCGCCGCGATCTTCACGTTCACCACCGGACCGATGCCGAGATTCGCTATGCCCAGCCAACCCACTGCTGCGGCCATCATCATGTACACGGCGAAACCGTGTATCCCCAGGGAGGTGGCGGCAAGCGGCAGCGCGAGGATTTGAACCGCGGCAGTGGTCACCTTTGAGGCGAGTGAGGACGCGATCGCATAGCGAATACGTCGAGTACGTTGAACCGCTAGTGCACTGGGGAGTGTCATGATGCAGGCGGAGATTCGCTCAAGGACCGTTGCCAGACTGGGTCTTGGTGCGTGGTGCGACTCCTGCTCGCCCGCCGCATTTGGGCGCGATGTGGGTCACTCAAGCTGCATGATAAGCTAGGCGTGATACGTCGACCGCACCAACGACAATCTTCAGGGGTCGACAGCTTTGCCGGGTGGAGCGGCCCTCGCCACCCCCACCGTAGACGCAGCGCCGCCGCGCGCAGGTCAAGGTGCCGCCGCAACATCTGTCGAGCCCACTCACGCTCGGCTTCCGAAACCAAGGTTTCAAGCTCGTTGTGGCCGTCTCGAACCATCTTGTTGCACACGAGCCTACCCTCGACCTCAAGCGAATAGTCAGGTGTGAGCGCTGCTTCCGCGAACAAAGGTAATTGGCGACAGCAGGGAGAGATCAGTGCAAGATCAGGACGGTGACGCTTCGTCCCCATCCGAACCATATCCAGATTGATAGTAGTACTGCATGCCATAGGCACCGTACGCACTACGGCTGGCAGACGCTCCGTTCAACACCCCTCCCACTAGGGTGCCCTTCACGTTGCGGATTGAGCGACAGGCGCGGCGTGCGACGTCCTTGGCGGTCTTAAAGGCCATGACGACGAACACGGTGCCGTCAACCCGAGTCGCCAACACCACGCCGTCCGTAACGGGCCCGAGGGGTGGGCTGTCGATGATCACGCGGTCGTAGCGCTCACGCAGCTGCTCCAGCACGCGGCCGAACGCGTCGCTGTGAAGAAGCTCGGCTGGGTTCGGCGGAATTGGACCGCACGGCAATACCGAGAGGCGGGGCACTTCGGTCTCGAAGCATGCTCCATCTAGTTCCCCAATGTCGAGCAGAGCTTTGGTGATCCCCGTGCTGTTGCTCAGGCCAAAGATGCGATGGATCCTGGGGCGGCGCATGTCACAATCCACCAGCACCACGCGCTGGCCTGCTTGCGCCATCGCAGTGGCAATGCAGCAAGCGAGGGTGGTCTTGCCCTCCATGGGCGCCGCGCTAGTCACCAACAACACGCGATAGGGGTTGTCTGGAGACATGAACATGATGTTGGTGCGGATGGCGCGCGCCGCCTCGGCCACACCACTGGTCGGGTGGTGGTGCACCACCAGCTCAGGCTTCTCCTCCCCCCCCCCTGCCCGCCGCTCCCGCCGCGTGAGTGCCTTGGGCTGATGTCCCGTTTGCTCGAGCGCTGGTAGAACACCGAGCAACGGCAGCGCCGTATCAAAGTCAGCCAGGGTCTTCACGCTCTTGTCGAGCAGCTCACGGCCAAATACCAAGGCGGCGCCGAGGACGATGCCACCCACCAGCCCGGCCACCAGGTTGATCCATAAGCTTGGCTTGACGGGCTTCCTCGGGAGCGTTGCTTCATCCACGATGTGGACGTTGTTCACCCGCATCATCAAGGTGAGATCGCTCTCCTTGGTGCGGTCGCGCACCAAGGAATACAACCGCTCAGTGTTCTCCTTCGACCGGCGCAGGCGGTTGAACTCAATCTCCATCAGATTGAGCTCGAGCGCGCGCTTGTTTGCTGAGTTGTACAGGCTCTCAAGCCCGCCCGCCTGACGCGTGACCGCGGTGTACTCTCGGTCCACGCCGCCCTTCACGTTCTTGATTTCGCGCACCACAGCCCGACGGGTCGTCTCCACCCGCGATGTTGCCGATTCGACCTGGGGGTGAGCTGTTCCCTTGCCTTCTGCGAGCAATCCATCGCGCTCTTTCACCGCATCGATGTAGTTCTCGCGCAAGCGCTGCAGCAGCGGTCGAGAGAGCAACTCGGTCGACGGCAACCTGCTAGGGTCCTTTTCATCGATGCTGGCTAGCACCGACTTGCGTGCGCCGACCTCAACCCGCTGCGCCCGTACGTCCGTCAGCAGCTCGTTGAGCTTGCTCATTTCCGCGCGGAGCATATTCGACTGCTCGTCCATGGACAGCGAGAGGATGTTCTTGTCCTTCTTGTACTTGTGCAGGTCGAGCTCTTGTCGCTCAAGCTCCTTCTTTAGAGTGCCTTCCTGACCGCGTAACCAGTCGACGGCCATGTTGGTGGAGTCCAGGACGTCGTCCAGGTTCTGCTTTCGATAGGCTTCGATGAGCGTGGTGACTATGCGTTGCGCGCGCTCCGGATCCGCGTCCCGCACGGCGATCGTCACCAGCCTGCTCTGCTTCTGCGGTTCGATGTCCAGCCGAGTCGCGAGGGTCGCCGCCGCGTCCTCGATGCTGGCGTCCGGCGGTGGTAGGCCCTGGGCGTCTCGCGTGTCGTTCAAGAACGCCGCGTCATGGTGGAGACCCAGCGTCTCGACTACCCGTTTGGCCAGCCTGCGCGACTCCAGGATGCTGTACTGGGTCTCGTAGTACTCGCGGTTGTTCAGGTACGCCCCGGTGCCCATCTCGACCACGGACTGGATTTCGTTGCCCAAGGGCCTGGGGGGCGTGGGATCGATCTGGATGGTGCCGGCCGACCGGAAGATCCGCGTCTGCTGCGAGGTCACCCCCCCAGCCAGCAACAGCATGACGACCAGCGCGGCCGCGAAGTACGCCCAGCTCTTTCGAAGCGCCGCCCACACCCGGCTCAGCGTGGCGCTGGCGCCGTTGTCATCACCCTGTTCATCGGGCTCAATCACCCATCACCTCGCGCCCACCGCGTGCCCAGATGCCCTGGGATTTGCCCCCGGCGTCAGACCTCATTGTGGTACCACTGCGCCGCCAGCTAGGCCGCTGCACCAAGAGAACCATCGGCCGGCGGGCCGACTTTACAAGAAAACGCATCGATCAGCTTTCGAAGGGGCTGGACTACATTGGACATGGTTGCAAAGCAAGGCAGCAGCGTTCATGCCGAGGGCCCGCACCTGGTTTCAGACCACCTGCCAATCGCGGTTGGCTTGGTCGGGGTTGGTCGCTGGGGAGCCAACCTGCTTCGCGTAATACAGGCGGGCGAGGGGGTCGAGTTGGCCCACGTCGCCGAGCCCAGGTTTGCGGTTCGGGTTCCCGGAGTCCAGCGAAGCTCGACCTTGCCTAGGCTGCTCGCGGACCCACGCATCCGTGCGGTGCTGATCGCATCGCCTTCGGACCAGCATGCTGCCCACGCGCAGCTCGCGTTGGCTGCGGGCCGCCACGTGTTTGTAGAGAAGCCGCTGGCGCACTCAATCGACGCCGCGCGCGCCCTGTGCGAGGAGGCCGCGCGCCGTGACCTGCGCTTGATGGTGGGGCACATCCTGCGCTACGATCTCGCCGTCGAGAAGCTGAGGAGCGCCCAGCGAGACGGAACCCTGGGGCGGATCGCGTCGTTGTCGCTGGTACGGCTGCGCCAGCGCGCGAGCGCAGAAGACCCATGGTGGAGCCTCGCGCCTCACGACCTGAGCCTGATCGAGTATGTCCTCGACAGCCCAGTCGAGGCCGTGGCCTGCCGGCATCGCGAAAAGGTCGTGCTCGCAGAAGTGCGTACACGCTCTGGCACCCGAGTCACGATCGAGGTGGGTTTCGGGGATCGAAGTCAGTCACAAGCCCGCTTGTCTGGAGAACTGGGCCAAGCCATATACGACCCTGCCCTAGGCGGGCTCTGGCTCGATGTTTCCGGTGGCCCTCGTCAGGTATCCGTCCCCGACGTCGAGCCTCTGCACCTCGAAATCCAACACTTTGTTGAATGCATCCGGAGTGGCGCAACGCCGCTGACAGACGGCTGGGAGGGCCTTCGAGTAGTTCGCGCCCTTGAGGCGGGCGATCGCTCTCGCGGGTCTGGCGGAGCCTGGCAGACGGTCTGATGCCGAACGCCGTAGTGCACCCTTCGGCCATCGTGGACGCTGGTGCCGAGCTTGGCGCTGGTTCGAGAGTCTGGCACTTCTCCCACATCGCAGCGGGCGCCGTCGTCGGCGAAGGCTGCACGATCGGGCAGAACTGCTACCTCGCACCCACCGCACGACTTGGCAACGGAGTGAAGCTGCAAAACAACGTCAGCGTGTACGACGGCGTGTTCTTGGAAGACGACGTCTTCTGCGGGCCTAGCGCCGTGTTCACCAACGTCATCAACCCGCGCGCGTTCGTTAGCCGAAAGCACGAGTACCGCACAACCCGGGTTCAGCGTGGGGCGACGATCGGCGCCAACGCCACCGTGCTCTGTGGTGTCACGCTGGGGGAGTATTGCTTGGTGGGAGCCGGCGCTGTGGTGACGGCGGACGTCCCGCCCTTCGCGCTGGTGACTGGCGTTCCCGCGAGGCAGCGCGGGTGGGTCAGCCGACATGGTCAGGTCCTGAGCTTCGAGGCGGATGGCGTCGCGACCTGCCCCGCCACTGGTGAAACCTATCAGTGGTCTGAGCACGGCGTCACGCCGCAGAACCCCGAAGCGCGCGATGCTACCGCTCCTTGATCTTAAGCGTCAGCACGCGGCGCTCCACGACGAGTTGTGTGGGGCGTTCGCGCGAGTGCTCAACTCTGGTCATTTCATCCTGGGCCAAGAGGTGGACGATCTGGAGCGTTCCCTCGCGGAATACATTGGCACTCGGTACGCCTTGGGCGTCAGCAGCGGCACCGACGCGCTGGTGATCGCGCTCCAAGCAGCCGGGGTGGGTCCGGGCGACGAAGTCATCACCACCCCATTCAGCTTTTTTGCGAGCGTCGGCGCGATCCTGCGCGTCGGGGCCATCCCTCGCTTCGCGGACATCGAAGCCGGAGGGTTCAACCTCGATCCCGCTCGCGTTGAAGCCGCGCTCACCAAGCGTACTCGGGCGGTGCTGTGCGTTCATCTGTTCGGAGATCCAGCCCGGGTCCCTGAGCTTCGCGAGCTGTGTGACGCCCACGGGCTAATCCTAATTGAAGACGCAGCTCAGGCGCTGAGCGCCGAGATCGACGGCCAACGTATCGGCAGCTTCGGACACCTCGCCTGCTTTAGCTTCTTCCCGAGTAAGCCCCTGGGCGGTCTGGGAGACGGCGGGCTGCTCACCACCTCCGACCCGACGCTCTTCGATCGCTGCCGCTTGCTGCGCGCCCACGGCGCAGCGCGCCCGCACGAGCACGAATTGCTGGGTGGAAACCACCGGCTCGACGCGCTGCAGGCGGCGCTGTTGCAGGTCAAACTGCCCCACGTGAGCACGTGGCGCGACGCACGTGAGCATCATGCCGCTAGGTACGACGCGGCGTTCGCAGGTGCTGGGGACGTCGCGCTTCGCGAGCTACAACCCCGGCATCGATCCGCACATGCTCACTACACGCTCCGCCTGCTCGGACGGGCGGCGGACCGCCGCCAACAGATCGTTCAACAGCTCCTCCACAATGGGATACAGAGCGCCATTTACTACCAGCGCCCGATCTACGCGCAGCCAGTCCCCGAGCTAAAGGCCTGCCTGAGCGGACGCGAACAGCTTGATTGCCCTCAGGCCGAAGCACGTTGCCGCGAGGTATTAACATTGCCACTTTTTCCAGAGCTTAGCCAGACAGAGCACGAACGGGTCGTCGCAGCGCTGCTAGAGAGCCTAGCGTGAACTCACCCCTCCGCTTGGCTTCGTTCAGCGTGGATCTCGACGAGATCGGCGAATACTTCGCCATCCACGGGCTAGACCAACCGACGGCGGAGCAGGCACGCATGGTCTACCAGGTAGCGCTTCCGCGGCTCCTCAACTTCGCCACCGCCGTCGACCTACCGGTCACCCTGTTCGTGGTCGGCCGCGACGTGCAACGCCTTGGCGCTTCAAACGCTTTGATGCCCTTCGTGCGGCGTGGGGACGAGCTCGGCAACCACAGCCATGATCACCGCTACAACCTCACCCGGCTGAGCCCTGCCCTGCGCCGCGAGCAGGTTGAACGGGGCGGCGCAGCGATACAGGAGGCCACCGGAGTGCTTCCGCGAGGCTTCAGAGCGCCAGGCTACACGCTGAGCGACGGGCTCGTTGCCGACTTGCAAGAGCTTGGGTACGCCTACGACTCGTCCCTGTTCACCTGCCCGCCGTACTATGCGGCCAAAGCCGCCAGCCTCGCCCTCGGACGGTTACGCGGACGACGATCGGCAGCCATTTTGGACAGCCCGCGTGTACTGTTCGCGCCGACCCAGCCCTATCGGGTTGGTGACCGCTACCGCGCACGCGGCGCTGGACTGCGTGAGATCCCAATCAGCGTCACACCAGGCCTTCGCCTACCTTACATCGGGACAACGCTGTCATTGCTGGCAGCGACGCGCCTGGGCCCTACCCCTGCGCTAGCCTTGACTCGCATGATGGAGCGCTCTCCGGTCATCAACCTGGAGCTCCACGGCATCGATTTTTTGGACGTTGACGACGGGCTCCAGCCGCTCGCGAGCTACCAGCATGATCTGCGCGTGCCTTGGCGGCGAAAGCTGGAGGCGTTCAGCGCCGTCGTGGGGCGCCTGAGGACCGTCGGTTACCGCTGGAGCTCATTACTGGAACTGCACGACGCGTTGGGCTGACATGGTGGCTCCTGGAAGGAAAGTAATGAAGCTCAAAGTACTGGTGATCACCAGCATCCGTTCCTATCACCAGGTAGACCTGTTCGACGCCATCGCTGCCCGCGGGGAGGTTGATCTGTGCGTCTTCTACCTGCGCGCCATCACCCCTGGGCGACTCTGGACGCGGCTGCCCGAGCCCGAACACCCCTACAGGATGCTGCCCGTGTACTTCAACACGTCGCTGCTCTACCTTAACCCCACCATCTTGAACGATATCCACGCGGAGAAACCTGATCTGGTAGTGATCTGCCAGTACGCTGGCGTTGCGTACCAAGCCGCGATGCTCTACCTCTCCGCCATCAAGATCCCCTGGGTGTTCTGGTCCGAGAGCCCGGGGGTGCAGTTCTTTGAGGTCGCCAACGCTGTCCCTCGGCGGCTCCGGCCGGCGCTCCGCCGGCTGGCGTTCCTTCCAGTTGCACGCCTCGCGCACGAGGTCTGGGCCATCGGCCAACGCGCCTCGGACACCATGGCCGCCATGGGCGCCAACCGAGTGCACGATTTGCCGTATTACAGCGACTTGACGCGATTCGCTGGGAACCGCGAATCGATGCCGCGCGGAAGGGTGCGCTTCCTGTACGCAGGGCGCCTGAGCTTTCGCAAGGGCTTCGATGTGCTGTGCAAGGCCTTCACTGCGCTCACACGTGATGCCCGAAGCGATTGGGAGTTGACCATCTGCGGGGACGGCGATCTCCGTGGGCTACTCACCGATGAGCTCCAACGCGGGCCGGTGCACAGCGTAGGCTTTAAGGAACTCGACGAGATGCCAAAGCTGATGCGCGAGCATGACATATTCATCGCGCCCTCGCGCTACGACGGCTGGGGCATGGTGGTGCCGGAAGCGCTCGCGGCAGGATTGCCGGTTATCTCCACGACGCGTACAGAGAGCGCCGTGGCCTTCGGCGCCGCAGCCCACCCGGTCGTGAGCATGACTCCACCCGGCGACGACCTCGCGCTACTAGCACAGCTGCGCTGGTGGCTCGATCACAAGCAGCAGCTCGCAGCCTACAGCGCGCGCGCCGTGGACCTATCCTGCGCCTACGACTCGACTCATGGCGCAGAACGCTTTTCACGCTTGGCGACGCAAGCCGTAAGGGCCAGAGATGAGCGATAAGCGCGTTCGCGTTCTACTTCCTGAACCTAAGCCACGAGGAAGCGGACTGATGAGCAAACTCTTGCGCCCGCGCGAAGGACCGTAGACCCTCGCTCCGTGAGAGGCACCTTTCGTAGAAGACGCCGATCCGAGCACGCCGGGGACTTCGCGAAGTTCTCTAAGTCGGACTAACCCGTTTGGAATCCAGGCGGAAGCTCGAGTAATTCTCGTTCACTCGGCGGAGGAGAGCCCACCTGCGACACCTCTGCTGCGAGCAGACGGCTAGACCCTTCGTCCAGTTCCCGAACAATCGACTCTAGAGCGGGAAACACGGCGGCTGGAGGACCGTCAGCGATGGTCGCGAGGCTGGATAATACCCGATCGGCGTACGCTGGAGAGACTGGCTGGATGCGACCCACTAAAATCTTCGGATGCACCGTGCGGTCGTGACCCTCCCCGTCGCTCAACAGCTCCTCGAACAGCTTCTCCCCCGGTCGGATGCCGACAAACTCAATCTTGATGTCAACGTCCGGCTCATAGCCGCTGAGGCGAATCATGTCTTTGGCGAGGTCCACGATGCGCACTGGCTCCCCCATATCCAGCACGAAGATCTCGCCTCCTTCGGCAAAGCTTCCGGCTTGGAGCACCAGCTGGCATGCCTCAGCCGTCAGCATGAAGTAGCGGCGCATATCTGGGTGAGTAACCTGCACTGGCCCACCAGCGGCGATCTGGCGGCGGAAGATCGGCACCACGCTGCCCGCGCTGCCTAGGACGTTGCCAAAGCGAACCGTCACGAAGCGCGTACTGCTTTGCTTCGCGATCGCCTGCAAGTACATCTCGGCCAGCCGTTTGGTCGCGCCCATCACACTGGTTGGGTGCACCGCTTTGTCGGTAGATATCTGCACGAAGGTCGCAACCCCCGCCGCGGCGGCCGCTTCCGCCAGGGTACGCGTCCCGAACACGTTGTTCTTCACCGCTTCACCTGGGTTCCACTCCATCATCGGCACATGCTTGTGCGCTGCCGCGTGGAACACCGAATGTGGCCGATGTCGCCCAAATATCTCCTCAATCCGTGGTCGATCGCCGATGTCCGCGATCACCGGGACGATTTCGAGATCCGGAAAAGACGCGATGAGTTCGTTGTGCACCTCGAAGAGCGCATTTTCACTGCGCTCGAGCAAGACCAGCTTCGCTGGAGTGAAGCGGCACAGCTGTCGGCACAGCTCCGAGCCAATGCTACCGCCGGCACCCGTAACCAACACGGTGGTCGCCATGAGCTTCGCCGAGATACTCTCGACATCAAGTACCACCTGCTCGCGGCCGAGCAGATCTTCGATCGCGATCGGGCGGATCCTGGACAGGTTCACTTGGCCCCCCACGATCTCGTAGATGCCCGGGATGATCTTCACTGCGAGACCCACCTCCTCGCACTGGGTCACGATCTGACGGATGGTTGCGCCCGGCGCATTCGCGATGGTGATCAGCACCTGGGTGACCTGATGCCTGGCACACAGGGCTTGCAAATCAGCGATGGTCCCGAGCACGGGCAATCCATGGATCACCGCGCCTTGCTTGTGCAGATCGTCATCGACGAAACCCACAGGGCGCATGCCCAGGTCGGGACGGATAGCCAATTCACGCGCGATGAGCGCTCCGGCTTGGCCTGCCCCGATCAACAGAATCGGGACCGTGGCTTGATCGGTTCGGCGGCCAGCAGCCTCCGAACGCTCGACCATCAGGCGTCGTAGAGCGCGAGCGCCAAGCACGCCCAGGAAAGCTAGCCCCGCATTGATGATCAACACGCCAACCGGCAACAGGGTTGCCCTAAGCCACGGCGTCCCGGTTGAGAGCCAACCAGCAACCCCGCGCGCTAGCAGGAGAAATGCCAGACTGCTGCCCACCGCCGGGAGAATGCGGACGGCCTCGCGTAGGCCCACGTAGCGCCATGCGTAGCGCCGCACTCCAAATACCACCAACGCGGCGAACTCCACGAACACGACGTAGGGCAGCGCGAACACCAGGCGCTTGAACATGGCCGGCGGCAAGTCGCCGTCAAAGCGCAGCAGGAAGGCCAGCCAGAAAGCGAGCGCGAGCATGCCCAGATCGATGGCAGCCTGGCCCGCTCGATTGATCAGCACTCGACTCATGTCAACGACCCGACTCTCAACGCACGCACCTGCTCTATGAGGCTAGTCAGTGACCCGATATTCATCCGCTCCCCGACTCAAGCTGCTGGTGCAACCTAGCAGGCTGCGCGGAATGTGCAGGTAAGGACCGCTCAGCGCCTCACGCAAGTACCACACCAGCTCCTCCAACCGAAACAGCGCCAGCGCGCCGCGCCTCCAGGCTCGGGCGCGAGGAAACCCCTCGAAAGGAAATGCAGCGCCGCCGTTCAAGAACGCGGGCCAGCCCCGGTGCCAGCCCGGCGCCCGACTGCTCAGTCCGAACACCATTCGATCGTAGAACCACGAACGGGTTCCGCTGTGCTCCCAGTCAATCAGCACCACCTCTCCAGAGTGGCGGACCAATACGTTGCCCGGCTGGAGATCGCCGTGGCCTGGCGCGCGACGAACCTCACCCAGCCGTGAGGCCGATCGGCACAGGCTCTCGAGGGGTTCATTGCCCACACCAACCCAGCCGAAGCGTTGCATTACCTGCGCCTCCAGCTGCTGAGCCGCCCTGCGTAGCTCTTGCACGTACGCTTCCGCGTCGACGGTCTTGGCCTGTCGATTCGACCACGCGTCCAGCTCGCCGAAGGCGTCCTCAAGCCCGGCTCGAACGCGGTACCACGGTGGCACCCTCGGCAGGACGTAGCCGTCAACCAGTTCCTCTTCCAGCCAGCTGAAGTCTGCCGCGTGCTTTAACACCGGGAGAAACGGGCCTGGTGTACGGGACCGCGCCCTGACTTCCCGTTCGAGGCCCGCTACGTCGAAGCCCTGCTTGCTCCAGGTGCGAGTGGTGTTGGACTCGAAGCACAGCAGCCTGATTCGCTGATTTCCAGGCAGAATCACTGAGTCGTGGGGGTGCTCCAAACCGGGCGACACCGAAAAGGCCCGCTGTTGAGTGAGTCTTAGGACCCTGGCGTTCGCACCCACGGTGCCGACCAGGAACTGCGCAGGCAGCCGCCAACGCACGGGAGTGAAACGGATGAAATCACGAAGCCACTTACGGACCGGCGCGGAGGGTTCGTCGCCATGGTACGCGCCAAACAACGGCTGGTACCACCAGCGTTGACCAATAGGAGCATCCAAGCGTTGGTCCTGCCCGGTGTACGCGCTCAACCCCACCTCAAGGCTCGCGCGAAGCACGGCGTCGTAGGGCTCGCGCTCGCGCATCTCACTAACGCGCATCCGCTACACCTAGCTCGCGAAGCCTCAAGAGAACCTCCTCGTGGGTCGCTGTCGCGGGGCGCGCGGCGTCCAGCACGATCTGCGCCCGCCGCGCGGCCCAACTCTGGTACGCCGCGCGGCGCTGCGTTCGAACTTCAGGCGTGTCCGGAAATGGTTCTTGCTTCAGCTGCATGCGGGCGAGAGCCGCGGACTCGTCAAGCATCAGTAAGAAGTGCGCGTCGGGCGTCGGGCACGCCTTGAGGCAAGCCTCCACTCCGGCGCCTGCGCGCCGCATCACCTCGGGGAAGCGCAATTCTAGATCGATGATCGCGTCTTGCACAAAGCGATCACAGATCACCACCTGCCCACAGGAGACCCAGCCACGGACCTTGACTGCGTACTGCAGCAAGGTGTCCGCACAGGCCATGCTGATCCAGGCTTCGGCCACGCCGCGGCGTCGAAAGGTGCGTGCGCGTGCCGATGTGTCTCGCGGGCCTGGGATGGAACGGGGCCGCATGCGGCGTAGCGCCTTTCGAAGCGTGTCGAGCTCTGGGCCGTAGCCAGGTCGAAACCACTTCACTCGGCTTGGCACCCCCTGTCGCTTCAACGCGCTCGTGAGCAGCTCAATCTGGGTGGACTTCCCGGCGTAGTCCACCCCCGAGAAGGCGATCAGCGCGCCGCGCTGGGTCGCCGCAGTCGCCGATTTCATACGCCAGCCCGCTCCTCGTTGCGCTGCAGCGCGGCGGCCGCCAGCAGGGCGCCGGCGATGTAGAAGTATGCGGTCAGCCCGATCAACGAACCTAACAGCGCGCTAGCCAGCCCGGCGAGCATAAAACTCGCTCCCGCACGGTCCTTTGCCCGAATCAGCACCCGCGCCCATCGCATTGCGGTGCCCGCGATCATGACTAGGCCAACAATTCCCAGGTCGCCGAGCAGGCGCACGCTCGTCACGCCTGGCGTGGGGGTGCGTTGGTACTTCAGGTGCAGCCACTCCACGTACGGGATGATGGCGAAGTCGACCCCGCCGAGGCCGTAGCCGAAAATGAGGTTGATTGGCTCGTCGGCGAACACACGAAACACGTAGATGTCCTTTTGCTGATCGAGGTCACCCTCGCCAAATAGCCGCTCCACAAACCGAGACGCAATCAACTCTTCAATAAACCCCACGCTGGTCACCAGCAACAGGCTGGCGGCGAATAGCACTGCTAACATACCCAGCTGCTTGCCTTGTCCCCACAGCAACGACAGCAACGTCACGACGACGATGCCGAGGGCCACCGCGCCCCAAGCTGAGCTTGAGAAGGTCGCAGACAGGGCAGCCGACGCGAGCAGCAGCCAGCCGCGCTTGCCTGCTTTGACAGTCGATGAAAACAGCCTCTCTCCAAGCAAGTAAATGACAACAACAGCGAGCACCACACCAAGCAGCTTGGGTTCGCCGCTTAGACCCCCAAGTCGGGGGATACTGAAGCTCCCGTAGGTAAGCATACCCTGCAGGCCCGAGGTGTTCACCGTCGCGAGACCTGTACCAACCCAGTAAACCCCGCCTGCTCCGACGCTCACGGCGGTCCCTGCAGTCACCCCAAGTATTGCCGCCCGGCAATCTGAAACGCTCCTCGCCCACAGCGGCACCGCGAACGCCGCCGCGACCTGACCGAGCACGCTCACTAATTGCACTGGCATCTTCAACTGATTGCGGGCGATGCCGCCCCCCAGTTCCATGGCGATGGCCAAGCGATACCGCTGCAAGTAGGTGTACTCGAAGTACATCCAAACGCAGGTCACCAGCGTGGCGTAAGCCAAGAACCAAAACAACAGGTGCGCCTGAGTGTCGCGCAATGTCAGGTGCCCGCGGCGGCGGAACACCGCCAGCACAATCGCCACGGGGCCGACGATCTTGTAGAAGTCTAGGCCAATGCTCAACCCCAAGCGTGGCACCACCAACGGGATCGTAGCGCCCAACAAAAACAGGAAGATCTTGGGGCTGGCGATGGCTGTCACCACCAACGCCACCAGGATCAGGATATACAGCCCGCTCTCGATCATGGTGCTACCGGCTGTGGACTAGGTATCTGCGGCTTTTGCTTCAGCCGCGTGAGCTGCTCCTCAACCTCCGAGCTCCCGGGGTAGCGGTGGCGACAACGCACAAGGATCCGTAAGGAATCGCTCGCGTGGCCAGCATACTCAGCCGCCTTCGCTGCCAGTAGCCAAGCCGCCAGCGTATCAAGCTCCGTGGCGGAGCGACGCTGTAGCTTCCAGCTCTCTTCGCGCTGGCCTAGTCGAGCGAAGACAGCGGCAAACTGCGCCGCCAATGTGCCGCACTCCTGCTTCGAACGACAGTGCTCGGCCAGCAGGCGTTCGCTCAGTGGCCCGGCTGCGCCAGCGTCACGATGGATGGCCAGCTCCACTCGCAGTGGAAGGCACGGCCCTGGCTCGGGCAGCTTCAGGCAGGCCGCCAGCTCACGGTCCATGCGGTCCCAGTCCTTGTCCAACCGGGCGACCCTCGCTCGCAGGGAGCACGCCGTCGCGAGCAACGCGGGATCATTCGCAAACTCGCCCGCCTGGCTCATCACCTCCGCCTTACACGCAGCAACCCGCTCCGCGCACGTCCCGCTCGCGCCAGCCTCTAGCTGCTCGATGAACTCAAGCGCCAATAGCCGGCGTGATCGTGCGAAGGTGGGAGCCGCTTCGATGGCCTGGCGCAGAAACAGCTCCTTGGGTGGACCCTTGACCCCGGCAGCCAGCATAAACAACACTTGTGAGCGGTTCCGGCCCTCGGGCACTACGCGGCTCAACACGTCAGGATCACGGCTCACGCTCAGCGCCTTCGATACGCCCGTGGGGATCAGATCTTGATGCAGGTCCATCGCCCAGCGCAGTTCAAGCAGCCCCTGGCTGGCATTTCCGTGCGCCAACAGGACTTCAGCCAGGATCAGGTGGGTTCTACCGTTGTTCATCCCGCGCTCCAACGCCCGCTGTAGCCAGGGCATCGGATCGCCACCCAACCTCCAAGCAGCAAGCGCGCCGATCCTGCTAAAGTATGGCTCCGCAGGGAACCGCAGCAGTGCATCTCGGATGCGCCGCGTTACAACATCAAGCTCCTTCGCGCGGAGTGCTTCCTGATACGCGGCGTGCACGAGGTCGCGTTCGGCCTGCATCGCCCTAGGTTTCACAGCAACTCCGAGCACCAGGAACAGCGTGCCAAGTGCTAGCGCTGAGTACTCGGATCTCCGCAGCCGATCTGTCGGCGGCTCAGCAGTGCGACATGACGCACCCAACACGGCGCTGAGCAGCATGCAAAGTGCTGGCACTTCGAGCCCCAGGTCGACGAGGTTGTGTAGCAGCAACGCGAGCACAGCCCCTAGCGCGCCTGCCCTGGCTCCCAGATCCCTCTTCTGTCGAGTGAGGCTCCAAATGCAGTACGCGAGCCCAAGCACGGCGGCCGCCGTGGCCGGGACTCCCCACTCACTTGCCCACTGCACGATGAAGTTCTCCGGTGAGCGAACCGCGATGTCTCGCAGTGGCTGCGAATAGGCCTGAAACACGCCTTCATACGCGCCACGCCCCACCCCCAAGATCCCATAGTCGGCCAGCAACGGCTTCGACCAAATCACGAACTCGAGCTTGTCGAGGTCCGCGCCGCCCGATGTTCGCCAGAGCTTGTTGCCGTGCAGCCCGATCGCGGCGGCTCCACCACCCAAGACGAGTAACGACCCCAGGGTCGCGATATGGACAAGTGCGCGCGACCGGCGCGTAAACCACGCGTACATTCCGATCACCAAGCTCGCGCCGACGAGCAGCGCTACGAGCCCCCCCGTTGACCCGGTGATCCAGGTCATTGCCCCACATAGGCCGAGCGCGCTGCCAAGCACCCAGCGGGGTGCTGGCGGCTTGGCAGACAGCAGCAACCCAAGCGCCACCAGCGCCCCGACGTTTGCGTACCCCGCCAGGTTGTTTCCGTTGAGCAACGGGCCCACCAACCAGCGCTCGACGTGGAACGACGGCCTGTGTAACCCATACACGCTTTGGGCTGCCACCAGGCCGTGGGCGAGCGTCACCAGCGTCACCACGACGCTGGCCCCGACCGCCAGCAGCAGCGCCCGCGGCCTCCCTAGTTGACGCGCGCTGGCGTGGGCCGCCCAACACACCACGCCATAGCTCCACCACAAGACACAGTTCAACAACGTGAGTTGGGGTGCGAGTGAGATCGAGGCATAGCGCGGCGCCGCCTCCCCCAGCGGGAGCAGCGCTCGCGACCAGACGTCGGCGTTCTCTGGCGCGATTCGGACTAACCAACTCAGCGGGAGCGGAATGGCTTGCAGCCCAGTGTAGGCAGAGAGCGCCCAAAACCCCCAAGCAGGGGCAGGCACGCTCTCGCGTCGGAGACTGAGCGCCGAGGCCAGCGCCAGCGAGCCAGCGCCGAGCAAGAGCCCTGCCGTGGGATGCACGGAGCCCAGCATCAACGCGGAGCCAACCAGCAGCAGGCCTAGGCCGATCGAGATACTCCTCGGCCCTAGCATTCGTCCCTCACCTGGTTGTCTTGAGACCGTCCTCTTTCGCGCGACCGCGCCGCCTCGGCCTGAAGTTCGCTCGACGGCTTCTCCGCCGCCGACGCGCGCCGCGTTCACAGATCCGCGTTCTCCACCATCCATTGATAAGTGCGCCGCAAACCGTCGACCAAGTAGACCTTGGCCTCGAAGCCAATGTGCTGCTTCGCTCGTTGCACATTTAGGCGGCGGCGCGGTTGGCCGTTGGGCTTGCTGGTATCCCACGCAATTTCCCCTTGGAATCCCGTCAGCTCCTGGATCCGTGCAGCCAAGTCGCGGATCGACACCTCTTCACCCGAGCCCAAGTTCATGGGCTCCGACGAATCATAGCGCTCCGCCGCTAAGACAAGGCCTTCGGCGCAGTCCGTCACGTAGAAAAACTCGCGAGTCGCGCTGCCGTCGCCCCAGAGCACAACCTGGCTGTCTCCACGCAACTTAGCTGCGTGAAATTTGCGCAGCATCGCCGGGATCACATGGCTTGATTCAAGATCAAAATTGTCACGCGGGCCGTAGAGATTTACCGGATAGACCACGCACGAGTTGAACCCGTATTGTTCCCGGTAAGCCTGGGACTGAACGCCGAGGATCTTCTTGGCGATGCCGTAGGGGGCATTTGTTTCCTCGGGGTAACCATCCCAGATGGCATCTTCTCGAAACGGTACTGGGGTGAACTTGGGGTACGCGCAAATGGTGCCAGCTGCAACCAACTTGTCGACGCCCGCTCTCCATGCCTCATGCAGCACCTGGATGCCCATCATCGCGTTTTCGTAGAAAAACCGGCCTGGGTTCTCACGGTTGGCGCCAATCCCGCCAACCTGGGCAGCCAGGTGAATCACGACACTCGGCCGATACTCCTTGAACAGCCGCCGCACGGCGTCGCCGTTCACGAGATCGAAGTCCCGACTCCTCGGGACGATGATGTCCGTACAACCACGAGCGCGTAGGCTCTCGACGACAAAGCTGCCGAGAAAACCTGCTCCGCCAGTAACCAGGACGCGCCGACCGCTCAACTCCATGTTCTGCTCCTCAGCGGCCGTCTTGGCGCTCGCGCTCATCGTGCTCACGCAGGGCGCGCTCTTGTCGAGCGAGCACCATGTCCGCATCGACCATCATGCGCACCAGTGCCTTGAAGGTGATCTTCGGCTCCCAACCCAGCTTCTCGCGCGCGCGGGAATAGTCACCTAAGAGTAGGTCGACTTCCGCGGGGCGTTCGTAGCGTGCGTCGTAGGCCACGTGCTTTGTGTGATCGAGATCGAGCAGCGCAAACGCCTCCTCAAGAAATTCGGTCACGCTGTGGGTCTCGCCCGTCGCGAGCACGTAGTCATCGGGCTCTGGGGCCTGCAGCATTAGCCACATGCCCTCGACGTAGTCACCTGCGAACCCCCAATCGCGCTTCGCGTCAAGGTTGCCAAGGTAAAGCTGATCTTGGAGGCCGAGCTTGATTCGGCACGCGGCCCGCGTGATCTTGCGGGTGACGAACGTTTCCCCGCGGCGTGGGCTCTCGTGATTGAACAGGATGCCATTCACGGCGTACATCCCATAAGCCTCGCGGTAGTTCTGGGTAATGTAGAACGCATAAGCTTTCGCCGCCGCGTACGGGCTCCTGGGATGGAACGGAGTCATCTCGCGTTGCGGAACTTCATGCACCTTGCCGTACAGCTCGCTGCTTGAGGCTTGGTAGTAGCGCGACTTGAGACCGATGCGACGGATGGCTTCAAGTAGCCGCACGCTGCCGAGCCCGCTGATCTCACCGGTGTACTCCGGGATGTCGAAGCTCACCCGAACGTGACTCTGCGCCCCGAGGTTATAGATCTCATCAGGGCGGACCTCCTCCAGCACGTTCGCCAGGGAGGTCGAGTCGTTGAGGTCGCCGTAGACCAGCCGGAGCTGCACCGCCTCGCGGTGTGGATCCCGGTACAAATGGTCGATGCGGCTGGTGTTGAACGACGAGGAGCGGCGAACCAGCCCCCAAACGGCGTACCCCTTCTCAAGCAATAGCTCTGCGAGGTATGAGCCGTCTTGCCCGGTGATGCCTGTGATGAGTGCCCGCTTCATAATAGATGATTTGGCTTCGGTTTCCGGCTTGGTTGCCCGCAGGTGAGCGGGGGTTCACGGCTGTATACACGCGCGGCCGAACCTGGTCTACCAAGGCTCGACCTTAGGCGAACCGGAGCCGGCCCGTGCGCGCGGTCGCCCGTCAGCCAGCGCGGCAGCCAGTACTTCACGCCAAGCCGCGGTGATGCGCTCAAGGCTAAAATCGGACACCGCAACCTCGCGCGCTCGCCGTTGATAGGCTCGTAGTTCGGGCTCGTTCTCGCACCAACCACGAAGCGTGCTGGTGATGGCTTGCGTGGCGTGAAATCCGCACACGCGGCCGAGTCGGTGCCGCTCGACGAGCCTCCCAAGATCGCTGTCGGCTTCCGTGAGCGCCAACAGCGCGGAGCCGGCCGCCAGCGCCGAGTATGACTTGCTGGGCACCGATAGGTGCTCAGTACCCGGCGCCTGAGCAACGACCGCGACGTCCGCCAACGCTTGAACGAACGGGAAGTCCTGCCACGAAACCGGGTCGAACACCCGGACGTTAGATAAGGCCCGCGTCTTGATCGCGGCTTCGAGCGCCGCCCGCCCAAGACCCTGGCCGACAACACGAAAGCAGATCTGCGAGTTTCCCCGGAGCGCATCAGCTGCATTGAGGAGCCCGTCCAGGCCGTGGGTGGCGCCCAGGTTGCCTGAGTACATCACGACCATCTCGTCGCGCACAGCCAACCTGCCGCGCAGCGGGTTTTCATCGCGCGGCAGCGGGCGGATCAGCTCGGTATCTGCCCAGTTGGGGATGATTTGCACCGCGCTTGTGCGAGTGGAACGTCTCCGCAAAGAATCAGCCATTTGCTCGCCGATGGTCACCACGAACTCGGCGCGATTGTACGCGGTGTCGTTCACTGTTTCCCACGCGCGTGAGATCACCGAGCTAGGATTGAGCCAGCCCATTTCGTGGAGGTGGCCGGGGTAAATATCCCAAACTAGCAGGCCGTAGCGGATGCCGCGCACACGTGAGAGCGCCCACGCGACATGCGGCAGCAAAGGCGGGTTGGTCACCGCGAGCACAAAAGCATCTTGCCGCGCGGCATATGCGACCGCGGCGGCGACATAGCGCAGCCAGGAGACCAAGCGATGGGGCGCTGATCTCCGGTCATAGGTAGGCGCGGGCCTCACCTCGACGCCAGGCCGAGACACCGGGAACCCTTGGCCGTTGAGAAAAGCCACTGGCGCAGGTGCAGCTGCCGCCTCCACCATGCGTTGAAACCCTGGGGACTGGCTCTGATTCAACACCAACAGCGGCGTGGTGACTGAACACCCCCGGATACTCGGCATATTTTCCTTAAGGAATTGTGGACCGGAGACTACTTTTCCACGTCTCCCACGGACTGGTCGTTGAGCTGGCCTTCTCCGAGCAAGACCACCTTGAACGTCTTCAGGATCAACAGGACATCGCCAAGCAGCGTCCAGCTCTCGGCGTACTTGCTATCGAATTTCAGCCGCGCGCTCCGGATGAGCGCGTTCCGCCCGTTCACCTGCGAAAGGCCTGTGAGCCCGGGCTTCACCTGATGAATCACTCGATAGGCCTCCGCGTGCGCATCCACCACCTGGCGAAGGGCGGGCCTAGGGCCAACCCAACTCATCTCGCCGCGCAGGATGTTGAGAATTTGTGGCAGCTCATCCAGGCTAAATCGTCGTGCGATCAACCCCACGCGAGTAAAGCGTGGATCATTGGGCACGCCATACAGCCCAGCGCCGATGAACTCAGCGTCCTTCACCATGCTCCTAAACTTGAAGACGGTGAAGTCCACGCCGTGCTGCCCCACCCGCTTCTGGCGGAACAACGCGCCGCCTGGGGTCTCGAAGGCGATGGCCGCTCCGAGCACCGCCGACACGGGGACCACGATCGGCGCGCTGGCCGCAACCAGCAGCAGATCCATCCCGCGCTTCGCGAGGCGCTTGCCTATCACGCGACCCACCATGAAACCGCATTCGCCCGACGGAGGTCCGGCTTGTGCCCCACAATCATCCGCGCTACCTAGCCTAGGAGGGTGAAGTTTGCCACCCTGAGCTTTGCGATAGATCACCCGCCTTGGACTGCGTCACATGCCCTGGGAACATGGATCCGAGCTGACGCTTCCCCCCGGATTGCCAGTCGGCACGCCGCAAGCTGCGCCTTGGGATGCAGGTCAGCTATACGGCAGCGGCAGGGATGCATTACGCGCCATCTTGCGCCACGGGCGCGCCACACGCGGCTGGACGCGCCTTCAGGTGCCGAGCTACATTTGCCAGGAGGTCGTCGCCGCAGCGGCTGGTGAGCTGCCAGTCAGCTCCTACTTCGATCAACCGACATTAGGTGAGCCAGAGCGCCGGCGACCTCCGCAGGGCGCTGGCGTTGTCGCGCTAGTGGTCAACACGTTCGGCCTGCGTTCCGCACGTTGGCGGCTGGCAATGGCGAACGTGGACGTCATCGAGGACCACACCCATGATCCCTGGTCTGACTGGGCGCGTCATAGCAGAGCACAATACGCCATCACCTCACTCCGCAAGACCCTGCCCCTGCCTGAAGGCGGCGCGTTGTGGTCTCCGCGCGGACTGCCGCTCCCCGCAGCGCCGCCAGTGACCGCCGCGCGTGCCCGCGCGGCAGAACAGAAGCTCACAGCGCAGCTGCTCAAGTCCCTGTACCTCGCCGGCCACCCCATCAATAAATCTGTCTTCCTAAAGCTCGCTGCTCAAGCAGAGCCTGGAATCAGCTCGGGCGACATCAGCGCAATGACCGCGGCTAGCGCTGAATTGCTCCGTATCTTGCCTACAAACCTGTGGCGCCAGCAGCGCCGAACGAACTTCGAACAAGCGGCACAGCTGCTAGCTGCGCCACTGCGCGCCGCCGGGGTGACCCTGCTTCAGCCCGAACCTGGCGCGGTGGCATTTTCCATCGCGCTCCGCTTCCCATCTGCTGCCGCACGGTCGTTGCTGCGTGTCGCGCTGCTTGAGCGCCACATCTACCCAGCTTGCCTGTGGAGCTTGAGCGAGCCGGCCGTGGAGGTCAGCGCCGCAGATGTCCAACTATCAACCGAGCTGCTCTCGATTCACTGTGACTACCGCTACGACGCAAACCACATGACCCAACTCGCGGAGCAAATCGTATCCGCGTTGGTCACCTGCCAAACGGGGACGTAGCTCCACAGCGCCTCAGCCTCGCAGCCTGCCCGCAACCTCATCCCATCGGGTCTCGTGAACGGCGAGCACGTTCATGGATTCACGCCAGGCTTCCGGCTTGCGCGACAGCGTTCCCGAGCGCCAGTTGTACGCCGCCAATACGTAGCCGAAGCTCGCCAGCTCCGCCTCTACATGCGCGGACTCAAAGCCGTAGCGCTGACAGGTAGCGTTTATCTCCAAGATCCAGACCGGAGGATCTCCAGTTGACATCCGCCGTGCCGCGCCGCGAAACGAGAGGATCTCTGCACCCTCAACGTCGATCTTCCCCAGGGCAACGTCACTGAAGTCCTCGTCATCGAGCCTGACACATGGCACACGAACTCCACCTGATTCGACAACATGATTCATAGTGTCCAAACCCTGCGAGAACCGCAGCTCACCCGCTTGATCGCTCACTGCTACGCGACGCAAGCGTACGTTCTTGAGACTGCTGAGGCGCACGTTCTCAAGCAGTCGGTCTCCGGCCCGTCTGTCCGGCTCGAACGCGAGAACGCTACCTGTATAACCAACGAGGGTACCAGCCAGCACGGTGTACATCCCCTCGTTCGCGCCGACATCCAGCACGCGGTCGCCCGGGCGGAGATAGGCACGCATGAAGCTCATCTCCTGCATGTCCGGCGATCCCCGCATGTAGATCAGCGACGCAACCGACGCGCTGTCAGGGTGACACTCAAACTTTCCTCCTGGAAATGGACTGATGTGCAACGACCGCTTAGTAACCCGCTTATATGCTTGCCAAGATCCAAAGCGCGCGAGCGCCCTCGCCTGACGGCCCTGATTGGCAGGATGACCGACGATGTCCCCTACTACACGTCTCAACTGTCGAAGGGCCATGGCCCACTTGGGTCGATCAAGGCCCAGCACATGTGCAAGCTGATAGGCGTTGATGCGCGCGCCACGCCTCAGCAGCGCGCTGGGCAGCCGATCCCTTTCGTGTCTCAGGCCGAGCATCAACGTTTCCTTGTAGTACCGATACGCCTTCCGACTACTCTTCGCCGCCGCGTGGACCCTGAACAGCGCCAGCTTGGCCGGGATACGCTGCGACCTGCCCACTCCGAGCAGACGAATCCATAAATCGACGTCCATCAGCAGGTGAAACTCCTTCACCATGCCCCCCGCCTTCCGTACAGCTTCCGCACGGTAAAGCGAACCAGGCTGCAACGTGCGACACTGCCCCGCCCGCATCTTGTCGAAGGTCAGGTCCCTGCCCCAGCTGGTACCCAGGTGCTTGCCGTCTATGTCGATGAGATCCAGATCGCCGTGAAACAACACCGCGTCGGGGTGCGTAACCGCTGCCTCCACGACTCGCGTCACCGCCCCCGGCAGCATCACGTCGTCACTGTTCAGCCAGCCCACCAAATCGCAGTCGAGCACAGCAAAGCCTTTGCCGATAGCGTCAGACTGGCCTTCATCTGGCTCGCTGACCCAGCGGATGCGATCGCCGTAGCTCTTCAATATCTCCACGGATTCATCGTCGGAGCCACCGTCCATCACCAGCACGCTGAGTGGCTTGTGATCTTGCGCCAGCAGGCTATCCAAGCACTCCCGCAAGAAGCGGCCGCCACGATAATTCGGAACCACGATCCCAACCGACAGCGACATGCGCGCAACTCGCCACAGCCAAGGGAAGCTGTCAAGCTCCCGCGCGCCGGCCAAAATACCGAGCCAGAGCTTTGAACGCGGCCCGCCGCACGAACACCTCAGGCGTCGCAGCTCCTGCGTACACCCAGACAACCATGCCCCGCCTCTACCTCTCCCCTCCCCACATGGGCCCCGCCGAGCGCGAGCTGCTGCTCGACGCCTTTGACTCCAACTGGATCGCCCCCCTCGGTCCGCACGTGGACGCCTTCGAGGCAGAGCTCGCGCCGCACACGGGCATGCCTCACGTCGCGGCGCTTTCGAGCGGTACCGCGGCCTTGCATCTCGCCCTCGCTCTTCTGGGGGTGGGACGAGGCGATCGCGTGTTGGTGTCAAGCTTCACCTTCGCCGCCACCGCCAACGCCGTGCGCTACCTGGGCGCCGAGCCGGTGTTCGTCGATAGCGAGCACAACACCTGGAACTTGGATCCCGATCTGGTCGCGCAAGAGCTGGCAGACGCCGCGCGCCGCGGCCCGCTCCCCAAGGCGCTGATCAGCGTCGATCTGTACGGCCAGTGCGCCGACTACGATCGCTTGATCGCGGCCTGCGCGCCCTACGGCGTGCCCATCATCGAGGACGCCGCCGAGGCCCTCGGCGCCACCTACCAAGGCCGCCCTGCTGGCAGCTTCGGCGTGCTCAGCGCGTTCTCGTTCAACGGCAACAAAATCATCACCACCAGCGGCGGCGGGGCCTTGTGCTCTCACGACCCAGAGCTGATCGCGCGCGCCCGCTTCTTGGCCACTCAGGCGCGGGACCCAGCGCCCCACTACCAGCACTCGAGCGTCGGCTACAACTACCGCTTGAGCAACCTGCTAGCAGCGGTGGGCCGCGGCCAGCTGCAGCAGCTGGCCAATCGCGTTTCCGCACGGCGCGTTGTATTTGAGCGCTATCGCAGCCAGCTCGCCCACAGGCCCGGCGTGCAGTTCATGCCTGAGCCTGAAGGCTACCGCTCGACGCGCTGGCTCAGCTGCCTGACCATCGACGCACAGGCCGCTGGCTGCGACCGCGAGACGCTGCGCCTCGCCCTCGAGCAGCAGGATATCGAGGCGCGTCCGCTGTGGAAGCCGATGCACCTGCAGCCCATCTTCGCTGACTGCCGCGTGCTAGGCGGCAGCGTCTGTGAAGGGCTGTTTCGCGATGGCCTGTGCTTGCCGAGTGGCAGCGCCATGCAGCCTGAAGATCAACAGCGCGTGGTGGACGTGCTGCTTAGCCAGCTGCAGCGCTAGCTCCCGCTCGGCCACCCCGGCCGGGGTGGCAGAAGCACACACAAATACCCAGCAGATCCCGCCGGACCGCTCACAACCTCGCTGCGTTGTGCCACACTCCGCAGCATGCGGTTACATAGCTTGAGCTTTCTGCCCTGGCTCGGGGCCTGTGCACTGTGCATCCCCGCCTTCGGCTGCAGCGACACAGAACAGACAAAGCAGCCCATCGTCAACACCGGCGGCGCAGGCGGCGCAGGCGGCAGCGCAGGCAGCGCCGGCAGCGCCGGCGCGCCGAGTTGCCCGACGGTGTTCGAGGTCGGTGATCCAAACGGCCACGCAGATCCGTACGGCGCCAAGGCCGCCTCCCAGGCGCGCGCCGGCCGCATCAGCAAACAGGGCGACGTGGTGCAACCCGCCCACGGGCGCCAGCGCATCAACGTCGGTGACTTCGTGCTGGCCAATGACAAGATCGCCGTGGTGATTGAGGACAAAGGCCTGTCCGACGGCTACGCCCGCTTCGGGGGTGAGATCTTGAGCATCGATCAGGTCGGCGAAGACGGGCGACCGGTAGGCTCGTCCAAGTACGTCGAGACCTTGATGGCGCTGTCGATCGAAATGATCAACCCGACCAGCGTCAGCGTGATCAACGACGGCAGCGACGGCAAGGCGGCGGTGGTGCGCGTCACTGGGCCGCTCGAGCCCATCCCGTTCCTCAACGGCGCCCTCGCGGTGCTTTTTCCACGCAGATATGACGTCGACGCGGCCTACGACTACGTGCTGGAGCCCGGCGCAGAGAAGCTCGACATCCGCCTCGGCATCGCCAACCCAGCGGCGGAGCCGATTGAGTTTGCCATCGGTGGCATCACCGACGAGATGCACGGCTTCTTTCAGCAGAACCACAACCAGTTCGTGAGCGAAGGCCGCGGCTTTCAAGGCGCGAAGGGCGACCTCCCGTGGGCCGGCTTCATCTCCGGGCCGTGGAACTTTGCCTGGCGCTTGCCCCACGGTAAAAAATTGGCCGCCGCGGCTGAGATCAGCGGCTTCCAGTATTTCACCGGCCCAGGCTTCAACGCTGACGCCTGCGCCATCAGCTGGAACGATCACGTCGAGATCATCGCCGGTGGCCCTGACTACGACGGGCTGCGCGAGGCCATCCGCCGCACCGACGGCGACGCCCCTTGGCAGGCCGTGAGCGGCAGCGTCCGCGACGCCAGCGGCGCGCCCGTGGCTGACGCTTGGGTCCACGCCACGGCAGCCGACGGCAGCTACCTCTCGCGAGCCCAGTCCAAGGCCGACGGCAGCTACACCATCCACGTGCCGCCCGGCGACGGCGCGATCTTGGTCCCGCAAAAGCGCGGCTACCCTCTCGGCTCCGGCACCAGCGTGGCCGCCGGCAGCGCGAGCCAAGAGCTGACCTTCGGCCCGACTGGTCGTATCCACGTGGTCGCAACTGACAGCGCAGACTCGAGCGCGCTGCCTGTCCGCATCCAGGTCATCCCCAGCGCTCCCCAGACCCCCACCCCCGACAGCTACGGCGTCGAGGATGAAGCCAACGGGCGCTTGCACCAAGAGTTCTCCATGAGCGGCGACGCTACCTTGGTGGTGCCCCCAGGTGAGCACCGGGTGATCGTGTCGCGCGGCGGCGAGTGGGAGTTGTTCGACTCCACGGTCACGGTCAACGCCGGCGAGACGCTGGAGCTGAACGCGGCCCTGGAGCACAGCGTCGATTCCACAGGGATCATGTGTGCGGACTTCCACATCCACTCGGCGCAGAGCGCCGACGCGACCGACCCCATCGACATCAAGGTGCGCAGCGCCATCGCCGACGGCCTCGAGATCCCGGTGTCCAGCGAGCACGAGTGGGTGGTTGATTTCGGGCCGGTGGTGGAGGGCCTGGGCATGGCAGACTTCGCCTTTGGCATGCCGAGCGAGGAGCTCACCACGTTCACCTGGGGCCACTTCGGCGTGGTGCCGCTGCTGCCCAGGCCGGACAAAGTGAACAACGGCGCGGTCGAGTGGGTGGGCCTCAAGCCCCCGCAGATGTTCGACAACGTGCAGGCTCTCCCCGAGGATCCAGTGTTCATCATCAACCACCCGAGCGGCGGCGGCTTCGGCGCCTACTTCAGCAGCGCGCGCTTCGATCGCACCACCGGCGCAGGCAAAGCGACGGATCTGTGGAGCTCCAACTTTGACGCGGTCGAGGTGTTCAACGACTCGAGCTTTGATGAGAACCGCGACAAGAGCGTGGGTGACTGGTTCGCGCTGCTGAACCACGGCCACACCTTCTGGGCGGTGGGCAGCTCGGACAGCCACAAAATCCGCACCTCCCCGGTCGGCTACCCGCGCACCTGCATGAACTTCGGCACCGACGACCCGAAGCAGCTGACCATCAACACTGTGCGCGACGCGCTAGCTAGCGGCAACGCGACCATCAGCGGCGGGCTGCTGATCACGGTCGCCGGCCCGAACGGCGAAGGCCCCGGTTCAGTGCTCAATGGCAGCCCCAGCGTCGACTTCACGGTCACGGTGCAGAGCCCGAGCTGGTACGACGCGTCGACCCTCGAGGTGATCGTCGATGGCGTCACCGTCGATGAGCAGGCCCTCTTGCCCGTGGGCGCTGGCCCCGGCAACCGCTACATGAACGTGGTGACCGTCGATTTTGACACCACGAAGCCGCGCAGCTGGGTGGTGTTCCATGCCCGCAGCGATCGGGATCTGGCGCCGCTGCATCCGGGTCGCGACGCCTTCGCCGTCGCCAACCCCATCTTCTATCAGCCTTGAGGCGACTCCCCCGCGCAAGGACGGCGGCGCTGGCCTGGCTGGCGCTGCTAGCGCTCCCCATCGCGTGCGATCCCAAGCCCGGTGTCGCGGGCGCGGGCCAAGCCAGCGCGGCGGCGAGCAGTAGCGCGGTGCCGCACGGCAGCGCATCAGCTGGTGGCGCTGAGCGCGCAGCCAGCGGCAGCGCCGCGCCAGGCCCAGCGGCCCTGCCGCCGCTCAACGTGCTGTTGATCACGGTAGACGCCCTGCGCGCCGACGGTCCGTGGCTCGGCTACCCTCGGGACAGCGCGCCCAAGATCAGCGCGCTCGCCAAGCAGAGCGTGGTCTACAGCCACGCCTACGCGCTCTCGAGCTACACGTCGATGTCGCTGGCGGGCCTGATGAGCGGCCGCTACCCGAGCGAGCTGCCCCGCGACGGCCGGGCCACCAGCTCCTTCTTACCAGAGGCTGAGTTCTTGGCCGAGCGCGCCCAGGCGGCGGGGGTGTACACCCTCGGCGTCCACGGCCATGTTTATTTCCTTGGGGCAACGGGCATCAACCAAGGCTTCGACGCCTGGCGCGTGTTCCCGCGCATCGTGCTCAGCCCGGCGCGTGAGGGCGCGGTGGTCGATCCCAAGCTGACCGACATGCTGATCGATGAGTTGTCCGCACACGCCAGGCAGCAGGAGACGGCCAAAGCAAAGCAGCGCTTCTTTGCCTGGGTCCATTATATGGATCCGCACTTCTCGTACGTGCGCCACGCGGATCAACAGCCTTTTCGCGGCTCACCCTACGCCGCGGGTGCCGCGCCGGTGCCGCCTGGCGTGGCGCTGTCTGAGGTCGGGCAGAGCCTGCGTAACCAGTACGACGGCGAGGTGCGCCACACCGACGCCCAAATCGGCAGGCTGCTCGACTACATCGACGCCCAACCCTGGGCGCAGCAGACCGCCATCGTGCTCACAGCAGACCACGGGGAAGCATTCGGCGAGCACAAGAGCTACTTCGAGCACGGCTTCTTGCTGTACGACGTGACCACCCGGGTGCCGCTGATGTTCCGCGTCCCAGGCGTCGCCCCGCGGCGCGTCGACGCCCGGCGCAGCCACCTGGACCTGGCGCGCACGCTGCTTGAACTGATGGCAGTGCAGCCGTCAAAGGCGATGCGCGGCCAGAGCCTGCTGCCCGAGGTGCGCGGCTTGTCTGCTCCTCAGCCCCGCGACGTCGTGATCGACATGCCATACACCGACCAGAGCCCTCGGCGCCGCGCGCTGATCCACGGCGACAAAAAGCTGATCGTCACCGAGACCGAGAAGCAGCCGCTGCTCTTTGACTTAAAGGCTGATCCGGGTGAGCAGCATGACCTCGGCGCGGATCCCAGCGCGACGGCGCCCCTGGTCAAGCGCATGCACGAGCTAGATCAAGCCGCGCCAGATTTCGCCGCGCCGCGCATCTCCGCGAGGCAATACTAACGGACGGGGTTCGCCTGCATCCACTGGTAGGTGCGGGCGAGCCCCTCGGCCAAACTCACCTTGGCCCCAAAACTCAGCTCCGCGTCAGCCCGGCTTATATCCAGGCGGCGCCTTGGCTGACCGTTGGGTTGACTCGTATCCCAGAGGACCTCACCCTTAAAGCCGACCAACTCGCGAACCTGCTCAGCTAGGTCCCGAATGCTGATCTCTTCGCCGGAGCCGAGGTTGATGGGTTCGCTAGAATCGTAGCTCTCTGCCGCGCGCAGCAGGCCCTCGGCGCAGTCTTCAACGTAGAAGAACTCCCGGGTTGGTGAGCCGTCGCCCCAGAGCAAGACGCTCGCCTGCTGGCGCTCCGCCGCTTCCTGGAACTTAAGCAGCATCGCGGGGATGACGTGGCTTGAATTCGGATCAAAGTTGTCTCGCGGGCCGTAGAGGTTGACGGGGTACACGACGCATGAGTTGAACCCGTACTGCTCTCGGTATGCCGCGCTTTGAACGCTGAGGATCTTCTTCGCGATCCCGTAGGGGGCATTGGTTTCCTCTGGGAAGCCATCCCAGATCGCGGACTCTTGAAACGGGACCGGAGTGAACTTCGGGTACGCGCAAATCGTCCCCGCGGCGACCAGCTTCTTCACGCCGGCCTTCCACGACTCATGGATGAGCTGAATCCCCATCATGGCGTTCTCGTAGAAGAACTTCCCGGGGTTTTCACGATTGGCCCCGATGCCCCCAACCTGCGCGGCCAGATGGATCACGAGATCCGGCTTCGAGTCCTTGAGCAGCTTGCGCACCGCGGCTCCGTCCACGAGATCGTAGTCAGCGCTCCGAGGGACGAAGACGTCACGCGCCCCGCGCCGCTGCAGGGCTTCGACGACGAAGCTGCCAAGGAACCCCGCCCCGCCTGTGACCATCACCCGACTCTTGGACCAGTCCATGGTTGTCCCTCTCCGGCTAGCGTCCGGTATTGCGTTCGTGCTCCACGTGGGCGGCCAGCGCTTGGTCCTTGCGGGCCAAGACCATGTCGGCGTCGACCATCATGCGCACGAGCTCCTCGAACGACACCGTAGGCTCCCAGCCGAGCTTTTCACGAGCCTTGGTGAAATCTCCGAGCAACAGATCCACTTCGGCCGGGCGCTCATAGCGCGGGTCGTGCTTCACGAACTCGCGGTAGTCGAGGTCGAGGGAAGCAAACGTCTTCTCCAAGAACTCTCGGACGCTGTGCGTCTCGCCGGTTGCGAGCACGAAATCATCTGGCTCGTCCGCCTGCAGCATTCGCCACATGCCCTCAACGTAGTCACCAGCGAACCCCCAGTCGCGCTTGGCCTCCACGTTGCCAAGGTAGAGGCTGTCTTGGAGCCCGAGCTTGATACGGGTGGCCGCCCGCGTGATCTTACGAGTCACGAATGTTTCCCCGCGGCGAGGGCTCTCGTGATTGAACAGGATGCCGTTCACCGCGAACATCGAGTAGCTCTCGCGGTAGTTCTGCGTGATGTAATAAGAGTATGCCTTGGCGGCCGCATACGGGCTACGCGGATGGAATGGCGTCGTCTCCCGCTGAGGGACCTCCACCACCTTCCCAAATAACTCACTACTCGACGCCTGATAGAAGCGCGTCTTCAGGTTCAGGCGCCGAATCGCCTCGAGCAGCCGCACGGAACCCATGCCGGTGATCTCACCCGTGTACTCGGGGATGTCGAAGCTCACCCGGACATGACTCTGAGCGGCTAAGTTGTAGACCTCATCGGGCCTGCACTCTTCGAGGATATTCGCGAGCGAGGTGGAGTCACTCAAATCCCCGTAAGTCAGCCGAAGCCGTATGTTTGGCTTATGAGGATCCCTGTACAGGTGCTCGATGCGATCCGTGTTGAAGCTCGACGAGCGTCGAACCACCCCCCAGACCTCATAGCCCTTGGCGAGCAGCAACTCCGCCAAATACGACCCGTCTTGCCCAGTAATTCCGGTGATTAGCGCGCGCTTCATTCCAAGATCCGTGATGAATTTCCGTTGGGTGCGGTCAAGGCCCCGGCATTCAGAGGCCTTAACCCTCGCCCATCCGGCAACGCAGCCGGCTCTAGTTCGACTTGCCTGCCATCGCCGCGACCTCGTCGGCGAAGTTGTCTTCCTTCTTCTCGACGCCTTCGCCGCGTTCGAAGCGCGCGAAGCCGACTAGGTCAAGCGTGGTGCCTAGGCCCTTGGCGGTCTCGGCGCGCAGCTGATCCACGCTCTTGTTCGCCTCGATCACGCTGGCTTGCTCGACCAGGCACACCTCGCGCAGCCACTTGGCCACCTTGCCCTCGATGATCTTCGGCCAAGCCGCTTCGGGCTTGCCCTCTTCGGCGAGCTGCCCCGCAAAGATCTCCTTTTGCTTGCTCACCACCGCGTCGTCGAGGCTGCTGTCGTCGAGGAACAGCGGCGCCATGGCGGCGCCTTGCATCGCCGTGTCGTCGAGGAACTTCGCGAACTCTGGCTTGGCCTCGGCAGCTGCGTCGCCGAGCTTCGCCGCCAGCAGCACGCCGACCTTGCCGCCCATGTGGACGTACGAGTGGACCTTGCCCGGGCCGTCGACGCGCAGCCGCACCCAGCGCCGCACGATCACGTTCTCGCCGAGCTTGCCGACCAGCGCCTTGCGCACCTCTTCAACGCTGCCGCCCCCGCCGGGGAACGGCTGCGACCCAAGATCGGCGCCGTCGTCAGCGGCCGCGGCGGCCTCTAACACCTTGACCACGAAGGCCTTGAAGTCCTCATTCCGCGCGGCAAAGTCGGTCTGAATGTTGACCTCGACCATCACCGCGCTCTTGCCGTCAGCCGCCACCTTAGCGACGACTTCGCCTTCGCTAGCGGCCGCTCCGGCGCGCTTGGCGCTCTTGGCGAGCCCCTTCTTCAGGATGATCTCGATTGCCTTCTCAATATCGCCCTCAGCCTCGCCGAGCGCAGACTTACAGTCCGCGAGCCCTGCCTGGGTACGATCTCTCAGCTCCTTGACGAGCTGCATGGTGACCTGTGCCATGTTTGCCTCTTCGCTTACGAATCACGGAGCCGCTAAGTCACAGCCCCGAAGTGGGTTGAAAGGACGCGCGCCGGCCTAGCGAGCCAGCGCACTCCACGGAAACGCTCATTCAAAGACCCGCCGTGAAGCGGGCCGTCAGCCCCCTCGCCGAAGCGGGAGGCTCAGGTTTGCGACGAACGCTGCAGCGCCCGCTCGAGGCGTTTGCTCGCGCCCGTCGCTTGAAGCTCAGCCCCGGCGGCTGACCATCACCTCAGGGCCGCCGCGGCCGTTGCGATCGCCGCGATCGCCACGCTCGCCCCGGTTGCCGCCCGTGTCGCGACGGCGCGCAGCGCCGTGGATGCAGGCGTCGGCGATGGCCGACGTGATCAGCCGGATCGACCGGATCGCGTCGTCGTTGCCTGGGATCACGTAGTCGATTTGATCCGGGTTGCAGTTGGTGTCGGTGATCGCGATCACTGGCACCCGCAGCTTGCGCGCTTCGCTGACGGCGATCTGCTCTTGCGCCGGGTCGATCACGAACATGGCCTGGGGGATGGACCCCATGCCCTTCATGCCGCCGATGTACTTCTCAAGGCGCTCACGCTCGCGCTCCAAGCGGACGGTCTCTTTCTTGACCAGCTGCTCGTAGGTGCCGTCTTCCTTCATGCGCTCCAACGTGCGCAGGCGCTCGAGGCCGCCCTTCATGGTGCGGAAGTTGGTCATGGTGCCGCCGAGCCAGCGGTTGGTCACGTAGTACATGCCAGCGCGCGCGGCCTCTTCCATCACGATGTCCTGAGCCTGGCGCTTGGTGCCAACGAACAGCACGTGACCGCCGCGGGCGGCTGTCTCTTGCACGAACTCAAATGCCTTACGGAAAAGATTAACCGTGCGGTCGAGGTCGATGATGTGGATACCGTTGCGCGCGCCGTAGATGTACGGGCGCATCTTGGGGTTCCAGCGCTTGGTCTGGTGACCGAAATGAACGCCAGCCTCAAACAGCTCACGCACGCCCATCGGATCGGCGGCGTCGCGCAAGGGGGCGTGGGCGGGGCGGGCAGCTTCGGCCGGGGGGCTCTCTACTTGGACTTCAGTTTGCTGTTCTTCACTCATGGGTCGCTCCTGTTCCGGTTAGTCCGGCGTCTCGCTTCGTTCACCAACCCACCCTCAAGGGAGTGAGCACCGGGGCGAACGAGATCGCGTGCGAGGCGCGTGTTTTGGGTCGTTTCACGCCGCGCGGTGGTGCGTGGCCTGATCCCCCAGCCAGGCAAGCGCCGGGTTCGGGGGCGCGGAACCTACGGCATCGGCGGCGCCCAGTAAAGGCAAAGCCACTACTTTTGTCGCGCCGCTAGAGCCCGCTGCCGACGTCGATCCCCGCTTTGGGTCGGCTCGGGACAGAGGGGCGGACGGGGGTGGGCGCCGGCCGGCGCTGGGCGCCCTGAGCCGACGCCGGCGCGGGCCGCTTTCGCGCTGATTTGGACGCTGACTGAGCACCCACCGGCACCAACCCAGTCAGCGCTGAGGCGCTTGGAGCAGCCGGAGCCTGCGTGGCTGCTCCAAGCGCAGCGCTCGGTTGCGCGGCGGTGTCTGGCTGCGCGGCGGTGTCTGGCTGCGCAGCGATCTCTGGCTGCGCGGCGGTGTCTGCCTGCGCTGCGGTGCTCCCGCCGGCCGCGGCGATGTCAGCTGACGCTGCGGCCGCGCCCCCCGCCGCCGGCGCGTGGGTGGCGAGCTGCCAGGCGACCAAGGCGACCGCGCCCACCAGCCCAACGATCCCACCGGCCACGGCCAGCCAGGCGCCGGAGCCGCCACGCGGCGCCGGCGCCACGGTGTGCTCGGCCGGCGGTGGCGTACCCATGGGCGTGACCACCGCCTGCAGCGCCGTGCGCGTCGCTGGGACCACGGTCTCGTCTACCAAGGCGTCCAAGCGCTGCGTGCGCAGCCAGGCTTGGTCTGCGACGCCGATCGGCAGCGTGCCCTTCGGGCCGCCAGAGAGCAGCGGCTGCTCAGCGCAGGCCGACGGCTCGGCGAACGCTGGCGGCTCCGACAGCGTGCGCGCGGGCGCGTGCGGATCTCCCGGATAGTGGTGCACCGCAGTTGGCTCCACGTCCAAATGGGTGGTGTCGCCGCGGCGCGCCCAGCTGGGCGGTGATTCGCTGCCGCGCGGCGCGCCTTGGGGCGCGGTGCTGGGCTGCGCCGAGCCAGGCGCTGCGTTCGGCAGCGTGCTGCCGCGCGCGACGCCGTCTTGCACGGTGGGCGGCAGCCCCGGCGACCCAAGCTGCGCCGGCGTAGCCTTTAGCGTGGCTTTGGGCGGCGGCTCTGACCGGCTGGCGCCCGGCGGCACTATTGATGCCGCAAGGAACCGCCTAAGCTCCTGCGCGACGGCGCGCGCGCTCGCTGGGCGCTGCCGCGGGTCTTTGGCCAGCAGCGCGCTCACCAAGTCATCGATCACGCTGGGCGTCCAACTGGCCAGCTGCGCGACCCGCGGCGCGGGCTGCGTCAGGTGAGCCAACAACACGTCGTTCGCGTCACCGGCGCTGTCAAAGGGCCCTACGCCGGCCAGCATCTCAAACAAAATCAGCCCGACCGCGTATAGATCAGCGCGCCCGTCCACACGGTCTCCGCGCGCTTGCTCGGGCGACATGTAGCGCGGCGTCCCGACGGCCACGCCGCGCCCGGTGATGTTCATCGCGCTGGAGTGGATCTTGGCGATGCCAAAATCCAGGATCTTTACGCTGCCATCGCGCTGCAAAAAGATGTTCGGCGGCTTGATGTCGCGGTGAACGATCCCGATCTCGTGGGCCGCGGTCAGACCCTCCAAGACCTCAGCGGCGATGCGCGCCGCCTCCCCGGGGTGGAGCTGGTGGTCACGCTTGATCCGCGCGGCTAAGGTCTCGCCGGCCAGGCGCTCCATGACATAGAAGGGCACGCCAGACGAGCTAGTGCCGGCGTCGGTCACGCTGACGATGTTGGCGTGCTCGAGCCTAGCCAGCGCGCGCCACTCGTTGCGCAGCCGGGCCACCAAGTCGTCGCGGCCTGCCAGATCGCGCAGCAGCGACTTCAACACGAACTCTTTGCCGAGCTCGACGTGCTCGACCGTGTACACGCACCCCATGCCGCCCGAGCCGATCAGGCGCCGGATCCGATAGCGGGTCCCTGGCACGACCTGACCGTCGCGGAACTCTCGGTGAGCGTCGTTGGCGTGGATCACGGGTTCATCTACTTCGCAGAGCGCCTACGCCAGCGCGGCCGATGCCCGCGCGCCAGCGCTAGGTTGTATCGGGAAGGTACCAGCTCGATTGTCCAATTTCTCGCATTGAGTGCGCCGTGGGTCGCAATCACGGTCTTCCATGGCGACTCCTGATCGAGTGAGCAGTAAGCTCCGCGTCCCGTGAGCATCACTAAGCAACAGGTAGAACACGTCGCGCGCTTGGCGCGCCTACAGCTCAGCCCAGCTGAGCTAGACAGCTTGGCGGTCGAGCTGACCCAAATCTTGGAGTACGTCGCCACCCTCCAAGCCGTCGACACCAGCGGCGTGGCGCCCCTCGCCCACCTAGGCGTCGCCGAGCTGCCGCTACGCCCCGATCAAGTAGCGCCGCCGCTCGACAACGAGGTAGCGCTCTCCCAAGCGCCGCGCTCGAGCCAAGGCGCCTTCGCGGTCCCGACCTTCATGGAGGAGCCATGATTTCCGCACGGGAACTTGCCGAGCGCGTACGCGGCGGCGCCAGCGCCGAGCAGGTCTGCCTAAGCAGCTTACGCGCCATCGAGCAGCAGGCTGGGCTCGGCGCCTTCATCCACGTGGCCAGCGAGGCCGCGGTGCAAGCCGCGCGAGCCGTCGATCGCAAGCGCGACGCGGGCGGCGAGCTGGGGGCGCTGGCCGGGGTGCCGATCGCGATTAAAGATCTGCTGGCGACCCGCGACGCGCCCACCACTTGCGCCTCTCGCATGCTGACCCGGGACGGCACCCCCGCGACCGGCTGGCGCCCGCCGTATGACGCCAGCGTCATCGAGCGGCTGCGCGCCGCCGACGCGGTGCTGATCGGCAAGACCAACTTGGACGAGTTCGCCATGGGCTCCTCCAACGAGAACTCTGGCTTCTTCGCGGCGCGTAACCCCTGGTCTCCGGGTGAGCTGAGCGCTGCTAGCCTCAGCGCCGCTGAGCTCAGCGCAGCCGACCAAAGCGCAGCTGGTCTCAGCGCAGCTGGTCTCAGCGCAGCGCACCCGCCAGCCGACCCGCAGCACGCCGCGCGCGCACCGGGTGGCTCGAGCGGTGGCTCGGCCGCCTGCGTCGCGGCCGGCCTGAGCACGCTGGCGCTCGGCACTGACACGGGTGGTTCCATACGGCAACCCGCGGCGTTCTGCGGCGTGGTGGGCCTCAAGCCAAGCTACGGCCGCGTCTCGCGCTTTGGCTTGGTCGCCTTCGCCTCTAGCCTCGACGTGATCGGCCCCATCGCGCGCGACGTCGCCGACGCGGCGCGCTTATACGACGTGATCGCCGGCCCCGACCCCAAAGACTCCACCGCCTCAGCCCTGCCCCCGGCGCCGTGCGAACCCGGGCTCAGCACAGCCAACGCCAGCCTCCAGGGGCTGCGCGTGGGCCTCCCCGCAGAGTACTTTCAGGCTGGCCTCGACCCGCGGGTTGAAGCAGCCGTGCGCGAGGCGGCGGCGCGGCTGGGCGGCGCCGGGGCCGAGTTGGTCTCAGTCGCCCTGCCGCACACCCAGTTTGGCATCGCGACCTACTACTTGATCGCCACCGCCGAGGCCTCTAGCAACCTCTCGCGCTTTGACGGCGTGCGCTTTGGGCTCCGCGTGGAAGCACCAGGCGCCGATCTAGAGCGGCTGTATCGCGAGAGCCGCGGCCAAGGCTTCGGCGCCGAGGTCAAGCGCCGCGTCATGCTCGGCACCTACGCGCTCAGCGCAGGCTACTACGACGCCTACTACAAAAAGGCCCAGCAAGTGCGCGCGCTGATCGTCCAAGACTTTGCCCAGGTGTTCGCGCAAGTCGACGTGTTGCTCACCCCCACCACCCCCACGCCCGCCTTCAAGCTGGGTGAAAAGACGGCTGATCCGCTGACCATGTACCTCGGCGACGTCTACACGCTGCCCGCGTCCCTCGCTGGCTTGCCCGCCATTTCGCTACCCTGCGGATTTACGCAGGCATCAGCAACCGAGCCCAGCCTGCCCATCGGGGTCCAGCTGATCGGCCCCGCGTACACCGAGCCGAGGCTGCTGCAGGTCGCCAGCGCCCTCGAGTCGCTGCTGAGCGACCTGAACCAGCCAACCTGCCCCGCGCTGACCCAGTCACAGCGAGCCCACCAGCAAATCCCCAGCGCGTTGTCCACGTGGTCTCAAGAGACCAAGTCGCCAGGTTCAGCATCAAGTTCGGGGGTGGCCTGAGTGTCGACGTCAGACCCCACACGACCTCCTGCGCCCGCGCAGGCTGAGCCATCAGGTGCCAGCGCGCCTGCGCCGGGCGCCGGCCAAGCGCGCGTCACCTGCGCTCCCCTCGCGCCCCACCACGCCGCCCCCCTCGCGGCCCTATTTGAGCGCTCGGGCACCTCCTGCTACTGCCGTTGGTACGACTTTGACGGCGATAAGAACCAGTGGCTCGATCGCTGTTATAACCACCCGGAAATCAATCGCACCGACCTGCTGGCTGGCGTCAACCAAGGCGCGACCCAGGGCGTGGTCGCGGCGCTCGGCGAGCAAGTCGTCGGCTGGATGCGCCTTGAGCCCGCCGAAAAGCTGACTAAAGCCTACGATCAGCGGCTGTACCGCGGGCTGCCGTGCTTTGACGGAGATCGCAGCGGCGTGTTCACCATCGGGTGCTTCTTGGTCGATCCAGCCCAGCGCGGCCAGGGCGTCGCCCGCGACCTGCTGCGGGCAGGTGTGGCGCGCGCCAAGTCGCTCGGCGCCACGGCGCTAGAGGCATTTCCGCGCAGAGACACCATGTTGGGCCCAGAGGCGGTGTGGACCGGCCCGTTTGAGCTGTACACCGCCGAGGGCTTCAGCATAGTCAACGATTTTGGCCCGTACCCGGTGATGCGCCTCACGCTGTAGCGGCCCAGTAAGGGCTACGTCTCAACGCTGGATCTCAGCGCGGCCGCTGAGCGCCGGCTCTCAGCGCTGTCGCTCAGCGCCGGCGCTCACTGCTCGGGCAGCTGAAACGCGCTGGCGTGGCTGAACCGCAGCCAACCGCTGCACAAACCAAAGAACAACGCCCGGCTCGCCTCCTGACCGCGCGCGACCCCGTCGTGCTCCAGGCCCTCCAGCAGCAGCCTCAGGCTCGGCGCGCTGTCGGCGAACTCGAGCACCAGGGCCTCAGGGCTGTGGGTGGCGCGCAGCAAGGCCTCCGCTCCGCCGTGCTGTGTGCGCACGACCGAGCGGTCGAGGAGCGGGCTGAGCCACAGGGCGATCTCGTCGTCTGAGAAGCAGTCGCGCACCATCCGCACCCAGACATTTGCGTCGGGGGCCTGAGCCGCGAGATCGGCCGCGACGGAGATCCCGGCGTAGAACTCGACCTGGCCGCGGCGCCAGCGCCCGGCCTCGAGCAGGCGCTCCTCGACCTGCTGCGCTACCGCACGGAGAAGTACCGCGGGGCGCAAGACGTCCATCAGCACCAGCTCTTCGCCCAGCCGCCGCCCGCTGATCGCAGAGCGCTGCAGCGCCGCGTCGATCAGGTCTGCGGGGACATCGCCGGTCTGCGCTAAGCGCGCCCCGAGCAGCTCGCCAGGCGTGTTGCCCAGCACGCACACCGGGCGGCCGTTAGCGAAGTAGATGTGCTTGACGCGCTCGCCAGCTGAGACCACGGCCTTCAACACCATCAGCCCGGTGGCGCCGAGCGCGGCCATCTCGAGCAGCCGACACACCAGGTTGGCGCGGACGATCTCGCTGGTCCACGTCGGCGCTAACGCTGGCGCCTCCAAGCGGAGCTCGCGGCGGCCCACGATCCGCCCGAGCGCGGGCTGCGACTCAACGGGCAAGAACGGCCCGCCATCAAACGAGATGCGGCTTCCCCGTGGAATGCTCCCTGTCGCGGCCATCTCGAGCAAGCGAGGCAACGACAGCGGCCCCAGGGGCAGCTGACCAGGACGTGCCAGGCGGATCTGACGCGCCGGGCCCGCGCCACTATGCGAGGCAGCCGCAGCGCGTGAGCCGGCCGCTCGCGGGGCGCCGATCTGAGCCGCTCCTCGCCCTGCTGGTCGCGGCGGCTTGGGCGGCGCAAGGGGCCGCGTCGGAACACTGGGTGACGAAACACTGCGCGTCGGAACACTGGGTGACGAAACACTGCGCGCCGGAACACTGGGTGGCGAAACACTGCGCGCTGATCGAGGACGCTGGCTGAGCGTTGGTCGTGGCGGTCGTCGCGTCACTTGATCCGCGACGTCAGGCGGAGCGCCTGGCTCCCGCACCGCCGGCAGAAACGCGGTGCGGTTGCTGGGCTTGCGCAGATCACGAGCCAAGTCGGGCAACAGGCGCTCTAGACCATGCGGCAAGGCTCGACGTCCCGCGAGCGCGCCCACGGGCAACGTCGGCCGCCCTAACCCCACGGACACCGTCGGCCGCGCCGACTCCCCCGGCGAGGCCGGCCGCCCTAACCCCACGGACACCGTCGGCCGCGCCGACGCCACGGGCGAGGTCGGCCGCGCCGACGCCACGGGCAAGGTCGGCCGCGCCGACTCTTCCGGCGAGGCCGGCCGCGCCGACTCCCCCGGCGAGGCCGGCCGCCCTAACCCCACGGACACCGTCGGCCGCGCCGACGTCACGGGCAAGGTCGGCCGCGCCGACTGTGAGCGAGCTGCCGGCGGCCGCGTCGCGCCCGAGCTATGTAAGCCCGAGCTATGCGAGCCCGAGCTATGCGAGCCCGGGCGCTGCGACCGCGGAGCCGATAGACTGGGGCGCGCGCCCGATCGGCTGTTTGGCAGCTGTGAGCCCCGCTGCAATTCGGGCAGCTGCAGCTGTGGGAGCTGCTGCCCTGGGAGCTGGTGCCCAGCGCGCTCCAGCGGACCTGGGGCACAGTCCGCCTTGACGCGGGTGCCGCTCTGACTCGGCAGCACCTTGGCTTCGTGGAGCCACGGCAAAAGCTCGCTGTCGCTGGAGGCGAGGCCGAGCTGCGCCATCGCCCGATGGGCTTCACGCCGAAACTCCCGGGCGCTCGGGAAGCGATCCCTCGGATCGCGCGCTAGCGCGCGGCGCAGCAAGTCGCCCAGCACCCGCGGGAGGTGCGCGCCGTGCCGATCGAGGACCCCCAGATCGCCGTCACGGATGCGGCTCAAAATGTCCAACTCGTTTCTACCTGGGAACAGCGGCCGACCGATCAGCATCTCAGTCAGCACGATGCCCAAAGTAAACAGGTCGCTGCGCGCGTCGATGGACGCGCCGATCACCTGCTCGGGGCTCATGTAGCCGAGCTTGCCTTTGAGCTCCCCAGGTAGCGTGCGCCTGTCCAGCAGCTCACTCTTGAGGATCCCAAAGTCGGTCAGCTTCACCTCGCCGGTGCGGCCGATCAGGATGTTCCCCGGCGACACGTCGCGGTGCACCAAGCCGAGCATGCGCCCCTGCTCGTCACAGTACTCGTGGGCATACGCCAGGCCGCTCAGCACCTCGCTAGCGATGTAAAGAGCGGCTCCGTGAGGAAATACTTTACCCTTAGCCGCCACCGCGCGCAGCAGCTTTGCGCATGACAAGCCGTCGACGTACTCGAGCGCCATGAACAGCCGCGCGCCGCCGCGTGAGGTGGTGCGCTCTGCCTCACCAAAGTCGAGCACCTGCACCAAGTTCGGGTGGTGGAGCGACGCCATGACCCGAGCCTCGTCGCAAAACATCTCGACGAAGCGCGCGTCGAACGCCAAGTCGGGCAGCATACACTTCAAGGCCACGCGCTTAACAAAACCGTGCGGTCCAACGCGGCGCGCGGCGTACACCTCAGCCATGCCGCCGACGCCCAGGCGCTGCATCAGTTGATACTGGCCAACCCACGCGCCCGCTATCTCGGCCGCGTCGCCAGAAACGGCGGCGTCACGAGAAGCGGCGGCGGCACGAGAAGCTGCGCCGTCACTAGAAGCGGCGCGGTCACTAGAAGCGGCGCGGTCACTAGAAGCGGCGCGGTCACGAGAAGCTGCGCCGTCACGAGAAACTGCGCCGTCACGAGAAACTGCGCCGTCACGAGAAACTGCGCCGTCACGAGAAAC
>CAZKDY010000008.1:43222-68104 GCA_964551615.1 uncultured Polyangiaceae bacterium
TGCGCCGTCACGAGAAGCTGCGCCGTCACTAGAAACCGCGCGGTCACGAGAAACCGCGGCCCCCTCGCCTGCGGCAGCGCCCCGCGCAGCACTCCGCTCAGCGCGCGGATCAGCAGGGCGGGAAGGAGGCATTCTTCAATGGTACTCAAATAATCTTGGCAGGGCTCAGCAAATCAGGGTAGGTTCCGGGCTTTTGTGGTCGCTCCCCCCACATGGCGCACACTCCGCCGCGTCGGCCGCGCCAGCGCTACCGTCTGAGCACTGGGTGACGCGCCCCGCTGGTTCCGCGTTGACGCTCGCGCGGCGGCGGAGCCCGCGCCGCCGCATCTGCGACCGTGCCGTCTCGGGTTTCCCTCGGGATTCATGCCACCGCGCTGCGCACAGCGTCAAGCCAACCTCCGCCGGCCGGCGGGCTGGATCACCCGATAACGCGCCGGCAGTGCCTGCAGAACCTAAGAAAGCCAAACAACCGTCGGGTTAGCTGGGTCGCGGCCAGAGCTGCGCTATACCCGCGGCGTGGAAGATTCAGGCGATGCAGCCCAGGCGGCCGCGGGTCAAAACGGGGTCGTGATCGTCGATAAGCCACGGGGCCCGACGTCTCACGACGTCGTGGCCCGGGCCCGGCGCTTGTTCGGGACGCGGGCCATCGGCCACGCGGGCACCCTCGACCCCATGGCCAGCGGCGTGTTGGTGGTGTTGCTGGGTGAGGCCACCAAATTGTCAGGCTGGCTGACCCTCGCCGACAAGCGCTACCGCGCGACGCTGCGCCTGGGCGCCGACAGCGACAGCCTGGACGCCGATGGCCAGATCACCGAGCACCCGCCGCTCCCCGCGCCGACCCCAGCCGCGCTAGAGGCCGCGCTGGCTGACGAGCGCGCGCGCGTCAGCCAGATCCCGCCGGCGGTGAGCGCGGTTCAAGTCGCTGGCAAGCGGGCCTACGAGCTCACCCGCGCCGGCCAAGCTCCGGTGCTCGAGCCGCGTCAAGTCAGCGTCCGCTCGCTGGACCTGATCGCTGCCGATGGACACCACGTCAGCTTGGAAATCTGCGTCTCCAAGGGCTACTACGTGCGCGCCCTGGCGCGAGATCTGGCGTCTCGATTGGGCACCGTGGGCTACCTGACTGAGCTGCGTAGGCTCGCGAGCGGGCCGTTTTCCGTCGAGCGAGCCGTCGCCTGGCCAGCGACCGAGCCGCCCGCCCTGCTCAACGTCTCCGACGCCGCTCGGCTGTGCCTCCCTGCGGCTCACCTCACGAATATTGGCGCCGAGCGCGCCGGGTGTGGGAAGCCGCTTGATGAGACGTGCTTTGACGCCCCTCCACCCGATCACCCGCTAGAGCCCAGCGCCGCTCAGCCGCCGGTCGCTTGGTACTATCAAGGCAGGCTGCTCGCGCTGGGGCGCGCCAGCCAAGATGGCTTCCGTGTGGTTCGCGGCTTCAACCCCAAGCTGACCGGTGTGCTCAGCGACCAAGACCGCACCTAGGCGACCTCCAGCGCGTCTAGGCTGAGGCCGCGCCGCCCAAGGCGCCTCGCGATGCGCTCGCGCCACTCAGCCGCGTCCTCACCTTGTGGTAGCTCCAAGCTGACACTCACGCCCCCACGGTCGTGCCCTGACAGCAACAAGACCGCCCCGCGCAGCTTGCCCCCCAGCTCCAGCCGCAGCGTGCTGCTGGTGCCCTGCCGCCCCCAAGCCACGCGCTGGATCATTTCCGCGAGGCGTGGGTCGAGCTGCATCAGGCCGCGCGGCGGCGCCGGCGCCTCCACAGCAGGGCGCGCCAGACCGCGACACAGCGGGTCGGCGAAGGCCTCCGCTGAGTGTTGGTCTTGGCTTTCGCTGAGCTCAGCGTCTGGCTCGGTGTGGCGTTTTAACTCATGCTCGTTGGGGGCGATCTCCCCCAAGTCACACGCTGACCCCGCGCCCGCGGCTCCGTCGGGCTGCGGTTTCTCTGCGTGAGCGTGGCGCGGTGGCGAATCGTGGCTTGGGTTGAGGCCGAGTAGACCTCCCATGCTGGGCGCCGCTGCGCGCCGGCTTGCGCCGCCCAGGTAGTCTGCAAAGCTGTTGGATCTAATCAGCTTTCTGTGTAGAGCCGGCGCCGCTTGGGGTGTCGAGCGTGGGGCTTCAGGCGGCGGACGGGCTGGGTTGCTGCGCAGCTCTGGCATGGCTTGAGCATCGGTCGCGGGGCGCGCGGGTTGCGCCAGTCGATTCAGTTCCGCTAGATTTTCACGAGAAAGGGCGCACACGCGTTGGACTCGGCTCCACCAGAACAAACTCTCAACTCGGTCGACGTCATCATCACTCTGGCTCCTGCGCTTGGTGCAGCCGTCTTCTCGGCTGCGTCCGCGGCCATGAACAGCCTGACGTCAGCCCGCATTAGCGCGCTCGCAGAGACCCTCGGAGGAGTCCGACGGGACGCGCTGCTGCGCTATCGAGATCGAGGGCCTGCCATCCGTTCGCGTTGGCTCGCGCTCCGGGTGCTGGGCATCGCCGCGACCGCGATCCTCGCTCAGCGCTGGGTACCGCTCGAAGGCGGCAGCGGCACCTTGGTCGCTACCCTGGTCGCCCTCGTCCTATATGGAATCCCTGCGGAAGTATTGCGGGCGCTAGCTGAGCGTATGGCTGAGCGCATCGCGCCGACCATGTTGCGGATCCTGAGGCTCCCAGAGCTGCTCATCGCGCCGCTGGCGCTGCCGTTTCACTTGCTCGGTCGCTTGGCGAGCGGCAGCGTGAAGCGCCCCGCAGAGCACGAAGGCGTGACCGAGACCGAGGTCGAGATCATCGTCAACGAAGGCGAAGAGAACGGCTCGCTCGGCCACGAGCAGTCCGAGATGATCCGCAACGTGCTGGATTTTAGCGATCTGATGGCGGCCGACGTGATGGTGCCTCGCACTCAGGTGACGACGCTGCCCATCGAGTGCCCGCTGGACGAGGTCATGCGGCTGATCGGCGAGAAGGGGCACTCACGCTACCCTGTGGTGCGCGACCGCGTGGACAACGTGGTCGGCGTGCTGTACGTGAAGGACCTGCTGGCCTTCCTCGCGACCAACCAGCCCGATGGGTTTCGCGTGGAGACCGTCGCCAGGAAGCCCGTGGCGTTTGTGCCTGAGGGCCAGCCTTGCTCGACGGTGCTGACCGAGATGCGCGCCGGCCGCCATCACATGGCGATCGTGATCGACGAGTTCGGCGGCATGAGCGGCATCGTGACGCTTGAGGATCTGATTGAAGAGATCGTGGGTGACATCCGCGATGAGCACGACCAAGAAGAGGCCCCCATCATCGATCTTGGCGATGGCCGGCTGATGGTGAACGCCAGCGTCCCAATCGGCGATCTGAGCCGCTACCTCGGCGTCGAGTTCGAGGACGGCGACTACCACTCCCTCGGCGGCTTCATCATTGACCGCTTGGGGCGAGTCCCTGGGGTGGGCGCGATGGTCAGCGAGTTCGGCCTCGATTTCGTGGTCCGCGAAGCCGACGATCGCCACGTGATGCTGGTCGAGATCATTCGTGAAGCGCCCTCCCCAGACTCGCTGCTGCCACGCAGCAGCAGCCGCAACCAGTCGGCCGCGTGACGACAGCCTGAGCCGATGTCGAGCCCGCCCCTAGGCCGAGACACCAGCCCTCGCTTGCTGGTGCAGCCGCGCGTCCCAGACAGCTGGCCCGCTCACGGCATCGGCTCGTGCGAGACCATTTTGCGACAACTGCCCGCGCTCACCGATCAGCCCAGCGGCGTTTGGATCGGTGTCACGGGCGGCTCTCGCCCCCAGAGCGCCTGGTCGAGGCTCCTCGGGCGGCGGCAGCCCGCCAGGGTGCACCTCAGCGTACGCTGTATGGCGCTCAGCCTGGCTGGCTTCAAGGACGTGTGCGCGGCCGATGACGTGGCGTTCGGCCGCGTCCCCTAGCCTCCGTGGGCGCCGATCGCGCGCAGCTGCTCGACCAGCTTTGCTCCCGTGTCGACCAAGCCAGGCTTCTCGTCGTCTGGCGTCGGTCCTGTGCGGCCCTTCAAGATCTCTTGCATGTTGGCGACCTCGCGGCGCAGCTTCAACATGGTGTCGCTGGGGCAGACGCTGGCCTGCGTGCTCGGATCCACAGGGATAATCTGCGGGTCGCCGCTGCCGCGGGTCGGGTCGCCGCCGGTGTAGCGCTTTAGATCATAGGTCTTTTGACCGTCCTTGATCTTGAACTCCTTTGGCCAGGCGTAGTCCTTCTTGTCCTTGTCGTTGACCGCGAAGGGCTCAGGCAGTGGCTGCATCGACACCCAAGGACCGCGCGGGCCACCTTGCATGTACACCGCCCAACGCACCTTGGGAGCTGTCGCTTCCGCGAGGAGCTCAGTCAGCGGCTTCTTGCTGCCGCTGAGGATGTTCTGCAGCGCCTCTTTCTGATCGTTGGCTTCTTGTGCGCGGCTGGAATACGAGACCAGCATCGACACCAGCGCCGGCTTGAAGCGGCCGATGTTGGAGCCCGCGAGGTTCGCGCCGGTGAAGCCGATGCGCAGCTCGCCGAGCTTGGCCACCTCTTCATCAGGGAACTTATTTGACGCGAGCTTGGTGCCCGCCGAGGCGAGCACCTCGGCCAAGGACTCGGCCTCGGCGTTGGCGGTGTCGATCTCTTTGGCGAGGCGTCCGGCGTCCTCGATGGCGACCTTCGCGCCGGCGTTGGCTGCGAGGCGATCACCCATGGTGAAGCCGAGCAAACCGCCGACGGCCGCGCCGACGACGCCGATCACGACCATGCTGAGCTTGCCCTTCTTCTGAGCGCGCATCACCTCCTCGCTCATCTCGACCTTGATCGCGGCTGGCTCGGCGCGGACGGGCGCGTCCTCAGCTTCAATCGCTGCGTACGGGTCGGAGGCGTCTACCCGAGGTGCGGCGCGCTGGGGCCTGGTCGACGGCTGATTCGCGAAATGTGGCTTGGGCACGCCGACGGGCTTGGGGATGCCGACGGGCGGCGGCACCGCGCCACCCGGGGCGATGCTGGCGCTGGTCTTCTTACCAAGGCGGGCCTTGAGGTCGATTTTCGGCTTCTTATCTTCGGCCATTTGGGCTCCTCGCCAGTCAGTGAGTCACTGCGCAGGCAGCTGCTGAGTACGCACAATCCGTGTTACTTGCGACACTGCCCGAACAGCCGACTTGGGCGATTCGGGGGCGCCACAGTACAAGCCGCATTTCAGCTCGGCAAGAATGAATGCGCGGGGTGTGATGAGAGGTTTGAGGGACGGAGTCGGTTAAGGGGGGAGGTCTTTGCGCCGAGTAGACCGCGAACGGGCGGCTTCGAGCAGGCGCCTACGGCGGACGCTGACGGCCGCGCTAAGCGGCGCAAGGAGACGCCGCACTGTTAGCATATCTCCACCAGGTTTCGGGGGTGGTTCTGGGGGTGCGGCGAACCAAAACCCGCGCTCGGCCCGTCACGATTCAGGCGGCGAGGTAACGGCTGATCCGGCTGCGATCGCTGGCGTCGATGCCGACGAAGTGCAGCGCCTGTTCGCTGGCGCCGACGCGCACGGCTTCGGCCCAGATCCACAGGCTCTCGGCGTCACCAGGCAGGCGCAGCTCGACGGGGAACGCGCTCAGACTGGAATCTGGCTCCGAGACGCGCAGCGCGCGCATGCCGTCAACGGACAGATCGAGCGATCGACACAGATGCGGCTGCCCATCTAAGTACTTGTTGAAGAAGATATCTAGCGCCTGGCGGGGAGCGGAACGTCGTTCGGACATGCCGTGATCGTAGCGGAGCGGCCGCGGCAACCCGAAGTAACTGGACCTGACACAGCCCAAGCCAAGTCGCGTTGACCGACCCCCAGCCGGGTGCGAGGCTCCGCCCCGTGGCGCAGGTGCTGGTGATCGACAACTACGACTCCTTTACCTACAACCTCGTCCAGTACTTGGAGACCTTGGGCGCGGAGTGCGACGTGCGGCTAAATGACCAGCTGAGCGTCGCGGAAGCAGCCAGCCATCCTGCCTCGGGGATCCTATTGTCTCCCGGCCCCGGCAACCCCGATGACGCCGGCATCACCCTCGAGGTCATCGCCAAGCTGGCGGGGACCAAGCCAGTGCTTGGCGTCTGCCTGGGGCACCAGGCCATCGCGCAGCACTACGGCGGCGATGTGGTACGAGCAGACCGGCTGATGCACGGCAAGACCTCGCCCATCCGACATCAAGGAGCTGGCGTGTTTCAGGGGCTGCCTGATCCGTTCCTGGCCACCCGCTACCACTCGCTGCTGGTGCGAGCTGACAGCGTACCCGCGACGCTCGAGGTCACCGCGCGCACCGATGAAGGGGAAATCATGGGGCTGCGCCACCGTGAGCTAGCCATTGAAGGCGTTCAATTCCACCCGGAGTCGATCCTCACCGAACACGGCATGCAGCTGCTCGGTAACTGGCTGAGAACGCTGTGAGCTCCACTAAGCAGCCGAAAGCGGGGGTGGAGGGAGCGCGATCTCAGCCAACCTTCGCTGAAGCCTTCAGCGAGCTGGAGCGCGACGCGCTGGCTCCGGGCGTCATCCAGCGGGTGTTCTCGGCGATCCTGGCTGGCGCTTGGACCCCCGGACAGATCGCAGGCTTCTTGGTAGCCCTGCGGCTGCGCGGTGAGTCGGCGCAGACCATCGCCGAAGCCGCGGCGGCGCTGCGTGAGGCGATGTTGCCGGTCGCTCACCAGCACGCACGCGTGCTCGACACCTGCGGCACCGGCGGCGACGGCCAAGCCACGGTCAACATCTCGACGGGCGCAGCCATCATCGCCGCGGCCCACGCCGCTGAAGCGGGTCGCGCGCTGGTGATCGCCAAGCACGGCAACCGCGCGGTGACCAGCCGCTCGGGCAGCGCCGACGTGCTTGAAGCCCTCGGCATCTCGCCGCCGCCGTCCGTCGAAATCGCCGGGCGCAGCCTAGATGAAGTGGGCATCGCGTTCCTGATGGCGCCGAATCACCACCCCGCGATGCGCTTCGCCGCGCCGGTGCGCAGCGATCTCGGGATCCGCACGCTGTTCAACTGCTTGGGGCCACTGGCGAACCCAGCAGGCGCCACCCACCAGCTGCTCGGCGCGTACTCGTTCCACCTTCTTTCAATCCTTGCGGAAACACTAAGGAGCCTCGGCACGACCCGCGCGTGGGTCGTGCGCAGTGAAGATGGGCTCGACGAGCTGAGCCCATTTGGGCCCACGCGGGTGGTGGAGCTGAGCTCAGGCGAGGTGCGCGCGTTCGAGATATCGCCTGGCGACTTCGGCCTCGGCCTGAGCCCCCCAGGCGCCATCGCCGGCGGCGATGCCGCGTGGAACGCAGACGTGCTCAGGCAAGTGCTGAGCGGCGCCCCGCACCCAGCGCGTGATGCGTTTCTGCTCAACGCCGCGGCGGCGCTGGTGGTGGCAGAGCAGCTGACGCCCCGCGAGGCTGCGCAGCGCGCGGCCCAGCTGATTGATTCGGGCGCGGCCCAGGCAGCGCTCGAGCGCTGGCGGCGCTTCTCTGACCAGCACGCGGTGGGTAAAAAATGAGCACGCCCGCTGACGCCCGAGGCGTGCTCGAAGGCATCCTTGAGCACAAACGGCAGGAAATCGCCCAGCTCAAGCGTGGGCCGCGCCCGGCGCCTGGCCCGCCGCCTCGCCCGCTTGGCCTGCGCCGTGCGCCGGGCGAACCGCTGCGCTTGATCTGTGAGATCAAACAGCGCTCGCCATCGGCGGGCGCGTTGGACCAAACGCTCAGCGTGGTGCAGCGCGCTCAGCGCTACGCGGCCCACGGCGCCGACATGCTGAGCGTGCTCACCGATGCCCAGTTCTTTGGCGGCTCATTCGAACACATCTCTCAGATCCGTAAGGAAGCATTAGCGACCCCGATCCTGTGCAAAGACTTCGTGCTGGACCCGGTGCAGCTCGATTGGGCCCGCGCGAGCGGCGCCGACGCGGTGCTGCTGATCGTGCGCTGCGTGGGCGCGCAGCTGAGCCAGCTGCTGGACGCCACCCGCCAGCGCGGCCTGCAGGCGCTGGTTGAGGTGACCAGCGAAGCCGAAGCAGCCCAGGCGCTGAGCGCCGGCGCCACGCTGATCGGCGTCAACGCGCGGGATTTGGACACGCTCAAGGTAGACGTCGCGCGGGCCGCGCGGGTGCTGGGCTCACTGCCTCCCCAGGTGGTCTGCGCACACCTGAGCGGCCTCAAGCGCGGCGCAGATGTCGCTCAGGTGGCAGCTGGGCGCGCCGACGCCGCGTTGATCGGCGAGACGCTGATGCGCCTCGCCGATCCAGGCCCGCTGCTGGCTGAGCTGCGCGCTGCCGCTGGCGCAGCCCAGCCCAGCGCCGTGGCCCGCGCTGCTCCGCGCTAGATTCGCCCGCGCTCGGCTGACCCAGTATGCTGCGGTATGCGCTCCGACGCGCTCACTGACCTCTACCTCGCCCACCTGCGCGTCGAGCGCGCTTTGAGCGCCCACACCGTGGCCGCTTACGGCCGCGATCTGGACAAATGGTGCCGCTTTTGCGCGGAGCGCGGCCGCGACGACTTGCGCGACGCCGACGCAGCGCTGATCGCCGCGTGGCAGCGTGAGCTGTCGGAGGCTGGGCTCAGCGCTCGCAGCAGCGCGCGGCACTTGTCAGCGCTGCGTGGTTTGGTGCGCTTTGGGATCCGCGAAGGCACGATCGAGCATGATTTCACGGTGCTCGCCACCCGGCCCAAGCTGCCGCGGAGCCTACCCCACCCGCTGACCGAGAATGAAATGCTGCGCCTGATGGACGCGCCCGATCCAGCGCAGCGCGCCGGGCCTCGCGATCGCGCCATGCTCGCGCTGACCTACGCCGCTGGGCTCCGCGTCTCGGAGCTGGTGCGCTTGCGGCTCTCGGATCTCGATTTGCAGCGCGGTGTCGTCAACGCGCTGGGCAAAGGCCACAAGCGCCGCTTGGTCCCCATCGCCGAGGTCGCGCTGGAGCGCCTGCTGCAGTACCTGCAGAGCCGCCCCCCACCCCCGAACGCGGATCGTGATCTGGTGTTTGCGTCACCGCGCGGTGGGGCGCTGACCCGTCAGGCGTTTTGGAAGATCGTGCGCCGCCATGCGTTGGGAGCCGGGCTCAGCCAACGCGTCCATCCGCACCAGCTGCGGCACTCGTTCGCGACCCATTTGCTGCGCGGCGGCGCTGATTTGCGCAGCGTGCAGACGCTGCTCGGCCACGCTGACATCGCCACCACCGAGATCTACACCCAAGTGACCGGCGATCACGTGCGCGAGGCGCACCGCCGCAGTCACCCGCGCGGCTGACTCCACGGCCGCGGCGCCGACACGACGAAAGGTGCTTCAGTGGGCGGCGCCGTAGTGGTACGCCGCTGGCAGATGGCCTCGCAAGGACCCGCGCAGCAACGCTTCTCTGTCCTTGAACCAAGCCAGGGCGAGAGCGCTGTCGTGGTCGAAGTGCCCCACGCGGGTCTCAGCGCCAGCCCAGAAGAGCTAGCCACCGTGAGCGCGCCGGCCAGCGCCCTAGCCCGGGACGCCGATCTGTACGTCGACGAGCTGTACGCTGACGCGCCCGGCGAAGGCGCGACGCTGATCTTCTCTCACGTTAGCCGCTATATCTGCGATCTGAACCGATCGGTCCAGGACTTAGACGCCCTGGCAGCGGTGGGCGGACGCGCGCCGTCAGCGCCTCATGGCGTCGTCTGGCGCTCCACCACCGACGGCGCGCCAGCGCTGTTTCGGCCGCTGGACACAGCGACCCTTCAGCGTCGTCTGACTGAAATCTATCAGCCCTACCACGACGTCCTTGGCCGCCTGCTGGCCCGTAAACGCGAGCGTTTTGGCTTCGCGATCTTGCTGTGTGGTCATTCGATGCCGAGCCGAGGCCGACCTGATCAGCTCGGCCAATGCGCCGAGCGAGCCGACGTGGTCCCTGGCAGCCGCGGCGACACCAGCGCGACCCGCGCCGTCGTGCAAGCTCCTGAGGAGATCGCAGCCCAATTTGGCTTGAGCGTGGCTCATGACGAGCCATATCGCGGGGGCTTCAGCACCGCCCACTACGGCCGGCCGGGCGCCCACGTACACGCCGTCCAGATCGAGCTGGCCCGCAGGTTGTACATGGACGAGCTGACCCTCGCCAAAAAGCCCAATGATTTCAATAGGACACGCGAGTACTGTCGGAGGCTGGTGGCGCGCCTTGGTCAGCTCAAGCTAGCATAGCCGCCTGAGTTCGCTCAGTGGCCAAGCTGACCCCCAGCCCCTGGCCAGCCCCGTGAAGCGCTCGGCGACATGATCCGCAGGGCAATAGATTTCGCATGCCAGCGTCCCCACCAGCCCCCCACGTTCCCAAGCTGCACCGGGGACCCAGCTCTGGCATCCACGCCGCCGCGCGCATCCGCGAAAAGCCGATGCTCGCCTCAGAGGCGCTGCGTGAAGATCTGGCGCCGACTGAGCCGGGCCGTCAGCAGCTGAGGTACTGGCTGCTGGGCATCGCGCTGGCCCTGGTCGGGCTGGGCGTGGCGTTTCGCTATGTGGTGGGCGCGCCTGAGCTCAGGCTCCAAGCGTCCACCATCTGCTTCTCGGCTGGGGGCGCCTTGGCGGCTGCCGCGGTGCTGCCCTTGGGCTACGCGCTGCGGGCAGGCGTCAGCTTGGTCGTTGGCAGCGGCCTCTTAGTGCTCGGCTTCCGCGGCGCAGGTCCGCTCAGTGGCATCGCCTTGGACGGCGGGTTGCTCCGTGATCTGACGCGGATCGTCACCCTCACCTGCCTGCCAGCCGCGCTGCTCCTCCGCGCCCACTACCGCGCCTACCCGCTGGCGCGCTGGCTGCTCGCCGCTGCGCTGGTGTTGTCGCTGCCGTTTGTGATCACTGAGGCGCTGCTGACCCTGAACCAGAGCTCCGTGCTCGCCATCCGCGTCGCCGCTGGGGTCAACTTTGCCGTGGTGGTGTGCAGTCTATTTGGCTTCACCAGCTCAGCCACCTCAGGCGGGGGCTCGTGGTGGGCGATGCTGGTGCTGTTCGTCGTGCCGATTGAGATTGGGCTGCGCGAGCTCACGCCGCTGGCGACGCCCGAGATGGGCTACCTCACCTACCCCGCCACGGCCCTCGGCGTGCAGTGCGCCGCCATGTTGGTGGCGCTGGGGCTGTTTCAGCTGGCCTCAGCCAAGTTCGCAGCGCACGCTCGCCGCACCTGCCTGCCGTCACCGCGCCCTGACGCGCCTCGCCCTAGCAGCACCAGCACGCCGCTGCCCGAAGCTCACCCAAAAGTCAGCTCCCAGCCACCCGCCAAAGCCCTGCGCGAGACCCACTGAGCTGTAGCTCGGCGTGTGGACTGCGTTTTTCGACTGCTGGCGCTTGAACAGCTTCAAACCATGAGCTAGCTTCCGCGCCTTCCCATGGCTAGAAGTCAATTCACCGGCAAGCGCCGCATGCGCGCGCGCAACGTTTCTCACTCAAACATCAAGACCCCGCGTTGGCAGCACGTGAACGTGCAGCGCCGTCGGCTGTGGGTGTCTGAGTTGGGACGTTTCGTGACCCTCAAGCTTACCACCAGCGATCTGCGAACCATCGATAAAATCGGTGTGCTCGCCTACGCCAAGCGTCACGACGTCAAGATCGCCTAAGCGGCAGCGGCGCCTGAGCAGCAGCAGCGCCTGAGCAGCAGCGGCGCCCAAACCAAGAGCGCGGCACGTCCGAGGAAACTCGCGGCGTCGCCGCTTTTTGGCGTCTCCGCGCGGGTTCAGCCTGCCTGGACTCGAGGCGTCGCCACTCCTTGACGTCTCCGCGCGGGTTCTGCCTGCCTGGACTCGAGGCGTCGCCACTCCTTGACGTCTCCGCGCGGGCTCAGCCTGCCTGGACTCGAGGCGTCGCCACTCCTTGACGTCTCCGCGCGGGCTCAGCCTGCTCGTTCGGGGTGGAGGGGTGGCTCCACAGCGCGCTTCACAGCACGCGCTCAACGACGCGGGTGGCGCTGCTGCGACGCAAGAGCAAGCTCGGGTGCACACCAACCCGCGACGCCCCAGGCTCAGCGCCGATGGAGTCCACTGCGCTGCCGTGGGCGATCAACGCGAGCGGTACGGCCATGGGCAGCGCGCTGCCTGGTCGCAGCCGCGTCACACCTCGCATCACTGGGGTCGCGCCGATGGGCGCGATCACCTGCAGGCCTTCTAGCGGCGGCCCCTCGATGACCTGATACGCCACGCCAGCGAAGCCACCGTTGACATCCACCGCGATCACGACCCGGGTCAGGCTGAGTGCTTCCGCGGCCACAGCCTGATCGGTCCAGCTGGCCTCGTGGTACGTCGCGCCCTCCGCCTCGCGGGGCACCAGCGCCACGTCAAGATCGCTGCGCGGCGCCAGATCTTCCACAGACATCACCCCGCCCTCGGACGGGCCGCCGAGCAGCAGCAGCGGCCGCGCGAAGAGCGGGTCCTTGAGGGCGTGGCCACCCTGTTGCCTGATCCGCTCCAGCGCGAGCCGGCGGCCATCAACCCCAGCCTTCTTGGCTAGCGCGAGCGCAGGCCGCACCACCGAGCTCATGCTGGTGCCCGTCTGGTACGCGCAGGCGATCGCGGCTGCAGCAATTCCGCAAGGCACCGCGACGCGCGCGGCGCGCGGGATGGTATCTGCCTCGGTAAAGCCGCGAGGTCGCTTGACGCCGCTGCCGGGTTGCCTCCAGCGGCCGTCGAACGCGCGGCCCCCCACCCCCACTCCCCCCACCAGGATGGTCAGCGGTGAGAGCAGCACGCCGTCGTTGATGGCGGCGGACGCGAAGAAGCCCGATAGGCAAGCGCCTAGCGCCGTCGCCCCATCGACGAGCGCTTGGCTCGCGATTTCGTCGGCGACGGGGTCGTTGGAGCACGCACCGACGCGTCGACTCACTCCTCCTCCTCATCGAAGGCTGGCTCATCTTGCCCCAGGGAATCGACATCTAGCTCTTGGCGCAGGCTGCGCGCGAGGCTCTTGGCGCTGGCGCTCTCGACCACGATGAACGCCTCGTCAAAGCCGGAGATGCGATCGACGATGCGATCGCCGGCGCCGCTGGTGATGCGCCCGGCCGCGCCGATGGCCCGCACGCGTGAATACAACACGCTGCCCGGGGTGGGATCTTCTAGCGCGCAATCGCCGACCAGCGTGAGCCCACGCTCCGCGCAGAACTCCCGGGCTTGCTCGGTCGCCCAAGGCCCGCGCGGCTCCCAAGCCAAGCGTTTCCCCCAGGTACTGGCGCGCTCTAGCGCCGCCTCGAGGCGCGCCCGGCCGCGGGCGCTGGGCGCCAGCCCAGATCCGGTCTGCAGCACGAACCACTCGGCGTCCAAGGCGGCGACGGCCTTCTCTGCGTAGCTGAGCGCCTTGTCCGTCGCTTCGCCAGGGGTCAGATCCGCCAACTCGCGCGCTGACAGCACGCTGAACACGAAGCCGGGTGGCGCAGCCGCTCGATACTCGCGCAGGCGCGGTGGGCGCGCGATCGCGCCCAGATCCGCGCGAAGCTCTAACAGGTTAAAATTCTGAGCGTAGCGCGACAGCTTGCCCGTGAGCGCTGCCTGTCCGATGCAAAGCCGCATTTGAGGTCGCGTTCTGCCAAGTTCTATTCGATCACGCCAGCCGCATCGGCCGAATCAGCAAGCCGCGGAGCCAAACCACGCCGGCGCTGGCCCGGCGCGCCGGTCTGCTGGTGGTGTTCGCTCACCCCTCCAACGCGAAGTCGAACCACTGGGTTGGGTGGCTGCGCAGCCAGCGGTTCAGCTCGGCCAACACGCTGGCCTCGGCGGCGGCGAGCTCCGCGGCGGTGGGTCGTTTAGGCAACAGCAGCGGAGCGCTCACGCTCAGCTCGTAGTCAAATAGGTCGCGGCGCGCCGCGAAGACCGAGACGATCGGCGCCCCGCACAACGCCGCCAAGCGAAAGGGACCACTCGGCAGCGCCTGGATCAACCCGCTGCGCGCCCCAAAGCGATCGAGCTGGAACGCGATGGCGCGGCCCGGACCCAAGGCGCTGCGTAGACGCAGGGCATCAAGCGGGTGGCTGTCAACGTGCAGCACCTCCACCCCCGCCTGAGCGCGGAGGCGATCATGGAACTCACGCGCGGCTTGGTTGGGTTCACGGCGCATCACCACGCTGACCTTCACCTCGTGATCTCGCGCCAGCATCGGCGCCGCGGCGTCCCACGGGCCGACGTGCGCCGTCACCACGATCACGCCACGCCCCAGGGCGAGCGCGTCGCGCAGGTGATTTCCGCCGTGAACCTCGAGCTTCAAGTCCACGTCGCGGCCGGCCGCCAGCGCCAGCCCTTCGGCGAGGCAGCGCGCATACTCGGCGAACGTCCGCCAGCCCGCGAGCCTGCTGCCAACCCCTAGCTGCTCAAAGTTGGCGTGCAGACGTCGTCGTTGCTGGGGGAGCAACGCAGCGAACGCGTAGCCAAACCAGGCTGGGCTGTAGCGCAGCCACCAGCTTGGGCCGTAGCGGGCGCCAAGCAGCGCGAGCCGGCGGAGCTGAAGTGAATCCGAGCGGATCAAAGGCCAGGTCGGGTGGAGGGCAGGCAATCGCGCAGGCTGCTCACTTGAGCGCAGCCAGCTTGCGCCGAACGGCGGCCTTGTCAACCGGACCTTGCGCCTTGAGCGCGCGCTTGTAAGCGGTGCGCGCCGGCCCCTTGTCTGACTGTGCGACCGCGAGGTCGCCTGCGACCACCCAAGCGGGCCCCCACTTGGGGTACTCCTGAGTCGCGCGCTCCGCGAACGCCCGCCCGGTGGTCGGCCGGTCGTGGGTCAGGCACGCGAGCGCCGCGTGTACCAAGGGGGTTGGGTCGCTGTTGGCGTAGCCATACGCCAACTCGTAGGCCTCGACCGCTACGTCAATGTCACCTGAAGCCGCCAGCGCGTCGGCCTCGAGGAGCTTCGCGTTCGAGTCGTTCTTGACGAGTTTTTGGGCCGCTTCGGCGGATTTGAGCGCGGCCTTGGGGTCCTGCTTGGTCAGCTGTGCCCGGCCCAGCGCCACCCACCAGTCTGCGCGCCTGGCGTCGGACTTGAGCGCAGCGGTTAGCTGCTTGATCGCGTCGTCGGGGTCTCCCAGAGCTAGCTGAACGACGCCGAGGCCCGCCAGGGCTTCGGCGAAGTTGGGTCGGATGGTGAGCGCCGACTCAAGCATTTCACGCGCTTCAGCGCTGGGCTCGAGCGCTCCGGCTAGCTCGACCAGCACCTCCGGCACCTCTGCGTCCGCCTTATATGCCCCACGGAAAGCAGCCACGCGCTTCGCGCGCGGACGGTGCTCGTGGCTATACAGCTTGCCGAGCGCGAAGTGCGCTTGCCAGCGGCTGGCGTCGCTCTGAATGGCTTCGCGCAGCGTAGCCTCGGCGTCGCTCGGCTTGCCTGACAGCTGGAGCGCCCGACCAAGGGCCACCTTCGCGTCGTAGTCGTCGGCGGAGGCGGCCACCGCCTTATTGGCCTCTTCTAAGGCCAGGCTCGCTCGCTTCCACAGCAGCTGGGTCTCGGCCAGGCACACGCGGTAGCGGACTTCGCTCAGCGCCTTGAGCCCCGCGCACTCAGTGAGCGCGCGCTTGTACTCACCTTGCGCGTGCAGGCTGCGCGCAGCCTCCAGGCGTAGTCGACTGCCCAGCGCCGACTGGCGCACGCGGACATACGTCGACCTGAGCACGTTGTAGGACTCAGCAAACAAGCCTGCGCGGCGCAGCGTCAGCCCCAGAGCCAAGGCTCGCTCGGGGTCCTTGGGGGGCTTTTGGGCTGCGCGCTTCAGTTCTTGGGTGGTGTGACTCCACAGCGCTCGACCTGCATCGGGCGCGTCGCTGGGCGTGGTCGCTGAGGGCTGAGCAGCCGGATCCTGAACCGCCGCAGGCTGAGCGACACGCTCAGCGGGCGCTGCGTCCGTCGTTGCCGCGTGCAGGGTGCTGACGCTAGAAACAGCAGCCAGCAGCGCGCTCGTCAGGATCGTGTATCGATTTCCCATCGCTCAGCCGATCTTCGCACACAGTTGACTGGTTTGTGCGCGCCACCAACGCAGAACTAGCTCAGCCGAGGCTGTGAAGCAGCGGCTTGCCCCTGGACGACGCCTCGGGTGGTTGGACACGGCCGCGACCGGGCCCAATCAGCCTTGGACGAAACCCAGGCCAACTTGGATCACTTTGGCAAACGCGCGCCAGCGCTGCCAGGGTGTTCTTGGGCGATTTGCCGTCAAGCTGCGGCTCCAAGCAGGCTCGGCTTGGGCGCCAACGCGCTCAGACATCAGGCGCTGCTGGCGTCGGTCCAGCTAAACCAAGCAAATGTTCATGTGAGCGGTGGCGAGTTGGGTTAAGTTTCAGCTCAGCCGGCGGGCTCCGTCGGTTTGTCAGCACGTCTGCCCGCTCGGGGCGCACGCTCACGCGACTGGTTCGCGCACCCTGCGCGAGCCGAACTTTCAACCCCCGCCCGTGGAGGCGGGGACAATCAACAATTCACGCCCCTGGAGGCGTAACAAACCAGCAAGTTCCCGCCGTCCGCGGGGGGAACGAGCACAACTGAGGTGATGACTCATGCGCGTTGGCTTTCTTTGGCTCGCTCCGGCGATATGGCTCGCCGCGGCCTGTGGCAGTGACGGTGGGGATTCGAACGCGACGGGCGGCAGCGGCGGCACCGGCAACGCGGGCAGCGGCGGCACCGGCGGCAGCGGAAACGGCGGCGGCGGAAACGAGCCCAGCTACCAGACCGGCGGTCCTGGCGCGTGTGACGGGACGTGGCGGGCGGCCAACGACGAATATTGCCACGCGGATTGTGTAATCGATGACTGCTCCCGGGCCCAGCAGCGTCCGGTTGATTCGTGCTGCGTGTTAGTCGCGCAACCTGGCAAGGGCTCAACCAAGACCCTCAAGCGTACGACGGACACCATTGACTACTCCGACCCCAGCGCCGGGCCGCCAGATCTGTCTTGTTTTGATGGGCCGCCTGAGGAGATCAAGGCCTCGCAGCTGGTCACGCTCGAGGGCGTGATCGAGGCCTTCAGCAACGGCTGCGACCTCTCCAACGTGAAGCTCGAGGTCTACACGGTGGACAACGATCCAAGCTCTGCGACCTACCGCGACAAGGCCCAGCTGATCGGCAGCCCCATCTTGAGCGACGACTTCGCTCAGGTGGATGACATCGATGACGACTGCCCCGACGACATCGTCAAGAACCGAAACTACCGCTACGAGAACGTGCCGACGTACACCGAGTTGATGGTGGTCACCAGCAGCTCAGACGAGAGCGGCGCTGGCGGCAAACCCCTGTGGAAGGCGCTGTACACGTATAACCTGTACATCACAGAGACGGACCCTGACTACGACGCGAGCACCAAGGTCTACACCCGAGATCAGCGAGCCTTGGCGGATAGCGACTTTCAGCTGATCCCCACGGTTGCGCTCGGTTCGCCGATCTCCAACGGTAACGGCGCCATCGGCGGCGAGGTGCACGACTGCGGCAACATCCGCATTCAGAACGCCCTGGTCGACATCAACCTGACGCGGTCCATCGTGACCTACTTCAACGACGACGAGTTCAACCCGCTGCCTGACGCTGCTCGGAATCAAATCGGGACCGGGCGCACGTCCATCTGGTCCGCGCTGAACGTGGTCCCTGGGGTCGCTCGCGTCGCCGCGACGGGGCTAGTGGACGACGGCGGTAAGCAAAAGCTCGTCACGCTCGGCCACTACGACCTGCGGATTTTTCCCAACGCGGTGACGAGCGTGACCTTCCGTGGTCGCCGCGCGTTTCAATAGCCGCTAGCCTCGGCGGGCCTGGCGCTGACTCAGTCAACCGCTGAGTCAGCCTTGCCCGCTCCGGCAGTTGCCGAGGCCGCAGGAGAACGCCGCGTGACCCTAGGGTCGCGCCGCGGCGTAGGCTGCAAATGCGAGCTCTGCTATTGGCCGAGCAGGCGCCAAAAGCTGATGGCCGCGGCCGCACGCACGCTCAGGTGATTAAAGCCGTCCGCGCGAGGCGACATGATGGGTTCAAGCGCTCGCGTCGCCGCCTGGTCAATGCTCGGCGCGAGGCCCCAGCCGGTTCCAAACACCAGCAGCACCGCTGGGCCGGGCGTTCGCAGCAGACCCCTCGCTTCAGCGTAGGTCAGCGTCTCCGCGCGGGACTTGGCGCTGGTGGTCCAAAGCTGTGTGTCGCTACCCAGGCTGGCGCGGGCCTGCTCCAGGCTCTCGACGATGCGCACCGCCTGCATGGGCGGTCGTCGATCGGGGATCCGCTTCGCCCCCGCGCCGTCCACCCAGTGATCCTTGACGCGTTGAGCTAGCTCGCGCTGGGCGCTGACGGGGTGCACCAAGAAGTAGTCGCTCAGCCCGAAGGTGTGCGCGCTGCGCGAGATGTCGTGGATGTCGAGGTTGGTGATCGCCGTGGTCACGATCGCGCCAGCGCGGTCCAAGATCGGGTAGTGGACCAGCGCGGCCGCGACCTGTCGCTGCACGCTCGTCATGCTTCAGAGCCCTTGGCTCTCCGCCCGGATCGCGCTCGTGGCTGGCGGGGGGTTGAACAGGCGGGCTCGGCGCGCGCAGCGCTATCGGCCAGCAGATCGGGTCGGCGCTCGAGCGTGCGTTGCTCAGACACGGCCCGTCGCCACGCCGCAATTTTGGCGTGGTCACCGCCCCTGAGGACGGGGGGCACTTCAAGCCCTCGATGCTCCAGCGGCCGCGTGTACTGAGGGTACTCCAGCAAGCCGCCAGAGTCGCCGCTAAACGATTCCTCACGGATAGATTCCGCGTTACCCAACACCCCCGGCACCAGCCGAACGCAGGCTTCGATCACGGCCATAGCGGGGATCTCTCCGCCGGTGAGCACAAAATCTCCGAGCGACAGCTCCTCATCGACGTGGCTCCGCACGCGCTCATCAAAGCCCTCGTAGCGACCGCAGATCAGCACCGTGCGCGGCTCCTCGGAGAGCCGCTGAGCGTGGGCTTGCTTGAACGTCGCCCCCTGCGGTGTGAGCAAGACGCGACGTGCCCGGCCCCCGAGCTTCGCCTCCAACGCCTCGACCGCGCTGACCAAGCAGTCAACCCGCAGCACCATCCCCGAGCCCCCACCGTACGGTGAATCGTCGACGCTGCGATGCCGACCAAGGCCATGTTCACGCAACCACTCAATCTCTAGCTGCAGGCTGCCTGAGGCGCGTGCTCGACCAACGAAGCTCGTCTCCGCGAAGGTCGCGAAGAGCTCCGGGAACAGCGTGACGACGCCGATCTGCACCAGCTACACCGCTGCTCCGCTAGCGCCCGACCGCCAAGGCTGGTCAGCAGGCAACTAGATGAGCCCTTCCAGACTACTCAGCTCAATCAGCTTCTCAGCCGTATCCACGCGGGCAATCCACGGCTCAGCCAGCACCTGCTCGACTAGCTTGCCATTTTCTTTACGGATAATCACAGCGTCAACGCTAGGGTGCGTTCGCAGCTCAACCACGCTGCCAACCAGCTCCCCCGCGCAGGTGACCCGCGCGCCGAGCAGGTCCACTAGGTAGTACTCATCCGGGCCCAGCGGCGGCATGTCTTTTCGGGGGATGCAGACTTCAAAGCCGCGCAGCCGCTCGGCTTCGTTGCGGTCGACACAGCCAAACTGGACCAAGAGCACGCGATTAGCCGGGCGCACGCTCAGCACCTCTAGCTGGTGCGGCGCGCTGTCCTCCGCGTCCGGCTTGCGCAGCCAGACGTGATCCACTTCCTCGAGCGTCGTGCCCTCCGCCCAGTACGGGTGCACCCGTACTTCCCCACGGATACCATGAGGTCGCGTGATCATGCCTAGGCCGATCAGCTCCTGGGGCTCACCAGCCTCACCCGGCCCAGCGCCAACCTCAGATTTCACAGGCGCGTCCTGCCTAGACACGTCAATCGACGATATCTAGGTGGGCTCGACGCCCCACCTTGGTCGACGCTGCGGACAGGAGCGTGCGCATCGACTGCGCGGTGCGTCCGTCTTTGCCGATCACCTTGCCGATGTCGTTCTTCGCGACCTTCAACTCGATGACCGAGTTGTGATCGCCGTCGATCTCCGACACCTCGACGCTGTCGGGGTCATCGACCAGGGCCTGCGCGATGGTCGCGATCAAATCCTTCAAGGGCATCTTGCAAACTCCATCACGGCCTCAGCGGCCTCGAGACATTACATACACAGCAGACGCAGCCGAACCAACCAGATCTGCTTGGTACTTCCGCTCACAAGCCCCCTGGCGCACCCGAGGTGCTCGGCTCGCAGGCGCCTCAGGCTCGCAGGCGCCTCAGGCTCGCAGGCGCCTCAGGCTGATCCAGAGCCCCTCAGGCTTGGGGAGCCGCTTCGACGGACTTCCTGAGCAAGCGCTCAACCGTAGCGGAGGTCTGAGCGCCCTGGCTCTTCCAGTACTCGATGCGTCCGCGGTTCAGGTCCAGGGCTTCGGGCCGTGACGTGGGGTTAAAAGTCCCCACGGTCTCGATGAAGCGGCCATCGCGCGCATTGCGCTGATCGGTGACGACAACGCGGTAAAACGGAGACTTCTTGGCGCCGTGGCGGGCGAGGCGAATATGAACAGCCATGATTTCCTCTAGTTTATTTTGATCGTTCGAGCCAGCGGCGCGAACCGGTGAACCTGTGGTGGTTCAGACCTTGCAGCTTGAGTGGTGGCGCTCGGCTCGAGCGTCCGATAGCACAACAGCACTAGCGAACACTGGATGCCCGTCTGACCGGCGGGCGTTTGACCGAGAGGCAAAAGAACCAGCGGCGCGGCGGCGGAGACTAGCACCGACCCGGAGCCGCGCCAGCCTGAGCAGATGCCCAGGTCAGGGGGGGCGCGACCCTAAAGAAGCAGCAGCCGCTGGTCAAGACAGAAAGACGCTGAGCCAAGCGCGCCCGACTGGTTCGCGTCTGAGCCAGCGTGCTAGTCTCGCTCAGTTCATGGCCAACACCGAGCCCGTGCTGCAGTTGCTCAAAGACGTACTGCTTCCACTAGTCGCCCTCGACGGCGGCGAGCTGTACGTGATCGAGGCCGACGAAGAGAGCGTCTTGCTGCACCTAGCGGGACGTTTTGCGGGCTGCCCCGGCAACACCCTCGCCACGCGACGCGTGATCGAACCGTTGATCCGCTCAGCCGCCCCGAACGCGCGGGTTAGTGTGACGTCTGGGGCGATCATTCCGAAGCACGCGCGACGCCTCTGACCCTGCGCCGGGGCCTACGAGCGGGTGCTTCGCGCCAGGCGACAGCGCACGCCCTCCACCCAAACCGAGCCGTTCGCCCGCCAAACCTGGTTGCTTGGCGGTGACCTCAAGCGCTTGGTGAGCTCAAGCGCTACTTGCCGCCCTTGGGCGCCGGCTTCTTCTTCTTGGTGTAGGCATCGGCGGCCTTGGCGTTGGGATCGATGGGCCCGTCGGCTGGCTTGCGGGTCACCATCTCAATCTCCTTGCTCAGCTTGGAAGCGTCGTCTTTCTTGTTCTTACGGTAGCTGGCGATGTTCTCCTGAACGTCGCGCGAGACGAAGACCAGCCCGACGATGTTTTGAAACTCACGGTCGACCAAGCGCACGATGGTGTCGCTGTTCATCCAGATGGCCTCGTCGAAGCGACGGTTTTCATCGGGGTTGGCGGCGAGCATAATGGGCCCAACGCCCATCGTCTTGGTGAGCCTGGCGACCGCGGTCTTGAAGTCTTTGCCGAGCTGACTGCCCTTACGTAGAGGGCGCTCGTCGTACACTTTCCACAGGCGATCAGCGAAGAAGAAGAAGTGTCGCTTGGTGCCGCTTCGCAGGCTGATGCGCGACATCGACTCGTCGTTCTTGTAGCTGTATTCGCCCGTCATCGGCGTCTCGTCGATGCCGGTCGCGGTCGCGCCGAACTTGATCACGCTGCGCCGTAGCCGCGCCTTCTTGGACTCAAGCTCCGCGTCCAGCGCCTCCATCCGAGGTCCTGGTTGGACCCGCTTGTACAGCGGTACGAACTCGCGCTCGAACACCTTATCGTACAGCTTCGCGATCTGCTCGTTGCTCATGCCAAAGCGCAGCCCCCGTGGGGACAAGCGGATCTTCTTAGTGACCTCGCCAGGCTTGGCAGGGGGCGCCTTCGCCTTGGCGTCCTTGCTGGTCTTGCCAGCGGCCGCCTTGGCCGGCGCCTTGGGAGCTGCCCCGGCGTCTTGCGCGAGGCAGGTGCCGATCACGGCGACGGACAACAGGGTAGCGAACTGTGTCGCGCGTGCCTTCAACTTCATCTCAGGTCCTCCGGAATGGTTCGATCTACCCCCGAGCGGCGCCCGAAACAAGCTCAACGCTCCGCGCGGGCGGCAACGGGCCTTGGGGGTGGTCTGGTTTAGACGCAGCAGCGCTAAAATCGATGGATGCGCCGAGGCCCCGTATAGGTGCTCCAGCACGTATCCGCCTGGTGCTCACCGGGATGGCGTACTAAGTAGCCAGGCGGTCGCCCTTTGACCCCCCTGCGGAGGGCGCGGACAGACCGCCGTGGTCCCCTGTAGTTCTCGTCTTGACGACGCGAACACACAAAATCACACCCTTCGCATCCCCCGAGAGCGCTCGTGAATCGCCTCATCAAGCTGCTGATCGTCCTGCTGCTGGCCTTGCCTGCTTGTGCTCCAGCTGCGGCGCCACAAGGAGCGAGCTCCGATTTGCCGGCCTACAGCGCCATCGAGGCGAGTCTGTTTGACGACACCATCGCCGGCGATGTGATGGGCTTCCCCGATCGTGAGGTCAGCAGGTCCAGCGCCGAAAACACCCTGTCGGCGCGGGTGAGCGAAGCCGAGTTCATCGGTGAAGTCCAGGTCGCGACCGTGACGCGTGATGGAACGGACGATGGAATCCGCTACACCCTCACCTTGACGCCCACGTCGGCCCCCCTAAAGGGTCAGCTCCAACGCCCGATTGAGGTCGTGGTGGGTCCGACCAATCCTTCGTTTGCCCTGGTTCGAGCCGAAGACACCAGGCTCGTGAACCGCAGGATGTACCTGCTAATGAAGCGATTCGATGATCGGGGGGAGATCCGCGTGCACTTCCGAGCTGAACCGTCCACCCCCGACATGCTGGAGCGCCTGCGTCATGCGCTGACCCTGCATGAGCTAGCCAACGAGAACTGAAATGCGCTTTCGAGCCAGCCACGTAGAGATCAAATCTGCGCGCGAAATTGACGCGATGCGCGAGGTATGCCGGCTGGCCGCCGACACGCTGGTCCGCGTTGGCCGAATCCTAGTACCGGGAATGACCACCGAAGAAATCAACACGTTCGTTCATCAGGACACCTTGGCTAAGGGAGCAATCCCGGCACCTCTGAACTACCACGGCTTCCCCAAGAGCGTCTGTACGTCGCTGAACGAGGTGGTTTGCCATGGGATCCCGACACCGAATCAGCGCCTGCGAGACGGCGACATCATCAACGTCGACGTGACCCACATCTACGAGGGGTTTTTCGGGGACACCTCGGCCACGTTCTACATCGGCGAGGTCAGTGAGCGCAGTAAGCTCATCACCGAAATTTCAAGGAAGTCTCTAGAGTTGGCGATCGCCGAGGTGAAACCCGGCGCGCGGCTAGGCGATATCGGGGCCGCTATCCAGGAGTTCGCGGAGCCGCTGGGTTGCTCGGTGGTGGAGGCCTTCGTCGGCCACGGCATCGGACGCAAGTTCCACGACGAACCCCAGGTCCCTCATGTCGGTAAACGAGGCAAGGGGTTGCGTTTGCGACCTGGCATGACCTTCACCATCGAGCCGATGATCAACCTCGGAACGAAGGAAGTGACGATCCTCGATGATGACTGGACCGCCGTCACCGCTGACGGCGAGCTCTCGGCGCAGTTCGAGCATACCATCCTGGTCACCGAGACCGGCTGTGACGTGCTCACAGCGCGCGCTGAGCCGCTAGCGAACAGCGAGTTGTACCCTGACTATTGGGAACGCCGGTCGCGCAGCTGATTCAACCGCCTTGACGACCCGGCCCGCCTGCCACTAGCGTGCGTTCGCAGAAAATACATCCGCCTGGGGTGCAACTCGCCTCCCTGGCGGCCACGCAAACCCGGCTGGCGCTCACAGAGACGCTCAGGGTGAACATTCTGCTCGCCTAGGTAGGGCGCCAAATGCTCTATTCGCGGGTAGGATGCAACCTCAAGTTGGGGTCCGACCACCGCGAACGGGGTCGGCCCCAAACCAGGCGGCGCTTCCTGCTCTGGGTGGAGACACCCAGACACGATCTCAGACTTGGCGTCCGCGGGGGGCGCTGAACCACGGCGAGCCGCGGCAACCACGACGCAGCTCCCACAGAACCAATCCGCGACCCGCGAATGGGTCTCGCTTAACGACGGTTTCTTCTGAACATGGCCGCACGAACCACCAAGCAGGGCGCGCCCAAGGCGACGGTCAAAGGCAACCCCAAGGCCGCTGGCAAAGCTGCCGGCGCGAAGTCCGCCCCGACTACTAAGGCAAGCGCCTCCAAGACGCCCGGAAAGGCGCCCGCGGCTCGAGCAAAAAGCGCAGCTACCAAAGGCAAACCCGCGAGCTCGGCCAGCAAGCCGACCGCCGCGAAAGGCAAGCCCAAGACGGCGACCGCGAAGGGCAAGACCAGCGCGAGTAGGCCGAGCAAGGCCGCTAAGGCTGTAAAGGACAACAAACCCGCGGCGAAACCGGCCAAAGCCGCTGCCAAGCCCAAAGCCGCTGCCAAGCCCAAAGCCGCCGCCAAAGCCGCTGCCAAGCCCAAAGCCGCTGCCAAGCCCAAAGCCGCCGCCAAAGCCGCTGCCAAGCCCAAAGCCGCTGCCAAGCCCAACGCCGCTGCCAAGCCCAACGCCGCTGCCAAGCCCAAAGCCGCTGCCAAGCCTAAAGCCGCTGCCAGAGCCACCACGGCCCGCAGCACCAAGCAACCCACAGCGAAGCTGAAGCCACAGGCTGGCAAGCTCAAGGCTGAGTCCGGTAAGGCCCGCACTGCTAGCAAGGCCAAGGCTGACAAGCTCAAGGCTGACAAGCTCAAGGCTGACAAGCTCAAGGCTGACAAGCTCAAGGCTGAC
>CAZKDY010000008.1:68204-69066 GCA_964551615.1 uncultured Polyangiaceae bacterium
AAGGCCAAGGCTGACAAGGCCAAGGCTGACAAGCTCAAGGCCGACAAACTCAAGGCTGACAAGCTCAAGGCTGACAAGGCCGACAAGGCCCGCATCGCCAAAGCGAAGTTGCGAGCCAAGGCCGAGCAGAAGGCCAAGGCCAAAGCTGAAGCGCAAGCCCTCGCCAAAGCCAAGGCCAAGGCGTCGGCTCAGGCCAAAGCCGACGCCAAGGCGCAAGCCCGCGCCGAAGCGAAGGCCGCTGCGAAGGCCGCAGCCAAGCAAAAGGCGGCGCTGATCAAGGCGCAGAAGGCTGAAGCCGCCAAGGAGAAGGCGGCGAACGCCAAGCTTGAAGCCCTCGCAAGAGTGAAGGCTCAAGCCATCGCGGCCAAAGCCAAGGAGAAGGAGGCCCTCGCTAAGGCGAAAGAGCGAGAGCGCCTGATCAAAGAGAAAAACAAGGCGAAAGAAGCCTTGGCTCAGGAGCGTGAGAAGCTGAAGCAGGCCAAGCTGCGCGAGCGGGAGCAGCTGGCGAAGCAAAAAGAAGCAGAGAAGCTCGCCAAGCAGAAGGCTGCGGAGCTAGAGCGCGTCCGAAAGGACCAGCAGCGCCTAATCAAAGAGAAAGAAAAGGCGAAGCAGCACCTGATCAAAGAGAAGGAAAAAGAGAAGGCTCGTTTCCTTAAAGAAAAAGAGAAAGACAAAGCCCGACTGCTCAAGGAGAAGGCCCAGCAGGAGCTCGCTAAGCGACGGGCGGTCGAGAAGGCGCTGAAAGAGAAAGAAAAAGAGCGCCTCGCCAAGGAAAAAGAAAAAGAGCGCCTCGCCAAGGAAAAGCTCAAAGAAAAAGAGCGCCTCGCCAAGGAAAAAGAAAAAGAGCGCCTCGCCAAGGAAA
>CAZKDY010000008.1:69166-99876 GCA_964551615.1 uncultured Polyangiaceae bacterium
AGCTCAAAGAAAAAGAGCGCCTCGCCAAGGAAAAAGAGAAAGAGAAGGAGCGCCTCGCCAAGGAGCGCGCGCAAAAGCAGGCTGAGCAGCAAGCGCTGAAGGATCGCGCGAAGGCCATCAAAGACGCGGAGCGTGCCGCGGTCAAGGCGGAGAAGGAGCGGCTCCGCGAGCTAGAGCGTCAGCGACGTGAAGTGGAGCGTGCTGAGCGCAAGCTCGAGCGCGAGCGGCAGCGCGAAGCAGAGCGCCGCGAGAAAGAGGAAGAGCGCATCCGCCAAAAGGAAGAGAAAGAGCGCCAAAAGGAGGAACTGCGCCTGCAAAAGGAAGAGGAGCGGCGGCAGAAAGAGGCTGAGCGCGAAGCCTATCGCAGGGCAAAAGAGGCCGAGCAAACACGTATCCGCGCAGAAAAAGAGGCGGCACGGCGCGCCCTCGAAGTCAAGATCGCGCGTCAGACGGGCCGTAGCCGTGGAGGCTCGCGCCCTGCGCTGGCGGCGCGCGCGTACCGTGCGGATGCCATTCCGAACCAGTCGGGGACGTCCCGTAATCCAGACGGCTCACTCGCCAACAGCTCCAAATTTGCCAACCTGAGGTTGCCAGAGCAGTTGCCCCGCGTCGACGGTGAAGAGATCCCACCGTATCGGCCGCCGACGGTCGCGCCACCCCCGCCCCCACCGCCAGAGCGCCTGGACGAGCGACACGCAGCGATTGAGCAGCGCCTCGCGGACACCTCTGTTGAGTTCCGTAGGGATTATAAGGAGAAGTTCGAGATGTCGTGGATCCACCACGACAGCGCGCTGGAGGGCGTCGTGTACACCTTCCAAGAGCTTCAGACCGCCATCGATCCCAGCATCACCATCGTCCCAGATTCAAGCCTGCAACCGGTGTGTGAGGAGATCCGCCGCCACAAGCAGGCCATCGACCTCACCTACGAGATGGCAGAGAAGAAGCGGGCGCCCATCACCCTGGATCACGTCAAGCGCATCTACCTGACGCTGCACCCAGAAGAGGGCGACATCAAGACGGTCAAATACCGTAAGGATATCCCGCAGCACCGGCTCTACTTCCATGAGTACGCGCCGCCTGACAAAATCGCGTACAAGGTGCGCCAGGTCATCGACTGGCTGAACGGCCCGGAGCCGAAGAAGCTCCGCAACCCAGTGCGTGTCGCCGCGCGGGCTCACTATGAGCTGCTCAGGGTGTTCCCGTTCCCCAACGACAGCGGCAAGGTAGCGCGCTTGTTGATGAACCTGATCCTGCTGAAGTCTGGCTACCCGCCTGCCATTATCCACGCGGCAGAGCGCCAACGCTACTACGAGGCGCTCAAGGGCAACCTGTCAGTGATCGTGCGGATGGTGAACGACTCAATCACCAACGGCTTCCAGTCCGTCGAGAAGAAGCTCGACGAGTACGAGACCAAGAAGCGCTCCTTCCCGACCTAACCCCGGCCCGCGCAGCCCCAGCCGCCTCGCTCACAGCCGCCTCGCTCACAGCCGCCTCGCTCACAGCCGCCTCGCTCACAGCCTCCCTCGCTCACAGGCGCCAGCGACTGCGGCACGCTGAGGCGCGGCGAGTGATACCGCATTTCGCGGGGGTGGTGGGCCCGGCTCCGCGCGGCGCCGCGACAGCTGAACCGACACGCGCCGCGCGACAGCGTGGCGCGCGTGGCTGAGCTACAGGTGTGCTGCTTTGAGGCCTCGTGGCGCTGGTCAGCGGCCGAGTTCGTGGCAGGATGCGGGCAATGACTCAGCGTCGCATCCTGGTTACCAGCGCCCTGCCCTACGCCAATGGCCACATCCACATGGGCCACTTGGTCGAGTACATCCAGACGGATATTTGGGTGCGCTTCATGCGGATGCAGGGCCACGTCGTGCGCTACTTCTGCGCGGACGACACCCACGGCACCAGCATTATGATCCGTGCGGAACAAGAGGGCCGCTCTCCAGAGGCGCTGATCGCGGACATGAACGTCGCCCACCAGCGCGATTTTCAGGATTTCGAGATCGAGCACGACTTCTACGGCTCGACCCACTCGGAGACGAACCGCGCGCGCTGCGCGCAGATCTGGTCAGAGCTCCGCCTCCAGCACCTGGTGGTCGAGAAGGACGTGACTCAGCTCTTCGACCCAGAGAAGCAGATGTTCCTCGCGGATCGGTTCGTGAAGGGGGACTGCCCGAACTGCAAGTCGACGGACCAGTATGGCGACAGCTGCGAGAAGTGCGGCGCGACCTACGCGGCCTCTGATCTCGGTAACCCAAAGAGCGCGCTCAGCGGCGCCACCCCTGAGCTCCGCACCGCCAAGCACCTGTTTGTGCAGGTCGAGCAGCTACGTCCGTTCCTCGAGGAATGGACGCAAGCCGAGGGGCACCTTCAGCCCAGCGTGGCCAGCTACCTGAAGGGCCAGTTCCTGTCCAAGGAGCTACGCGACTGGGACGTGTCCCGCCCTGCGCCGTACTTCGGCTTCGAGATCCCCGACAGCCCCGGCAACTACTGGTACGTCTGGTTCGACGCGCCCATCGGGTACATGGCAGCCACCGAAGAGTGGTGCGTCGCCCACAACGAAGCATTCGACGACTGGTGGAAGAACCCAGCGACGGAGATCCATCACTTCATCGGTAAGGACATCACCTACTTCCACGCGCTGTTTTGGCCGGCGATCTTGAAGGCCTCGGGGTACTCGCTGCCCACTCGGGTGCAGGTGCATGGCTTCTTGCAGATCAACGGCGAGAAGATGAGTAAAGCCCGGGGCACGTTCATCCAGGCGCGCACCTACCTCGAGCACCTCGATCCGAGCTACCTGCGCTACTTTTACGCGACCCGCCTCTCTGACAAGGTCGATGATCTCGATCTCGATCTGGGTGAGTTTGTGGCGAAGGTCAACAGCGACCTAGTCAACAAAGTGGTGAACTTGGCGGCGCGCTCAGCGGGGTTCGTCAAGGACCTGGGCCTCTCGGACGCTTACCCCGACGACGGCGGTATTTTCCAAGCGGGAATTGAGCTCAGTAAGCACATCGCCGAGGCCTACGAGCGCTGCGATTTCGCGGCCGCCACGCGGCTGATCATGAGCCACGCGGACCGCGCGAACGCATACTTCGACGACAACGCGCCCTGGGCTCTCAAGAAGCAGGGCGACCTCGCAGGTGCTCGCGCGGTCGGCACCGTAGGGCTCAATGTCTACAAGCAGTTGGTCACGTTCTTGGCGCCGATCTTGCCAAAGCTCGCCCGCGACTCGGCAGCGTTTCTGGGAGAGCCGCTGGACCGCTGGTCCCACGCGGAGACGCCTGTCCTCGGGCGTAAGCTGCCCAAGTTCACGCACCTGATGCAGCGCGTCGAGCCAGCTCAGGTGCAAGCGGTCTTGGACGCGACCTCGAGCGCCGCAGCCGAAGCCGCCGCCGCAGCTGGCGCCGCGGGCGTCGCCCCAGCGCCCGCGACGGCCGTAGATGACGACCAACCGCTCAAGGACGAGCCGCTCAGCGCTGAGTGCACCATCGACGACTTCATGAAGGTCGATCTGCGGGTGGCGCGCGTCGTCCAGGCAGAGCAGGTCGTCGAAGCGAAGAAGCTGCTCAAGCTGACGCTGAGCCTTGGTGGCACCGAACAGCGCACGGTCTTCGCCGGGATCAAAGAGGCGTACCAGGCCGAGGCGCTCGTAGGCCGCTTGGTGGTGCTCGTCGCCAACCTGAAGCCGCGCCAGATGAAGTTTGGGCTCAGCGAAGGCATGGTCGCCGCGGCGGGTCCTGGCAAGACAGAGGTGTTCTTGCTCTCGCCGGACACTGGCGCCAAGCCGGGGCAGCGCATTCACTAGACGGGCGCCGCGCTCCCTCCACCCCAAAATCCTGGGGGCTCCGTGTTGGCCAGACCAGGCCGGCGACCATCAACGCGCCGTTGGAGCAGCGCAGCGCGGGCTCAGCACCGTTACTTTGCGGAAACTTCGCCTGGCATCGCCGCTTCCCACCCCGTGACGCTGCCGAGCTGAACCACAGCCATGTTGTAGGCGTAGATGGCGCTCATCTTCGCGAAGCGCTTGAGCGCGTACTCCTTCGCGGGATCGACGATCTCCTCTTCTTCCATGGTCCCGAGGTCGATGCCCTGCTGCACCTGGATCAGCCAGCGCTTGGCGTAGATCGAAGCCTGTGAGTAGGCCTCCATGCGCTTGGCGGCCTGCTGAGCCGCGGCGAACGCAGTCTCTACCTCGTGAGCGATGCCGCCCAGCGCGAACTGCTCAGTGGCGCGCATTTCCTCGAGGTCTGCCTCTACCTGCGCGACGCGCGCGGAGTTCGGCAAGAAGTCTAGGTTCCAACGTAGGACCAACGCGGCGCCGTAAGCCGTGGTGTTCGCGCTGTCTGAGATAAATGGATTCTGCTGATCGGTGACTTCGGGGGCGCGCGCGTACCTGGCGCTCAAGCCGAGCCCTAGATCGGGGAAATACTTGGCGCGCTGCAGGCGCACCTGAGCCTGACGAGCGCGCACCCCAGCGCGAGCCATGTTGATCTCTGGCCGAAACAAGCGCGCCGCTGACAGGTAGCGCGGGAGCGGCGCGAGCCGGTGCTCCACCGGCTCAAGCGGCGTGTCGGCGATGTCGAGCCCGCTCACGCCAGTCAAGAAGCGCAGGGCGCTCAACGCCTGAGCGACCTTCTCAGTGGCCTCAGACTCACGCGCGACCAATTCCGCACGGTTCATCTTTAGCTTCAAGAGCTCGATGGTGTCACCGTCGCCGTCCTCGACCTTCTTCTCCAGGCGCGTGACGTGCTCATCAATCCGGCGGCCCACGTCGCGCACCAGCGCCTGGCTGTCGCGCGCCAACTTCAGGCCAAAATAGGCCTCATAGACCAGCTTCTTGACCGCTTGGCGCTCCTTCTGGACCTCGTGGCGCCCGACGTCGATCTGAGCTTCGGCGGCGTCCCACAAGCTGGTGATCTTGCCGAAGGTCCACAGTGGGATCACGCCCTCGATGCCGATCTGCCAAGCCAGACCCATGTCTTCGCTGAGCGAGACATCGGTGTTTGGGCTGTACATCGGCGTACCCTGCACTGTCGGCGCCAGGGCGACGCCCCCCTTGACTGACCACTGGCTGAACGGCGCCGAGTGCGCTTCACTCAGCTGACCTTCGTACTTCTTGAGCTTGGCCCGAGCGGAGGCCACCTTCGGGTAGTTGATCGCCGCCAGCTCCAGGCAACGCGAGAGACTGAAGGTGCGCTTGGCCGCAGCCTTCGCCCCTGGAGCTTGGAAGCGGCGCGCCGCGTCGGGCACGCGGCGCGATTCGGCTGCTGCTGAGCTAGCGACCAGCAGCACAGCGACCCCGATGATCGACCTATTCCTGAGCGCTCGCAGCATGAGTGGGCGTAGCCTAGTCCATTGGAGCCGCCCGCGAACCCATCAACCAACGACTCGCGCCGCGGTCCCGCTAGGACCCCGATTGATTCGTACGCGGGGCCTCCGTAGAGGCTTCGATGAGCAGCGGTCGCGCGCGCAGATCGAAGGCCTGGACCGCTGACCGCCCGCCGACGCTGAGCCACACATCAGTCGCCAGCGCGCTCATCCATCGCCTTCATCGCCCAGCGCCCGATCCGTCGCGCGCTCGGCGCGCGGCGGTGGCTCTGAGGCACCCGTCGCTGGGGTGTACAAGTAGCCTTCTTGCTGAAAAACGCAGATCCGATTGCCCCCGTCGCGCTTGGCCTGGGTGAGCGCGGTGTCCGCGGCGCGGAGCAACGCATCTTTCGTCCGCACGTCTCGCGATGGATAAAGAGCCACCCCCACGGAAACAGTTGCGCGGTGCCCTGCGTCGGTGAAGCGCTGCGCCGCTACTCCCCGCCAAATCCGCTCGGCGACGGTCACCGCGCCGGCAAAATGCGTACTCGGCAACACCATCAGGAACTCTTCGCCGCCAAAACGCGACACGACGTCGACCTCCCGAACCGAGCCGGTGATGGCCTGCGCGACTCCGCGGATGATCGAGTCGCCCAGCGCGCGCCCGCCCACTGCGTTCAGGCTTTGGAGCCGATCGATATCCAAGACGATGCATGACAACGGATCATGGTAACGCTCAGCGCGCTTGAACTCGTTGCTCAGCCGCTCATGCAGGTAGCGGTAGTTGAACAACCCCGTCAGCTCGTCGTGGATGCTGAGCTCAGCCAACCGAACGCGCGCCTTTGCCACGTGGTCGTGGAGCTTCTTGATGCGCAGCATGGCTTCGACCCGGGCGATCAGCTCTTGATCATCAAACGGCTTGCAGACGTAGTCATCGGCGCCGATCTTGAGCCCCTCCACCCGACTCGCGGTGTCGGTCTTCACCGTCACGAGTACTACCGGGAGGAAGCTGTCACTGGTCATCCCCTTGAGGAGCCTGCACGCCTCCAAACCACTGAGCCTCGGCATCATGATGTCAAGCAGCACCAGGTCCACGCCGCCACGGGCGACGCGCTCTAAGGCCTCCTGACCATCCACCACCGTCTCAACTTTGAAGCCGTGAGAGGTCAGGATGCTCGCCAGCAAGTCACGCGTGATGCGATCGTCGTCTGCCACGACGATGCGTGACCCCTTCAGCTGCTGTTCTGCCGGCGGAGAATCGCTGAGGCGCTGGCCTAAGTCGGGAGGGACCGCTGCTGGATCTTCGCGGCCGTCATGGGGACGCGCTCGCGGCTCTGCCTGCGCCCCCGTGGCGACTGGCGAGCCTGGCCGTGTGGGATCCGTGGACACCACACATAGACTACCTGAACTGCCTAGACATGCCCACTGCCTGCTTGGGGACTACGGGTGCGCTGGGGACGCCTGGGTAGCCCGCGCCCGCCTCGTCGGTGTCTTCGCCTGAGCGCCTACTCAAACAGCTGGAGCTGGATCGACGCGTCAAATAGCTCGCTGATGGAACCAAGCTCCGCCTGGGCCAGCGCTGAGTGTCGCCCCAGTCGATGGCTGAGTTCTGCGCGGACAGCGAGGCAGCCACAAGCGTGACGATAGCCCGCACCCAGCGCGCCGAAGAGCAAACCCGCAGAGCGGTCACGCGCCGCCAACGCGCTCACATCCCAAGCGCTGGCGAGCTGCAACGCAAACCTGGAGTCAAGGGGTACGATCAGCTGGCTGACGCTGCTCGCGCCCGCCAGATTGAGCGGAGCGCGCCAGGCATCAGGCTGCAGCTGAGTGTCCGACGTGCCCCCCCAGCCTGCTGCCTGCGCGGGCCTCGGTTCATCCCAGGCGTCAACAGACTGCTGCGCGAGGGTTAGCTGGAGCTGAGCCGCCGCCTCACGACCCACGCGCAGCCACGAAATCACCGCCCACTCAGGGCCGTCGCCAGCGGCCGCTGGCCGGCCCGTCGCGTCCTCCACACCTGCGGGTGATGCACCTGCGCGTCGCGCGATGCCCCATAGCCGCCCGGCGATCCAACGCGAGCCAGCTATCAATTCCCCTCGGATATAATTGAACGCTGGGGACGCGCCTAGATTGACTGAGTTCTGGGCGGCCTCGACCCGTGGGCTGAGGCGCTTGGCCGCGCCCAGGGCCAGATCGAGCTCCACTGCGTAGCGAGCTTGTTCTCCGCCCAGGCGTTGCAGCAGCGCGACCTCCGCTTGCGCACGAGGTTGTTCTCCCAGCAGCAGCGCGCCGCCGAGCTCTGGAGTCACGACATGGCGCGCCTGGCCAAAGCGTCGCGCGAGGGGCAGCGCGGCGCTGAGGCGGACAGCCCCCTCAGCTCGTGACCCGGGCGCCGCGGAAGCGTCGCGGGGCTGTGCGTCGTTGACGCTCGCCAGCTGGCCCGCGGCGCTGAGCGCTGAGCGCAAGCTGAGCGGCCCGAGCGGCGCCGCCACCTCAAGCTCCGCCCGCGGTACCCAGACCCCAAGCGCCGCTTGCGCCGTGGCCGTATCGCGGGCGAGGTGCTCGCCGCTGAGCCCCAGCACGTCCCCGGACAGCCTGAGGGTCAACCCTGGGAGCAGCCGCTGGCTCGCGGAGGCGCCGACGGCCGCGCCGGCCTGTGCGTCCTGCGTCCCAGCGCTCCCGCGGCTCGATTCCGCTCGGATCTGAGCATAGCCCTGAAGTGGACCCGCGAAGTGGCTGACCGTGAAGCGTGCGCGGTCTTCTGGCATGGCCACGCGAACTAAAGATCCAGGCGCGCGCAGCCCGCGAGCACCTCGTAACGCGTCGACGCGCCACGCCAGAGCTCCCGGCGCCTCAAGCCCGGTGGCACGCGCGCCGCCCCCAGCTGGCGCGTAGGCGCCGTAGGCGTCGATGTCCAGCATGCCGCCCTCCAAGGTCTCCCACGCGATCGCGCTGCGACCTTGTGGTCCTGAAACGTCGAGCTCCACGCGCGCGCCATCGGCTGGCTGCTCAAACCGCGTGTAGCCTCCAACTCCGAGGCGAGCTTGGGTACCCCCCGCCGCGCTGGACAGGCCGGCCAGCGCGCCCTGGCTTGGGGCTGAGCGCGAGAGCGGCACCTCCACCCCCAACCCTAGGAACAGCCCGTCAGGGCCCCGGTAGTCGACTCGCGGCGGCAACACACCCACGCTGTCCGGGGCGACCAGCGACAACTGGGGCCAATAGAACAGCGGCACGTCGCCGCTCACCAAGCGGGGACCATACAGGGTCAGCGCGCCAGTCGGGCTCAGCTCTGCGCTGGTAAACTCCAGCTCGAGAGGTGGCTCCTCGCAAGGGCACGCGCGGAGGCGCGCTGGACCCTCCAAGCGCAGCCCAGCATGGCCGCGCTGGAGCCGCAGGCGCTCCGCGCGCAGCCGAAAGCGATCGTAGCTAAGGCGCACGTCTCCGGTCAGCTCGAGCAGCTCTTCCTCAGCCGTCATTTGCTGCGCGGAAAAATCAATCGACTCGGCGAGAGCGGCTTGGGTCACGGACAGAGTGGCCAGCATCGCGACGACACACCCCGCGCCGCGCGCATGAACATGGCCGAGCCGGCGAGCGCCGCGCCCCGCGCCGCGCGCGTCGTGGCGACCTCCCGACACGGCTCGGCGCCCCACTCTGCTGCTTGCGATCGGGTGGAGCCTGGGCCCAGGCTAGCGAGGCAGGACCGCCAAGGGCACGCGCTGGTCAGCTTCAACGAAGACCTGTCGCGGGCGAGGGATGGCGACCTTGAGGATCGCAGTTCCGCGAGGTCCTACTTCCAAGCGCGATTTCACGTCAGCTGTCTCGCGGAGTTGGATGATCAGCAGCGTCTCGCCGTGCTTGCCGCGCTTGAGGCGCGCGCTGCCCAGCGGCGTGTTGAAGTGGGTGGTGATCAACGGATAGGTGTTGTTTCGCCAGCGCACGTAGGTGTCGCTCAGCACCAAGGTCACGCTGCGCTCTTGCTTGTGTATGTCGACCTTGACCTTCTTGCTGAGCCATACGCTGACCTCGCTGCTGCCGTCCGGCAGCATACGAAAGCCTGGGAAGGTCGCGATCGCCCAGTTTGGGTCGATACGAGCGCGCCGCCATGAACGCTTCCGCGGGGGATCAGTCCAGGTGTAGCCGGGTGTGCGGCTTGGCTGCTTTGGCGCCTCTTTGGCTGCGCCGTCGGTCGCCGCAGGAGCAGGGCTGCTGGCGGGGGCGCGCTTGATCTCCACCTTGTACGCGCCGTCAGCGCTCTTGGACGCGTCGCCCTTGGACGCGTCGCCCTTGGACGCAGCGTCCTGAGCGGAGGCCGGCAGGGTAAACCCCACCCCGAGCAGGACGGCGATCAGCGGGAGCAGGCGATTGCGCATGGCTGGAGCTTCGCACGATCCGAAACCCCTTGCTAGCAGCGCACGGGTCCAGCCAGGCCCTCGCCGCCGGCCAAGCAAGCCAAACCGCGGGGCCAACGCCGTCAGCCGCTCGCTTATTGATGTGAGCGGCTGCGTGAGCGGCGCAGCTGCCCGCCAAGCCGGCTAGCGACTTGCGGTCTCGGTGCGCCGCGCCGCGGTCTGCGCTTTGGGTTGCTCGCTTCGCCCCGAGAGACTGTCGTACAGCGCGTCGATGTGACCCACCAAGCTGACGTAGACCCGCGCGTCTGGGCTGTACAGGATGTTACGGCGCTCACCGTCGTCACCCAACTGCAGCGTGCCGTTTGCGTAACCCACAGCGAAGCTGAACTCAGGCAGGACCTGCATGCCAAGCTCCGACGCGAAGATGGTCACCACGCTGAAGTTGGTCGGATGCTTTTCGCCAGGGGTGAGCTCCGCACAGCCGGTCCCGTTCTGGATGGCGACGCAGCTGGCCTCAGGGGCATCGTATTTCCACGTGGGGCGCCAGCTGAAGCTGTTGGTCCAGCTGATGGACTTCGTGATCCCGATGGTGCCTGCCAAGGTCACCGAGGCCTGGTGATTCGCGAACAGCCCAGTGCTCAGCTGATCCGAAATGTTGGTCCGGCCGCTGGGGGTGATGCGGCGCCGCTCGAAGTCACCGTCCACGGGCGTGGTCGCCGTGGTGAACGTGTGGTTGTAGCCACCGATCGCGGTCAGGGTGAAGGTCTGAAGCGCCGGGGACTTGGAGCCCAACAGCGGAACGGTTTGCCCTACGGAAAGAGCCGTCCCGAGCCCTAAGATGCGCCCCGTGTTCGCGCTGATCTTCGAGGTGGGGAACGTGAGGATGGGCAACGCGAGCCCAAAGCTGGTCGCCACGTCGCCGTCGCTATACAGGACGCGGTTATAGGAGCTCTGCAGGCGCGCGTCGGTCAGCGTCCACTCACCGCGCTTAGTGGTGATGTTGCTGTTGGTGAACTCGCGGGCGGCGCCGATCTCGGCCGAGACGGCGAGGCTCCACTTCTCTTCGTTGATGAACTTGTAGGCCGGCCTGAGGCTGAAGGTCATGTCGTAGGTCGGGTCTTCGCTCAGGCGATCCTGCCCGATGCCAACCGAGTCGGTGGTCGCGCTGTTGTCCCAGATCAGCTGCATGCTCCAGGGCAGCGGCTTGGGCTTACCCGGCTCGTTCGGCTCGTCGCTGGGACCCGTGTCAGAAATCTCACTGCCTCCACCACCCAAACCAAGCTGGAAACCTCCGCCGGTAGCTGGAGCTGGAGCAGCAGCCGGAGCGGGCGCGGGAGCCGGAGCGGGAGCCGGAGCCGGCTCAGGCGCATCGGCAGGCTGGGCAAAGGCGGACCAAGTGGTGAGGCTGGCCACGGCAAAGGTGGCTCCCAAGATTCGGCGCTTCATTTGGCTAGGCGGCTCCGTGATCGACCTGGTCCGGCGCTGAGCGAGGCTCCAGGTATGCTGACGAGTGTGCTTGCAGGGAAAGCGAAGGTGGCGTTTTGCCTGCTGACCGCGCTGTTGCCAAGCAAGAACCGGGGAAAAGCGCAGTGGATTTCGCGTCCGTGGAATGTTGATGTTCGCGCCTGGATCGGGGAATACGCCCCAGCCGGTGCTGAACTGTCACACGCGGTGGGCGCATGTCAATACGGCTCTCACCCGGAGCTTCGACCCAAGAACAGCGTCAGGTAAGCAGGAATCGTTCCCACTTAGGCGTGTCACGCAACTAGTGGCTTTCATTGTGTTTTTACTGGCTGAGCCGTGGGGCGTTAGCGCTTGAGCGCTGGGTCCGGTGCAGGCTGTAGTCGCGAAGCTAACGCACATCCGTACAGTGCCCCCGCGTCAGCCTGGGGTGGGCAAGCTCGGGGGCCTGGGCAGGCCTAGGGTTTTGAATCGCCCCGCGGCTGTGATAGCTCCTGCGCGGTCATGAGCGACTACTCGGCCTTGCCTGCTAGTGAAATCACCGCGCTGCTTGGTCGCGACACGCACTTTGAAGGCAAGCTGCAGTTCACGGGGCGCGTCCGCATCGATGGCACGTTTCGCGGGGAAATTCGCAGCAGCGACGTGCTGATCATCGGCGAAGGCGCTGACGTCGAGGGCAAGATCCGCGTCGCCACCGTGATCATCCGCGGGGGTCGCGTCGACGCAGAGGTGCTCGCCGAGCGCTCCATCGAGCTGTACGTGCCCGCCCAGGTCACCGGTAGCCTGCAGGCACCTGAGATCTTCATGGACAAGGGCGTGCAGTTTAGCGGCTCCTGCACCATGGCGGCGCTGGGTCCCGAGGCGAGCTGACCGCACTTTGGCCAGTAGACCTAGCCGCCCTGGGTAGCGCCCCGCCAGCCTCCCAGCCAGTCGGCCGAGGAAGGTTCAAACTAACGCTCCGTACTCCTGGTGCATGTGCGCGCATTGCAACACCCGCTGTGAACGCGCATTCGGCGATCCTGCAATATTCGCCTGCGCTCCACGTCAAGACCCGGATGCTGCGACCATTCGCCCCCGCTGAGGCGCGAACAGCGACCAACGGCACACAGCGTGCAAGACGACCCCGCGAGATGCTGAGCGCCTAACGCCAGCACCACTTAACCGGCCCCAGTTTCCCCGAGGAGATCCTTAGTAATGCACCTGACTCGACGCAGCCTCCTGCTGACTACAGCCGCCCTGGGGTTCTCCGTGACGACGCCAGCCTGGGCCGAAACCGAAGGCGAGCGCCTCAAGAAGAAGGGGGACTCTGAGCGCTATGAGCGCAAGACAGACCGCAGCAAGGTCAAAGCAGGCTGCGCTCGCATCGCGATCAAGGCGCCACCGGACATCGTCGAGGACGTGGTCACCGACTTCAAGAACTACGCGCGCTTCATCTCGAAGTTCAAGAAGGCCCGGGTGGTCGGCAAGGAGGGAGACAGCACCCTCGTGTACCTCGTGGTGCCGATCCTCCACGGCGCAGGAAAAATCTGGGCCGTCGTCAAGTTCGCGCCCGTTAAGAAAGAAGGCGACAGTCGCGTGCTCAGCGGCTCCATGGTCAAGGGCAACGTAGAGCGGTTGGACGCCGAGTGGCGCATCACCCCCATCGACGACGAGTACACTCAGCTCAACTGCGAACTGCTGATCGAGCCGAAGCTGCCGGTCCCAGGCTCCGTGGTGACGGGTGAGGTCGCCTACGCAGCCGATGAAGCCGTGACCGGCTCACGCAAGCGCGCGGAAAAAAAGCGGCGCCGCAAGAAGCGCCACAAGAAGTGAGCCGCGGCCGGCTTGACGGCCCCGCGTCCTGGCGTCTACCTGCTGGCGATGTCTGCTGCTAGCCGCCTACGCCTGCTCGGCAGCGTCTTAGTGCTGGCCAGCTGTGGCAAGCACCCGGCGACTGAGCCGCAAGCCAGCGCCGCCAGCTCGGCACACGCCGTACCGTCAGCGCTACGCTCAGCCAGCGCTAGCGCTGTGGCCGTCCCAAGCGATCCACCTCCCCTGCCCGCCGGCTGCTTTGACGGGCTCAGCGCGGAGACACCTGAGGCGCTGCTCAAACAGCTAGGCCAGCGCTGCGCGCCCGGCACGCAGCCGCTCTGGCCCAGCCCGAAACTGCTCAAGATCGCTGACGGTACACCGGGCTCCGCCACGCTGCACATCACCGATCCGAGCCGCTGTCTGCGAGCTGCGGCGATCGGCCCCGCTGGCGCGGCCGTCACCCTCAAGCTGCTCGGACCTGACGGCGAGCTGGTCAGCCGCGTCGCGCTGCGCGCCCGCCTGGGCGTGCTGAATCCGGGTGGCCCGATCTGCGTGCAGAGCGCGGGCGACTACCAGCTGACGGTAGAGCTCAGCGTGGCGGGCGACGTATTACTGCAAGCCTGGCTGCCAGCGGTGCCGTGAGGCAACAGCTAGTGGTGCCGTAAGGCAGCACCCTCCACCCCCGCCCGACCTGCTTCACTCGCGTCGGGCTCAGTCGTCCTTGTACTCCTTTAGGAGCGCAGAGTAGCGGCTGTCGCGGCGCAATTTCACGAACTCGCTCTGCGTGCGCGAGCGGCTGATCCATGAAGCCAGCGAGTAGTGGCTGCGCAAGAAGCGCGGTCGCTTGAGGGCCTTGGCGTTGGCCAACGTCTTCTCAAAGTACGCCACGCACTGGTCTATATCATCCTCGCGGCAATAAGCGCGGGCCATGTTGTAGAACAAGCCGGACGAGTCCTTGAACTCCTCTTCGGCGGCCTTCAGATGCACCAGGGCGTTCTTGCCATCCTTCTTGCGCAGGTAGGCGTAGCCAAAGCCCATGCGCATGTAGTAGCGCTCGTAGACGGGCAAACCGCAGCCTTTGTCGTGGAGCGCCAGCGCCTTGTTATAAAACTCAATGCCCTCGTCAGCGCCCTTGGTCAGCGAGGTCTTGGTGTCGAACATCGCGGCGTCGCCCTGCCACACCCGCACGCTGGCGCTGTTCGGGTACTTGTCAGCGATGTCGGCGAGCAGCGATTTGGCCGTGGTGTACGACTTCGTCTTGAACGCGTTCTGCGCTGGTTTGAAGACGCCGGCCGGCGGATCATCGCTCACGCCCCCGGCACACGGACCGGTTGGCACCGGCGCGGCTATCGGAGTGGGTGGGGGTGGGGGGTCATCCTTCTTGCAGGCGAGCAAAGCGCACACCAAGCCGACCGCACCAAGCGTGGCCAGTCTGCCAACGCCGCCCCCCGAGTGTGTTCCTCGCATCAGCTTGGAATAACAGAGCCCAGCTTAGAAACCCACCCTGTAGGGATGCGCGCGGTTGAGCGGCAACTCCTTGCGCGGCGCGTTAATGCGTGGCCCAATAGTGCGGACTCAACGCGCCACCCCCTGAGCGGGCGGGTCAGCGCAACCGCCCCCTACCCCCACCCGTCAACTTCTGCGTCGCGCGCCCAGGCGCGACGGATTCGGTTTGCCACTCGGGCACAGCCAACCCGCCATCCCGCCCGACGCGCGAACATCGCGCGCCTGGCGCGACCAGACGGCGAACCCAGCGGCCTCCGCGCTGGACAGCCGCGCAGCCGCCTCAACCAACCGCTGCTCGCTCGCGCGCGCAGCCCACCCATCCACCCCAGGTACCGATGAGTCTCCCCGAAAAGTCCGGACTATACGACCCCCAGCTTGAGCACGACGCATGCGGCGTCGGATTCGTCGCCAACATCAAAGGCGTCGCTTCCCACGAGATCGTGCGCCAGGGCGTGCAGATCCTGCTCAACCTGGTGCATCGCGGCGCGGCGGGCTGCGATCCTCAAACCGGCGACGGCGCGGGGATCCTGATTCAGTTACCCCACGGATTTTTTGAGAAGGAGTGCGCCGCGCTCGGCATCAAGCTCCCAGGGCGTGGTCAGTACGGCGTGGGCACCGTCTTTCTCCCGCAGGAGCGCGAGCAACGCCGCCGCTGCATGCAGATCGTCGAGGACAAGATCGGCGGCACGGGCCAGCGTTTGCTCGGTTGGCGTGACGTGCCTGCGGACTTTGAGGCCATCGGACCCCTCGCGCGCGAGAGCGCCCCCGTGATCAAACAGGTTATCGTGGGCTCAACCTGCTCGAACCAGACCACGTTCGAGCGCAAGCTGTTCGTGATCCGCAAATGGGTCGAGCGCACCGTGCGCGAGAGCGACCTGAGCGCCAAGAAGTCCTGCTACCTCCCTAGCCTCTCGTCTCGGACCCTCGTCTACAAAGGCCTGCTCCACGCGGAGCAACTCTCGCTTTTCTACCCGGATTTGAGTGACGAGAGCATGGTCAGCGCGCTGGCCATGGTGCACCAGCGCTTCAGCACCAACACTTTCCCGACCTGGGAGCTAGCGCAGCCGTTCCGCGTGTTGGCGCACAACGGCGAGATCAACACGGTCCGCGGCAACATCGCCTGGATGAAGGCCCGCGAGACGCTGTTCGCCGGTGAGATCTTCGGCGAAGACGTGCGGCATATCCTGCCTGTTATCACTCCCCACGGAAGCGATTCAGGCACCCTGGACAACGTCGTCGAGATGCTGATGCACGGCGGGCGCTCGCTGACTCACGTGATGATGATGCTGGTGCCAGAGGCCTGGCAAAATGACAGCCAAATGCCGCAGCACAAGCGGGACTTCTACCAGTACCACTCGTGCTTGATGGAGCCCTGGGACGGCCCCGCGGCGCTGGCCTTCACCAATGGTCGCCAGATCGGCGCCATGCTCGATCGCAACGGGCTGCGACCGGCGCGCTGGATGCTCACCCACGATGGGATCATCGTCATGGGCTCGGAGACAGGCGTGTTGGAGTTCCCGCCGGAGCGCGTCGAGAAGAAGGGCCGCCTGGAACCCGGCAAGATGTTCTTGGTCGACCTCGAACGAGGCCGCATCGTCGAAGACGAGGAGCTGAAGCGAGAAATCTGCTCTCGGCAGCCCTACGGCAAGTGGCTGCGGGACAACAAGATCAACCTCCGCGACATCGAGACGGTGCCCTCGGTGCGCCCCACGGAAGTGCACTCTTTGCACTCGCGGCAGCAGGCGTTTGGGTACACCCAAGAAGAGCTGCGCATGTTGATCCAGCCCATGGCCCTGACGGGCCACGAGGCGACGGGCTCGATGGGCACCGACACCCCGCTCGCGGTGCTGAGCGATGAACCTCAGTTGCTGTTCAACTACTTCAAGCAGCAGTTCGCTCAGGTGACTAATCCACCCATCGACCCGATCCGTGAGGAACTGGTGATGAGCCTGCGCAGCTACATCGGCGGCGAGGGTAACCTGCTGTTCGAGCTGCCTGACCAGGCGCAGATGCTCGAGCTGCCCCACCCCATCCTGTCCAACGACGACATGGTGAAGCTGCGTAACACCCACCTAGTCCAGCTCAGGATGCCGGCGACGCTGCCCATGCTCTTCCCCGCGGCTGACGGCGCGGCAGGCCTCAAGGCCTCCCTCGACGAGCTGTGCCGTCAGGCGTCCGTCGCCGTGCTCAACAGCCACAGCCTGATCATCTTGAGTGATCGCGGCGCGACGCCGCACATGGCGCCCATCCCGGCGCTGTTGGGAGTCGGCGCCGTACACCACCACCTCACGCGCAACGGCACGCGCGTTAAAGTGGGTATCCTTGTGGAAACCGGCGAGGCCCGAGAGGTCAACCACTTCGCCCTGCTGTCGAGCTTCGGCGCGGGCGGCGTGAACCCGTACCTGGCGCTGGAGACCATCGAGCAGATGTGCCGCGACGGCGAGGTGCCTGGCTTGTCCGACCCGGTCAAAGCCACGCAGAACTACATCAAAGCCATCTGCAAGGGGCTGCTCAAGGTGATGAGCAAGATGGGCATCAGCACGCTGCAGAGCTATCAGGGTGCGCAGATCTTCGAAGCCATTGGGCTGAACGAAGAGCTCATCGATCGCTACTTCAGCGGCACCATCAGCCGCATCAGCGGCATTGACTTGGGGGTCATCGCCGAGGAGGCTCGGCTACGCCACCAACGCGCGTTTCCGCGCAGAGACGGCGGCGCGGGGGCGCTGAGCATCGGAGGGCAATACCACTACCGGGCGCAAGGCGAGCGACACCTGTGGAACCCGATCACGATCGCGGCGCTGCAGCGGGCCGTGCGCGGCGAAGACGCGAAGAGCTACCGCGAGTACGCGGACTTCATCAACGATCAAGCCCAAGGGCTGATCACCATGCGCGGGATGTGGGAGCTCGCCCCCCAAGACCCCGCGGTCGACATCTCTGAAGTCGAGCCGGCGAGCGAGATCGTGAAGCGCTTCGCCACTGGCGCCATGAGCTTCGGCTCCATCAGCGCAGAGGCCCATGAGAACTTAGCGATCGCCATGAACCGCATCGGCGGTAAGAGCAACACCGGAGAGGGCGGCGAGAAGCCGGATCGCTTTCATGACGAGCGCCACAGCGCGATCAAGCAGGTGGCGTCAGGTCGCTTTGGCGTGACGACGCACTACTTGGTCAGCGCCGATGAGTTGCAGATCAAGATCGCCCAAGGCGCCAAGCCTGGCGAGGGCGGTCAGCTGCCTGGCCACAAAGTCGACGCGATCATCGCGAAGACGCGCTTCTCCACGCCTGGCGTGACGCTGATCTCCCCGCCACCCCACCACGACATCTACTCGATCGAGGACCTGTCCCAGCTGATCTTCGATCTCAAGATGGTCAACCCCAAGGCTCGCATCAGCGTCAAGCTGGTGGCAGAAGCTGGGGTCGGCACCGTCGCCGCTGGTGTCGCGAAGGCCCACGCCGACGTGATCCTGATCGCCGGGCATGACGGCGGCACGGGCGCCTCGCCCCAGACATCGATTAAGCACGCGGGGGTGCCGTGGGAGCTTGGCCTAGCCGAGGCGCACCAGGTCCTGGTGAAGAACGATCTCCGCGGTCGCGTGATCTTGCAGACCGACGGTCAGCTGCGCACCGGGCGTGACGTGGCGCTCGCCGCGCTGCTCGGCGCCGAGGAGTTCGGGTTCGCCACGGCGCCGCTCGTCGCCTCAGGTTGCATCATGATGCGCAAGTGCCACCTCAACACCTGCCCAGTAGGCATCGCGACCCAAGATCCCGAGCTGCGCAAGAAGTTCACTGGGCAACCCGAGCACGTGATCAATTTTATGTTCTTCGTGGCAGAAGAGCTGCGTGAACACATGGCGCTCCTGGGTTTCCGTTCGGTAACCGAAATGGTCGGGCGCGTGGACTGTATCCGCCCCCGCGACGTGGGGCAGCATTGGAAGGCCTCGCGCATCGACTACTCAGACGTGCTGATGCCAGCCACCGCGCGTGAGGGCATCGCGCTGACCAAGCAGACAGAGCAAGACCACGGGCTAGCCAGCGCGTACGACCAGACCATCATCCCGCTGTGCGAGCCGGCGCTGGCGCGCGGTGAAGCGGTGCGCCTAGATCTGCCCATCCGCAACGTGCACCGCACCGTGGGCGGCATGCTGGCGGGCGAGGTCGCGCGGCGCTACCGCGACGACGATCTCCCTGCGGGCAGCATCGTGCTCAACTTTACAGGTTCCGCAGGGCAAAGCTTCGGCGCGTTCGCGGTGCACGGCATGGAGCTCCACCTGGAAGGCGACGCCAACGACTACATCGGCAAGGGGCTGGCCGGTGGCACCATCTCCGTCAGGCCGCCGGCGGGCAGCAGCTTCCAGGCGGATCAAAACGTGATCATCGGCAACACCGCGCTGTATGGGGCGACCTCTGGTGTGGCGTACTTCTGCGGCCGCGCGGGCGAGCGCTTCGCGGTGCGCAACAGCGGCGCCACGACCGTCGTTGAGGGCGTGGGCGATCACGGCTGTGAGTACATGACCGGCGGGCTCGTGGTGGTCCTCGGCGCGACCGGCAGAAACTTCGCGGCCGGCATGAGCGGAGGCATCGCGTACGTCTACGATGAGGACGGGCGCTTCAGTGAGAACTGCAACCGTGAGTTAGTCAGCCTTGAGGCGCTGAGCATCGACGACGCGTCCATGCTCGCCGAGCTGCTCGAACGCCACATGGCCCAGACCAATTCAGCCAAGGCGCGGTCGCTGCTCAACGCCTGGGAGACGACCTTGAGCCGCTTCGTCAAAATTTTCCCTCTGGAATATCGCCGCGTGCTCACAGAGCAAGAAGAGCAGCGCACGGCGCTGCACATGACCAACATTCCGCCCGAGTTCGACCCGCAACCCGAAGCGATTTTGGGCGGCCCGCGCAACGTAGAGGTGGACTAACATGGGAAAAATCACAGGTTTTCTCGAGTTTGAGCGTCAGAACGCCCCACGCCGCCCCGCCAGCGAGCGGGTGAAGGACTACCGCGAGTTCGAGCTCCCGGTGGTGGGCCAGGATCTACAAGAGCAGGCTGCGCGCTGCATGGACTGCGGTGTGCCGTTCTGCAACACGGGCTGCCCCCTGGGCAATCTGATCCCCGACTGGAACGACCACGTCTACGCGGATCGCCTGGGTCAGGCGAGCGACTCCCTCCACGCGACGAACAACTTCCCGGAGTTCACCGGGCGCATCTGCCCGGCCCCGTGTGAAGCTGCCTGCGTGCTCGGCATCAACGAGGAGCCCGTCAACATCAAGTTGCTCGAGCGCTCGATCGCCGATCAAGCCTGGGCCCAGGAACATATCCACCCGGAACCAGCGAGCCATCGAACCGGCAAGAAGGTCGCGATCATCGGCTCAGGCCCCGCTGGCATGGCGGCCGCGCAGCAGCTCGCGCGCGCTGGGCACGACGTGACCCTGTTCGAGCGCGACGATCGCGTGGGTGGCCTGCTGACCTACGGGATCCCGGACTTCAAGCTCGAAAAGTGGCTAGTTCAGCGCCGCGTTGAGCAACTGGAGGCCGAAGGCGTCAACATCCGCACTGGGGTCAACGTGGGGCAGGACATCAGCGGCGATCAGCTGCGCGCTGAGTTCGACGCGGTGTGCCTGTGCGGAGGCTCGCGCGTCCCCCGCGACCTAGCGGTGCCTGGTCGGGAACTGGACGGCGTGCACTTCGCCATGGAGTTCCTGGAGCAACAGAACCGGCGCGTCGCCGGGCTGACCGTGGAGGGGCCGGAGATCCTGGCCACCGGCAAGCACGTGGTGGTGCTGGGTGGTGGCGACACTGGCAGCGACTGCATCGGCACGTCGCACCGCCAGGGCGCCGCCCACATCACTAGCTTCGAGATCATGCCTCAGCCCCCGGCTGAGCCCTCACCCAGCACGCCATGGCCGCTCTGGCCGCTCAAGATGCGCAGCAGCAGCTCCCACGAGGAGGGCGGCGAGCGTGACTGGGCTGTTTCTACACTGGAAGTACGGGGTGAGGATGGCGCCGTCAGCGCGCTGCGCTGCGTGCGGGTTGAGCTGAAGGCTGGACGCTTCGAACCCATCGCGGGCACCGAGTTCGACATCAAGGCAGATCTGGTGCTGCTGGCGATGGGGTTTGTGCACCCTGAGCATGGGGGGATCCTGGATCAGCTCGGCGTCGAGCTAGACCAGCGTGGCAACGTGCGAACCGATGCTCAGCTGATGACTTCGACGCCCGGCGTCTTCTCCGCGGGTGACATGCAGCGCGGGCAAAGCCTGGTGGTGTGGGCCATCGCTGACGGACGGCGCGCGGCGCGCTCGATCGATGTGCACCTCAGCGGCCAGTCAGCTCTACCCGTACCCGGGCGCGCCGGTCGCCTCCGCTAGCTCGCCTCGCGGTCTATCGGCTGACCGCGCGCCGCCCCGCAGGTGGCGTGGTCGCTGGCGACCAGGGCGCCAGAGCGCAAAAGCATGAGCCTAACCGCGAGTTGCTGCCTAGGCCGCAGACGGCAGGTGTGGGCGTGCGTCTACATTGACGCCCAAGCTCCGACCCAAGCCCCTCGCCGCGCCTTCCCAATCCGCGCTACACTCCGGACCAGTGGCTCGAAGTCGACGTAGCAAGAGTGCAAGCCCGCCCCGCAGGGCTCAGGTGTCAGGTCCCGAAATCAGGGTTACTCACGGTCCCGCAGGGCGCGAGACCTTGGCGGCGTTCGCCTCTGAGCTGATGCAGCCCATGCCCTCGCGCCTGGACTCGATGCCTGAAATCGAGATCGGGCAGAGCACCGCCGGGCACGAAACGCTGGCCGCCATCGCGTCCGAGATCCAGCTGGAAGCAAGCCAGATCGCCAAGCAGCGCGGCTGGCACAACGACGCCGAAGCGGAGAGCGCGGTGCGTCCCCGCAACACGGTGGGCTTCGAAGAACGACCACGGCGACACAGCTCGACCCCCGAGGTGATCACCCTGGGCGAGGCGTCCATCGGACGCGCCACGCTGGAGGATCTAGAGCGGGACGCGGTGGCCGACGCCCTAGGCCGTGGCCTGCGTGTGTCCGAGCCACCTCGCCCAGCGGTGCGCATCGACCAGCGCCTCGAGGTGTTTGAGATGGTGACCTTCGTGATCCGTGCGGGTGATTCGGGGCGCCTGTCGTCGACGCGGACTCGTAAAGATTTCGTTGCGGAAAAGTTGATGCACCGGCTGCCCATCGACAACCCGGACGACATCGAGCGCGTCGACGTGACGCCGTGGACCGAGAAGGGCACGCTCATCTTGCGGGTCTGGTGCCGCGTCGCCGACGCTTGAGCGCTGCGGAGGACCCGCGGTCGCGATCCCAGATCGCGGCCCGGCCCGGGCGACGCTAGCTTGACGCACCGATCCGCGGGCGCCACGGCTGCTCGGCGATGGTTCGCCTCCCGCAGCTGTCATATACTGCGGGCAGTGCGCCAGGCTGTCGTCCGAAACGCCGCCTAGCGACACCTCGAAGCATAGTACCCTGAGCCTCGCATGAGGCCTGAAGACAGAGAACGGATCCAGCTCGAGGTCACCAGTCGCCTGCTTGAGCGGCACACCGCGCTGAGCGAGACGCGCAATAACTACCTCGAAACACTGGTGGGCGACACCATCTACCATGAGCGACGGCGCCTTGAGCGCGACCGTCCCAAGGGCGATGAGCTGGCGTTCTACGCTAACCTAGGCAAGCGCCTGCCCAAGGCCTCTGAGGCCGAGATCGCCCGCATGCTGGAGAGCCTGCTGCGGCGCTTCGTGGCGGAGGTGGTCGGTAACTTTGACGAGCGCGTGTACCGCTTCTCGACCAGCGTCGTCCCAGCAGGGCTCTCGCTCTTGCTCACGGCGTCTGGCGCGCGCGGTCCTCGCGACCTCCTCCACCTGCGCGACATCACTAGTTCCGTGCGCGACCACATCGAGGTCCAGGGAGAAGTCCAGCACCTCAAGCATCTGATCAAGCGCGGCACCGTGATGGTCGTCCCTACTCACTCCTCCCACCTGGACAGCATCGTGCTGGGCTACGCGGCCCACTTGCTCGAGCTCCCGCCGCTCTTGTACGGCGCCGGCTTGAACCTGTTCACCAACCCGCTGGTGTCGTTCTTTATGAACAACCTCGGGGCGTACCGGGTGGACCGCAAGAAGACCTGCGCGGTGTATAAGGATGTGCTCAAAGAGTACGCCAGCGTCGCGATGGAGATGGGCTATCACAATTTGTTTTTTCCCGGCGGCACTAGAAGTCGCTCTGGCGCGGTAGAGTCTAAGCTCAAGAAGGGCCTGCTCGGCACCGCCGTCTCCGCGTACATCAACAACCTCAAGCAGGGGCGCGCACAGCCGAACGTCTACGTCGTCCCTTGCACCATCAGCTATAGCCTGGTCCTCGAGGCCGAGACGCTCATCGATGATTACCTCAAAGAGGTGGGCAAGAGTCGCTACATCATCGAAGACGACGAGTTCTCGAAGCCGCGCCGAGTGCTCAACTTCATGAACGAGATCGCGTCGCTCGACGGGCGCATCGTGGTCACCCTGTCAAGGCCGCTAGACATCGTCGGCAACTTCGTCGATGACCAAGGCAACAGCCTAGACCCTCGAGGCCGCGTGGTCGACACCAAGGCCTACGTGTCGCGCCATGGCGCGCCAAAGCACGACCCACAGCGAGACCAGCAATACACCCAAGAAATCGCTGAGTCGGTGGTCCGCGGCCTCCGCAGAGACAGCGTGGTGATGACCACCAACGTCGTCGCCCTCGCGCTGTTGAACCTGTTGGTGCGTAAGAACCCCAGCCTAGATCGCTACCGCCTGCTGCGCACAGGCGGCACCGCGCCCTCGTTTACCCACGCAGACGTCGTAACCGAGACCGGGCGGGTGAAGCAGCAGATCGAGCGCCTCGGCGCGCCGCGCCTGTCAAAAGAGATCCGTAGGGGAACGCCGCTGACCATCGTAGACGACGCCCTGCGCCGCTTCCAGACCTACCACAGCCGCCCTGTAGCGGAGCGCCGCGGGGACCGCATCTTCCACGAAGATCGCAACCTGCTCTTCTACTACTCGAACCGCTTGCAGGGCTACGACCTCGAGCGCGCCGGAGGTGCTCAGTGAATCGTCCCTTGAAGGTCGGCGTGGTCGGCGCAGGCAGCTGGGGCACCACCCTAGCCAAGGTCAGCGCAGAGAACGGCCACGACACCCTGCTCTGGGCGCGGCGCCCGGAGCTCGCCCTGCGCATCGCAGCAGAGCGGACCAACAGCGACTACCTGCCGGGCATCAAGCTGCCAGAGGAGCTAGCGGCCACCAGCGACCTCGAGCGGGTGACTCGGCACGGCGATTTGCTCCTGCTCGTCGTGCCGAGCCACGGAGTCCGCGAGATCGCCCACGAGCTGGGCAAGTTCGTCCACGGCGGGCAGTGCCTGATCCACGCGACCAAGGGCCTAGAACAGGGCACCCACAAGCGCATGAGCCAAGTTCTCCGCGAGGAAACTTGCCTACGTAAGATCGGCGTGCTCGCGGGCCCCAACTTGTCTCGAGAGCTAGCGCAGCGCGGGCCGGCGGGCACGCTGATCGCGAGCGCCTACGACGAGGTGTTCCAGAAGGGACACCGCGCGCTAAAGAACCAGTACTTTCGCGTCTACTGGGGCTCAGATGTGATCGGCGCGGAGGTGGGCGGCGCGTTCAAGAACATCGTGGCGTTAGCGGCGGGTGTGCTGAGCGGCCTAGGCTTCGGTGAAAACGCGCGTGCCCTGCTGCTGACCCGCGGGCTCAATGAGATGACCCGGCTGGGGGTGAGCATGGGCGCCGACCCCTTGACGTTCAGCGGCATGGCCGGGGTCGGCGATCTGATCGCCACCTGCTCGTCGAGCTTGAGCCGCAACTTCCAGGTCGGCTCGCGCTTAGCAGGCGGGGAATCCCTAGGCGAGATCCAGGCGGACATGTCGATGGTCGCAGAGGGTGTGAAGGCCGCCTTGGCGGTCGATCAGTTCAGCGCTCAGCACCGCCTCGACCTGCCTATCGCCCGGGCGGTTCACCACCTGCTGTACGCGGGCGGCTCCGTCCCCCAGTTGCTCGCCGATCTGATGGCCATCCCGACCGGGGCCGAGTTCAGCTAGCCTCTGCCGCGCCTCAGGCAGAATCCGCGAGGAATTTTCCTCAGCTAGCCCTGCACGCCCGCGCGCCCGCTCACGCTCGCGCTCGCCTCGACCGAAACCTGCACCCGCACGGAGGCCTGCAGGCTGACGTTGGCTGCAGCGCCGACGCACGCGAGCGCCTGAACCCCGGCTTGCCCGATGATCTTCGGTAGCTGGCCTCCCACCTGGACGACCACCTGCGCGTCCTGGAGCAAGCGCTTGCCCAGCGCAAACTCGGCCTGCAGCAAGCCGGGGAGGTTAGCCTGCAGGGTCGCCGCGAGCGCCGCCGCCGACTGCGACTCCGGCCAGGTCTGGACCAACACCTCGGCCTGGCTGCAACTAGCGCGGAAGTTCGCTTGCGCCGTGCAGCTAGCGTTGCACTCGGCGTCTGCGCTGGGCGGCCTCACCGAGCCCTCGCAGCGTGGCGCCTGCCATTGACCCTGGCACCCGACGTGGCACGTGGCGTCGCAGCCACCGTTGCACTCGCCGTTACACTGACCGATACATTGCCCCGCGGCATCAACCTGCGAGCATTGCCCGTTGCACTGACCCGTGCAGCGGCCTTCGCAGCGGCCGACGCAGCGGCCCTGGCAGAACCCGGACAACTTTGCGGGTTCGCAAGAAGCCACGATTTGCCCTGGATCCACGCTCACGTCGCAGGCGCCCTCGCAGCGCGCCTTGGCGCTCAAATCAGCCTGGCAGTGTGGCAACTGGGCCTGGACGCGCACGCCGACGCCGGTGGCGAAGATGGCGTCGATCTTGGCTGACAGCACGCCGCAGGTCTGCTTCGCGCGAGCGCCTGGCTTGTCGTCAGCAGGGGTCAGCTCAACCGGCGTCGCGCCGAGATCGGTGGCCATGCGCCCGCAGGCATCGGCGACCATGGCCTCTACCTGCAGCGAGATCTGCATCAGATCTTTCGACGCCGCGACGAAGGTGCGGATCTTAGCGTTTGCGTGCGGATCTGCGCTAAACGTCGCGGTCAGCGGATCGCCCGACTCGAGGGCGGGACACAGCAAGCCGACGCCGCCGAAGCGGCCATCTTGGCAGCCGCCCATGAGCAGCGCCGTAGCCGTCATCAGCACGCCGAGGCCGCCGCGCGCGCGCCTGCTCCTGGCGGACTTCGCTGAACTGGTGGCGCGCTGGGTGCGTGTGTGTTTGATCTGCATAGTTTCCGACCGGAGATAAGCTTGAGCTGGGGGTATAGCGCTTTTTCACGCGCTCGCCTGGGAAACCTGGGCCCATCAAGGCTTAGGGAAGGTGCTGCTGAATCGCAGCGCGCACGGCCTGCATCAGCGCGTCAACACCCGCGTCTGCGAACGCGCGGGTATCCACGGGAGCGCTAAAGGTCACGCGGACCCGCGCCCCGTCGGTCACCTTGAGCGTCTTGGGCAGCAGCGTTTCGCGGGTCCCGTCGATGGTCACCGGCAGGATCCTGACGCCAGCGTCCATTGCCATGCGAAAACCCCCCTTCTTGAAGGGGCCTAGCTGGCCATCCGGGCTGCGGGTGCCTTCGGGGGCGATCCAGATGCTGGTCCCGCTCCTCAGCGCCTGAGCGGCTTGACCCAAGCTCTGGATCGCCTGGGCGTGGTTGCCGCGGTCCACTTCGATAAACCCCGCGGCGCGCATGGCCCGCCCCATGACCGGGACCCGAAACAGCTCGCGCTTAGCCACCATGCGCAGCGGCTTGTCGTAGGTCTGAAACAGCACCGGGATGTCGTAGTGAGACTGATGATTGCTCACGACGACGAACGCCTCATCGCCCTGCATGTGCTGACCGCCCGCGACCTCGATCTGAATCTTGGCGCCCCGGCACAACGCCAAGGACCAACGGTCGATGATGGCGTCACAGCGCGCGCGGCTGCTCTTGCCGCGCAGGCTGTCCACGATGATCGGGACGCCAGCCGCGCAGGTCACCAGCCCCACCTGAACCATGTGCCGAAGGGACATCCAGCGCGAGACAACCACGGACGCCACCCGGACGCCAGACGGGGTCATCCCTCGGCGCAAACGACGCTCCCGCGGCCACCTCAACCACACCTGCCACGAGGGCGTCAGTCAGCCGCTGGCTGCGCGCCGGGTGGCCCTAGCGCGGGCTCTGCCGCCCTCGTGTCCCACCTCCACTCCAGCGGCGCGGGCAAATGGCCGTAGCTCAGCAGCCGAGCTCGGTTGGGCGGGGGGTGGGCAGCGCCGGGCGGCGGCACGCGCTCTGTCAATGACCAGACCTCGAACGCCACCAGCTCGTCGTTCGGGTCACCGGTGCGCTCTGGGTAGCGCAACAGGTAGTCTCTAACCCCAGGTAGATACGCACGGAAACGCTCTTCGCCGAATCGCCGCTGCCAGTCGCACCACAGCTGGTTCAGGTGGTAGCCCCCCACCGGATCCATCTCGAACGTGGGCGCCTCACCGGTCAGGGGATCGACGCGTCGACCGTCGCGCGTCAGGGCGTCGACCACGATCACGCCGTCGTCGGTCGGCGGCCGCGGAGCGAACATCGACCAGCCCTGGAACATGCGCGGGTAGATGATGCTGGCCTCAAGCCAGCCTGGCCGCTGCTTGGGCTTCAGCTTTGACGGTACCGCGCGGTTTTCGACAAGCACCTGGCTGGTGGCCGCGATCATCAAGTAAGCCACCACGATCTGGCTAGCCCAGTGCCGAACGCCGCGCCACAACCTGGCGAAGCCGCTGGGCGGCGGGGCCACTTCGTCCGGCGCGCCGGGCAGCTCCCCCACCCCCAAGACCTTGGCGTAGTGAGCGCGCTTACGAAGCACGCGCCGCAGCCCGGCGTCGGTCAACTGGCTCAGCCCAGGCAGGTACAGCCACAGCGCCGTGAACCGCGGCACGGAGAGCGCGTGGCTCAGCGAGCGCAGCGCGGCGACGCCATGGGCTGGCGCCGGGTCGGCCGCGGCTTCTGCAGCTTGCGCCGCAGCTAGGTCGCGGCCAACCCCGAACCCGAGCGCGTCCGTTGACGGCACAAACCGCGCCAGCCCGTGGCCGTTGAAGCGCTTGATGAGCCGGCAAAGCTGGAGCGTCAAGCCGTTGTCAGCGTCAAAGTAGACGACCCGCGCCTCGCGCCTGCGCTTTTGCCGTGCGGCAAGCCAAGCCCAGTCATCTCGATGCACGAACGCCGCCATCATCAGCATCATGGCCCATGAAAATGGGCCCAGCACCACCATCACGTCGATGCTCAGGTGGAGACCTATGATGAGCACCCAGGCCAGGGTGCGGGCGCGCCGGGTGAAGAACGGCGTGAGCAAGAGCACGGGCAACGCGTACTCCACGCACAGCGCGCCCCAGCTCATGGCCTTGTAGCCCCAGAGCGGCACGCGGTCGCTCAGCCAACCGCCGAAGGCAGACACCATGCGGTCCTGCTGCAAAAAATAGTAGACCGCGGTGCCGTCCCTCCAGGGCAAGCCTGTCTTGTGGACCGCGTTGAAGAAGTAGATCACGGCCCACTGCACGAGCAGCGCCGTGGCCGCCAAGCTGACCACCGGCGCCACGTCACGCGCTGGCAGCGCCGCGTCGTTCAGGCTGGCGACGCTCGTCTCACGGCGAGCCCGCAGCGAGCGCAGCAGCGCGTCGACGCTAAACCTCCTCCCCAACGGCAAGAACATGCTCCACACGCTGATCAGGATCAGCACTATCCAACCCCCATTTTCCATGAGGATAGTGCGACTGCTGACGCTGATCAGGAGCAGCGCCGCCAACCCTTGCATCAGCTTGGTGCGCCAGCCGATGAAGAAGCAGAAGTTCACCGTCAGGTGAAGGAAGAACAGGACCTTGACCTCACCCGGCGTGCTGAACGCGTGATACAAAGACCAGCCGTGGTTGCTCATCGGGCGGAACAACGAGAAGTGGTTGGGCAGCCAGCCCTGGTTAGTCAGGTGGTCGACCAGCGACGGGTAGCGACGCGCCAAGTCCACCAACAGCACCGCGCCCAGCAGCAGCCGCAACAGGCCGAGTGACCGCGGATCGACCGTGGCGTAGACGTTGAGCACGCCGCGGCCAAGCCGGCGCCACCAGGGTTTGACCCGCTCGGCGAGACCGGTCGGCGCTGCGCTGAGCTTGGCGTCCCCCGGGCCGCCAGCCGGGTGGCCTGCACCTGCTCCGCCCGTAGGCGACTCAGCGTCAGGGCGCGCACCTGAACTCACGGGCGCTTGACCTGCAGCCACGGCGTAGCCAGGCTGTCTCGGACATTTCCGTGGGAGATCAACCGCTGAGGCCGCAGCGGCGTGCTCTTCGTCTCCCCCGGCGGTGGCGATTTGTCCTCCATCCACCACACGTCGAACGCCACTAAGCGATCTTGAGGGTTGCCCGTCCGCTCCTGGTACTTGAGCAAGTAGTCGACCAGGTGCTTGCGGTGGTGGGCGTGGCCCGCGAAGCGGATCTTGTTCTCGTAGTCGCACCAGAACTGGCTATGCCCCCACCCGGTCGGCGTGTCGGGGTTGAAGTCAGGCTGCCTTCCGGTCAGCGGGTCGAGCTTGCGACCATCCAAGGTGCGCGCGTCCACCACCAAGGTGCCGTCCTCGTAGGGCGGCTCTGGCGCGAACATCTGCCAGCCCTGGTACAGGCGCGGGTAGTCAACCAACGTCTCGACCCACCGCGGGCGCTTGAACTGAACGCGGCGCCGCGCCCACGAGTTGTCGACCAAGACTTGGCTGCCCAGGATCAGGATCAAGGACAGGGCCAGCCCCTCTCGCAACACTGCGGTCACACGACCGACGCTGACGCGCCACGGCGACTGCGGGGCGACCTCTGCCGCCGGGGCCGGCCGCGCCACGCCGCAGGCACCCAAGCCTAGCCAAACCGAGATCTCCAAGCGCTTACTTGCTACCCTGCGGTATAGCCAGCGCCCTAGCGCAGAGAACGGCGGCAACATGAGCCACCAGCCAAGCCAAATTCCGCCAGGCAGCGCGCGAAGGATCTCGAACACGGCCTGGTGCTCGATCGCGTAGCTGCCGTCAGGCCGGACCGCCACCACGCTGCGCTCAGTGACCGCCGGATCGAGACCGTCCGGCAACGCGCTAAGGTCGGTGTTCTCAACAAACCTGAGGCGCTGAAACGGATCTAGCTGCTTGAGGACGCGGCACACCAGCAAGCACACCCCGCAGTCAGCGTCGTAGATCAGCGTCCTGGCGCGCTCTTGCTTGCCAAAATGGCGCGTCACCAGCGCCCAGTCCGCGGCTCCCAGGTTGATGATGAAGTAGCTCACCATCACGTAAGAGAACGGCCCTAAGCGGCTGCTGAGCGCGATGCCGCCGTGTAAACCGAGCGCCAACAACAACGCCAAGCGCCGGGTCCACACCTGCTTCATCGGGATCAGCAGCAAGCCGGCGAGCGTGCCTTCGACGACTAGCGTGGCGTAGGTGAAGAACTTGAGCACGCCGAACGGGACGTTCTCGCGCACCCACACGCCAAACGGCGTGATGATGCGATCCTGGTACATGAACCAGTGGAGCGCTGAGCCATCCATCCAGCCGTGCCCGCTCTTGTGGACGGTGTTGAAGAAGTAGATCACGCTCCACTGCAACAGCAAACCAAGAAACGCCAAGCGGAACACCGGCAAGTCGATGCCCTGATCCGCGCTGCGATCGTTCAGGTCACGCGCCGAGTGCTCTTGACCGCGGCGCATTGAACGGCGCACGGCGTCCATCGAGATCCTGCTTCCTAGCGGTAAGAACAGCGTCCAGACGGTGAGCAGGTTGAGCACCACGGTGCCGCCGTTTTCGACGAACAGGTTGCGGGAGTTCAGGCTGGTGATGCAGATGGCTGACAGCACGTGCATCAAGCGAGTGCGGTAACCCAGGGTGAAGCACAGGAAGATCACCAGCGTGACAGCGAACGCCACGCTGACCTCACCATAGGTGCTGAACGCGTGGTAGATCGAGAACACGTGGCGCCCCATCGGCGCGAACAGCGAGTAGTGATTAGGGAGCAGCCCGTCGTTGGTGTAGAACGCCTCCGCGTACGCCCAGCGCCGGATCAACTCGACGCTGAGGATGCCGCCAAGCACGACGCGAAACACGCCCAGCCAGCGGGGGTCAGCGCGCAGGTAGTGGGCGGCAAACCAACCACCACCCGCCCGAGCCGTCGATCCCTCGACCGCTTTAGGATCGGGTGGAGGGGTGTCACCGGACTCACTGCGCTCCGAATCGCTGCGCTCCGAATCACTGCGCTCCGAATCACTGCGCTCCGAATCACTGCGCTCCGAATCACTGCGCTCCG
>CAZKDY010000008.1:99976-162033 GCA_964551615.1 uncultured Polyangiaceae bacterium
AATCACTGCGCTCGCGAGTGCGGGCGTCGCTCGACGTCGACTCAAGGCGCCTGACATCGCCCCGCTGCGGCGCCGACTCGTCGCCCGAGTCGGGCGGGTTCGAGTCTCGGAGATCCGGCATGGTCGTGGCGCCACTGTAGTCACACGCCCGCCATTCCTGAAGGGCTACGCCGAGACGCGAGCACGCGGTGCGCCGCGAGGCATTTTCCGCGCCTGCGCGCAGGGCGGCGACCCCGCCGACACACGACAAGCGCCTCTGGCACGGGCCTGGCCGCAGTTGAACGCACTAGCCAAAGCTGAAAGCCAAAGCTGAGCGCACTGGCCAAAGCACGAGCGCACTGGCCAAAGCACGAGCGCACTGGCCAAAGCTGAGCGCACTGGCTGCAGCCGCACCATACGGGCTCGCAGACTTGGCCGCGAACAGCGGTGCGGCCCCCAGGTCACTCGTCCGACAATTGAACTACCAGCTGAACCACCAGCTGAACCACCTGAACCACCTGAACCACCAGCTGAACCACCAGCTGAACCACCAGCTGAACCACCGACAATGAACCGCCGATGGCTGAACCGCCGACATGCTCCGAGACGGACCAGCGGCTGATCCGAGCGGGACACCGCAGCACGGGTCGGAGGCGATAAATGCCTGTGCTTAAAACCAGCAGGCGCGCCCAAAGGTGTAGTATGTTTCGTGGATCGGGCGTCACGCTAGCCAGGCGGTTCCGCTCGACACGCAGCCCGGCCATGCGCAAGTAGACCATCCCCGCCTGTAGAAGCGAGAACAACCCCGCCCGTGGAGGCGGCGACAACCGACACTCCCCCGCCCGTGAAGGTGGGGACAACCAACGATCCCCGCCCGTCGAACAACAATTCGCGCCCGCGAGCGCGGACTGAACTACCCTCTGCCCCAAACGATGAACGTTGCTTGCGAAAAGTGCGCCGCCAAATACGCGGTGCCAGACGCCAAGGTCAAAGGCCGAAAGGTCCGCATCACGTGCAAGCGCTGTGGCGCGCCGATCGTGGTCGACGGCCGAGAGTTGGGCGCAGCCGAGCCTGCGGTAAAATCCGCACAGAAACTCAGCAGCCCACCAGCTGCTGGTAGGGCGCCCAGCTCGGGCTTGGCCGGGGCGAAACCAGCGGCAGCCAAACCAGCGGCGGCTGCCCCAGCTGCTACCAAGACGCCGGCGCCGACCCCCGCAGCAAAGTCCCGCACGGAAACGCCAGCCACGGCCGTCGTCAGCGCGATCAGTCGGCCGCCGGCGGCTAAGGCCACGATGCTAGGCGGACTGACCGCGCCCATGGGAACCGCAGCGCCAGCACCGAGGGCGGCCACCCCTGCGCACGGCAAAGCAGGCGGGGGCACCAGCGCGGCGGGCGTCGAGGCCGAGAAGGCTCGCGCGGTAGCCAAAGCAGCACAAAAGCAGACGCTCCTTGGAGGGCTGAGCCCTGCGTTCGGCGCGGCTCCCGCGCCACGCGCGGGCGGCTCGCCCGCGGTAGGCAGCGGCCTCGGCACCGGTCGTGAGTGGACCGTAGCGGTGACTGACGAGGATCATTACGAGATGACCACCCATGAGGTGGTGCAAGCGTTTTCGCAGGGAAATATCGACGAGGAGACCTTCATCTGGAAGGACGGCATGGAAGACTGGCTAACGCCATTCGAAGTGCCCGAGATCAGCGGTGCCCTGCGCCGCGCCGGCCAGCGACCGCGAGAAGAGAACCCGATGGCGTTCGAGGACGCCACCCGCGTCGGCCCGTCACCGCTAGACAAGTCGCCCGTCGGCAAGTTGCCTCTAGGCAAGCCGTCTGAGAGCAAGCCGTCTGAGAGCAAGCCGTTTGAGAGCAAGCCGTTTGAGAGCAAGCCGCCGGCCGCTGAGGCTCAGGGGGTTTGGAACGAGCCCGGCGACTGGAAAGCAGCAGCCGCGCCCGGCGTGGACCTGACGTTTGACGATGTGACCGTCGCCATGGCGGCGCCGCAGAGCCAAGCGCTGCTCGATCGCAGCCGCGAAATTGCGCTCAAGCGTGAGCAAGAGGAGCGCGCGTTCCGGGGACAGGCGCTGTCCGGCGAGCAATTGGCTGAGGCGCGCCAAAAGGAGGGGCTCAAGACGGTCCCACCGCCTGCGCCGCAGCCCAGCCCAGCGCCGCAGCCCAGCCCAGCGCCGCCCCGGCCGCCCGCGCCTGCGCCATCGCCATCCCCAGCCCGGGCTAGCGCGTATGCCGATGTGCGAGCGCCAGACTTCCAGCCACTGGCACACGGACCGTCCGGCGCCACTTCGTCGTCGTCTGGCTTCGCCGCTCGCGCTGAGCTGAGCCCCTCCACCCCCGCCCTCGATCTGTTCGGCGACGTGGCTGACAGCCAGTCTGAAGTCAGCGTGGACGTTGATCAGGACCCGTTCGGCGACGCAGCGCTCTCGACGGGTCCAGAGGAGCACAAGACTGGCGCTCGCAACGAGACCTCGGTCTTGTTTTCGTTGGACGCCCTAGGTCCGACTCAGCCGGCCAAGGCCAAGAAGCCCGCTGTGGCCAAGGCAACGCTGCTCGGCATGGCGCCGCCAGCCCCGCCTCGGCCACCTTCGATCAGCCAGCACCCACCAGACGACCCAGGGATCGCGACCGCAGCGTCAGCGCTGGATCCCCAGTTGGGCAGCGCGTCGCCGCTGTTCGCGGCCCCCCCCGATCTGGGAGCGCCTACCACGCCCGGCCTAGCGCGAGGTCAGCAGCTAACCAGCGATCCCTCGCTTGTTTCCGCGGGGCTAAGCAATGCTGATCCGAGCTTCTCGGCGGGTGATCCGTTGCTGGCCCTGCCGGTAAGCCCTGGCCCAGTCAGCGGCGCGCCTAGCGAAAAAAGGGGCGGCGCTGGCTTACTCATCGCGGTCGTGCTGCTGCTGGTCGTGCTGGTTGGTGGCGGAGTAGCGTTCGCATACTCCCAAGGCCTTGGGCCCTTCGCGAAGGTGACCCCGCCCAGCGCGACGCTTGAAGCGCCAACGGACACCGCGGCGCCGGACACGGCAGCCGCTGCGGACACGGCAGCCGCCCCAGACACGGCAGCCGCCGCTCCGGACACGGCCGACAGCACACCAGAAGTCGACGCTGCCGCGGCTCCTCCCGGAAGCGCAAGCGCAGACGCGAACCCTCAGAAGCAAGCTGAAAAGCTACAGGAGAAGCCAAGGGACAAGGCGGACGACAAGCCGGAAGACAAGCCAGAAGACAAGCCGGAAGACAAGCCGGAAGACAAGCCGGAAGACAAGCCGGAGGACAAGCCGGAAGAGCCGACGGGCCCGCCGTTCGACGAAGTGGCGGCGCGCAACGCGCTGGGCTCAGCAGCCGGCTCAGCAGTGAGCTGTAAGAAGCCAGATGGACCGACGGGCGTTGGGCGCGCCGTCGTCACCTTCGCGCCCAGCGGCCGGGTAACCAGCGCGGTGATCAGCGGCGCGTTCGCGGGCACCACGGTGGGCGGCTGCATCGCCCGCGTCTTCCGCAGCGCCAGCGTGCCTCCGTTTGCCGGCCCACCGAAGACCGTCTCCAAGAGCTTCAGCATCGAGTAGCCAAGGCTGAGCTCACTCACCAGCCTAGCGTGGGCAGCATCAGCCAGTTGAAATGCCGCGGACTCAGTCAGCGGCCCAGGGCAAAGCCGAGAGAGTTGTAGAGCGCTCTTACCCCAAGGAAGCGTTCGTCGGGTATAACCGCCAAGCACTGAGCCACCCAGTCATCAACGGCCGCGGGAAGCTCCGGCCGAAACGCTCGCAGGCTCGGGCGCGGGCCTTCCGTCACTGCGCGCAGCAAACTGCCTAGGTCCTTCATCTCGAAGGCGGGTGCGCCAGCGAGGCAGCGAAAGGTGATCGCACCCAAGGCGTAGACATCGACCCGCTGGTCGATCTTCCAGCCCTTCCATGTCTCGGGAGCGATGTACGACGGCGAGCCGGCGATCATGCCGTCGGCCGTGAAGCCTCGCAACCGAACGAACTTCGCGAAGCCAAAATCGAGCACCCTAACCCCGCCGCCGTGCGCGGCGTCGACCAAGTAGATGTTACCTGGCTTCAGATCGCGGTGCACGATGCCCATGGAGTGGGCACGTTCCAACGTAGAAACAATTGGATCTAACATGCGCAGCACGAAGTCAGGCTCGAGTCGAGCGCCGTGGGCCTCGGTGTTGGTCAGGTAGTCGTCGAGCTCTTGGCCATGTAGCAGCTCCATCACTAAGCCCAGCGCGCCGTCGCTCGACCAAACCTGATCCAGCACACGCACCGCCGCGGTGCCCGTGAGCTGAGTCATCGCGCGTGCCTCGCGGAACATACGCTCTCGGAAGTCGGCGTTCCGCGTGAGCACATCGTTCAAGATCTTGATCGCGACCTCATCACCGTCGCGGAGGTCGTGAGCGCGATACACGACGCCCTGGCCGCCGCGCCCGAGCACGCCCGTGATGCGATAGCGCCCACCCAACAGCTCACCGCTGCGATCAGAGCCGGTGTGTCCACCCGTAGCATGCACGACGGCCACTTTTAGCACGCGGGTCCCAAGAATACCTTGGCAGAGCCGCACCCGCTCGCCACCAGGCTGACAGCAGAGCACCATCAGCTCACCACTCGTCGGTCCTGCGCTGAGGGGCGCGCTTGTGATCTGCGGCTGGGGGTGCGACGAATGAGGTCGCCCGCGATGCCACCACCCGATCTCTCGCCCACCCGAGCCGCTCAATCGGCGGCTCTAGCCGCGCCAGAGCCTGAGGGGCCGCCGTCGAGCATCGCGCCCTCGTCGCGCCTCGCGCCTGGCAGCGTACGGCCATCGGCCCACGGCCCTTGGAGCAGGCTCGTCAATGCCCATTGGTTTGGGCGCGTGCGCTCCCGCAAGCCCATCGGCTGGCGCGGCGCGCTGCTGCTGCTGACCTTCGCCTGCGGCTTCATCGCGCTCTCGAGCGGGGTCGAGCTGACGGATCGCCCCGGCGTGTCCGGCGCTGGGGTGCTGACTCGGCTGTACTACGCCATCGGGCTGTTTGTCCTGGGAGGGCTCGATCTGGGTATGCCCACCGGCGGCCCGAGCTGGGCTCGCGACCTGCTCTGGGCGGTCTATTTCGCCGCCCCAGCGATCACAGCGAGCGCCGTGATCGAAGGCGTGCTCAAGGTCTTAGAGCCGCAAGCCTGGAGACTGAGTCGCCTGCGGGGCCACGTGATCGTCAGCGGCGCTGGGCGGCTGTCGATGCTCTACCTTCGTCGCTTGCGCAGCGTCAACTCATCGGTGCCGATCGTCGTGGTCCACTCCGGGAAGGCCGAGTCGTTCCTTGAGCAAGCACGAGACATTTACCGCGCAGAAATTATTCAAGGTGAGATAACCAGCCGTACGCTGCTTAATCAGCTGCGCCTCGACCGCGCCTCGCGCGTCGTATTGCTAAATGAGAGCGACGTCTCCAACCTAGATGCTGCGACGCGCGTCCTGAGCCTAGAGCCACGGTTACAGGGCAACATCGTGGTGCACGTGGCAGATCTGCGCTTCATGCTGGGCATGTCACACACCCTGGTGGCTAAGAGCTGCGATATCTTCAACGCCCACCAAATTGCCGCGCGGCATTTAGTTGAGACGCGCGTTCGGCGACATTTCAACCACACGCTGCCGCGCGACCGGATCATCCTCGCGGGCTTCGGGCGCTTTGGCCAGACCGTGCTCGAGGAGCTTCAGCTTCAGGCGCCCCGCAGCTTCGATCGCTGCCTGCTGATCGACAGCCAGGTAGATCGCGCGTGCGCGGAGTTCGCCGAGCAGGTCGGCTTCCTCGACAGCTATCAGCGCTCCTGCGTTCAAGGCGACATCCGCGACCCCCGCGTCTGGGCCGCGCTCGACAAGGAGCACCAGCTCAGCGCGTGCGAGCCGGTGATCGTCGTCGGATCCGGCGACGACGACACCAACTTGCGCACGGCGATTTGGCTTCAAAAGCGCTTCCCCCGCGCGCTGGTGATCGCGCGCAGCTTTCGTCCGTCGTTGTTCGCCGATGACGTGTCTCGCGAGAGCGGCTTTGAAATGGTCAGCATCGCAGATTTACTCACCGCGAGCATGCCCGCCAGCTGGTTCACTCGACGCGCCCGCAAGGGCTGACGCGCTCGGCTGAAGGACCGCGCGGCGCTAGGACCTCACCTCCCAGCTCAGCTCGATGCGCGCGCGCCCTTTGTCCGCCTCGCTGAGATCGAGGTCGACCTCACCGGTTGCCCCTCCCAAATCAAACACCGCTAGATAGGTGCCGCAGTACGCCAGCAAGAACGTCCGGTCACGGGTCACGGCGGCGGGCAGGTACTTGGCGCTGATCACCGCGCGGCCCGCGAGACCAGACTCCACCCCCTCCACGCTCAGCTCTCCCACCCCGCGGGTCGCCAGCTTATGCACACGCGGTGCCATGCGGATATACCCCAAGGTCCCCCCGCCGTAGATGGCTCGCGCGCCCAGCAGCACCGGCCTCAGCAGCGCACGGCCGAAGGCGTCCAGCATAAAGCCACGCCAGAACTCCCGCGACCCGCTGAGGCCAAGGGCTCGCTCGACCGCCCCGCACAAGCCCACCTGGACCTCAAGATCGAGCCAGCTGAGCAGCGCGGCCTCCCGCACCACGGCCCGCAGCAGCCCGACTTCACTCAGCACGCGCTCGCGCTCCATGCTCCCAAGTTGCTTCACTCGGGCCATGGTCAGCTTGGACCAACTGGCTCTGACCTCAGGCTTCATGGCGGCCACAGCATAACAGGCCGACGCAGCGCGCCGCCCCAAGCCAGCGCAGGCGACGCAGATCGGCGCCGCGCGGCGATCACTTGTGGATATGAATACGCGTGCTGGCGTCGAACATCTCGCCGGTGTACGCGGCGTGCCAGTGCTCCGGCACCTTGGGCGTCGCCCACTGAAAGATGTAGCGCGCGTCCACTGGCGCGAGGTTGACGCAGCCGTGAGAGCGCACGCGCCCGAAATCGTCGTGCCAATACGCGGCGTGGATGGCGTAGCCGCCCTTGAAGTACATCACCCACGGCACGTCCCGCAGCTCAAACTCGTGATCTGCCACGTTTGAGTCCATGGTGGTGGTCACGTGCTTTTGATAGACGTTGAAGGTGCCGAGGGGCGTGCTGAGCGTGGTCGCAGGATCTCCCAGCCCACCTTTCCCTGTAGAAACTAAAGTAGCGTAGATCGGCTTGTCTCCTTCCCACACCACCAGCGTCTGGCTCACGATTGAGATGTCGATCCAACGAGCACCCTTGCGCGCCCAGCTGGGCAGGCTGCTGGGCTTGGCGGCGGTCTTCAAATCGGAGCTCCTGAGCCAGCGGCCGTTGCGCGTCTCCACCATACGCACGCCTTGGATGTTTTGAACCTTACCCGTGAGGGGCACGTACTCACGCCAACCCAGGCGCTCGCCGCGCTCGAGCTCTCCAGCCTTTAGGTCCCACCACGTGGCGCCCGCCTTGCGAGCGAACGCGACGGGCAAGCCGACCTTGGAGATGTCGTAGCCGTGAAACGGCGATCCGCTGTCAGCCTTTAATTTATCCGCGGGGATTAATCGAGCGTCAGTGCTGATGGCGAAGCGGCGCTTTTGCGCCTCCTCGCCGGCCACGAAGGTGCCGATCAAGGCGACCCCCGCGTGCCGCTTTACGCGATCGGCGATCACCGCGTAGTCGGGCGCCTTGTAGAAGGAGATGTTCGGGATGCGGCGCTCGCCGACCAGCCACCACGGCACCTCGTCGTGGCCGTCACCGCCGTAGCGCTCGCTCATGTCCATGGGCACGGCGTGCTCGGGGATAGCGCCGATGGCGACGCCCTGCTCGTCCAGCGGGATATCATTCGCGCCCACGTCGAGGGCGTCCCACCGCTCGCGCAGCTTACCGTAGCTGCGCAGGTGACGCTCAAGGCGCATCTCATACTCGAACTGCTGGGCCTTGCTTGGCACCGTCAAGTAGTTCGGCGCGACCGAGCGGATAAACGCATAGGCGTATGGCATCGGCCGCTTCTGGTTGGGTTCGACTCGGATGGCCCGCGCCAGCGGGTGCTCGAGGTTGGTGGTGGCGTCAGCCTCGGCGCACACAAAGCCAATCGGACGCACTGCGTACCAGCCTGCCTTGCAGTCACGCTTACTGACCGGCTCCTTAGAGCGCGGGACGCGCGCGCCGATCCGCAGGTATCCGATGGTCTCCGAGGCGCGGCTCGGCTTGGCATAGACCGGAGTCTTCATGGCGATAGGAGCGAGCAGCGGGTTGTCAGCCGCGGGCACCGGGATGTGGGACCAGTCCTCCTCGGCGGGCACGTCAGCGCCCCCGTTCTCGGGCTTCACCTTGCTCAGCCCTGGCGCGTCCGACTCGCCGCCACCCCCGAAAAAGTCAGGGCCGTTACAACCCGCGCTGGCCACCAGGCACAGCGAAGCAGCCAGAGCAGAAACCACACCCCCGGTCCGCGTCCATCCGGACGTGGCCATTGAAACACCTCGACGCATGGTCTCCACATGCACAAAGCGGGAGGCTTGGGCCAAAAATCTGCCGAAAATCGGCCACTATAGCGCTGTTTGTGGCTCAGCTCAGCTCCAACGCTAGCCAGGGGGTGGTGGGCCAGGCGCTGTAAGCAGGAGGCTCAGTCCCAGTCACTGGGTGAAGGCGGCGCGATCTTGGCGGGCTCCGGCTCCGCGAGCTCCAGCGCGCGAAACGGGTCGACGCTGCTCGGCCGCCCCTCGCGGGCCTCATCCGGGATCAGCTGCCGCAGCTGCCAGGCGTGTAGGAACAAGCTGCGCTCGGCGGCCACGAAGGCGTCCACGCTGCGGGTGGCCAGCTGGTAGCCCACCACGGAAACAACCACGTGAAACACGACGAGCCCGAACATCACCAGCGGGCTGTCCAGGTCAATCGCCCACGGGATGATGCGCAGGCCGTCAGGGCCGAACTCGAACGAGGGCGGGGTGACGCCGAGCACTTCAAGCAGCACTGGCCCGAAGAACGCCGCGATGCCCAAGGCCAACACCTGCCAGCGCAGCGTGGCGCTGGCGCGCACGGTCATCAGGTAGACCAACACCGCCATCATGGTGAGCGTGGGCAGGACGATGAACGGGCCAAACAGCACCGTCGTGCCGCTGATCGAGAGGAAGGTCAGCCCGAGGCCGACACCACCATGCCAGCCCTCTAGGCGAGGCAGCCTGGACATGAACAACGACCACGCCGCGGCCAGCGCCATCATCCCGAGCAACGCAGCGATGGCCGTCCAGCTACGCACACCTCGCGCCAACAAGAACGGCAACACCAAGAACCAGCCTAAGAAAGCTAGCACTGTATTCCTAGCGGAAATTTTTCGATTCCTCTGCAGCGACAGATCAATCTCGGCTTGGGCCTCGGGAGGCATGTGTCGCGGCGGATCTGCTAGTAAGCTGACCAGCGTGGCCAGCGCGCCTTGATGGGTGGGCAGCAGGGCGAGCGCGGCGTTCACCTCACGCAGCGCCCGAGAGCGCTCGAAGCTCGCGCGCTCAGGGTCGTCCTCGAGCGAGCTCTTGCTCAGCGCCACCTGGGCGGCTTGGGCGTGTACGTTGGCGAGCGCCTGGCGCCGCTCATCATCCCGCGCACCATCAAGGAAGCGCTCGATCGCCTCATGCAGCTCACGCGCCTCAGGCCGCTCATCAGGATCGAGCGCGGTGGTCCGTAGACAGATCTCGTCCAGTTCCCTAGGGATCTTTTTCCCAGGCGCGCGGGCGCTGGGGCGCCCAGCCGTGCCCATCAAGGTGGACGTAAATATCTCATCAACGGTCTTGCCAGCGTGCATTTGCTGGAGCGTCACGAGTTCGAATAAGATCGCGCCGAGCGCGTAGGTGTCCGCCTTAAAGGTCACGGATCCTGCGCCACGGATCTGCTCAGGTGGCATGTATCCAGGGCTGCCGAGCACGCTGCCGGCTTTGGTCTTGGGATCGTCACTGGCGGGGAGGAACACCCGCCCACCCGTCGGTTCCTCGACGTCAGGCAGCTTGGCCAGCCCCCAGTCGAGCACGATGACTTCACCGTACTCTCCCAGCATGATGTTGGCGGGCTTCAGATCTCGGTGCACCACGCCGCGCGAGTGGGCGTAGGCGACCGCGAGGCACACACTGCTGAACGCCGTCAGCAGGCGACGCCTTGAGTAGCGTTCGATCATCTCCGGATCGCCAGCCCGCACCCCGGCCAAGATGCGCTCGAGGGTCAGGCCGTTGACCCGCTTCATGGTGAAGTAGGCCATGCTGCTGGTGCTGCCGAGATCGTAGACCGGCACGATGCTCGGGTGCTCCAGCTGCCCCTGAACCCGTGCTTCGCGGAAGAAGCGCGCGCGCATGCTGCCTCGCGCGCCGATATCCTCCCGGATCACCTTCATGGCGACGTCACGACCAATCCGGCGGTCGCCGCACAGGTGCACCACCCCCATCCCCCCCTCGCCCAGCACGTTGACCAACTCGTAGCGCTCGTCGAAGCCGTTGTCGTTTGGTGGCTCGGGGTTTGGGTCAACGGGGTTCAGCTCCGCCCGCAGCGTCGGAGACGTCTTCCACGTGTCCACGTCCTTGACGACGGTCACGGCGTCGTCGCTGAAGCCGCTCTCAGCGCGGCCGCGCGGTGGGCTGGACGGTTTGCGAGTCACGCGACCGGCATCCTACACGGTCGCGCGTGGCGACCCGCGCTTGTGAGGAGCGTTTTTGTGGCTCCCGCGCCAGCCGCCCATCCCTCAGGGGATCATCACGGGTTGGATCCAAGCCTTGTTGCCTCCGGCGTCTACCACCACGGCGCGCACATAACCCTCACTGCCTTGCACTTGGTAGGTGGCGTGTTCCCCTGCGACTTGAGCTAGCTGGCGACCTCCACGACCGATGAAGCGCGTCGTGAACGGGCCGCTAGAGCGCGAGCCGTCAGCTCGCACCTGCACCGAAAACTCGGTCGCGCTGCGCTCAAGCCGCGACAGCTCGACGCCGCTCGACGCGTAAAAATCACCCGCCAGCAGCGCCTCACGTATCGCCTGCGGGTCCCGCTGCGCTCGAACCATCACCCAGCCGCGGTCCCCGGTGTACGCGCTCTTCAGCGCCCGGCGACGGGCTTCAGCCTCCGAGAAATGATGCGCGTCGTCGGTCGCGATGCCGTACACAGCCAGGCCCTGGCTCAAGACCGCATCCCAGAGTTTTTCTGTGCGGCTTTCCGCCTGACCGCGCCCGCTAGGGTGCTGCGCGTCCAAGGCGGCGTTGGATAGCTCGAACAGCCGCAATCCTCCGCGGACTAAGCGCGCCATCAAGCGCTCATCCACGGCGAAATGAAAGTTTGGATGATTCAGCACCGCGATCCCAGAGAACCGCGCGGCCTCGGCCAACTGAGCGGCGTACGCCGCGCTGCGCTCCTGCTGAAACGGCAGCTTGATCTGCTGCCCCGCTACTACACCCTGAAGAAACAGCGCGCTGGTGTGAAACAGACACCGATACCCCGGGGTAGCGGGGGGCCCGCTACACACCGCGGCGTTCTGGGTCAGCTCTGCCCCAGGGATCACCAGCATCGCCGCTTCAGCTGGCGCAGGCGTCGGTGGCGCAGCCAAAGACACCCGGTTGTGATCGGTGATCGCCACGAAGTCGTAGCCACGCTCGGCGTAGAAGCGCAGCAACGCCTCCGGCGGTTCTTTGGCGTCATAAGAGCCAGCGCTGTGGGTGTGGAGTTGCCCCTTCAAGAAGCGGGGCGCCGTAGCGGGCACCGCTGCACTCCCCGAAGCCTGAGACGCAGGCGCCGGCGTGATCGCGCGGCCTCCGCCGCCTGGGCCTGCTGGCGTCACGGCGCGCTGATGTGCGCTGCTGGCTGACGCTGCGCTGCTGGCTGACGCTGCGCTGCTAGCTGACGCTGCGCTGCTGGCTGACGCTGCGCTGCTAGCTGACGCTGCGCTGCTGGCTGACGCTGCGCTGCTGGGGCCGGTGCGCTGGGCCACCGCGGAGCCGCCGCGCAGCGTTGGCTGGCAGCTCAAGCTCAGCGTGAGACACACGCCGAGCCCAATCACCTGGAGACCCGTGATTGGGAGCGTGCGCAGGTGTGAACCAGCCATCGAGCGTCTTTCCGGGTATCACGGCGCGGCGCCTCGGGCGAGTTAGTGCTTGGGGCGAACGCGCTCGATAGCGGGCGCCGCAACGAAGATCACGCGCTTTGGCCGAATACGAGTATGCTGCGCTCCGTCTGACCGCCGCCGCTTGCGTCGTGGAGGCGCAGCCGACTGACCTGCTTTTGAACATTGGCCACGCGCCAAGGGGAACACACTTCATGAAGACTCAGCTTGTTTGCATCAGCCTCGCCCTGGGCGTGGGCGTCGGTGGTTGCATCATCGAAAGGCCCGCCAACACCACTCCCGAGGCGCCTGCGCCGGTGGCTCCTGCAGCTACCCAGACCGCCACGGCCACCGCCACCGCCACCGCCACCGCCACCGCGACCACAGCGCCCACCGCGACCACGCCGGCGAGCCCTGGCTTCAAAGATCGCCCGGCGCCAACCGCCGCGCCCAGCGCGACCACGGCGCCCACCGCCAGCTGAGCCTGAAGCTCAGGCCCGCGCCGCGAGGCCTTGCGACGGAATACCCCGGCTGAACTCCAGCGCGGGGTGGTCGCGTTTTGTACGACCCAAAGATCCTGGGTGAATTTTGTGGGTGAATTTGGACGTGCTCAAACTTTGTTCAACAAAGTTTGTTGATTGTTGAACAATCAAGCGTTACACAGCGGGGCGATGGCAGCCGCCGCCAAGGGAGTGACCACCAGGGGTGTGGAGATCCGCTTGGGCAAGCGCCGCCCAAAGACCGACGGTGGCACCACCCTGGCTGAGCAGATCGCCGAGCGGCTCAAGCGCCAGATTTTGAGTGGTGACTACGCCCCGGGCGAGAAGCTGAAGCCTGAGCTGGTGCTGGCTCAGGAGCTCGGCGTAAACCGCTTTACCGTGCGGGAAGCTATGCATCAGCTGGAGCAGCTGAGGCTGATCGAGCGTCGCGCTGGCGCTGGCACCCTGGTCTTGGACTACTCCCAGAACGCATCGGTCGACGTCATCGAGTACCTGGTGCTCAGCGAAGACGGCGTCGTCAACACCGAGGTGTTGAGCAACCTGCTCGAGACGGCGCTGATGGTGAGCGCCGATGTCGCGGCGCTCGCGGCTGAGCGGCGCACTGAGCACGACCTGCGCGCCCTAGACGCAGTGCTCGCGCAGATGCGCGGCGAGAGCACGCTCAGCCGCCTGCTGTGGTTGGATTTCGATTTTCATTGGGCGCTCGCTGGAGCCGCGCAGAACCTGGTACCGCGCCTGCTCATGAACAGCGTCAGAGGCCTGCTCAAGAAGTACGCGCATCTACTGGAAACCCTTTGGGTTTCTCCCAGCTCCGTAGGGGATGGATACGCTCATGTAGTGGATGCGATTCGCGCCCAAGATCCTGCCCGGGCCCGCGCCTTGAGTCAGTGGATCTGGACCAGTCGGCAGCAACGCTTCGTTGAAGCCGTTCAAGGCTGGTCTCCACCAGGGGCGTAGCCCCAGCGGGCAGCGCGCAATCTAGGCGGCACCCAAATGTCTCCGGCGTTCGCGCCGGTTTCAAATCCGACCCCGCGCGGCAACGTGATCCGCACCACTGCCAAACGGACGTCAGTAACTGAGTCAGGGAGATACGATGGCAACAGCACAAGAGAAAATGGCCGATGCGGCCGAGAAGATCAGCGCGAACAAAGAGAAGGCCGGCGAGATCGGCGCGACCTACAAGTTCGTGCTCGACGGCGACGGCGGCGGCACCTGGATCATCAACCTGAAGGACGCGCCAGGCGTGACTGAGGGTGACGGCGACGCCATGTGCACCATCAAGATGGCCGCCAGCGACTACGTCGATATGGTCGACGGCAAGGCCAACGGTCAGCAGCTGTTCTTCACGGGTAAGCTCAAGATCGAGGGCGACATGGGCCTCGCGATGAAGCTGCAGAAGTTCACCGAGATCCTCAAGTAAGAGGCTCCGCTGAGCGCGCAACCGGCGGTCGCTGAGCGATCGCCGCTCAAGCCACCGCCGAGCGCCCAGCGCTTTGCGGTGGCTTTTGCGCGTTCCCCACGCGGAGGACCCGAAGTCGACGCCCTCGTGTATCCTGGCCGCGACCGTGGCGAACAAGACCCCTCCCCAGTTTCAGACGCTGCCTGTGTCTGCTGACAAGCACCCGAGCGGTAGGCCAGCGCGGCGCACGACTGCCAAGACTGAGCTGTCGACCCAGGTGGCCACGGCCGCGCAGTTGCCGGGCGGTAACAAGACGCGGCTGCCAGCCAAGCCACCGCAGGTCACTGTGCACGAAGGCTACCCGCCGCCTCTCGATCAGCTCGACGACCACCACCCCCCGCGCGGCCGACGCACCCCCGCGGGACCGCTCAACTCGGACGTCGGCGCCGATTTGCCCAAGGACGCCCCCGGTTGGATGCGCCGCGCGCGGCGCATGGCTCTCGCGCTCGAGTCAGCGATCCGCGCCGGACACATCGGCGACGCGACAGAAGCTTGTATTGAACGCGCCTGGACAGCGTGGGAGCTCAACGGCTCAAGCGACGCCGAGATCGCTCGCGTCGCGCATGTGGTGGAGCGCGCTCACCAAGCGATCCGCAACACAGCCCGCTCAGAGCTGAACGAGGCGGTGAGCGACTGCGCTGAGGTGCTATGGAACGCGCTACCTCCCCATGTGCTCCGGAGCGCGAGCTTCGATCAGGTCGTCGACGTGGTGCGCGGGCTCCAGGCTGAGGCAGATCCCTGGGCCGGTGTGCGCAGCGCGACCAGCGTGTTGCTAGGCTGGGTCGATGCGTCGCAGGCCCACGCCGCGCGGGCGATCCACCACGCGCTGATCGAGCACCCGCCGGTCTCCGGAGACTCAGATCCTGACGCTTGATTCGGCTGGTTCTTCGCCACACCGGACTCGCGGTCGGTGCTTTTCACGCGCAAGCAGGCTAGAGTGTGGCTTCCGCGATCCGCCCGATGTCTCTCCGCCGCACTCCACCCTTACCCAACGCCACCCGCCTGCTGCCCTCAGACGACCTCGAAGAGCGCGTCTCAGGCAACTCGCTCCTCCAGACCGCGTTTCAGCACCCAGACGACGATCTGCTGCAGCTGTCGCAGCGCACGGAAACGCCCCTCGGCCCGGCGTCTGAAGACCCCGCCTCGTTCCCTCACAATGAGCTCGACGCGAGCTACAGCCTGCCGCGCTTGCCGCCGGACGCGCCGCCCTGGATGGTCGAAGCTCGCAAACTGTCGCTGCGCCTGGAGCGCGCCATCGCGCGGCGCACCATCACCCGCTCAGGTCAGCTCCGAATCCACCGCGCCAACCTCGCCTACACCGCGCTGGACGCGTCGAACCCGCGCATCGTCCGTGTGGCGCATGTCGTGCAACGCGCGCACCGCGCCATCCGCGACACCCGCAGGCCGCTGCTCGAGCCAGCCTTCCGAGACTGCGCGGAAATTCTGTACGGCGGCTTGTCCGCGCGCATGCGCCAGGACATCTCCTTCGACGCGGTGATCCAAATCGTCCGCGATTTACGCGAGGAGGCGGACCCCTGGGCCGCGGTGGTGGTCGCGACGGCCACGCTGCTCGGCTGGCGATCCGCGAGCCTGATGCACGCCGCCGAAGCGATCCGCTGCGCCATCGAAGAAGAGCAGCAGAAGAGCGGCGGCTAGGCCGCGCACATGGCACCGGGCGCCCTCCCATACGCGTCGCCGGCAGACCAAGCATGCTAAGAGCTCAGGCCATGTCGGACGCTGAGCAGCCACCCACCAGTCCCCCCGCGACCAGCGATCTCAGCATTGAGCAGGTGCGTGATGGCATCGATAGCATCGACTCTGAGCTGCTCAGCCTGTTGAACCGGCGCGCCGCGCTGGCGCTGCGCGCCGGCGAACTGAAGCGAGGCAGCGGTCGGGCGATCCACGACCCAGAGCGGGAAGAGCGGGTGTTCGCTCGCCTCGAGCGCCACTTCGAGCAGCTCGCGGGCGAGTTTCCGCAGCGCTCCATCCGGCCGGTGTTTCGCGAGATCATCAGCGCCTGCTTGGCGCTCGAGCAGCCGCTCTCGGTCGCGTATTTGGGGCCCCCAGGCACGTTCAGCCACATGGCCGCCAAGAGCGCGTTTGGAGTGGCCATGCGCTACGTCGACACGTCTACCATCGCGGGCGTGTTCGACGCCGTACAGCGGCAAGAGGTGAGCTACGGCGTGGTGCCGATCGAGAACAGCACCGAGGGCGGCGTCACCTTCACCCTAGACAGCCTGATGGAGACGGACATACAAATCCGCAGAGAAATTGTGCTCGAGGTCGCGCCTTGCCTGGTCGGACACACCAACCAGCTGGCCGGCATCAAGAAGGTGTTCTCCCACCCCCAGCCCTTGGGGCAGTGCCGGACCTGGCTAAACACGAACCTGCCCCACGCCGAGTTGGTGCTGAGCTCCTCCACCGCCGCCGCAGCGCGCGCCGCCGCTGACGAGCCGGGCTCAGCGGCGATTTCATCTCGACTCGCCGCTGAGCTGCACGAGCTATCTATAATCCGTGCGGATATTCAAGATCGCAAGCACAACGCGACCCGGTTCCTCGTGATCGGGCAGACGGACGCCCCGCACACCGGCTGCGATCGCACGAGCATCGTGTTCTCTGCGCCGCACGAGCAGGGCGCGCTCCGGCGCAGCTTGGAGATCTTTGACGACCACTCCATCAACCTGAGCCGCATCGAGTCGCGCCCAGCCGGCGGCAAGCTGTGGGAGTACGTGTTCTTCGTAGATTTTGAAGGCCATCGCAGCGACCAGAACGTCGCCGCCGCGCTAGCGCAGCTGCAGGCCAAGGCCGCGATGCTGAAAGTGCTGGGCAGCTACCCCCGCGAGCTCGGCTGAGCGCAGCCACGAGCGGCCAAAGCCGACGCGCCCCGCCCGGGGCGCGCGAGCCCGCCCCCGCGCGGTCAGGACTTGATCTCAAGCAGCTCGATCACGAAGACCAGCGTCGCGTTGCCTGGGATCTTAGGCGGGCTACCCGCGGCGCCATAGCCTTTGGAGGCGGGGATGGTCAGCTTGCGCACGCCACCCTTCTTCATCCCCACCACCCCCTCGTGCCAGCCCTTGATCACGCTGCTTTTCCCTACGGTAAATTCGAAGGGCTCATCGCGATCTTTAGATGAGTCGAACTTTTCGCCGTCGAGCAGCGTGCCAGTGTAGTGCACGCTCACGGTGTCGCCGTCTTTCACCTCCGGGCCTGTGCCGACGGTGGTGTCCTCCATCTTGAGCTCGGTGACGCCGCCGGTCACGTCTTTGGGCGGGGCGGTGGCAGAGAGCGCGGTCTTGCGCTCGACGGTGGTCGGCTCAGGGACCTTGTCTTCACACGCCGCCAGGCTCACCAAGAAGGTCAGCAGCAGCGCGCCAGATACTCGCTTTGAAGTCAGCATGGGCCGTACGTAGTACAGGCGAGCGCCAAGTTCACGCCCCCAAGCGTCGATCAGCAAACCGCTCACGCCCGGCGCGCTGGGGACGCCAAAGGCGAACGCCTGGCAGCGCCCTGTCCTCGAAGCAGCGCCTATTCTTCCGGGATCAGCAGGCGGCTGCCGACCGCGATGGCGCCGTCTTGGGAGCTCTTGATGATGCGCTTAGCGTCTTTATCCGAGAAACCCAGGCGCTTGACCAATTCGTCGAGCATCACCTTTTCGCTGTCGCTGGTGGTGCCGTCGGACGCGCTGAGCAGCGCGGCGTTGCTGAGCAAGATCTCTTTGCCTTCGTCGTCGAGCTCGTCGAAGGGCACGTCGTCTAGGCTGCGCGTCTGCTTGGCGTACTCTTTCAGCTCGGCCTCTTCTTCGTCGCTGGCGTCGTACAGTCCAAGAAAGCCCTCGATCACGCCCTCTTCAGGCGCCTCGACCACGCCGTCGGCCCAGGCCACGGCGATCAGCGAACGCACGATGTTTTTTTCAGCAGGAGTCATAGCTTTTCCACGGACTTGGCCGGCTTCTTGGCGCAGTTGATGGGGGGCGGCTCGGGATAGTCTGCTGTGCTGGTGACGCGCACCATGGTCCAGGTGGAGCCGCCGATATCCAGCTGTGCTGGCTTGATCACGGTGCCCGTCGGGATGGTACCGCAGTAAAAATCAGCCACTTCGCACAGGCCGCCGGGCTCGCCGGGCTCTTCCGCGGGGCAAGACAACAGGGTCAGCGCCCCGGTGGCGATGGGACTGTGACTGATCGGGTTCGCCTCGCCGTCAACAGCGAGGCCGTCAGCGACGAACTTGAAGCCGCCCTTGACGACCGGGATAGGGCCGACGGTGATGGGCGCGCCAATAGGCGTCTTGCGATCAGCGTCGGCGAGGGGCTGGAGCACCCAGGTCATCTCCAGCGTGCCCGCGTCGTCTAACGCCGTGGTGACGTCCGCGGAAAAGACCAGCGGGATGTCGTCAGCGACGGACGCTGACAGCGTGAAGAAGAACGTGCCGTCGATGACCTGCTCGTCGACGGTGGTGCACGTGGTCTCGCAAGCCTGGCGCACCGGATCGCAGGTCGTCCCGCCATCCAAATCGCCGCGGTTTACCTGATCTTCACAGCGGCTGGCGAACGCCTTCAGCTCGCCCTCAGGATCTGCACAGCCAACAAAAGCAGCTGCACCGACCAAGCTGATCAGCGCAACGAACCAACCTCTAGCGAGACGTCCCACGCGCCGACTCTGCCAGAGTCGCGGCGGGAGTTGAAGGGCTGTTCGCACCAAGCCTCGGAAACTCCATGGAGCTTTGCTCTACATCTAGGTAAAAGAGACAGGCGATGGGACGACTCAATCTTCGCGCAGCGGACCGATGCGCTGCGCCAGGCGGAAAAGGCATGTCAGGAGTGACCAGCATGAGCACTGAGAACAAGGGGGCGCGCTACACCAGGCAACTCACCCGGGCCGCCGTCAGCGCGCTGTGCGTGGTTGGGACGCTGGGCGCGGCCAGCGACGCCACCGCGGCTGGCTTTTCTGTGGCGCGCTTTGGTGGCGAGCACGGCACGCCGATGACCGCCAACGGCACTAGCCTGTACTACAACCCGGCTGGCTTCGCCGCCAGCGACGGCACCCACGTGCTGATCGACCTGACCACCGCCTGGCGCTCGGCATCCTACCAGCACACCGTGGCGCCCACTGACTCGTCGGAAGCCGGCGGCGCCGACGCAGATCTAGCGCGGAAAGCCAACACCGACGAAGGCACGCTGTTCAACATCATCCCGTCGCCTTCGGCCTTCGTCACCACCAAGTTGGGTGATTTGGGCCTGGCTATGGGCTTCTTCACGCCGTTTGGCGGCGCCGCCAAGTGGGACAAGAACGACGACCTCAAGGACGACCCCAAATATCAGGGTCTGTCAGACGGTGGTCAGCGCTGGTACACCATCGACGGCCAACTGCGCATCTCCTACTTGAGCTTGGGCGCAGGTTATCACCTCGCGGATACGGGGCTGTCGTTTGGCCTCGGCGCCAACCTGCTGATCAACTCGGTGAAGACCCTGCGCGCTCGCAACGGAAGTGGCAGCGACGACATCGTGCGTGAAGGTCGCACCTACCTGGACGTGTCGAGCCTGGATTGGTCCCTCGGCCTCGGAGTGCGCTACGCCACACCTGAGGACAAGGTCGTGGTGGGCGCGTCCTGGCAATCGGCGCCCCACATCACGGGCGATATGCGCCTGTCGGGTACGCTGACCAACGTGTATGGCGCTGACGACGCGCTCATGGGCGGACGCAGCGGCGACACGGATTTCACCATGGATCTGCCCAACGTGTTCCGCGCCGGCGTCGAATTTGAGGCGACCGAAGCCATCCGTGTGCGGGTGTTTGGCGACTACCAGACCTGGAGCGCCGTCACCGATCACTGCGTGGTCGCGCCGGGCGGCACCTGCGATATTCAGCCCGACGGCTCGGACGCCAACGGCGTGACAACGGTCAACCAGCCCCGCAACTGGAAGAACACCTGGGGCGTCCGCGCTGGCGCCAGCTACTTCTTGGACGCCGACCGCGGCCCTGAGCTGTTCGCCGGCGTGGGCTACGCGTCCAACGCCATCAACGGCACCTACCTGGAGCCCGCGCTGACGGATTTCCACGCCTTCACCCCGGTCGTGGGCGCGCGCTTTGAGATCGGTGAGTCCCTTGGCCTGGCCGCCTCCTACACCCAAGTGTTCTACCTCTCCCGCGAGACCAGCAGCTCAGTGCTGGCCCTGCAATCGGCGCCTTCCCGCGGCCCCAACGCCAACGGCAAGTACAGCCAGTCCATCGGCGTGCTCAACGTCAACGCCGACTACAAGTTCTAGGCGCTCTGAAGGGCGCGCCTCAGCGACAATCGTTCTGGGGGTGGACGGGCCCAGCGCCGTGGCGCCGCGCTCTGCTGACTCTAAACGCGCCGTGTCCCCCCAAAACCTGCCGTCTCGGACTAGACTAACCGTATGGACCAATTCCGTCGCTTCGACGAAGCGTACTACCACCGCTTCTACGAGGATCCGAAGACCCGCGTGGTCTCGGAAGAGGAGCACGCGCGGCTCGCGAGCTTCGTCTTCTCGTTCGCGGAGTACAACAACCTCAAGATCAAATCCGCGCTGGATATTGGCGCTGGGGTCGGCCACTGGAAGACCTGGATCGAGAAGAACAAGAAGGGCGTCAAGTACGTGGGTACTGAGGTCAGCCAGGCCATGTGCAAGAAGCACGGCTGGGAGACCCGAGACGTCGCGCGCTGGCGTGATCGCAAGCGCCACGATCTGGTGATCTGCCAAGGCGTGCTGCAGTACCTGCCGGATCCTGACGTCGCGCCGGCCATCGCGAACCTCGCGGCAATGGCCGGCGGCCTGGTGTACCTCGAGATCACCACCCGCGCAGATTTGCGTGAGCAGTGCGACAAAGAGCGCACGGACCAAGACATCTACATCCGCAACGGCTCCTACTACCGCGGGATCTTGATGAAGCACCTGGTGCAGGTCGGCTGCGGGCTGTACTGGCCGAAAGACATCGCGTGGCCGTTCTTCGAACTCGAGATGTGCGCCCAGGGCAAGTAGGGCGCGTGCGCCAAACATCAGGCTGCAACCAATGACCAACAACACCCGCGCCGCCGTACGCCTCGTGATCTTCGCGGTGGTGGGTGGCGCCTCCGCCTTGGGCCTGCTCAACGTGCTGGGAGACAACGCTGAGGTGCAGGGGCAAGCCGAGACCTTGGTCTGCGGCAAGCCCGGCTGCGGCGCCAACAAGGTCCGCGAAGAGCGCACGCCGTTCGCCCAGAGCTTCGAGTTTCAGGAGTCCCGCGAGAGCCGGCGCACCTTGAAGATCCGCTGCGCCCGGGCTTACGTGCTGCTCGGCGCCTATCAGTGCGAGAACCGCACGCCGGCGCCCTGACCGCGCAGCGCGTCGACGCGCAACCCCGCGGCAATAAACCGGCGCGCCGCCCGGCTCAGCCCACGGCGATGCCGAGGTCCGCGCGCAAGCTCAGGTAAGGCTCGCTGATAGAGAAAGCCCGCAGATCATCCAGCACCTCTTGAGGCGTGGCGCCAGGCAACGGCACGCGCTCAACCAAGTCACGCACGTGCTCCAGATCGCCCGCCAACAGCAGGCCAACCCGGCTGCGCCCGAACGCGACCCGGCGCCGCCAAGCCATCAGCTGCTTGCTGACCTGGCTTATACGCAGCCCCGCGACCGCGGCCTCCACAGCCGCCCGCTCTTCCTCCGTCAGCTCGTCGAGCAGCGCCTCTCGAACACGCTGGCTGTGCTCGTCTAGCGCTGCGGCTTGAGCGCCGCCAATGGCGAGCCCCGCGAGCAGCAACCTCCCGAGCTCAACGTCGCTACTGTAGACCTCGCCCAGTTCAAAGGGCGTGACCAGGCCCGCCAAGGTGCGACCCCAAATGAAGCCGAGCTCCGGCGGCCCGAGCCCCGAGCCGAGCTGCTGCGCCGCGAGCACGCGCACCGCCGACGCGCCTTGACCTGTGTCTGCAGCGGCCGCATCAGCCGCCACCGCTGGCAACACGCGCACGCCGATCTCGCTCCCGAAGACGCCTTCCCAATCCGCGTGGATCCAGAGTTCGGGCGCCTCGACGCCCAGCACCCGCGCCGCCCAGCCCAGCGAGCGCACCAGCGTCGCGGTGGACCCCGCCGCCTGCAACGTCGCGCCATCAAGCCAGGGCGAACGCCCCGCGAGTTCACGGGCTAGCGCCAGGGCGCCGCGCTCCAGCGCGCTGAACAGCGCGTCGATGCCTCGCTCAGCGCCATCTCGGCCGCTGCCGAGCCCCATGGCCGCTGCCCGCCAGCGGGCGGCGTCGAGGCCGCAGCTAGGTGAGATGGCACCCTCAGGTCGGTGCTGGTCGGCCAGCAGCGACTCGTTGATATCCGCCTCGCCCAGCGACTCTAGTGCGATGGCGGCGTTCCAAGCGGCGTCAGGGTCGTCAGCCTGCTCAAACAACCACAGCGCGCGCCGGTACACGTCTGGGTCCCTTGGATGATACCGTGCGGCAAGCTGAAACTGCCGCGCGGCTTGTACAAACTGCCGCTCGGCCTCGTACAGCTCGCTGACGAAGTAATACAGCTCAAGCTGGGTCGGATCGCTGTCTAGCGCGCGCTGAAAGCTGCGCCGCGCGCCACCCAACTCGTCCAGCTGATCTCGATACAACAGGCCGAGGCGCTTGCCGAGCTCAAAGCTCACTGGGCCAAGCGGGGTGCGCTCGAGCGCGTCTTCATACGCCGCAGCCAAGTCGGCGTAGCGGCGCCGGCCCGCCAGCACGTGGCTCATCAGCTCCAGCGCTTCCAGCGCCGCGGGGTGTACGCCCAGCGCGCGCCGGCACAGCTCCAGCACCTCTTCGCCGCCCTCCAGCTCGGCGTCGGCCATCCTTGCCGCTCGGATCCAAACCGTGGCCTGCTCTGCAGGTTCGGTGAGCGCGGCTCCCGCAGAAGCCAGCGCGCGGATGGCTTGCGCTGGCCGCTCGAGCTGGCTGAACGCCGCCGCGAGCTCCAAATAGGCGTGCGGGTTGGATGGATCTGCCGCGCAAGCGGCCTCTAGCACGCTCACCGCGCGCCGCGGGTCCTGATGCTCGAGCCAAATTTTGCCGAGCTCGACCAGGCTCTGGCCCTTGACCTGTGGGTCGCTGGTCTCTTCCGCGCGGCGACCTACCCACTCGCTGAGGCGCTGGATGTCGCCGTTGGCTAACACCAGCGCCTTGGCCTCAGCGAACGCCACCGCGTCGAGGGGGGTGATGCTGAGCGCCTTGTCGTAGTTATGCAGCGCCTCGTCCGCCCTGCCCTGCCCCGCCTTGGCGCGAGCCATCCCGACGTAGATCTGGGCGTGCTCCGGGCTGCGCTTAGTGCCCAGGCGCAGGAGCCGCTTCTTATACTCAGTGAGCGCAGCGTCGTATTGCCCTGCGGCAAGCAGCTCGGCCGGATCCGGGGGTGGGGGCTTGCTGAGGGGCGCTGCGCTGCTGGGTGCCCCGCTGACCGGTCCGCTGCTGCTGGGCGCACCGCTGCTGACCGCTCCTCCGCTGACGCTACTGAGTGGTTCATCGCGCGCTGGTTTGCTGCTGACCGCGCCGCGACTCGCCGTCCCGGCGAGGCTCGGCTCACGCTGGCTCGTCGGCTTGGGTGGCGGCTTGCCCAGGCGGCCTGAGCTGAGGGGCGCCGCGTCTGAAACCGGCCCGGCCCCATGCGGCGCACTAGACGGCTGCGCGCTAGACGGCTGCGCGCTAGACGGCTGCGCACTAGACGGCTGCGGGCTCGAGGGAGCTGCTGGGCGCTCGCTCTGGCGCGGCGCCAACAGCACCTGAAGCGGCCGCTTCGCGGCGAAAAAACCCACGGCTTTCAGCGCCTCAAACCCCGGATCCTCACGCATGCGCTGGTACAGCTCAGCGCAGTCCACCGCGCGACGCTCCCGCTCGGCGCGCTCCAGGCCGAGCAAGAACAGCCTGGTCAGCATTGACGGCTGAGCCCCGGCGTCGCTCGCCACACGCGCTGCGATCAACAGGCTCACGTCAAGGCCCAGGGTTCCGATGAAGCGCTGGCGAAACGCATCCACCAGCTCCACGCCGAGCAGCGGGTTGTCGGGGTCCTGGCGGTGCACGAGGTCGAGCATCACCAGCGCCGCCCCGGTGCGCAGGCGTAGCAGCTCGCATAATTTCCCCGCGGCAAACACCCCGCCGCGGCGATCGTCGAGCACCAGCTTTGGCTCACCGTCCACCAAGGTCGCGTAGCCCGAGAAGTAAAACAGCGTGTCGCCGTCTTCGACCGCGGTCAGCGAGCGCGCAAGTCGAGCGCGCAGCTTGCGCCGTGCGCTGACCCGATCGAGCGCGAAGCGCGCGTCGGGCTCTGCTAAGCGATCTTCAAGCAAATCGCCGTCCAGCGCGCACGCGGGCTGCGGCGGGTAGTGGGGGTTCTGGGAGTAGTTGGAGGAGAGGATCAGTGCGAGTCGCATGCTGAGCGGGTCGTCCGTGTCCGCGGCGCGTGCCGCGGGGAGCGTGCCGAGGGGGGTGCACGCCAGACGCGCTGCGCGAGCGTGTCTAGGCTGGGGCGCGGGTTTGGCTTGTGGCTGCTACCACACTGCTAGGTTTCGTCGAAAGCGCAGCCAAGCTTTCGCCGCAGCGAAAGGCACGGCGCGGCCTCAGATCCCAGCCTTGGCAGCTGGCCGGCCGGCGAGCAGCTAGCGCGAACTTCATAGCGGCCGTAATCATCCGCTGAGGCCGCAGGCGATTGTTCAATCTGCGCGTATGATTTGCGGCGCGCTAGCCTGTGTGCCCGTGTCAGTTCAGGCTGCGTGACGTCGCCGGCCCGACCCGCTCCAGCACGCCGCGCACCGCCCCGGTGTCCTCGGCGTTGGGCCAGCGCCTGAGGTACTCGTTCAAATCGGAGCGCGCGGCCTCGGGGGCGCCCAGCTCAGCGTTCAACACCCCGCGGTCACGCAATGCCTCTTTGGAGTTTGGGAGCAGTGAAACCATGCGGTCCAATATCAACAGCAGCCGCGGCAGCTGCGCGCGCTTCAGGTACACGCTGCGCAGGTTGGTCAGCATGCGCGCGAGGATCAGCCTCACCGGGCTTGGGTCGAGCAACCCCAGGTCCAGCACCCCGCGCGGCCAGCCTGCCTGGCTCATCCGCTGCTCCAGGTCGTACGTGTCCAGCGTTCTCCCCGCGGCAAATGGATCGAGCATCAGGTGATCGCCCGGCGCGTCCAGGCGCACCAAAAAGTGCCCAGGAAAGCCGACCCCTGCCGCCTGCATGCCGGCCCGCCGCGCGACCTCGATATAGACCAGCGAGAGGCTGATCGGGATGCCAACTCGGCGCAGCAAGACCTGATCGATGAACGAGTTGTCCGGATCGTAGTAGTCGGCCGCGTTGCCGCGGAGCCCAAAGCGCTGACCGAGCTCCAGCGCCAGGCCTTCAGCTTGGTCGCTGAGCCGCGCCGGGGCGAGGTGGCAAAGCGGCGCCGCGAGCGCTGTCAGCTGATCGTCGATGGCGCGCCAGTTGACCCCCGGCCGCGCGTCGCGCGCCAGCAGTAGGGCCCCGACGTACAGATCGAGCTGATCATCAGGCTGCGCAGCGAACTCGCTAAAGCTCAAGTTTCCGTCGGGTAACCGAGTTGAGGCGGGCGGCGCGGTCATAGCTCAGGCTCCGAGCAGCAACGGAAGCCGATCTCGTAAAACCGGAAGCCGTCACCGTGGGTGGTGATGTTATTTTGACAAGTGCGCGTGTCCGCCCAATAGCGCCCCTTGAGGTTCCCGTGAAACTGCGGCTCGCCGCCGCTGCGCCGCCGCGTCCACTCTTCTACGCTGCCGGTGAGATCACGCGCCTCCCCCACCCCCAGACACCCCGGGTAGCTCCCTGCGACTTCGGCTTGGTACAGCGCGCGGATGTGCTCGGCCGCGGCCTGCGCGCTGCTCGACACGTCACTCACGCCGCTGAGCAGCGCCTCGAGCGTGTCATAGCCGGAGCCGTCGAAGGTGTATGGCCAGCCGTTCAGCAACGACTGGTTGTAGCTCTTCCACAGCTTGGCGTCGTTGCACACGCCTGGCCGCCGCGTGTTGCCGTAAGGATATTTATAACCCTCGGGTCCAGCGCAGCTGTAGGTCCACTCGTCGTCAAAGCACAGCCGCTTGTGGTGGCGACCACACCAGGCCTCGGCTTCATCAAAGTTGAGCATGACCAGCGGCAGCTCCCCTAGCCGATTCGGCGCCTCATAGCGATCCATGCACACCGGCGCTAGCAGCTGTGGCGCCGGTGGCGCGGCGCCTGGATCGATCAACACCATATCCTCCGGGCAAGGCCCTGAGCCCGCGTCAGCGTCTGCTGCGTCCACGCCGGCGTCGCCGCTTTGGCTGCCTGCGCTGCCTCCCGTCGTATTGCCGCCCGGCGCGCCAGCCACACCTGCGGTGCCAGCCCTCGCGTCTGCACCCCCAGCGCCCGCGCTGAGGCCACCTGCGCCGCCGTCTAGCAGGCCGCCGCTTGCCGGATCCTCGTCGCTGCAGCCGACCACCAGGGCAAGGGCCAGGCCGGCGCCCATGACGCTCGCCAACGCGCGCCGCGGGCTACGTCGCGGCTGGGTCTGGTTTGGGGCTTGCACAACGCTCCGCCAAGCCTCCGCTCAATCCCAGAGCGGAGCAACTCCGCCGCGCCTAGAGCCGAAAAACTGAGGTTTGTCAGCAGCCCATGCAGCGAGGAAACGCGGGGGGCGCGCGCGCAGCGTCTCAGACGCCGGCCTTTCGATCAGCGGGTTTGGGGGTGGCGGGCCTAGCACCACCTCTGACACACACGAGCGAGCACCTGCGCAGGTGCCACACCCGACCAGCGCTACCAACTGCTCAAGTCACAAAACAGCGGCGCCCGCAACGAGCGGGCGCCACATGATTCGGCTACTTTAGGGGGCTACTCCGTGATCACCTTCATGAACATATCCGCCAACGCACCGTGGCCCTCTGGGTTCGGGTGAATGCAGGTCAGGTCAAACCACAGCGGCGTACCGGGACCGCGGTAGCACTGCAGGCTCGCGTCGTCCCGCTTGTATCCGTGTCCGCAGAAGTCCTCCATCATGAACACCATGTCAGAGCCGGTGTCCACGCTGATCTTGGCGTACTGCTCGTTCATGCCCACCAGCACCGCGGCGCCGTTGAGCCACGTCCCGCTCAGACCGACCAGGTTTGCCAGGGCACATGAGCTGAGGTTCGCGCTGGTGTCGGTGTACTCGTAGACGTTGCTGAACACGACGTCATTTCCAGCAGGGAAATTGGTCGAGTCCTTGAGGTACTCGATGGCCTGCCGGAACTCAGCGACATAGCCGCTCGCCTCGGCCTTCGCCTCAGCCAGTGGTGGCTTGTCTCCAGCGATGGCCGCGATGTCGTTGCCCCCGGAGATCACCAGGGTCAGCGTCTTGACGTTGCGCGTGGCGGCGTCGCCGAAGCAGTTCGGGATCTGCGACTTCATCAGGTCGTCGTTGCGCGCGCCGTTGACCGCGCAGGACTTACTTGTCGCTCCGGGAAAGCGCGCCTTGAGCAGCGGATCCAAGCGGTTGCGCACCATCTGCGCCGCTGGCGTGGGCGGCGTGCCGTTCATGATCGAGTCGCCCAAGTACACGATGCGTTGAATGCCCTTGATGTCTTGCTGGTTGGTGCCCTTGCAGTGGCTGCCGGTGGTGATGCCCTGGACGTCGTAGTCCCACACGATCAGGCCGTCTTGGATGTCCGCGAAGCACTCGTTGCTGGTCACCGCGCCTGAGCCGCCGTTGCCGCCAGTGCCTGCGTTGCCCGTGCCGCCTGAGCCTGCGTTGCCCGTACCGCCGGAACCCGCGTTGCCCGTCCCGCCGGAGCCTGCGTTACCCCCGCCACCTGAACCAGCATTGCCTGAGCCGCCCGTTGAAGCGTTACCCGTACCGCCCGTGGAAGCGTTGCCCGTACCGCCAGTCGCGCTGCCGCTCGTCCCGCCGGACGTCGCGGCGCCAGTGCCCGCGCTACCGCCGCTGGCGGTGCTGCCTACGCCCCCATCCGAATCGCCGCAAGCGACCAGCAGCAAACCTGCGGCTCCTGCCATCGCGCCCCACTGCATCCCGCGCCCTGTGATGTTGCTAAGCTTCATGGTCCACCTCCGCTGCTCTAAGCCTCGCGGCACTCATTGGATCGCCGCGGATCTGCGCCTCCGACCCACGGCGGCGTGATGGCGGGAGCGTAACGCCGTTCCGCGCGGGGACACAATCGGCAGGTCAACCGACTGGTGGGGATTTTGTTGAGCCCACAAAGATGCAGGAGTGGCGGCTCTGCCAGGGCTGCCTGCGGCGCGCAGCCAGAGCCTCCCACTGCGTGGCAGCGCGCGTTTCCGTGGGGTTTGTGCCCTCCACCCCCCTGAAAATTGGATGCTGGGCTGGGGTGGATGACGAGATAGCGCATTGCGTCATACTGGCAAGTTACCGGAAGACTTGGGCTTCGTCGCTTATTTGCCCTTCCGATGTAAAAGCAGCTACCGAGACACCTTCAATAAGTCCAAGAGCGGCCAGCGCAGCTGTCTTGGTCACCGCAAACGCCCCAAAAGATAGGTAAGCGAACTTGGCAACCCGCCGAAACAAGACCACCCCCAACAGCAAGAGCAGAGGCAGCAGCGACGGCGGAGATGACGGCGCGGGCCGCGGCGGACGTGGCAAAGGCCGTGGCAAGTCGACGGCAGAGCCGCCGCCACCGACCGTCCAGCCGCTGCACGAGATCGCTCAGACGCGCTACCTGAACTACGCGCTCAGCGTGATCACCAGCCGCGCGCTGCCTGACGTGCGCGACGGGCTGAAGCCAGTGCAGCGCCGCATCTTGTACACCATGTGGCAGCAGCGGCTGACCTCTGACGCCAAGCACCGCAAATGCGCCAAGGTGGTGGGCGACGTGATGGGCAACTATCATCCCCACGGAGACTCGTCGATCTACGACGCGTTGGTGCGCATCGCGCAGCCCTTCAGCCTGCGGGTGCCGCTGGTTTCTGGCTCGGGCAACTTCGGCAGCTTGGACGGCGACCCTGCGGCCGCCATGCGCTACACGGAGTGTCGGCTGGCCCCCGTCGCCACGGACTTGCTGGTCGAGCTGAACCAAGACACGGTGCACTTTCGGCCGAGCTACGACGGCAGCAAGACCGAGCCGGTGGTGCTGCCCTCGAAGCTGCCGAACCTGTTGATCAACGGCGCCACGGGCATCGCCGTCGGCATGGCCACCAACATCCCGCCCCACAACCCAGAAGAGATCTGCGCGGCCGCCGTGCGCCTGCTAGACGCCCTGCTAGAAGGCAAAGAGCTGAGCAGCCGCGAGCTTTGCCGCACGGTAAAAGGCCCAGATTTCCCGACCGGCGGGCAAATCGTCTCCACGGTGGAGGAGATCAAGCAGGTCTACGAGACGGGTCAAGGCGCGATCAAGCTGCGCGGCACCTGGAAGCCCGGCAGCACCGGCAAATCGTCGAAGACCATCATCATCGACAGCATCCCCTTCGCCGTGAACAAGAGCAGCCTGGTCGAGCGCATCGCCGAGGTGGTTACCAGCCGCAAAATGCCGCTGATCGTCGACGTGCGCGACGTCTCGGGCGTCGACGTGGCGATTGAGCTGGAGCTAAAGTCCGACGCGGACGAAGCCAAGGTGCTGGCGTACCTGTACAAGAACACGCCGCTTCAGCAGAATTTCAACGTCAACCTGACCTGCCTGGTGCCGACCGAGAACCCCGAGGTGGGCCGGCCCGAGCGCCTCGATTTGCAGAGCATTTTGTGGCACTTTTTGCAGTTCCGCCTGGAAGTGGTGACGCGGCGCCTGGCCCATGAGCTCGGGCAGCTTGAGCGGCGCATGCACATCCTGGAAGGCTTCGTCAAAGTCTTCGACGCGTTGATGGAGATCATCAACCTGATCCGCAAGAGCGACGGCAAGGCCGACGCGGCCGCCAAGATCATCCAGCGCTTCCGTCTGGATGCGGAGCAGACCGACGCCATCCTAGAGCTCAAGCTGTACCGCTTGGCCAAGCTCGAGATCTTGGTGATCCAAGACGAGCTCAAAGACAAAAAGAAGCGCGCCAGCGAGATCAAGAAGTTGCTGTCGGGGCCGGCTGGGCGCTGGGCGGTGGTCAAAGACGAGCTGATCGACATCGGCCGCAGCCTGGGCAGCGAAGGCCGGCGCCGCACGCTGATCGAGGCCGTGGAAGACGAGCCCGAGTTCTCGGCTGAGGACTTGATCGTCGCCGAAGACACCCAGGTGCTCCTGACCAGCGACGGCTGGGTCAAGCGCCAGCGTGACATCAAAGACATCAGCAAGGTGCGCCTGCGCGAGGGCGATCAAATCCTGAGCTGGATGGCAGGTTCCACGCGGGCCACGGTGGTGTTCTTCTCGAACTTCGGCACCGCCTACACCTGCCGCATCATCGATATCCCAGCGACCACCGGCTACGGCGAGCCGATCCAGAAGCTGTTCAAGCTGAAGGACGGCGAGGCCATCGTCGCCGCGCTGAGTTTGGATCCTCGGGTGGTGGGCAGCCTAGAGGGCGACGAGAAGACCTACCCCGAGACGTTCGGCGTCGCGGCCTCCACCGACGGCTACGGCTTGTGCTTTGGATTGGCGCCGCTAGCGGAGCCAAGCACCCGTTCGGGTCGGCGCTACGCGCGGCCAGCCAAGGGCCACCGCATGCTCAATGTGTGCGCGGCGAGCGGCCAAGAGACGCTGATCGCCGCCTCTAAGGGGCGCCGCGCCCTGCTCTGCGCCGTGACCGACGTGAACTACCTGTCGGGCCCCGGCAAGGGCGTGATGCTGATGAAGCTGGGCAAGGACGATGAGCTAGTTGGTTTCCACGCGGCACTTAAAGACTCCGACGGGTTGACCTTGAAGACCAGCATCGGCGGTGAGCAGCGCATCACGCTCAACCGCTATGGCTTGACCGGCCGCGGCGGCAAGGGCCGCGAGGTGATCAAGCGCGGCACCCTGATCAGCGTGGTCCGCGACGTCCCGGCGGCGCCCAACGAGTTAGAGGCAGAAGCATGAGTTACAGCGCCAAAGACATCACGGTCCTAGAGGGCCTGGACCCGGTGCGCAAGCGCCCGGGCATGTACATCGGTGGGGTCGGATCCTCGGGGCTGCACCACCTGGTGTGGGAGGTGGTGGACAACTCCATCGATGAGGCCATGAACGGGCACGCCACTGAGGTGGTGGTCACCCTGCACAAGGACGGTAAATCCATCACCGTCAGCGACAACGGCCGCGGCATGCCCGTCGACATGCACCCTAAGTTCAAGAAGCCCGCCATCGAGATCATCTTCTCGACGCTGCACGCCGGCGGCAAATTCGAGAGCGGCAGCTACAAGACCGCCGGCGGCCTGCACGGCGTCGGGGCGAGCGTCGTCAACGCGCTGTCGGCTGAGCTGGTGGCCACCGTCAAGCGCGACGGCGCCGAGTTTCAGATGCATTTTGCCGCTGGCGTGGTCCAGGGCAAGCTGAAGAAGCTCGGCAAGGCCCGGGGCAGCGGCACCACCGTGTTTTTCCGCCCGGATCCGCGCATCTTCCCGCGCATCGACTTCAACGCCGACACCATCCGCGAGCGGCTCGAGGTAGCCAGCTACCTGCACAAAGGGCTGAAGGTCCAGTTCAACGACGACAAAGCCGGCACTAAAGACCTGTTCAAGCACGACGAGGGCGTCGCCGACTACCTGAAGAAGCTCACCAAGCAGCGCGGTGACCGCCCGATCCACGAGGCGTTTACGTTGTTCAAAGAGAACGGCGCGCGCATCGAGATGGTGTTCCACTGGACCGAATCCACCGACGAGCGCATCTTGAGCTACGTCAACGGGATCCCGACCGCCTCGGGCGGCACCCACGAGAACGGCATGCGCTCGGGCATCACCAAGGCGGTCAAGAACTTCATCGACACCCACAAGTTAACTCCGCGCGGAGTCAACCTGACCGGTGACGACATCCGTGAGGGCATCGTGGGCGTGCTCAGCGTGTTCATCGCAGAGCCGCAGTTTCAAGGGCAGACCAAGGACCGCCTGAACAACCTCGAGGTGCAGAGCATCGTCGACGGCGCGGTGCGCCCGACCCTTGAGCAGTGGCTCAACAGCAACAAGAGCGTCGCCGACCAGATCGCCTACCGCATCGTGCAAGCCGCGCGCGCCCGCGAAGCCTCCCGCGCGGCGTCGGCCGCGGTCAGCCGCAAGACGGCGACCAGCGGCAAGCTGACGTTGCCGGGCAAGCTCAGCGACTGCATCGCTAAAAACCGCGCGGATACTGAGCTGTTCATCGTCGAGGGTGACTCGGCAGGCGGCTCTGCCAAGCAGGGCCGCGACCGCAACAGGCAAGCCATCTTGCCGCTGCGGGGTAAGGTGCTGAACACTGAGGCCACCGCGCTCAGCAAGGTGATGGAGAACAAGGAGCTCACCGATCTGGTGATCGCCATGGGCTGCGGCGTCGGTCAGAATTTTGACGAGAGCAAGCTGCGCTACGAGCGCATCGTGCTGCTAGCTGACGCGGACAGCGACGGACACCACATCACGACGCTGCTGCTCACCTTCTTCTATCGCCACCTGCCCAAATTGATCGAGGCGGGCAAGGTGTTCGTGGCCGTGCCGCCGCTCTACCGCATGGACATCGGCAAGGAGACGTACTGGGCTGCGGATGAGCCGGACCGCGATCGCATCATCGCCCAGTACAAGAAGGGCAACGCCAAGGTGGAGATCACCCGCTTTAAGGGCCTGGGTGAGATGATGCCGCAGACGCTGTGGGAGACGACCCTAAACCCCCTGACGCGGCGGCTGATCCAGGTGAACATCGCCGACGCTCTGGAGACCGATCGCATCATCAGTGACTTGATGGGTAAGGATCCGGGGCAGCGCTTCCATTTCATCATGGACCGCGCCGAAGAAGCCGACGATCTCGACGTATGAGTTGGCTGAGTTGGCAGCGGCCGCCGGCGCGGTGCGCGGAATTTCGCGAAGGCCCTGCGGATCGTGGCTTTTGCGGCAGAAAATAATGCGCTGGCAAATAATAGAACATGTTCTATTCTGGGGGACATGAGTAGCCGCTTCTACACGCCCCCGATCCCCAACGGCTGGTTCCAGGTCGCCTACGCTGATGAGATCGCGCCCGGCGAGGTCAAGCCGCTCAGGTATTTTGGCAAAGATCTGGTGATCTTCCGCTCGGAAGCCGGCAAGCTCAGCGTGCTCGACGCGCACTGCCCGCACATGGGCGCGCACCTCGGGCACGGCGGCAAGGTGATCGGCGACGCCATCGAGTGTCCATTTCATGCATGGAAATTTGACGGCACGGGCGAGTGCACCGACGTGCCCTACGCCAAGCGCATCCCGCCCAAGGCGCGGGTCGCCTGCTGGCCGATCCACGAGGTCGCCGACATGATCATGGTCTGGCACCACGCTGAAGGCGCGCCACCCGCCTACGAGTTACCAGAGGTGCCTGAGCACGGCGACGCAGAGTGGACGACCCAGGAGCGGCGCTCTTGGAAGATCAAGACCACCAACCAAGAAATGGCTGAAAACGCCGTAGATTCGGCGCATTTCCACTACGTGCACGGCGCCAAGAACCTGCCTACCAGCCAAGCGGAGTTCAAAGAGCACACCATGCGCGTGTTCTCTGACACCGGCATGGACACTCCACGCGGAAAAGTCGATGGCACGGTAGAGAGCATGTCACACGGCTTTGGCTTTGCCACGGTGCGCTTCCGCGGGTTGGTTGAGACCTTGCTGATCAACTCGGTGACCCCCATCGACGCGGAGTACGTCGACGTGCGCTTCGCGTTTCAGGTCAAGAAGCTGGGCGGTGGGGACATCACCCGGGGCGTGGGCAAGGCCTTCATCGCGGAGATTGAGCGCCAGCTGGGCCAAGACATTCCCATCTGGGAAAATAAGATGCAGTGGGAGCGCCCGATGTTGTGCGACGGCGACGGCCCGATTGCCCAGTACCGCAAGTGGTGCAAGCAGTTCTACAGCTACCCGGCTGAGCCTGACGCGAAGCACCTGAACGTGGTGGCCGCCAGCCAGTGAGCTGAGCCCGCTGAGTGTCCGAATGTGCTGCAAGGTGCGCGCCTGGACGCGCTGGGCGCGCCGCCGCCGTTTGGACGCGCGGCGCTCGGGTCGCGCAGATTTAGCGGGGGCCGGACTGCAGTGTTGGGTCGACTTATCACCCAACACTCGTTAGGCTTACAGCCCGGAGCTTACATGACGCAACACTTCGCACCCTGGTTTGCGCGCTCAACGAGCGCGTGGTTGGTCCTTGGCCTAGTCGGCTCGCTCAGCCTGGGCTGTAGCGGCTCGGACAGCAGCGACACGGGGAGTGGCGCGGAGGGCGGGAGCGCCGGCAGCAACACAGCCGGCGCCGCAGGGTCCAGCGGCGGAAGCGCAGCAGGCGGAAGCGGCGCAGGCGGAAGCGGCGCGGGCGGTAGCGGCGCGGGCGGTAGCGGCGCGGGTGGCAGCGGCGCGGGTGGCAGCGGCGCGGGTGGCAGCGGCGCGGGTGGTAGCGGCGCACAAGCTGGCAGCGGCGGCGCAGGCGGAAGCGGTGGTAGCGCGGGCGCGCCAGGCACGGTGCGCTTCGTGGCGCTGGGCGACGCGGGCGAAGGCAACCCCACGCAGTACAAGGTCGCCGGCGCCATCGAGACAGCGTGCGCGACCCGCGGTGGCTGCCAGTTCGCGCTCTACTTAGGCGACAACTTCTACGACGTCGGCGTCAGCGGCCCCGGTGACTCGCAGTTTCAGACCAAGTTTGAAGACGTCTACACGAGCCTCTCCTTCCCGTTCTACGTGGTGCTGGGGAACCACGATTACGGAAGCGGCGGCGCGGGCCTGGAGCTGGGCAAGGCGAAGCACTACATCGACTACGCCGCTCAGTCGAGCAAGTGGATGTTCCCGTCGCGCTACTACAACATGGAGCACCCGGGGCTCTCGCTGTATGCACTAGACACCAACGTGGTGTTCTTGAGCGGCGACGTAGATCAGCTCAACTGGCTGCGCACTGAACAGGCGAAGAGCATGTCAGAGTGGAAGATCGGCTTCGGGCACCACCCGTATATCTCCAACGGCAAGCACGGAAACGCCGGCACCTACGAGGGGATCCCGTTCATCCCGGTGGTCAGCGGCGGCAACGTGAAGACCTTCATGGAAGAGGGCATTTGCGGCAAGCTGGACGTCTACATCTGCGGCCATGACCACAACATGCAGTGGCTACAGCCCAAGTGCGGCACCGAGTTCATCGTGTCTGGCGCTGGGGCCAAGACCACAGACCTTGAGGGCCGCGGGACCCCTAAGTTCTGGGAGTCCGACGCGACCGGCGGCTTCTTGCTAGTCGAGATCACTGGCAAGGTGTTCAACGGCTGGTTCTACGACGAAGACGGGAACGTCCTGTTCAACCGCACGGTGACCAAGCCGTAGTTCCACGCGGTTCTTAGGGGGGGTGGAGGGCGGAGCAACTGTCGGAGGAAGCGCCAAGTAGCCGGCGAGCAGGACTTCACCGCTTTGGCTCAGCAGCGTGGCGGCGACCGTAGTCCCGTCGGCAAGTAGCAGCTGCCAACCATACCACTGCTTGGCGGGTGCCTGGGCCGCAGGTTCTACGCGAGGGCACCGCGACAGCTGCCGCACGGACGCTGCCAGCGTGCAGCGCGAGACACAGGACCCACCCCAAGAAAAGCGCATGCCGACGCCTTTGCACTTACATGCCAGGCGCGATGATGGGGGCAGCCGAGTTTCCAGCCACTTTTTACCCCGGCGATCCCGCCGGGTGCTCACGGCCGCGCCGCATCAACCCCCGCGGCACACAGCCGAAGCGCCCCAAACTGCGGCACAGTGTGCCTCTCTGTTGCGTCAGCACCGAGTCGTTGCAGGTCCGCCGGCTCTTGCGCCCTGGTGGCGAACGGCGGTGACGCTGGAGCCGAACAGCTCGAGTGCTATGATGTCAGCCTGATGTCGCCCACCAGTGCCAAGAAGCTCGCGAGCTACGCGGATGTGCTGGCCGCTCCGCCGCATCGGGTCGCCGAGTTGGTGGCGGGAGAGCTCCACACCTCGCCCCGCCCTGCTACCCGCCACGCTCTTGCAGGATCGGTCCTGGGTGCGCACCTCGTTGGTCGCTTTCATGGCAGCGGCAAGGGGGGGCATCCTGGCGGCTGGGTGGTCCTGTTCGAGCCCGAGCTCCACCTCTCCGGGGATGTGTTGGTGCCCGACATCGGGGGCTGGCGTCGTGAACGCATGCCCGAACTGCCCGACGCCCCCTACCTCGAACTTCCTCCGGATTTCTGTTGCGAGGTGCTCTCGCCCTCCACGGCCGGTTTCGACCGAGTAGTGAAGCTGCCGATCTACGCTCGCCACCGGGTGGGGCACGTCTGGCTGGTCGACCCTGTCGCTCAGACTCTCGAGGTGTTCGCCCTCGACGGAGAAACCTACCGCCTGCTGGTGACCCACGGCGGTGAAGACCTCATCGAGGCGCCACCCTTCGACGCCGAGGGGCTCGATTTGGCCCCGCTCTGGCGACGCTGAGGTCGGGGCCGTTGTCCCCGGGCACAACTCGACTTCCGCGCTGAAGCACTGCCCGGCGGCAGTAAAGACCGGCGCCGTGTGGTCGTCCATTGCGCGCTGTGCGCCAACGAAGCCAAGCCGTGCGCCGCGTGGCCCAAGCCTGTGGACTTCAAGTGATGCAAGTGGTGCCCACCCCGCCCGAGCCCGTCATCGAGGTCGGTGACCAGCTGCCGCTCACGTTTTGGGAGAGTGATGAGGAGGCAGCCCATCTGAGGGCATGACGGAAGCAGGTCTTCGCTCACACATTTCCGCGTGGCACCAGAGTCCAGCTGTGCCTGAGGTCATTTCTTTTTTTTTGGGGGGGCACGCCGGTGCTCGATGTTCACCGCGCCGGTCGGGCAACAAGGTACAACTGGACCACCACCGGACGCTTCATCGTCGCTGGACCAGCGGAGTCAGCTACTAGCGTGGTGCGCGAAAATGCCAGGTCGGTTTTCCTTAGTGCTGCGCAGCAGCTGATGGAGGAATACCCTGGAGAACCGCGTGGAGACGCATATCCGTACGGCAGTATGTAGCGCCCAACCGAGGGCAATGGCTGCGGCGGGCTTACCTCTCTTGGGTGGGGGTACAGGGGCGGCGCTACAAGGCTAGGTCCAAAACCCCCTGCTGCTGGGTGTGCGGCCGGCGAGCTTCGCTGGCTTGGGCAGCGCCGTGCTCAACGAATCGCGGCTTCCAGCTCCTCGCTTGAGTAGAGCAGCCCGGTCTTATTGGCCGACGTCGCGTTTGTGGCGGCGCCGGTCGCGAGGGCGCTGCTGGCTAGCCGGAAGCTTGAGCGCGACTTCGACGTCGTCGAGCTCGGCCTTCATGATGAGCCCACGGCAAACGGCTTGCTGTGCCGCGTCGCGTAGCAGCTCGGCCGAGAGCCCGTCGCGCGCGCAGTCGTTCAGTGTGCGGCGCGGGTTCGTGAGCGGGCGGAGCGTTGGTCGAGCGCGGCGCCCAGCGCGGATACTGCGGTGAGCATGCTGGACAGCGTTCCTCGACCGCGTCGGTGCCCGCCGCTAGGCGGAACGTACGCGGCACCTTTGGCTATCCTTGCTCCCGCCTGAGCAGCTCGAGCAACACGGGCACGACGATGCGATCCTTCGGCCGCCCCGCCTTCGTCTTCACTTCGATCAGCGTCGCTAGGTCGAGCACCAGCAGCTCGGCGTCGCCATCATGGATACGCTCAGAATGCGGCACCAATTCCGAATAGCCGCGCCCGTCGTGAAGCGTGCCGAGGCAGTCAAGGTCGCCGAGCCTGGTGGTGAGCAGGACCTGACCGGGGCCAAGGAGATGGGACGCCGAAGGTCGAAGAAGACGACCCGCCGGGTCCCGCACGTGCGCATCCAAACGTTGAAGCACCGCAAACAGCCGATCGACGTTCGCTGGGTCGCGGTCGTGGACGATGTCGAGATCGACGGTGGTCACCGGCGCACGATGGAGCACCGCCGCGGCTCCACCGACGATGATGAAGCGGACGTCCGCGCCACGCAGCGATCGCAATAGTTCCGCGAGGTCGAACATTAGCTACGCGGTAGCGCCTGAAGCCTCAGCAGCTCCCTCGCGCTGGCGCCTGCCTCGCGGAGCAGTTCGAGGGGGGCGCGTCGACTTGCCGAGTCGATCAACGTTGGGTCCACGTCAGCAGCGGCGGCTACCAGATCTGGGTCGACTTCGAGCAGCCACGCCCGGACGTCCTCGTAGCTACCCGAGGCCGGAGCATCGCGGGGCTTGGGCGCCTTCATTTGGCTAGCGTGACCCAGCTGAGGGTATGAGGGAAGTGAGTCTGGCAGCTGGCCAGCTAGGTGGCGCCTCAGGGGACGCGGTCTTTCAGGTCGGCTTCAGCATCCACGGGCTGCGGAGCCCAGCTTGGCTCGACAGCACCGTCCACCGAGGCCAGCGATACACGATCGCACCGGTATTGGCTGGCAGTGTCGCTACAGGGTTCGAGCGCTCACCGGCTATCGAGAGAACAGGTCCTCGAGCAGCACGGTCTTCGAGACCAGCTCGCGAGAGTACTGAGTGTCACGCAGGCCCCGCCGGGTGATCAGGGTCAAGAACAGTGTTTTTCGGGTAGCGGTTCGCTCGCGGAATACTCGCAGCTTGCGTCGTAGGTCCGCCGCGTAACGCTTGTCGATGGTGAACAGGTCGTCGGTCAGCTTTATCTCGCAGAGATTGATGGTGTCGTCTCGGCGATCGATCAAGAGATCGATCTGGGCGCCGTCTTCATCGCTCGATCGCGGGACGTGGAACCAGCTCGATTCATCGGTTTCCACCCCAGAAATGCCCAGAGCATGCTTGAGCTGCTCGGTGTGTTTGATGCACACGCCTTCGAAGCTGATTCCGCTCCAGGCGTGCCAGCTGGGCGTGTTGCGATGGGTCGCCCAGCTCTTGATGGGGGCTTTGCCCGTCTTGTCGAGCCAGCGCAGGTAAAACAGGGAGTACTCATCACTCAGTCGGTACACGCCGTCACGAACCCCGCGACCAAAGCTGCTCATGCGGTTCACGAACCCTGATTCCTCCAGCTCGCCCAGCAGTGCTGTCGTGCCGCCGCCGGTCGAGAACCCCGCCTTTTCAAGGAGCTCGCCGCGGGTCATTCCGCTTCTTCGGGTCGCGAGAGTTCGGACGATGCGTTCGTGGCGTTCCGAGTGTTCGAACAGTGAGCTGTACAGCTGGTTGAACTCGGTCCGCAGCAGGCCTCCTCGCGAGAAGCAGATCCGATCAATCGCCTGAGCAGCCGACTCGCCGCGGTCGACTTCCCGCAGGTAGAAGGGAACCCCACCAAGGGCCATGTAGAGTTCGAGAGTCTGGTCAGAGCCGATATCTGGACCTCCGCGAGAGAGGTACTCTCGTGCTTCCTTCAGGGAAAATGGGTCGAGCCTTATCGACGCGGTCACCCGATTGTGCAACCCGCCCTTGGCCTTCAGCAACCTGGCGGTCATCCAGGAGGCGGCTGACCCGCAGACCACGACGATCAGGCGCCTCTGCTTGCTCGCCCAACCGTTCCAGAAGTGCTCGAACGCCCGAAGGAACCCCGACCGGGGCGAAGCCAGCCAGGGTAGTTCGTCCAGAAAAACGACCTGGCGTGCGCTTTCTGAATCACGGAGAAAACTCTGAAGGGCCTGAAACGCTTCTTGCCAGGTCCGTGGAACGGGTGAGTCTGCCGCCCCCGCGCGCGTGAGAGCGTCGTGAAAGTTCGCGAGCTGTTCGGGAAGCGTCGCCCGGAAGCTGCCGGTGAGTTCGAAGCGGATCCGTTCGCCAAAGAACTCTCGAACCAGGTACGTTTTTCCGACTCGACGTCGGCCATAGACAACCACCAACTCGGCCTCGTCAGATTCGAGAACCCTCGACAGCCTGGTCTGCTCGGCCATACGTCCGACAATTCGAACCATCCGGCCAGCGTATCTCGCCACATCGGGCCCGTCCAGAACGATATGGCGAGATATAGCTCATATTCCGCCATACCTGATGCTGAGCAGACGGTGCGGCTGAATATAGCCCGCTTGGCGATCTGCTTGTTCGGCCGGGGCCCGCCTACCCCCGGTCGACCAGGTGCACCCGGTAGCGCTGTTTTTTGATTCGGGTATTGCCCAGAGCCTTGGCGGCGCGTTCGGCAACCCCGGCGCGCAGGGCCCAGCTGCGGCGGTCTGTGAGGCTGATTTCCCGGACGTCGGTGCCGTCAACGCCCACATCTCGGGTCAGGGCGCCCAGCACGTCGCCGGAGGTACAGGGCACGCCGCTTCCTCACGGTAGGAGGCAGTCGGCACGCGCCGGCCACCCCCTGCCCTTGGCTTAAGGCCCCTTGCTTAATACGCTGCCCAGCCCCGCTCAGTGGTGGCGCTGGAAGGAGCGCTTGCGGCTGCGTGCGCTCCAAGGGAGCTGGCTGCACGACGAATGAGCAGTGCGAGCCGCCGCAGATCTGCTCGCTGTTTCAGAATGCGAAACTGTCCCTGTGTTCGTACCGCGCCGATGGTACGTGTTTTTGCGAGAAAACGGGGTCCGGACCGACGCAGAACGGCTTCTGCGCTGCCCTGTGATGCTGGAATGCATTCGAATTTCAGCCCTCCCATACTGAGCGCCGCCCGGATCGGCGGGGCGGGTGCGACTCTGGAGCAAATGGCTCAATGGCGAGAAGTGGCGGCTGTCCCCGGGTAGCTTGAGCGGTCATACTGAAGCCCAATGCGACGTTGGCTCCTATTTGCCTCTGGCCTGTTTGCCCTGGTCTGCGTCGGATCGGACCGCACGGCTACGAGCCCGACCGACCCGGACAGTGCGGAAGCCAGTACCGCTGACGCCCTGCCCACAGACGCCGCGGACGCAGCGCCACCGAGCCTTCGCGACGACGGGATGGCGCCGCCCTTTCGCTGGGACGAGATGGCTCAGCGGGTGGTGGACAGCTCCACGCTAAAAAGCGGATTGTCCGCCGCGGGTTACGCGCCGCCAGCTGGAACGGAGATCTACGCCGCGGTCGTGCAGCAAAACGCACACGGTCAGGGCTACGCCCTCTTCGACTACGGGGCTGGTGCTTTCAGTCAGTCTTTTTGGCCGGCGTCTACAATCAAGCTGCTCAGCTCCCTGGCGGCCTTGGACTATGTGCAAAGCCACGGCTTCACCGGCGCCGCCACGGTCACTTGGAAGGGGGTCTTCTCAGATGTGGTGCACAACATCGTGCGACGCGCGATTCAGAAGAGCAACAATCAGGACTACGACCGCACGGTCCAGATCGCCGGGCTCGATCAACTGAACGCAACCTGGCTCACTGCCGCGCGGGGTTTCCCACATAGCGTGATCAAGGCCAGCTACGGCAAACTGGAAGTCAAGAACCCACCCGGCTACACGCTCACGGAAGGTGAGAAATCGAAGGTAATACCAGCACGCGCCGCAAAGGGAACCTACGCGTGCAAGGGTGGCAGAAGCAACTGCACGAACCTATTCGAGTTGACGGAGGCCGTGCGTCGCGTCGTTTGGCACGACGCTATTTCCGAAGCAGAGCGCTTCGATCTGCCTGCCGCAGATCGGGCGGTGCTCGAGAACGCATTGTGCACCGCGATTCCCTCGTTTTTTAAGGCGGGGGTGGACGCTGCCCTAGGTGACGGCGCGCGCATCTGCCACAAACCCGGCTGGATGCCAGGTTCGGATTCTTTGGACCACGGAGTGATCGAGGCCGCCGACGGGCGTCGGTTCATGTTGGCCGCCGCTGTGCCAGACCCAGGGGATTCATCGTCCCAAGCAAAGCTCGCACGGATCGCGAAGCACACGCTGAGCGTGGTGGCAGCTTTATCTAACCCGCCCTTCTTCCTCCAGCCGGACGCTGGCGAGCACATCGTCATCGAGGCGTCGCCCGCTCGGCTGCGCGTCTCCAGCGCGGGAGCCGACGCAGTAGAGTTATTCATCGACGGCAAGGCGCTCGCCGCGTCGCCGCCGACGGCGGACGGCGTGTTTTCGATCGGGGCCACGCCGTCTGACTATGTAGGGAGACTCGTCACGCTCAGAAGCTACGCCGCAGCAGCCTCACTGGCGTGCGCAACGTCGCGCTCGCGGCGCCGAACTAGCCCCCACTTCGTCGTGCGGTGACAACCGCGGCTCGGAGCACGCGTTCCACACGGAAAGCTATACATGAAGTTGCCCCGCTTTGGTGGACACCCCGCACGGGATTACTCTTCTCGGAGATCCACCAATGTCACAAAGAAAATTCCGTACGGATTCGTTCAAGAAAGACGCCGTACGCCGGTTGATGGCTCGCGGCTCGAAGACCATCGCCGATGACAAACGTGACGTCGGCCCAGCTGCTCGCGTCCATTTGCCCCGCAGCATACCATTACCTTAAAGGAAATAAGCCCTCGCGACGCAGCTGAGCTGAAGCTTCGAGCCTGACTCGGCGCGCGCCGCAGAAACGCAGCGGGGGCAGTCGGCACGCGCTGGCCACCCCCTGCCCTTGCTTAAGGCCCCTTGCTTATGGTGCTGCCCAGCCCGTTCAGTGGTGGCGCTGGAAGGAGCGCTTGCGCTTGAACGGCTGACCCGCCTCGAAGGTCTCGGGGCCGCCGTCCCGTGGGTTCACGCGACCGCCCGGGCCGAGGCGTGGCTTACGAAACGGCGCTGGGCCGCTGCGATCGTCACGTCGCCCTCGAGGCGCGGCGGCCGGAATAGCTCCACGGAAGCGCTCGACGCGCAGGCCTGGCTCGCGCGGATCGGGCTTGCGCATGGCCTCTTCGAAGGCCGCGGCGACGTCGGAGGCGACCTCGAACACCGAGGTCCGCGCCTCAATCCGCACGGCACCGACAGCTTGGCCGCTGATGCCGCCGCGTCGGCAAATGTGGGCGATCACCCGGCTGGGGTTGGCGCCTGAGGTCTCGCCCCAGTTGATGAAGAAGGCTTGAAACGAGCCAGAGCCACGAGGGCCAGGGCTCGGGCGGCCCCCAAAGCTCTCGCCGGGGCGCGTGGGCTTAGAGGTCACCGACGACAGCGCGAAGGGCTCGCGGGGCAGCGGCTTCTCGCTCAACTTGAGCAAGGCGGCGACCAGCTGGGCTGGATCGCGCTCGGTGAGCAGAGCCTGCGCGTACTCTAGCTCGCCTGGAGACACCGGAACTCCCTCTTGCAACAGCTCATGCATGCGCACTCGGGCGGCCTTGGTGCGCGCCTTGAGCACGCGATCCGCGGTGGGCGTGGGGCGCCAGTTCACTGAGACCCGCGCGATGCCTAGCAGGCGCTGGACGCGGCGCTCGGCGGTCGACGGCACGATCAGCACGCTCTGCCCCTTGCGGCCGGCGCGGCCGGTGCGACCGCTGCGGTGAATGTACACGTCGGGGTCGTTGGACAGGCCCATGTGGATCACGCGGATGACGTCCGGCACGTCCAGCCCGCGCGCCGCGACGTCGGTGCAAATCAAGGTGTCGATGACGCCCGCCTTGAACGCATTCAAGGTGCGGGTGCGCTGGGCTTGCGCCAAATCGCCGCTCAAATGCAGCGCCGGGAAGCCGTCACCCGCCAGCATCTCCGACAGCTCTTGAGCGTCGATACGGCGCTCGACGAAGATCAGCGTGCGCTCGCCTTGGGACATCAACAGCACGTTGACCAGCGCCGCGTAGCTCTCCCGCGGTCGCACCAGGTGCGCGACGTGCTCGATGTCTTGGTTGACCTGACCCAGCTGGGTGCCAGCCACGTGCAGCGGGTTCTTCTGGAAGCGATCTGCCAGCTGCTTGACCGCCGGCGGAAACGTCGCGGAAACGAGGTGACTGCGGCGCTCTTCGGGCAGCGCGCCGACGATGGCGTCCAGCTCATCGCGGAAGCCCATGTCGAGCATTTGGTCGGCCTCGTCGAGGACCACGTGGCGGATGCTGTCGGGGACCAACATGCCGGTGTTGATGTGATCGTTTAGGCGGCCCGGCGTGCCGACCACGATGCGGGGCTTGCGAGCCAGCGGCTTGCGATCTTTCCAGACCTCGGTGCCGCCGGTCACGGAGACCACGTCGACGCCGCGCACATCGCCGAACAACCAGGCTAGCTCCTCAGCCACCTGGGTCGCCAGCTCGCGGGTCGGCGTGATGACCAGCACCTCGGGCCCGACGCGCTGCGCTGAGCCAGACTCGGCGGCGTGGTCGCCGCCAGGGAGCATGTCGCGGGCCAGCACCATCCCCAGGGCAACGGTCTTGCCCGAGCCGGTCTGGGACGAGATGCGCAGGTTGCGCCCAGGCAGGTCGGCGGCGAGCACCGCCGTCTGCACTTCGGTCAGCGCCGCGAACCCACGACGCTCTAGGGCTCTGCGCAGCACCGCGGGCACCGCCGCGAACGGATCGACCTGAGTCGTAGGGTCTGCGTCAGGCGCGTCGACGCCTTCGCCTGCTGCGATGCCCGCTGCTGCGATGCCCGCTGCTGCCTGAGCCGCAGCCAAGCGCCGCGCGGCGCGCTTCTGCTTCGCGTTCATCGGGGCGCTAGCGCTGGGCGAGCTTGCAGTGGGCGCGCTGGCAGTTGGTGAGCTGGGCGCCGCAGCGCTGGCGCTAGGCGAGGTGGCGCCGGGCGAGCTGTCTGCGGTCTTGACCACGAACGCAGGAGCCTGGGGGATGGTGTCAGCTAACGACGGCTCCTCGGGGATCGTCTCAAACACCATCGCTTGCGGGATGGTGTCAGCTAACGACCGCTCGTGGGCGATGACGTCAGCCAACGCAGCGGCCTGCGAGCTGGCGGTGTTGGGCCGCTCGTTGGTGGTGGAGGTCACCGCGTCTTCGTCCACCTCGTCGGACCAGTCATCGCTGGCCCAGTCCGCTTCAATGGACGCTGGGTTGGCTGGCGCTGGGTTGGCTGGCGCTGGGTTGGCTGGCGCTGAGCGCCGAGGCGCCGAGCGAGGCGGCTTGGCAGCTGGCGCTGAAGCAGACTGGGGAGCGGACGCGACATCGCCGTCCGCGACGAGGTCGCGATTAAGAAGATCGTTTTGCATTGGTACACTGGGCGGGCCGTATTTGGGCCGGTTCGGCGCCTTTTGCGCCTGTGAGCGCGGCCACTGCCGCAGGAGATAGCGGCCACACTGCCGCCTAGGTAGATGCGACGACCCTCAAGTGGAGAGCGCCGCGCGGAGCAAACCAGCCTCGAACTGCTGATCGGTTCCGCTCATCGACGCGTTCTCGCCCGGAAGCGACAACCCATCGACCTAATGACCCACGAGCGCTGAGTGAGCTGGTTCGGGGCCCGCGAGGGCGCCGCGCCAAAGCGCCTGATTGTGAGTTTCGAGCAATCCGCCTGGCAAAAGCCTTTCGAGCTTGTGCCTACCGCGGTGACGCGCGCACCGAGCCTGCCTGGGGAGGCAGCCTTTTGAAAACGGCCTTTGAAACCAGCGCTCTCGGAAGAGAGCATTTAAGGCCACGAACCATCCTCGAGCGCCGCGTCGTGCATACGAGGGGGCGGGACTAGTACACGCAAAGCCCAGCCTGCGCAAACCCACCATGTCGCTTTTCTCGGCTTCTCAGCCACTTTTCTTGGGCCAGCGCGTCTTCACAGCGCCACACATTTGGGGGTGGAGGGGCCCCACGGCGCGGGCTGGCAGTGTCTTTGGCGCTCAACGCAGGGGCGCTGGCGCGGGCTCGACCAGCGGGTGGACCTTGCCGATTTGCTGCTTCAGCTGCGCGGGCTCTGACGTCGGCAGCTCGCAACGTCCGCGCTCGCACACGTAGGCGGTAGCCTTACCTTTGCGCGCCAACTTGCCGTCGAGGAGCGGGACCAGCTTGACCGCGCCGGCGCTGGGCGCGTCGCCGCTGATCCGCAAGAAAACACGGTTCGGCAGGTAGCTCTCGGCGATGGTTCGCTCCAGGCGCCCTGCCCCCTCGACATCTTCACCCGCGATCAGCACCACCTCCCGTGGCGCGTCCAGGTAGTGGTCGAGGGCGCACAGCATCAGCGGCGACGATCCCGGCGACCGCGTGAGCTGGCTCCCGAAGGCCGCGAACCCGCGCTCGGCTTGCTTGGTGTACTTGGCGTCGCTGGTCAGCTCGCCGAGGCGCAGCGCGCTCAGCAGCGCGACGGAGTTGCCTGACGGCTCAGCGCCGTCGTAGCTCGCCTTCTCACGGGTGAGCAGCGCCTCGTGGCTGCCTGAGCTGCTGAAGTAGCCGCCAGCCTTGGGATCTGCGAACAGCTCTTGCAAGGCAGCCTGCAAGGCTATCGCGCGAGTGAGCCACTTCAAGTCACCCGTGGCCTCAAACACGTCGAGGTAGCCCTGGGCAAGGAACGCATAGTCTTCGAGGAAGCCCGCTTGTTTGGCGTGGCCGGCGATGTAGCTGCGAAACAACCTGGGCGCGCTGTCGCTGCTCTTGGGATCGCGCAGCTTGCTCCAGCAGAACTCCGCCGCCGCTACGCCCGCGCTCGCGTAGGACGGCTCAGCGAGCACCTGGCTCGCGCGCGCGAAGGCGCTGATCATCAGGCCATTCCACGCCACCAGCAGTTTGCCGTCGCGCAGCGGCGGCGGCCGCTTGTTCCGCGCGGCAAGCAACTTGCCGCGTACGCTGTCGAGCTCTGCGGCGAGCTCGCGCTCAGTCAGCTTGAGCTGCTTGGCCACCGCTGCGTCTGACGCCCGGCGCTGCAAAACGCTCCGCCCCTCGAAGTTCCCTCCGGGGGTCACCAGGAAGACCAGACCGGCCAGCCTCGCCTGCTCCCGGCCCAGCACTCGCCGGAGCTCCTCAGGCGTCCAGGTAAAGTAGTAGCCCTCCTCCGCGTGGCCTGAGGGTCCGATGCTGTCAGCGTCCGTCGCAGAGTAAAAGCCGCCGCCGGGCGCCGTCATCTCGCGGGAGATGTAGGCCAGGGTCTGCTTGATCAGCGCGGCAAAGTCCTCACGCTGGGTCAGCTGGTAGGCCGCCACGTACAGGCTGACCAGCTGCGCGTTGTCGTACAGCATCTTCTCGAAGTGCGGCACCAGCCAGCGCTGATCCGTGGAGTAACGATGAAAGCCACCCGCTACGTGATCGTACATGCCGCCGCGAGCCATGCGCTCCAGCGTAAGGGTCACCATGTGCAGGGCCTGGGGATCCCCGGTGCGGCGGTGGTAGCGCAGCAAGAGCTCGAGCGCCGCCGGGCGGGGGAACTTCGGCGCACGCCCGAACCCACCCCAAACCGGGTCAAAGCTCTGCGCCATGCCTTGAGCGGCGCGGGCGATCACCCCGGCGCCGGGGACGCTGCTTGGCGGCGCAGGCTGGGCGCTGGCTTGCATGCGCTGGCTCAGCTGCTTGGCCTCGGCCACCACAGCTTTTGGCTCCTTGCGGAACTTATCAGACAGCTCGCGTAAGATGCTGAGCAGGCCCTTGCGCGCCCCGCGATCGCCGTCCCGCGCCGGGAAGTAGGTGCCGGCGAAGAACGGGTCGCGCTCAGGCGTGAGCAGCACGGTCATCGGCCAGCCGCCGCTCCCCGCCAGCAGGTACACCGCGGACATGTAGACGCCGTCCACGTCTGGCCGCTCTTCGCGGTCCACCTTGATGGGGATGAAGTGTTGGTTAATGAAGGTGGCGATCTCCACGTCTTCAAACGACTCGTGCTCCATCACGTGGCACCAGTGGCAGGTGGAGTAGCCGACGGACAACAGCACGGGCTTGTGCTCGCGCTTGGCCCGCTCAAACGCCTCGTTTCCCCACGGGTACCAGTTGACTGGGTTGTGGGCGTGCTGGAGCAAATAGGGGCTGGTCTCACCGATCAGCCGGTTGGTGAACTGCGGGCTGCCGTCGGGCGTCAGGTGCTCGGCGCGCGGCCGATAGGCTTTGCCCTTGGCGGCCAGCAGCGCGGCCAGCTGCGCGCTGAGCTGTGGGCTAGCGTAGGGGACGCCGGGCAGCGCGGGATCCGGCTCGACTTCTGGGGGCTGGGGCTTAGCGCTGGGCGCGCCGGGCGTGCACGAGGTTACGGGCGCAGCCGCCAGCGGCGTGAGCCCAAGCAGCAGCACGCTCAAAGAGGTCGCAGCGCGGCGCAGCGCGGAGACTTGGAATGGCACCCGGCTAGCTCACTCCTCTGCGGCCACCAAGCCGCCCGCTTGGGTCACCCAGTAGGCCTTCACCGGCGCTTCCGCGGGGGCTGGCTTCTGACCTAGGTGCGCCAGGCGAGGATGTAGCCACAGCTTCAGGCGGCCATCGCCAGTGACTGCCCAGTTCAGCGCGTGCTGACCGAGGGCGACCGTGGGCAGTGGCTGCAAGCCCGCCGGCGTATGCAGCGCGAGACCCAGGTCCATCACGGTAGGCCCCGGCAGCGCGATCAGCGCCCGACCACCGCTCAGCGCCTTGGCTGAAATTGCTTCCACAGGGAGCGGATACCAGCGCCCGGCGCCAGGCTGGGCTGGGCTGCGCAGGTAGTAGCGCCGCTGGTCATTGACGCGCACCCTGGCCACCAAGGTGCCGTCTGTCGCGTAGCTGTAACCAACGAAGCCTTCGACGCTGGTCCCGGGCAGCGCGGTCTCGATTCTAATTCCTCCGGGCAGCGCGACGCCCAGACCGACGCTGCTCTTGCCCGCCGCGTCCACTTGCCGACACGACACCAGGTGCAGCCCAATCGACGAGCTGACGCTCTCCAGGTAGCAGCCTACCGGCACCGGCACGCTCAGTAAGCCGGCCTTAGCGGCGATCCCCACGGTACCCCAGCGCTTGAGCTGTGCCCCGGGCTTGCACTGGCGATACTTGTCTACCACCTCGCGGCTTGGCTCACCCTTGGTACCCATCAGCGTCACCGTACGGGACTTCTCTTCGCTGTCCTCCGGGGAGCAGGCCGCATCGCCCAAGGCCATCGCCACCACAGCACCTGAGGGCGGTGGCGTCTCCGCATGAGCTAGTGCAAAGGCGCCGCCTTGGGACAACGTCCCCACGCCCAAGCCGCCCACACCCGTACAATCGCCTGGCTGGTCCGCCGCCGGGATCTTGGGCAGCGCCGGCTCCACGGTCGCGCCGGGCCAGCCCGTGAACAAAGCAGGCCGGTGTGAGTTGAAATCTAGCCAGCGCCACTGGCTCTTGGCCAGCGCTTTCGCGGGGCAACCCATTTGAAAGATCAGCGCGTCGCCTTGTCGGCGCAGCACCCCCACCCCCGACAGGAACTCGCGGCCCGCTGCGCTGACCCCAGGCGCCTTGAGCTTGGCTTCGGCGAACGCGCGGTAACCATCGCTCACCCAGATCTTGAAATCGTAGATCTCGACCGCCAGGGTGCCGTCTTTGCGTACCACCAGCCCGCGCACCTCGGGCGGCAGCGCCGGTCCCTCGCGGAAAGTCTTGCCCTGATCTTGTGAGATCCAGAGCTTGTCTACGTCGCCCGACTCGCCCGCCGCCACCACGCGCTTGCCCCGCGCGTCCCAGTGCTCTGCGCCCGCAAGTTGATTGATCTTCGTGAACTCGCCGAGCACCGCCGCGTCGAGGCTGCCCGCTTGGTAGAGCTCGCCGGACTCCATCGCCAACAGCACCACCGAACCATCACCGACCAGCATGGCTCGCTTCACCACGCCCGCGGGGCTATTTATGACCCCGCGGAAACCTTTCTCGAGATCTAGCGCCAGCACGCCGTAGTGGCTGAGCGCCAGGTAGGCCTTCTCACTCCAGTCGCCAGCCTCTGCGTTCAGGCCGAGCACCCCACCCTCGAATTTCGGGGCCACCCCGAGATCGAGCCAGCTCGGCGGTGGCGCCGACTGCTGCTGTGGGATGCGCAGGAACACATCGGCCACGGGCGCCGGAGGTTGATACTGAGCAGGCGGCAGCGGGGGTGGCTTGCGCTCAGCAGCGCAGCCCACGCTGAAGCTGAGCCCTGCCAATACGAGCGCCCACTGGCTCGCGGACCTGCCGCCCAAGCGCCGCGACCCCGCGCGCCCAGGCTCCTTCGCAGGGTTGCTCGCCTGCACCGGGTTGCTCGCCTGCACCGGGTTGCTCGCCTTCATACCGCACAGTTGTTGATTGCTAAGCGCTGACATGGCCCGACGCTAGCTGAAGCAGCGGCGCCGCGCAGCGGTGAACTGCTACATTCAACGCGCTACCGCCGAATCAGCCAGCTCAACTTGGTCACAAACTGGCCGGCCAGCGCGCCGCTCACGCAATCGAGGATCCGCGTGGCTGCTCCTGAGCCGTCGGCCTGACGCACTTCGATGTGCGAGCACTGCGTTGGGTCTTGCACCAGATAGGCCACTCGATCGCCGCTCGGGGACCAGATCGGGCTAGTCACAGCTTGGTCGCTGATCTGGATCGGCGCGTCGTCTCCGCTGACCGACGCGCTGAACAACCCTTGAGGCGCGGCGCGGCTGCGGTACAGGTAGCGGCTGCCGTCAGGTGAAATCACCGGGTTGTCGGCGTCCGCGCGCAGCGCTTCACTCTGCCTGCTGGCCACGTCTAATCGTCGGATTTCCCGGGTTTGGGTGGAGGGCGTGGGCAGCACGATCCGCGTGAACAAAAGCCTAGAGTCTGTGGCGAGGGGCGCCGGGTTCAGCTCGAACGTGCGCTCCAAGTCTGGGCTCAAGCGCTGGTAGCTGTCACAGGCTGGGTCCAGGCGACCGAGCTCCCAGCCGCGGAAGCTGCCCTGATCGCCGGAGTAGCCAAAGTCAAAGCGCCGGCACACGTAGAGGTAGCGTCCGCCTGGCCCGTACACGTGGCACTCGTCGTTGATATTTCCGTGTGCAATTAGTTCAACCGACTGCGTCGCCACGTCGTACTGCCAGGTGTGCTGGATCGAGTCCGTGAAGGTCACGCCGTAGTTGGCCTCTTGCGCCGGGTCACTGGCGGAGAACGCGATGCGCGCCCCGGATGGCTCGACGCTCATGCTCCACACCCGCAGCGCACGGAACAGCTCAGCTGGGCTGCTGCCGTCCGGCGCCATGCTGCGCACCGAGTTGGGCGTGCCCCAGTCGTTGTAGACGATGCGTTCGCCGTGCGGCAATTCGCTGACCGCCTCGAACTGGATGTCCTGAGCGCTGGGCCGTGGGAAGCGGTCATCGTGGGCTGGCGCGCCCGCGCAACCTGCGCCGCCCGCGACCCCGCCGCTACCGGCCAGCCCACCGCTGCCTGCGCCCGCGCCAGCGCTGCCGGCGCTGCCGCCCGTGGTTGAGCCGCCGGCTCCTGCGTTGAGCTCGCTGGCGTCGTCGCCGCAGCCAACCAGCGTCACCCCAAAACCCAAGCCCAATCCCAGAACGAGTACGCTTCGCACGTCCACACCAAGTCACATCCGACCCGCTACCGCAACGGGCCCAGGTCAAATCGCCCTGGTCGACGTTGCAACCTGCGCGAGGCTTTGGGATACACTGCGGCATGGCATTCATCCAGCAGCCGCCGACCCTCGCCCCGCAATACTCAGACGATCGAGTGCTCCGCCGCTATCTGCAGCGGCAGCTGCCTCCCGACACGCTGCGCGAGATCGAGCCCAGCCTGATCGAGATGGGCGAGCTGGCCGCCGGGCGCTTGTGGGAGCTGGCGCTGACCCATCGCAACGACGAGCCGCAGCTCACCAACTGGGATCCGTGGGGTAACCGCATCGATCACGTCGAGGTCAACCCGGCGTGGAAAGAGTACGCGCAGGTCGCGGCTGAGCGCGGCGTGGTGGCGACGGCGTATGAGCGTAAGCACGGGGCGTTCTCTCGCGTCCATCAGTTCGCGCTGACCTATCTGTTCGCGCCCTCAACGCAGATCTACACCTGCCCCCTGGCCATGACCGACGGCGCCGCGCGCAGCCTGGAGACCCTCGCCTCGCCTGCCCTGCGCGACCGCGTGCTGCCGCGGCTGCTCAGCCGCGATCCAGCCGAGGTATGGATCAGCGGGCAGTGGATGACCGAGCAGATCGGCGGCTCGGACGTGGGCCTGAGCGAGACCGTGGCCCGCCAGGACGCGGCGGGCTGGCGCCTGTACGGCACCAAGTGGTTCACCTCTGCCATCACCAACCAGGTGGCGCTCACCCTAGCGCGACCGGAGGGCAACCCCAGCGGCGGCAAGGGGCTGGCCTTGTTCTTCGTACAGGTGCGCGACCAAGCCGGCAAGCTGAACGGCATCAGCGTCGATCGGCTCAAAGAGAAGCTCGGCACCAGGCACCTGCCGACGGCAGAGCTGACGCTGAACGGTACCCTCGCGGAACCAGTCGCGAGCCTCGACAACGGGGTGCGCAACATGGCCAACATGCTGAACCTCACGCGCACCTGGAACGCCGTGGTCTCCGTCTCCAGCATGCGACGCGGCCTGGCGCTGGCGCGAGACTACGCGGGCAAGCGGGTCGCCTTCGGCGCGCCACTCAGCCAAAAACCCCTGCACTTGGACACCTTGGCCGATCTGACCGCCGAGTATGAAGGCGCGTTTCAGCTGGTCTTTGAAGAGGTGCGGTTGCTCGGCCAGGCTGAGCTCGGAGAGCTGAGCGAGGCCGATCAGCGCACGCTGCTCGCCATCCAGCCGTTGGCTAAGCTGTTGACCGGCAAGCAGGCGGTGGCCCACGCCAGCGAAGTGCTCGAGTGCTTCGGCGGCGCCGGCTACATCGAGGACACCGGGCTGCCGACCCTGCTGCGCGACGCCCAGGTGCTCAGCATTTGGGAGGGCACCACCAACGTGCTCAGCCTAGAGGCGCTGCGCGCGCTCAGCCGGGGAGACGTGTGGGGTTTGCTGGTAAAGAAGATCAGCGGCCACGCGACGCAGGCGCGGGAGCCAGAGTTGGTCGCGCTAGGTAAGCAGGCGATTCAGGCGGCCGAGCACGCGCTGCATTGGATGGCCACCAACGCTTCAAATCCCCAGGGAATAGAAGCTGGCGCGCGGCGCGGCGCGCTCACCCTGGGCCGCGCCCTGGCCCTGGCGCTGTTGGTTGAGCACGCACAGTGGGAGCTCAGCAACGGCGGCGATCGGCGCAGCCTGAGCGCGGCTCAGCGCTTTGCGCTGCACGGCGTCGATCTGATCCGTGAGACCAGCGACTTGCCAGCCGCCCAGGCGCTGGCCATGGGCTGAGCCTGCGCGCTGGGTTCCGCGCTAGTCGGGGCCCGGCTGTTCACCCAGGGTGAAGCGGGCCGCGCCGGTCTTGGCGTCGACCACGTGCAGCATGCCGTCCGTCGTGACATAAACCGCGTCGGCCGACGCGGTGATCGTGAACGCGAGGCCAAGCCTCAGCAGCTTGCTGGTCGCCCATTTGTCTTTGCCGGTCTTGACGTCGATGGCGTGGAGCGTGGGCGGCTTCGCGTAGGGCTCAACCACATACAGCACCCCAGCTGCCTCCGCGCGCGTCACGCTAGCGTTTTGGGCTGGCGTGGTCAGCTCACGCCGCCAGAGTTCCTTGCCCTGAGGATCTAGTCCGAGCACCACCAAGCGGCCGTCCAGCTTGCCCGTGACCAACGTCACCTCTCCGCTCTGCAAGGCCGCGCCGCCGACCAGCCGGGACGCCGCAGCGCCGTGTCCTCCCGCAGCGCCTGCGCTGGGCAGCGCCGGCACTTGGTCGAGCTCGGTCCCCGACCCCACCAGGCTGCGCTTGGCGCACCAGCCACCGTCGTCGGCGGTCGCCGCCAGGGTCGCGGTGTCGATCTTGGAGTACTGCCGGTAGTTGCGGATCACGAACGCGCTCGCGTCCGGCCCTGGACACACTTCTCGCGCCACGTGCGGCAGCTCCCCTGTCCTCAGCAGCTCACCGCTCTTGGCGTCGATCAGCTGCAGCTGCTTACCTACTGCCAGGGTCAGTTTGTCACCCACCAACACCAAGCGCTCGGTGAAGTTCAACTTGGGAGCAGCCTGGCGCCACAGCTGCTTGCCCGTCTTGCCATCGAAGGCGCCCAGGTAGTCGCCAGCCGGGTCGAGCCCTTTGAACACCCCCACCACGTCCAGCTGGCCATCGGCGTTGACATCAAACGGCACTGCGCCGCCGGTGCTGCCCTTCTTCCACTCTAAGACGGCCGTGGCCCGCGCCTTGGCCAGCTCCTCTTTGCCGCCTAAAAATTCCATACGGAATTTTTGGCCTAGCCAATATACACCAACAAGCAAGCCGATCGCCGCCACGATGCCGTAGGTCCAGTACAGCTGATACTGCTCGCCGCCGTAGCGCTTGTACCAGCGCTTACCCTGCTGAGCGGCTTGTTTCAGGTCCTGTTTGGCGCGGTCAGCTAGGCCGGGCCCCTGCGGCGTCGGGTATTTCACGCCTCGAGGCTAACAAGCCAGCGGGCGCTCGAGGCTGAGCAGATGCTGATCTCTGCCTAAAACGCCCAGCCCAGCATCAGGTCCAGATCGGGATAAAACCCCGTGACCCCCGCTGTAGCGCCGCCCTTTGTGACCTCAAAGTCCCAGTACTGGGCGCCGGCGCCCAGGCGCAGCAAGACCTGCTCGTAGTTGAACAGCCAGCCATAGCCGACCGTGGCCCCCGCGCTCCAGCCGACGCCGCTGGCTTGCTCTGGCAGCTGATCCTGCGCGGCCAGCGCGCCCAGGCGCCCGAACGGCGAGACGTACCAACCCTTCAGTCCGCTGCCGAACGGAAAGATGAATGGCCGCAGCTCCAGCGCCAGCCCGCGCGCGTCGGTGTCCGGGCCGCCGACCAGATCGGTGTACCACGGCACGTTGAGCTGGAACGTGGCGCGCAGCGAGAGCTCTGGCAGCACCCGCCGCTCGTAGCCCACGCCGAGCACGCCGCTGCCTAGATCTGCCTCGAGCGCGTTGCTCGGGTTTGGCTCTGCGCAGCTGCCAAGCTTAAACGGCGGATCGTCTTCTGAGGCGTTCGCGGCGGGCGCGCTGCACACAGCGCTCAACAGCGCGAGCAGCCCCAGCCCACGGCGCACCCTCAAGTGACACGACATCTGCGCTTCTTAGCATGGCGCGGCGAGCAGCTAAAAGCTGGGCGCGGTTGCGCCCCACCGCGAACCGGCGCTAGAGCGGCCCATGCCCAGCGCAAAGCAGAGCCCGATAGCTGAGCTCTTTACAGCCGTGCGCAGCGCGTCCAGCGCGCGCAACTGGTCGCGCGGCGTCGAGATGGCGCGGGCTGGCCAGGTGTTCGGCGGCGAGCAAGACGAGGACTCGATCAGCCTCAAGGTCACCGACCCCAAGCTGCGCATCGCGCCGGTGGCGACGCTCTACGTCGAGGACGCCGAGTGGGACTGTAGCTGCGGAGGAGACGACCCGTGCGCCCACGTGGCGGCGGCCACCATCGCGCTGGGGCGCGCCCGCGAGGCCGGCCAGGCGCTGCCCCAGCCGCCGCGCGAGCTCGGTCACCTAGTGTACCGGCTGCACACCGTCCCGGCAGATATATTCCCTGCGGAACAAATTCGACTTGAGCGCTTTCGGGTGGTGGGAGACGACCAGCAGCTGGTCGAGGGCTCCATCGCGAGGCTGCTAAAGAACGACAGCGGCGCCCAGACCCTAGACGTGGAGCAAGCCGACCTCTGGCTGGACCGCGCGCTCAACGGGCGCGCGGCCGGCGCCTTGCCGCCGGATTTCTTCATGGGTCTGCTGCGTTCGCTTGCGGAGGTAAAGCACTTAGAGCTCAACGGCCAGCCGATCAAGGCGTCCGTCGAGGCGCTGCGGCCGCGCGCCCGGGTGACGTCGACCACGAGCGGCTTCAGCGTGGTCATCGACAGACACCCCAAGCTTGAGCGCGTGGTGCTGCCCGGCCTTGGCCTGGCAGACGGCGCGCTGCGGCCGCTGGGCGCGACCGAGTTGACCGGCAAGCGGCTGCAGAACCTGCCCAGCACCCGCGAGTACGCCCGCGCGGGCAGCGCCGAGCTGATCACCAGCATCTTGCCGGCGCTGCGCGACAAAATGGACGTCGACGTGCTCACCGATGAGCTGCCCCAGGCCGCGCGGCACCTGCGCCCGCGGGTCGAGCTACAAATCACCCAAGAGGGCGGCAGCATCAGCGCCCTCGGCCTCTTGGTCTACGGCGATCCGGCCGTCGCGCGGCTAGACGGCGACGAGCTGGTGCTGCTGGGCGCCGTAGTGCCCGTGCGCGACATGGCCGAAGAGCGCCACGTGGCGGAGCGCCTGCGTGAAGACCTGGGGCTGTCACCGGGCCGCCGTCAACATTTCCCCGCGGAGGCCGCCGCTGAGTTCGCTAACCGCCTCGATCGCTTCCGCTTACGCGGCGGCGGGCGCATCGCGGGCGACGCCCCAGAGCGCTTCCTGCGTAAGGCTGAGCTGCACGCCCAGCTCAGCGTAACCGGGAGCCATTTCGAACTAACCTTCGACGGCACGACCGACGACGGCGAAGCCGTCAGCGCCCGCGGCGAGGCCGTGATGCGCGCCTGGCAGCAGGGGCTGGATTTGGTGCCGCTCACCGGCGGCGGCTTCGCCCCCCTGCCCCACGACTTCGTCGCGCAGCACGGCCACCGCGTGCTGGCGCTGCTCGCGGCCAAAGAACAGCAGGGCGAGCTCGCGGCCTACGCCAAGCCGACCTTGCTCCAGCTATGCCGCGATCTAGACCACCCAGCGCCCGCTGAGCTCAGCGCCCTCGCCCCCTTGATCGACGGCTTTGAGGGCCTGCCGGCGCCAGAGCTACCCCAGGCGCTGCGCGCCGACCTGCGCGGTTACCAGCGAGACGGCGTGGCCTGGCTCGGCTTCTTACGCCGCAGCGGGCTAGGCGGCGTGCTAGCGGACGACATGGGTCTGGGCAAGACGCTGCAAGCCCTGGCGAGCTTACCCGACGTAGGCCACGGCCAGCGCGGGCTGGTGGTCTGCCCGACCAGCGTGCTCAGCAACTGGCGGCGTGAGGCAGAAAAATTCCGCCCGGATTTGAAGCTGTGCGTCTACCACGGCCCGCGCCGCGAGCTAGACACCAGCGCCGATCTGGTGCTGACCAGCTACGCGCTGCTGCGCCTCGATCGCGACGCCTTGAGCCTCGCGGCTTGGCACACGCTGATCTTGGACGAAGCCCAGAACATCAAGAACCCAGACAGCCAAGTCGCCCAGGCGGCGTTCTCGATCCCGGCGGAATTTCGCCTGAGCTTGAGCGGCACCCCGGTTGAGAACCGCCTGGACGAGCTGTGGAGTCAGCTGCATTTCACCAACCCAGGGCTGCTCGGCGGTCGCAGCGACTTCGACGCGCGCTTCGCCAGGCCCATCGCAGACGGCGCAGCAGACGCCGCCCAGCGCCTGCGCGCGCGCATCGCGCCGTTCGTCTTGCGCCGCCTGAAGCGCGACGTCGCGCCAGAGCTGCCGCCGCGCACGGACGTGGTGCTGCACGTGGAGCTGAGCGACGCCGAGCGTGCGACCTACGACGCGGTGCGCGCGGCAGCGGAGAAAGAGGTGGCCGCGCAGCTCGGCGCCGGAGCCAGCGTCCTGGCAGCCCTAGAAGCCTTGCTGCGCCTGCGCCAGGCGTGCTGTCACCCAGCGCTGCTGCCAGGCCAACCAGCGGCACCCCAGCAGCCGCAGGGCGCTCCGCAGCCGCAGAGCTCGTCCAAGGTTGAGCTGCTAGTCGACCACCTGGAGCGCGCGGCGTCCGAGGCTCACAAGAGCTTGGTGTTCTCGCAGTGGACCTCGCTGCTCGATTTGGTGGAGCCGGTGCTGCGCCGCGCGGGGCTGGATTTCGTGCGCCTAGACGGCAGCACTCGGGATCGCGACGCGGTGGTGCAAGCTTTCCAGGCGGAATCTGGTCCACCCGTGATGCTGATCTCACTCAAGGCCGGCGGCACCGGCCTGAACCTGACCGCAGCCGACCACGTGTTCTTACTGGACCCCTGGTGGAACCCAGCCGTCGAGGACCAAGCCGCCGATCGCGCTCACCGCATTGGGCAAGAGCGCCCAGTCATCGTGCACCGCATGGTGGCTGAAGACAGCGTCGAGGAGCGTATCCTCGCGCTACAAGATCAAAAGCGCGCCATCGCCGAGGCCGCCCTAGGCGGCGCAGATCGCGCCGTGAGCTTGACCCGCGACGACCTGCTGGCGCTGCTGGCCTAGCGCTTTGCCTGGCTTTGCTCTACACCCTGAAGCTCACCCGCGACCCCCCAGGTCGAGCCAACAGGAGCCAGCAGTATGAGCGCTGAGAATCAACCCGCCCACGAGCGCATCGGCCTGGTCGCGTTCTGGAAGCACTACGACCGTAAGCAGAACCTGCGCGCTGTCCAGCTGGCCGATGAGCTTGGCTATGACTCGTTTTGGCTGCCCGAAGCCTGGGGCTACGAGATCTTTAGTTTGCTCACGGAAATGGCTGGGGCCACCAAGCGCATTCAGCTCGGCACCGGCATCGTAAACGCCTTCTCGCGCAGCCCTGGGCTGCTGGCCATGCACGCCGCCACCCTCGACGAGATCAGCGAGGGCCGCTTCATCATGGGCCTCGGGACCAGCGGCAAGCGGGTGATCGAAGGCTTCCACGGACGTCCGTTTGAGAAGCCGCTGACCCAGGTGCGCGACGTGATCCGCGTGGTGCGCACGCTGCTGGCCGGCGAAAAGCTCGATCAAGCTGGCGCCAAGCTCTGCGACTATCGACCCTTTCAGCTGGCGATGACGCCAGCGCGCCGCGACATCCCAATTTACGTTGCCGCACTGAAACAAAAATCGATCGAGAGCATCGGTGAGCTGGCGGACGGCTGGATCCCGACGTTTTGGCCCTACTCCGACTTCAAGCAAGGCATCGAGTGGATCGAAGCTGGCGCCAAGCGGGCCGGCCGCGACCCCAAGGCCATCAGCGTCGCCCCGTTCACCACCGTGATCCCGACGGGTGGCGAGATGGCCAAGGCGCAGGCCAAGCAGATCATCTCGTTTTATATCGGCGGCATGGGCGACTACTACAAGGAGCTCTTGAGCGGCTTCGGCTACAAGGCAGAGTGCGATCGCATCGAGGCGCTGTATCGCGACAAAGCCACCCGGGGTCAGGCGGCAGACGCCGTCACCGACGCCATGATCGACGCCTTGGCGGTGACCGGCGATCCTAAGCAGTGCGTGGCTGAGCTACGTCGCCGACGCGAGTTTGGCATCAGCCTGCCGATCCTGAACCTGCCGAGCGGCATGCCCTGGGAAGTGGTCGAGATGTTCATCCGCGCCATGGCGCCCAACCAGTAGCCGGCGGCCGAGCACCGGATCAGCCGTTCCGTGACCGCGCGGGCGGGGGCGCAGCGCTGATGGCGGACGTCAGGCCCCGAACGCGCGCGCGAGTGAGTCGGCGATGCGCTCGGCGGTCTTTCCGTCCCACAGCCGCGGCACGCGCCCTTCGAGCTTGCGCGCCATCACCTCGCGGTAGGCCGGCATGATGGTCTCGCGGCGGCTCCCCCCCAAGACGTTGGTGCCTTCTTCGATGGTGCAAGGCCGCTCGGTGTTGTCGCGCAGCGTGACGCAGGGCGTACCCAGCACCGCTGTTTCCTCCTGGATCCCGCCGGAGTCGCTGAGCACGACCTTCGCCGAGGACATCAAGCGCAAAAAGTCCAGGTAGCCCAGGGGCTCCACCAAGACCCAGCGCTCAGGGTCGAGCTCAATCCCCAACTCCTTAAAGCGAGCCCGGGTTCGGGGGTGGAGGGGGAACACCAGGGGCACGTCCTGGGCGATGTCATCCAGCACGCCGAGCAGGTGCTTCAGCTGCTCTGGCTCGTCGACGTTGCTCGGTCGGTGCAGCGTCACCAGCCCATAGCCGCGCTCAGTCAGCTTGAGCTGCTGCATGATGAGCGACCGCATGGCCTTTTCTTTGGCGTAGAGCAGCGTGTCGATCATCACGTTGCCTACGAACTCGACGCGCTCATCGTCGATGCCCTCGGCCATCAGGTTGTCCAGCCCCGCGGGGTCCGAGACGTAGAGCACGTCGCTCAGCACGTCCGTCACCTTGCGGTTGATCTCCTCTGGCATGTCGTCGTCAAAGCTGCGCAGACCCGCCTCGACGTGGACCATCACCGGGCGCCGCCGTGGTTTCCCACGGAACTGAAACTCCTCAGGCAAGAAGTGCTTCGCGGTGACCAGGGCGCAGGCGACGGTCGAGTTGACGTCACCCACCACCAGCACCACCTGCGGGTTCTCCGCCTGCAGCACCGCCTCGAATCGCCGCATGATTTCGGCGGTTTGCACCGCGTGCGAGGCGGAGCCGACCTCGAGGTCCATGTCGGGCTTGGGGATCGCGAGATCCTCGAAGAACACCTTCGCGAGCCGCTCGTCGTAGTGCTGCCCGGTGTTGAGCAGCTTGACCTCAAACGCCGGGCGCGCGCGAAACGCGCGCATCAGCGGCGCGATTTTAGGAAAATTCGGGCGAGCGCCCGCGACGCAGAGAACTTTTATTGGCACGCGCCGGGCATAGCGACAAAGCACTAGCACGGCAACTTGCGCCGCTCTAGGGCACCGGGACCAGCTGAAAGTTGCGCGTGGTCGAACCCGAGGCCGTGATGTTGGCCGAGGCGACGGCGTCCAGGTAGCCCGCCTTGCGCACGCGGATCTCCCAGCCGGTGCCGGCGATGGCAGAGTTGAAGCTGTAGTTGCCCGTGCCGTTGGTGGGCTGGCTGGCCAGGCCACGGTTGATCTCCACGGTCGCCCCAACGACCGGCTTCGACTGATCATCAATCACTTGGCCGAGCAGCACGCCCGCTCCGGGATCCGAGCCGATGCGCACCTGATAGTGACCCGCCTGCTTGGTCAGGTAGCCTTGGCTGTCGACGCTGACCACGTGCAGGAAGTGTACACCGCTCGGCAGGTTAGCCTGGATCAGCTGCTTGCTGGACACTGGCAAGAAGTTGTCGGCCTTGGTGGGCACGGTGTCGGCGAACACGTCGCGGACCCAGTAGGCGCCGACCAGGTTCACGTCCGCGATGGGGAACGTCCAAGAGTAGAACACGTCGTCGTTACCCGACCACGCGGTCTGGTTCGAGTGACTAGACGAGCTCATGCTCGGCGGCGTGGTGTTGACCTGGATCCTGAACCAGGACTGCACCTTGCTGTAAGCGGACGTGCCGTCAATTGCTACCAGGTGAAAATAATTGCTGCCGGCGCTCAACGACGTGCGGTCCACCGTCATGCTCTCCGTATCCAAGAAGTTGCTGGTGGCCGGGACCGGGACGGTGGTCACCGTCGTGTTCGTCAACTGGTAGTAGCCAAGCAACGACGGGAACGCGCGGTTCCAGGTCACATAGGCCTGGGCGAAGTCATCGTTGTAGATCAGGTCCGAGCGGGGGTGAGAGGACGACGTGATGGTGAGGGGCGGCAGGAGATCTTGCGTCGTCACCGCGCCGCTCACGCTGCCGGTGATCGAGCTGGATGCGCCGTAGAGCAGCTTCACTCGACCGCTGCCGCCGTTACCCCCAGACACCGAGTAGGAGTAGCTGCCCTTGAGTCCGCCGGTACCACCCGCAGCGGAGATCGAGCCGCTCATGGTCAGCGCGTTCGCGGCGAGCAAGATCCCGCCGCCAGAGCCGCCGCCGCCACCGCCCCAGCTGGATCCGCCGACGACCGGCGCGCCGTCCTGACCGTTGGCGCTCAGCTGACCCGCGATGGTGATGGTCGGGGCGATCAGGCGCAGCACTCCACCCCCTGCCCCACCGCTCAGGCTGTGCGCGTAGCCGTCCCCACCGCTGCTGCCTGAGCTGACGAAGCCATCCTGGGTTTGGCCATGGGCCAAGCCGCGGGTCCCCCCGCAGACACCGGTCGCGCCGCTGCCGTTGGTGCCGTAGCCGCCGCCGCCGCCGCCATAGCGATAGTTTCCGCAGCTTGAGTAGTTGTAGTTCCCGTCACCGCCTTGCCCTGCGGTTTCGCTACCAGTCGCCGCAACGGCGATCGAGCCGCCGTTCTCCACCACGATTTGATCCGCGATGATGGTCAGGTCTCCGGTGGGTGAGTTGAGGGTGGCCCCCGAGCGCACCACCAGCGCGCCGTCAACGACTAGGGTGCCATCGTAGTCTTGGTTGCCCGTTACTTCGAGGGCTGCGACCGCGCACTGCGCCGTCGGCACGTCGCAGAACGAGCTACAGGTCTCGATGGTCGCGTAGCCAGAGCCCGCGCCGTTGCACGCTTGGACCTGGTTGCCATTGCAGCGCTGAGCCCCGGGCGTGCAGCCGCCCGTACACAGCCCGCCCGAGCAGCTCTGGGCGCAGCTCTCAATATGTAACCATGCGGAACCGCTTGAGTTGCAGACCTCCACGCCGGCGCCGTTGCAGCGCCGGGCACCTGCCGTGCACGACGTGCCGGGATCACCGCCGCCGCTGCCGCCTGTACCCGCGCTGCCGCCGGTTGAGCCGCCGCCTGTGCCCGCGCTGCCGCCGGTTGAGCCGCCGCCTGTGCCCGCGCTGCCGCCGGTTGAGCCGCCGCCTGCGCCCGCGCTGCCGCCGGTTGAGCCGCCGC
>CAZKDY010000008.1:162133-242763 GCA_964551615.1 uncultured Polyangiaceae bacterium
CTGCCGCCGGTTGAGCCGCCGCCTGCGCCCGCGCTGCCGCCGGTTGAGCCGCCGCCTGCGCCCGCGCTGCCGCCGGTTGAGCCGCCGCTGCCGCCGCCCGTGCCGGCGCTACCGCCATTTCCGGAGGAGCCGCTCACGCCGCCGCTGCTGCCGGCGCTGCCGCCATTTCCGGAGGAGCCGCTGACGCCACCGCTGCTGCCGGCGCTGCCGCCATTCCCTGAGGATCCGCTCACGCCGCCGCCATGGCCCCCACCAGAGCCAGCGCTCCCAGCGCTGCCGCCATTTCCGTTGGTGGTTGCGCCATCGTCACCGCCGCAAGCCGGGGTCAACATAAAACTGAACAGGGCGATCCAAGACCAGCGATGCATCGAATACTCCTTACTGTGAGCGTCGTTTGAGACGCTCAACTCACCACACGTACCGCTAACGGGCTTCAGCCGGCCCCTGCCACGCGCGAGGTCAAGCTACGCGCGTATGCTCGCCAACCCCCGCCCCCGGCGCAACGGCCGAGCGTCCAAATCACGCGCCCATCGAGCTGCGGGTAACTCTCCCAAGGATTCATCCATTTACCGCTGACACGCAGACGGCAGGTGAGATTTTACGCCCGAACGCCGCGCGATCTCCCCCGGTATGCAAGCTCCGAGGGAGTAAGCTGACCCACCCGCTGGTTTGGGGGAGCGCATGGAGCACGACGAAGAGACGGTCGCGGAGGCGCCGAGGCCGAGCTTTCCGAGTCGGCCTGATGGGGTCGAGCGCGCGCCGCCTGATCAAAAAGCCGAGGCGCCGAGCAGCCCAACTCAGAGCGCCCCACAGCAGCCCCCGGTGAGATCGCAGAGCGAACCGCCACCGAGCGCGATGACCGCCACCACCTCGGCGGAGGCGACCACCCTGGTCAGGCGTCGCGAGGAGTCCGAGCGCGCGCGGGCGCTGACCGTGGTGGCAGGTGCAGGCTCCATCGCCACCATCGCTGCCCTGCTGATCGGCGACACCAACACCCCATCGCGCTGGGTCGCTATCGGGTGCATGGCCGCCACCGCCCTCGGCGCTAGCGGCGGGTTTGTCAGCGATCGCTTGGGACACCCGATTGGTCCGCGGCGCCTGCTGGCCATGGGCCTGCTCGCGACCGCCGCGGTCCTGGCGCTGATCGTGCACATCGGCGTGTTCTCCCTCGCGGTGGCCCCGCTGTTCATCGGCGTCTACTACTTCGGGATGACCGACGCACGGCGTGACGGCTGGGCGATGTTTTGTCTTGCTTCCGTGGGGTATTCCGCATTGGTCGGGCTCACGCTCCTGGGGGTCCTGAACCCCTCGCACGCGGTGCTCTCGCTGCGCGAGCCGCCGAGCCTCACCGCGGGCAGCATATCGCTCGTCATCGTGAGCTTCCTGGCGCTGGTGTTTTGGCTCGCGCGCCGCACCCGAACGGCCACCCTGCACGCGATGTTGGCCGTTGAGCGCGCGCAGCATCAACTGCTGCAACGCGAGGCGTTGCTGAACGAGGCCCGCGCCGACCTGGGGAGGGCGCTGCAGCACGCGCGGCTCGGCCGCTTCTCGGGCTCGACCCTGGATGACTACCTGCTAGGCGACGTAATCGGGCGCGGCGGCATGGGCGAAGTATACCGGGCGGAGTCTATCAGCACGTCTCAGGCGGTCGCGGTCAAGGTACTCCACGGCTTCGCCGCCCTCGAACCAGCCCACGTGGAGCGCTTGATCCGCGAGGCCCAGGTGACGAAGGCCATGGAGTCACGACACATCGTGCGCGTGCTGGACACCGGGCAGGCTCCGGATGGCTCACCCTACCTGGTCATGGAGCTGCTGCGAGGCAGAGACCTAGGCGAGCTGATCCGTGAGACCCGGCGGCTGTCGCTCAAGCAGACCCTTGAGCTCGCCTACCAGGTGGCAGAGGCGCTGAGCGTCGCTCGTGATCACGGCGTGGTGCATCGTGATCTCAAGCCGCAGAATCTGTTCCGCTCGGAAGAGCCAGGTGGCGCCTGTTGGAAGGTGCTGGACTTCGGCGTATCTAAGGTGATGGGCTCGAACGCGACCCTCACCCGCGGCTCGACCGTGGGGACACCAAGCTACATGGCCCCAGAGCAAGCCCGCGGCCGCGAGGTTGACCACCGCGCTGACATCTTCGCCCTGGGCGTCAACGTGTATCGGGCGCTGACCGGGCGCCCGGCGTTCACTGGCAGCGACATGATGGCGACGCTCTACAACGTGGTCCACGTGCAGCCGGTGAAGCCGAGCGAGGTGGTGCGCTTCGGCAGCCCAGCTCAGGAGAGCGCCGTGAACTTGGTGCTGGCGCTGGCCCTAGCCAAGGACGTCGAGCGCCGCTTCTCCAGCGCGACGCTGTTCGCGACCGCGCTGAGAGACGCGGCGCGCGGACAGCTGGACCAGCGGCTACGCATCGACGCTGAAGCGCTGCTCAGCCAGCAGCCGTGGGGCCAGGACATCACCGAGAGCACTCGGTCGTGAGCGCGCGCTAGCGTGAACGGCGTCTAAGGGTTCGACGCTGCGAGACAGCTCGTGTACTCCGAGAGCGTGGCCCACCCCTCGAGCGCGGACGCCAGTCAGCCTGAACCCGTCGCCAGCGACCTCGCGCTTCGCGGGGCGAGCGCCGAGGTCGCGGTACCAAACAGCGTCTGGGTGGCTGCGTTGCTCAGCGCCGCGGCGCGCTTCGCCCCGCTGCCTTTCCTCGATGATCTGATCATCGGCCGCATTCAGCGCCACTTGGTGACCCAGGCGCTGGCGCGGCACGGGCGGAGCTACGATCGCCGCAAGGTCGCGGCGCTCTACGAAGATCCTGAGGGCTGCCTCGAGGGCTGCTTGACCTGGTTGGTGAAGCTGCCGCTGGCGCTGATTTTATTTCCCATACGCAAACTCTGGGGGATCGTGCAGGCGGTCCGCGGGTTCTCGAAGGACGTCGTCGACACGCTGCTGCTCGCGCGCTGCATCGATCGCAGCTTGGCCCGCGGTCTGCTGGCAGACGGCAGTCAGGAGCGCTGGCTCACCTCCCAAGCAACCATCGTGCGGCGTGCCCACTTCCTGGCGCTGGGCGCGACGGATCTCCAGCTGCTGAAGAGCAGCCTAAGCCAAGTGCTGAGCAGGAGCGGGCTACCTCGCCAGGCTCAGCGGTTGCTCCGGCGCGTGCGCCGCCAAGACCGGGACGTCAACTCCCCGGAGGCCCTGGCCGCGCAAGCGCCGGAGCTGGCGGCGGGCGTCGCCGAGCTCAATCAAGTCCTCGCGCAGCCCGAGTTGGTCGCGCTGTTCGTCGCCTTCGATGAGCGCTTCGACGCGGCGCTGGCGCAAGCTCTACATCAGGCGCAGCGCGACCTCGGCTAGACACCCGTCAGCTTGCCACGGCTTTTGCCGGCTGCGCGCTGTGCGTCTAAGCTCGCGCGGTGCAGATCAACGGCTGCGAGCTCTACGTACACCAGGTCGGGGCAGGCACGCCCGTCGTGTTCTCCCACGGTTTACTCTGGTCGGGCCGCATGTTTGAGCCCCAGCTGCGCGCGCTCTCAGCGCGGTACCGCTGCGTCGCGTACGACCACCGCGGCCAGGGCCGCAGCGAGAGCCCTCGCGGTGACATCTTGCGCGGACATGGCATCAGCATCGAGCTTGTCTACCGCGACGCAGTAAAGCTCATCGAGCAACTCGAGCTCGGCCCATGTCACTTCGTCGGTCTGTCAATGGGCGGCTTCGTCGGCCAACGCATTGCCGCACGGAGACCTGAACTGCTGCGTTCGCTGGTCCTGCTCGAGACCGCCGCCGACCCGGAGCCCAAGCACAACCGCCCAAAGTACCGGGCGCTCAACGTCATCGGGCGCATGGGAGGGCTCAGCTTAGTCGCCAGCCCGGTGATGCCGATCATGTTCGGCGACACCTTCCTCCGCGACCCCTACCGCGCGCAAGAGCGCGACAGGTGGATAGGCCAGCTCAAGCAGAACCGGCGCAGCATCTACAAAGCGGTCAACGGCGTGATCGAGCGCGGCGGCTTCGAAGACCAGCTGGACAAGATCCAAGTCCCCACGCTGATCCTGCACGGGCAGGAAGATCGAGCTATCGCCATGCACCGCGCTGAAGCTCTGCACGCGGGCATCGCCGGGTCGCAGCTGGTCAAGCTGCCTCGGGGCGGCCACACCTCAACCATCGAGGAGCCAGAGCTAGTCAACACCGAAATCAGCCGCTTCATCGCGCAGCACTAGCGCACGCCCGAGCCCCGTCGCTCAGGGTGCGTCGCTCAGCACCCGATACGTAGACCGCAGGGATCTCCATCGAGCGCAGACGGCGGGCCGCGCGAGCTCGCTAGGCCTGCGCGAGCTGCTTGAGCAGCGCTTCCGCGCGCTGGCGTCCGAGCTCGACGCCGCGCTTCACCTTGCTCGGATCGCGAGTCAGCCTAGAAATCGGCATCCCTGGGGGTGGGTCGACCAAAATCACCTCTCCCGCGTCCACCGCTGAGCGCAGCTTGGCCATCACGCGGTTGTGTAGCGTGTGCTGGTTCAGCGTGAGCTCGCGCACCGCCTTGGGCACGATCAGCCTGACCGCTAGGCGCTCCCAGAACACCGGGGGCGGCTTCGCGGTTTGCATGGGCCGCGTGAGCACCACCACCGTGGGTCCGTTGATCTCCACGTCTAGCGGCTCTTCAAAACACGCGGGGCAGCTCACGCCGCCGTCGATGTATCCCTTGCCGTCGATCTGCACCACGCGGTTGTAACCAACGGGCAGCGCCAGCGCGGCGCGCAGCCACTCGATCAACGTGTCTGCCTTGGGCCGCACCAGGCGCATGCTGCTGGTCTCGACCTCTGTTACCGTGAGGAAAAGTGCCGGATCGCCACAGGTCGCCCGCTCGAGGTCCATCAGGCCGTTTGCGGCGATCATGTTGTCTAGCATGTCATCCACCCCCAACCCTGGCGCCCCCCACGGCGTGAACTGCCTCCGATAGCTGATGAAGCGCTCGCTCGGCGCGTGCTCGGTCCACAGCTTCACCGCGGTTTCCATCTGCCTCGCGGCGAAGAACGCCGCGTTAATGGCCCCGGAAGACGAGCCGATCACCGCGTCCACGGGCACGCTGGCCCGCTGCAGTTCCAGGAGCAGTCCGGCCGCGTAGGCAGCCCGAACTCCGCCTCCTTCCAGCACTAACCGCATGCCGCAAGGTAGTGAGTGACGCGCGCGGGCTGCAATCGAAAAGCGTCAACCGAGGGTGAGACGCATGCCTTCACGGGCCACCGTGGCGCCCACCCACATGGCGCGCGCGTCGGTCTCTAGGCGCCGCATGAAGTCGTCCTCATGCTCTGGATCGTGGTGGAAGATGGCGAGCTTCTTCACGTTGGCTTGGGTGCACAGGCGCACCGCCTCTTGCCAGGTGGAGTGCCCCCACCCCACCTTGTCCGGGAACTCGTCGTCCGTATAGGTCGAGTCGTAGATCACCAGGTCAGCGCCTTCGATTAGGCCGAGCACGTTCTGATCGGGTTGCCCTGGGATGTGCTCGGTGTCGGTCACGTAGCACACGCTCTTGCCCTGCCCCTCGATGCGATAGCCCGTGGAGCCGTTCGGGTGGTTCAACGCCGCCGTACGAATTTTTAGGTTGCGCTCGAGGGTGAAGGTATCGCCCGCGTGGAAATCGCTGAAGGCGAGCGTCGCCTTCATTGCTTCCAGTGGAACTGGGAACGTCGGCTGGGCCATTTGCCCCGCGAACACCTCGCGCAAGCCCCCAGGCCCCAGGTGGCCCGCCATGATCTCAAAGTGGTGCCCGGCTTGAAAGCCAGGCTCGAAGAACGGGAAGCCGTTGATGTGGTCCCAGTGGGTGTGGGTGAGCAGGATGTGCGCGCGCTTGACGTTGCTGTGCATGAACGCGCGCCCCAAGCCGCGGATCCCAGTACCCGCGTCGAGGATCAGCCGGTGTTCACCGCTGAACACCTCGATGCAGCTGGTGTTACCGCCGAACACCACGTGCTGTGGTGACGGACAAGCGATGCTCCCGCGCACCCCCCAGAACTGAACTCCAACCGCCATGCTGCTCGCGACTCCGACAATGCATTTCTGCGCGTCGGAGAGTGCTGCCCAACCTGCGCGCGACGCCAGGAAACTTACTCGTAGGACGCCGTTCAAATCCACTCTCTTAGACGCTGGCTCGTTCAGCGCAGCCTACAACGCTGCAAATTTTGGCTGAAAACGGCGATCCGGGGCGCCTCCAGCTGGCCTGAGCGGTGACCACCAGCGCAGGCTAGGATCGCCGCGCTCGCGACCGCTGGCGATGACCAGCGGCGCTGGCAGCTTCACCCTGGCTCGGCGCCGAGGCGCAGGCGAGCGGTGTTGACGCGCAGCAGCCCCACGCGCGGGGTGCTGGTTGTCCGCCCCGGCCAGCGCAAACGCGCGCCGTTTCACCGCGGGCACGCGGCGACCTTCAGGGGCTGAGGTCCGGCTCAGGCAGGCCCGCTGAGCCCGCTGCGGCGCCCACCGCTATTTTCCTCACGGCATTAAAAACAAGGCGATCGGGAGACAACGCGCTCAGCCCATCGCCGCGCCCTAACGTGAGTCCGAGCGCTGAGCCCTGACCTGGCCGCGCAGCGCGACCCACACGCTCGCGACCCCGCGTGCTGCCTAGACGTGCCTAGCGGCAACCAGCGCTTGGTCATCCCGCGACGCGTTGACCCATAGGCCACCACACACCGCGCGCCTGACGCCTGCCCCCTGACACAGCTCACGCGAGCACGCCGCCGCTACCGGGATACAAGCGCGCTCGGCATTCCCCCCTTGGTCACTCGCGTCCTGGGGAGCGGCTCGCGAAGGGCGGAACCGGCGGCCGCGATCGCAGCGCATCCCAGGGTCGCGCCCGGCAGCAGCCAGCCCACGCGCGTAGAAACCGAAAGTATCCCTTCCATAACTCCACGGGGATGTTTCACGCTTGCGCGCTCGTCGGTGGCACGCGGCGCGCCCCCGACCCAAGACCCAGGCCCCTGAGTGAGATCACTGCTAGACGAGGAACTATGAGCTTCGAGAACACCAACCTGTTGGACCCTGCGACTCACACTGGAAATCCCGAGCCCTTCTACGAGTGGCACCGTGACCACGAGCCGCTGTACTGGGACGCCACCAGCGAGCTGTGGTCGGTGGCCCGCTACGAGGATGTGATCTTTGTCTCGAAGAACCCGCAGATTTTTTGTTCAGGCAAAGGGGTGGTGCCCAAGCTGAGCCTCGAGGATTGGCCAGAAGACGCCATGATCAACAAAGACGGCGACGCGCACACCAAGCAGCGCGGGTTGGTCAGCAAGGGCTTTACCCCGCGCCGCGTGAGCTGCATGGGTGAGCGAGCCACCACGATCGTGACGGAGCTGATCGACGCGTTCATCGACGACGGCGAGGCTGATCTGGTCAAGCAATTCGCGCGGCCGCTGCCCATGTATATCATCGGCGAGATGCTCGGCTACCCACGAGACCGCATGGACGAAGTGCTGAACTGGACCGACATCTACGTGGACGCCGGCCAGGGCCCGGACTTCATCACCGAAGAGGTCCAAGAGAGCTTCGCGAACTTCGTTGAGTTCCATGAGGAGCTGCTTGAGCAGCGCAAAGCCGAGCGGGGCGAAGATTTGATCAGCGTCTGGTTAGACGCCGAACTAGACGGCGAGAAGCTCAGCGAAGACACGCTGATGTTCGAGCACAACCTGCTGCTCGTCGGTGGCAGCGAGACCACGCGCAACGCCATTTCCTATGGCTTGATGAAGCTCATCGAACACCCAGAGCAAATGCAGTGGCTCAGCGAGAACTTGGACGACGCCGACGCGCTGGCGACCGCGGTAGAAGAGATGATCCGATACACGTCGCCCTTCGTGCGCATGCGCCGCACCGCGACCCAGGACTACGAGTGGCACGGCAAGACCATCAAAGAGGGCGATGAGATCCTGATGTTGTACCCGGCGGCCAATCGAGATCCGCGGGTGTTCAAGGATCCACAGCGCTTCGACATCCGACGCCAAAGTGACCAGCCAGCTGTCTCGTTTGGCTATGGCAAGCACTTCTGCCTGGGCGCGTCGCTGGCGCGGCTAGAGGCCCGCGTCGCGGTCAAACACCTGCTGTCACGCGTGAAGGACCTGCAGCTGACGGGTGAACCCAAGCTGCACCCCTCCTGCTTCACCAACGGCTTGGAGACCCTACCAGTCAGCTTTAGCAAGCGCTAAAATAGGCTCGGGCCGCGAAGCTGACGCCCGCCGTGGGGCGACGGGACAAGAGATCACCAAACGGTCACCCACGTGACTCACGGGCGGGCTAGCGTCCGCCGCCATGAGGTTACAATCGCTCCAACCCCTGGGTCTTGGGGCCGCGCTGGTCGGCGGCCTGGCATGTGTGTGTTCCGTGGCGGCCGCGCAAGGCGCTGACTCGCAGGGCGCTGACTCGCAGCCCGTGGGCGAGATCGCGGCCGTCGCGCCGCGCGACGTGGACGGCGTAGCGTTCACGCCGGGCAAGGGCCTGACGGCGGTGAGCTCAGACGGCGACTTCGCGCTGAGCATCGGCTTCCGCAACCAGTTCCGCCTCACGCTGGAGCAGCAGCGCCCGCTTGGACCAGATCCCGACGGAAGCATGGCATTCGCGCTGCGGCGCTCGCGCTTCGCGCTGAAGGGCAACGCATTTGGCAAGCAGACCAAGTATGGGCTGCAGCTAGACTTCGCGCCCCAGGGCATGAGCAGCGCCCCGGACGGCGCGCCGCGCACCTCCCCGCTGCTGGACGCCTACGTCAAGTTCGAGCAGCAGCGCGATCTCAGCCTGCGCGTGGGCCAATACACGGCGCCCTACCTGCGCGAACAGATCACGAGCGACGGCCAGCTTGAGCTAGTGGACCGCAGCCTGCTGAACAGCGTGTTCTCGGTGGAGCGTGACATCGGCCTGGACCTCTACTCGAGCGATCTGTTCGGCTTGGATAAGACGCTGCGCTACAACTTGGGCGTCTACGCCGGGGAGGGGCGCAACGCGTTTGGCCAGTCAAACTTCGGCTTGATGTACGTCGCGCGCGTTGAGGCGTTGCCCTTCGGTCACTTTGACGACTACGGCCAGGGCGATTTCGAGCGAAGCGCCCCCAAGCTGAGCGTCGGCGCGGCGTACGCCTACCACAGCCGCGCAGCGCGCAGCGGCGGCACCCGTGGCTCCGCGTTCAAGGACAAGGGCACCGCCGACTACAAGCTCTTGACCGGCGACCTGATGTTCAAGGCCGCGGGCCTCACGCTGCTGGCCAGCGTGGCGTGGCGCGACGGCACTCGCGATCCCGGCGGAGCCGTGGACGAAGACACCGGGAGCGTCATCCCCACCGACCCCGCGCGCAGCGGCTGGGGCTTCAGTGGCCAAGCGGGCTACCTGTTTCCGCGCACCGGCCTCGGCCTCGCCGCGCGGTACTCGATGCTGCGCAAGGGCGACGACCAGAGCGGTCTGGTCGACGAGAACGAGCTCGGGGGTGGAGGGAGCTACTTCTTCGCGCAGCACCTGCTAAAGGTGCAAGCTGACGCGATCCGCACCTGGACCGAAGACGCTGGCTTCAAGCACGGCACCGATCAGCTCCGCGTGCAGCTGCAGCTCTCGATCTAGCAGGCAGAGACGCCGCAGCAGCTCGCCGCACTGGTTCCATGCGGCATTATACGCGGACGGACGCGGTGGCACCAACCAGGCGTTGGATCGCCGGCGCGTGCGCACCGTCGCTGCTGACCACACACGCCACGGTCACGACCTCACACACGACCGCGGCACACAGCGCACTCTGAACCTCTGACACGCAGGTGTCACACAATCGTTGCCCTGCCGTCCCACCGAGTCGCCCGCCAGTTGCTAAGAGTAGCTGCGAATGAAAACTAAGCTGCCGCTGCTCGCGTTGTTCACCCTCTGCCTGGTTGCCTGCAAATCTTCCCGCGCGGTCGGCGAGCGCGCCAGCGCCGACACCACGGAGGTCAGCCTGAACGGCGCCGGCGCCACCTTCCCCTACCCGCTGTATTCCAAGTGGATGAGCGAGTACAACAAGCAACACCCCAACATCAAGATCAACTACCAGAGCATCGGCTCCGGTGGCGGTATCCGCCAGATCCTCGCGGGAACCGTCGATTTTGGGGCCAGCGACGCCCCAATGAACGCGGCTGAGCTAGGCAAGGCGCCCCGCACCCTGCACCACATCCCGGCCACCCTAGGCGGCGTGGCGGTCGCCTACAACGTCGAAGAGGTGAGCGAGCTCAGGCTCACCTCGGACGCGCTGGCTAGTATCTACCTAGGCGACATCACCAAGTGGAACGATCCAAAGCTGGTCGAAGCCAACCCGGACGTCAGCCTGCCAGACCTCGACGTCACGGTCATCTATCGCAGCGACGGCAGCGGCACGACGGCGGTGTTCAGCGACTACCTGGCCAAGGTCTCCAGCGACTGGAAGCAGAACGTAGGCGCCGGCAAGAGCCTGAAGTGGCCGCGCGGTCTGGGAGCCAAGGGCAACGAGGGCGTCACGGGCCAGGTCAAGACCACCAAGGGCGCGATTGGTTACCTGGAGCTAGCTTACGCGACGCAGAGCAAACTCCGCGTCGCGGCCATCAAGAACCCCGCGGGGCAGTTCGTGGCGCCATCCATCGAGGCCATCAGCGCAGCCGCCGCGGGCGCCGCCCTGCCAGCGAGCCTCACGGCGTCGATCACCAACAGCGCAGGCAAGGGGGCCTATCCCATCGCCTCCTACAGCTACCTGCTGGTCTACGAAGAGACCAACGACGCGGTGAAGGCCGAAGCCTTGGCGAAGTTTTTGTGGTGGGCCAGCCACGACGGCCAGAAGCTCGCGGCGGATCTGCACTACGCGCCGCTGCCGGCCGCAGTGGTGACGCAGATCGAGTCGCGGCTCAAGCAACTCAAAGGCGCGGGCGACGCGCTGCTGCCCTGACCGCACGGGCTAAATCATTGGACCCGTTAGCCGACGACGCGAACGCCAAGAGCACCAAGTTCGAGATGAGCACGCCACTCAGACTAAACGTCACGCCCAAGCCGACAGCCGCGTCAATCATCCGCCGCAAGCCGCGCTGGATGCCTTGGCTCGCCCGCACAGGCAACACGGGGGACGCCATGTTCCGCGCGGTGTCACGGGTGTCCGCGGCGCTGCTGGTGCTGCTCCTAGTGGCGATGGCGGTGCAGATGGCGCGGGAGGCTGAGCCGGCCTTCTCCCGCTTCGGTTGGGGCTTCATCACCGGCCGTGAGTGGAACCCGGTCACCGAAGAGTTCGGTGCCCTGCCGTTCATCTTCGGCACGGTCGTCTCCTCGCTGCTGGCGCTCGCGATCGCGGTGCCCGTTGCCACAGGGATCGCGATCTACCTGTCGGAGCTTGCGCCGCTCTGGTTGCGAGCGCCCGCGGGCTTTTTGGTGGAGCTGTTGGCGGCGGTGCCCAGCGTGGTCTACGGCCTGTGGGGGATCTTCGTGCTGGCCCCGCTAATGGCCGACACCATCGAGCCCGCCTTGCGCAGCAGCCTCGGCTTCTTGCCGGTCTTTTCCGGCCCAAACCAGGGCTTCGGCATGCTGAGCGGCGCCCTGATCCTGGCGATCATGATCCTGCCCACCATCTCCAGCGTGAGCCGCGAGGTGCTGCAGGCAGTGCCCGGCAACTTGCGCGAGGGCGCGACCGCCCTCGGCGCCACTCGCTGGGAAGTCGTACGTCTTGGCGTGCTCCCATACGCCCGCTCGGGGCTCGTGGGGGCGGTGATCTTGGGTCTGGGCCGGGCCCTCGGCGAGACCATGGCGATCACCATGCTGATCGGAAACCGCCCGGAGATCAGCGCTTCGTTCTTCGCGCCGTCGTACACCATGGCCAGCGTGATCGCCAACGAGTTCAGCGAAGCCACGGCGGACGTACACTTGGCGGCGCTGGCGGAGATCGCGTTGTTGTTGTTCGGCGTCACCTTGCTCCTCAACGTCGTCGCGCGCCTGCTGGTGTGGCAGGTAGCCCGCGCTGACCCGAGAGGGGCCACCTGATGGCGCCCGTGCCTGGGGCTTTGGCGCCGCGCTCTGTCCAGGGCTGGCGCCCAGGTTACAAGACCCGCAAGCTCAAGGACGTGCTGGTGCGGGCCACCTGCGCCGCGTTCACCGTGTTCGCCCTGATACCGCTCTTCAGCGTAGTATATTACCTCACGGCAAGGGGCATCGGCGGTGTCAACCTGGCCTTCTTCACCGAGCTTCCAAAGCCTGTTGGAGAGGCAGGTGGCGGCATGGCAAACGCCATCGTGGGCAGCTTGCAGCTGGTCGGGCTGGCGTGCCTATTTGGTATCCCGCCGGGCGTGCTGGCAGGGATCTATCTGGCTGAGTCTGGCGAGGGCCGCGTGTCGCGGGTAGTGCGCTTCAGCGCCGACGTGCTGGCCGGAGTGCCATCGATCACCGTGGGTGTGTTCGTCTACGGGATCTTCGTGCTGAGCATGAAGCGCTTCAGCGTGCTGGCAGGCGCGTTTGCGCTGGCGGTGCTGATGCTGCCCACCATCACGCGCACCGCCGAAGAGCTGATGCGCTTGGTCCCAGTTCAGCTGAGAGAGGCTGGCCTTGGCCTGGGATTGCCTCGCTGGCGAGTCACGCTGCAGGTCGTGCTGCCGACCGCCCTGCCCGGCATCGCGACGGCGCTCATGCTGACGGTTGCTCGTATCTCCGGGGAGACAGCACCCCTGCTGTTCACCGCGCTCTCCAACCGTTTCTGGAACGACGGCATCGACCAACCCGTGGCGTCCCTCCCCGTGCAGATCTACACCTACGCGGTCTCTCCGTTCGACGACTGGCACCGCCAAGCCTGGGCTGCAGCGCTGATGCTGGTGGCCTTCATCCTGTTTCTAAACATCACGGCGCGCCTGCTGGTGCGTAACAAGGCGAAGGCACGATGAACGCACAGTTTGGCATACCCCAGAGTGCTTTGAGCAGCAGCGCGCGCGGCGCCGTACGGTCCACCGATCGACCCTGTGCAGCCGCTACCACGCTCAGCTCCGCCGACATCAAGCTCAAAGCCGAAGACCTGCGAGCGCTGTTCGGGAAGACGGAGGTGCTCAAGGGCATCACCTTACCCATCCGCGCCCGCGCGGTAACCGCCGTGATAGGCCCCTCGGGTTGCGGCAAGTCCACGTTCGTGCGCTGCATGAACCGAATGCACGAGGTGGTGCCTGGCGCCAGCGTGCGGGGCAGAGTGCTGCTGGAAGGACAGGACATCTACGCGTCGGACGTCGATCCGGTCCTCGTGCGCAGGCGGGCTGGGATGGTGTTTCAGAGGCCCAACCCCTTCCCCGCCATGAGCATCCGCGACAACGTGCTGGCCGGGCTGCGGCTCAACGCTGAACGCGTCAAGAACCCCGCGGAAGAGGTGGAGAAGCGGCTCAAGCAAGTCGCGCTGTGGGATGAGGTTAAGGACGGCTTGGAGCGCTCGGGCACCAGCTTATCCGGCGGTCAGCAGCAGCGCTTGTGCATCGCACGGGCCCTCGCCCTTGAACCTGAGGTCCTGTTGATGGACGAGCCGTGTTCAGCGCTGGATCCCATCGCCACGGCGCGCGTCGAAGAGTTGATCCATGAGCTCCGCGAGCGCTACACCATCGTGATCGTGACCCACAACATGCAGCAGGCAGCCCGCGTAGCGGACACCACTGCGTTCTTCTACATGGGCGAGCTCATCGAGCACGACGACACCGACGTGATCTTCACTCGACCCAAGCAGCAAAAGACCGAGGACTACATCACAGGCCGCTTCGGCTGAGCCGGCGTGGCACGGCGACCGACAGGAGCCTCGTCGAATGCGTATATCCCCATGGCAGCAGCATGAACAGGCACACGGATCGAGAGTACGAGCGCGAGCTGGACGCCCTGCGCGAACGCGTGGTGCTGATGGGCACCCAGGTGGAGGCCATGGTCGACGCCGCCATGCGCGCGTTCGACGCCCGCGACGCGAACCTCGCGCGCCAGACGGTGCTGCTTGACCAGGAAGTCGATCAGCTTGAGCTGGACATCGATCATCGCTGCTTGCGCTTGCTCGCGCGCCGGCAGCCCGTGGCCAGTGATCTGCGCTTCATCACCACTAGCCTCAAGCTAGTCACCGATCTGGAGCGCGTCGGCGATCTCGCGGCGAACATCTGCGAGCGCACGCTCGAGCTGGTAGCAGGAGCACCGGCTGCGGTCGATCCTCGCCTGCCGCAGATGGCGGCGCTGGCGACGGAGATGCTGGAGGACGCCATGACCAGCTTCGTCCACAAAGATCCAGCGCGCGCGCGCGGCGTGGTCGAGCGCGATGTGGTCGTCGACGCCTGCTACGCGGAGACGTTTCCTGCGTTGAGCGCGCGGATGGCGCGCGAACCAGACACCGCGCAACGTCTGCTGTCGGTCGGCCGCTACTTGGAGCGCATCGCCGATCACGCGACCAACATCGCGGAGATGGTGGTGTTCATGGTCGAGGGCCAAGACGTTCGGCACTCGCTCTCGCTGGGCCCGGGCAGCGACTCCTAGGTCTGAGCGGCTCTCAACCGCCTGGAGCCGCGCGCGCGGGCTCCGCTAGCGGCACCGTGATCCAAAATCGAGTGCCCTTCCCGAGCTCGCTCGACACCCCCACGCTGCCGCCGTGGGCCTCGATCAAGTGCTTGACGATCGAGAGCCCAAGCCCAGTACCGCCCAAATCCCGGGAGCGCCCCTTGTCGACCCGGTAGAACCGCTCGAAGACGCGCGGCAGGTGCTTGGCTGGGATACCCGGCCCGTCGTCTTCGATGCTAAACTCAACCGCGCCCCCGCTGACTCTAGCGGCGAGGCGGATAGAGTCATGGTCACCCGCGTACTTGATCGCGTTGTCGATCAGGTTGGTCAGCACGTGTTCCATGGCCCGTGCGTCTGCGTTTATACTCGGCAAATCCTCAGGGAAATTTAAGTGAACCTCCAAGTGACGGTCGCGTACTCGCCCGTCAAACATCCGCAGGATCTGGCCGACGAACGGCGCCAGCGCCATCGGCTCACGACGCAAGCGAAACGCACCTGACTCGATGCTCGAGAGGCTAAGCAAGTCCTCGACCAGATCTCGCAAACGCAGCGCGTTACGATCCACGATTTCGATGAAGCGTGGCGCCATCTTCGGATCATCCTTGGCTCCAGCCATCAGCGTCTCAGCTGCCGCGTGAATCGAAGCCACTGGCGTGCGCAGCTCGTGCGAGACATTGGCGACGAAGTCCCGACGCATGCCTTCCAGCCGACGCATCTCAGTCACGTCCAGAAACACCAGCAGGAACCCCTGTCCAGGTACTGGCTGCAGCTGCGCGAGCAGTACCCGTGGCTTCAGCCCTCGAACTTCGATCTCTCCGCTGGTCGGCGTCCGCGACTTGCGGGTCTCCTCGAGCAAGGCGTGCAAATCGGACTGGCGCACCGTCTCAAGCAGCGTGCACCCAAGCGCGTCGTTGTTGAGCAGCAGCATCTCGCGCAGCGCTGGGTTGAGGTGTCGGATACGACCCTCGGTATCAATGAGCATCACGCCTTCGCGCATGCTCTCTAGGATGCTGCTCATCTTGTCACGCTCGCTAGTTAGTTCCGCGAGGGTCGATGACAAGTTCGTGGCCAGCAGGTCCAGGACCGACCCCAGGGAGGCAAGCTCATCGTCCTTCGAAATCCGGGCGCGGACCGTGAGATCTCCGTCCGCCATGCGTCGCGCGACCCCGGTCAGGTGAGTTGCTGTGCTGGTGAGGCTCTTGGCCGCAAAGCTTGCCACGATCACGGCGATGGCCAGCCCAAACACCGAGGCCAAGAGCAGACCCTTTTCCAATGAATTGAGCGCCGCTTGGACCTCTTCAAGCTGAATGGAGAGGCGGGCGACAGCGACGCCGTTGCTCGGCTTCGGGTCCACCGGAACCGCGACGTAGAGCTGCGTACGACCGATCGTGGTGCTTGTCCGCTGGGAAATTCCTTCACGGCTTTGCAGCGCCGCCGCGACCTCGGAACGCGACGCGTGGTTCTCCAAGCTCGACAGATCAGCGGTCGCGACCTCCGAGTCACCGAGCACCCGCCCATCACCAGCGATGAGCGTGACACGCGCCTTAGCGACGGCCCCCAGTCGATCAGCGAGTTTATCCCAGCCGTCGGCGTCCCCGGGCGCGAGCTTGGCTTCCCCCGCCTGGTCCGACACCAACTCGGCGCGGGTCACCAGATCACGCGTCACGTGCTCAACCAGGACCACATGGATCTCGCGGCGCATGAACAAGAACGCGACGGTGATGGCCACCCCGATCAAGACCAACGCTACCAGCGTCAGCTTGGTACGCAGGCCGAAGCGCGTGGGGAGCAGCTTCAGCACGGGCAAGACGCCGCGACGTCAAGGGTCAGCGCCGCGCGGCGCCCGGCGGCGCGAGCGACGATCTGGTTCAATTGGTAGCCGCCTCTTCCGGCGCGCCGACGAAGCGATAGCCGACGCCGCGCACGGTCTCAACGTAGTCCCGAGCGCTGGCCAGCTTCTCGCGCAGGCGCTTGACGTGAGTGTCCACCGTGCGCGTGGTGATGCTTGAGTCCATGCCCCAGACGTCTTCAAGCAACGTCCCCCGTGACTGCACCCGGTTCTTGCGATCGTACAACGTAGTCAGCAGGCGGAACTCAAGCGCGGTCAAATCAACCAGAAGGTCGTCAACCCAAACCCGGTGGGCGTCGCGCGCGAACTTGAGGCAGCCGAACTCGACCACCGCCTCCTTCTGTTCAGTAGATGATTCCGCACGGCGTAGGACAGCGCCGATGCGCAACAGCAACTCACGCACACTGAACGGCTTGACCACGTAGTCGTCGGCGCCGAGTTCGAAGCCGACCACTCGATCGATCTCTTCACCCTTGGCGGTGAGCATGATCACCGGGACGCCCCGCGTGGCGGCGCTGTCCTTGATTGCCTTGCAGACCTCGGTGCCCGACATGTCGGGCAGCATCAGGTCCAGCAACACGAGGTGCGGGCGCTTGTCGCGCACCAAATTCAAGGCTTCGCCCCCGCGCAGCGCTTGCAGCACTTCGTGCCCCGCCTGCTCCAGGTTGTAGCGCAGCACCTCTTGCAAATCGGCTTCGTCTTCGACGACTACTATTCTGGCCATGCAGTTGCCTGTCACTAACGCCTGTCTGTGACGGCCAGGTGACAGGACGGAGCCTATGTGGCGTCGCGCGCTAAGGGCAAGGCGAGGCAGCGTTCTTCCGTCACACGACCTACCAGCTCAAGAGGCGTCTGCTCGCGCATACTCCAGGCGGCGGAGCTGCAGCAGCCACGAGGCCGCGACACAGCCCGTGCGCCGCGGAAAACGCGGCAATTGAGGGTTGGCACGCGGAGCCCCGACTGCGTTAGGTTGCCTAACGCTATACTATGCGGGCTGTCCGAGACGGGCCAGCCGACCAGAGCTGTGGGGCAATCTAATGAGCAAAGCGATGGGCAACGACGACGCGCAGGCAACCCAGGACGCCGCTCTGGACTATGCAACGCGCGAGAAGGCCGATCGCATGGAGCTGCTCCACCGCGTCGGCATCGCGCTGACCGCCGAGAAGAACCGCGACCGCCTCGTCGAGATGATTCTGCTTGAGGCCAAGCAGCTGTGCAACGCCGATGGCGGCACGCTGTACATGCGCACGGAAACAGATCACCTGCGCTTCACCATCATGCGCACCGACTCGCTGGCGATCGCCCTCGGCGGCACGACGGGCCGCAGCATCGAGCTGCCTGAGATGCCGCTCTACGATCCGGAGACCAGCGAACCCAACCTGAAGAACGTGGCGACCGCCGCGGCGATCTTGAAAAAGTCGTTCAACATCCCGGACGCGTACGACGCCCAAGGGTTTGATTTTAGCGGCACGAAGAGCTTCGACTCGCGCAACGCCTATCGCTCACGCTCATTTCTGACCATCCCGCTGTTCAACACTGAAGGGCGCGTGATCGCGGTGCTGCAGCTGCTCAACGCGCGCACCCCAGAAGGCGACGTGACCGAGTTCAGCCCAGAGCTGGAGCGGGTGGTCGAAGCGCTGGCGTCGCAAGCTGGCATCGCCCTGGACAACCAGATGTTGCTGGAGGCCCAGCGGACGCTCTTAGAGAGCTTCATCAAGTTGATCGCAGCAGCCATCGACGCAAAGAGCCCCTACACTGGCAGCCACTGCGAGCGGGTGCCGGTGCTGACAGAGCTCATCGCGCAGAGCCTATGTGACGCTGACAGTGGTGCATTTGTAGACTTCAAGCTCAGCGATGACGATTGGTACGAGCTCCGTATTGCCGCGTGGTTACATGACTGCGGAAAGGTGACCACGCCGGTCCACGTCATGGACAAGGCGACCAAGCTCGAGACCATCAGCGATCGCATCGAGCTGGTGCGCACCCGCTATGAGCTCTTACGGCGGGACGCTGAGGTCGCGGCGCTCAAAGCGGAGCTGGCAGGCGCAGGCTCCGCGCAAGCCATTGAGGCAGAGCTCCAGGCGGAGCAGGCGCGCCTTCACTCGGAGCTAGCGTTCTTAGAGAAAGCCAACGTCGGTGGTGAGTTCTTGCCACCAGAAGATCAAGCGCGGATCCGCGAAATCGGCTCGCGCACGCTGACCATCGGCGGCGTGCAGCAGCCGCTGCTCTCGAGCGATGAGCTTGAGAACCTGTGCGTCTCACGCGGCACGCTGACCGACGCGGAGCGCCTGGTAATCAACGGACACATGGTCCAGACGGTGCGGATGCTGGAGGCGCTGCCGTTCCCGAGGAACCTGGCGCGGGTACCAGAGTACGCGGCGGGGCACCACGAGAAGATGGATGGCGGAGGTTATCCGCGCGGTATTTATGCTGGGGACATGAGCGTGCCCGCGCGCATCATGGCCATCGCAGACGTGTTCGAGGCGCTCACCGCTGACGATCGGCCGTACAAAAAGGCCAAGCGCCTGAGCGAAGCGATGGGCATCATGGGTCAGATGAAGCGCTTCAATCACCTCGACCCAGCGCTGTTTGACCACTTCGTCTCGAGCGGCGTGTACCGCGACTACGCGCGCCGCTACCTGGCCGAGGCTTTGATCGATGAAGTCGACGAAGCCAAGCTGCTAGCGATCCGCCCGGAAGCATTCGAGCTGCCCCCAGATGAGGTGCGGCGCCAGCGCTGGGCAGATTTCTTGCCTGCCTACCGCGCGCCGACCGCGGATCGCGGCGCGCCACCCCGCTGAGAGGGCCCGAGTGATGGCCTGTGTCGGCGGCGCCCGTCTCCCCGAGGCGCCCGTCTCCCCGAGGCGCCCTCAGCGACTTGCCACGCCCATGCCTGACGAGCGGCTCAGCTGCGTCCGTACACCGGCAGGGCGGCGCCAGAGATGTCCGACGAGACGTCGGAGAGCAAGTACAGCGCGGCCTGCGCCAAGGAGCCTGGCGTCACCCAGCGCGTAAAGTCAGCCTGGGGCATCGCGCTGCGATTGGCGGGGGTGTCGATGGTGCTCGGTAGCAGCGCGTTGACGCGCACGCCGCGCGGACGCACCTCAGCGGCGATGGCCTGCGCCAGCGCGACGAGCCCCGCCTTGCTCGCGGTGTAGGCCGCGCTGCCCGCTCCAAGCTCTGGCAGCGCCGCGTTCTTCGAGCCGATCACCACCACGCTGCCGCTGCCGCGGGCCACCATCGGTCCGAGCAGCGCCTGGAGTGACGCGCCCGCGCTGAGCAGATTTAGCGAGAGCATGTCGCTCAGCTGAGCCGGACCGGACACGTGAAAGTTTGCGCCGCCAGCCCAGCCACCCGCGATCAGTACGGCGCCCTGCACGTCGCCGATTTGTCCTCGGCCAGCGAGCTCCGCCCAGGCTTGGCTGCTGCCGACGTCTAACATTGCCGTACGGCAAGACAGCTCCTGAGCCAAGGCAGCCAGCCGCTCAGCGGCCTGAGGTCGGCCCACGGCCAGCACGCCTGCCCCCGCCTGGGTCAACACGCGGCACACCACGCTGCCTAGGGCGCCTGCGGCGCCAGTGACCACCACGCGCCGGCCCTGCAGGGGGCAGGCCTGAGTCACTGACAGATCCAGTTGATGAAGCAAGTGCAGCTGATGGTTCCGTACGGGCACATGACGCTGGTGACCGCGCAGACGCTGCCGTTGGCCGGCTGGGTCGCCGGACAATCACTAGACGGCTCGTAAGGCAGACTAGCGGGGCCAGTCGTCCAATCCGCTGGCCTGAACGTCGGCGCGCTCCCGTTGAAGGCGCTGCGCAGGTACGATGTGGTCTCTTCATTCGACGTGGTGAGGCCAGTCAACACCGGGCTAAAATTCACTCCCGTGGGGAACTGGACATTGGTCCCATACCAGCGCACTGCGTCGATCACGTTGGCTGCGCTACACGGCGCAGACTGACACAGCAGGGCGGCGCCAGAGATGTTGCTGACCCAAGTGATGTTGTCGCTCAGGTTGATGTCGCCGGCCTGCCCAGCGCCGTTGGCCTCCAGCACGCGGACTGTCGCCATCGGGGCCAACGCCTTGTTGGGCAGCGTCCACGAGTCGGTCCCGCTCGCGTTCTCTGAAGGTGCGCTGAGTAGGAGCCCCTGCAGGTTGGCGGGACAGGTGGCGCTACGGTTCTGGATCACGACGTAGTCGCTGCTGCCGACGTTCACCTCGATCAGGCGCAGCGAGCTTTGAGTGTTACCGCAGGTCGAGCAGATCCCCGCGCTGCAGGTCTTGCCGCTAGCCGCGCAGTTGGTGCCGCCGCTGACGTAGCCGCTGCCGTTGGCGTTGCAGGTCGTGGCGAGCTCACCGTTGCAGGCTGGTTGCTTGGGCGTGCAGATGTGCGCCTCGCAGTAGGTGGTAACGGGGTTGCAGTACTGATTTGAGGTGCAGGTCTCATTGAGCGCCGATGCCGTCCCTGCTGGGTTGCACAGGCGCACGGTGTCTCCCTCGCAGAAGTAGGCGGAGGGCTCGCAAGCCTGCGCTGAGCACGCGCCGGCGACGCAGTTGAGCCCGCTGGTCGCGCAGTCTTCAACCAAGGTCGACGACAGACCATCCGCGGCGCAAGTCCGCTTCTCGCTCAGAGCGCAGTAGGTGGCGCCAGGCTCACACTCCCAGGGCACGCAGCTGGCCTGCGCGCCCGCAGCGATGCAGGCGCTGTTAGCGCCGCAAGCCTGAGCGCTGCCCCAACCGGTTCCGTCGGGAAGACAGCTCTCAATCGCGTCGCCCGCGCAGCGGCTGGAGCCCGTGGCGCAGGCGTTGAGCACGCAGCCGCCCTGCGCGCAGTGATACGACGTCGGGCAATCGGTGTTCTTGAGGCAGTCAGCGCACACCCCAAGCACCTTGTCGCACAGCTGCCCAAAGGGCGTACACTGGTTGTCTGACGCGCAGTCCACCAAGGTCTTGCAGTGGTTCGCCACGCAGCTCTGGCCATCCTCGCAGTCGGCGCTGCTCGCGCACTCGACGCAGCGCTCAAGCGCCGGATCGCAGACTTGGCCAGAGTCGCAGTCTAAGCTATTTTTGCACGCGGAAAATGGAGCGCAGCGGTGCTCCACGCAGTCCGCGGTCCCCTCGCAGTCGGTCGCCTCAACACACTGCTCGCAGCGCGAGCTGCTTGGGTCGCAGATCGGCCCCGTCGGGGAACCAACGCAGTCGAGGCTGTTCTTGCACGTAGTGTTCGCCACGCAGCGCTGCTCAACGCAGCGCGCGTCTGAGTCGCAATCGGTCCCAAACAGGCACTCCACGCAGACGCCCTTGCCCGCGTCGCACACCGCGCCTGGGCAGTCGCCGCTGTCCTCGCAAGCACCGCCACCAGCGCTGCCACCGCTCGCCCCTATGCCCCCGTTGCCGCCGCTGGCGCCGCTGCCCGCAGCGCCAGCCGTTCCAGCGCCGCCCTTCAACCCACCGTCTTTGCTGCCTCCGCAGCTGATCGCCAGGGCGGCCCCCAGACCAGCGATCATCCAACCAATTCCGCGCAACATAATGCAGTCCTTCCACCGACTTCGGCCAGTATACTACGCCTGCCGGCCACCCGACTTCCCTAGATGCCGACGCGCCGGGCATATTCACGGGGAAACTCAGCCCGACTACCCGCGGCGCGCAAAAGCGAGCACCCGGCTTGCGGCCTCGTTTCACTGAGAGCCGACTAGGAGCGCCGCCTACGCGCGCGCTTCCGCAAGATTTCAAGCCGAGGCCCGCGCGCCCATCGACTGGGTCCGCGACAGCTTGGCGCGGCGCGCGCTACACGTCCACGCACACGCCCAGCTGCTTGTTACACAGCTGACCGAGCGGCGTGCACTGATTGTCCGAGACACAACTGACGAGCGTCGTGCACTTCCTTCCAACGCAGGTCTGCTGAGAGTTGGGACAATCCAAGCTGGTGACGCACTCCTCACAGCGTCCCCTGGCTGGGTCACAAACCTGCGGCGCAACGCAATCCAAGCTGTTCGCGCAAGCTGTGTACTGAACACAGCGATGCTCCAGGCAGTCTGCGGTTCCATCGCAGTCGGCTGGCATCACGCACGCTTCACAGCGCAGGCTGCTGGGATCGCAGATCGGGCCGGCGGGGGCCTGCGTACAGTCCAAGCTATTGCCGCACGGTGTGTTCTCCACGCAGCGCTGGTGTATGCAGCGCGCGTCACCGGCACAGTCGGATCTCACCAGGCACGCGACACACGTCCCCGTGCTCTGCTCGCAAACTCCAGTCTTACAGTCAGCGGTCGTTACGCACGCGCTGCCGGTACCACCACCCGCGCCCCCCAGCCCGCCTCCATCACTACCGCCGCACCCGAGCAGCAGCACGGAACCCAGCACCCAAAAACCCGAACATCGCATGGGAGTCTCCGAAAACGCGCCTACCATACCAACAATCCGGGCTCGCGCAGCAGTCAGCACGAGACAATCGGGCGTTCAACTGCCTAGAAAGCCGGCGACCCCGCAATGTCCGCGTCCCTCGACCTAGCCTCCTCCAACAACGGCCCGATGCTGCGGCGCGCAGCGGTGCTCAGGCGCGGCGCCCGCGCGCTGCGCGTCCCGAGCGCGCTGGAGTGGCTGCTGCTCGTGGTCGGTCTTGGCCTGACTTGGCGCTACTTCTGGTTCATGGACGATGCGTTCGTCTACTTCCGCTACGTCGACAACCTGCTCTGGCTGGGCCGCGGCCTCGTCTTCAACCCAGGCGAGTACGTTGAAGGCTTCTCAAGTCCGCTGTGGACGCTGCTGCTGATCCCGATCCGCGCCACCAGCCTCGACTACTACGTCTCACTGCGCGCCGTCGCCCTGGCGTGTTGCGCGCTGTTTTGGGCTACCAGCGTGTGGCTGAACCAGCGGCTCTCGCCGCCAGGGCCGCGGGTCAGCGTGGGCACCGCCTTCGCGATGACTCACTACGGCGTGCTCGCGTACTTCTCGTCGGGCCTTGAGACACCGCTGGTACAGCTCGCCGCTTGCGCCTTTGCTGTGCTCGTCCTCAAGCCGCGCAGCCGCTGTTGGCAGCTGTTGGTTGGGCTCGCCCCGTTGATCCGCCCGGAACTGTCTGTGCCGACGCTGGCGCTGGGGCTCGGGCTATGGTGGTCTGAGCGACGCTTCCCACGTTGGCTGTTTGGCTCAGCGCTGAGCTTTGGCTGCGCCTGGCTTACGTTCCGCGTCTACTACTACGCGGACCTATTTCCGAACACCTACTACCTCAAAGACCAGACGGATCTGAGCCAGGGCTACTACTACTTCGTGTACAGCTTGGGCTCACACTACCTGCCAGCGCTAGCGGGGTTGCTGGTCGCCGCCGCGGCGGCCAGCTGGTGGCTGAAGCGTCGCTCAGCGCCCCTGCAAGGTAACACTGACGCAGCCGGCGCCAGCGCCCCACGCCTCGGACCGAGGCTGCTGCTGACCCTGGCCGCGCTGTCGTCGCTGGCGTACCCACTGAAGGTCGGCGGCGACATGGTCTACTACCGCTTCTTGGCCTTCGCGGTGTGCCTTGGGTTGCTGCTCAGCGCCGGGGTATTGGAGGAGTTGTTCGCCCACTTGCCCTGGGTGCAGAGGCACCTGCGCTGGGCGGCGCCGCTGCTCGGTTTGTCGTTCGCCGGCTTCAGCGTGCTGCGCTACCCGAGCGCGCTCACGGCTCATCCGGCGACGCTGCACGCCAAGGTCGCGCACTACCACGGCATCAGCGACGGCGCGTGGCATCGACAGCTGGCTGACCTGGCGCCGAACCCCGACCGTGCTCGCTACGACGCCGAGCGCCGCGCGCAATACCGCAAGGCAACACCAGCTCAACTGAACGGGGTGCGGGTCGCGATGGGCGGCTGGTGCGCTGCCGACTACCGCAAATGGGACCAGACGCTGATCCATGAGTGGGGCTTAACTGAGCCGGTGCTGGCGCGCGCCAGCGTCAACAGCGACCGCCCGGGTCATAAGTACGGACTGAAGCCCCTGGCGCGCAGCCTGTTGCCGATCAGGCGTCGCGCGCTCGCCGCGGGCACGCAAGGACCGGGGATGTACGCAGCGGCGGTGAAGGCTGGGGAGGCGCCTACGTGGGTGCGCGCGAACCTCGCCGCGATCCAGATCATCGAGCGTAAGGCGTACAACCAGCACCGCTTTTGGGAGAACTTGAAGCTCGCCAGCCAGCGCCCTCAGGTGCTAGTCCCCCCACCCCCTGCTCCCAGCCGACCTTAAGAGCGGAGGTGGTCAGCGCGCGCGTCGCCACTGTACCCGCGCGAACGCCGCGTGGTTGTGGATGCTCTCCTGATTTTCCGCACGGACTTCAAACCAGGCCACCCGAGGATCGTCGCGCAGGACCACCGCCACGTTGCGCACCATGTCCTCGACAAACACCGGGTTGTCGAAGGCCTGCATCGTCACGTGGCGCTCGTCGGCGCGCTTGAGCAACGGATAGACGGGGGCGCTCGCGGAGCGCTCAGCCAGCTCGACCAGCTCTTCGATCCAGATCATCGATCGCTCGGCCAGATCGACGCTGCGCACGCGCACGCGCAGCTGCGAGCGCTGGTTGTGCGCGCCATAGTCGCTGATGGCCTTGGAGCACGGACACAGGCTGGTCACCGGCACGCTGACCTCCAGCGTAAAATCTTGCTCGGCCTCGGCCGCGGCGCCGCCCAGCGCTGGGCCTCGAGCGCTGCCTTCAAACCCGCACTCGTAGTCCATCAGCGCGGTGGCCCCGCTGATTGGAGCTGAGCGCTCCAAGAAATAGGGGAAGCGCAGCTGCACGCGAGCGCGCTCGGCTTCGAGCCTGGCGCGCAGATCACCTACCAGGCTAGGCAGGGTGCGCAGGCTCACCTCGCCTCGGTGAGCTTCTAGGACCTCAATGAAGCGGCTCATGTGTGTGCCCTTGAACTCATGCGGCAAGGCCACGCTCATCTCGATGGTGGCCACCGTTTGCTGCCGCTCGCGCGCTCGATCCCATACGATAATGGGATAGCGCAAGCCGCTCACGCCCACCTCGTCCAGCGGTACGCCGCGATCATCGCGGTGGCTCTGCAAGTCTTCCATCGCGGCGGAGCGTGAAGGACGACGCGGGCAGAGTCCAGCAGCTTCGCTTTGCAGCCCACGGGCGCGGGCTGCGGGGCAGCGGCGCCTAAGCTCCGGGGATTTGCGGGCCTTTGAGCGCGTCTGCACGCGCCGGGCATCTTTGCTACGGTCGGCCCATGTTGAGCGAACTGGGTATCACCCCGGGGACCGCGGTGTACCTGAGCGCCGTACTTGGCGGCGGCACGCTGCTGCTCGTGCGCGCGCTGCTTTGGCTACGCAACAGCCAGCGCACCCGAGAGCGGCGCCTGCGACAACGCAGCTGGCTTGACGCGATCCGCACTGCGTCGCCTCTTCAAGACCCTACGGAGACTGCTAGGACGCGTGGGCTCGAGAGCATTAACAACCAGACCACCGTGACTCGACGAGTCGTGGTCCCGCTGCTCTTGCTCTTGATGGTGGCGCTCAGCGTGTTGCCGTTCTTAGGTCAGATGCCCGCTGCGCTGCTCTCGGTCACGGTGGCCACCATGACGGTGATCTTGGGTATGGCGTCGCGCCCGACCGTAGAGAACGCCTTCGCGGGCTTGGCGCTGGCCTGGTCCAAGCAGATCAACATCGGCGACACGGTGATGCTGGATGATCTGTACGGCACCGTCGAGGACATCACGGTGACCCACACCACGCTACGCGTCTGGGACTGGCGGCGCTACGTGGTGCCGAATAGCCGTATGATGCAGAGCAACGTGATCAACTACTCGCTCAACGACCGCTTCCTGTGGGCGTACGTCGAGTTCTGGGTGGCCCACGACAGCGATCTGGAGCAAGTGCGTGATCTCGCGCTGGCGGCCCCCGCTGGCAGCGAGCATTTCGCGGGACACGAGCCACCCGCGTTCTGGGTGATGGAGCTCGGGGAGCGAGGCATCAAGTGTTGGTTGGCGGCTTGGGCCAACACGCCTTCGAGCGCGTGGAACCTAAAGCACGATATGCGGACCAAGCTCTTGCTCAGCTTCCGCGAGCGCGGAATCAAGAGCCACGGGTACCACGTGCAAGCGGGCTAGGGGTCCAAGCAGCGAACTGCGCCGCTGGCGCAGTGCCGCACTGCCGCACGGTGGCCCTTCACTACCTGGTATTTCTCGGATAGAAACACCCGATGCTCCTGCTCGCTCGGCGACGCGACAAACCTAAGGCACGCTCCAGGCACCAGCCCGCGATCGGTGGGAGCGCGCTGCCCTGCGGCCTACCCTGCGGCCTAGCCTGCGTGGCGACGCTGGTGAGCTTCATGCTCTTGTCTGGGGACGCACGAGCCTGGTTGTTTCACGAACACCACGAGCTCGGCGTCAACGCCGTGTACCGCCTGGCCCCGGTGCGCAGCCGGCGCCTGCAGGCGCTGTGGACTGCCTGGCGCCAGCAGGCGAACCATGGCGGCCGGCTGTGTCAGGCGGCGGCGGCAGGTGCCACGCGCTTGCAGTGCGCCGGGAGCGAGTGCGCCACGACCCCAGGGACCGCCGCAGACACCGCGGACTGCGTCGACTTTGCGATGCTGCCAGCCATCGCCGCAGACCACGCGTGCACCCCTGAGCAGCTAGCTAAGGCCGTGCTCTCCGCCGACTGGCTGCCAGAGGTGGTCCGCATCTCATTTCGTACGCGAGCGCTGCTTGAGCAGGGCAACGACGACCAACGCCTGGACGCATGGCACGCGACCCACCTCAAGAACGAGATGGCAGACGACCAGTACCTGAGCCGCGCACAGGGCAACCACGCGCACTTTGTGCTGGTACGTGACTCAGCGGACAGCTTGGATAGCTACCTGCAGCGCATCGCTGACCCGACCAACCCGACGAACGCGCTCGGGCTGTATGTGGTGTACCACCGCGCTGCACTAGAGCTTGCCGTGCAGCTGTCTGAGCTGAGCCCCAGCGCCCCCCACTACTACCAGACGCTGCGCCGCGCGCTGACCAGCGAGGCCTTCGCGCTTCATTTCCTTGAGGATTCGTTCTCTGCTGGCCACACGGTCGGCACCTGGGGCTCCAGCCCTGAGCGCATGGGGACCCATGACTACTACTGTGAGAAAGGCATCGCCGCCGAGACCTGGAGCGGGCACAGGTACACCGCCAAGGGCGACGGCAACCTGGAACCCAAGGACGTGCGCTTCAGCGTGCCAGCGCTAGAAGAGAGCCTGAATCAGTTCCTTGACGCCACCCTGGGCGACTACAGCATCAAGGATCAGCTGCCCCGGCTGGACAAGGCAGCCACGCTGCGCCTGCTGACCCTAGACTCGTGCACCGCGCCTCAACTCCCCGCAGGCCTGATGGAGTTCGCGCGCGGTCCGCTGGTGCGCGATGTGCTGCGCCAAACCATCCAGCCAGGGCTCGGGCCGGACGACGCCTTCCTTCCGCGTTTCCGCAACGAAGTCGGGCTCTTCAGTCGCTTCTACTCCGGCTTCCGCTTCGGCGGCAATTTCGGAGGCTACCAGAGCCCAGGCCCGGCGCTCGCGGCGCGCCCACGCGCGGATCTGGAGGTGGGGGTGGGGCTCGGCTATGGCTTTGAGGGCATCGTCACACGGTCGAGCGACGGCGTGGTGTTTGCTCAGTTAACCGGGGTGGCGCAGTCGAAGGAGAAGGACTTGGTGTGCCCCGATCCGTGCTTGGACGATCGCACGCCCAGCGGCGACGGAGATCGCGTCCCTTCGCGGCTCGGCCTCGGCGTGCGGCTCCGCGTGCCCAACCTCCTGCTGCCCGGCGACTCGTTGATCTTGGTCCCCCTGACCATGTTGTTCGATTTCCACGCCGGCAAGAGGCTGGCGCTGACCGCGGCTGAGGGCGGCCTCGGTCGCCTCTGGAAGCGCACGGGGCGCGGCCAGTTCGTGCTGTTCCGAGAGGTAGGAGTCAACGTGTATGGCTGGCTCTTTGGTCAACCAGCGTTCAAGCGCAGCGACGGCACTCACCAGGCGTTCAACGCCGTGGAGCTAGATTTTCCGGCGTATGAGTACCGACCGCTCCGCCGCTTCAACACCGATCAAACGTCAACGTTGATGCTGCAAGCCGGGACCTCGATCGATCTCAACCCGTTCGGGACGGCGCTGATGGTCTACATCCGGGCTGGCTTTGACGGTCGCGTTTACTTCTAAGGCAATCGACCGGCGAGAGTATGCCAGGATGCCGTTCGGTGGCGATTCAGATCCATCCCGATGACGCCCACCTAGAGGGGTTGATCGGCCAGCACGTCCCTTCCACGCTGAGTCAGACGCAGTACCAGGTAGTGCGGATCCTCGGCAGCGGGGGGATGGCGGTGGTGCTGTTGGCGCTGCGCCACGATCCATTCGGCGTGGCGCCGGTCGTGCTCAAGATCTTGACGCCGCGCTTCGTCTCGGGCGCCGGGAGCACCGCGACGCTCTCGCTGGTGAAGGAGGCCAGCGCGCTGAGCGCGCTCAACGAGCAAGTACCGCCTACGCCCTACATCGTGAGGCTGCTTGACACCGGCGCGCTCAACGTCTTGATCCGCGGGGGAGCTCACGATCCGGGGCACGCGCTCGCGCTTGGCTGGCTCGCGCTGGAGTATGTCCACGGCGACGCGGAGGGGACGACGCTGAGCGAGCGCGTCGGCTACAGCATCCAGCGCACGGGCGCGGCGTTCGATCCGCTGCGCGCCGCGGACTGCGTGAAGAACCTGTCCGCCGGGTTAGAGTCTGTGCATTCCCTGGGGATCTTACATCGTGACCTAAAGCCCGGCAACGTGCTGTGCTCGGGCTTCGGTGATCGAGAGCTGTTCAAGATCGCAGATTTTGGCATCGCCCGCGCGGAGTCAGCGGGGACCTTCGTCAGCGCGGGGGTCGGCACGCCTGGCTACACCGCACCCGAGCAGATCTATACTCAAGGGGCGGAGCTTGGCCCGGCCTGCGACGTCTTCGGCTTGGCCGGCCTCGCCTATTTCATGCTCACCGGCCGCGACATCTTCCGCTTCGAGAGCCTGGTCGACATGGTGCGCATCGTCGGCGCTACGGAGCGACCGAGTATCCGTGACAGCCAGCACCTCGCGGCCGACCTGCGCGGCAGCGCCGCGGCGTGCGACGCCATCGACGCGCTGTTGCGACGGGCGACCTCCGCCACCCCCAGCCATCGGCCTCAGACGGCGCAGCTCTTCTGCCAAGAAATGCTGGCTGGCCTGCGACTTCCGTCGAGCATGGGCCGGACAACACAGTCCCGAATGCCCGCCCACGTGGAGGCTGAGGCGCCTTCACGCGCGGGTTGGCAGTGGCTCACCCGACAGCGTGTCTTTTCAGATCCGCAAGGTCACATGAATGACAAGGTGGTGGTCAGCGCGGCGTTCGACGGCGCTCAAGGCTGCCTGGCCACGACCACTCGCAGCTTAGAGTACTGGGATGGAGGGCAGTGGCGCGCCGTGCCGGCCCGAGGCGGCGCCGGGCTCGACGCCGTGAGCTGCGTGGGCGCGGGCGAGTGGCTGGTCTCAAGCCGTGACGGCGGGGTCCATCGCTTCAGCTACCAGGGCTTGGATGAGCTAGTGCGTGGGCAAGGCGCGCGCTTTGACCGACTGTGCGGGGAGGTCCGCCAGGTCATCGTGTTGGTCAGCCAGGACAGAGGCGGCACCACGTCTGGCTATCGCCACCTCGGCCCTCCGATGCTGCACCGGTTGACACCGCGCGGCTTGTTGGCGCCGTTTCCGCTAGAAAACGTGGTCAGCGTAAACGACATCGCGCGGCTCGATCCGCTCAGGTGGCTAGTGGTCGGCAGGAGCACCCAGGGTCACGGCGTGGCCGGGATCTTCCGACCGATGGACGGCACCATCGACTGGCTCAACGTGCCAACGGTGAGCGCGTACCTGGCCTGCGCTACCAACCCAGACGCCGCCATCGGCGTAATGGTCGGCACCGAGGGCATGATCGTGAGCTTCAGAGACGGCGCGGTGACCGCCGAGCGCCTCGGGACACCGGCGCCGCTGTCGGTGGTCTGCCTAGATCCGAGCGGAGGCGCCTGGGCGGGGACCACGGGCACGCTATTTCACCGCGCGCCAGGACCGCGTGGACGTTGGCAGTGTCCATGGCACGACCCAACTTGGACCACCCCCTTCGCCAACCTCCACGCCAGCGCAGGGGTGGTGCTCGCCCTGACCGCAGACGGCGCCATCCTAGAAGGGCTAGGCGGGCGCTTCCACTAGCTTAGCGCAGCGTCGTGCGTCAATCGCGGACTCCGTCAATCACGAACTCGGAGACAGCGCCGGACGGCGCGCGGGCCTAGCGCACTTGGACCTCAAATTGCTCTCGCACTTGCTGTCCGTTCACCGTCGCGCTCACCTCAAGCTCGTAGGTCCCGAGCCCAAGCGGCGCGGGGGGACAGGGCGCTTCGTTCGGATCGACGCGCGCGTCGTTAGCGTAGAAATCGCCATCCAAACCCAGGCTAGCTCCCGCGGGGATCTCGACCCGGTACCACTCAGAGCTCGTCAACGAGCCCATCGAGCATTTCCCTACGTTAACATCAACGCCTGACTGGCTCAGCTTGTACGCAGCGACGCTGCTAAATCCACTCCCCACGCGAACATCCACCACCAGGGGTTCGTCCGTCAGGTTCAAGAGCCGCGCGATAAAGTCCAGCCGCGCCCCCGCCCGGACGCTGAGTGTCTGGCGGACGAGCTGCGCCCGCTTGGTCACGTCGTAGCTGAGCTTCTCGGCCTCGCGGGGCACCCTGCACAGGCCGCGCGAACGCAGCTCGCTGAGCTGTAGGTTGGATCCTCGACATCCAGCGCCGACCTCTACCGCCGGGACCGCGTCAACCGGCGCAGCCTCGAGGCTTTGGCTCGTGCTGGGGCTGGGGGCAGGCAGAGGCGCCTCGAGAGCGACCTGGATGGCGGGCGGCTCTGCCTGTGGCGCTGGAGCACGAGCGCCGCTAACGCCTCCCGCGGGGGTGACGCTAGGTGAGCAACCCAGCAGCACGGCCGACCCACACAACGCAGGGAACCGACGGGCAAGTGGCTGCGACATGCTGGGATTCTACCGGCTTGCTGAAGCTCGGTCGGGGACTATACAGTGCCAGCCACAAAGCGCCCCTTGGATGCTCCCCGCGGCCCGCAGACTCGAGCTGCAGCGCGGAGGCGCGCGGGCAACAACTGATGCTGCTCCGCGGCGGAGCTCTTCTCTATCTTCGATCCGGCCCTCGTTGCCCCTCAGCAGCGAGCCCACCTGAAAACCACCCTCGGGCTCCGAGGGCTCACCAAGGACTGACAAATGAGTGAACCGATCCGGCGCGTAGGCGTCATCGGCGCAGGTGTCATGGGCAGCGGCATCGCCGCTCACCTCGCCAACGCAGGCGTGAGCGTGCTGCTGGTCGACATCGTGCCGCCCAAGCTCTCCGACGCAGAAATGAAGGATCCGAAGGCGCGCAACCGCTTCTCCCAGGGTGGCTTGCAGAACGCGCTCAAGGCCAAGCCGGCGGCGTTCTTCCACAACAGACGAGCCTCGTTGGTCGACACCGGCAACTTGGAGGACGACTTCCACAAGCTCGGCGAGTGCGATCTGATCATCGAAGCCATCATCGAGCGCCTCGACATCAAGCGCTCGCTGTTCGAGCGCCTAGAGAAGGTGGTCAAGCCGAGGACGGTCGTGGCGAGCAACACCAGCGGGCTACGCATCGCCGACATGATGCAAGGCCGCAGCGAAGCCTTTCGCAAGCACTTCCTGGTGATGCACTTCTTCAACCCAGTGCGCTACATGAAGCTCTTGGAGTTGGTGGCTGGCCCAGACACCGACCCGAGCGCCATGGAGCGCATCGCGAGCTTCGGCGCCGAGAGCCTGGGCAAAGGCATCGTCGTCGCCAAAGACACGCCGAACTTCGTCGGCAACCGCATCGGCACCCACGCCATGATGCTGGGGATCCAACAGATGCTGGCGGACAAGCTCGCGCCTGAAGACATCGACGCCATCACCGGACCGCCGATGGCGCATCCCAAGAGCGCCAGCTTCCGCACGGCAGATATGGTGGGTTTGGACACGCTGGTCCACGTCGCCGACAACTGCTACGCGGCGCTACACAGCGACCCAGAGCGCGAAGTGTTCAAGGTGCCGGATTACATCCGCGGCATGGTCGACAAAAAGCTGCTCGGCAACAAGACGCGTCAAGGCTTCTACAAGAAGACCGGCGACGACATCCAGACCTATGACCCCTACACCGGCGACTACCGCCCCAAGGCCGGCGACCCGGACATCAAGAGCAAGTGCAAGAGCATCGGCGCAGAAGAAGACCCCGCGGTTCGCGTCAAGAAGCTGTTTGAAGACCCAGGCCCCGCTGGCACGTTCGCGTGGAAGGTGAACAGCCGCGCGCTGCTCTACGCGGCCCGCATGACCGGCGAGATCTGCGACAGCATCACCGCCATCGATGACGCCATGCGCTGGGGTTACAACTGGGAGCTTGGGCCGTTCGAGACCTGGGACGCCATGGGCTTCGAGGCGGTACTTTCCCGGATGGAAAAGGACGGCCTCGACGTCCCGGCCAACGTCAAGCAGATGAAGGCGGCCGGCGCCAAAGCCTTCTACGCTGACGGCAAGGTGTTCGAGCTCACGCGCGGCGAGTACGTCACGCAAAAGAGCGACCCGCGGACCTTGCCTTTGGCCAGCGTGCGCAAGGGCGCGAGCCCGGTGCTGCGCAACTCGGGCGCTGAGGCCTGGGACTTGGGCGACGGCGTGCTGGGCCTCACCTACACCAGCAAGGCCAACAGCGTCGATCCAGAGGTGATCGCCATGCTCGGTGAAGCCACTGAGCGCGCTGAGCGTGATTTCCGCGCGTTAATAATCGCCAACCAAGGCGACCACTTCTCAGTCGGCGCGAACCTGTTCGGCGTCGTGGTCGCCGCCCAGCAGAAGCAGTGGGCTGAGCTCGACAAGATGATCAACGGCTTCCAGCAAGCGTGCCAACAGCTAAAGTACTCCAAGATCCCCGTCGTGGCCGCTCCGTACGGCATGACCGTCGGCGGCGGGCTCGAGGTGTGCTTGGGCGCTGACGCGGTCCAGGCTTTCGCCGAGACCTACTCAGGCCTAGTTGAGGTGGGGGTCGGGTTGATTCCCGGAGGAGGCGGCTGCCTGAACCTCACCTGGCGCGCGCTGGAGAACATCCCTGAAGGCGCGGACGCGCTGGTCGACCCGTTCGTGGCCCAGGTGTTCAAGAACATCGCGATGGCGAACGTGGCGACCAGCGCGATGATGGCGCAGCAGTACGGCTACTTCCGCCACACCGACGGCATCAGCTACGACAAGGCGCGCCAGCTGTATGAAGCCAAGCAGCGCGCCATTGGCATGGCCGAGGCCGGGTATCATCCACCCGCGCCACGAGCACACAAGCTGCTGGGTGAGAGCGGGATCGCCACCATCAGCATGCTGGTGGACACCCTGGTCGCGGGTGGGTTCGCCACCGAGTACGACGGCTTCATCGCGCGCAAGCTGGCCTATGTGTTGTGCGGCGGAGCAGGCGGCGCAGCGGCGCCGGTCACCGAGCAGCAAATGCTCGATCTGGAGCGCGAGGTGTTCTTGAGCCTATGTGGCGAACAGAAGAGCCTTGAGCGCATGCAGCACATGCTGATGAAGAACAAACCCCTGCGGAACTGAGGGAGAGGAATACAACCATGGCAGACATCGCAATCATTGATGCCGTGCGCTCGGCGATCGGCCGCGCGCACAAGGGCTCCCTCGCAAACAAGCGCCCTGACGAGTTGGCGGGCGAAGTCATCGAGGCGCTGCTCGCGCGCAACCCAGCCGTCAAGGCTAACCTAGTCGAAGATCTGGTGCTCGGCTGCGCCATGCCAGAAGGCGAGCAAGGCCTGAACATGGCGCGGCTGGCGGGGCTGCTCGGCGGCCTCTCAGAAGACAGCAGCGCGATGACCATCAACCGCTTTTGCTCGAGTGGCCTCCAAGCCATGGCGCTGGCGGCCGGCGCCCTCTCGCTGGGATCGTACGAGGTCGTGATCGCTGGCGGCGCCGAGAGTATGAGCATGGTGCCTATGACCGGCTTCAAGATCAGCGCCTCCCCGCGGGTCATGGAGCGCATGCCCAAGGCCTACACGCCCATGGGCATCACCGCTGAGAACGTGGCGAAGCGCTTCGAGATCAGCCGTGAAGATCAGGACGCCTTCGCCGCGCAGAGCCACGCGAAGGCCGTGGCGGCCATCGCGGCTGGTAAGTTCGACGGTGAGGTGGTGACGGTCAAGGGCGTGCGCTACAACGCGGGCAAGCGCGAGGAGTTCGATTTCCGTACGGAGGAGCTGGTCCGCGAAGGCACGACCACCGAAGGCCTGGCAGCCTTGCGGCCGGTGTTCAGCACCACCGGCAGCGTCACGGCGGGCAACAGCTCACCGCTCAGCGACGGCGCGGCCGCGGCCATTTTGATGACCAAAGCCAAGGCGGACTCTCTCGGCCTGAAGCCCAAGGCGTGGTTCCGGCACTTCACCACCGTAGGCTGCGACCCGAGCATCATGGGCATCGGGCCGATCCCGGCGGTCACCAAGCTGTTCAAGCAGACCGGCCTGTCGATGCAAGACATCGACGTGATCGAGTTGAACGAAGCCTTCGCCTCGCAGTCGGTGTACGTCAAGCGTCAGCTCGGGATCCCAGACGAGAAGCTCAACCCCAACGGCGGAGCCATCGCGCTAGGTCACCCCCTCGGCTGCACTGGGGCGAAGCTAGTCGCCACCATCATCCCCGAGCTACAGCGCCGCGGCGGCAAGCTCGGCCTGGTCACCATGTGCATCGGCGGCGGCATGGGCGCGGCGGGCTTGATCGAGCTGGCATGAACCAGCAGCGTGCGTGGTACCTCACGGATACCGCTAACGTACACAGGCACCCGGCGAGGGACGCAGAACGCCGCGTCACCAGCCGGGTGTCCGAGTTCGTCGGGGGTGGAGGGGCTAGCGAAGTTCGTTCACCGTCTCAGACGGACAGCCCGCCGTCTTGCCGCGGATGTCCATGCGCACGATCAGGCGATCGGTGGTGTTGCACGGGGCGCACTGGATGTCGGTGGTCTTGAGCAGACAGGCCTTCTGGCCCTTGCTGCGGAGCCCAGGCATCACGTCTCGATCTAGCAGCTTGACCGCCACCTCCATGCCCACGTGACGCTCATCGGATCGCAGGTGCGTACGGCAATTGTAGTCGCGGTCGACGCGGCCCGTCGCGCCCCCCGATTGCCCGCGTAGCGTACAGTCCCTAGCCACTGCATCCACGCGGGAATAAGGCGTAGTCTCGATCGTGCCTTGCAGCCACGCCGACATAGGCACTGAGCGGCTAAACTTCTCACCCCAGCCCCAGTTGGCGTCCAGCATCCACTCGGCAGAGCCGGCGCTCAGCCAGCGGTTGCCCTTGGGGTCCCACCGCCGCGGGGTAACGCTGCGCAAGCCAAACGCCACGGGGTAGTGCATGCTCATGCCGACAGCGATCGGCTGACGTCTCGTGCGCAGCGCGCGCACGACCTTGCTCACCCCAGAGCCGGTGGTGATGAAGGCGCCGTCGTAGTTCGACTCTACCCGCGCGGGGACACGCCCCCAAAAGTACTGCGTCGACTGCGCCATGATGGCCGGCATGGTGAAGCGCTCGCCGGTGATTGAGCACCCAGACGCCCCCCAGTCGTTCATCAAATCGCGGATCTCTAGCGTCACGCGCTGAATGCCCGTGTCGTTGAACTCCGGAGCGACCGCGTCAGCCGCGCTGCGACCGCGGCCGCCGCCGCTGAGGTAGATGCGATTGAAAGGCCTGTTGCGAGCTACCCCGTTCGCCCCAGTGTGGTCGATGTAGCCGAGCAACATCGCCCACGCGGTCGCGCCACAGCCGCTCGCGCACGGCGAGCGGTTAAGCCCCTTGTTGCCATCAAGCTGCATATACTTGCGCTGGAGGGCCCAAGCGGCCGCTTCATCCTTGTAGTCAGCGAAGTAGACGGCAGGCGCCGGCGGATTACACGCGATCTGAAAGCGCTCCCAGGTGGACGCAACGGGTCGATTGGCGGTCAGCTCGCCTCCCCCGCCGGACTGAGCAGAGACGTACATGCCATTGCTCGCTCGTAGCGCGAACGTGTCGCCAGGCTGAGGCACCAAGGTGAACGTCTCCCAGACGCTCGCGCGCGTGCCGATCAGGCTGACATCGCCGCCCCCACCATTGACGGCTGAAACATAGCGATTCGCGAAGCCGGCGCGCAGCGCGATCTTGCCCGCAGACGGCTGCTCTAGCTCGAAGGTCTCCCAAATCCCCACCTTGTCTGCCCGCGCGTCCACAGGGCCCTTGCGGTCGGGAGCGCGCACGTATTTGCCGCGCTCGTCCGTGCGCAGCGCGACGCGCTTGCAGCTGCTGGGAAGTCCAGCGCCGAGCACTGGGAGGGGCAAGGCTAGGGGCTTCGGCGCGATCACCAAGCCGAGCTGCTCGCGCTCGCCGCTAGCATAGGAGAAGCTCAGGGTCGCGGTGGCGACGCCGGTCTTTGGCGCGCTGAGCGCCCGCACCCTGAGCCAAGCCGCGCCGCTTGCATCGGTGATGCGCTCGAGCTTCAGCAGCTCCCGCGCCGCGCCCGTCAACTGATAGCTCGCGTCGCCCCGCGCCAAGATTTGGATCCGCTCGGCAGCGTCGGTCGTCACTTCGTGAGCGGTCCGCTGCACCTCGCGCTCGCTCCGCCAAAACGCCGCGGCGTTGCGCCTAGCGATCGCGTCCTCTAAACCTGGGCTCGCGTGGGCGGCCTTGTAGTCTCGCCAGGAACCGAACGCGCTCAGGCGTAGCCCTTCAAGAGCTGCCGGCGTCACGTACTCTGGCGAGCGTCCAGGTTCGACCAAGGAAGAGCCGTGGCGAGCGCTGTCCGGCAGGTCCAGGACCGCTTCGTCTATGCCGTCGATCTTCGACGGCAGCGAACCCAGGCGCGCGATCTCGTCGCCAGCGGCGTTCTCGGCTACAAACACGAACTGGGCGGGCGCCCAGATCCGCGCGATCTGCTGGCCGCGTAGCGCTGCCAGGCGCCGGAGCTGAACGCTGGGCGGCTCGCCCCCGCGGGCGGCGCCCACCACGGGGAAGTCGTGCTCCCCTGTAGAGAGGATCATGTAGCCGAGGGGTTCAGCAGCGGGACCAAGCACCGGGACTTCCCAGTACGCCACGCCGCTCAGCCCAGGCCGCGACAGGGCCGTCGCGTAGGCACCCAGGTGCGCGTCAAACCAGTTCGAATCGGAGGTCTGACGGATCCCTTCGAAATAGCGCGCGGCGCGGCGGTGGACCTCCAGCGGCAGCTGAGCGATCGGTACCGCCTCCAGCGCCGCCGCTAGTCCAAGCTCTCGAGCTTCCGTGGACGAGCCGGCCGGCTGCCCCTGGAGGCGCGAGTTAGGGCTCGACAGCGCCAGCGCCGATGACGGCAGCACCCCCGCCAGGCCCGCTGCTAGCCCAAGTTTTACGATCCCACGCATGTGCTCTTGCCTGGCCATGTCCCCTCCGCTGTTGGGCCGGGGAACCCCCCCGCCGCTTGGAGCACCAGCTTGCCAGAGCCTGGGGAGGCCTACTTCTGCGCAGCCTAAGCAAAGCTTGAGCAATCGCTGAAGCGGCAGCGCGAGCCACCCAGAAAGCAGCGACGCCAAACCGCCAGCGGCGACCTTCGGCGCCGCGCTCAGTCGAAGCGCGCCGCGCTCACTAAAAGGGCGCCTCCACTACCAAACCGAGCAGCGCTGCTCTGGGTTCATCGGGGCACCGGCTTTGCACTCGAACGCTCGGGCGAACTCAGGCAAGTTCGAGAGCGGGCCATTCACGCGGAAGCGCGGCGCAGAGTGGGGATCATTGATCACCTGACTGCGCGCTGCTTCCTCACGGTACTTAGCACACCAGATCTGGCCGTTCGAGATGAAGAACTGCTGATCTTCAGTGTAGCCGTCAGCCACGATCTGCTCTTGGCGATCCTTGCGCAGCGCGCGGTAGGCGGCGAACGCCAGCTTGAGGCCGCCCATGTCCGCGATGTTCTCGCCTAGCGTCAGCTGGCCGTTGATCTTGATGCCCGGCAGCACCTCATAGCCAGAGTACTGCTTGGACACACACGCCGTCTTGCCCTTGAAGGTCTGCTGGACCGGCGGCTCCCACCAGTCTCTCAGGTTGCCGTCCTTGTCGAACTGTGAGCCTTCGTCATCGAAGCCGTGGGTCAGCTCATGGCCCACGACCATGCCCATGGCGCCCAGGTTCACGGCCACCCCGGCGTCCACGCTGTAGAACGGCGGCTGCAAGATCCCAGCGGGGAAGACCATGTGGTTCTTGCTGGGGTGGTAGTAGGCGTTCACCGTCGGCGGGCTCATCTCCCACTTCTCGCGGTCAACAGGCTCGCCGATCTGCGATAAATCATCGCGCAGCTTCCACGCCTCTGCGTCGAGCACGTTGGCCGCATATGCGTCGCCAACTGGGAAATCGTAGTCTTTCCACTTGTTCGGGTAGCCGATCAAGTACGCCATGGCCTTGAGCTTGGCCTGCGCCCGCTGACGAGTCGTGGCGTCCATCCAATCGAGCTGGGCAAGGGTCGCCTTGAAGGCCGCGGCGATGGCGTGCACGTAGCCTTCGGCCGCCGCTTTGCTGTTGCCAGCAAAGTGCGCTTCGACGAAGGGCTGCGCCAGCGCTTCGCCCATGGCGTCATCGGTTGAGGCGACGCAGCGCTTCCAGCGATCTTCGATCTGCTCTTGGCCGGTCAGCAGCTTCGTCAACGTGAAAGCCTCGGCGACGAACCGCTCGCTGAGGGACGGCGCCATCGCGTGGAGCAATTGCCACTGCAGGTAGCTCTGCCACTGCGCCGGCTTGAACTTCGACAACAGCTCGTTCACCCCGGCGAAAAAGGCAGGGCTAGTGACGCTGATGTCCTTCAGCTGAGGCGCGCCCAGGGCAGCAAAATAGCTGCTCCAGTCGAACTGCGGCACCGCCTGCTCGACGCCCGCGCGGTCTACCTTGTTGTACAGCTTCTTGGGATCCCGGCGCTCAACCTTGGTCTTGGAGACCTTGGCCAGGGCGGTCTCGATGAGCAGCACGTCTTTAGCCGCGCGCTTAGCCTCCGCCGGGCGCATGCCGCCGAGCATCAGCAAGCGGGTCACGTGCGCCTCGTAGTCCACTAAGATTTGCTTCTTCTTCGCTAGCGCGGCGGCCTGCTCGGCGGCGGCTTTGTCGGCGACGGCCTGGTCCGGGACGTCAGTGGCTGCAGACGCGTGCGCACCATCGGGCGCAGGTTTGCCCGCCGACTGACCGGGTGCGGGCTTGCCAGCCGCGGGCGCTGGCTTCGCCGCGCCCTTCGCGGCGCCGGCCTTGCCTGCTACCTTCTGCGCCGGCTCGTCGTCGTCCAGGACGTAGTAGTCCCGGTCCGGCAGCCCCAGGCCGTTCTGGTCCATGAACGCGATCATCTTGCTAGCGTCATCAAAATCTTGCTGCGCGGAAATATCAAAGACCGCCCAGATACGCTGCCGGTGTAGCTCGGTGATGGCGGCGTCCAGCGTCTTTTGGTCTCGCACCTTGCGCACCAGCGCCTGCAACTTCAACAGCGGCTTGGTCCCAACGGAGTCGATCGCCGCCTCGTCCATGCAGCTCTTGTAGTACGTCCCGAGCCTCTGCTTGACGGGGCCGGCGCTGGCGTCGGCGGCCGCTGCCTCAAGGATCTTACGCAGCTCTTTCTCGTTTTGCTCGTGGATCACCGAGAAGCTGCGCACCCAGCGCGATTTATCCGCAGGGATTTGTGTATTCGCGATCCAGCCACCACACGCGAAGCCATAAAAATCCGTGCAAGGGTCGACGGTCTTGTCCAGCGCCGCGGCGTCCAGGCCGACCTCTGCGAGGGACCGCTGAGCCACTGGCAGTGGGCTCGGGGTCACGGCGACCGGCGCGGGCGTGGTCGGGCCCGCTGGGGCTGGCGCGCCGCCACAGGCTATCAACTGGGACGCCGCGAGCACGGAAACGGTGAGGCGACTGAGCGGGCTCGAGCGCAGGGGGTGGGGAGATCCGTTCGACATAGCGCGCCGACGTTACCAGCTGCGCGTGGCCTTTGGCCATGCTTATGCGAGGCGTAGCGCTGCACGGCTGCGCGTCGCTGCCTAGCGACGACGAGCGCCTGAGGCGGCTGCCGGGCGAACCTGGATGCGCCTCACCTGCGAGCGAGCTCATCGGGTGCGTAACGCCGCAGCTACCTAGCGTTTCGGGACCATTCGGTAGACGTCGCCGCGCCCGTAGTCTGACACGTAGAGCTCGCCGCTTGAATCGCGCCCGAAGGTGCTCATCAGGTACGCCCATTGCCCGAGCGGCTCGAGCTCCAACATCGGTTCCCCGGGGTCTAGCTCGTCTGGCAGCGTGAGCGCCCACACCCGACCGTCGACAAAATCACCGAACACGTACTTGCCCTGCAAGCTAGGGAGCGCGCTGCCGGTATACACGTAGCCCCCGGTGACGCTCTTGCCTAGCTCGTGGCTATACTCGGCGATGGGATCTACCAGGCCCGCCGTCGGACAGTCCCGAGCGGGCGAGAAGCAGTGACGCCCCTCGCGGATATTCCAGCCGAGGTTGTCGCCAGCGCGCACGTAGTCGATCTCTTCCCACTCCCCTTGCCCGACGTCAGCGACCAACAGCCGGCCCTTCGGGTCGAAGCTGTAGCGCCATGGGTTGCGCAGGCCATAGGCCCAGATCTCTGGCTTGGCGTCTTGATTCCCGATGAACGGGTTGTCTTTGGGTACCGCGTATTGTTTGCCCGGGTCGCGCCCGTCCACGTCGATGCGCAGCATGCTGCCGAGCCAGGTGCTCAAGTTTTGGCCATTTCCGTGTGGGTCGTTCTTAAAGCCCCCGTCCCCCACCCCCACGTACAGGTAGCCGTCGGGGCCAAACTGCAGCTGGCCGCCGTCGTGGTTCTCGTAAGGCTGCTCGAACTCGAGCAGCACCCGCTGCTCCACGGCCGGGGTCTTGCCTACGTCAGTCACCGACAATTTCCACTCAGAAATTACGCTGCGCAGCGCGCCGTCCTTGGGGTTGTAGTTCAGGTAAAACAGGCCATTTTCGGCGTACTTGGGGTGGAACGCCAGGCCCAAGAGCCCGAGCTCTGAGTTGGTGCGCACGTCGAGCTGCACCACCCGCGGGGCCTGCTCTGCGTCGGCGACGCCCTTGCCGGGCGCGGGGATGACCACCGCGCGGGCTGTCCCCCCCTTCTCCAAGATCAGCGCAAGCTCCGCGCGACCGGGCACGAACTGGATGTCGGTTGGCTCGCCTAGGCCGCTGACCACGTGCTCCAGTTCAACGCCCGACGCTGCCTTGCTGGCTTTACCCGCGGAATCAACGCTGGGCGGTTGATACGGCTTGTCCACCAGGCGAATTAGCCCACGGCGAATGCTGCGCAGGTTGATGGCGACGGCGAGGCCCGCGATGGCTACCGTGGCGAGGATGATCACCGTGCGACGCTGCATGGCGATCCGCTACCACATCCGAGATCCGGCGCCACGGGCGTCGGCTGGCGCGGCAGCGGTCGATCTGCGGCGCTCGCTCACTCGTCTCTGAGGGTCTGCGCCAGGTACTCGACCTCTTCTTTGGCCAGCATGGCGCTGACCTTGAAGTGGTGCCGGTACAGGTCGATAGCCTTAGCCTTCTCGCCGGCGCGCAGCAGGCCCAGCACCTGGGCTTTCGGATCACCCCCCATGTCGGGCGCTGCAGTTGGCAGCGCGCCTGAGGTCGGCGGCCCACCCGAGGCCGACTGCGCTGAACCAGCCAAGGCGCCGGCGCCCGCGGCGGGGTTGCTTGGCTGGGTCGCGGGCTGGTGAGATGCTGGCGCGCTCGGGGGGGGCGGCCCTTGCGCAGGCCCAAAGCCTTGCTGGGCGCCAGGCACGGACGCCCCGGGTTGTCCCCAGCCGCCTGGTGCCGCGGGCGCCGCCGCCTGGGCTGGACCCCAGCCGGCAGGCGCGGAGGACCCAGCGGTCGCGCTTCCCTGTGGATTCGAAGCGACGGCGGCCGTGACCGCCGGCGCGAACTGTGTGGGTCCAGTCGCGGCCGAGGCGCCGCTCAGCGCTTGCAAGCGCTGGCTCAGCTGGTCCAAGATGGGCGGCGGGATCTGCTGCCAGGCGGTTGGCACCGCCGCGCGTCCCTGGCTGAGTAGCGCCGAGGCCGGCTGCAGCTCCTCGGTCGGCGGGATCCCATGACCCGAGTCCCAGATCCAAGCTACCTTGTCCCCACGGATCTCGACCCCGTAGCGGTAGGGCAACTCAGCGACGTTCCAGCTCCAACTGTCAGCCATAGGCGCGACAATACCCCCTCGGTTCGGCCCACGAATACTGAACATTCGCGCCGTGTCATTCTTCGTCAGCCCGAGGCAGCTCGGGTGCACTAGGCTGAGCGGTCAACCCCCACGCCCGACACATGACCCGCAAGCTCTATCTGTACCGCAGCAACCGCGCCGAGCAGCTGACCCGGGGCCTCGCTCACGTTTTGCGCAAGCCCGTGGCCGACCCGATGCGCGCCGAGCGGGTGGTGGTGCAGGGTCGCGGCATGGCGACGTGGCTCAGTCAGCAGCTGGCAGAGCAGCTCAGCGTCTTCACCAACGCCGAGTTCCTATACCCGCGCAACTTCATCCAGCTCGCCTTCGATGAGGTGCTCAGCCCGAGCGACGAGCAGCAGCTGCACCACTCGCGGGACGCGTTGTTTTGGGGCGTGTTCAGCGCGCTCGCGCAGCTGCCTGAGGCTGTCCGCGCGGATCCCTCGAACGCGGAGCTCAGCCAGCTGAAGCCAGTCCTCGACTACTACGCCGACGACGCCAGCGGCCTACGCATGCAGCAGCTCGCGGCCAGGGCGGCGCGCTGTTTTGATCAATATCTGGTGTATCGCCCCGATCTGCTGCGCGCCTGGGGTCAAGGGCAAGCGGTGTCGCTCCCGCCCCAGCTGATGTCCACGGCGCGCTGGCAGGCAGCCTTGTGGCGGCGGCTGCCGGAGCCTGTCCAGCACACCCACATCGCCAACCTGGAGCCAGCGTTTCAGCAGCGGGTGGACGACCTAGTCGCGCGCGCCCCACTCGACGGGCCGGAGCAGCTGGGAGCACACCCAGGTGCCCCCGCGCCAAGTCTCAGCCACGGCCTGCCCGAGCGCGTGTGCATCTTTGGCCTCACCAGCTTGCCACCTTTGTATCTGCGCACGCTGACTCGCCTCGCCGACCTGGTGGAGATCCACGTGTTCAGCCTGGCGCCGTCCCGAGCTTGGTTCGCGGATCAGCTCGCGCCCAGGCAGCAGGCGCGGACGCTGTCTCAGGGCACCATCCCCGAGGCTCAGCCGCACGCGCTGTTGGCCAGCTGGGGCCAAATTGGGGCAGATTTTCAGCAGCTCTTGGAAGACCACGCGCCGGGGTACCAGGAGCCCGCGGAGCTATTTGTTGATCCGCACGGCGACAGTCACGGCCCTGCGGTCGCGAGCGAACAACCACTGCTCAGCGCGCTCCAGCGGGGGATCCTCGACCTCGACGAGAGCCAGGTCGACGCCCCGATCGCGGCGCTGCTCGCCGGCGCTCAGGACCGCAGCATCAGCCTCCACTCCTGCCACGGGCCCATGCGCGAGGTCGAGGTGTTGCATGACGTCCTGCTCGACCTGTTAGAGCGGCAGCCTGACTTGGCGCCCCAGGACATCGCGGTGATGGCGCCGGACATTGAGCGCTACGCCCCGCTGATTGAGGCGGTCTTTGAGCGCCCGCGGCGCCTTGACATGGACAACGCCGAGCCAGCTGAGAGCTACGTCCCCTACCGCATCGCCGATCGCTCGGTGCGCCACGACGCGCCCGTGCTCGAGGGCGTGCGCCGCATCTGCGCGCTGGTGGGCGGACGGCGCACCGCCAGCCAGCTCTTGGATCTGCTGAACCTAACCCCCATCGCGCGGCGCTTCGAGATCGACGTGGCAGAGCTCGACCAGATCGCTGAGTGGATGCAGGAGTCCGGCATTCGCTGGGGCATCGACGCCGCAGATCGAGCCCTGCATGGCCAGCCCGCCAGCGCCCAGAACACCTGGCGCTTTGGCCTCGATCGCCTGCTGCTCGGCTACGGCTTACCCGGAGCTGGGCGCCAGCTGTTCGCGGGTTGCCTGCCGTTTGACGAGCTTGAAGGGCAGCAGGCCGAGCTCGCTGGCAAGCTCGCCGCGTTCGCCGAGAGCCTGTTTCTTACGCTGCAACAGCTCGAGGCGCCGCGCTCTATCTCCGCATGGCAACAAGTGCTGACGCTGACCCTCAGCCAGCTGTTTGACGCCAGCGGCGACTACGCTTGGCAACACCAGCGGGTGCTCGCAGCGCTAGAGGACATCCAGAGCGGCGCCGAGAGCGCGCTGTTTAGCCAGGACATCTCGCTCAGCGTGTTGACCCCGCTGTTAGAAGAGCGGCTGGACGAAGCGCAGCCCGCCAAGAGCTTCCTGACGGGCGGCGTCACCTTCTGCGCGATGGTGCCTATGCGCTCCATCCCGTTTCAGGTGGTCTGCCTGCTCGGCATGGACGAGGACGCGTTTCCGCGCAGAGACGCCAGCGTCGGCTTTGATCTCATGCAGGCCGACCCTCGCCCAGGCGACCGCTCCAGGACGCTAGACGATCGCTACCTGTTCCTAGAGGCGCTGCTCTCGGCTCGCCAGCGCCTGGTGATCACCTACTCAGGCCAGAGCATCCGCGACAACTCGCAGCGCCCTCCCAGCGTGGTGATCGACGAACTGCTCGATCACCTGGAGAGCCGATTGCCGAGCGGATTCAGGGCAGCGAGCGCTGAGCGCCAGCCCGGCACGGCGGCGCCCCAACCTCAAGATACAGCGCGGCTGCTGCGCTCGAAGCTCGTGACCAGCCACCCGCTGCAGGCGTTTAGCCGTCGTTACTTCGACGGCTCTAGCCCCGAGCTGTTCAGCTTTCGCCGTGATCTGTGCCGCGGCGCTGCCAGCGCTCTGGGCGCCCGAGGACAACCCGCGGCGTTGTTTGAGCGCAGGCTCAGCCCAACGGACATCACGACCACACCGGGTGCCACGCAGCGCGTCCGCGTCTCCGATCTCGCGCGCTTCATCGCGCGGCCCATCGAGTACCTGCTAGAGCGCCGGCTGGGCGTCTACCTGCGCGGCTCCTCAGCCGAGATCCTCGACCGCGAACCCCTCGAGCTCGGCCCGCTCGAGCAACACACCGTCGGCGACCAGCTCTTGCAGCTCAGCCTCGCTGCCGTCCCCGAGGACCAAGCGCTGCTGATCCTTCGTGCCGCAGGAAAATTGCCGCTAGGAACCAGCGGAGCTGTCGCCCACCACTCCTTGGTCGCAGAGACCCGCGCGCTGCAGCGCGCCTTCACCCGAGCTACCGGGCAGACCCACCCCACCACCCACCTCGCCGCGGTCACGCTGCCTTGCGGCGTGTTGCTCGAGGGCGCGGTCGAGCGCGTCTACGGCGAGCGGCTGGTGCGAGCCCGTTTCGTGCGGCCGAGCGCCCAGCGCCTGCTCCCGCTTTGGGTCGAGCACCTAGTCTGGTGCGCGATCCACGCCGGGGGTGGAGGGAGCGTGACGCCGAGCCGCGCCGCTCAGAGCCTGCTCCTGCTGCGCCCAACCAAGGGCAAATCAGACATTACACGCTACACCCTGAGCGTGGTCAAAGACCCCGTCGCCGCGTTGGACACGCTGTGTCAGCTGATGCTGATCGGGCAAACAGAGCCGCTGCATTTTTTCCCTGAGGCAGCGCTAGCGTTCGTGAGCGCGCCTGCGGACAAGGACCCGATGCGCTCTGCGAGCAGCAGGTACCGGGAAGCTCTAAGCCGCGATCCGTACCTAAGTCGCGTGTTCGGAGCAGACAGCGAGCTCGAGACGCTGCCGCGCCTGGCGGACGCTCAAGGACCAGCGTTCGCGGAGCTCGCGCGGACCATCTTCGAGCCGCTGCTCGCGCACCTGGAGCCCAACTAGTGCGCGCCTTCAACGCGAACCAAGTGGCGCTGGCTGGGCTCAACTTGGTCGAGGCCAGCGCAGGCACCGGCAAGACCCACGCCATCACCAGCTTGGTGATCCGCCTAGTGGTCGAGCGTGGCCTGGGCATTGAGCGCGTGCTGGTGGTGACCTTCACCGAGGCAGCGGCCGCTGAGCTGAGGGATCGCGTGCGAACACGCCTCAGCCGCGCGCTGCGCCGCTTCTCAGGCGCGGGCAGCGCGCGCGTGGACGCGCTACCCGTCGACGCCGCGGACCAGGAGCTAGACGCTCAGCTCCGCTCGGTGACCGACGACGCGACCATTTGCGCGCGCCTGGACATGGCGCTCAAGCGCTTTGATGAGGCCGCCATCTCGACGATCCACGGCTTCTGTCAGCGCTGCCTGACCGAGAGCGCGTTCGAGAGCGGCGGCCTGTTCGAGTCTGAGCTGGTGCCGGACCTCAGCACCCTGCGCGACGAGGTGGTGCGAGACTACTGGACGCTCGAGACGTACGACGCGCCGCCAGAGCTGCTTGAGCGCCTGGGGGCGCACAAGCTCACGCTCGCCGCGTGCCAGAACCTAGCCGACCGTGTGGTCTCGAACCCAGCGCTGAAGGTGCTGCCCTATGTCCCCAGCGCCCCGAACCCCGATCGCGCTCCGCTAGACCGCGCTGCCCTGCGTGCTCAGCAGGCGTTCGATGGCGAGGCGCTGCGCCGCGTCCTGCAGCAGACGGGCATCAACCGCACCAAGCTCAAGCTAGAGCGGGTCGAGCCGCTGCTAGACGAGTTGAGCCGACTCCTCGACGTGAACGCAGGTGGCCCACCGAGCCTAGGTACCGAGCTACCGGCTGGGTCAAAGCACCTAGGGCAACGGCGCCTACCGCTGAATAAGCACACCCCGACGCCCCAGCACGCGTTCTTCGCGGCCTGGGACGACGTCCTTGACGAGCTTGAAGCCCTCAACGCCGCCTGGCGAGACAAGGTCGCCGCGTTCGTGACGGGGCTCGTCGCCTACGCGCGCCTGGAGATCCCGCGGCGCAAGCGCGAGCGTGGGCTGGTGTCATTTGACGACCTACTGCAGCAGCTTGACAGCGCGCTGCACGGCCCGCGCGGGGCGGGCCTCGCTGCGCAGATCACGGGTCGCTTCCCTGCGGCGCTCATCGACGAGTTCCAAGACACCGACGCGGTCCAGTGGCGGATCTTCTGTCGCCTCTATTCGGACGCCCTAGACCCCCAAACCCGGCCGGTAAACCGCGATCCCGAGGCCGCCTGGCGTGACCAGGTCGAGCCGCAGAGCTCCGCCGATGAGCTCGGGCCGCTGTTCTTGATCGGGGATCCGAAGCAAGCCATCTACAACTTCCGTGGGGCAGATCTGAATGTGTACCTCGCCGCCGCTGAGCGCGCCGCCCCAGATCGTAGGTTCACGATGCTCACCAACTGGCGCTCAGATCCTGCGCTGGTCCAAGCGCTCGGCGATTTGTACGCCAAGCAGCGCATCGCCCTGCCCTTCTTGCTTGAGCAGGTCTCGTTTCCGCGGGTTCACGCCAGGCCCGGCGCGACCGATCAGCTGAGTCCAGCTGTTGGTGCGCCAGAGCCGGCGCTGCAGCTGGTGTTTGTCCCCGGCGAGCTCGAGCGGCAGCTGGGGATCCCAGAGCTGTGCAGCCGCGAAGTGCTGCGGCTGCTAGGCGCCGGCCTAAGCATCGAAGGCCGCGATCTGATAGCTGGCGATCTCGCGGTCCTGACCCGCACCAACGACCAGGCGTTCGCGGTACAGCGCGCCCTGGCCGAGCGCCGGGTGCCCAGCGTGGTGCTCGGTGATCGCAGCGTCTTCCTCGCGCTCGAGGCCCAAGAGCTCGGCAAGCTGCTCCAAGCCATCGCTGAGCCGAGCCAATCACAGCTGATCAAGAGCGCGCTGACCACCGAACTGCTCGGGCTCACCGCCAACCAACTTGAAGCGCTGGATCAAGACGACCGGGGTTGGGATCAGTGGGTCGGACGTTTCCGCGGCTGGAACCTGAGCTGGACCCAGCGCGGCTTCGTTCAAATGCTGCAGCAAGCGCTGGCCGAGCTCGGCAGCTTCGAGCGGCTGCTCAGCCTAGGTGACGGCGAGCGCCGGCTGACCAACTTGCTGCACCTGACCGAGCTCTTGCACGCCGCAGCGCGCAGCTTGCACCTGGGGCCAGCGGGCCTGCTCGCGTGGTTTGAACTGCAGATCGACGATCAGACCCAGCGCGCCGACGACCTGCAGGTGCGCCTCGAGAGCGACGAGCGCGCCGTCACGATCACGACGGTCCACAAGAGCAAGGGGCTCGAGTACCCGGTGGTGCTGTGTCCGTTCATGAGCGGCGGCAATCAGCTTCATCAGCGCGAGCACCGCCAACCGATCTTCCACGATCCGAACACCGGCGAGCTGACCTTGGCGCTGGACCTGGGCGAGCCAAGCAGCGACGCGTGCAAGAACCTCGCGGCCACCGAACACCTGGAAGAGAGCCTGCGCCTGCTCTACGTCGCGCTCACCCGCGCTCGCCACCGCGTGGTCTTGCTGTGGGGTGACGTCGGCACGAGCTACGGCACGTCCGCGCTGGGCTACCTGCTTCATCCGCCAGACGCAGGGCAGGGCCCACGCTTGGACCACGCGGGGCTGAAAGCCGCATGGAGCAAGCGCAAGCCCAGTGACCGACTGGGCGAGCTCGCGACCTTGGTCGCGAGCATCGACGGCATGCAGCTACGCGAGGCCAGCGACGTCGAGCCGGCGCCCCTGGCTCGTCCCAGCCACGCGCCGCCTACCTTGCGCGCTCGTCAGCTGACGCGCACCGTCGACCAGCTGTACCGCACGGCGAGCTTCTCCGGCCTCTCGGCGCGCTCTGACCGCCTTGAGCTGGACCCGGAAGAGGGCAGAGACCGTGACCAGGGCGGCGACCTGGTCGAGCCAGACTACGAGCTGCTCACCCCCGAGCTGCCGTTGCTCGCGTTTCCGCGTGGTGCTAGAGCAGGCAACTTCTTCCATGATCTGCTCGAACACCTCGACTTCACGGCGGACGAAGCGGCGCTCGCTGAGCTGGTCGAGCGTAAGCTCACCTCCCACGGCTACCAGCGTGAGCTAGCTAACGCCGCGGTGCCTGGGCTACGGGCCGCGCTGCGGACCCAGCTGTTTCGGGTGCCAAGCGGCCACTCAAAGCAGGCGGCGCCGGCGGGCGTCCAGGAGGCGCCCCTGGCCGAGGACCCAGACCGCGATTTATGCCTCGCGGATCTAACGAACGGCTGTCGCCTGGACGAGCTTGAGTTTCACTTTCCGGTGCACTTGGCCAGCGACCAGCGCGACCACACCGGCCCCAGCGACGACGATCAGCTAGGCGGCCCTCGCGTTGCCCTGACCGCGGCGGCTTTGGCCGCGGTGTTCCGCGACACTCCGTCAGCGGCGCTGCACAGCGGCTACGCCGAGCGCGTCGCGCTGCTCGGCTTCACTCCGCTGCGCGGCTTCCTCAAGGGCTATATTGATCTCGTGTTCCGCAGCCCCAACGTGGACCCGCGCGCGCTGCAGCTCGGCGCGGTAGGCCGCGGCGCGGGGCGACGATTTTACTTGGTCGACTACAAGACGAACTACCTGGGCGATCACCCGCGAGACTACGCCGCCCGCGGCCTACAGCAGGCGATGAGCCACGGGCACTACTACCTGCAGTATCACCTGTACGCCCTCGCGCTGCATCGCTACCTCGGCGGCCGCATCCCAGGGTATCGCTATGACCGAGACTTCGGCGGGGTGCTATATTTATTTCTGCGCGGAATGGTCCCAGAGCTCGGCAACCAGAGCGGCGTGTTCTTTGAAAAGCCCCCGCTGGCGCGCATCGAGGCGCTCTCTCGGGTGATCAGCGGCGCCGAGGTGAGCGCGCAGGCCGTCGGCTCAGGAGCCACGCGATGATCCCGCCTGGCATGCTCCAGCTGCGCGACGCGGGGGTGCTCTCGGCCCTTGACGTAGAGTTTGCCCGAGTGCTTCAGCGGCTCGGACACGGGGCGACCCCCGGCGTGCTGCTAGGCGCCGCCCTCGCTAGCCGCGCCGTCCAACGCGGACATGTGTGCCTGGATTTGCGAGGCCTAGACCGCCGAGTGCTGCTCGACCGTGATCATCAGGCGGTGGACGTCGCCCTGCCCGAGCTGCGACCTTGGCTGCGGGAGCTGGAGCTGAGCCCGCTGGTCGCCTGCGTCAACACGGCAGCGCTCACGCGGCCCACCCAGGCCAGCGCTCTGCCGAGCCTCCCCCACCCAGGCTTTCGACCCCTGGTGCTCGACAGCGCCGGGCGGCTCTACCTGTGGCGCTACTACGACTACCAGACGCGCCTGGCCGAGAACCTGCTGCGGCGCCGCCAGATCAGGCAGCCGGCTGTCGATGAGGCGACGCTCCGCAGCAGCTTGACCCGACTTTTCCCTGGGGAGGTTGTGGAGCAACCAGATCTGCAGCGCGTCGCCGCGCTGATCAGCGTGTGCTCAGCCTTCTCAGTGATCAGCGGCGGGCCGGGCACTGGCAAGACCACCACGGTAGTGAAGATCCTCGCCGCGCTGGTCGAGCAGGCCGTCTGCCAAGCGCGGCGGGCGCCGCACATCTTGCTCGTGGCGCCCACCGGCAAGGCAGCCCAGCGCCTCGCCGAGTCCATCGCCTCCCAGCTGCAGAGCTTGGATCTGCCAGCGCCGATCAAGGCACTGATCCCCACGGTAGCATCCACCATCCACCGAGCGCTCGGCTACCAGCCCCGCACCCCCACCCGCTTCCGCCACGGGGCCGACGAGCCGATCGCCGCAGACTGCGTCCTAGTCGATGAGAGCAGCATGGTCGATCTGGCGCTGATGACCAAGCTGGTCGAGGCGGTCCCAATCGACGCGCACCTGATCCTGATGGGCGACAAAGATCAGCTCTCTAGCGTGGAGACCGGCGCCATTTTGGGTGATATCTTCGGCCCAGCGCTGGCATTGCACGCGGCGGGACAGCTGTACTCGCCTGAGTTGGTCGCGCTCGCGGCGCGCGTCACGGGGGACGTGCTGCCCAACGCGAAGGGCCTCGACACGCCGAGCGTAAGCCCGTCGGACCCAACCAGCGCAGACACCTCCGGCGCGCAAGACGCCGCCGCTCCCCAGCGCGTCATGCGCGACTGCATGGTGCACTTGAGCCGCAGCTACCGCTACGCGAGCAGCGGCGGCATCGGTGGACTGGCTAAAGCGATCAACGCTGGCGACTCGAGGCAACTCATCCAACTGGTGACCTCTGACGCGCAGGATGTCTGCCTGGTCGAGGGTGACCAAGCCAAGCTCGAGCAGCAGATCGCCCAGCAAGCCGTGCGCTGCTTCTCGCCGTATATCCGCGCGACAACCATCGAAGAGAAGTTGGCGCTTCACGCTCAGGCGCGGCTCCTCACCCCCCACCGCACGGGAGACTTCGGCGTCGAGGTCCTGAACCAAATCTGCGAGCGGGCGCTGCGGCGTGAAGGCCACTTCAACCTGCAGCCGCTCACGGGGCGCGGCGCCAGCCCGAGCGGACCCGCGCGGCGCAGCGTGTGGTACGATAACCAGCCCATCCTGATCACCCAGAACGACTACCAACTTGAGTTGTTCAACGGTGACGTCGGGATCATGCTGCGTGACGATACAGACCAGCTGCGCGCTTGGTTTCCTGCCACCGGGTCCGGCGCTACGGGGCAGGTGCGCAGCGTGCTCCCGGCGCGCTTGCCGCCTCATGAGACGGTGTTCGCGATGACCGTGCACAAGAGCCAGGGCTCCGAGTTTGACCAGGTGCTGCTGGTGCTGCCCGCCAAGCCGTCGCCGGTGCTCACGCGGGAGCTGATCTACACCGCGGTGACGCGGGCCAAGCGCAGCGTGACCGTGTATGGCTCACGGGAAATACTCGCCTCCAGCGTGGCCCAGCGCATACGACGCGCGTCAGGCCTGAGTGAGGCGCTGTGGGGCCAGCTACCCACCCCAAGCCCCTCAAGCCCTGATGCGACAGACGCGGCAGATGCGGTGAGCCAAACGTTGCCAAGCGCCCCGCGCGAGGCTGAACAGCTCAAGTTTACGTTCTAATTATTTTCCCTGCGGCATTGTAGCACACCGCCAGCACCCATCGAGTCGGCTGGCGAAGTGACCGAGGCGGCGAGCGCGGCCGACTCCACGAGCTGCGGCCCGCTCTCTCAAGGCCGCGCGCAGCGCTCAGCGCGGCTCGATCGTCCGCCATCGAGTACAGATGGTCGTCCACCAGCAGGCATGGATGTGGTGGCTGACTCGCGGCGACGCCACCTCGCCGAGCGGCGTGCGCAGAGGCGGGCGCTGCGCTCTAGATCCCTGCGCGAGATCCGCTAGCAAACTAGCGGAAGCATTCGACAACCGCTTTGCCAGGTACTAACGTCGCTAGACGAGGACGAATGGCGCGAGGGGACGCGAAACAACTGCTCGGGTGGCGCGAGTACGTCGCGCTCCCCGACTGGGACATCGGCGGTGTGCTGGCTAAGGTCGACACCGGCGCCCGCACGAGCTCCCTTCACGTTGAGAACATTCGCGTGCTGGCCAGCGGGCGACTGGCCTTCGACGTGGTCCTCGACCGGACGGGCCGCCTCCAACACGTGGTCGCCCGGCCGGTGCGGGTCAGTCGAGTGCGCCCTTCCACAGGACAGCTACAGCAACGCCATGTCGTGCGGACCACCCTGCGCCTCGGCAGCGTTTCCAAGGAAATCGAGCTGAGCTTGGTGTCGCGCGGCGATATGCTGTGCCGCATGCTGATCGGGCGGACCGCCCTCGAAAAAGACTTTTTGGTCGACGTGTCCCGCCGCTACGTATGCGGCAAGCCTGTCGGTATTAGGCGCGTCAAGAAGCATCCCTCAACCACTGTGTGAACCCACTGCGAACCCACTGCACCTACGCAGCCACCGCGCGTCCACCACAGCGCGCTGGTCAACACGGCTGGCCGCGCTGGTCGACCCTCCCCGAGATGATTCAACCCCATTTTCTGAGTCTGTTGCCAAGCCCTGCACCATGAAGCTCGCCATCCTCTCTCGGGCCAAGAACTCGTACAGCACCCGGCGCCTCAAGCTCGCTGCGCAGCAGCGCGGGCACAAGGTGCTAGTGCTCGACACGACCAACTTCGGCATCGCCCTAGAGCGTGAACACCCAGAGCTCTATTTCCGCAGCAAGCGCCTGAGCACCTATGACGCCGTGGTCCCGCGCATCGGCGCGAGCATCACGTACTTCGGCACCGCGGTGGTGCGCCAGTTTGAGCAAATGGGCGTCTACTGCCTGAACTCGAGCAACGGCATCAGCAACAGCCGAGACAAACTGCGCTCACTGCAGATGCTGAGCCGCCACGACATCGGCATCCCCCCCACCACCTTCGTGCGCGACCGCAGCGATATCCTGCCGGCCATCATCCGAGTCGGGGGCGCCCCGGTCATCATCAAGTTGCTGGAGGGGACCCAAGGCGTTGGTGTGATCCTGGCGGAAACAATGAAGGTCGCTGAAGCCATCATCGAGACCCTGCACAGCGCCAAGCAGAACGTGTTGATCCAGGGCTTCGTGTCGGAGAGCCGCGGCCGCGATATTCGCGCGTTTGTCGTGGGCGATCGGGTCGTCGCCGCCATGCGCCGTGTCGCGCAGTCTGGCGAGTTCCGCAGCAACGTCCACCGCGGCGGCAAAGCAGAGTCCGTCTCGCTTGACCCGGAGTTCGAGCGCACCGCGGTGCGCGCCGCGCAGATCATGGGGCTCAAGATGGCGGGCGTCGACATGCTCGAGAGCAGCGACGGGCCCAAGGTGATGGAGGTCAACTCGTCACCCGGTTTGCAGGGCATCGAATCTGCCACCAACCTCGACATCGCCGACAGCATCATCCAGTACATCGAAGACCAGGTGGCCTTCCCCGAGCTGGACTTGCGTCAGCGGCTGACTGTTACCGCAGGGTACGGCGTCGCCGAGCTGGTGGTGGCGAAGGACTCAGAGCTGGTCGGCAAGAGCATCGCGGACTGCGGACTGCGCGACCTGGACATCGTGGTGCTCAAGCTCGAGCGCCGTGAGAAGCTAGTCCCAAACCCCAAGGGGACGCGGGTGCTCAGGGCGCACGATCGCCTACTTTGCTTTGGCAAACTCGAAGAGATGCGAGCCCTGCTACCCAAGCGCAAGCGACGGCGCTCACGCAAGCTGCGCAAGCAAGACCTGCCTGGGCCGATCAGCATCGCGCCCCCCGCTGAAGATCATGAACACTAGATCGCCGGGCCACCGCGCCGCCGGTTCAACCCGTCAGAGCCAGCGGCGACGCCGGAAGTAGTACAGCAAGCCGAGGCTGACGCTCACCATCGCGCCCAGGGCGACGAAGTAGCCGTAACGCCAATGTAGCTCGGGCATGTGGTCGAAGTTCATTCCGTACACACCAGCGATAAACGAGAGCGGGATGAAGACGGTGCTGATGATGGTCAACAGCTTCATCACCTCGTTCAAGCGTTGTCCTTGGATGCTGTGGCCCAGCTCGACCAGGGCGTCGGCGTTGTCGCGCAGGGCTTCGATCAGATCGAGCACCCGCGCGACGTGATCCTGGAGGTCACGTAAGTACGGGTCCAGGTTGGCCGCTAGCAGGTCGACCTCATCGCGCGCCAACGCCGCTGTGACCTCCCTCAGCGGCCAGATCGCGCGCCGCTGGGTGACCAGCTCGCGCCGCAGCTCGTAGACGCGCTGGATTGCTTCACCAGACCCCTTGACGCTTACGTATTCCTCGAGCGCGTCGATGCGGTCATCCATATCCGCAAGGATATCAAAATAGCTGTCTACGGTGACGTCGATCAGCCGATAGGCCAGGTAGTCTGGGCCGTGATGGCGAATGCGCCCGCGGTCCGTGCGCAGCCGCTGGCGTAGCGAGTCGAAGACGTCGCCCGCGAGCTCTTGGAACGTGAGCACGAAGCCGCGGCCCAGCACGATGGAGAGTTGCTCGTCGACGACACCGTGATCGGGGTGCCGATGCAGCATTCGCAGCACGATATACGCGTACTCGTCATAACCTTCGAACTTCGGGCGCTGGCCCACGCTGGCCACGTCTTCGATCACCAGATCATGCAAGTCAAAGCGGCGGCCGATGCTGTGGAGCACCTCCACGTCGTGGACGCCTTCGACGTCGATCCAAAGCACGCGCCCCGGATGTAGCTCGAGCCCTTCGATGTCTTCAGCCGACAGGTCGCGCTCCTCGACCTCTCCAGGCGCGAACTCAAAGGCGCGGATCTTGACGGCCTGATCGCGGATCTCTCCGGTGTAGACCACAGTTCCGGGCGGCAAGCCGCGCTTGGTCTCAGCGGGTCGATCAGACGCCGACAGGCTCAGCCCTCTCCCAACCCGCTGTGCCAGCTCCCGTACCCACTCAGCTTGTGGTCGCTTCCCCATGTGTGCGCCCCTACTGTATCGTGCGCCGACCAATATCCAAGGCTCTTCCGCTTGGGTCAGCTCAAGGCTCACGCGGCGCGCGCGTGAGATGAAGCGGGGATGGCTATGCCGGCCCGGAAGCTCCACGTCGGAACAACACGAACGACAGATCGTCGGGCTTGCCCGGGAGATCGGCGTCAGTCTCGCGCATGCGCTCCGCGCAGTGTCCGATCAAGCGCTGTGCACACTTCGCCAGCTGGCCCGCGCGAATATGATCGGCGACCTCATGTTGGCGCAAGTTGTCGAACAGACCGTCGCTGGCGACCACCACGGTGTCAAAGCGCTTGAGTTGACGGCGCGGCCCGAGCTCGATGCGCAGGGCCGCCGAGCCGATCAGGTTGTTCACGAGGTTGAGGTCATGGTGCACCATGGCGTCGTCTTCATTGAGCAGCCCGGCTTCAACTGCGTACGCCACCGGGGCATGACCTACCGTGACCAACTGCAGCTTACCGCGCCGCCCAGTGACCAGCACTCCAGAGTCGCCCGCGTGGTAGCTGCGCACCCAATCCTGACCGATCTCTGCCACGGCGAGCGTTGTCGCCGCGCCGATGCCTAGCGCTAATACCGCGCGGTTCGCCGCTTCGAACCCATCCAAGATCGCGTCGCGTCGGGAACCGGCGTGCGCGCTCTCCAGCGCAGCCGCCAGTTGCTCGATGGTGACGCGCGAAGCGTCAGCGCCGCCCGGGTGCCCGCCCGCGCCGTCGGCGACCGCGATCACCGCGGGCCCAGCTTGGTCGTCCCACACCAAGACGCTGTCTTCGTTGGAGCGGTCTGGCTGAGCAGGGCTTGGCCGCGTAAAAGCGCAGACCCCGCCGTACGAAACACGGAACGTGAGGACGTGATCGAACGCCGCGCCGCTGTACAGGCGGCCAGCGCTCACCGCCTGCGCCTCCCGCACCACGGGCAAAAATCCCAATAATCGTCTAATACGCCCCAGCAACAGCCCTTGCACTTACTTCCGCGCGGCATTTCCCAACAGCTGGTCACCTTGCGGTGGCACCAAGGACAGTAGCGCATGAACGGGATCAGGCCACCCCCGCATGAGTCGCACTCCCCCGTATAGCGTCGATCCGGATATTTCCGCTCAGAAACTTGCCTAAACGCTGGCCCCCAGCAGTACGCGCAGTACCGCCAGTCCGCTTTTCTGCCTCGGCCGCAGCGCTGGCAGCGCGTCGCGAAGTCTGAGGGGCCCACGTACTTCGCGCGGCTGCGCCCGCACCAAGCGCACCAGCGCATGCTCTCAGCGTTGGGCCCGCCGCACTGCTCGCAGCTGGCACGCGTCGCGAGCGGCTTGCCGTGTCGCCGCAAGAACTCTCGCAGGCGCACGGTGCGCCAGGCGCTCGGCGCAGACACCTTCGGCGCCGTGCGGCGCTTCACGCCGGGTCTCAACGCGCGGGAGCGCAGGCGCTTAAACGCCGCGAGCACCTTAGTGGCGTCGGCCGGGCGCTTCGTTTCGTCGACCTCAATGCAGCGGCGCAAGAGCTCGACCAGCTCCGGGCTCACGGTCGCGCGCAGCTTGGTGATGCCAGGCGCTGGCCACTTGAATGGCCACTCAGGCAGCTCGCCAGTGAACATGCGATAAGCCATCAGACCCAGCGCGAACACGTCGGATCGCAAGCTGGGGCGCCCAAGAGCTTGCTCGGGCGCGATGTAGCCGATGGTCCCCGAGCCACTGAGCGACCGCGTGGCGAGCGCGATCTTCGCGATCCCGAAGTCGGTCAGGCGCACTCGGTCACCGCTGAACATGATGAAGTTCTCAGGCTTCAAGTCGCAATGAATGACTTTGTGGCTGTGGGCGTGAGCCACGGCCTCCAGCATCTGCTCAAAGTAACTCAGCGCGCGCTTCGCGGTGAGTCGACTGCCCATGCGATCGCCCAGAGTTTTTTCTCCGAGCGGATACGCGATGACGAACACGCCGTCGATCTCTTGGGCGTTCTTCACGGGCAATACGTTGGGATGATCTAGGCGCGCGGCCAGGCGCACCTCGTGGGTCACCTGCGCTTCACGGCCACGAACCAGCTCCGCTCTGGGGACCTTGAGGGCGACTCGAATGCCCTCGACCGTATCCATCGCGCGGTACACCGTCGCGAACCCGCCCTCAGCGAGCTGCTTCTCGATCCGGTACTTCCCGAGCCGCTGTCTCGAACGCAGAGTCCCCTTCTCGGCCACCCCCCTTCATACCACCTTCCCTCGCCCGCCCCGACCGGACTTGCAGGCAAATTGACCACTTTTGCGTGATCCACGTTGGACGCTCACGGCGGTGCGCGGCGGCGCGCAGCGAGCAGCTTGCGGATGCGCGGTGGGGCAAGCGCACATTTGACGTCGCCGCAGGCGCGCCAGCCGCTCAGCGCGCCGCGACCGTCGGCTTGGCGGGCGGCGCCGGGCGCGGAAACAGCGGACTGCCCACTAGATGATCGAGCAGCTCCAGCAAGCCCGCGACCTCCTCGGATGAGCGCTCGGTCTGCTCAGGATCTGCGTCGTCGATGCGGTGTAGCTCGGGGACTCCGCTCTCGAGCGGGACCACGAGCTTCAGCCGTCGCTCTGCGTCGACCACCCCAATGCGCAGGCGGTCGGTCTTGTACCAGGCCTCCATCAGGATCGGTAGGCGCCGCGCTGGAGGGTCAGGCAGCGCATGCACCAGCAAGTCCTCGCCGTGATAGCCAGACAGCGGGCGCGCAGGCTGGAGCGCTCGAATCACGGTGGGTGCCACGTCTGCCAAAGAGACCGGCGTGCTCACGCGTTGGCCTCGCACCCCGGGGATACGAATGCCCAGTGGCACGCGCACCAGGCCCTCCCACAAGAAGGTCGAGTGTACCCAGAAGCCATGCTTGCCGAGCGCCTCGCCGTGGTCGGCGACGAACACGATCAGCGTGCGCTCCTTGAGGCCCCGGCGCTCCAGCTCGCGCAGCAGGCGACCAAACTCCTCATCCACCGAGCGCGCTGCGACCCGATAGCGCCAGATGGGATCTTCAGGGTCGCCAACACCGAGCTTGCTCGCGCGCTCCTCAACATACTTGGCGTCCAGCTCGCGCCAGTTGTGAACGTCGAAATTGAACAGCCAAGTAAAAAAGGCCGGGCGCTCGCCGTCTAGCGCTGAGCGAACCGAGTCAAGCTCATCAGGGTCTTTGGTCGGTTGGTGCTGAGGCTTCGTCCCCAGGCCAAGCGCCACGCCTGGCGCCCCACGATCGACCAAGCCTTGCGACGCGCGCGCGTCCGCGTCCACCACGCTGGCCAGAGCGCGGTCCACGATCTTCGCCGCCGTGGGGCTGGTCGCGCCGTAACCCCACACCTGCTCGCCGGGCTCAAAATCAGCTACCGTTTCTACACGGTTAAACTTAAAGCTAGGCAGCTCGCGCGCCAAGAACTCCTTGGCGCTCCGCGGGATGACCAGCGTGGTCTCGCGCCCCGAAGCTTGAGCCAGCTCAAGCAGGTTCGGCGCGTGGTGCGTGGTCGCGTCGAAGCGCCCGCTGAGCATCACCGGCAGCACGCTGACGGTGTCGCTCGCCGGGCTGTACGCGCGATCGAAACATAGCGCTTCCTTGCAGAAACGCGCGACGTTCGGCATGATCTTGGGATCGCCCGCGACGTCGCTGCGCAGGGTGTCCACGTAGTACACTAGGACGTTCAGACCCGCCTCGTCGGGGCGCAGCTTGGCGAGCGCCCCTTCTGCCTCGATCGACAGCGCCGCGGGCTGATTCCAGCTGGGCTTCTGCGTCGTCACCGTCAGGTCGTACAACCGCTTTAGGCGCTTCACGCCGGGGCCGTCAGCGGACTCGCCACCCAGCAGATCCTCTTCAACCGTCTGCACCCGAGCCATCAGGCGTCCGACGTACACGGGCTCACGCCAGGCCGGCCTGAGGTCGTCAAACAGCTGAGTCCGGGCGAACGGAAACACCAGCACGCTCAGCACCGCAGCACCCGCCACTCCAAACACGGCGTACCGCGCCTTCGTGAAGCGGCGCTCAAGCTCGGTGATCAAGCACCAGCTCCCAGCGATCAGCGCCAGTAAGGCGGTCGCCTCTAGCAGCGCATGAAACGAAGCGTAGAGCGAGACCAACACGCTGAGGTCGACGGCGATACACGCGCCAGCTACGAGAAACAGCGCCCCCGACAACAGCCAACGCGCGCGCGGGGCTGGGCTGCGCTCTGCGCGGCTGAGCAACCAACGACCGAACGGCACCGCCGCCCCCATCAACATCCCGATAGGCCAGGTGTAGCTGGTGAGCTTAGCCGCTTTGCCGTAGCTGACCAGCGGGAGCAGCAAGCGATGCACGCCCCAGCCCGCCACCAGACCGAGCACGATCAACGGCAGCCAGACCTGAGCACGCCTGCGCCAGGCAGCGCGTGGCGCTTCAGCATTTCCCCGTGGCTTAGTCAATAAGTGACTCAGGCGCCGCGCGGCAACGTCTAGCACGGCCACCCAGAGCCCCACCCCCACCCCCCACGTGATGTAGAGCAGCGCCGACGCAGCAAAATGCCGCCCGAGAGCGACCTCGTGCCAGTCACGGCGACCGAACGCGTCGGCGATGACGAAGCAAACACCAGCCAGCGCACCAGCGGCGATCACCCGCCGGCCGCCACTCAGCAGCGTAAACCAGTGCTTCTTGGAGTTTGGTGCCATGGCGGGGGCGTCGTCTAGCTATGCCAAACGTTCCGGCAATGTAACAGGCTTATCACCGCAAGGCGGCGAGTTCGGGGGTGGAGGGCTGCGCCTGCACGCACCTCAGAGCGCGCGACAAACTGCGGCGGCGTGGCCGCGGGCGCTCGCAGGTCAAACCGACAGCGCTGCGCCCCAAACCTGAAGCGCAGCCGCTGCGAGTTAGCTGGCTCAGTCAGCGAGGCGCACGTCCACGCGGCGATCCAGCGCGTACGTTTCCTCTTGGTCCCCGGTCGCGTCCAGCTCGCCACGTGACGAGGTGACCATCTGCGCCGCGCTCAGCTTGCGGGTAGTCAGCGCCTGCTTGACGCCGCCCGCTCTACGGCCGCCCAGGGCCATGTTGTAGTCCTCATCGCCTCGGCTGTCGGCGTGCCCCACCAGCAGCATCTTTTTACCCTTGAGCGGCCCGGCTCGAAAGCAGTCCGCGAGTTGGGTGAGCACCGGGTAGGCGCCCGGCTTCACGTTGGCTGAGTCAAACGCAAAGTACGCTTCTGCCGCGGCGATTCCGCACGCCGTGCGGATCTTGTCGTCGATGTTCAGTTGGGTGGGTGCGCTGTCGTCATCCTTCGCGCCGGGCGCGGCGCCCGGGCTCGCAGCGCTAGTCGATGTGTCACCGCCGGGCGCGACGGGCGGCTGGGCAGGATCCGAGGCGCACGCAAACAGGGTAAGAGCTGCGGGCAGGAGCAGGAGACGCGAGTTTAGGAGGAATTGGTGCATGGTATTTCGTGACCTCAGGTGGCTTAGGGAATGGGTAAAGCCCAGCTTCCCAGACTTGATATCGGTATTTCTTTGCGGAAAGCTAGCGCCGGGCCTAGGCTCAGCGCGAGCGGTCGCGGTGGACTAGCACAATGCACTCCGCGTGCCGAACCCAGCCGCCGAAACACCGCGATCCAGCGGGTTAGAGCCAACGAACCCCGGAGCGCGACGAAAAAATCACCGACAGGCGAGTTTCCTGCGCCTACCTCCGGCGAGCGCGCAAAGTCAGCGGCGGCTAAAAGCCCAGCGCGCGGAGCGCCTCGCCCAGTAAAGACGCAGCGGCGGATGCTCCGACTTGCGCGAGCCAGCGCTGATTCAACTCAAGCTCAAGCCCGGCGTAGGCTCGCCCCGGAAAGCGCCGACGCAGCGCGGTCGGCAGGCCATCAGCGACCCCTCGATACGGGTAGTTGCGCCGCACGCGTCGGTCGGGTGCTTGCAGTACCCGCTGCAGGTCGAGGGCGAGCTTCTGCTCCGCGGCGCGCCGCGGATCATACAGCAGGCCGATCTCACAGCTGCGCTCGACGCCGTCTAGGGTCGGCGTGAACGAGTGTACGGCGAGGTGAACCACAGGCGCCGGCGCGCGGCGGCTTGGCTGAGCGCCTGCCTGGCGCACGGCATCGATCACCGCGTCCCAGTGCGGCTGGTGGACGGTCTGGAGCAGCTCCACGCGGGACGCTACCGGCAGCGCGCGACTGATCGTCGAGAATACGCGCGGGTGGGTCGGGCTGCGGTTCAGATCGACCAGCAATCGCGAATACCGTGCGGTCAGCAGCGGCGCGTTGAAGCAGCGCTGCAGCCGCGAGGCGACGTCCAGCGCGCCAGGGTCCCAGCCACGGTGCGAGCGCAGTAGAGCTGCTTGACCGTGAAACACTTGTTTGTATGCCGCGGGGATTTTATAGCTCGCGTGCTCGCAGCTCAGCACCAGGCGCCGCGCCAACTACTCCCCCACGCCAAAGCCGCGGCCTTCACGCAGGCAGTCGCAGAGCAGCGTGTACACCTCACGCAGGCGCCGACCGGTTGGCTCACTGCCAAGGCGCTGCCGAATCCGTTCGGCGAGGCTCCCCTGGTTCGCTATCAGCTCGAGCGCGGGCGCATGTTCCTTGGGGAGGTGCAGCTCCGCGAACAAGCGCTCCCACAAGGCGCGACCGGAGGTCGGCCCCCGCGCCCCGAACAGCTCCAAGTAGGGCGCTTCATCCAGATAGACCTGGCCGCCTCGCTCAGTTGCGCGGAGGAAGATCTCTTCAAGCTCGGGTGCGGTCCAGGCGGCCTGTTGCTCGAAGCTCGACCAACGCTCTTCCACTAGGGCTTGGGTCAGCGCCACCACCGCCGCAGCCACGGCCAAGTCTTGCCGTGGGCTCTCTTGCACATCGAGCACCCGGATCTCGATGCTGTCCCGTACGAAGCGGGCGATGGCGCCCCGCGCGTTGACCCACTCAGGCTCGAGCACGCTGTCAGCGCCATGAGCCTTCAGATCGGCGGCGATCACGTCGAGGATCCGCGTGGTGTAGTCGCGCTGATTAAATACCGCCTCGGGGATCACCCTGCCCGTGACCGAACGGATGCTCCGCGCGTTGCGCCGATAAAACTCCAGGCGATTGTCCATGAGGCCGGTCAGCTGCCCCTCGACTACAGGTGAGCTCGCCGCCAGCGCGGGCAGCAAGGGCAACACTACGCGTATCGCCGCGTGGAGCCGGCCAAACTCCGCGTCGCCGGCGAAGGGCAAGTTGATGTGCGTGCTCTGTAGGTTGGACCAACCGTGCCCCTTGCAGTCAAACAACCGGTCAAACGCGCGATAGATGTCGTTCTGCTCGTGGGGCCACAGCTTGGTCTCACGTGCCGGGTCCATCCAAGGGTGCATCGCCGTCGGCATCAAGCGCGCGCCAAGCGGAGCGAGCAGCGCCTCGACATCAGCCACCTGGGCCTGGAACTTGGCAGCCAGGCCGTCGAGGGTCGGCGCGGGGCGCGCGGTCTTCAGCTCCACGACGTGGAGCGCGAGCTCGTTTGACCACCAGATCTCGCCGCGGTCGAGCTCAACCTCGGCGCCGCCGCTGGCCACCTCAAACAGCCGATCACAGACCGGGCGCACGGCGAGGTTTGCGCGGTCGACGATCATGTACTCAAGCTCAATGCCGACACCCTCGAACAGATGTAAGCCTGGAGATCGCGCTGCAAACTCACTCATACGTCAATCCGTGGGGCTACGTGGTCACGGTGGGTCACGCCGCGCTGACGGGCTTCTAAGCGTCTCAAGAACACCGCCAGCATGCGGTCGTACAGTCCGTCTCCGAGCAGCTTGTCTTCGTACGGCGACTCGATGGAGGGGTTGTCGTTGACCTCCATCAGCAGCACGCGCTTGTCGATTTGCTTGAGATCCGCGCCGTACAGCCCGTCGCCGATGGCGCGCGCTGCCTTGAGCGCGGTCTTCACCACGGCGGGGGGTGCGTCTTGCATCGGCACAGCCTCCACCCTCCCTGAGCGACGACGCCCGCTCTTCAGGGTCGCGGTCACCTGCCAATGCTTTGGTGCCATATAGTACTTGCATACGAACAGCGGCTCACCGTCAAAGATCCCGACGCGCCAGTCGTAATCCGTGGGCGTGTACTCCTGCGCGACGATCAGCTCGGACTTATCAAGCAACTTAGCGGCCATCTCGCGGAACTCGGCCTCGTTCTCCGCCTTCATCACGCCTTGGCAGAACGCGCTATCGGGCTGCTTTAGAATGCACGGCAGGCCCAAGGTCGGGATGACATCATTGATGTTCTGACGGTGGACGACCACCGTGCGCGGCGTCGCCACGCCGATGCGATCCATCAGTTCCGCGAGGTATACTTTGTTAGTGCAGCGTAGGATAGACTCTGGGTCATCGACGACCACCAGGCCCTCGGCCTGGGCGCGCAGGGCGAAGCGAAAGGTGTGGTGATGGACGTTGGTCGTCTCGCGGATGAACAAAGCATCAAACTCACCCAGGCGCGCGTAGTCGTCGCGGTGGACGATCCAAGGCGTAATGTCCACGCGGCGCGCGGCGCGCATGAACTTCTCAATCGCCTTGGGGTTCGAGGGTGGCTCCGCCTCGTCTGGGTTGACCAGGATGGCGAGATCGAACCGCCCCGGGCGCTTGCTCCGCCGGCGACGCGGAGAGGCAAAGTACTCGCGCGCGGCTTCTTCGACGAACTCCTTGTGGCCCTCTGGGACCTCAGCCGCGGCGATGGTAGACAAGCGTACGAGCCGCCACTGCCCGTCCTCAGTCCGCTCGAAGCGCGCGCGCATCAGCGGCGTGTGAAAGACCCGGAACAGGTGAGCGCTCAGGCGCTCATAGCGCTTTGCTAGGTTTCGCCCAAAGTAGATGCTCAAGACGAATTCGTTGGCCTTGATCGGCTTGAGCGCCTGCTGCGCGAGCCCCTCTAGTTCGTCCGAGCGAATGCGCACCACCTCGCTGCTCTTGAGATCCTGGATCGTCGCCATGCTGGGGATCGGCTTGTGCCCCCGAGCAGCAGCCAGCAGCGACACATAGTAGCCGACGCTCTGGTAGCGATACGAGCGGCACAGGTTGAACACCCGCACGCCCCGCTTCGCCCACACCTCAGGCCGCGTGATATATTCCCGCGCGGAAACTACATCGACATCGGGGATATCGAATGACCAGTTGTCGCTTCGATCAACCACAACCAAAGACTTCACGTGTCTCGCTTCCTTTTGTTGCTTGCTCCGCTGGTGGCGGGCTTGGGTGGAGCCGGTCCGCGCTTGGGCTCTAGGACCAAGAGGTTCGCGTCGTAGGTGACAATTCCAAGCAAGATGGAGTTTAGCAGGCGCTGGATATCAACCCAGTAGTTCGGGTCCGGTGACATGGGGTTGGGGTGCCAGGGGTCGGCGACGTGCACCTCGCGGCGATCCGCATGGTAACCGTGAAGCACGACAAAGTGCCCCACGGGGCCGCCAGCGACGTCATCGATGCCACCGTCCTCTAGCTCTCGCGCGGACTGGTACAGGTAAGTCGAGCTGAGCCCCGTCAGCACCGGTAGATCGCGCTTGAGGAAGCGCCGGAGTAAGGCTGGCGTGAGCTCTTGGGCGTGGATAATGCCCCCCAGCTCAAGGAACTCAAGGTACTGATCGGTGGCGTCGCGGAGCTTTCGACTCCGCTTCGCCGCACGCTGGGCCCGCAGCTTCTCCGCCAGGTCGACGCCCGGCCGAAACCAGGTGGGGTCGAAGACCTGCAGATTGTACGTACACAGCTCTGCGCTGAAGCCTCGACGTAGCGCGTGGAGCGCGAGGGTGACGGCCAGCGTCCCGCCAGCAGGCAACTCGGGGACCTCATCCACTAAGCGCTGCAGCGGCACGGACACGCCAAAGTACTCGTACACCGCGTGCAGGCAGGTCGCGCCGCAACTCGAGTCGCTAGGTTGTCGGCGGATCCCGACTGGAAGACGTACATTCACGCTGTTCTTTCTGCGGCAGCGGTCGCAGCTGACATCCCGACAAACCGCGGTGACATCCTCACGCACGAAATACGGCAGAGCAAGCTAGCTTCGACTTTGGATCCCCCGGTGTCGCCCTGATCAGCCACCGGACTAACCCGCGGGCCGGGCTGGCGCCGGGCGTGCCCAGGGCAACCTGCCACAGCCCGCGAGCACCCGCGGCGCTGCGGTGGCGGCCCAGCCGTCCCCGCCCGCCAGCGCCGCCGTACATTCTTGCCGTACGGCAATATACGCCTAGTATCCGGCCGCAAAGAACGGCGAGTGTGGTAGAGGCAGCTTGAGCCGCCCGATGCACACCCGAAGCAGCCTCTATCCACGCCGCGAGCTGTCGCCGTCCTTTGAGGCCCTAGTAGGCGCAGCCCTCTGGGGGCGCCGGTGAGCGACGCCGGCGCCCGGCCAGCCCGGCCCAAGAAGTCTTCTCCGGCGGCTGCGCCGCTACCCGGCGGCCAGGCCGGCGAGCGGGCGGCGTTCCGGATCGCCGGCGTCGACATCCCGGCCGGCACGCTCAGTCGGGTGGAGCTGCCCGTCGCGCGGTTGCCCACGGGGACGGAGATGTCGGTCCCCGTCGCGGTAGCCCACGGTACCCAGCCGGGTCCGACCGTGTGGGTCAGCTCGTCCATCCATGGCGATGAGCTCAACGGGCTCGCGGTGATTCGCCGGGCCTTGCGCCAGATAAATCCCCAGGCGCTGCGCGGCACGGTGATCGCCGTCAGCGTGGTGAACGTGTTTGGGATGATCAACGCGTCACGCTACCTACCAGATCGCCGCGACCTCAACCGCAGCTTTCCAGGCTCGCCGCGCGGTCCGCTCGCAGGCCAGCTCGCGCACTTGTTCATGGAGCAAGTCGCGCAACGCTCCGACGTGGGCATCGACCTGCACACCGGCTCAGACGGTCGCACCAACCTGCCGCAGATCCGGTGCGATCTGGAAGATCCGGAGACGCGCAGGCTAGCCCACGCCTTCGGCGCGCCCGTCATTCTACACGCCGCGCTGCGCGACGGCTCGCTGCGGGCTGCAGCCAGGGCCGTGGGGGTTCCGGTCTTGCTGTACGAGGGCGGCGAAGCACACCGATTCGACCGAGCCGCGATCGAGGTCGGCGCGCGCGGGGTGCTGCGCGTGTTCGCGACCCTCGGCATGCTCGACGCAGACCCAACCGGGGTGCAGCTGGAGTCCGCCGAAGCCCACAAGAGCGCTTGGATCCGCGCGCGTCAAGCTGGGTTCTGCGATATCCACGTGGAACTGGGCCAACGCATCACCCCGGGTGACATAGTCGCCACGATCTTCGACGCGTCTGGCAGGCGCGAGCACAGCCTGAAGAGCAAGCTCGGAGGCATCGTGATCGGGCGCCTCCAGCAGGCCCTGGTGCACCGTGGCGACGCGATCCTGCACGTCGCCCAAATCGGCGGCGCGCCGCTGCCGCGGTCGTTCTAACCGCGAGCTAACCAAGCCGCGCCTACAGCGTGCGGCCCGCGCTAGGTCGGGCTCAGGGCGGAGGCAACGCCAAGATCAAGCGCGCGACGGCGCCCCGCCCGGTGACGTCGACCACTTCGGTCCCCAGGGGCGGCATCTGCTCCAGATCTCGAATCCCCATGCGCACATACAGCTGGCTGGCCGCCGGGTCCCCCGGCTGAACCACGACGCTGGTGCCAGCGACGATGTGGCGCGTGCCGTGACCAATCGTGGTCGAGTAAAACCCAGTTTGCTCAAGGGTTTGCTGACCGGTGCTCAGCTCCAGCGCCATGCCCAGCTTGGACCCGAGCGGGTGGCTAGCGCTGTGGCAAGAGCCGCAATTACCATGTAGATATCCCAGCCCGGCAGCGACGTCTGCGTCGCCGGGCGCGGCGAACTCTCGACCTGGCGCGTGCGTCAAGCGGTCACTGTCCGCGAGCTCAGTCAGCGCGCCGCCTCCGGGCTGGCTCAGCTGAATTGCGGACAGGCCAAGGAAACGCAGGTTGGTTTCAGAGCCGAGAAAGGACGATTTCGCGGCGTGACACTCGATACACTGCGCTTGAGACGGCACGTCGAGTGGGGTACCGCGAGCGTCGCTTAGCCCTGCAGGCGCTGCCTCCGCGTCGCTCAGATCTTCGCGCCAGACATAGGCCACGAACTGCCAACCTTCGGCGCGCTTGCGCAGCATGAGCGTCGAGACCCGCACGCCATCTCGCTCTTGTTCTTTCCATGCGGTAGTGCCATCAGGGAACACCCAGCTGTCCATCGCCTCGGTGTCGATGCGCGCCCCCGCTGGCAACAGCAGGTACCGGCGCTCCTCAGCGCCGTCGCTCCACAGCGGGTATTGCACCTGATACGCCAGCACATCGGGGCTCAGCTGGCCGCGCTGCAGATCAGCGTACAGCCCGGTCTCGGACAACAGCAGCGGGCCATCAAAACCGAGCCCGCCCGCTCCACCAGAGCCCGCCGCTTGTCCGCCGGAGCCCGCCGTGGGCGAGCCACCCGTCGCGCCGGCTGCGCCTAACCCGCCAGCGGCGTCGCCCGCCGCGCCACCTGTCAACGTGGCGCTGCCACCTGCGCCCGCAGGGGGCGGGGCCTGATCTGAGCACGCGGAGCCGGCGATCGCGCTGGCCGTGACCAGCGCGAGGCACAGCTGAGCCGTCAGCTGCCGTGCGGCTGCGCTAGCGCTCGTCACCGCGCTCGCTTCGTCCACCTTCGCGGTCGGCTTCCATGGGATCACCACCTCGCGAGCCTAGCGCACCCCAGTTCGCGGGGACACTGGCTATTCTGGCTAACCCGCGAACATTTGCCCGGGTCGAGCGCGATTAGCGGCGCGCTCCGCCTCAAGCGCGCCCGAGTCGAGCCACGCTCCAGGGCAGCTGCGTCACTCGCGACGCAGCAGGAACAGCGCGCCCAGACCCAGGAACATCACCCCGGCGACGCGACGCAACCAGAGCGGCGAGACGTAGCGGCTCACCACCCCGCCAGCTAGCACCGCGATGGCGCTCGTCATCACCAGCGCCAGGGCAGAGCCCAGAAATACGGCGGTCTTAGAGCGACCGCCGCTGGCTAGGGCGAGGGTCGCCAGCTGCGTCTTATCGCCAAGCTCCGCGAAGAACACCGCCAGAAATGTCGAGGCCAGAAGCTTCCAGTCCATCCCGCGCGACGTAGCACTGTGGGCCGTGTAGCGCAGCACAATCGGGCGGCGAGCGTCGCGCGCTTGGTAGGCGATCGGCGCCACGTCGACCATCACCGAAGGGTGCCCGTACTCACGACGTGCGTATGCCCGAGCGCGATCAACCTAGGAAGCGACTACAGCACGTCGGCGATCACGGAATCTGCCCCCAGCCACGCGCGTCGCGGGATCCTCAGGCGGTCCCCCACGCGCAGCTCATCCACGCTCGCGCCAGCCACGACACCTGCGCGCAGCACCTCCAGCTGGCCCCGCGCAACCCGACGGCGTAGCGCGCGGAGACGCGGCGCCGGGAGCGCCTCCACCCCGAGTTGCTGGGCGCAAGCGAGCACGTCAACGCCCTCGTGCAGGCGCAGCCCGAGCATCAGGCGCTCAGAGAGCAGCGTCTCTCCATCGAGCCACTCACGCTCGCTCAAGCAAGTCCCGAGTTCGAAGGGCTCAGCGAACTCGCAGGCGAGGTAGCGCTCTGGAGAAGTGAGGCTGCGGTAACGCACGCGCTGAGCCCCCATGGGTAGCTCCTGTTTATTCCGTAAGGCATCGACGCGCAGCGTACCCCAGGCTCCCGTCCCGAGCCCTAGGTACTCATGGCCGCGCCAGTACCCGAGGTTATGCCGTGACTCGCAGCCGGCTCGGGCATAGTTGCTGATCTCGTAGTGTGCTAGGCCGCAGTCGGCGAGCTCTGCCTCGACCGCCAGGAAAGCGTCTGCCACCGAGTCGTCGGGCGCCTGAGGGAGCCGACCCTTACGCGCCAGCGCGCCGAACACCGTGCCGGGTTCGACGGTCAGCGCGTATGCGCTGAGGTGCTCCACCCCCAGCTCTGCCACCTGCCGAACCTCGCCGCGCGCCTCCGCCGGTGACTGACCGTGCACACCAAAGATCAAGTCAGCGCTGATGCGCGGCACCCGTGAAGCAACGCCCGCGCGGACCGCGGCGAGGCCGAGATCGGCGTCGTGCAGCCGCCCTAAGAACTCGAGGCGCTGGTTGTTCAGGCCTTGCACGCCGATGCTCAGCCTGCCCACCCCCACGTCCGCGAGACGATTCGCGCGCTCGAGATCCAGGCTGGTTGGGTTGCACTCGACGGTTACCTCGACGTCATCAGCCACGCTGAAGCGCTCGCGGATCCCAGTTAGCACCCGCCCGAGCGCGGTTGGCTCCCACAGCGACGGCGTGCCACCCCCAAAAAACACTGAGCTCAGCTGGGTCTTCGGGTCCAACAACTCGCAGCGCTGGCGCAGCTCGTCGAGCACGCGATCCGCGTAGGCCTGGTGTGGCAGCGCCGAGGGCGAGGCATACGCCACGCTCAAGAAGTCGCAGTACGGGCACTTCTTTAAGCACCACGGGAAGTGCACATACACGCCCAACCGGCCCGCGGACGCTGGGGGCCCATCCGCTGGCTCTGGGTTCATTGGGCTGCCTGTAGCACGAAGCACGACGCGCTACCGGAGCAGCGCCCGCAGCGGGCTGAGGTAGCCGCCCCGCCAGCGTCCGGTTGGCCGCGCGCCAGGGCGAGTGTTAGATTAAACGCTTGTGCCCCTCCCCTGGTAGCCAACCACCCTCCGCCCCGAACTGGGCCTCTCCCCAAGACAGACCGTGCTAGCCGCGCAAGATTTAGTCGATCGCGTCACCAGCTATCACCCCAACGCCGACATAGACCTGATCCGCCGGGCCTATGACTTTGCGCAGTGGGCGCATCGAGATCAGACTCGAAAGAGCGGAGATCCGTACTTTATCCACCCGGCCTCCGTCGCTGGCATCATCGCAGAGCTGCGCCTGGACACAGCCAGCGTGATCGCCGGCTTGCTGCACGACGTGGTCGAAGACACGGAAATTTCCACTACGGAAATTGCCCGTGACTTTGGGAGTGAGGTCGCGGATCTAGTCGACGGGGTGACCAAGCTCGGCAAGATCAACTTCACCAGCAAAGAGGACCGCCAAGCGGAGAACTTTCGCAAGATGGTGGTCGCGATGTCCAAAGACATCCGAGTGCTGTTGGTCAAGCTGTGCGATCGCCTGGACAACATGCGCACGCTCGAGCACATGAAGCCGGACAGCCAGGAGCGTATCGCTAGGGAAACAATGGAGATCTATGCCCCGCTCGCCAACCGGCTGGGCATGCACTCCATCAAGAGCGAGCTTGAAGATCTATCGTACTCCTACACGGAGCCGGTGACGTTCGACGACATCAAGGGCAAGCTCCACAAGAGCAAGCGCGAGCGCGAGCGCTACATCGAAGGCGTGTGCCGCACCATTCAGTCCCGGCTGGCCGAACAAGGCTTTGGTGCGGACGTCACCGGCCGCGCGAAGCATGTCTACTCGATCTCGCGCAAGCTCAAGCAGCACAACTGCGACTTCGACAAGCTGTACGACCTGATCGGTTTCCGGATCTGCGTGGAGAGCGTGGCTGATTGCTACGCCGCGCTGGGTGTGATCCATTCCAAATGGACGCCGATCCCCGGGCGCTTCAAGGACTACATCGCGCTGCCCAAGCCCAACATGTACCAGTCACTGCACACCACGGTGATCGGCCCCGGCCGCCAGCGCATCGAAGTCCAGATCCGCACCCACGAGATGAACCGCGTGGCAGAGCTCGGGGTCGCGGCGCACTGGCAGTACAAAGAGCGGCTGAGCGGCGGCATCGATCCGAAGGACGCCGCAAAGTTTGGCTGGCTGCGCGAGCTGGCGGACTATCAGCGAAACCTGAAGGACCCAGCGGAGTTTCTAGAGAGCGTCAAGATCGACCTGTTCCCCGATGAAGTGTATGTGTTTACACCTAAGGGTGACGTTGAGATGTTTCCTCGTGGCTCTACGCCGATCGACTTCGCGTACTCGATCCACACGGAGGTAGGCAATCACATCTCTGGAGCGCGAGCCAACGGCCAGATCGTGCCTATCCGCTACAAGCTGCGCTCCGGTGACGTGATGGAGATCATGACGTCACCGTCGCAAGAGCCGAGCAAAGACTGGCTTGACGCCTGCGCGACCACCCGAGCCCGGACGCGCATCCGCAGCTACTTGCGCGCCGAACAGCGCACGCGCAGCCTGGCGCTAGGCAGAGAGCTGCTGGAGACGGAGCTGCACACCGCGGGCATGAGCCTGACCAAGCTGCTCAAGAACGAGAACGAGATCCGCCGCCTCGCCGAACATTACCACATGGGTAACCGTGATGAGCTGCTGCTAGCCATCGGCTACGGCAAGGTCCAGGGCTACGATGTCGTGCAGAACATCAAGGCGCGGCAGCCCGGCGCAGAGACCACGCCTCGGGAACTGAAGACCGGCGTGGTCGAGAGCCTCGTGCGCAAGGTCACGCGCCGCGACGGCGCCGGGATCCGGGTCAGCGGGATCGATGACATCTTGATCCGCTACGCCAAGTGCTGCAGTCCGGTTACGGGCGATCCGATCATCGGCTTCATCACTCGCGGGCGCGGCGTGACCATTCATCGGCGGGACTGCATCAAGGCCTTCGACACCGATCCAGAGCGACGCATCGACGTCAGCTGGGACACGCGCTCCGGCGTGCAGCGCCCGGTGCAGGTGCGCGTCACGACGCAGAATGAGCCCGGGATCTTAGCGACGGTCAGCGAGACGTTCAGCGCCCAAAAGATCAACATCAGCGAAGCCAACTGCCGGGCGACCGACGATGGGCGCGCTCAGAACGTATTCACGTTCATGGTCAGCGATCTAGAGCAACTGAAGCGAGTCATGAAGGCCTTGCAGCGCGTCAAGGGCGTGGTCGCCGTCGACCGCATCTAGGGCGCTAAGGGGTGGCGCCGTCGCCGCGCGCCTACGCTGCCGCGCGGCGACGCCTGCGGCACAGGCTGAGCACGAGCAGCGGAAACGCCCAGGCAAGTCTAGACCCAGAGCGCGACGTGTCAGTGCCTGGCACGGAGCAGCCGCAGCCGCCATCGCGAGTCGCGACGCCCTGGGCGGAGAGACTTCCAGCGCCGGCCGCGCCCGCCGCGCCCGATGCACCTCCAGCAGCAGCGCCTGCAGCGCCACCCACCCCAGCGCAGTCTTCATCGATCTGACCGTCGCAGTCGTCGTCTAGCCCGTTGCACTCCTCCGCCTCTTGACAGCTGGGCGTCGCGGGCGGCGGCCCCGCTGACAGCAGCGTGGCGCGATACTTCAGCGCGTCCCAGCCCCCTGCGCTGGTGAACTCATCCAACGCCCATTCACCGCTGAAGCCTGCGCCATCGCTCAGCGCACAACGCCAACCGGTCACGCCGCGACCGCACCAGTCCGCCATGCCGTCGGCGTTGACGTCGGCGAGGCTGAAGCTGTGAAAGTAGGCCGCGCCCTGCCACTCGGCGTCATCGCTCCACTCGGGTCCAGTGATCCGAACGAACTCTCCGTCGTGCAGCGCGTGGCACACCACGCCGGCGTTCGCACGGATGCATAGGTCCTGTGCGCCGTCGCCGTCGACGTCGCCGACCCGCAGCGTGGAGTAGTTAGATGGATCGGCCCACCCTGTCACGTCGGTGTAGGCTGCCACCAAGCGCACGGGCTCAAAGCCGTCGCCCGTCGACAGCGCGCAGCTCAGCCCCTCTGCGTTGCGGCCACACAGATCGGCTCGCCCGTCGCCGCTCACATCGGCCAAGCGAATGCTAGACCACGCGGATATTAAATCCCAGCCCTGGGCGTTGCTCCACTCCGGACCAGCGATCGAATCCGACTCAAAGCCTTGTTCACCGGCTAGGTAACAGCGCATGCCCGCGTTGGCTCGTGCGCATACGTCCGCGCGGCCGTCACCGTTCACGTCTCCCGTGCGGATCGTCCCGTAGTTCTTCGCGCTCCCCCAGCCGGTCTCATCAGACAGCCGCGGCCCAGGGAAGGCGACATCAAACTTGAGCCCATCGCTCAGGTAGCAGTCAAAGCCCGCAGCCGAACGAGCGCACAGGTCCTCGCGGCCATCTGCGTTGACGTCGGCCAGGCGCAGCGTCGTGTAGTAACGGGGATCCTTCCAGCCCGCGGCGTCACCAAAGCCTGCGCTCCAGGTCCCGCTCCCCGCGGCGGCGAGCCCGGCGCTCGAACCGAGCGTACACTCCACGCCAGAGTTGGAGCGCGCGCACAGATCAGCAAACCCGTCCCCGTTCACGTCCCCCATACGAAAGGTCGCGAAGTTCGACACGTCGTCCCAGCCGCCCTGGTCGCTCCAGGCGGGCGCGGTCGGGGTCTTATCAGACCAGCCCCCAGCCACCGCGAAGTGGCACCACACGCCGCTCATCCCGCGGCCGCACACGTCAGCCGCGCCATCGCCGTTGACGTCAGTGCTGCTCGGTGGAGCGTACGCGCCGACCTCATTGTTGAGCAGCTCCACCTCGCACACGTCGCCCTCGTCGATGTCGCCGTTGCAGTTGTCATCTTTGCCGTTACACGTCTCCGTCGCCGCGTTGCAGCAGCCGCCGCAGCCGCAGTCGACGTACTCCATGAACTTCTTCCAGTTCCAGCCAGGTCCTGGATCCGTGTGGTCTGAGCAATCGGGGGTCTCGGCGTGCCCGCGCACATGCGCCCGGTCGCAGGGGATGTTGTTGCGATCGCAGATTGAACGCACGAGCTTAGCGCTGGAGCAGTACATCGCGTCCGTAAACCAGCGGTTCGGGTCGTCGATGAAGCCCTCATGCTCGATCCCAACCGAGTTGGAGTTGAAGCAGCCGTCGTGATAGGCGACGTCGTTCTCCTCCACCAACTGGACGACCTCCCCCGCGGAAGACACCACGTAGTGGGCGCTGACGCCAGAGGCGCAGTTCTTGAGCCACCCCCAACAGCCTGAGAAGCCGCCCTGGCAGGTGTGGATCACCACGTCGGTGATCTGCGCTGGCCCACGCGACGCTGCCGAGTAGTTGCCGCCGCACGCCGGGCCGACCCAGTTGGCGCCAGAGTAGTCCGGCCTGAGCGCTGAGCTTTGTTGCCCCAAGGATTCCCCGTCGGCGTAGGCGCCGTCCAGCACGACGCTCAGCCCCTGGTCATCGCTACCTCGCACGCCACCCTCCGCCAGCGCCAACACGCGCCGGGCGAACGCCAGGCCGGCTTCCGGATCGAGCTCACCTGGCCCATAGGCCGCCAGGGCTCGATCCCAGCTGCCGTACTGCGTGTTGAGCTCCGCTAACACGAGCGCTGAGCCCAGCAGGTTCGCCGCGGCGTCAGCGCCTAGTTCGTCCTCGGTCAGCCCAGATAACCGCGAGGCGCGGAGCAGGCTCTGACCTGGCACCAGCTGCATCATCCCCCGGCCGCCCCACGCAGAATTTTCCTTGCGGTTATTTACGAACCGAGACTGTTCGTACGCCACACCCACCAGGTACTCAACCGGTACGCCGGTTTGCTTAGAGACGCGCAAGAACTCAGGGACTAAGGGGGAGGTCCCTCGCAGCGCTTCGGACTCACGAGCCTGGCCAGGCTGGTCGACGGAGGCGTCCCCTGAGGAGCAACCGAACGAGCCGACGAAGCCCACCCCAAGCAGCGCGCACGCCAGCAGTACAGAGCGCGAGGGCATACGTGAAGAGCCAAGGTGGTTTAGCAGCCGAGATGCAAAGCGCGTGGACACGCGCGGCGCAATGCACGTGCAGTGCCAGCCACCGCTGAACCGGCGCCAGGTACGCGGATCGCCGGCGGGCGCGGCACTCGCGGGCGCACCGTCCGCGCATGCGCCGCGCAGTTGTGCAAGAAGTTGTGCAGCCTGCACAACGCTGCACTGCGCCGGATAGAGCCACCTAGCGCAGCCCCGCGAGCCTCGCTGCGCTCGACTCAGGCCGGGGGCTACTCAGCCTTGGGCGGTACCTCTCGGATCCCCTCAACCAGGCTCAAGAACTTTGGACGCGCGCCGAACACCGTCCGCTCGGGGCCGACCAATTTGAAGAAATAATTCCCTGTGGCTTTTGTCTTGACCACCACCCCAACCATCGCGAAGCCTGGCTTGGGCGCCCTCGGTCCCGTGCCCCGCCGCGGCTGAAGCGTGCCCTGAATATCGAACACGGTCAGCCCAAGCTCACCCGCTACCTGCTCCGTGAGCTTGCCGTCCGCGGCGGCCTTGCCGAACTGACCCGCCCAGCGCTGCAAATTTGCGTTCAAGTTTCCGCCCATCGACTTGCCAAAATACAACACGCTCACCTCCGCGTCGTCGGGGTCGCCGTCGACCTTCGGCACTCGGTAGGTCACTCGGCGCGGATCAGCAGGGCTCGCGACACCGGCGGGTTGCTTCACCCAGCCGTCAGGCTCGCTCCACGCGATTCCCAGCGGAACACTCAGGGGCCCCGATCCTCGAGCGCTAGGCCGAGGTGTCAGCGCTCGTTTGGGGGTGGAGGGGGCGCTCGCGCTAGCTGTCGCTGACGACGCCCGCGGCGGCGCCGGCTGATCGCAGCCCAATTGGAACAAGGCGAAGAGGGTCGGCAGGAGCCGCGTGAGCAAACGCATGGCCTGCAGTTTGGCTCAGGCTGGTGCTTAGCGTCCAGCGCGCTGCAGCTAGGCGTTTCGGGAGCTACCGCGCGCTACACGCCGGGCGCTGGTTGAGTAGACGTTTTTTCTACCGACACCCTATCGAGCTGGCGACCGATTCCCCACGGCGAACGGCTCGACCCAGCGGCCGCGCTGCGCTGTTGGCAACATTGAGCGCAGTCCAGGCTACTGGGCACACATCACGCCGACCTTCACGTTGTCGAAGCGCGCGGTGTAGTTGCCCGAGCAGTTGCCGATGCAGCCGGTCTGCAGGTAGGGTCCAGCGTAGTCTAGCGCCTGATTGACGTAGGTCGCGTCGGTCGCTGCCCCGCTGAAGCCGTAGCTGCCAGCGCTGGGATCCTTGAAGCTACCTGAGCCATCGCTGCGTGCCTCAAGCTGCCATTGATCGTTGGTCGCGTCGTAGGTCACCCGCACGCTGAGGTAGTTCGTGGAGGTGATCGTGCTCGACTGGACCAACGTGGTCAGGCTGCCGTTGCGCAGCCCATTGACGAAGCGCACCAGGCGGACCTTCGGGCCGCTTCCGCCGAAGGTCACGGCGTAGCCCCGACTGCTAGCGCTCGAGCTGCACGTCCCGGGATCCGCGTCGAGCCCCGCGGCCGAGTCAGCCGCCAACACGTAAGCCAGCCCGACGGTCCTTCCGTTCTGGAGGCTCGTGCTGTCGCAGTCGAACCCCCCTTCGGTGCTGTCGCTGGGGTTGTCGCGCTGCATGTTGAAGGACCACACCACCTTCTCACCCGTGTTGCTCTTGAGCGTCGAGCTGTACAGGCTGGTGTTGTAGGCGGCGCCGGCGCCGCCCGCGCGGACATAGCCGTAGCCCTGGCCGTGCTTGCGATTGCTCTGGATCTCGAAGCGCCCGCCATAAATCCGCGCGGAGTGGCTACTGTGAGTGTATGCGCGCCACGCGCTGGTGTTGATTTGCACGTCGCTGCCGCTGGTCCAGCTGCTGGACGAAGGGCTGGTGAAGTCGTCGCTGAACGCGCTGGTCAGCGTGGTGGGACACGGCGGCTGGCAGCTGCCGCTCGCGCTGCAGGTCTCGCCCCCCGTGCAGTCTGTGTCGGAGAGACACTGCACGCACGCCGAAGTCGCCCCCAAGTCCTTGCAGCGGGGCGTCGCGCCGCCGCACGCGCTGCAGCTCGCGCCGCAGGCCGAGTCGCTCTTGCACACCGCGCAGCTGCTGCCATTGCAGCGTTGATTGGCCGAGCATGGGGTGCAGCTCGGGCCGCAGTAGGCGTCGGTGGTGCACGCAGCACACGACCCGCCGTTACAGCGAGCCCCCGAGCCGCAGTGCCCGTCCGAGACGCACTGCACACAGCTGAACGCCGTGGGGTGACAATACAGCCCGTTGGTCGTGCAGTTGGTACACGCCGCGCCGCACTGCGTATCGCCGGTACAAGGCGTGCAGCTGCCGGCGTTGCAGAAGTTCCCGGAGCCGCAATTGGCGTTGGTCGTGCAGTCCTTACACAGGCCCGCTACGCACCCAAAGCGCAGCTCTCGTCGGTCGATGAGTAGCTACAGACCCCTGACGCGCAGCTCCCCAGCGGGGTGTAGCTCCGCCGGGTGCTCGCGCTGATGCAGGTGTTGGCTGGCGGCGTATCGCAGGTGATGCCGACACACGGGTCGTTCAAGCAAGCGCCTGCGTTGCAACCAAAGCCGCAGTACTCGGCGTGAGACGCGTACTGACACGCCCCGGCGCTGCAAGCCCCAGTCGAATCGAACACCGTCAACTCGCCAGCGCCAGAGCAGTAGCTCGCGGGCGGGGAGTTGCAGGTCGTCCCGATGCACGGATCACCGTTACAGATGCCAGCGGCGCAGCCGAAGGTGCACGCGGTCTGCGTACTCCCGTAACTGCACTGCCCTGCGGAACAGGTGCCCTGTGAATCGAAGACGTTGAGCGCCCCGGTGCCAGCGCAGGTGTTGGCTGGAGGAGACTTGCAGCTGACCCCCGCACAAGGATCGCCGACGCATTGGTCATTGACGCAGCCGTCAGGGCACCACACGCGCACTTCACTGTAGGCGCAGGTGCCGGCGTCACAGGTCCCCGGAGCTTGCGCCGTGATCAGGCTATTTGGATCACTCGGATCGCAACGATTCGCCGGCGGCGATTGACAGACCACGCCAGCGCAAGGGCCCCGCTGCCAGCCGCGCCCCCGCTGCCAGCCGCGCCTCCAACCGTGCCACCGTCGCCGCCATGATTCCCTCCGGAACCGCCGCTGTCACCACCCGCGCCGCCGCTGTCACCACCGCGGCGCCTGCCACCGAGGTGCCCCCGGAGCCTCCGCGTCCCCCAACGCCCGCGGGTCCCGTGGAGGTGCTGTCGACGGACTCGGCGCAGCCGAGCAGGGGCACGACCAGCGCCAGAGAAAGCCAAGATCCTAGCCTCATGGCCGCGGATCCTAGCAGAGGTCAGGCCCCCGATCGTGACCTTCCGGCCGACGGGCTGAAAATTGCCCGCTCAGATCTCAAGCACCCGTGGGGGTGCAGCTGAACGCGCGGGTGCGACCATGCCCGACACCGCCCTACTCGTCGGTGCCACCTCACCCGCCGGGTACTCCCCACGGCAACAAAAACGAAACGCACGCGTGCAAGTACGCTGGAGCAGGCCGCTCAGCGCACGACCTTGGCCACGCCGAGCTCCTGCGCCCAGCGCAGCACGTGCTCGGTCTCGCCCAGCGTATCGTGGGAGATCCGCTGCATGTCGCGGGGCAAGCGGCGCGCGACCTCACGCATCTCAGGGTGCTCTACCCCCACCCGCGCTCGACCCAAGAAGCGCTGCCGCGAGACAGTTAGCTGAGGCAGCGTGGGTGCCGAGAGCGGGTGCTCAAGGTAGTAGGGATCGATACACGACGAGAAGTCCGCGGTCGCGCTGACCCGAGCGTTCAGCTCCGGGATCCCGAAGCGGGTCGCGAGCGTCTTGGCGAGCGAGGCGTGCTCAAGCTGTGCGCTCACGGTGCAGCCGCGCCTCACGTGGGGGCCCAGCACCAGCGATGGAACGCGGAAACCGAGCTGCTGAAACTCTGCTCGCTCATCGGTGGTCTTGGGTGGCGCGACGTGGTCATAAAACCCACCGTGCTCATCGTAGGTGATCACGAACAAGCAGCGTTGCCAGATCGGGCTCTCCGCGAGCGCGCGGAAGATGGTACCGATCAACACCTGGCCCAGCTGCACGTCGTGATCCGGGTGGTCGTCATTGGCGCCGACGCCAAAGAACTGCGGATCGATCAGCGAGAACTGCGGCAGATCGCCTGACATCACGTCAGAGAAAAACGTGTCGATGCCTGCGTTGCCAGACAGCTTCCCAAAGCCACCGATCGCCCAAGCTAGGTCGTGGTAGTAGTTCTTGTTGCTGATGTTCGCGTCGTTCAGGCGCGCCCAAATGCTCTTGGAGCTTAAACCGAGCTGCGGCAGATTGGACTTGCCGCCATTTGACGATGCCGCATGGAGATAAAAACGGTTGGGCCACGTCGGCCCTAGCAGCGAGCAGAAGTAGCGGTCACACACCGCGCCCGCGTCCGCCAGGGCGTAGGTGATCGGCAGCTGGCTACGGGTATGATATCCCATCACGTCGTCCTGGGACGCGCCGGCGTGTTCGCGTACGAACCCGTCATTCAAGCCTGCGTTGAACTGAGCATGGCAAGCGTCCCAGTTGTGCGGCGGATCCTCGGGCGTGAAGGTGTTCAGCTGATGCACCAGCACGGACCCACCGTCAGGGGCCGGGTTGCTCTCATTCCCCGTCAGGCCGTCCACGCTGCGCGACTCCAACATCTGCAGCGAACCCAGGTAGTTGTCGAAGGAGCGATTCTCCATACACAACACGACCACGTGGTCGACTTTTCCGAGCAGCTGCCTAGGGGTCAGGCCGTTGGTGGCGGTGCAACTCGGCTCACCACCCGTAGCGCCTGTGCCCGCGCTTCCGCCTGTCTCGGATCCGCCTGCCCCACCCGAACCGCCCGGGCTGGAGCCAGCCGCGCCACCGGGGCTAGTTCCACCGCCGCCGCCGGGTGACGTCCCACCACTCGCGCCGATCCCCGCGCCGCCAGCGCTCCCCCCCGAGCTGCCTGCGCTGCCCCCCGCCGCGCTGGTCTCGCTGGCGTCGGCTCCCCCGCAGCCCACCACCGCGGCGCTCACGCTCGCCCCAATTCCGACCAGCGCGCGCCGCCGGGTGATCTGCTTAGGCTTGTCCATCTGAGGCAGTTTTGCAGGTCATGCGTCCGAGCGCGCGGAATTTTTGAACGGCGACGCTTGGGTCCGCACAAACACCGACCTCGGCCAGCGTTGCCCCCGCTGACTCAGCCCCGCGCTGCAGTGGCCTCCCCCAAGCAGCCCCAGGCACCATCCAGCAACCTCAACAGAAGGTTAGGAAAACGCTCACCGAGCTTGACAGATGACGGATCGGCCAATACAAATCCGCTCCCTCCTCAATTGAGGGAAGCGCCCGCGGGAGTAACTCAGTGGTAGAGTGCAACCTTGCCAAGGTTGACGTCGAGGGTTCGAATCCCTTCTCCCGCTCCA
>CAZKDY010000009.1:0-215762 GCA_964551615.1 uncultured Polyangiaceae bacterium
CCCGAAACCCCGCATCCGCCGCGTTGCTTGATGTCAGTTTCAGAGCCACACCCGATACCGGGGATGCGCTGATGGGTCACGCTCCCAGAGCTCGCACAGTGCTGAGCAGCGGCGGGCTTTGATGCATCGCCACGCGGCGCTGAGTGGCCAGCGCTTGACGCGAAGCTGACCCTCGGCGCGGGGTATTATATATCCGTGCGGTACCGGTAAGCGTATGACCCGACCCAGGCCATCGAACGAACCCGCGGCCGTAATTGATGATCTTGCTAGCCGCAGGAGCATCGAGATGCATCAACGCGCGAGACCTCCAGGTCCGCAGCGGTTGCAGGTGATACGCTGTCGTACACGCTAGAACAACAGGGTTTTAGGCTCTCACCACGTTAAAAGTTCGGAGTCGAATGCGGATACGGCGGGCGTCGTAACTTCGATTATCGTCAGCTGTATTGCCCTGCATTGCTGGTTTGGATTGCGAGGTAGCGCTGGGGGTCAGTCGCGCGCGAGGAGTCAGCAGCGAACGGGGCTAAGCACGCTATTGCGACAACTTCGGGCTTAACCACCCACAAGGCGCGACCACGATAGTTATCGATACAATTTGGAGTTGACACGTAGATACAGCGATTGCGAGAGTGAGAGCGATGGCTGACACAAACGAAATGATTCGAGCCCGCGTTGATAACTTCGTCGCGGATCTCACGGACTTGATTCACCAGGCAATTCTGGACAACATCCAGCACGCGCTCGCCCAAGGCGTGGCTCCAGCGCCGCGACGCGTGGGCCGCCCTAGGGGCTCGACCAACCAGCCCACGGACGCCGGCAAGGCGACTGCCAGTTCCAAGCGCGGAGGCAAGAAGCGCGGAGGCAAGCGCACGGCAGCTGAACTGGCTGAGATGGCGAACCAGTTGCTGGCCTTCGTGGAGGCCAATCCGGCCTCCAACATCGAAGAGATCGGGCGCGGCACCGGGATCCCGACCAAGGATCTCGCGCTGCCCGTCAAGAAGTTGCTCGGTGAAGGCCGACTCAAGAAGAAGGGCCAAAAGCGCGCTACGCGTTACACCATGGGGCGCCGCTAGTCGGCTCGTGTCTGGCGCCTCGCGTACGAGGCGCCTGTGTCTTGTGGCGCCTCGCGTACGAGGCGCCTGTGTCTTGTGGCGCCTCCCACGAGGCGCCTGCGTCTTCTGGCGCCTCGCGTACGAGGCGCGTGTTGTGCCTTCTGGCGCCTCCCACGAGGCGCCTGTCGTGCCTGCTGACGTCGCGCGAGCTCAAGGTCACTTACGGCGCTTAGGCGGTGGCGGGGGCTTACGTGACGAGTCCGGCGAAACACGAACGCCAGGCGACCTGGCCTGACGGCGGACCGGTCGCCCCGGTCTTGCTGCGCTATCGCCCGGAAACGCGGGCGGCGGGATAGACGAGTCACGCACCAGCTCGAGGGTCGGGCGCTTTGAGCGGGACACCAGCGGCAACGGTCGCTCGGTGTGCCGCGTGTTGTGGGCGGGCCCCTCGGCCGCGGTGCTGCGCGCGTGCGCAGACAAGGCGTTGCGCAAGGCGCGCGCTGTTGGCGGCCGATCTTCAGGGTCCTTGGCCAGGGTCTTCTTGACCAACTCTCCAAGTCCAACCGGCAGGTTGGGTGCGTGGCGTTCAAGGGGCTCAGGCGGGCGCGTCAACACGTCGGCGAGCACCATGGAGGACATGGCACCATCGAACGGCGGACGCCCAGCGAGAAGCTCGTACAGGATCGCTCCTGCAGCGTAGATATCCGCGCGGTGGTCCACATGCCCGCCGGCCGCCTGCTCAGGCGCCATGTAGTGCGGCGTCCCGTAGACGTCTCGCTCCTCGGGATCAACTCCGTCCGGATGCACGCCCTTGGCGATCCCGAAGTCGAGCACCTTCGCCAGCGGCTGATCAGGCGACGGGTGCATGACCATCACGTTCGCTGGCTTCAGATCTCGATGGACGATCCCCAGGGCATGCGCGGCGTCCAGCGCCGTGCACACCTGCATCAACAGCTCGCAGGCATAGGCTGGCCCCATGGCCCCCCGCTCCTCGATGATGGAGCTCAGGGTCTCCCCCTCGCACAGCTCCATGACCATGAACGGGGTCGAGTCAATCGTTTCCCCAAGGTCGAATACATCCACCACGTGAGGGTTGGCGATGCGCGCGGACGCGCGCGCCTCTGCCAGGAAGCGGCCGCGGATCTCCACGTTGCCGGCCAGCTGAGTATGTAGGATCTTCAGGGCGACGCGCTTGCCCACCAGGGTGTTCTCGGCTTCCCAGACGCTGCCCGCGCTCCCCGTCCCCAGCAACCGCAGCAAACGGTACTTATCCGTGACCAGCGCGTCGACGAACCAGCTCACGCGGACCTCATTCGCCCACGCGCCGCGCGGTTTCTAGCGCCGTCGCTTGGGCCGTTGGCATGACCAGCATAGTCTGGATGGAAACGTGGGCGGGACGCGTCACCGCGAACAACACGCACTGAGCGACGTCGTCGGCAGAGAGCGCGTCGACGCCGCGGTAGACCCGGCGTGCCCGCTCTTCATCTCCATGAAAGCGCACCTCGGAGAACTCTGTCTCGACCATCCCAGGCTGGATCACGACCTGACGGAGCCCGCTGCCCAGCAGCTCACGGCGCAGCGCGAACGCGAAGGCTTCTACAGCGGCCTTGCTGGCGCAGTAGGCAGCGCCGTTTGGATACGGTTGCAGCGCAGCGATGGAGCTCAGCTGCACCAGATCCCCAACGCCACGGCTCAGCATGCTGGGCAGGAAGGCCTTCGTCAGGCGCATCAGGCCCATCACGTTGGCCTCCATCATCTCGCGCCAGTCCGCCTCGTCTCCCTCGGCCACGCTGCAGAGCCCACGAGCCAGCCCGGCGTTGTTGACGAGGATATCCGGCGCGCCATGCCGCTCAAGCGCCGCCGCCACAAAGCTCTGGCAGCTGCTCGCGTTTGAGACGTCCAACGGGAGCGCGGCCACGCGAACACCGAGCTCTGCGGCGAGCTCATTCAAGCGAGAGATGCGCCTGGCGCCCACCACCACCTGGGCACCTGCGAGCCACAGCGCTCGCGCGACAGCCAGCCCAATCCCAGCTGAGGCACCGGTGATTACCGCGACTTTTCCGGCGAGAGGGGTGTCCGTCATGTGCTCAACGCTCGTCGCGCGCAGTAAGGGGCTCCTAACACGAAGACGTGGTGCAGCTCCACTCAAACGCAGCAGAGCCATCGGGGGCAGGCTTTGTGTGAGCTAGCGCCCCTACGCTTCGAAGCGTGCGCGGCATAAGCTAGACTTTGCACGCTGTGGCTCGATTGCTCAAGCGCTCGAACCACTGCCGTCGGATTGACTCGTTGATCAGATGCGCCTGTGGGGCGCGAGCTGGCGGTGGTCACGCCACCACCTGCGCTAACGGATGGGCTTACGCATGAAGATGACGCTACGCAGTTCTTCAATCTTAGGTAGCGCCGTGCTGCTGGCCGCGGCTTGGGCCCACGGTTGCAGCGGGGCGGACGCAGACCCTGGGAGCGGCGTGAATCAAGTCGACGGCGGGGGCGGCACAGGCAACCCGCTGGACTCCGGGTTCATCGACTCCGATATCGAGCCCGATCCCGTCTGCCTGGACCCCACGGACAGCGACGGTGACAGCATCGCGGACGACATCGAGGGCGAGGGAGACACGGACGGCGACGGCACCCCCGACAAGCTCGACCTCGACAGCGATGGCGACGGCATCAGCGATCAGGATGAGGCGACGAACCCGCTGCTCCCCAAGAACAGCGGCGGCGTGCGCACCGATCCGTGCTCGCCCGTGGCGAACTCGGATGGCAACGACGACGGACCTGACTTCCAGGACCGCGACTCCGACGGCGACGGCATCTTGGACGAAGACGAGCAGACCGGCTGCGCGAATGATTGTCGCGTGAAGGCCGACTGCGACGACGATGGCGTCGTCGACATCGTCGAGAGCGCGGCGGGCAGCGACGTCTGCGATGCCTCGAGCGTGCCCACCGACGCCTCGCTGTACTTCATCGTGCCCTACAAGGCCGGCGAACAAGCTCAGCGCTTTTCCTTTTCCACAGGGATTAAAGACGCTGACATCTACTTCATGATCGACACGACCGAGAGCATGCAGGCTGCCATCAACAACGTGAAGGCCTCGCTCGACACCAAGATCATCCCCACGCTGCTCAACGGCAAGCCCAGCGCAACTCCGCCGATCCCCGCCATCCCAGGGGCCTTCATTGGGGTCGGTGATTTCAAGGACGTGCCGTGGCCTCCCTACGGATACTCGGCGGACACCACCTACCGCAACCGCTTCTGCGTGGGCGGTGACCAGATCAGCTGCTCCGGCGGCGCTTGGATAGACGGCTCGCTCAGCGCACCCATCGACAACGGCGGCACGTTCAGCGCTCCAGACAACGTGCGCACGATCCTCAACAGCCTGGTCGCTGGCGGCGGCGGGGACGGCCCAGAGGCAGCCACGCAAGCCCTGTTCATGGCGCTGACTTCAGCGCCCTTCGTCTTCACCGGCGGCCCGACAGAGGGTGGCGCCAGCGGCACCTGGAGACCTCACGACGCCAACTGCGATCCGGGCCTGCTAGGGCGAATTTGCTTCCGCCCGGGAAAGCTCCCGATCTTCGTCCTGATCACCGACGCGGCGCTTCACAACGGCCCGACGGCAGCCTACAACTACAGCGCGGCGCAGGTCGGCGGCACCAAGACCTACGCTGAGGTCGTCGCCGCCATGAATAGCGTCGGGGCCAAGGTCGTCGGAGTCCCTGTGGAAACCGCCGGGGGTGGTTCGGCCGCGGCGGCCCGCGTCGACTTGATTGACTTGGCAAAGCAGACTGGCAGCCTGTACTACGAGCCTTCATTCGGAGGGCGAGAAGAGCCGCTGGTCAACGAACCCACTGCCACCGGAGGCGTGGCTGATGAGGTCGTGCGACTGATTGGCCTGCTCGCAGGCCAAGGCCTGAACAACGTGACCACGCGCACCGCCAGCTACGACTGCCCAGGCAACGTGGACTGCGACGGCAACGGCACGACCGACCCTGAGTTTCACAACCTGACTGACCCGAAGACGAGCCAGCCGTTCGACGCGACGCAGCTAATCCTCAGCGTTTCGCCCGTGCCGAGCACGGCATCGCCGCTGCCCTACAGCACCATCGACAGCACCACGTTCTACGGAGTGCGAGGTGACAAGACAGTTGAATTCGAAGTCAAAGCCCAAAACGACGTACTCCAACCCGAGGCGCTAACGGTCCTGCGAGCCCTACTACGAGTACAGACGCCTGGCGGTCAGGCACTCGGCGGTACGGATGGCATCAAGGTGATCTACCTAGTCGTGCCTCGCTACGCCATCGACCCGCGCTAGCAGGCTACTGAACATGCGAATCGGCTGCCTGCGTGCTACTCCGCGCGGCAATGTAAGTTGGTGTTGGGTGCGCCAGCGTCGGCTGCTCGTGGCGTGCTTCGGCGCTGTGCTCGCGCTGGTCGCGAGGGTTAGCACGGCGCAGCCCGTAGACGCGCCATCTACTTGGGGCAGCGGGCACCAACCGGCCGCCCCACCGCTCAGCGACGATGACCCCGACTTGGAGGAAGATGAACTGCCGCCGCTTGAGCAGGGGCGTGCCCGCGCGTCGGTCGCCGAAGACGATGAACAAGGGCTGCGCTACACGCTTGAAGCCGTAGAAATTCGAGGCAATACCCGCACGCGGGACCGCGTGGTTCTACGCTATATACCGTTCCGCGTCGGCGACGTGTTGGACGTTGAAGACGCGTCCATCGAGCTAGCTCGATATCGCTTGCTAGGCACCGGCTTCTTCCGCGATGTCCAGTTCTCGCTGCGCAAGGGCTCAGCTGGCGGGAGGGTGATCCTCGTCATCGAGGTGAGCGAACGAAACACGTTCGTCGTCAACGACCTGTGGATGGGGCTCTCGAAAGACGCCGACAACGACGGCGTGCCCAAGCCGCTGACTCCGTACGCCGGACTCGATGCGGCGGAGACCAACCTAGCGGGCACAGGGATCTCGCTAGGCGGCGCGGTGGGGCTAGCGAGCGATCAACTAGCGCTGCGTGTCCGCTTCTTAGATCCGGCGTTCTTGGGTGGTGGGTGGATGGCTAGCGGCGAGCTGCTGTACAACGACGCTCGCGACTTCTTCGGCAACTCCGCGGTTCGCTATGTCGCGCCGGCGCAGGACACAGAGCGCGTCACAGAGCACGCGACGGTCCCCTACAAGCGCTTTGGCGGGGCGCTGGGCATCGGCCGCGATCTGTCGATCTCGACCCAGTTCTGGCTACACTACCGCCTTGAATCCGTTGATGCGACCCCGCCAGACGCAGCCTCCCACCTCCGGGGAAATGTCCGCGAGCCCATCGATTTCGACGTCATCGCAGGTCGCAGCGTGCTCTCGACGCTGCGCGCGCGCCTAGAGCACGACACTCGCGATCAGCCGATCCTCCCGACGCGGGGCTGGCTGCTCCAGGCGATGACCGAGATCAGCCTCGCTCCCGCGGGCAGCGACTACCCATATGAGCGCTTCGAACTCAAGCTCACCAAATGGTGGGAGCTGCCTTGGGACCATGTGGTCTCTTTAACAGCTTTCGGCGGCGCGATCAGCGGGGACGCCCCGTTCTTTGAGCAGTACTACGTCGGGGATTTTAGCGACTTCTTGCCAGCGCGAGTCCTGGGCCTGAACTTCGACCGGCGACCACCGCCAAATCTTCTCGGCACTACGATTCAGGAGGTCAGATATGGTCGCTACGCGAGTCGCCTGAGCGCCGAGTACCGGGTCCCGCTATATCGAGGCTCCCGCTCGGTCTACGGGATCGACTTCTTCGCCAGCGCTGGCTTGTACACCGTCGCGAACCCAGTAGATTTCGAACGGCCGGCGTCTGGGTACTCTGGGCTCGCGCGCGCGCCGCTAGACATCACCGGGAACCTCGGTTTCCGTATGGATACTAGCGCGGGCGGCTTCTCCTTCGCGTTCTCCAACGCGCTCGGCTTCATCCCCCCAATTCAGGGGGAGAGCCAATGACGCGGGGCAGGTCCAGCCCGTTGCTGCAACGCGCTGACCGCCGGCCACCAGTGCTCCGAACGTTGTGGCTGCTGCTCACGCTCGCGACGTTTGCTGGCATGTCCGCGGTCTCACGGCCGGCCCACGCGGAGGACAAAGACGAGGCGGCTGAGCAACGCCGACGGGCCCGCTTCCATTGGGACGCCGACAAGCAGGGGCTCTACATGTCCGTATCGTTCACGGACATCGTGAACGACGTGATCCAAAAGAAGCTCAAGCGCGGCCTCCCGACCACCATCGTGTTCACCGGCACCATCTATCGCCCGGGTATCAAGGAGCCGATCGCCACGACGGCCCAGACCTGCAAGATCACCTGGCACGTCTGGAAAGAAGCATACCGCGTGGAAATAATACAGCCGGGGTCCCGCTCGCGGCGCTGGGTCGCCGCGCTGTCTGGAGTGCTGCGCCGATGCGGCAAGGCTCGCTCGCTGCTGGTCGCAGATCGTTCCCAGGCGAGCCCAGGGCAAGCTGTGTATGCCGTCACCAAAGTACAGGTCAACCCAGTCTCTGACGAGGTCCTGAAGCAGCTCAAGCGCTGGGTCAGCCGTCCGTCTGGCACCGGGACCGCCGCCCCCGGCGACGCGCTGTTCAGCACCTTCACGGGCTTGTTCCTGCAGCGCCTCGGCAAAGCAGAGCGCGAACTGAATTTCAGCACACCGAGCGTGGTGCCGCGGGTTCGCAGCAAGAAGAAGAAATGACACCTGTCTTCCCGATTGGGCTGAAGCTCGCCGGCAAGCGCTGCTTGGTGTTCGGCTTCAGCGCTGAACAAGCCACGCGCGCAGCCGCGCTGATGGACTGTGGCGCCCGTGTCCGTGTGATCGCGCCGCAGCTGGCAGCCGAGCTGCGGCCCGCACTCGAAGCAGGGCACCTCGAATATATTCCGCGCGGCTATATAGTGGGTGACCTGTCCGACGCCTGGCTCGCCGTGCAGGTAGATCGCGACCCCGAGGCTGCCGCCCTCATTCTGGCGGAAGCGGAGCGTGAGCGGGTGTTCTTTTGTGCCGTAGATCAGCCAGCCTCCAGCTACTTTCACTTGGCGCAAGCGCGGGCAGGCGCGCTGCTGGTGGCGGTCTCGACCAACGGGCGGGCACCAGCCCTGGCCGGGCGCCTTCGGCAGGAGCTTCAGCGACTGTTCGATGCCGCAGGTGCGGCGCAGGCGGTCGAGCGCGTCGCAGCGCTGCGCGAGGGCACAGCCCCGAGCGAGCGCCGCTCTGTCATGCAACGGGCGATGCAGAGCGTCCGCCTAGACGGCGCGTTGTCGTTTGGCGAAGCCGACGCGTACGCCAGCGCAGCGTCGCTGCCGCCCGGCAGCGAGGTGGCTCCGGGCAGCGCAGGCGCTGCCCGCGCTGACACGCTCAGCGACCCCGCGGAGCCCGCAGCGCTAGGCGACGAGCACGTGGGCCGTCACTCGAACGTCGGGGCTCCGTCAGAAGGGGGTGGGACGGGATAGGTCGCCAGGATCGCCACCAGATAGTAGCGAAACTGGTGTTGGATCTTGTCCCACTCCGCAGGCGGCAGCGATCGACTCACGCATTGGGTGGTGCGCTTGGCTTGCGGACCACGCCACTCGCCGCTCTGCCCGGCGAACACGCTGATCCGCTTCTTGTCGAAGTCGACGCTCATCACAAAGTTGATGCTCCCCTCCTTGCCAGTCTTCGGCGCACAGTCAGCGTTGTCTCTGATTGACTTGGCGAGCGCCTCCTCGAAGAACGGCAGCTTGTCGCACAGCGCGCCTTCTTGGCCCTTGGCCGCTGGAGACGCCGAGCACTTGACGCGTTGGAGCGCCCCAAGACGCACACGATCTTCGGTCGTGCCTGCGTCGATGGTGAAGATCGGCAGCGCCGATGCCGCGAGCGCCGCCGAGCTGCTCGCTGGCGGAGCACCGGACGTCAACCCCGCTGGCCGCCGCATGAAGTAGAGCGGGATCGCGATCACCACCAGCAACGCGCACAGCCCGACGACGACTTGAGCGCGGAGCAGACGATCGCCACCCCCTCCACCCCCGCTACTCGCTCCGACACCAAGTCGCCGAAGACTCGGTTCACTGGAGACGGGGAAAGATGGGCGCGATCCGGGCATGCATAGAGGGCGGGGTTGCGGTGCTAGTGAGCCGCTCAGCTATCGAGCAGCGAGTGTGCTGGTTGACCCGGCTCAGCCTTAACGATGGTGGCGGCCAAGTCCAGCGCCTCGGGCATTAAGCCTTGGACTTGGGAGACCACCTGCTCCACCACATGCCTGGCCTCGTCGATGCTCGGACCACTCATGGCGACCGCGAATTTCAATGGGCTGATGCGACCAGCGGTCGACGGAGCCAAGCTGAGCAGCAGCATCTCGGTCAGCTCAACGACGCGCTGAGCAGCCCGCCGCAAGGCCAGCATCTCAAGGATAGTCGGTCGCTCGCTGACCAAGCGGTTCGGCCCGCACACCTCGTAGCGCGCGACCGACAGCGGCACGTCATTCCACTCGGAAAATTGGAGTTCGTCTTGCAGGCTACGGATCAGCTGATCCCGCTGCAGCAGCCCGGTGAGACCATCTCGGCGGCGCAGGTAGGTCTTGGCGCGCTCATGCTGCGGCGAGCCGTTCTGAAAACTCACCAGCTTGAAGCGGCACTCGCCCAGCTGCACTTCGTTGCCGTGCAGTAGCGTGACGGTTTGCTTACGATCGAAGCTGTGATCCGCGTACGTCCCGTTCGTGCTGCCCAGGTCATCGAAGACCCACGAGCCAGCGTGCCAGCGCGCCGTGGCGTGCTGACCGGAGACCGTCGCCTCTGGCACGGTGAAGTCTTGGTTGCTACGACGCCCGATGGTCACCTGCGACTTGTCCAGCGACAACAACGTGCCCGCCATCTCTGAGGCGTTGGTCGCGAAGGTCAGCAAGAGCGCCTGAGCGCCCGGGGTGAACGCCTCGGTGATCGAGCGACCGAGGGGTGGTCCGGGTGCCAGCCGTTCCCTAGGGATTTGTACTTGGCTGGTCGTGAGCGCCGACGGGTTAAAGAACCTCAAGTGGCGCACTTCCGTGCGCATGCTCGGATCTTCACTCAAGCAGCGGAAAATCTGCTTGATTTCATCGACGCTCAGCCCAGCCGGCACGTCGAACATGATCTGCGAGCGCATCGGCTTGGCGCGGGGCCGATAGCCCGGCTCCGGCACCCGACAGGTCCACATCTCCCACAGCGTGAGCCCGAGCGCGTAGACGTCGTCCTCACTGGAAGCACCTCCCGAGCGCAGGCGCTCAGGCGCCATGTAGTTTGGGGTGCCCCCATCGGGCGGTGCCCCAGGGCGACGCGCGCTGAGTCGGGCACGCTCTTGAGCAAAGCCAAAGTCAAGGATCACAGCCTTGTCGGCGGTGACCATCACGTTGCCAGGCTTCAGATCCCCATGGACCAAGCCCTGGGCGTGGATCGCAGCCAGCCCGGCTGACGTCTCGCTGGCGATCTTGCGGAACTCATCAGCAGTGTAGCCGCCCTGGGCCTTGCGCCGGCGAATGTGGGTGTGGAGCGTCTGCCCTGGGATGTGTTCCATCACCAGGATCGGGCCCCAAGCGCTCGGCGCGAGGTCGTGCACGCGACACACGTTGGGGTGGCTCACGGAGCGGGCGAGCAGCAGCTCTTGGCGCAGCGCCTCATCATCGCCGGGCATCCGGCTCTCTTCACGGACGATCTTCAGCGCGACCGTCTGCTGGGTGCTGCGGTCATACGCGAGAAATACCTCGCCCATGCCGCCCTTGCCGAGACTCTGCCGGATCTCGTAGCGGTCATTGATGATGGTGCCGTGACCGATGGGCGGTAGATTGCGTGCGGTCGGAGCCATTTTCGGGGAAAGCCTACCTGTTGCGCCGTCCGGTGTCTCTGGCAGTGAGAGCGCGACCGCGACTGAGTCCGCTGCGGGGAGCCTACGGGTGAGCTTCGACCCACCGCGCTCCCGAAGTCTGTGTTCTTTGCACCTTGGAGAGAGTGCCTGCTGAGGACACGTAGACTCTCCGATCTGCCGCGGTTCTGCAATCGAAAGCGCGGGCGTAGCCGCGAGCACCGATCGCTGCTCACCCCCACCTCCAAATTCACGCCCAACAGCCAGGGCCTCTAAGGTTGGGTGTCGAGTCTTTTGTGAGGGCGGCGCGGGACCACGCTGTGCTAAAGGCTGGCCGCGCTCGAAAACGAGCGCCTCGCCCCAGGTGAGGGAAGCCGGTCAAAGCCGGCGCGGCCCCCGCCACTGTAGCCGGTACGAAGGTGACGCTGCCTCTGGAGCTCTGCTCCTAGGCAGCAACCACTGGACTCATTGGAAGTCTGGGAAGGATCACCCGAGGATCGAACCGGAAGCCAGGAGACCGAGCCCGGTGCGAGCAGTTCCCCTAATCGCTCCGCGGGGTGTCGGAGCCGGGTGCAATCTCGCGAGGCGCTCGCCTCGCCGCTTGTGCTTCGGCTGCGCGCGTCGCTGAGCCCATCAACGTCGCGGGCGGCGACGAGGCGAGGTAAAGTGAAGCGAATTCTATTTGGTCTGGGAGTTCTAGCGGCGGTCGGCTGTGGCGATGACGAGGTCGTCCATGCAGGAGCGGGCGGCAGCGCCGGCGCCGGAGGCTCAGCGGCAGGTGCCGCAGGGTTCGGCGGAAGCGCTGGGTCGTCCGCTGGCAACGGAGGTAGCGCAGGTGCGGCAGGCAGCGCGGGTGCGGCAGGCAGCGCAGGTGCGGCAGGCAGCGCAGGTGCGGCGGGCAGCGCAGGTGCGGCGGGCAGCGCAGGTGCCGTAGGCAGCGAACCTCGCGTCTTCGTTTCCGCGACGGATTTCGGGAGCGCGACGGAGATCGTCAGCGTCAAGCTCGACGGCACGGTGACTCAACGGCTTAACCTCAGCGACTCCGACGCGGTGACGGTGGTCGACGCGGGTCAAGCCTTCGTGTTGGAGCGTGTCGCAGACAAGCTGCACATATTAGGTGAAGACGGCGAGTCGCTGTCGGTGATCGATCTCTCGACGGCGGTCTCAGGCGCCCCCAGCCAAAACCCCCACGGCGTCGTGGTGGTGCCAGGCAGCGCTCCTCGGTCGGCCTACGTGCCGCTGTACGCCAGCAACCACATGGCGCTCGTCGACCTGGAAGCGGGCAGCGTCACCAACACCGTCGACTTCAGCGGCTACCAGGACTCTGCTGATACCGACGGAGGCTCGGAGCCGGACTACGCCTGGTTCGATTCCGCGCGCAATCGCGTCTGGTTCACGCTGGCGCGCATCGACATCAGCAGCATCGTGGCGCCAGACTACCAACTTGCTTGCACCAGCAAGGGCCTCCTGATGGCCATCGACGCGACGTCTGGCGAGATCGTGGATCTGAACGGCGCAGCGCCAGGCGCTGGCTTCGAACTCACCAACGTCGCGCCGACGTCGGTTCACTACGCTGTCGAGACCGACACCCTGTACCTCCTCAGCTCAGGCTGCTTTGAAGACAAGGGCTCGGGGCTCACCCGGCGCTCCCACGGCGTGGAGGCCATCAAGCTTGATAGCATGACCAGCTCCGTCGTCCTCTCGCCTCCGGCAGACGCCTTCTATGCCCGCCTGCTATGGACACCCAGCGGCGCGCTGATCCAGAGCTTTGTCGGCTTCACCGAGCAGTGGCACCGCTGGAACCCGACGGAGACGCTGCTAGGCGAGCTGGTCGCCTTTATGCCAAGCTCGGTCGCCCACGACGACCAAGGCAACATATACGGTCTGGAAGAAGACAGCAGCGGAGGCGGCACCAAGATCACGTTGGTCCAGGTCGCGGCGGACACCGGAGCCCGCAGCGTGATCGCGGAAGACCCGTTCACGAGCGGGTTGCCGTTCATCAGCGGTTCGGCGTACCGGCCCTGACCGATCGCCGGGCGCGTCTCGGGTTACAGCCCGTGGCTCAGCAGCTGGCTCAAGTACTTATCCGCATGGATTAGCACTTGGGCCGGCCCACCCCATGAGAGTGGGGGTTGGGCGGGGTGGAGGGCCTACACCGCGCGCTCGATCTCGTGATCGCACCAAAGCCACAGCGTGGGTGCCTGCTCAGCTGACGCCGCGAGGGCGCGCAGCACGGCTTCGGCGGTGTGCAGTGATGGCTCGACACCCAGCGCGGAGAGTGACCTCCGCTCGCGCCGCGGGTGGAGCGCGGACCAGGCGCGCTCAACCCAACTCTCAGATCCCCGCCGCGCCCGGGCCAGGACGGCGGCGCTCAGGCCCGGCAGCAACGCCAGCGGTGACGGCATGCGGGCCGCGCCGACCGCGATCACGCGCAGGCTATCGGCTTTGGGTCCCAACTTCTTCCTTACGGAATCTAAAGCGACCTCCAGGCCTCCCAGCTTATCGATCAACCCCACGTCGCGCGCGGCCCTGGCGGACCAAACACGCCCGCGCGCGAGCGGCTCAATCTGCTCAAAGCTGCGCCCGCGGGCCTCAGCCACGGACGTTACAAAGCGCTGATATCCCGCCTCGATCAAGCTCTCGAACCGCGCGCGTTCGTCGGCGCTGAAATGGCGAAACGGCGACAGCATGTCGGCGTGGGCCCCGCGGGTGACGCGCTGGATGTCAACCCCCACGCGCTGCGCCAAGCGTTCAACCACCACGCGCGCAGCGACGACGCCGATCGAACCTGTCACGGTGGCCGGCTGGGCCACCATCTCCTGCGCGCCCAGGGCGATCATGTAGCCCCCGCTCGCCGCGACGTTGCCCAAGTACGCGACAACAGGCTTCCGTGAGGCAACTCGCCTTACCGCGCGCAAGATGCGATCCGACGCCAACGCGCTACCGCCGCGAGAGTCGATGTGAAGCACGACGCCACGGGCGCGACGGTCATCGTGGACCTCTTCTAGCAAGTCGCACACCTCATCATCGACCACAAGGTCGCCCAGCTGGGGCATACCGGGCGTCTGGCTAACGATAGATCCGCTCAGCTCAACCACAGAAATGTACGCCGGGCGCCGGAGCGGCCGGAACTCGAGTCGACGCCGCTTTGCGTAGCGCTCGACGCTGATCAGCGCGTCGCGAGCGGCCTCGAGCGCGGCCTCAGCGGCGTCGACGCTCTGGGGCTGACCTGGCTCCACCCCCGCACCCCTGGCGAGGCGCAAGACCAGCTCGTCGTCGTCGAGCACCCCGTCTACCAGGCCGAGTCGCGCGGCGTCTTGCGCGTCATAGGGGCTGCCATCCAGCCACTCCTTCACGCGCTCGGCTGGGACGCCCCGCCCCGCGGCGACCCCCTCCAGCAGGCGCTCCCAGGATTCATCGAGCAGCGCTCCAAGTTGCTCTCGCTGAGCCGCGCTCATCACGTCACTGGTCAAGAACTCAGCCGCGGTCTTGAACTCGCCGCGAGCGAACACGTCCGGCTCGACCCCGACGTGCTCGAGCAGGCGCTTGAAGTACGGTGATTCCGCAGAGAAACCCAACGGCGTGACCCAAGTCTCGTGCCCTAGGAAGATCTGCTCCGCGGCGCTGGCGATCAGCAGCTCTCGGGTACCCATGCCGAGCGGCAGGTAGGCGACCAGCGCCTTACCCGTCTGCTTCCACTCGAGCAGCGCCTCGCGCAGGCTAGTGGCGACCGCGGCCCCAAGGGCGGCGTGCTTGAAGCTGACGACCAACCCGCGTACTCGCGGGTCGGCGCTGGCGAGGCGCAAGGTCTTACGTACCTCATCCACGGACGTCGCAGCTTGACCGCGCTCCCAAAACCGACGCCGGGGAGCGATCTCCACGACGCGACCGTCTAGCTTCAAGACCAAGAACCCGGCCAGCGGAGCCGCCCGCCGAGAGCGCCTATAGCGGAGCGGCCACCAGACCAGCAGCCACACGTTTACGATCAAAGCCCAAAGCAGTCTCACTGGCTCACCCTTCACCCCGCTACTGGCCTCGATCGGCACCCTGCCAATCTACAGCCGCGGGCCAGCGCAGCCTACACGCAGCCCAGGCGCTCGCAAGCCCGTGCCTCCCGAGCGTGGTCGGGCGTACGCTGCGAGGCGCGTCAAGTGCGCGGCGTTACACCGCACGGAATAGCCACACGCTAGCAGCGGAGCGCGCTCTTGACGTCCGGCTAGAGGTTCGGCCGGACCCTCCCGATACTGATCAGCGAGTCACCCTGCTGCAGCGGGAGCGTGCTGCTCGGGTTCAGCATCATCTGCCCGTCCCGTAGGACACCAAGGGGCAAGTGGCCGACCTCAGTCGCGCGCCGGCCCAGCGCTTCAAAGTCCCCGGAAGGTTTGGCGGGCGTAAGATACAGCTGCTGCCCTTGGCTGTTGCTCGTCAGCTCATGCAGCAGCTCTTGGATGCCCGGGTTGAGCAGCTCGTGGCTGAGGAAATGGGCGTCGAAGCGCGAAGTGCAGACGATGGAGTCACAGCCAGCCTTGCGCAGCAGCTCTTGCGTGTTGAAATCCACGCACTCCACGACCGTGTGGACACTTGAAGTGCGGGCTTCTACGGCCAAGGTGATCGCGACGCTCAAGTTGTCCGAGCGGGGGTCTCCGGGCGTGCTCGCCAACACGATGGCGTAGGCGGCTGAGTCTAGGCTCGCCCTGCTCAACGTCTCATCGCGCGTGGGGTTGCCGCGCACAAAGCGCACGTCGCGCTGGGCGAGCTCATACGGGAGCTCTTCCAGCTCTTCGTCGATCAGCACGACCTCACGCTGGCCACCAAATTTTGGATCTGCTCGGAGCTCTTTCAGGAGACGCCCTAGCTTGTCCAGCCCCGCGTAGTTGAAGATGACCAAGTGGTCCGCCAACTTGTGCGTACTCATACCCCTCACCTCTTTCGTCTTTGCTTCAACCAACGCGCTGGCCGCCAGCGACAACACGTAGCCCAGCAGACCGATGCCAAAGAACATGAGCGGCACTGCCACGAGGAAGCGGCCCGCCCAAGTCGTCGGGAAGAGATCGCCGTAGCCTACCGTGGTCACAGTGACAAACGCGTACCAGAACGCATCGCCCCAGCCCAGATCGGGCCGGTCCGGCAACTCAAAGAACAGGAAGCCCGACGCGCCGTACAGCAACACCGCGCCCATCAAGATGGCCACCTTGAACGGGGCGGGTGGCGCGCGCAGCACCCGCCGCCCAAAGAAGCGCAGAAATATCGTCACTCGGCGCGCTTGCTCCATTCTTGAGACAACAGGCTCGCGCGGGTGGCGGCTTCTGGAGACGCCCACAGCCCTGCGCGCTCCGCGCGGCTATGCGCCTGCTCTTGCAGGTACATGCTCATCGAAGCGAACGGGTACACGGTGTAGACTAACACCAGCCCCTTGCGCACCAACTCGAGCGCCACGTTCTGATCGTCTACGAACAGCTCCGCGAGCGTCCTACCGTGCGGATCTTTGGGCGGGTTGTTGAGCAAGACACGGATTGGTTTATCCGCGAGGATTCGCTTGAGCTCGAGGATCGAGCGCTGGCCGAACTGCGCCATCGGATCTTTAGGGGCCTTGGCGTCGAGCGCCTTGATCCCCAGGATCCGCACCGCGACCCGAGCGTCGTCCTTGGCCACCAGCAGCGTGTCGCCATCGACCACCTCGACCAGAGTCACCACGTCGCCGGTCACCAGGCTGGAGTCGCTCGTCTGAACCCCGCGTCGCCTGTGCTCCGCCCCAAGTCCAAAGACCAACGAAGCTGTCAGCAGCGCGACTACCAGCAGCCAAAACGACCGCGTCCCACCATCCACGGGCGCGAAGCTAACACACGCGCGACTCGCAACGCGAGCCTCCCTCGACGTGGCGGGGACTCAGGTCAGGCAGGGGGGAGTCGCGCGCACGGCGGCCCGGAGCGGGAGCGAGCGCGGCGTCGACAGCGCCCTCACCCAGAAACTTCGCGGCGACTGCTGTGCGCCGAGGGCATGCTGCGACCCCTGAGCGCCCCTGAGCGCCTGGCGGACGGCCGAGCGCAGAGGCGGCTCGCTGGCGGCCACGGCCTCGAGGTGCGCCGCAGCAGCGGCGGAGCTACACTTGGTGATGCCGCACACTGCCAAGTCACGGCAGAGCACCGAGCCAGATCAGATCGCGCGGGCTCTGCCCGAAGGTCTCAAAGCCGCACCGCGCGCGGGCCCCAGGGCTGGGCGCTGGACGGGCCTGTTGGCCGCGGTTCTGCTGCCATGCATCGCCGGCTGCGCGGCGAAGCAAGCGACTCCCCCCAGCGCTCCGCCCAGCGTGAGTGAGCCCCACACCGAGAACCAGCGCGTCGATCCCACACGCGAACACCAGGCGCCGCCTCCCGCGTACGGAAACAAAGTGGTGACGCCGAAGAGCCGGCCCAAGCCGCGGGCCCGAAAACGGCCGCAAACCAGGTTGGTTCAGCCACAAAGCGTGAACTCCCGGGTCAGCCATTCTGGCTGAGACCCAAATCGGGGCGGCGTCGCGCCCACCCCCCCAACAACCAGTCATCCTCGGGCGTGCGTTCGACGGCTGGTTGAGATAATGAGTAGGGGTGACAGGGACCGCGCAAGATCGAGGGCTCGGGGAGGTCTTCCCTGGGGACCGCTTGGGCCGCTACGAGATCCTGCTGGCGGTTGCCCAGGGTGGGATGGCGCGGGTGTGGGCTGCGAAGCAGCACGGGCAGCGCGGCTTCAGCAAGGTCGTCGCGATCAAGACCATCCTCCCGAACCTCGCGCAGGATGAGACGTTCGAGCGCATGTTCCTCGACGAAGCCCGCGTGGCGTCCGGGGTGCATCACCCCAACGTCTGCGAGATCTTCGATCTAGGCGAAGAGGAGGGCATCCTCTACTTGGCGATGGAGTGGGTGGAGGGGGAGAGCCTCGCGCGGCTCCTCAAGCCGGGCAGCGGCGTCGAAGGAGCCCTACCGCAGCGCCTCAACGCCCGCCTAGCTGCCAAGATCATCGCGGAAGCGTGCGGCGGATTGCACGCCGCTCATGAGCTCACCGACGACCACGGCGATCGGCTCGACGTCGTACACCGCGATGTTTCCCCGCAGAATATCCTAATCGGCACAAACGGCGCGGTCAAGGTGATGGACTTCGGCGTCGCCAAGGCGCTGGGCATGAGCACCGAGACCACCAGCGCCGGGCAGATCAAGGGCAAGGCTCCCTACATGAGCCCCGAGCAGGCCGGTGGCCAGCGCGTTGACCGTCGCAGCGACGTGTTCGCGCTGGGGATCTGCCTGTACGAATCGACCACGGGGAAGCGACCGTTCTCTGCGCCGGGTGGCAATCAGATCCAAATCGTCAAGCAGATCTTGAGCGGGCGCTTCGATCCACCCTCGGCTCACGTACCAGGTTACCCACGCGAACTAGAGTCGATCATCCTCAAGGCGATGGCCATGGATCCGTTCCAGCGCTTCGCGACGGCAGATCGCATGAAGATGGCGCTGGAGGAGTGGCTCGCGGGCTCCGGGCCGGTGCTCACCCAAACGCAAATCGGAGCCGAGCTTCAGACCCGCGTTGGACACATCGTCAGTGAGCGCCAAGAACACATCAAGCACTTGATGCGTCAGAGCCTGGCGCGGGTCGCTAATTCACCCCGCGATACTTTCCCTGCGGCAAATGACCAATCGGCGTCGGTCCCGAGCTTTATCCGTAACGTCGCGCCGCAACCTGGTACTGGGAGCGGCGCAGACAGCCAGATCATGCCTGCCCAGGCGAGGCGGCCGGGCGCATTTGGGACCGTGTTGATGGGGATCGGCATCGGGCTTGGCGCCTTCTTGCTCATCGGTGGGCTGGGGGTGGGCGGCTGGCTCCTGCTCGGTGGTGGCAAGACCTCCGAACAGCCGATCGCAGCCGCCACCACGCCGACCGCGGCTGCGGCTGCGGCTGCGAGCGTTGGCCCCTCCACCCCCGCTCCCGCGCCGGCTGCGCTCGAGTACATCACGATTCACACCGTCCCCGCCGAAGGGGTGACCCTTGAGCTTGAGGGTTCCATGCTCAAGCCAGGTACGAATCGCGTACCCAAGCCGCGCCCTGGCACCAGCCAGCGCTTGATCGTGCGGGCTGATGGTTACGAGCAGCAGCTCGTGAACCTGGAACCCGAGACCCCGGCTGAGTTCAAGGTGGTGCTCAACGCGCAGAAGCCGCCGGCTGCTAGCGAGGTTGAGCAGCCGGCCGAGAAGCCCAGCGAAAAGCCCAGCGAAAAGCCCAGCGAAAAGCCCGCCGAAAAGCCCGCCGAAAAGCCCGCTGAAAAGCCCAAGCCCGCGCCGGTCGATGTGCCCGACAATCCGTTTGACTAGCTCGCGGGGCGCGAGCAGGCCTAGCGGAGTGGTGACGACGGGGGGGCGCAGCGCGGCTCCAGCCCAGCGCTGCGGCGCTGACCCACGCTGCAACTCCGGCTCGCACGTGGGGCTCCGGCCACCGTGGAGTGGAGCACGAACGGCGCGCAGGCTGGTGAAGTTCGCCCGAGCGCGGTATTAGCAGGGGATCATCATGCTTATCGATCGGCGAACGGTCGGATGCTGTTTGGTGTGGACGACCCTAAGCCTAGCCACCGTGTGCGCCGCGCCTTCAGCGGTCGCGCAGGAGCTAAGCGAAGAAGAGACCAAGGCCGAAGCATCCAGGCTCTACAATGAAGCCAAGCGCGCGCTCAGCGAGGAGCGCTATCGAGACGCTGCCCTCGGGTTTGAGTCTGCGAGCCGCTTGCGCCCCCATGCCGTCGCGCTCTACACCGCGGCCCAGGCCTGGGAGCTAGCGGACGAGCCGGCGCGCGCAGCGGATGCATTCGCGCTCTCGCTAGCCACGCCCAAGCTCGACGAGGCGCAGGCCGCTAGGGCCAGAGAGCGCCTGAAGGCCCTGGAGAAGACCGTCGGCGTGATCTCTGTCTTGGGAGACGAGACCACCCGCGTGCAGCTAGACGACCACTCGGAGTTTAGGACCCCTGCGCGTATCCATGCGGTAGCTGGGTCGCATGTGCTGTTGATCTTGCGCGCTGATGGCTCTGTCGAGCGGCGATCGCTCGAAGCCAAGACCGGAGAGATCTTGGAAGTCGACGCTGAGGTCCGTACGCCCGAAGCGCCTGAAAATGCCCCCAAGACAACGCCGCTGGCTGAACCGCGGCGCAACCCAGTGACCGAGCCAGACGCCAACGCGACCTCGCCCTGGAAGACCGTAGGGTTCATCAGCGCAGGCGCCGGCGTCGCGTCGCTGCTCGGCGGGGTCTTGCTTGGCCTAGCGGCCAACGACGCAGAATCAGCCTACAACGCAGGCCCCACCCAGCAGAGCCTGGACCACGCCAAGGGGCTAGAGTCGAAGACCAACCTGATGTTGATCGCGGGCGGCGTGCTCACGGCCGCAGGCGTGACCCTGATCGTGTGGCAGCCCGGCGGAGACGAGGGCGGCGGCAAGGGACACGTCAAAGTCGGCCTCGGCGCGTCTGCGCTTTGGGCGCGAGGGAGCTTCTGATGAGGACTATCAGCCTATGTGTGGCCGCGGGCACGGCGATCTTGGGCTTCGCCGCGTGCAGCCTGGACCTGGATGAAGGGTTGATCGGCGCGCAACAGCGCGACGGCGGAGACGGTTCGGCTGGCAGCGCGGGCAGCGCGGCGAGCGGCGGGAGCGCTGGCTCCGCAGGGAACGGCGCGACGGGCGGCAGCGGCGCGACAGCTGGCGCCGGCGGGCAGACCGGCGGGAGCGGCGGGAGCGCCGGGACACCAGACGCAGGGGCGTGCGCTACGCCGACCGAGTGCGCCAGCGCCGACGATGCCTGCTTGGTCCCAGCCTGCGTCGCGGGTGAGTGCACCTACGAGGTGTGTCCTCCGGTTGGCTGCACTGGGCGCCTGTGCGGCGCCAGCGGCAGCTGCGAGATGACCGCCGCCAGCTACGGCTTTCAGGCGCAGCAGTTCTCGATTGGAGACGCCATCGGCTGCGGCGGCAACGCCGGGTACTGCATCGCCGCGTTTGAGAACCTGCTGTTCGTCGGCACCAACGCCCACGGGCTCAAGGCCTGGGACATGACGGAGCCCACGAGCCCGCGCCCCATGCAAGTTGAGCAGCCGCCGTTCGCGATCACTCGGCTGACGTCCACCGGCGCCCGAGTCGTCGTCCAGGGACCCACGTCTGGAGGCAAGCTGTCGCTAGCCTGGTACGACCGCCCCGCTTCGCCCAAGGTTGACACGCTCCCCGTCCAGGCGGCTGGCGTGAATTTCGCCAGCGCGATCAGCTCAATCTTCTCAAGCGCCGATCGGAGCGTGTTCCTGGTCTTGAACAACGCCGCGGAGTTCTACCCTGCCGCGCGCGTGACTCCGCCGCTCACCAGCTCAGACACCATCACGCTCTTCACTTCGTCGGGCATCGCGACGGGAGCGCGGGTGATTGGGGCCAGCGGCACACGCCTGGTTACTTTCCGCCCAGAAACATCCACGGGCAGATACGAGCCGTACTTCAGCTTCGAACGCAGCGCTGGCACCGCTCAGGCGCAGAACGACAACGAAGTGAACCTGTACGCCGCGACTGGCGAGGTGCCCATCAGCACCAGCGCGCACCAGTTCGCGAGCGGCCACGACGGCTCGCTGCTCTGGAGCACGAACGTCGTAACCCGCGACGTCGACGACATACCGCACGCCACGGGCGTGACCTTGCGTTGGCCGGTGGCCGACGCAGCGGCGACGGCGTTCGACGGCGCGCCGCGGGTGGATCTTGAGATCTACCCGGACAAACCATCGTACAACTCAGTGCTCGCCGGTCCGCTAGCTTGGCTCAACGCCAGCACCGCCATCGCCACCGCGGCCAACCCGGCCAATCTCAGCCAGACCGCCGTGCGCATGGTCACCCGCAGCGGAGCTACGCTCACGCTGGACCCTGGCCGCTTCGTCGTGCCATTTTCCCCAGGGCAATTAGGTGTCGAAGGTGGGACGCGCTTCGGTTACGTCCTGGCGGACAGCGGCCAGAGCAGCGGCGCTACCGTCTACGTGTTCGCACCTGGCTGTGACTAGCACGTCGCACGCGGCTTGGGCGCCGTGGCCGCGCCTCCCAGAGGCTCGGCTACTGCGCCGCACAGCTGACTGAGGCCCGCTGCGCTCGCCGGCGCGGCTCAGCTGCTGGCAGGTCAGCGCGACCCGCTAGCGCACGCGCACCGTGACCCGGGTCCACTCCGTGCCACCCCGGTTGTCATGGGCGACCGCCCACAGCTTGATATCGCCGGAGGCCTTGGGCGCGAAGAACTCGGTCCCGTAGTCGGAGTTGAAGCCCTGATTGGCGTCGTTGAGCAACCGAACCTCCGACTTCAGGCCGCCAGCCTGGACATAGTAGTTGATCCACATCTGCTCGGTGACATCGCGCCCCTCGGACGCCGCGGCGACGCTGTCCTTCTCCGCGACTGAGCTTGAGATCAACGGTCGGATCTGGATGCCGGGGCAGTCGTCCTTGTCGCCATCGGCTGGACACGCGTCCACGCAGGCCAAGCCCTCACCGCACGCGTCGCTCGGGGGAGCTGGGTCGTCCACGCAGGCGTCGCCGATGCAGTCCGGAAACACCACCTTGTTGTCGAACTCGAAGCCAGTGATTACTGGGTTCGCGTTGCTGAGATCCTCGTAGACGTAGGTCGAGGTGTAGCCAGCGACGAAGCCATCCGACCCTAGCTGGCGGTCGCCATCAAAGCAGCCAAGTGGGAACTGCTGGTCTTTCGGCGCCGGGCGGAGCTCGCCTGCGCACACCGCGAAGAACACGATACTCATTCCGTACGGAACCGCGTCTTTGTCCTTGGACGGCGGGTGACTTGAGATGATGTCGCTCGGCACGCGGTACGAAAAGCGCTCCCCGACGCCAGTGGCGAACCCAGGCGGAGGAGGCCGCCCTTGGCCGATCGCCGCCAGGCCCTTGCCCAGCGCCTCGTAGCAGCCGTAGTAGAGATCACCGGGTGGGTTGAAGCAGCCGCTGAACCAGGCGACCTGGACCGGGCGCGGGGCCGCGTCGCTGCCGTCGAACCACAACAGGCTGAGGTTCACCTGATCCCCAGGGTTGGGGTAGGACTTGTCCTTCTGCACGCCGAGCACGCGCAGCGACTGGATCTTGTACTGCGGATCGAAATCCGCGCCGCAGCCGACGCTGGCGAGCGCGGTCAGCAGCGCGCAGCTGCGCAGGCTCAGCGGATACGCATGGGTCATGAGAGCGCGCATCAGAACTCACCTCGCACGCCCAGGCTCGGGATCAGGGGTAGCCCGGAGCCCAAGGCGCTCTTGCTGTAGTTGTAGTTGTAGGCGATCGACTCGTGGGCTGCGTTGTTGTACGCGTTTTGGATGTCCAAGTACGTGCTGAGGCGCCATTGTTGGAACTGCCAGCGTTTATCTACGCGGATATCTAGCTGGTGAAACAGCGGTAAGCGCCGACTATACGCCTCACCTTGGATCGGCACGTAGCCACCCGAGTCCGCGGCGTAGAGCGCCGTGAGCGCGGGCTCTTCGACCACCGGCGTGTCGAGCGGGCCCGATATCACACGGAAGCGCGCGCCGAACTCCCAGCCTCGGCCTAGGCGGTAGCTCCCCAGCATCGTCACGTTGTGGGTCTGGTCGAACCGAAACAGCAGCTGCTCAGCGTCGGGGCCTTCTTGGCGCACGCTGCGGCTGAGCGTGTAGGCGACCCAGCCAAAGAAGCGGCTGTCTGGCTTGTACTTCAGCAACATCTCGAGGCCAGCGCTGTAGCCGGTGCCCTGGTTGCCATATTCGAAGCTGCCAGATGGAGACAACGCGCGGCTCACCAGGTGGTCCAGGTCCTTGTAGAAGGCCTCGACCCCAACCTCGACGTGCCGCGTGAGCTCCTGCTCAACCCCGACGGTGTAGTGGGCGGCGCGGTTCGACTCGAGCCCCGGAGTACCGAACACGCCGTTCGTCTCCTGAAACTGGGGAGGCTGGTAAAACAGCCCTGCCCCAGCCTTAAGGGTGGTGCGCCGCGCGAGCTTACCGCGCTCCTCGTCGCCGTCGAGGGTCGGGTGAACCAGATCATAGCGAGCGTTGACGCGAGGGCTCCAGTCGGCGTGGCCGGAGTCCCGGGCGTAGTCGAGCCGGACACCCGGGACCACGCGGATACGACCTGTGGGGGTGAGCTCCGCCTCAGTGTAGTACGCCGGTCGATACCCCACGCCGCTCTCCCGCTCCTCGAGCGGAGGGCGCGAGACGAACGGCCCTGGATCAGGCTCGCCCGGACGGGGCGGCTGGGGTGCGCGCACCACGACGTCGTAGGGCACGATGGTGGTGTCGGTGCCGAAGTTGAGCTTGGCGCCCTGACCCAAGGTCCAACCGATCTCGGATCGCACCTCGACGGGCACCAAGGCTAGGTCGAACAGGAAGTTACCTAGAGAGAAGTTGAGGGTCGTCTCTCCCACCGAGAGCATGCTGGACAGCTCGACCGCGTCGCTCAACTTGGCCTCATACAAACCCTGCACTCGATAGAAACTAGTGGCGAACGAGACACCGCCTCCGAACGCTGGGTCTTGCGCCGCCGGGTCTTTGATCAACAGCGAGAGCTCGTCGTGCGAACCAAAGAAGCGCAGGCTCAGCCGTGAGTTGTCCTTCGACTTGTGCTCGACGATGATCTGATAGTCGTCGTAGACCGGCGCGGTGGTGACCCCTGCGCCCGCTTTCTCGAGCACTGGCTTGAGCCACACGTCAAACCAGCTGCGGCGCGCCGCGGCGGCGAAGCTCCAGCCCTTGAGTGGTCCGATGGGGCCTTGGGCCATGACCCGAGCGTCGATCAAGTCGACCTGCGCCATGCCGTGATAGCAGCCTGTCTCCTCGCTGGCCTTTCCGTATGGTCCTGTACAGCTCACGTCTGGCTGGCGCAGCGCGACGTCCACGATGCCGCCCATCACCGTGCCGTAGCGCGCGCTGAAGTTGCCTGGGTAGAAGTCGATGCGGTCTAGCAGTTCGGTGGGGACGACGCTGGACAAGCCGCCGAAGTGGTAAATCAACGGCACGTTGCTGCCATCGACGAAGGTCGCGGTGTCTTGGGGCGCGGAGCCGCGCACGATCAACAGGCCAGCCAGCCCGGGTGGCCGCGCCACACCCGGTAAGCTCTGAAGTGAGCGCAGCGCGTCGCCGCCGGTGCCTGGGATGCGCGCGATCTCTCGGCGCTCTACCGTGCGGCGCGTCACCTCACGCGGAGGGCGCACCCCTTGCACGGTGACCTCTTCGCCCTCCACCTCAGGTGGCAGCGCGTAGTCAAACTCGAACTCTTTGCCTGACGCGATCTCGAACGGGAAGTTGCCGGTGGTGAAACCGGGCGCGCTGATCGCGACCTGGTAGGTGCCTGCCGGGAGCCCTTCGACCTTCCAGCGCCCATCAGCGTCTGTCGTCGTGCCGCTCTGTACCCCGGCGTTGCTGGTGAGCAGGATCTGCGCGCCAGCGAGCGGCCCTTTGGTGCCAGCGATGCGCAACACGCCTCCGATATTGCCCGTGTTGACCGCGGCCGGCTTGACCGGCTCTTCGCCGTCAGGCGGCGCCTCGGGCTCGACGGGGGTCAACGTGAAGGAGTACTTGTAGCGGATCTTCACCGGGATCGGCTTGCCGTCTTTGGTGGCTGGCTCGAAGGTGAACTTGAGGCCGGCCGCCTCCGCCGCTGCGTCGAAGCCGTTGCCCACGGGCTCAACGGACTTCGCCTCGGTCACCTTGCCGTCCTTGTCGATGGTCAACTCCAGCACCACATCGGCCTGGATACCAGCCTTCTGCGCTTCCGCGGGGTATGGCGCCGACTCGAAGTGAATCAGCTTCGGCGGCACGAGCACCGGCTTGCCCTTAGGGTCCTTGGCCGCTGGCTTGACGATCGCGCCAGAGCTGCCGCTCGGCACGGAACCGCTACCCTCCGACTGGGCGGCCGCGGGAAGTGCCACCGCCGCGACCAGCACCGCGACGCCGGCTGAACCAAGGAGCCGCTCAGGGCCGAAGTGAGCGCCCACGTAGCGGCCGTAGTGCGTGCCAGGGAGCGTCGGCGTCTTCTTCTGCATCGATTGGGTCCGAATCCTCATGGAGCCTGGCTACCGGCTAACTCGCCCGGCACCTCGAGACAAGCCCCGTCTCAAGCGGCCGCAGGCGCGCGCTCGAGCCACGCCCTCCAGCTGCACCCCTATGGGGCCCACGCCCGGGCCTGACCAGTGCATTTGCACCTAAAGCTGGGAAATACACGCTGACGCCAAGAGTGCCTGGCTCGTGAGCAGCAGCCGAGCGCGCTCCCCCCACCCCGTGCTGCTAAGCGGCTTGCTTCGCGGTCCTGGTTCGTGTCGGTTCCATGGCGATGAAGATCGTCACCTGGAACGTCAACTCGATCCGCGCGCGGCTGGGGCAAGTGCTGGATTGGATCGAGCGCAACCAACCCGATGTGGTGTGCATGCAAGAGACCAAGGTCAGCGACGACGACTTTCCTACTGAGGAGTTTCAACGCATCAGCTATGGCGTCGCGATCAGCGGGCAGAAGACCTACAACGGCGTCGCCATCGCGACCTCCCGCGTGTTGACCGACGTCCAAGCTGGACTGCTCGACGAGCCTACGACCGCGGACAAGCGCCTGCTGGCGGTGACCATCAAGGGCGTGCGGATTTATTCGGCCTATGTTCCGAACGGCAAGAGCGTAGAGCACCCTGATTTTGAGAAGAAGAAGCGCTGGCTCGGCGACTTCAAGCGCACCGTCTTGCGCGATATTGCGAGCGGGCGAGCCAAGAAGGGCGTCGTGTTGTGCGGTGACTACAACATCGCGCCCGAGGAGCGCGACGTGTACGACGTGGAGTCGATGCGCGGCCAGCTACATTTCCACCCGGAAGAACACGCCGCGCTCAATGACTTGATGAGTATCGGCCTAGTTGACGCGTTCCGACTGCATCACCAGGAGGCCGAGCTGTTCAGCTGGTGGGACTACCGGGGCGGGAACTTCCGGCGCAACCAGGGCCTGCGCATCGACCTGATCCTGATCAGCGAGCAGCTGAAGGAGCGCTGCGTCGGGGCACACATCGACAGGGCGGTGCGCAAGCTGCCTAAGCCGTCAGATCACACGCCGGTGGTCATCGAGCTCGAGCTCTGAGCGCCCGCTGAAGCTGCGCCGCGGCCCAGCTCGAAGGATCACGCCGCCAGTCGCTGGGGAGCTGGTCCGATTCGAGCGAGCTCGCGTGCTGCGGCCACGCTGACCCGGCCGCGCTGAAACCAAGCTTCAAGGCTTGGCTCCATACGGAATGCACTTTCGACGCGGCTCAGCGACGGCAGGTACACCAGCTCGCGCCCAAGGCCACCTCCACGCAACGCGCGCTCGGCCAGCGTCAGCGCAGCGTCGAGCGGAGCAGCCAGCCCTAGGGCCAACTCGACGATGTCCTCGAAGCTCGCGCCCGCTCGCACTTGAAGACCAGCCTGGTGCCGCAGCGCGAGCTCGAACTGGCGCTCAACATCAAACAGCTCGGCCCGGCGCTCTAGCAGCAAGGCTCGACCTTCTTGCTCATCTGAGCCACCCGCGGTCCCCACCCGGAGCAGCCCAAGCTCAGTCAGCCGAGCGCTTTCGCGCGGTAATACATGTCCCTCCACCTCGTGCACGACTAAGCGCCGCGCCGCTCGCTCAGTCAGCAGGACGCCCGGACGCAGCAGGATCACACCGTCACCGACGGCCGCTCTCGACTGCAGATCGGGCTCAAACGCCAGGCGCACCCTCAGATCGCGGCGCTTGAGCTCAGCCTGCAGCTGGCGCACCAGGCTGTGGGGTGAGCGAAGATCGTCACTCAGGTGCTGTGGCTCATCCACTGCGCCGGGCTGATCGAGCCAGGCCTGCGCCCACACCCGCGCTTGACGCTCGGCTTGGCCTTTTTCTACAGGGAAACGCTCTGCGGCACGACGTCTGAGGTCAGCGGTCCCTAGAGCGTCAGCGATGGCCGCCTCCAGCTCGAGCTCGCGAGCGCGCGCCGCGTACAGCACCCCCCAAGGGCCGGCCTGAGCGAGGCGCTCGGCCAGGCGCTCTAGCACACGGCGCAGCGGCCCCAGTTGGCTCGGCTGTAGCGGAGCGTGCTCTGGTGAGCAACGCAGGCCGCGCTGAAAGCTGTGCTTGACTCGCGCGAGCTCTCGCGCGGTGTTGCGGGGCCGCACGCGGTCCAGCAGGCGCACCTCTTGCTCAGCGCGGGCCAGGAACTGATCCAGCGCCTGCAGCTCAAACTCGCCCGCCGGGCCGGCCGCGCTGCTTGATCTAAATCCCGACGGAAGCGTGCCGCCACTCATAGCTTGCTGGCGGCGATGTTCGCCAGCTCACTACGCTCGCCCTTTTGCAGCAAGATATGGCCAGTGATTTGCTCGCCGCGCAGGCGATCTGCGCTCACGCTGAGGCCATTGGTCGAGCTGTCCACGTAGGGGTTGTCGATCTGGAACGGATCCCCGGTCAGCACGATCTTGGTGCCCTCGCCGCAACGCGTGATCACGGTCTTCACCTCGTGAGGCGTGAGGTTCTGCGCCTCATCGACGATCACGTATTGTTGCGGCAGGCTGCGCCCGCGGATGTAGGTCAACGGCTCGACCTCGATCTGCCCATTCTGCAGTAGCTCGTCGATGCTGCGCATGTTGCGGCGCTTACCCCCGCCGGCCACCAGCAGGAACTCCAGGTTGTCAAAAATTGGCTGCATCCACGGGCCGAGCTTCTCGTTGATGTCACCCGGCAGGAAGCCGAGGTCGCGCCCCATGGGCATGACGGGGCGGCTGACCAACAGCCGAGTGTACACACCATCTTCGACGGTTCGCTTCAGCCCCGCGGCCAAGGCGAGCAGCGTCTTCCCGGTGCCGGCGGTGCCGACCAGCGTCACCAGTTTGATCGAGTCATCCAGCAGCAAATCCAAGGCGAACGACTGCTCGCGGTTGCGCGGCCGAATACCCATCAGCCCGTCCCGCGGGGTCAGCAAGGCGCGCACGGTTTTTTTATCCGCGTGGTAACGTCCTAGCGCGGTGCGAGCGCGCGGGCTGTCGTCGCGCAGCATGACCGAGACGTTGGGGTACAGGTGCAGCCCCTCTTTGGGCACCATCTCGCCGGTCTCGAAATAGCGATCGAAGTCGTTGGCCGTGACCACGACCTCCACCACGCCGCTGTCCAGCTCTTCTGGCTCGACGGCTTGGTTCTCGTACACCTCAGTGCGCAACCCGAGCGTATCCGCACGAATCCGCAAGTTGACGTCTAGCGTGATAAAGATCGTGGGTTGAGCCGGGTTTTGGTCGCGCAACTCGAGCGCCGTCTGCAAGATCGCGTGGTCACCCGAGTCAGGGTTCAGCGCGATGGCGAGGATCGGGCGCTTCGCGGGCACGTGAACGCGCAGCGTGCCCTCGCCGATTTTCACGCCGGTCGACAGCGAGCCACCGCGCTCGCGCAGCGAGTCGAGCAGCCGCGAGATGGTGCGAGCGTTGCGCCCGCGCTCTGACGTATCGCGCTTGAATTGGTCGATCTCTTCGATCACGTAGATCGGCAAGACGAGGTCGTTGTCCTCAAACTTGTTGATCGCGAAGGGGTCGTGGAGCAGGACGTTGGTGTCGAGGACGTAGGTCTTCTTCATCGAGATCTCAGTCGGAGCGCGGCGTGGGTGCCTGGCGCGGCGCCCCGCGTAGTGTCGCTTGATCGCGGCGCTCAGCGCGATGTTTTATGCACCGCCCGCGCGCGCACGCGACGCGCAGATCCGGTTCCCTCGCCAGGCAGCACCACGCCGGGCGCCCACAGACGCCTGAACTGCGCGACATCTTTGGCGAATCTGAAGCGTATGCGCTTGAGCCGTGGGCTACATCCCCGCTGCTCCGCGCCAAGCCCGTGTGCCAGGCTGCGATTGTCAAGACCGCGACTATCCGTGAGACTACGCGCCATGTTGTCTCAGGTCTCCGGGCGTACAGCCGAGCTACTTCTGCCCCGCCTTTGCTACAGTCTCGCGGCGCTCGTCCTGGCGACGGGTTGCAGCAGCACCACGCCCGAGTCGATCTATCCACCCCCCGGTCCCGCCAGCGGGCTGCCGTATGCGCCGTTCCCGGAGGTCAACGATCTCGACGACGAGGAGATCGATGAAGACGCAGACGAGGACGGTCAAACTGACGCTTCGGCCAGCGTCCAGGCCGTGAGCGACGCGCTGCCTGCGGCCCCCGCGACGCTTAACCGAACCAGCGACTGCAGCAAGAAGCTGTGTACGCTGACGACTTGGCTGCCGACGGACACCTGGGCCGCAGATGTTGGTGAGACCCCCGTCGTCCTGTGGAGCCAAAAAATTCCTAGCGGAAATACTGTAGTCATCCCGCGCAACTCCCAGCTTGAAGTTTATGTGTTAGGCAGCAGCGGAAAAACCCTGGCCACCGGCGACGATGGCGGTGTCTCCATAGCGGTTCAACCGTGGACCCTAGTCCGTATTTCCGGGGGTGGGGTGAGCCTCAAGGCGACCGCAGACTCCGTCTCGACGATCGCGATCGTCAGCTCAAAGGGCAGCCTGAACGCGGCGCGCGCCGCGGCCAAAGCCAAGCCTTGGGAGGCGCGCTGGAAGAAGCGCCCAGCGGCTATCGAGAGCGTCGAGCTTGGGTCCGTGGCGGCGGTTCCCTACCAGGCTGGCGCCCTGCAAGTACGCGTCGCCTTCAACAAGAGCCCGCGGCGTCTGGCGAGCTTCAGCCTGCTCAAAGGCGGGCCTGCCCTGCAGGTGCCGAGCCACGCTCATCAGGGCGAGTGGGAGCACGTCGCCTTGCTCCATGGCGCGGGCAGCATGACCCTCGGCAAGCAGACCCTGAGCATGGTCGCAGGCAGCCTGGCCCATATCCCCGCGGGCGAGGAGCACAGCTTCCGAGCTACAGGCAGCGACCCAGTCGTCGCCATCCAGCTGTATTCACCACCTGGACCCGAGCGACGCTTTCTGACTGAGCCAAGAGCCGCCGCTACCGCGCCGCCCCCGGCCACCCCCAAGACCAAGTGAGCTGGACCGCGCCTCACGCCGGCTCGGCTGCTCTCACGCGACCAGGCCAGCAGTTGGCCCCTGCCAGCCAGCGCGGCTAGAACACGGCCGTGACCCAACGCGCAGCCTCCTGGCGATCGCTGGCCCTGCCGGTTGGCGCGCTGCTGTACGTCGGGTTCGCGGCTGCGCTAGCGCGTGACAGCTGGAGCGCCTGGACCGCGTTGGTGTTGTTGCCGCTGTTCCTCGTGCTCTCATGGCGCCGTACGGAAGCACCTGCGCTGGGCCAAGACGAGGTTGAACCTAGCGCGCGCTCAGCGTTGCGGGCGGTCTTATGGGGCGGAACCATGTGGGCGATGGCGCGCACCGGCCCAGCCGGGCGCCCTGAGCTGGACGCCGCGGCCAACCTAGGCGTCGGCGTCGCGGCGGTCGCGGCGCTAGTGGCCCTGGCGCGGATCTCGGCTTCAGGCCGCCTACACGCGCCAGACGAGCCGATCGCGCCGATCAAGGGGCTGCTGGGGCCTCCGCCTTCGACGCGCTCGCTAGACGCCGCGGGCTTGGTGACGCTGCTCTGGGGGATCGCCATCGCCCTACCGCTGAGCCGCGCGCTATTTCCGTCTGGATCTAGCCGTATCGACCCGTTGGCCAGTGACTACGCCACCACGACCGCCGGCGTCGGGAGCTTGCTGGTGTTGGTCGCGGCGGCGTGGCGCCTTAGAGCGCTGAGACGCCTTGAGCTGGGCGTCGCCGACCGAGCGGCGGGCGCCCTCGCGCTGTCGCTCACGGCGTTCCTGGTGGCGGTGCCCGCCGCGCTCCTAGACGTCGCGCCACCCGACCGCGTCTTGCCGGTCGCGCTGCTGCTAGCTGCCGGCGCGGCGACCTGGACCGCGACCACCAGCGAGCCGACCCACGTCAGCAAGGGGCTGCGCGGGATGCTCGCCGTGATGTTGCTCGGCGCGCCAATCGCGCTGCTCTCTGGCGTTGCCGCACGGCAGTCTCCAGGGTATGCGGGCACGATCGTCCTCATCAGCTCAGCGCTGAGCGTCGCCGTCGGGCTGGTCGCGAGGCTGGTCGCGCGCCCGTTTGGGCCAGAGCAATCACGCTGGCTCGACGCGATTGAGACGGCGACCCAGCACGCCCTACAGCCCGAGCCGCGCGTCGCGCTTCAACGGGCGCTGGAAGCATTGAGCAAGACCTCTTCGCTGCCAGGCAACCGCCCTGAGCTGTGGCAGGTCGATCCGCCGGAGGTGCTCAGCGTGGATATAGCCGGTTACGTCCACACCGAGAACGCCGAAGCTCCACCGAGTCTGTTCGAGCTAGCGAACGCCGAACCCGAGCGCACGCTGCGCGCAGAGACGCTACGCGTGCTCCAGGTGCGCAGGCCAGAGGTGCGGCCCTTGCTGGATTGGTTCGAGAGCAGGAACGCCTTCAGCGTGACGCTGATCAACGAGGAGGAAGGCAGCACCGGCTTTATTTTGTTGCCGCGCGGCAACAGAACTGCTCCGATGAGCTTGGAGGAAGCGCGCGCCGTCCGCAACCTCGCCGACCGCATCAGCGCGCTGGTGGCCGTCGCTTCGTCCATGAGCCGCTCGAGGCTGCGGGAGCTGACCGCGCGCGCTGAGCTGGAGGCTACTGAGGGCAAGCGGCTGGCGCTTGAGCAAGCCCTTAACGCTGAGGGCGACGTCAACCGGCGCCACGTGAGCATGATCGCCGCGCCACTAGTTGGTGTCGGCTATAGCCCGCAGAGCCGCATGGCGCTGGACGAGCTTGGCCGGCTGGCCAGGCGACGGGGGGCCGACACGGGTGGTTGCCTGCTGATTACACATCCACACGGTACCGATCCGCTACCATGGGCAGCGAGGTCGCACTTAGATGGGCCACGCAGCGCCTCGAGGTTCGTCGTGGTGGACGCCGCCCAGAGCGCGTTTCACGTCGGCGCGGCTTGGACCGGAGACAGCTCACCCTACGTGCTCGCGCTGGGTGGGACGCTGGTGGTCCGCGACGCCGCCGCGTTGCCCCCAGAGCTACAAGATGCTCTGGCGCGGCGGGCCCAAGACGCAGACTTCGCGCTAGTGCTCACCCAGCTCGAGGCGGACGACGCTGAGACTACGCACGCGGCGCTGAGCCCGCGCCTGCAGCGCGCCGCCGGCGACGCTCACGTCCGCATCCCAAGTCTAGTTGATCGAGCCGAGGAGCTGCGCCCGATGCTGCTTGAGCGCATGAGCCGCGAAGGCCTACGGCAGCGTGGCGAGCCGCTCGGGGTTGAACCACGCGTGGTGGCGCTGGTGCTGGAACACTCCTGGCCGGGCAACGAGCGCGAGCTCGACGCCTTCGTTGAGCGCCTCGTGCGACACGCCGCTGGCTCGGTGGTCACCTCCGCCGATTTGGCCGCCATCGATTTCCGTCCGGATAGTCTTGCGGTGACGACCAGCTACCGCGCTGAGGTCAGCGGCTCCTCCGACGTAAGGCTCGGCGGCGGCGCCCTCGGGACACCCCTACCCTTGCCGACACGGCGCCGTCCAGGGCCCCGGCGACGCCGCTAGAGCCCCCAGGCTGAGCCGCCACAACCGCCGTCCGCCGGACTGCCCCACAGCCTGCCCCACAGCCTGCGGCTGACCGGCGTGGTGAGTAGCGGCGCCGAGAGCATCCTTGCGCCGCCTGCCCCGCTGCGGCCCCACCAGGCTTGGCCATGGGCCGCCGCTGGGGCGCGTACGAGCCCGCTTGACAACCCCCAAGCCGCGTGTATATGACTCGCCGCTCATATTATGAATCCTGCTTCACGCTGATTTTACACTTGCTTTTCGGCTCGCTGCTTTGGTTTCAAGCATCAGGTGAACCTTCGTTCATGTCCTGAAACCAAGCTCAATCCAATGTCAAAGTTTGCCAAGCCCGCGCCCAAGCCCACCCTGCAGGTGCAAATGCGGGAGGCCTACAAGCAGGCCATCCTGGACGCCGCAGAGGACGTGTTCTCGCGTGCGGGTTTCCACGAGGCAAAGATGGCGGACATCGCAGAGCGCGCCGGCGTGGCCACGGGGACGCTGTACAACTACTTCAAGAGCAAGGACCACGTGTTCGAGGCGCTCTCCGAGCGCAGCTATCAGGCGTTCTCCGCCGTGGTCGCCCCAGCGGCGGAGCTCTCCGCCCCGCTGCAGCGCCTGACGGCCATCGTAGACGCCGTGTTCGATTTTTTGGAGCAACGCGGCGCGCTGTTCGCCATCCACGTCGAGCGGCTCGGCGGCCGGCTGTCGCAGCCAACCAAGCCAGAACCCGGCCGGGACGAGCTCTCAGCGCTCATCACAGCCACCATCATCGAGGCTCAAGCTCAGGGCCTGCTGCGCTCGGACATCGCGGCCGAGTTCCAAGTGCACTCGCTGCTGGCGTTAATCGAAGGCGTGGTCAGTGGCTGGCTACGCGATGGCCGCAAAGAGCCCCTCGCCGACAAGTCAGCGCTGACCATCAAACTGTTCGTCGAAGGAGCTGGAAAGTAGACCATGCATCGCTCAGTGATCTCGTGTTGCGGCGTCGCGGCGCTCGGGCTGATCGGCTTGCTGCCTGCGTGCAGCAAGACCGACGCGGCCAAAGACTTACCCCCCGCGAACCCCAGCGCAGCCGCCCCCATCAGTAGCCTGCTCAAGACCACGGCACGCGCTGACGCCACCGAGCCAGGGCGCCTCACGGCGTCTGGCTCCACGCGCGCCGTGCGCGAGGCAGACTTGAGCGCGCGCGCTTCAGGCACCTTAGTGCAGCTCAAGGTGGAGGAGGGTGACGCTGTCAAGAAGGGCCAGCTACTTTTCCAGGTGGATAGTCGCGACGCAGGGCTCAAGGTACGCGCGGCCAAGGTTGGCCTGCAAACTGCAGGGAACAGCCTAAAATCGGCGCGCGACGATCTGGAGCGCAAAGAAGGCCTGGCTAAGACCGGCTCCGTCACCGTCGCGGTGCTCGACAACGCGCGCCTGAACGTCGCCGCGGCCAACCTGGCTGTGGATCGAGCAAAGCTCGCCCTCGCCGAGGCCAACAAGGACGCCGGCAACACCTTGGTGCGCTCGCCCATCGACGGCGTGATCGTGAAGAAGTACTTCAACCAAGGCGAGGCCGTCGCCGCTAATGGCGCCCCGGTGGTCTCAGTGGCTGACATCTCTGAGCTGGAGATCCGCGCGAACCTCCCCGAGGGAGCGCTGGCCAGCATCAAGGTCGGTGACCAGGCGAAAGCGACGTTTCTCAGCTTGAACCTCGCGCGCGACGTGGTGATCAAGCGCATCAGCCCGACCGTCGACGTCAGGGCGCGCACCATCGAGGTCGTGTACGCGCTGCCCAACCCCGACGGCACCTTCAAGTCGGGGATGCTGGTCGAGGTGGAGGTGGGCAGCACGCCGGCGCCGGCGCCGGCGCCAGCGTTATCGGCCTCAGCGAGGGCGGCTAAATGAACCTCGCGGAAGTATCCATCAAGCGCCCGGTGTTCGCGGTGATGATGATCATGGCGCTGATGGTGTTCGGCGCGATCAGCTACTCCAAGGTCGGCGTCGATCTGTATCCGGAGGTCGACTTCCCGGTCATCACCGCCACCATCGTGTACCCCGGCGCCGATCCAGAGACCATGGAGCGCAACGTCGCCGATCCCGTTGAAGAGGCGATCAACACCCTCAGCGGCATCAAGGCGCTGCGCTCCAAGAACCTAGAGGGCGTCAGCATCATCTCGGCCGAGTTCGAGCTGGAGGTGAACGGCGACCAGGCGCTACAGGATGTCCGCGACCGCATCGCGCGCCTGTCCAGCACCCTGCCGTCAGGCGCTGAAGCGCCGATAGTCGCCAAGCTCGATCTGGGGGCAGCCCCCATCATCACCGTCGGCTTAGCGGCGGACATGGACATCGGCGAGCTGACCGAGCTCGCCGACAAGACCGTCAAGGCGCGGCTCCAGACCATCAGCGGCGTGGGCAACGTCGACATCGTCGGCGGACGCGAGCGGCAGATCCGCATCTTGGTTGATCCAGTCAAGCTGTCCGGCTTTGGCCTCAGCGTCGACGATGTGGCCAGCGGCGTGCGCGCGCAGAACATCGAACTACCCGCCGGCAGCCTGCAGCGCGGCGGCGCAGAGCTCGCCGTAAAGCTAAAGGGTGAGCTGACCAGCGCCCAAGAGATCGGAGAGATCCTGCTCTCAGCTCCTAGCGGCGCGGTGCGCGTGAAGGAGGTCGCGCAAGTAGTCGACGGCGTAGAGCCCGCCAAGAGCGCGTCGTTTCTTGACGGAAAGCCAGCGGTCACGCTGGTGGTCAGCAAGCAGTCCGGCAGCAACACGGTGGAGGTCGCCCACCAGGTGAAGTCGAGCCTTGATGATCTCAAGCATGAGCTGGAAGGTCGGGGGGTCCTGCTGACCGTCCCCACCGACAACTCAGTCTACATCGAGCATTCGATCCACGAGGTACAGTTCGATCTGCTGTTCGGCGCCGCGCTGGCGGTGATCGTGATCATGCTGTTCCTCCTGGATCTGCGGGCTACAGCCATCAGCGCCATCGCCATCCCGACCAGCGTCGTGGCGACCTTCGCCTTCATCAAGGTGATGGATTTTACGTTCAACAACATGACCATGCTCGCGCTGTCGCTGGCCATCGGCATCTTGGTGGACGACGCCATCGTCGTGATCGAGAACATCCATCGACACTTGCAGATGGGCAAGACGGCGATGCAGGCGGCGACCGACGCCACCGGAGAGATTTTCCTCCCAGTGCTGGCCATGACCTCCACCATCATCGCGGTGTTCTTGCCGGTCGCCGTGATGAAGGGCATCGTCGGGAGGTTCTTCTTGCAGTTCGGCCTCACCGTGAGCTTCGCCGTCGCGGTCTCGATGCTGGTCAGCTTCACGCTCACCCCCATGCTGTCGTCGCGCCTGCTACGCCACACAGAGTCACGCGGTCGCATCGCGGGCTTTATCGAGCGCAACCTGAACAAGTTAGACCGCGGCTACGGCCGCATCATCAGCTGGTCGCTGTCTCATCGCGCCGCGACCCTGGGGCTGACGTTTCTGGCGCTGATCTTCTCAGGCGTCATGGTCAGCCGGGTGCCCATGGAGTTCATCCCGGATGAAGATCGGGCGATGTATACGATCCGTCTGGAAACACCTGCGGGCACGCCGCTAGAGGCGACCGCGGCCGCGACCGAAGGCGTCGCCAAAGATCTGCGTGACAACGCGCCTGAGGTCGCCACGACCCTTTCCACCATCGGTGGCGGTACTGAAGGTCAGGCCAACATCGGTGAGGTCCTGGTCAACCTCACCGGCGCCAAGACGCGCAAGGTCCACCAGCGCGACCTCATGGCCTGGGTTCGTGAGCGCTACAGCCAGCTGGCTGACGGCTCGACGCTGACCGTGAGCGCGCAGTCCGGCCCCGGTGGGGGCGCGCCGATCCAGTACAGTCTCCGAGGCCAGAACCTGGACGATCTAGTCAGCGCGGCCCAGGCGCTGAAAGCCGAGCTTGAAAAGACCCCCGGGTTCGTGGACGTCGGTATCTCTTACCAGGCAGCAAAGCCGGAGCTGAACCTGATCGTGGATCGCGAGCGCGCCTCAGCGCTCGGGGTCCCGGTGAGCGCGGTCGCTACGACCATCCGGTCGCTGCTGGCCGGCGACAAAATCAGCGAGTTCAAGCAGGGCGGCGAAGCCTACGACATCGTCGTCAGGCTGCCAGAGCAAGAGGAAGCGCGCATCGAGACCCTGAGCGCCCTCAAGGTGCGCTCGATGTCCGGCGAGCTAGTCGACTTGTCCAACGTGGTGCGCAGCGAGCGCGGCTTGGGACCCACGCGGATCGAGCGTGAGGCTCGCCAGCGACAGGTCACCGTCAGCGCGGCGCTAGAAGGCATACTGCTGGGCGACGCCAGCAAGATCTTGCTGGAGAAGGTCGCGCCCATCACCCCCAGCGGCGTGTCGGGGAAGTTCGCTGGCAACAGCCAGCTAATGGCCGAATCCATGGGCTACATGCTCGAAGCGCTGATGATCGCCGTGCTGCTCGTCTACATGATCCTCGCGGCACAGTTCAACAGCTTCATCCACCCCATCACCATCATGGTCTCGATGCCGCTCAGCGTGATCGGCGCCTTCGGCGCGCTTTACATCGCTGGCATGTCGCTGAGCATCTTCGCCATGATCGGCGTGATCATGTTGATGGGCTTGGTGACCAAGAACGCCATCTTACTGGTGGACTTCGCCGAGCAGCTGAGGGCCGAGGGCATGCAGGTGCGCGAGGCGCTGGTCAAGGCCGGCATCCTGAGGTTGAGGCCGATCTTGATGACCGCGTTGTCCATGGTGTTCGGCATGCTGCCGGTGGCCTTGGCGCTCAGTGAGGGTGGCGAGAGCCGCGCGCCGATGGCGGTGTGCGTGATCGGCGGGCTGATCACCTCGACGGTGCTCACCCTGGTCGTCGTGCCGGTGATCTACACGCTCATGGACGCACTCACCAACAACCGCGTCACGCGCTACCTGAGTTCAAAGATCTTCAGCGCTGGCGCCGCGCACCCGGAGGGCACAGCTGCATGAACAAGCACATCACACACGGTCTCGCGCTGGGCTGGCTCCTGCTCTCCGGTTTGGCCGCCGCTCAGCCGAAGCCAGGCGCAGCCCCAGGTGCTCCAACCCAGCCCGACGCCAGCCAGCCCGACGCCGCCCTACCCGACGCCGCCGCGCCGAGCCCCGACCAAGCCCCAGACGCCGCGGCGCTGGTCGCAGCCCAAGACGATGTCCTCGCGGTAACGTTGAAGCCGCAGGCGGGTGGCGAGACCGCGGTCGGGGTCGCGCGCCGTGCTCACGTCGCGAGCCCAGCGGTCCGAGCCCAGCGAGCCCAGGTGCGCGCCGCTGCCGCGCGGGTGGATCAAGCCATGATCCGCTTTTTACCTCAGCTCACGCTTCAGGCGACCTACACCCGGCTCTCCGCCATCGACAACTCGCTCGGCAGCGGCGCCTTGGTCGGCGCGCTGAACCCCGGCCTGCTCGGCGTCGGGCCCTGCCCAACCGGCACCGGACAGTGCGTGCTCGACTCCGGCGGCGCCCCAGTTGGAGCCGCGGCCTTCTCCATCCAGACTCCGCGCGACAACTACTCGCTCACCGCGTCACTCGCGGTGCCGATCTCGGACTACGTGTTCAAGCTGTCGAACGCGAGCTCCGCCGCCAAAGCCAGCGCCACAGCGGCGCGCCTGAATAAGACAATCCAAGAGCGCAAGGCCGCGGCGGACGCGCAGCTCGCCTACTACAACTGGCTGCGCGGGGTCGCCCAGCTGGCGGTCGCCGAGAACTCGCTGGTGCGCCTGAAGCGCGTGCTCGCCGACGGCGAGGCGGCGCTGGCCAACGGGGTGGCGACCGAGGGTGATGTGCTGCGCCTGCGCGCCCAGGTCGCCCACGGCGACGTCGCGGTGAAGCGAGCCAAGTCCTACATTTCCATTGCCGCACGGAGTCTTCAGCTGATGACCGGCGACGAGCGCGCGAACTACCGCATCGGCGAGGACGTGCTGCAGCTGCCACCGCCCGTGCCGCGCTCTGCAAAGCTTGAAGACTTGGTGAAAGAGGGCCTCAAGCAGCGCAAAGAGCTGAGCGTGGTCGCCCAGACCCGGCGCGCCTACCAAGACAACCTATCAGCCACCCGCGCCAACCGGCTGCCGCGGCTAGACGCGTTCGGGAACTACACCTACGCCAACCCGGGCCAGGGCACCATCGGGGCCGCCCCACACTGGGCCAGCAGCTGGAACGTCGGCGCCCGCCTGACCTGGACGCTCAATGAGATCCCCGCGGCAAATGCTAGCTTAACCGAGCAAGAGGCCGATATGGCGCGGCTCGCGGCGGACGAGGCCGGCTTGCGCCAAGGCATTGAGCAAGAGATCACGGCCGCCTATTACGATCGGGAGCTAGCAATGTCCGCACGGAAGGCAGCAGAAGACGGCGAGCTCGCGGCGCGGCGCGCGCTGATCAGCAAGGTCGCCCAATACCAGGTGGGCGAAGCCACCACCACTGACGTGATCAACGCCGAAAATGAGCTGGTCAACGCCAGCCTGCAGCGCATGAGCGCGTACATCGATCTGCGCACCGCGCGCGTGCGCCTGCTCCACGCGACCGGGCGCAAAATGTTCTGAGCGCGGTCTACGGCCCAGCGCGCAGCGTCGCAGCCCGGCGTGCAGCCTCAGGTCGCTAGGCCCTCCACCCCCTGTGAATCACGCGCTGTTTGGGGCTAAACGCCCGCGAAGTGAGCTGTCTTCTAGCGTTCGCTAGCGGTGTCGGGGAGCCGTTCGCTGAGCTGCCTCGCGGCCAAGCGGTGGCGCACCTTGGGCTTCCGTGTGAAGCTTTCGCGCATGTTTCCACAGCTTGCTACGCCGCGTAGCGCGCGCTTGGCAAAGACCTACGGCGGGGCGCTGGCCGTCGCGCTGTGTTCGCTTGGCCTGGTTGGCGCAGCCTTGGCTGATACGCCGACCACGGCTGAGCAGGGGCGCGCCTTCGTCAAGGAGCTGCGCAGCGTAGGCGACCAAGCCGGGGTGCGCCGCGCGGCAAAGCCCAAGCTTGACACGCCTACCAGCTTCTCATTAGTGCTGATCGCGGCGCCGTTCGAGCTGGCCTTCTATGCAGACCACGGGGATCTGCTCACGCCACAGCCGAGCCAGCCTGCCTGGAAGTACGGCGCGGCTCAGTTCAAGTTTCCAGATCTGCTGAGCGGCCTCAAGCTGCCCAAGGCCAAGGGCTACGGCAAGCACAAGCCGACCGCCTCGGCCGCCGAGTACTTCGAGCGCTGGTTCGCCCTAGGAGACAAGGCGAGCAAGCTGCCGCTCGAGCTGGTGCGGAAAGCCGAGGTCGTGCGCTACACCCTAGACGAGAACGACGACGGCGAGCTCAACCTCGACGACCGCAAGGGCGCAGAATCTGCTAAGACCAGCGCTACGGACGACAACGTGCTCTTGCGGCATGTCTACGGCACACGCCTTGGACCCGATGGCGCGCCCGCTCCGGTCCATGAGTCCGAGGTGATCGTGCGCGATGTCCGCGTCAAGCTCGACGAAAAAGACGCGTTCGACGCTCAGCCGAAGCCGCTGTTCGTCTACACGCTGAGCGAGCGCTTCGCGCAGTTCGACCTGAACGGCGACGGCGACGCAGAAGACGAGCTGCTCTTCGGTGACAGCGACGGCGACGGCGTGCTGAGTGAGCCCGAACTGCAGGCGCTGTATCAGGGCGGCAATACGTCGAGCCTGGTGGGCAACCTGAGCCTCGACCTGCGCTTCGCAGCGGTCACCGAGGGCGAGACGCCCAGAGCTTCGCTGCTCGATCGCGTCAAGCAGCAGTACAAGCAGTTCAACGACCAGGCGGCCAAGCAGTTCGTGCTCAACGCGGTGGTGAGGGCCGATCTCAGCTTGCTGGTTGAGTACAACGACGCCAAGCGCGGCGCTCGAGTACGTCAGCACTTCGGCGGAGCAGCAGACTTCCGCAACGCGTTGATGCGGACCCGCGGCATGACCAAGTGACGCCTGTGCTGCGCTAGCGGACCACGGCGCAGCCGCGCGGCGCGCAGGCCAGCACGACGCGGGTAACGCAGCGCACGAGCCAACACGGCGCGAGCGCCTTGGGACAGCCGGCGGGCCAATGTGCAGGATACGCAGCCCGGCCCTGCTCGGATCGCTGCGGGGTTGGAGTTCAGCTGCCCCGCCGTTACCCTCGCTGCGTGTTAATTGAGGGCCAGTGTTTGGGCGGGCGCTTTGAGCTTGAACGAGAAGTAGGGCGCGGCGGAGTTGGTGTCGTCTATCGTGCCCGAGATCGCGAGACGTCGCGCGCAGTCGCGCTGAAGGTGGTGGCCGCCGAGGCTGGCATGGCCCCTGAAGAGGAAGAGCGCTTGATGCGCGAAGGCCAGATCCTACAGGAGCTGGATCACCCAGGCATCGTCAAGGTGATCGGCACCGGGGTGCTGCAAGACACGGGGCAGCCCTACCTTGCCATGGAGTGGCTTGAGGGAGAAGATCTTGCCGCGCGGCAGCTGAGGTCCCCGCTCGGCTTGGGCCAAGCTGTGGCGCTCTCGATCCAGGTGGCGCTGGCGCTCGCAGCAGCTCACGCCGCTGGCGTGATCCACCGCGACGTGAAGCCCGGCAATATTTTCCTTGTGGCGACAGAAACGAGCGCGAGCTCCAGCCTCGGGACCCAGCCCAAGCTCGTAGATTTTGGCGTCGCCAAGAGCGACGACATGAAGGTCACGCACCGCGGAGACATCGTCGGCACCCCTGCGTACATGTCACCTGAGCAGGCTCGGGGCGACAGCGCCGACGCGCGCAGCGACATCTACTCGCTGGGCGCGACGCTGTTCGAACTGATCACCCGGCGCCCCCCGCACGTCGGCCCTAGCCACATCGCCACGCTAGCTCGCCTCGTCACCACCGCCGCGCCTAGGCTCAGCGAGATCCGCCCGGAAGTACCAGCGGCGCTCGATGACCTAGTCTACCACATGCTCGCCACCCAAGCGGCGGACAGGCCTAGCACCGCGCTGCTGGTGGCTGAGCTGCTCGAGGCCTCGCTGTCCGACGCGCAGCGCGTCACCTGGCCGCCCAGCTCTGCAGACCTGAGCGTCTCCCAGCGGCTCGGCTCCAGCGCGTCGCGGCTGCTGACCAGCATCGTGGCGCTCAACTTCAGCAAGAGCTCGAGCCGCGATCGCGCGCTTGAGCAGCTGCGCTCCCGCGGAGCAGATGCTGTTCCCCTGGGGCAAGACGCGATCGTCGCCCACCTGGGCGCGCGGCGGGCGGTGGGCACCGAGGCCAGCGCGGCGCTCGATCTGGGGCGTCGCCTGGCCCGCGCTGGAGCGCGCGTGGGCGTCGCGAGCGGCCGCGCCCGTGTCAACGTGCACCAAGACTCTGGCGCGGTGAAGCCAGTGGGTGAAGTGGTCGATCGCGCTTCGTCCCTCGCCCGAGAGGCCGAGCCAGGCCAAGTCCTGGCTGACGCCACCACGGCAGAGCTCGGCCGCGGACGCTATGAGTTCCGCTCTCGCGATGACGGCGCCTCGGTGGTCGGCGGCATGCTCAAGGGCGGCCAGCGAGTGGGCGGCGCTCCCTTCGTCGGCCGCGATCGAGAGCTGAACAAGATCTTGGCTTCGTTCGAGCGCGCCCGCGAAGACAGCACCCCGGTCGTGGTGAGCGTGAGCGGGCCGCCAGGCATCGGCAAGAGCCGGCTCAGGCGCGAGGTCTTGGCGCGCCTCAGCGGCAACACCCGCGTCATCTTACAGCGCAGCGACGCCTACGGTCAGGGGCACGCGCTGGGCGCCGCGGCCGACGTGGTGCGCGGCATCATCGGGCTGTCTAAGGGCGCGACGACCGACGAAGCGCGCGCGGCCCTCGACGCTCGGCTGATTAACCGTGAAGAAATCGATGACGCCGCGCGCGACCTGATCGCCGCCATGCTCGCCAACCAACCGCTCCCGGAGGGCAGCGATCCGCGCGGCGCCCGTGACTTGCTGTGGTTGGCGATGACGGAGCTGGTGGTCGGTGTGGTGCGGGCTGACGCGACCATCTTGGTCCTTGAAGACACCCAGTGGGCAGATCCAGAGAGCGTTGAGTTCATCGACCACTTGCTCGGCCGCGCCAGCGGCCTACCGCTGATGGTGCTGCTGTTGGTGCGTCCAGAATTTTGGCAAAACACTGAGCGCTTGGCGGGTCGCGATCACACACGCGTCGAGCTCAGGCCGCTGTCGCGCCAGGCCGCAGAAGCCATCGCGCGCGCCCTGCTTGGGGGTCGCCTGGACGACGCTGCCGTCGAGCGCATCGCCCAGCAGTCCGCGGGGCTGCCGCTCTTCGCTGAGGAGCTGGCGCGCCTGGCGGCCTCTGGCCGCGACACCACCAAGGCGCCGACCATCGAGGCCGCGATTCAGGTCAGCATGGACGCGCTGTCCGAACAGTCACGTGACGCCCTCGGCCGCCTGAGCGTGTTCGGCACCAGCTGCTGGGACGCCGGGCTTGAAGCCCTGGGCATCGACGACGCAGAGAGCCTGATGCGCGATCTCGCCGGCGCGGAGGTGTTGGTCGAGCAAGCCGCCAGCCGCTTCACCGAGGCGCACGAGTGGGTGTTCAAGCACGCTCTAGTGCGCGAGGTCGCTTACGATTCCCTGGGGGAACAAGAGCGCAAAGAGCTGCACGCGCTGGCGGCGGATTGGCTGACCAGCATGGGCGAAGACGCCGCCACGGTGGCGGGCCACTACGACCGCGGCGGGCAACACGAGAAGGCGGCGGTGCACTGGGAGCGCGCGGCGCAGCGCGCCTTGGCGACCAACGCCCTGAACGACGCGCTGCTGATGGCCGAGCGTGCCCTGGCGTTCGCCGCTGATCGACAGCAGGGCTTCAGGCGGGCGATGTACCTAGACGAAGCCTGGGCACGCCTGGATCCGCGCGCCAGCGACCGCGAGACCAGCGTCAGCGAGCTTGAAGCCAACGTGTACGACGAGGCGAGCCAGGTCCGCGCTGAGGGGGCTCGCGCGCGCTTCGACGCGGCGCGGGGCTCGGGCATGGATGTGACGGAGCGGCTGCTGGCCATCCGCGATCGAGCAGCCGCCCTCGGCCTGAGCGATGAAGAGGCGCGCTCGTCAGCGGCGGCCGCTTCGCGCTTGGCCTTCGCCGGGCGCTTTGAGCAAGCCGAAGCTGAGGCAGCCCGCTTGTTGTCCCTGGCCAATGACAAAGGGATCCTGAGCGCCGCCGTCGACGCGTGGCAGACCCTAGGTATCTTGCGGCAGTCCCTGGGACAGCTCAGCGCGGCCTTGGACGCGCGCCGCAACGCCGTCCGCGCGGCACAGCGCGCCGGCCTAAAAGAGCGCGAGGCGGTGCTGACCACGAACCTCGGGTTCGCGCTCACCACCATCGGGGCGCGCAAAGAGGCGCGCAGCTCCCTAGAGGCGGGGCTGACGCTGGCAGACGCCATCGGCAGCCGCGGCGCGGTCCGCAACGCCCAGATGAATTTTTTGGGATTCGCGGCTACCTTCGGCGGCGACAAGCGCCTAGACGCATTCCTCGCGGAACCACGCGCGGACGCGGACGCGGACGCCACTGGCGTCTGGACCTCACCCGACCGCAGCAACCTGGGGGTGCTGTTTTATCGTGGCTGGGAGCTGATCCGCAACACGGGCGATACGGCTTGCGGTCGCGCGCGCGCGCTGCTGCAGCTGGCAGCCGAAGGCTACCGTGCGTCGGACAACCGCGATGTGTTACCGGTGGCGCTAGGGCTCTGGGGCGAGGCCGAGCGGCGCTGCGGAAATCTCGACCAAGCGCTAGCGCTCACCCGCGACGCGGTGGAGCTGCTCGAAGGCGGCGCGCACAGCTTGCTCAACGAGAGCACCGTCTACTTGGCTCGGCACGACGCCTGCGCCGAGAGCGGAGATGACGAGGGCGCGCGCGACGCCGTACGCCGCGGCCTGCCGCACCTGGAGCGACGACTGCAGGGTCTGGCACACACCTCATACGCGAGCCTGTTCCTCGGCGAGCTGCCCGACAACGCTGGGCTGCTGGGCGTCGCGGAGTCTTATGGGTTGGTGCCGGACAGCATCCAGCGCGTGTTGGAGCGAGGCGCGAGCTAGGCGGGCGCCGCGCGGTGTTGCCGCGGGGCACGCCCCTGCCTTGGCAGCCTGGTGCAGCTGATTCGAACTGCATGGGGTTGGATCGTCAACGCACCGGCGCCCTACCCCGCCGTCAACGGCGCGCTAGTTCGCGCACGGTTCAGCGGACAGTGCTCATGCTGTACCGTTCAGGCGCTACCTGCCCAGCGTCGGGCCGTCGCCACGTCGAGGACTCCACACAGTCATGACTGTGCTACCGCGCCTTCAGCAGCTTCCCAATGCGCGCGCAGGCCTCGGCGATGCGCGGCGGATCCTCGATCAGCGCGAAGCGCACGTAGCCCTCACCGCCTGGGCCAAAACCCGTGCCCGGTGAGACCGCGACGTGGGCCTTCTCGATCAGCAGCTCCGCCACCTGAGCCGCCTTCAAACCAGCCCAGAGCTTAGGGATAGGAGCCCAGACGAACATCGTGCCGCTCGGCTCTGCGACGTTGTCCCAACCGGCTTCGCGCAGGCCGCTCACGAGAGTGGTGGCGCGGCCGCGATACAGCTCGCGCATGTCGTCGACCAGGTGGTCGCCGTGTTCCAACGCCCACGCCGCCGCGTACTGCAGGGGCATGAAGGTGCCGTAGTCCATGTACGTCTTGAGGTGGCCCAGCGAGCGGATCATCCGCTCCTGCCCGACCATGTACGCGATGCGCCAGCCGGGCATGTGGTAGCTCTTGGACATGGAGAAGACCTCGACCGCGAACTGCTTGACCTCTTCCGCGGGGATCCCACAATCGAAGATGCTCGGGGCATAGCGCGACGCGAAGTCGAGGTCGGCGTAGGCTAGGTCGTGGAGCAGCAGCGCGCCGCTGGCTTGGACCACCCGCACGAAGGCGCGTAGCTGCTCTTTGCTCACCACCACCCCGGTGGGGTTTTGTGGGTAGTTGGCGATCACCAGCTTGGTCTCACCGCCCTTAGCGCGCACCTCGGCTAGGGCCTTGGCCAGCGCTTCAGCGGGCTCGTTGCCTGGACCCGAAGCGTAACCCACCACGCTCGCGCCAGCGATGCCCGGGGCGCCCTCATGGATCGGATAGCATGGGTCGGGTGCGACCACGTAGTCGCCACGGTCAAGCAGCGCCAGGCATAAGTGGCTGATGCCCTCTTTCGCCCCCATGGTGACGATGACCTCCTGCTCGACGTCGAATGACGCTGAGTAGCGGCGTTGGTACCAGGCCACGATGGCCTCGCGCAGCGCGAGCAGGCCGCGGCCTGGGTGGTAGCGGTGGTTCTTGCCGACGTCGGCGGCTTGGTGCAGCTGCTGGACGATCTCGTCTGGGGTCGCGCGATCGGGGTTGCCTAGGCCAAGGTCGATCAGATCCGCGCCGCTAGCTCGGACCTTGGCCTTGAGGGCGTCGGTGGCGACGAACGAGTACGTCGGCAGCGCCTCAGCGCGCGGAAATGGCCAGTGCTTGGTGGGTGAGGTCGGAGGTTGCTGGGTCACGACTGGCCCTTATCACGACGCTTGGCGCTGTCCAATACGCCGCAACGTCGCTCCCGCGCGGCGCCCTCCGGTGTGGTCGCAGCGCTACCAGCGCTTGGCTCGCCCGCCGCGCGCGTCGGCCACCACTTGGGAGTCTTGCTCCTTCTTCAGCAGCACACCGGCGAAGGGCAGCTCGGCCTTGATGCGGTCTACCCCCACCCCCGCCCTCCCTAGCACCGCGATCCAGTCGATCAGCTCGCTGGTGCTCGGCCGCTTGCGTAGGCGCGGCACCGCTCGCAGATCGTAGAACGCGGCGATGGCCTGATCGACCAGGGCGCTGTCCAGGCCTGGGTGGTGCACCTCCACGATGCGCTTCATCAGCTCAGGCTCGGGGAAATCGATGAAGTGGAACACGCAGCGGCGCAAGAAGGCGTCGGGCAGCTCTTTCTCGTTGTTGCTGGTGATGATCACCACCGGCCGCTGCTTGGCGACCACCTCATCGCCGGTCTCCATCACCTGGAAGCGCATGCGATCAATCTCGTGGAGCAGGTCGTTGGGGAACTCGAGATCGGCCTTGTCAACCTCGTCGATGAGCAGCACCACGCGCTCGTCTGCGGCTAGCGCGCGACCGAGAGGTCCGTGTTTGATGTAGCGGCGCACGTCCTTGACGCCCTCGGGACCTGCGTCGCCGAAGCGGGCGTCATACAAACGCTGCACCGTGTCATAGACGTAGAGGCCATCTTGGGCGCGCGTCGTCGATTTGACGGCCCAGTGAATCAACGGGACGCCGAGGGCTTCAGCCACCGCGCTGGCCAGCAGGGTCTTGCCAGTGCCAGGCTCGCCCTTGATCAGGAGCGGCCGCTCGAGCACCAAGGCCGCGTTCACCGCGGACTCTAGGGCGGCATCGGTCAGGTAGCTGTGGGTTCCAGTAAACTGCTTTAGCGGGTCAGACACGGCCTCCTGTTAGCACGTTCGCGAGCCCGGCGACTGCCCGCTGACCACTTCAGCTCCGGATTCCTTAGGCAAAATTCCAGATTTGTGCGGTGCTCTGAGGCGATGGCGAACCAGCGATATGAAATCCGGGGCGCGCGAGTCGAGGATGAGGACGCGCTGCTAGAGCTCGCCCAGTTCTTGAACACGCTCAACCTGCCCAACGATCGCGCGGCCATCAAGAGCCTGCTCGAACACGCGCACAAGAGCTTCAGCGGCGCCATCGCTAACCCCGCTGAGCGGCGCTTCGTGTTCGTGCTGTGGGATCTAGAGCAACAGCGCGCGGTCGGCACGTCGATGGTGGTCGCGCAGCACGGGCGGCGCGACGCGCCGTACATCTATTTTGATGTGATCCCCGAGGAAAAGTATTCCCACGCGGTCGATCGCCACTTCGCGCACACCCTGCTGCGCCTCGGCTTCTGCTACGATGGCCCGACAGAGATCGGTGGCTTGGTCGTCCACCCCGAGTACCGCAAGGCACCAGAGCGCCTGGGGCTGCTGATTTCGTACGTGCGCTTTCTGTATATCGCCGCGCACCGCGAGCTGTTCCGCGACGAGCTGATCGCCGAGCTGCTGCCCCCCCTCGAGGCCGACGGGACCAGTCACTTGTGGGAGGCGCTCGGCCGCCACTTTACGGGCATGAGCTACGCAGAGGCAGACTTGCTGTCCAGCCGCGACAAAGCGTTCATTCGGGATCTATTTCCGGGTGGCGTAATGTACGCCAGCGTGCTCAGCCAACAAGCTCAGCGCGTGATCGGGGAGGTCGGCGCTCAGACCAAAGGCGTCGAAAAAATGCTCAGGCGCATCGGCTTCAGCTACGCCGAGCGCGTCGACCCGTTCGATGGTGGACCCCATTTCATCGCGGCAACGGACCAGGTCACGCTGGTCCGCGACACGCGGCAACTACCCGTGTCCGAGGTCGAGCCGACGCAGCCGAGTTGGTGCTTGATCGGCCGAGATGAACCAGGCCCTCCCTTCTTCCGCGCCGTGCGCGCCCAGGCCGAGGTGGTAGGCGCCGAGCTGCGGCTTGAGGCCTCGGCTCGGGCCCAGCTCGGCTTGAGCCCTGGTGACCCCGCCAGCTGCCTCCCCCTGTCGCCCAGCGCGCGCCCTGGCGAATCACGCTGAGCGGCGACCGCGACCGCGGCTGACACGCCTGCGCCGGTGGAGTTTAGCGCACCCCGCTACATTTTCCCCGCGGCAATATGCGACCATGAGGGTGCCCCCCGCACGACGCGCTAGGTCGCGCTACTCGAGGGACGTCGTGGCGTCTACCGGCTGCTCGGGGGTGGAGGGGCTAGCCGCGTGAGGCTCCAGCGCGGGCTGGCTGCGCAGCCGCGGCACGTGGTGCTCGCCTTGGTTGTCCAGGTTCACCTTACCGTCACGCATGCGCACCACGCGCGGCATGCTCTCAGCGAACGCCGGGTTGTGGGTGACCACGACGACCGTGGTGTTGCGACGCTCGCTGATGTCGAAGAACAGATCGTGGATCGCACCGCCCGTGGTGGTGTCCAGGTTGCCTGTCGGCTCATCAGCGAGCAGCAGCGCCGGCTCCAGCACCAGCGCGCGCGCCACGGCCACGCGCTGCTGCTCGCCGCCCGAGAGCTCCCCCGGTCGGTGGGTCGCGCGATCGGCCAGCCCGATCTCTTCCAGCAGCGCCTGCGCTCGCTTCTCCATTTCCTTGCGTGATCGACCCTGGATCAAGCCAGGCATCATCACGTTCTCTAGGGCGTTAAACTCCGGCAGCAGGTGATGAAACTGGAACACGAAGCCTATTTGTTGATTCCGTACGGCAGCTAAACGGCGCGCCGACATGGTGGTCAGCTCTTCGCCCGCCAGCTTGATCGAGCCGGACGTCGGCAGATCTAGCGTGCCGATACAATGCAACAAGGTGCTCTTGCCCGCGCCTGACTGGCCAACGATGGCCAGGATCTGGCCCGCCTCGATCGTCAGATCGATGCCCTTCAGCACTTCGAGGGTGCGCCCCATGTGCTGAAACGACTTGGTTAGGTTGCTAACAACTACGAGGGGTGTAGACACGCATTGACTCCAAGTTGATCACCATCCCCGGTATCTTAACCGTCACGACGCCTGCCGATCCCGGCCGCTGGCTTCGTTTGGTCTGCGCAATCGGCGCTCGAATACCGGAGTATGTTCCGCTCCGGCTCTCGACCAAGCCTCGCCAGCGACCGGGCTTGACAGGCGGGTGGGCCTAAAAGTTCTGGCCATGAGTTGATCACTCGTAGCGGATCCCATCGACTGGACGCAGCGAGCTCGCCGCCCAGGCAGGGTAAATGGTCGCCAACGTGGTCACCACCATCGCGCACAAGGCGATCAGCAGGTAGTCACCTAGGTTGACGCTGATCGGCAAGCGATCGACATAGTAGACGTCGGGGTCGAGGCGCGTGCCTGACAGCTTGAGGCCGATGCAGGTGACCGCGCCGGTGACCACGCCGAACACCGTGCCGATGGCCCCGATGATCACGCCTTCGGTCATGAAGATGCGCAAGATGGAGCGGTCAGAGGCGCCCGACGCCTTGAGGATGGCGATCTCCTTGCTCTTCTCGGTCACCATCAAGAGCAGGGTGCACACGATGCAGAAGCTCGCCACGATGCACGCCAAGAACAGGATGATGAAGGTCACGATCTTCTCCAGCTTCAGGGCGCTGAACAGGTTTCGATTCAGCTCTTTCCAGTCTCGCACCCGCAGATCGTCGCGCTTTAGCTGCTGGACGATGGCGGGGCGCACGCGGTCGACGTCCTCTTCCTTCTGGAGCTTGACCTCGATGCTGGTCACGTTGTCTTCAAGGTCTAGGAAGCGCTGGGCCACGTCCAGCTGAACATAGGCGAAGCTCGCGTCGTACTCGTACATGCCCGAGTAGAAGATCGCCGCCACGCGGAAGCGTCGCGTGCGGGGCATGATCCCCATGGGCCCGAGCTCGCCCAAGGCGCCTACCAGGGTGATCTCGTCACCCACCAGCGCGTTGAGCGTCTTAGACAGCTCGCGGCCGATGATGATGCCCGGGTATACGTCCTCTGGGGGCAAGCCTCCGTCGATCGCCACCCTTGTTTTCCAGTCGGAAATAGGCCCGCGATAGTACGGCTTGCCGCCGGGGCCGTAGCCGATGACCTCTTCTGGCGGCAGCTGCGTCAGCTTAACCGGATCGACCAAGTACTCGAACTTGCCGGCTTCAATGTTACTGAGCAGGTCGATCACGCTGCCGATGGTCTTCGGGTCGACCCCCTTGAGCAAAACCCCGCCGGTGTTGGAGTTGCTGGAGGCCATGGCCTCGCCCCCCGCCACTGGGCTGACCGCCGCGACGCCCGGGATCGCCCGCAGCTGCCCGAGATCATCCTGCCAGTCGCCGAAGCCTCCGACCTCAGTGCTGTCGATGTGGATGTGGGCGTTGTTGCCCAGTATCTTGCGCTTTAGATCCTGTCCGAAGCCGCCCATGATGCTGATCACGGCGCACAACGCGAAGGTGCTGACGCCGACGCCGCCGATGGACAGCACGCTGATCACCGTCAAGAACCCGCTCTTGCTGGAGCGTACGTGCCGTGCGGCAATATAGCCGACGAACCCTGAGCGCTCGATGCCGTTCAGCACTCGGGGCACCAGCAACCCGAGCCCCCCCAAGCTGAAGAAGGTGAGCGACAGCGCCGCCGCGCCGCGCACCGCCTGATGCCACCAGACAAAGAAGCGCCCCTGCTCCTCAGGCAACAGCAGGGTCGCGCCCCCCAAGCCGACAGCGCCCAAGGCACCCAACAGCGTGATGCCGATCAACAGACTGCGTCGCCCGCGGCTGGACAGCCGCTTGACGCCGGCGACCACCAGATAGCCAACGATCAGCACCACCAGCGCGATCACCGCGATGCGCCCTGGCATGCCGATGAACGACCACGCGCGCTCGAGCAGGCCTCTTTTGGCCAGCTCGTCTGGCGCACCCGGCGCACCCGGCGCGAACCCGAGCAGCCCGCCTAGCGCGGTGAGAGATGTCGCTAAGACGTGCATGGGTATTGCCTCAGGGAAGCGGAAGCCACTGGCTGAGCCTGCGTGGTGGTGGCCCCTCCACCCCCTCGGATGTCGCCGAGTCGGCTCATCCCTGCGCCTCAGGCCGCATCTGTGGGAAGGCGATCACGTCTCGGATCGAGCTCTGCCCCATCAGCAGCATCGCGAAGCGGTCGACCCCCATACCAAAGCCGCCCGCTGGAGGCATGCCGTGCTCTAGCGCGCGCACGTAGTCCTCGTCGTAGTCCATGGTCTCGTCAGCGCCGCGGCCCTTCTTGGCGACCTGCTCGCGGAAACGCGCCGCTTGGTCATCCGGATCGTTGAGCTCGCTGAACGCGTTGCACACCTCGCGTCCATCGGCGAACAACTCGAAGCGGTCGGTCAACGTGTGGTCAGTGTCCTTGCTGCGCGCCAGCGGCGAGACCTCGATCGGGTAGTCGATGATGAACACCGGCACGCTCTTGCTGCCGTCTTCAGAGCGATAATCCTCAGTCAGGAACGGCTCCGCCAGGTACTCGTAAGCCGCGAACAGGCGCTCGCCGTCCGAGTGGCACGCGCTCAATCCCTTGCGGAAATTTTTCCAGTCGACGCGGCCGGCGCGCGGGCTGGCCTTGGCCCAGCCCTTGACCAGCTCGTCGCCCGCGGCGCGGGCGTCGGCCGGCGTGTCTTCAGCCACGGCGAGCTTGGCCCAGGAGGTGTTAGCGTCGGCGGGCAGGCCAGCCGTCTTGCAAGCGTTGGCTACGGCGTCGACCATCGGCACACGCGCGAACGGCTCGGCTAACGTAAAGCCGCGCGAGGCGACCCAGCCAGCGTAGTGGGCGCTCAGCCCCAAGCGCTCCAGGCCCCGCGCGAGGTACGCATCAACATGGCGGAACAGATCCTGAGCCATCTCCATCAGCGTCTGATAGGTGGCGTACGCGCGATAAAACTCGAGCATCGTGAACTCGGGATTATGCCGCGTGGAAATACCCTCATTGCGGAAGCAACGCGCCAGCTCATACACGCGCTCAAAGCCCCCAACCAACAGGCGCTTCAAATACAGCTCCGGCGCGATGCGCAGGAAGAGCTGCATGTTCAAGGCGTTGTGGTGGGTCTCAAACGGGCGGGCGGCGGCCCCGCCGATCAGCGGGTGCAGGGTCGGCGTCTCGACCTCCATGAAGCTGAGCCCATCCAAGTAGTCACGGATGCCTTGGATGATCAGCGCGCGGCCGCGCATCACCACCGCCACCTCGGGGTTGGCGACCAGGTCGACGTAGCGGCGCCGATAGCGCAGATCCACATCGCTCAAGCCGTGCCATTTGTCGGGCAGCGGCCGCAGCGCCTTGGTCAGCACGCGCAAGCTGGTCGCCTCGATGGACAGCTCACCCGTCTTGGTCACCATCACGCGACCGGCCACCTCCAGGTGATCGGCGATGTCCACCTGCGCGAGGCGCGAGAAATCAGCTGCCAGCACGTCTTGCTTGGCAAAGATCTGGATCGTGCCGGAGCCGTCGCGCAGCTCCAAGAAGCTGACCTTGCCGAAGCCGCGGCGCGCCATCAGCCGGCCCATCACCACTACGCTGTTCCCCGCGGCCATTTGCTCTACCTGCTCAGGGGCGTAGCGCAGCTCAGCCGCGTCGCCCTGCAGCGCCGCAGCGAACTGCGTGCGCAGCTCTGACACGAAGCAGCGCCGCTCAGCCTGCGCGTCGTTGGCGAACGGGTTGTGGCCCGCGGCGCGCAGCTCTGCGGCTTTTCCACGTCGGATCGTGATCAGCGCTTCTTCGCCGACCTCGTGTTGCGCAGCTTCTTTTTGCTTAGGGTCGCTCATGACTCGGCCTGACTCGCATCTTCGCTGCGCTTCATCAAGTAAGCCTCGATGAAGCCATCCAGATCGCCGTTCACCACGCCTTCTACGTCGGTGCTCTCATGGTCGGTGCGCAGGTCCTTGACCAGCTGATACGGCTGAAACACGTAGCTCCGGATCTGATGCCCGAAGTCGATGCCTGCCTTGGCGGCCTCATAGCGCTCTTTCTCGCCGGTGCGCTTGGCCTCTTCCATCTCGTATAGCCGAGCTTTCAGCATCTTGAGCGCCATGCGCCGGTTCTGGTGCTGCGAGCGCTCCATGCGACACACCACCATGATTCCCGTGGGGAGATGGCGCATGCGCACGGCGGTCTCCACTTTGTTGACGTTTTGACCGCCTTTGCCGCCCGCGCGCATGGTCGTGATCTCTAGGTCGCTGTCCGCCACCTCGATGTTGATCTCGTCTTCGATGTCAGGGGTGACCTCGACCGCGGCGAAGCTGGTCTGGCGGCGCGCGTTGGCGTCGAACGGTGAGATGCGCACCAAGCGATGCACCCCGCGCTCGGCGCGCAGGTAGCCATAGGCGTTCGGCCCGCTGACGGTGAAGCTCGCGGCGTTGATGCCCGCCTCTTGCCCCGCTTCTTCGTCGATGATCTCCGTCTTGTAGCCCTTGGACTCACACCAGCGCAGGTACATGCGCAGCAAGATCTCTGCCCAGTCTTTGGCGTCGGTGCCGCCCGCGCCGCTGTTGATGCTCACGATGGCGCCCGCGTGGTCCGTCGCGCCGCTCAGCATGCGCTGCAGCTCGATCTTGCGGAGCTTCGAGTCGAGGCCCGAGACCAGCTGAGCGACCTCGTCCAGCGTCGACTCGTCGTCCTCTGCCTCTGCCAGCTCCAAGAACTCCGCGGCCTCGGCCACGTCCTTCTCTAGGCGCTCCAGCACCTCGATCTTGTCTTGGGCTGCACTGCGCTTGCGGAGCAGCGCCTGCGCCTTGTCTTGGTTGTCCCAAAAGCCGCTGGCGCTAGCCAGATCGTCTAGCTCTGCGACTTGTCGCTTGAGTTGAGCGACGTCAAAGATGCCCCCTTAGCGCCACAAGACGCCTTTGGAGGTCTACGAGTGAGTTACGCGTGTCGGCGAGCATGGTGCGCGGTTCTACACCCCAGGTGCCCCTCGCGCCAGCTTGAAGCGCCCGTACGGGGCCTGAGCCCCGCGCCGCTTGAGCTCAGCGTTCTGGCTCTTTTTCGCTCGCTTCGGGGGTGGGGGCGAGGCGCCCAAACAAGCCGCCTGTGATCACATCCAGACGTAGCCGAGCCTGCGCCGCGAGCAACGCGAAGCGCAGCTGATCCTCGGGCGTCTGGTTCACGTCGCGGCTGCGTAGCTCGGCGAGCTGCCAGTCGAACACCGCGCTGAGCAGCCGCTCGGCGACTTGATCGCGGCGGGCCTGCTCAGACTGGGCCAGGCGCTGTAGGCCCAGCTCTTCGCGGCTGAACAACACGCGGTCGAGCTTCCAGCTGAGCTTCACCTCACCATACAGATCGCTGCCGTCAGACTGCGTGTAGCGATACGGATCACTGCTAGTTGGCGTGAGCCGCAGCGACTGGTCGGTGCTGCGCCCTGCGCGCAAGCTCAACTCGGGTAGCCAGCCAGAGGACTTGGAGCGGTCGGCCAGGGCCGCCAAGCGACGCCCTCGGCGCTGGCTGCCGTCCAACGCCAACGCGCGCCGCAGCAGCCGCGCGATGAGCTTCGAACTCAGCACCAAGTCGCGGGGCAGCGCGGTGCTCGGCTGGTCAGGCTGCCCAGCCTCAGCAGCAGCCTCCACCGGCTCCGTATGCTCGGGTTCCGTAGGGAGCTTGGTCTCCTGCTTGGTCTCCTGCTTGGTCTCCTGCTTGGTCTCCTGCTTGGCGCCTCGCGGGCTCTTGGGCGCGGCTAGCGATGGGGCGCTGATAAGCGACGCGCGCGGAGCCGGCTGCGTCGCTGGTCCGCCAGCGCCAAACTCGTCAAGCGGCAGGCTGAGCATGACGCCGACCTGGGTCTCTGTGCGCTGGCTGCTGACGTGGACTGCAGCGCGCACGGCGAACACGGAGCGCTCGGTGTCGGGTTGCGACCACGCGCTTTGTTGCCACATAGAAATACATGCGACACCTAACAGCGCAGGCTTGATTCGACACCCGCGACGCGACGAGCCAGCTGCGTGGCAGAGCCGCGCCCCGTAGTAGATCTCACTCATGGACCGCCTGTCGGATGCGGCCGCCGCGGGTTGTCGCCTATCCGGACTGCGCGTTCAAATGGCGGGCGCCGCTGGCCGCCAGCCGGCGCCAGGCAGGACTCGCCGGGGTGCGCAGGTCACTCGCAGCGCGGTCCCTCTGGCGCCCCTTGGGCGGTCCAGCGCAGCAGAGTCTCACGCTGGGCGTGGGAGATCGGGTCGACCGGAGGATCGACGGGCAGGCCGACCGGGGGCATCAGGTTGGTCTCCAGCGCCTCGTGCATGCGCTCGAAGACTGCCTTGCCGCCGCGCACCGCGTGGATTTGTTCCAAGCTGGTGAACGCGAACGGGGCGCCATACAAGAGCTTATCCCCGTGGCAGCGCAGGCAGCTGCTGTCCAGCACCAGCTGAACCTCGCACGGGATAGGCCTGGGCTCGAGCTGCTCCGCGGACCCCTCAGCGCCAGAACACCCAGCTAGCACCAGCGCGCTCGCTAGGGAAGACAGAGAGAGCAGCCGCGCGCGCAGGCACCTGCGCTCACGCATAACGCTCGAGCAAGGTCTGAGCGGCGCCACGTCGGCGCTCCAGATCACCGATCGCCGCCGCGACGTGGGGGCGGAAGATCGGCGAAGCCAGGCTGGACCTGCTGGCGAGCGGCGCGACGACCGCGGTAGCTACCACGCGGAACTCAAGCGCGGGCGCGGGCGCCTGCCAGACCAGCACCCCGCGCACCACCGCGTCTGCGCTGAGCGCCTCCAGCTCGATCAGCAGCTCTCCGCTGGCCTGCGTGATCGGGACCTCGCGTTCGCTACGCTGGGCTGGCAGGCCAGGTCGCCAGGTCACCACGCGCACCATCGGGCTGCCGAGCGGCTGCGCCGCGCGCAGCTGCTCAAAGCTGTGTGCGCCCAGGCTCCAGCTGATGACCACCCGAGACCCGTCCACGAACAGCATGCAGCTGTCGGGGCCGACCTGCGTCCGCCCGTCCAGGGACGAGCCTGGGCTGATCGCGGCCTCCGCTGCCTCAGCGCCATCTTCCTCCGAGATTTCAGCGACTTCAGCCGTCGCTTCACCACCGTCCGTCTCCACCTCAGGCGCACGCAGCGTGGGCGCCGGGGCCTCGACCACGGCGTCTTGCTTTGCCCCAAGCTCGCTCAGCAACCTGCGCGCCACCTCGTGCTCAGGTTCCTTCTCCAGCACCTCTTGCAGCACGGAAACGCCGCGTGATACGTGGCCTTGAGCCGCGTAAATCTCAGCCAAGGTGACCGTGGCCACTGGGCGGCGCGCCGATGAAGCCGCTTGCGCGACCTCGCCGCGGATGACCCTCGCGGCGTCGGGCAGGTGCAAGCCTTGCTCGACCAACCCCGCCAGCAGATCCCGAGCGACCCCAAACCAACCTCGCACGCTGGCCGCGCCAGCGCCGCGTGCCTCGGCAGACGCCGCTTGGCTCAAGCGTAGTTGTTCATCGATCAACTCATCCCGCGTCATGACCTCGGGGCGCTCGACGCCCAAGCCACGGGCGCGCTCGATCAGTTCACGACGGTGCAGGGCGTCTAGCGAAGCTCGATCCACGCGCCGACCGTAGATGAGGGCCGGTCATTCGTGAAGCGCCAACGCCGCCCCGGCACCAAACACATCAGTCGGCCAGCGCATAGGCGTCGAGCCATGAGCGCGGCCAGATCACGCTCAACGACTGCTGCCGCTGCAGGCACCTGCGAGCCTGCGCGACATCCAGCGCGATCTGGGCCTTTAGCTGATCTAAACCCGCGAACTTGTGCTCTCCGCGGAGGCGCTCGATCAAGTGTAGACGCAGGGGTCTGCCGTATAGATCAGCAGAAAAACCTGGAGTATTCCCCGCTTGATCCAGGTGACCGGGCGCGCGCTGTTGCGGTTCCCGCCTCCCGGCGGCGCTGTGTCGCTGCTCGCGCCTCCCGGGCGCGAGGTCCAGCAGGTGTGCCTCGACGGTCGGCGCTGGATCTGGCTCGGCCAGGGTGGGGCGCACGCCGATGTTGGTGACGGCGGTGCCGAGGGCGCACCCTGGTTCGCCGTCGCTCAGGTCGTCCACCAGACACGCATACACCCCGTACGGCGGCAGCACCTCCACCACATCGCCCAGATTTGCCGTAGGGAAACCGATGGTGCGACCACGCTGCGCCCCCGTCACCACGCTGCCGGTCAGCGCGTGGGGTCGTCCCAAGAGCTCGGTCGCTTCCTGAAGATCCCCCGCCTTGATGGCTCGGCGCACGCGTGAGCTCGAGATCGGCGCGCTAGCGTTGTGACTAGCGGCGTCGCTGCCGAGCAGGCTCTCAGCCTCCGCTTCAAAGCCATACTGCTGCCCCAGCGCTCGCAGCGTGGCCAGATCACCCGCGCGTCCTTTGCCGAAGCGAAAGTTCTCACCCACGATCACGTGGGCCACCCGCAGCCTGGCTACCAAAAAATCCCGCACGAACTGCTCCGGCGAATTATCAGCCAAGGTCTGGGTGAAGGGCTCGACGATCAGCCTGAGCTGGGGACTAACCTGGCTCATCAGGTTGGCCTTGCGCTCGACGCTGCTCAGCCGCTCCACCTGCACCCCCGCGAGCACCTCAGCTGGGTGGGGATCAAAGCTGAGCACATACGCGGCGAGGCCCCGCTCTCGGGCCCGCTCGGCGGCGGCCCGCAGCACCACTTGATGCCCGCGGTGCACCCCGTCAAAGTTGCCGATGGCCACCAGGCTACGCAAAGTGCTGGTCAGCGATTGGACCCCGTACACCGGCGCCCAAGCCGCTGCCTGGGCCAAATCACCTGGATTTTCGTCGTCCACAGCCACCGAGCGAGGCTTTACTACAGCGTTCGGTTCCTGACCACGCCACGGGCGCGATGCTTCGTGTATGAAGCACAGCCGCGGAGGTCTGCGCGCTAGGCGAACGCACCCTAGCTGAAGCGCTCGCCCAGCTAGAAACTGAGCGCCTTCACCCGGCGTCTGCTTCGTGAGACGTTCCCCCTCGTGACCCCAGAGCAAGCCTTGGAAGAAGCACGCAGCGGGCGGCTGCGCCCGCTGTACTTCGTCCACGGCAGCGAGCGCTTCTTGCACGACAGCGTGCTCCGCGCGCTGCGCCAGGCCGCCACCGCCGGTGGCATCCCCGGCTTGAACGACGATCAGCTGACCGCCGGCGAGCACTCCGTCGACGCGCTGCTCAGCGCGGCGCGTACGCTGCCCATGATGGGCAGTCGCCGCTTGGTGTTGGCGCGGCACATCGACCGCTGGGAACCAAAGGGCGGCAAAGGCAGCAGCGATCTCGATCGCCTGCTCGACTACGCTGCTAACCCGGCGGATACAAGCATCGTAGTACTGTCTAGCGGTACCCTTGATAAGCGCCGCCGGCTCTACACTCAAGCCAAGAAGCAGGGCTGGCTGGTTGAGTGCGAGCCGCCAAAGAGCCACGATCTCCCGCGCTGGGTCGAGGGAGCGGTGGCACAACGCGGAAATAAATGTGCACCTGGTGTGGCCGAGCTGATCGCGCAGGTCGGCGGCACCGATCTGTCACAGTTGAACGACGCCGTGGAGCGCACCTGCTTGTACGTGGGCTTGGGCAACCTGGTGACTGAAGCCGCGGTGGGCGAGTGCATCGTCCGGCTCAGCACCACCAGCGCATTCGAACTCGTCGATGCCGTGGGGCGCCGTGACATCGCTGCCTGCCTGAAGACGCTAGCCGAGGTCTACGATCCCGACGATCACGGCCTGCGCTTGGTGGGTCTGTTGGCTTGGTCGACCCGTCAGCTGTTGAGCTTCGCTGCGGCGCGCGGGCAAGGCCTGGCCCCTGCCGAAGCGGCTAAAGCCGCCAAAGCGCCGCCGTTCAAAGCGCGAGATCTGGACGCCCAGACGCGCCGCATCCCAGCTCGAGATCTAGAGCGTTGGCTGATCAGCCTGGCTCAGATTGATCTCGCGCTCAAGGGCGGCTCCGCGCGTCAGCCTCAGGCCGTCCTCGAAGCAGCCATCGTCGCGCTGTGTACCGAGGGCCCAGCGTAGGCGCCGCCCCAAGACCCACGGGTTGCGTGACCTGGCGCGTGCTCCCGCTCCACCCGCCGGAAAACAACCGCGAGCGTTCAACGTTGTGATTTCAATGACTTAGCGTCTCGCGAGGCGCATGGCGGCTTGACCATCGAGTGCTCGCACACCATTCTCTACCCACTCCGCATTGGAGTCGTTGGTCTCCTCGTGCCGCGTCGCAAGCGCGTTACTCAGAGCCTTCGATGTGGTTGCTAACTAGAGGTCCTATCGGGCGCCCGCATGCTGCGGAACCGAAACCGACCGAACGCTGCCGCCCCTTGCGAGAAGCGACACGATGAAACGCGATCAGTACCCGGGCCTTGAAGCACTCGCCAAGGCCGCCGTCCCTACCCGTTTTGGCGTGTTCGATTTTTACGCCTTCCACTGGCATGGCCCCAAGTCCGACCCGTCCCTCAGCGACGAGCACCTGGCCCTGGTAGCCGGCGACGTGCGGGGCAAGCGGGATGTGCCGCTGCGCATCCACTCCGAGTGCATGACCAGCGAGGTGTTCGGCTCCCTCAAGTGCGACTGCCGGCAGCAGCTCGAGGGCGCTCAGCGCTACGTCGCGGGGCGCGGCGAGGGCGTCGTGCTCTATTTGCGCCAAGAGGGCCGCGGCATCGGCCTCGCCAACAAGCTGCGAGCGTACGCGCTGCAGGCTGAAGGCGCGGACACGGTTGAGGCCAACGAACTACTCCACCTCCCGGTGGACGCGCGCAGCTACGAGGTGGCAGCCGCCATGATCGCCTACCTTGGGGTCGAGTCGATCCAACTGATCACCAACAACCCCGAGAAGGTCAGCGGCCTGCGGGCGTTGGGGGTCACGATCACCAAACGTATCCCCATGGTCGTCGAACCAAATCCATTCTCGCAGGACTACCTTGAGGTCAAACGCGACCGCATGGCCCACCTGCTGCCGCACTACGAGCGCGGCGCCAGCGACCAACACCACGCCGAATACGAGAGCCTCTTTAACTCAACCGAAGACGCCTCCGCAGAATAGTCAGGCTCGCTCGGGGGTGGGCAGCTGAAGTGCTATCGCGCTGCAGGCGCCTTCGGCGCAGGCGCGAACTCGATCTCAATCTGCGTGTAGCCGAGTGACTTGAGCAGGCTCTCCAGCGTCTTTCGAGCGCCGACCTCTGCGCGCTTGAGGATCCCTGCGCTCTCCGCGGCCTCACGCAGATCGGCGAGGGCAGCGCGGCGCGCTTGACCTTCTAGGCCCACGTTGCGCTTAGCGAGCAGATCGGTGGTGCGCGAGTGCACGTAGGTGTGCTCTTCGTCCAGCGTGACCTGGAACACGCTGGGCGCTGGCAGGCGCAAGCGCACGCTGCGGGCCTCGCGATCGACCGTCACGTCGGTCGGCCCCAGCGCCTGCAGATCAACCCCCGCGCTGACGTCAGCCGCTGCCACCAGCAGGATAGCGTCTTGCGCGGTCAGCAGGCCAAAGGCGCGCTTTTGTTCCTCTTTGAGCTCCACCACTCTTTCCATATGAAAAGAAACTGTCTCGAGGCGCGCGAGCTCGCGCACGCTGTCTAAGACTGGCGCGCCGACCCGCACCTCGACCACCCGCTCGGGGACCGGCTCGGTCAGCGCCTTGGCTATCGCGTAGCCGCCGCCCAGAGCGCCGATCAGCGCGAGAAACAGCAGCACCAGGAAGAGCCAGCGGGGCGGTGGCTCACCGCCCACGAGCTCCTCGCGAGCCCGCAGCAGATCACGCTCGACGCCGCTGGGCGCCCCTTCAGCCCGGGGCTCAAGACTCTCCCCCATCCGCTCGTTCTGGCTGTCCGCACGGCCGGCGTCAAGCTCAGCCGCGGCGATCCGTGCACGGCGCGGGTGGTCGCGCCGCCCCGTTGGGGGCGCGGCCGTTCACCACGGGCGCGGCTGCCGCCTGCCGCACGTGAGGCGGAACGCGCCGCGCGGCGCGGCAGCCGTCAGGGGCAGCGAGTCGCTGAGACCGCAGCCCAAACCGAGCACCAGCCGCACGGATTGCCCTCGGCTGTGCTCGCCGAGCCAGCCAATCGGCTCAGCCAAGTCACGGCCGGCACGCAACTCGCAGTGGCTGCTCGAAACACAAGGAGCCCGAGATGCATTGGAATCACGCTTTACCGGTCCTCGCGCTGTGCGGAGGCCTAACCGCCCTGCTCGGTTGCGCGGGTACCCAGCCCCCCACGGGGGAGCTAACTCAAGCTAAGTCGACGGTGCGAGCCGCTGAGGAGATCGGCGCCGAGCGAAAGCCCGAGGCGTCCGTCTACCTCAAGCTCGCGCGCGATCAAATCGCCCGCGCGGAAGCCCTAATCAAGGACGGCGAGAACGAGCAGGCCGTCCCGATCTTGGAGCGCGCGGAAATGGACGCCCGCGTCGCCCTCGAGCTCGCGAAGACCAGCAGCGAGCGCCATTCGGCGAAAGCCGCGTGGCAAAAAGTAGAAGACCTAAAGGCGGAGAAATGAGCATGACACTGAAATACCTGACCAGGACCCTCCTCAGCACCGGCTGCTTGGCGCTGGTGGCGTGCGGGGCCGCCGCCAACTCACAGCAGCTAAAGCAGGCCAGGACGGCCTACGACAAATCGGCGCATGGCCCGGCCGCGACTTATACCCCGGCGCAGCTGCTAGAGGCCAAGCAGGCACTGCAGGACGCGGAGGCGGCCGAAGATGGCTCGCCCCGTGAGCAGCACCTGGCGTACATCGCCATTCGCAAGGCCGAGCTCGCCGACGCCAACGCGGAGCGCTCCGTCCAGCAACGCAGCATCGAGGAGGCGAGGGTCGCCTACGAGGCCGCGCTGAAGTCGCAGAAGGACCAGGCTAGCGCGAGCCTCGATCGCACCCGCGCAGCGCTCAAGGACACGCTGGACGCGCTTGGCACTGTCCGTGAGGATATGAAACACAAGGACGCCAAGGTCGACGATCTGGAGGCCAAGCGTAAGCTGCTCGAGCAGCGGCGCGCAGAACTCGAGAAGGACCTAGGCGCCAGCGAGGCTGGGAGAAAGGACGCAGAGACCCGCGCCGCAGCCGCGCTGGCGAGCCTCGCGAAGCTAGCCAACGTGAAGGAGGAAGAGCGCGAGACGGTCATCACCTTGTCCGGCGCCGTGTTGTTTGAGACCGGCAAGATCGCGCTGCTGCCCATCGCTCAACAAGCGCTAGATCGGGTGGCCGAGGTGCTCAAAGAGGTCCCCTCCGACCGCCAAATCGTCGTCGTCGGTCACACCGACTCCCGCGGCTCCGACACGGCCAACCTCAAGCTCTCGCTAGATCGCGCCGCTGCCGTCCGCTCGTACCTGGTCAGCCACGGCGTGGATCCGCAGCAGATCCGCGCCGAGGGCAAGGGCGAGACCTCCCCCGTGGCAGATAACGCGAGCCCTGAGGGGCGCGCGAATAATCGCCGCGTGGAAATTAGAATCCCAAAGCGGTAACCAACACAAGCAAAGGAAGGCGGATAATGCGAGACATAACGGACGCAAACCGCGCGCTCATGGTGGCCGGCGCCGCGCTGCTCTTGTTAGCGGCCTGCTCAGGCGGGCAAAAGCACGCAGACGAGCCGAGCGACGGCCCGATGGAGAACGCCGGCGAGGCAGTAGATGACGCCGCCGAAGACGCCAAGCAGGCCGCAGAGGACGCCGCCGACGCGGTCGGCGAGGCCGCCGAAGACGCTGGGGAGGCGATCGAAGGCGCCACGGACGACGACGACGAGTAGCCCCGCTAGTCAGCGAGAGCATCAGGGAGCCGGTGAAGACCGGCTCCCTTTTTCTCGTCCGGCCGCTTTAGCCGAGCGTGCCCACGGCACCTGGGGCGCTAACGCACTAGCGTGTCGGGTTGCCGCATCAGCCAGCGCGCCTTCGGCTCGAAGCCAGCCGTCGTTGGGTCGCCCTCAAACTCAAGCCGACCTGCCAGCATCAGCTCCTCAACTGCCTGCTCCGCTTCCAGCTCCGAGCAACCAAGCGCGGCACACACATAATCGCGGATCTGGGTCTTGCCCCGCACGTAGCCGCGCGGATCAATAGCCGCCATGCGAGGGGACAACCAGTTCGCGAACTCCGCCAATGGCTGGGGCACAGCGCCCCCTAGAGCGTCGGGCTTGTGATCCGAATGGTTCATGCACGCCGTTATGCAGTGTCTGTGCCACGTCATCGCGGGAGCTATATCTCCGTACGGATTCTTATATCGAAGCCTGGCGCCGGCGAGCCGGTGCCTACTCAGACTTCGATCGATGCCCTGGCACTAGGTTCAACAGCCGCTCGATCACGGCGATCAACACGCGCGATCGGATCGGCTTCGCTAGCACCGCCGCGGCGCCACGTTGTCGCACCGCCTCCAGGCTGATGCTCGGGGACAGCGCAGAGACAACGACGACCGGCAAGCCCAGATCGACCAGCGTAGGTAACGCCTCGAGGCCGGTCAGCTTGGGCATGTCAAGATCAGTCACCACGAGGGACGGACGTGGGGCGCTGCGCGCCCGCTTGACCAGCGCTTCTCCGTCGGCGACGGCGTCGACGACGAAGCCTCGCCGGGCAAGGGCCCGGGCCAGCAACTCGCGAGCGTCCGCGTCGTCTTCGGCGACCACCACCAGGGGCTGTGGGTCGTCCTCCATCTCAGCCTTGGGACGACTGAGCGTGCGCCTTGCGCTCCGCGCTGTCGCGCGCTTCGTAGCGATCGAGCTTGCGGTACAGCGTGCGGCGATCGAGCCCCAGGATCTTCGCGGCTTGGGTCTTGTTGCCTTGAACGACGCTCAGCACGCGTCGAATGTAGCGCTCCTCGAGCGCGTCGAGAGGCAGCATTTCCTCAGGGCTATCCCCTCCCAAGCTCACTTGATCGCTGCGGTGGGTCCGCACCTTCTCCGGCAAATCGTCGACGGTGATCTGATCGAAGCGCGCCATCGCGACCGCTCGCTCAACCACGTTCTCCAGCTCTCGCACGTTGCCGGGCCAGTCGTACTCGAGCAGCTTCGACGCCACCGCGGGCGCGAACCCCGTCACTTTTCGCCCGCTGCGCTCAGCCACTCGACGCAACACGTAGTCAGCGAGCAGCAAGATGTCATTGCCCCGCTCGCGCAGCGGCGGCGGCCTGAGGCGGATGACGTTGATGCGGTAGTATAAATCCTCGCGGAACGTACCGCGCTTTACGTCGTCTTCAATGTCACGGTTCGTGGCGGCGACCACCCGAGTGTCAAACTCAAGCTCTTTTGTCCCGCCCACGGGCCTTACCTTGCGCTCTTGCAGGGCGCGCAGCAGCTTGACTTGCATCTCAAGGGGCATTTCACCCAGCTCATCTAAGAACAGCGTGCCGCCGTTGGCCTCGCGCATCAGGCCTTCACGCGCCACCTTGGCGTCGGTGAACGCGCCGCGGACGTGCCCGAACAGCTCACTCTCCAGCAGGTTCGGCGGTAGCGCCGCGCAGTTGATAGCGACAAACGGGCCGCTCCGCCGCGGGCTGCGCAAATGCAGCGCCCGCGCGACCAGCTCTTTGCCCGTGCCGCTCTCGCCGCTGATCAGCACGCTGGCTTCGCTGTTGGCGACCCGCGAGATCACCTCGGCGAGCTCGCGCATCGGGGCGCTCTGCCCGATCAGGCCGCCGAGCGACGACTCCATGCCAGCGTCTTCGCGCAAGCGGGCGAGCTCACGGTGCAGCTCGGAGTGCTTGGCGGCGCGGCGCACCGTATGCGCCAAGAGCTCAGCGTCGATGGGCTTGGCCACGAAATCATGAGCCCCAGCGCGGATGGCTGCCACGGCGGTCTCCATGTTGCCGAACGCGGTGATCATCACCACCGGGGTGCTGGGCCGGTTCTCACCCACCCATTTGCAGATGTCGAGGCCGTTATCGGCGCCCAGCTGGACGTCGCAGACCACTACGTCAAAGTCCCTGCGCTGCAGCTCCTGGAGCGCCTCGGCCTTGGTGGTGGCGACGCGCGCTCGTAGGCCGCCGCGCTCGAGCTGCTTGTGCACCAGGCGCCCCATCTCCTGGTCGTCGTCGATGAACAGCACGCGGCTCGGTTCGGCTTCGGCGTGGCGCTCGCCCTGCGTGGCCGGCTGCTCTGACGCGGCGTGCTGCTCGCTCACGCCTGCTGCCCTAGCCTCAATAGCTGACCCCGAGGAAACGCTAGAGCCGAAGCCAGTGGGCGCTGGCTCGGAGCTGCGTCCAGGCTCGGTCGGCCGCACCACGCTCGCGGGGGCCTCAGTCGGCAACTGAATCGAGGGGGTGAAATGGTTCGTGCTTGGGGCGTTCTGAGGCATGGGTGGCGACCCAGCAAGAGACGTGCCTTGCTGCAAATAGCGTGAAATTGAGGGAAAAGTTGCAGTCACCGCGGCGTGCCCGCAGCGTCTGCCGATGGGCCAGACCGCCATTGTGCCCCAATCGTGGCAAATCGCCACTCACCCCGAGAGGCCTAGGGCGAGCAGGCCGGGGTGGAGGGGGTGCGGCGTCGCGGCGCGCCTCAAGTGTGCGTCAGCGCCCGCGCGCTAGCCGTCGCTGTCCGTCCCTTGAAATTGAACCCCAGCGCGTTTCAGCACGATCTCGCGTTGGCCGCGCCGCACGCCCACTGGCTGGCACCGGTCGTGCAGCACCCGGCCGCATGACCACCCCGAGCTAACGCGACCACGCTGAGGCTCACAGCACGCTGCGCGTGCAGCGCCGCATCAGGCAGCGAGCGTCGAACGCCAACCCATCACGTCCCGCGGCGCGACCAGAAGGAACAGCATGTCTGACTATCATGAGCCCATTGAGCAACTGTCTAGTACCGCGCGGAATTTTCATCGTGCGCTGATCAGCCTGAAAGAGGAGATCGAGGCTGTTGATTGGTACAACCAGCGCGTCGAGACCTGCGATGACGCCGAGCTCAAGTCCATCCTCGCACACAACCGCGACGAAGAGATGGAGCACGCCGTGATGACCCTCGAGTGGCTCCGCCGCAACATGCCCGGCTGGAACAAGCAGCTGAGCGAACGCCTCAACCGTGAGGGGCCCATCGTCGGCGAATAACCAGCTTTGCAGTCCGCTACGCGGCAAATCAAAGGAGACAGAAAATGGACATGAATGAAATCAAAGGCAATTGGAAGGAACTCAAGGGCACGCTGCGTCAGAAGTGGGGCAAGCTCACCGATGACGACCTAGAGCAAGTCGCCGGCCGCAAAGACGTGCTGATCGGCCGCCTACAGGCCCGCTACGGCCGCGCCAAGGACGAAGCAGAGCGCGAGGTCGACGAGTGGATCAGCAGCATCTAAACGGGCGCTCCGAGCTAGGCTTGGAAGAGCTAGGCTTGGAGGCGATGACAAGTGATCCCGAATTTACCTCAGCGTCGCGCGACCTCGCCTTACAGGTAGAACGTCACGCGGCGCTGCGCCGCCTAGCGGCCAGCCTGTCTCACGCCATCGGCACGCCGCTCAACGTGATCTCGGGGCGCGCGGAGCTGATTGAGCTCGACACACAAGCGCTGCCCGAGGTGCTGGACAGCGCCATCACCATCCGGCGCCAGGTCGGGCGCATCACGCGCTTGGTCAACGGAGCCCTCAAGTACATCGACGCACTGGATCCGAATATTCCCCGCGGTAGCGTGGCGGATCTCGTCGACGACCTCCGCGCTGTGGCGCTAGCCGCGGGCTGGCAGGCTGAGTTTAGCTTGAGTGGCCCTGCGACCGCGGCAGCGCCGCGGAGCGACGCCGTGCGAGCCTATGTGCTCGGTCTGTGTCGACTTGGCGCTCAGCTTGGACAGACCGCTCAGGTTCAGCTGGCGACCACTGACTCAGGCCTGCAGGCGACGCTGCGGCTCAGCCCAGGCTTGCGCGTCAAGGCGCTTCAGCCAGCGCTTGAACCATGGCTTGAGACCGACACCGCAGACTCACCCCACGCCGAAGCCCCAAGCGCGCGCCGGGCGCTGACTGCGCCCCGCGCAGTTCAGCTCGCCATCGCCTTAGGCTGCGCGCGGGATGCGGGCGCGGAGCTCGAGCTGACTCAAGACGCGGCTCACACCAGCCTCAGCGCGACCTGGCGCAGCTAAGGGTCGCTGGCTGCGCTGCGGCTGGCGGCTCGCGCGAGCAAGGCGTCCAGGCGCTGCCGTCCCAGCGGCTTGCTCACGAAATCATCACAGCCGGCGCTTATCGCCGCCGCGCGGTCTTGATCGCGCGAGTTGCCGGTGACCGCCACGATGCTGACTTGCGGGCTGCTGGCGCGCAGGCGCCGGGCCAGCTCGAGACCATCAAGATCCGGCAATCCACAATCGACCAGCACCAGGTGCCACCCGGCTGGCTCCTCGAACAAGCTGAGCGCAGCAGCCGCCGTCGCCGCCGTAGAGGCGGTGTGGCCGCGGCGGCGCAGCATGCTCGACATCAGCGCCGTGGTGTCTGCGCAATCATCAACGACCAAGACCCTGAGCGGCTTGTCTGAGCTAGGCATGTGCGCCTCCATAGTTTTGCCCTGCGGCAATATTTGCTACGCGCGCTCGGTCCTCTGGGTGCTCTCGCCAAAGGAAGTGGAACGTGGCCCCGGCGCCTAGCTCCGACTCGACCCATACGCGCCCGCCGCGCTCCTCAACGATCTTCTTCACCACCGCCAGACCAATCCCGCTGCCCTCCACCGCATCACGGCTCTGCAAGCGCTCAAAGAAACCAAAGACGCGCTGGTGAAAGCGCGGGTCAATGCCTGGGCCGTGATCACGGACTGAGAAGCGCCAGCCGGCCGCGTCGAGCTCGGCAAATATTTCCACACGGCAGCCATTTCCGCCGGCGTGCTTGGTGGCGTTCTCGATCAGGTTCATCAAGACTTGCTGAAGCGGGGAGCGCTCCGTGCGCAGGGTCGGCAGGTCCTCCGCGACGTGCACGTCAGACGCCGCCTCCAAGTTCAGCATGTCCACGATCTCAACGCACAGCGCGCGCGTATCGACGTCCTCCAGCTCAGCCCGGCGCCCGGCGCGCGCGTAGGTGAGCAGCCCTTCGATCAACGTTTCCATGCGCTTTACGCGCTGCTGGAGCAGCCCGAGGTTGTCACGAGACTCCGCGTCGAGCTGAGGCCCGGCGTCTGCTTCGATGAACGCCGCGAGGCTCGCGATCCCGCGCAGTGGGGCCTTCAAGTCGTGGGACGCGACGTACGCGAACTGATCGAGCTCGTGGTTCGCCCGCTCTAGCGACTCGCCATGACGCTCGAGTTGCGTCGTGAGCTCGCGCTGGTGACCCAGCCGAGCCTCGAGCTCGAGCTCGCTCTGCTTGAGCTGATCCGCCTGCTGCGTCAGCAGCTCCGATAAGTCGCGGAAACGATCGGCCTGTGCCACTTGATCGCGCAGCTCTTTGTTGTGTTTGAGCTGAGCCATCAGCGCGATCAAGAACGCCAGGATCGCCCCCGTCGCCGCGACTAGCTGATTGCGATCCAGACGGTCGCGCTGGCTGACCAGCGCTGCCAGCTGCCGCTCTTCTTGCCCTCGCTTCAGCCGTCTGATCCGCGCGCGCAGCCGGCTCAGCGTACGCTTGCCAGCGACCCGCTTGACCAGCTCAGCCGCTCGCTGCTGATGCGCAGAGTCAAACCGGCGGATGGTCTCGGCGAGCTCTTCGAACTCGGCGGTGAGCAGGCGCTCGAGCTGGACCAACTCCTCGCTGTCTAACCCCAGACCGCGCACCCGCTGGTGCATCACCCCCCTACCCGCGACAGCGGCGTGGTACGGCTCCAGGTACGACGCGTCAGCCGTTAGCAGGTAGCCGCGCTGCCCGTTCTCTGCATCGAGCAGCCACTGTTCAAGCTCATCCAAGGCGCGTACCCGCTCGTTCGTGCGCTGGACGACGCGCGCGTGATCTCGCGCGCGCTCCACGCTGTAGGTCACGCCGCCAACCAGCAGCACCAACATGCCAGCAGAAGTGGCGAGCATCGAGCGCACGCGCTTCACACTCGGGCTCCGGTTTCCGCGTCGTTACTCGCGCGCAGCGTCCTCCGTGCGCTCGGCCCGCCCGCCGTCGGCCGTGGCGAATCACCCCACCAGCGGCGTGGACGGTTCAAGGCCGGTGGTGCTGCGCCCAGCGCGGGCTTGACATCGCGGTGCGCCCCGACACGATGGACGCTCAGATGCCCAGCCCCAGCAGCGACGCCTACCATGTGCTCTTGATCGACGACGACTGCGTGGGCGTCAAGACGGTGCAGCGCGCGTTCCGCGAGAACAACCTCACCAACCAGCTCAGCCTGGCCGGCGACGGCGAAGAAGCGCTGCGCAAGCTGCGCAGCGGTGAAGTGAGCACCCAGCGGCTGCTGATCTTGCTCGATATCAACATGCCGCGCATGAACGGCATCGAATTCCTCAAGGAGCTGCGAGCTGACCCCAAGCTGCAGCAGCTGTCGGTGGTGGTCTTGACCACCTCCAATGACGATCGGGATCGGATCGACGCTTACCGCTTGAACGTCGCGGGCTACATCTTGAAGCCAGTCACCTTCGCGCGCTTCGTGCGCGCCATGGCCGACCTGGATAAATACTGGACGTTGGTCGAGTTTCCTTAGGGGCCCTAGCCCACCCTGGGTGGGCGCGGCGCGCCTCGATCTGCGGCGCAGCTGCCCCCCTGTCATGCGTCCAGGGTTCTCGAGAGCTCAAACGAAAAACGAGTGCCCTCGCCAGGGTTTGATTCCACCTGGATCTGCGAGCCGTGAGCGACCAAGATACCTTGCACGATCGCCAGCCCTAGCCCCGCACCCGCCGCTTTGCGGTCTGCACGCCAAAACCGCTCACCCAGGTGAGCTCGATGCTCCGCTGAGATCCCGCGGCCGGTATCGGAGACCTCTAGCAGCACCCCAGCCGCGCGGGGCTCAATGCGCAGCTTTACGCTGCCACGCTCGGTGAACTTGATAGCGTTGCCCAGCAGGTTGCTCAGCACCTGGCTCAGCCGGTGGCGGTCAGCGCGCACCGTAGGCAGCGGCTCAGGCAGCTCCAGGTCAAACGCCAAGCCTTTTGCGCCCGCCAGCGGGCCGTGCAGCTGCGCAACGTCAGCCACCACCTCCGCCAGAGGGCACGCTTCTAGCGCGACTGAGAAGCGCCCGCTCGCCATGGTCTCGGCGTCAAGCAGATCTTGAATTAGCCGATTCATCCGCGCGACGCCGCGCTGCACGACCTCTCCATATTCTTCAGCGGCGGCGCCCCCACACTCTTCCACCAGGTTGTCCGTGGCCAGCGACAGGGCGTTCAGTGGGCTGCGCAGGTCGTGGCTCACCACCGCCAGCATGTCGTCTCGAATCCTCACGGATTTTTCAAGGCGTTGCACGAGCAGCGCGTTATCAAGCGTCAGCCCGACGCGCTGCACGAAGTCGCGGACTAGGCTGAGCTCGTCGCGCTGCCAAGCGCTGACCGACTCCAGCACCATCAGGCCCAGGCCATAGCGGGCGACGATCGGGAACCAGGCGGTGTAGCCGACGGCAGACAGGTCAAGCTCAGGCAGCACCGGAGAAATGGTTCCCTGAGGAATAATCAACATCTGGCCGCGCTTGATCCAGTCCAACATGGCTTGCCCACCCGCTCCGGCGGCCCCAAACAGCTGGCTCGCGACCTCGGCCAGCGCCCCGTCTCGTGGCTCACACGAGCTGCTCCAGGCGCCGGGCCCGGCGGTGATGCCGATGGCGCAACCCCTGGCGATCTTTGGCACGGTGAGCGCGACCGCTCGCTCCAACACGACGCTGGGTGAATGCCCGCGGGCCAGCTCGTTGCCCACCGAGAGCAGGAACTCCAGGCGCTCCTCGTTACGCTGGCGATGGGTCACGTCGGTGAGCGTCAGCACTAGACCGGTAGGCGTCTGGCGATCTGCCTGCATCAGCAGCCCGACCCGCTCCTGCACCACGACCAGCTCGCCGTCCTGGGTCAGCAGCCGCAGCTCTAGGGGCTTGCTGTACGGGCCGCGCCGGAGCGCGCTGGACATGCGCTCGCGCTGCGCGGGCCGGTGCTCTTCTTGGACTCGCAGCACCTCCCACAGCGGCCTGCCAACGCAGTCGTCGTGGGCATACCGACAGTAGCGCGCTGCCGCGGGGTTTAAGTACATCACGTGACCGAGCTGATCGGTGGTGATCACGCCGTCGGCGACGCTGCGCAGCGTGGTAGCCAGCGACTCCCGACTCGCGTGCAACGCGACCTCCGCCGCCTTCGCTTTTTGTTCGCTGCGGAACCAGCGCACCGCGCCACGGACCGCGGCCTCGATGCGCTCGGCATCACTAGACTTGGTCAGGTAATCGGCGGCGCCAGCCTTGATCAACTCAACGGCCAGCGCTTCATGGCCATGGCCGGTGAGCACCACCACCGGCAGCTCGAGCCTCTGAGCTCGACAGCGCTCAAGGAACTCCAGCGCGGTTCCGTCTGGCAAGCGATTGTCAAGCAGGACGCAGTCGATACTGCCGTCTTGGGCCGCCTGGTTGGCAGCTTCCAGGGACTCCGCCTCGACCAGTTCGTACTCTCGCGAGCTCTTGAGCAGCGCGCGCTGGATGGCCTTGCGGTCCACTTCGTCATCATCAACGATCAGGATCTTGAGGCTTCTGCGCACGCGGAGACTGGTCATAGCTCTAGTCTGCGACGGCACAGGCGCGTCGCCAGTCACCGCCTGAGCGGAGCCCAGCCTGACTCGAAAAGCAAGCTCGTCCCCAAACGCGGCGGTCCCGACCCCAAGCGCAGCCGTCCGCCACTCAAGGGACGCGCCCGCCGCGGCCAGCGAGGCATTCTACGACCCGAGGCGTTATGGCACGACAGCCGGCTCCGCCAGGCTCGCGCGCTGAGCGGTCAGCGTGGAGCGCACGTCCGAGTGCCACCCCCCACCCCCGCGCCCGTCGCTGCCTGAGACAGCACGGCGCCCCCGCGGCGTTGGCCTACCAGCGCGACCCACGAGCTTGGCGGCGTGCTCTCAGCGCCTAAGGCGGAGTCAATCATTTGCTTGCCTCACGGCAGCAAGCTCTCCGCTGTCTGAGGCACCCTTGGGCACCACCATCACCGGGCAGGTCGCCCGACGCAGCACCGACTCGCTCACGCTGCCCAGCACGAAGCGCTTAATCCCCGTGCGGCCATGGCTCCCCATCACCAGCAGATCCGGGCGCTGCTCAGACACGGCGCTGACGATCTCGGACGCCACATCGCCCACGCGGACCTCCTCTGTGCAGGGCACCCTGCAGCCTTTGATGAGATCTTCAAGCGCCTGCTCAGCAGCGTGGATATTCAACCGCTCACTGGAGCCCGGGCCGAACGCGGGGCTGATCGCCACATCCACCGAGGGCAGCGGTGCTGGCGGCGCCAGCACATGGACCGCACACAGCGACGCGCCGACCGCTTCGGCCCGTGCGACGGCCCACGCGAAGGCGCGCAGCGAACACTCACTAAAATCTACGGCGACGAGGTAGGTAGCCACGATATCTCCCGAGGCGGCGCCCGCCCGAGCTAGTTGCCCGGCGCGGCCACGGCACGCGTCATTTCCGCACGACAGCATAGATGCCTGTGCGCGTGTCTAGGCGTCTTGCACGCGACATGCCAGCGGCGCCCTGCGTGAGCACCGACAACCACGCCGCGATTCAGCCGAACTCTACGCAGCGAGGCCTACCTGGCGACGCCGGTGAGCCATTCTGCCCCCGCGATTGTGCGTCGCCATGTGGCGCTATGCCCCGCCCGCGGCAAAAATAACGGGGATCGGGGGTGGAGGGGCTAGCGCCGCGTGGTCGCCTTCCCCCCGGGTGAGCACCGTCCACCGCGCGACGAGGCGCCCTCAGCCCGACTTCTTGCCTTCGACCCTGAGCTTGTCTGAGTCACGCCGCGCCGCCGCTTGCAGCCGAGACTTGAGCCGCCCGGCATAGCCGAGCTTGTTGTCTTGCTTGAGCCGCGCGATGGCCAAGGCGTCGTCCGGCACGTCTTTGGTGACGGTGGTGCCGGTCGCGACGTAAGCGCCGACGCCGATGGTCACCGGCGCGACCAGCTGCGAGTCGCTGCCAATGAACGCGCCGGCGCCGATGATGGTGCGGTGCTTCTTGAAGCCGTCGTAGTTACAGAAGATCGTGCCGGCGCCGATGTTGGCGCCCTCACCGACGTCGCCGTCGCCGAGGTATGCCAAGTGGTTGGCCTTGGCGCCCTTGCGCAGCCGAGTCTTCTTGACCTCTACGAAGTTGCCCACCCGCGCCTTCTCGTCGATTTGACTCTCAGGGCGCAGGTGCGCGAACGGGCCGACCTCGGCCCATTCCCCCACGGAACTACTAATAACCAGGGTGTAGGGCTTGAGCATCGCGTGCTCGCCGATGCTCGAGTCGGTGACCACGCAGCCCACGTCGATGCTAGCGCCGCTGCCGACTCGGGTGCGGCCGCGCAAGCAGACTCCATCTTCGATGGTGGCGTCGACCGCGATCTCAACGCCGTCGTCGATGCGCGGGTTGCCCCGCACGTTAACGCCGCTTCGACCATGGTCGGCCGCGATGCGCGCGAACAGCAGGCGCTCCGCCTCGGCTAGCTGAGCGCGATCATTGACGCCGAGCATGGCCGCCTGATCGCCCACGATGCCCAGGCCACCGCCGCGCTCAGCGGCCACCCCCAGCACATCCGTGAGGTACAGCTCGCCCTGAGCGTTGTCGTCGCTCAGATCGGCCAGCGCGTCGCGCAAGAAGCTCGCGCGCGCGACGTAGACCCCGGCGTTGATCTCACGCACCGCGCGCTCGGCGTCGGTGCGCAGATCCTTGAACTCACGGATCTCGCGCACGGCGCCCGCTGCGTCACGCAACACCCGGCCATAGCTGCCAGGCTCCGCCAGCACGCAAGTCATGAAGCTGATGGGGGCGCCGGGGTGCTCGTCCAGCGCGTGGATCAACGCGCGCAGATCCGAAGCGCGCAACAGCGGCGTGTCACCGCACAAGATCATCACGCGCTCGGCGTGCTGCACCAACCCAAGCCCAACCCGCGCCGCATCCCCAGTTCCACGGGCAGGGGTTTGAACCGCGAAGCTTACGCGCTCACGACCAAACGCGCGCTCGAGGTAGCCCTGGATGGCGTCGCGGTTCTCGCTGCTCACCACCACCACCACGCGTTCGGCCCCAGCCTCCAACGCGGCACGGACTGGGAAGTGCACCAGCGGGCGCCCGGCGATGGGGTGGAGCACCTTGCTCAAATCGCTGAGCATCCGCGTGCCCTTCCCTGCGGCGAGCACGATCGCGACCAAGTCGTCTGACATGCCGCGGGTAATGCCACCTCGCGGCGCCTCTGACCATGCTCAGCTGACGCCGCGCAGAACCCCATCAATTCAAAGGGTTTCTGTGCCACGCGCGCGCGCGCGGTCGCGACCAACCTCGCTCTGCCAGCAGCAAATCACGCCTCGGTCGCGCGCCCTGGGCCGGACGCGGCACCGGCGCGGCGCTGCGCTGCCGCCAACTCGCGCTCGGGCAACAGCAGCGGCAGGGTGGGCCGGGCCCACGCGCGCGATGGTCACCAACGCGGCGCGCTCGGCGCGCTGTTTCACCAGCGGGTCACCGCAGATCAGCCAGATTGCTGTTTCACCAGCGCGGCGCACCCAAGGTAGACTGGGCAGCATGGCCACTCGTTCGCTGCGCTCCCAGGTCGCCAGTCACAGCACATCCCCCATGGCAAAGCCCGGGCGACTCAAGCTGCGCCGCGGGGTGCTACGCCCGCTGCTCGCCAGCGCCTGCGCGGGGCTGTGCTTAGCGGCTTGCTCCGGCGATTTCGATACCACGCGGCGCGCGCCTCCAGCCTCCACCCTGGGCGACGACATGTACTCGGCGCTCTGCGATCGCCTCGGCGCCAGCGTGTTCACGGAAGATCTCGAGGGCGCCTCGTATCGCGGGATCTGCCATATTAATTCCGCAGGGAAGTATTCCGACACGGTTGACCTCAAGCCCCTGGGCGTCGTCCAGGGTCAGGCCGCGCTGGCTCGTGAGCTAGCCATCAGCAAGCTTGAGGCGGTGGCCAGGCGACGCGCGCTGCTGATCGACGCCTTCAACGCCACCTTCCCCGACGACGAAGTGGTCGATCCCTGGTCGAAGACCAACGAGACCGTGCGCGGCCACGTCGCGCTCAGCCGCTTCATGAAGGGGATCACGCCGCTCTACGAGTCGAACCCGGTCGAGGCAGCGGGCACCGAGGACACGCTGCCCTCCGTCACCCGGGCCACGGGGCGGCTGTTCGCGGCCCTCGGCGGCGAGGGCAAGGACGACGCCTACACCAGCGGCGTTCCCAACGCCGAAGCGGCCGCCATCGCCGAGGCCGCGCAAGACGCGCTAGCTAGTATTTCCGGACGGCAAGGCTATCGGCCGCTGCGGGTCACCCTGGGCGCGCTGCGCCCGGCGCTGGCCTACCCTGAGCTGCGCACCCTAGCCCAGACCCTCACGCCGCACTTCGCCCAGGGCGGCGACATGTACGACGAGCTGCAAGACGTGCTCGGCATGTCCTCCGACGAGCTCTCCACCTCAACCCCCGCGGCGCTGCCTGCGCCCCTCGTGCTGCTCGACGCGGACCGACAACAGCTCAGCCGCCCACGCACCAAGCTCGAGGTCGCAGGCGCCATGCTGCTCAGCGAGGATCCGGTGTTCGCTAGCGCCGGCGCGCAGCCGCGCTTCTTGGTGGCCAGAGATCAGCGCGGCGTCGCCATCCCGAGCGCCGCGGCGCTAGGCTCACTGATCGTCGACAGCGACGGCGATGGCTTGGCCGACGTGGACGCCGCCGGGCGCTTCATGGGCAGCAGCGGCCTGGCCCAGGTCGACCCGCCGTTCATCGTCCCCACTGCCCCACGGATCCAAGCAGCGGACAGCTTCGGGCGCGCGCTGACCGGCGGTGGCCAGCCCGTGTATGAGTACATCAACACCTCGCAGACGCTGACCGCGGCGCTGTTGCGCGATCTCGCGCCGCTGCTCAACCCGGACCCCAGCGCGCCCGGCGGCGAGACCGTGCTCAACCTGCTGAGCGGCGCCTACTTGCTGTACGGCGCCCCGGTCGAAGTCAGCGCCCCCTGGGCCGGGGGTGGAGGGTATCAGTCGTTCGACACAAAAAGCTCTGCGCTGCTCGATCTATTGCACGCCGTAGGCCAGGTGTTCGCTCATCCGAACAGCGACAGCTGGCTCTTGATGGCCAAGCAATTGATGCAAGACCACGAAGGCGACATGGCGCGCGTCATCGGCGCCGCGCTGCGCGCGCGCGAGATCGGCAATCAGTTCCCTGCGGTTGGCTTAGACGCCAAGAGCACGTTCTGGGACGAGCTGATGCCCCTGGTGGTGCAGATCTTGCGCGACGAGGGCCTGTTCCGCAGGGTGATGGCGTCGCTCAAGCACCCCGACGTACAGACCAAGCTGATGGACGCGCTGGCCAAGTTCAACACCTTCTCGGACCGCACCACGTATGATCCGCGCGATCTCAACAGCCCTGCGCTACAAAACATCTCTACAGGGGATACTAAAGAGCCGGTGCAGGTCCACGTCGACTACTCGCGGCCCGATATCGTCGGCAACCAGAGCCAGTGGTTTCAGGCCCTGCAGATCATCCACGACATGAACAGCGTGAACTCGTGCAACAAGCAGGGCGCCAAGGTGAAGGTCAAGCTGCTGGGCCTAAACTTGAGCTGGCCGCTGGTCGGCAAAGGCTACGATGAGTGCGAGCTCTTGCGCATCCGCGACATTGGTCTCTTGTACCTCGACGCGCTGATCGACCACTACGGCGCGCCGCGCCCGCCGGAGGGGTTGATGGAGATCGAAGACGGCCTGCTCAACGGCATCCTGAACCTAACCAGCGGCATCGTGAGCATCGATCAGGTGTTCGAGGACTCGAGCCACATCAACGGCATGAGCCTGAACCCCACCCCCCAGGCCTTCAACCGCTTGGTGTTCTTTGGCACCACCAGCGCCAAGTTCGATCCGGCGTTTGGCACCGCCATGCGTGACCGGGATCCGTTCATTGGCAACACCGAGTCCGCTGATGACACCAACGCCTTCGTCACCGGGCTGATCGAGCCGCTCAGCACCAGCGTGTGCCCGACCCGCCTGAACGGCGCTCACAACCTGTTGCTGGCCGACTGCGCCCTGAGCAACGCCAACGATCTGCTGCGCGTCCGCGACCGCGGGGCCATTTTCACCTGGGAGAAGCACGAGTTTTACGCGGGCATCGCGCCCCTGGTGCAAGCCTTCGACGACCCGGACGAGAATGGCCAGCTGTTCCTAGAGCTGATCGAGGTTTTGTACCGCCACTGGCCCACGGCGGGTCACGGCCCTGAGTGCTCCAAGACCGGCAGCTGGGAGCGCGGCGCCCCGAACTACAATCCTAAATTCTGCGCGGAATCTGGACTGCGTGAATACGAGCCGATCTTGGCTCAGATCTTCAAGACTGATCTGGTGCCGGCCCTGGCGCGCATGACCGAGGTGCTCGAGGACCTGACGGTTGATGAGCCGCGCACTGGGCGCCAAGTCGACGGTCTGAGCCTGGTGCGTGAAATCGGCCTGGCGCTCCTCGATCCGACGTACGCCGACAGCGTGAGCATGACCGACCGCCAGGGACACCGCACGACTAACTGGAGCGATGGCTCCCACCCCGCTACCCCCATCACCCCGTATGAGTTGTTCGCCAAGGCCATGCGCCGCTTCGACGAGGAGTTCGCTGGCAACCCGCGCCTGCCCGGCTGGCGGGCCGCGCGCTCCAACCTGGTCGACACGTTCCTCGCGGTAAACGGCAGCGGCAGCGCCGCGAGCTTCAAGAACCCGTCCACCGCCAAGGCCACGCCGATCCTAGTCGACGTGCTGCGCCAGCAGATCAACGCCAACTGCCCTGACCGCGAGACCTCTGCTGTGCCCTGCGCCTGGGCGACGCAGACCATGACCAGCAAGGCGGCTGAGACCTTCGAGGGGGCGAGCTTCAGCAGCGTGATGCGCCTGCTCGATCGCCTGAACCAAGACCCCCAGACCCGGATCGTGGTCTCTAACCTGCTGCGTTACCTCGTGGAACAAGCCAGCGGCAACGACGCGCTGCACTCCACCTTGACCTCGATCAGCGATCTGATGCAGCTGCTCGGCGACGATCAGCGCATGCCGCCCATCTACAACGCCGTCGCCCTGGCCGCCGCGCCCGAGACGGCCGAGGTCGCCGACCCCGACAACCCCAACCGAAGACTGCCCCGGCCAGGCGTCGCCGATCGGGTGGTCAAGCTGACCCAGGCGCTGACCGCGGAGCCCGTCGTGGCGGGTGAGGCGACCCCCAACCCTTACGACCGCTATCGCATGCTCGATCGCATCCTAAAGAACCTGGTCACGCCCATCGATCCTGACAGCGCCACCAGTCAGACGCCCATCGAGGTGTTCATGGACGCCCTGGCGGAGGTGAACCGCATCGACGCCAAGAGCTCGCAAGATCAACCCTTGGACGCGGCAGATTTTGCCGCGGTGTTCGGCGTGATGCGGGATTTCATGCTGAGCGAGAGCCGCGGCATGGAGCAGTTCTACGAGATCGTGCGCGGGCGTAACGGCGACTAACAGCCCGTGACCACCCGGGGCTGCTGCAACTACGACCGCACCGACGAGACCATATAATTACCATGCAGAAATTTTTCTTTAGGTGTGCGCGCTCAAGCACCGGGCGCCGCGGCGCCCTGACCGCCGTGGGTCTGGGCTTTGGGCTGACCTTGGCGGGCAGCGCACAAGGCGCCGGCCTGTACTTCTCCGATCGCGGGGTGCGCGGGCTCGGCCGCGGCGGGGCGCTGGTCGCCGGCAGCGACGACGCTGGCTCCATCTACTACAACCCAGCAGGGCTCGCCTTCGCGGGCCACCAGTTTTTGTTTGACGCCTCATGGCTCAACTACAGCGGCACCTATCAGCGCAAGGCCAAGGTGTTTCAGACCGATCCGAACACCGGCGAGCCGACGGGCGAGAGCTTCGTCCGCACCTTCCCCACGGTCGAAGGCACCAGCCCGCTGGTCCCCATCCCGACCCTGGTCTATGCAGATCCGTTGGGAATCAAAGATTTTAACTTCGCGCTGGGCGTGTGGGCTCCCTACGCCGCCATCACCAGCTACCCAGAGAGCCTAGGCGGCTCGCCGGCGCCACAGCGCTACTCACTGATTTCGCTGGACGGCTCAGCCCTCGCCATCGTCGGCGCCTACGCTGCCTGGCGCCCAGAGAAAGAAATCGCCATCGGAGCTGGCCTCGAGGTGCTGGGTGGCTTCTTTGAGACCAGCGTCGCGTTCAGCGCGTGCGTCCCAGATCGCTTCATTTGCGCGCCAGAGCAGCCAGACTACGACGCCGTCACCAAGCTGCGCGTGGGGCCCATCGTCGCGCCGAGCGGCGTCTTGGGCGTCACCTGGGTGCCCGATGACGACTTGCGCGTTGGTCTAGCCTATCACCTGCCCTTCTTCATCAACTCTGGGTCGACGGTCGACGTGCGCCTGCCCAGCGCGCCGGTGTTCGAGAACGCGAAGCAGCAAGGCAACGACGCCAACGTCAAGTTCACCCTGCCCGGCGTCTTGCGCAGCGGGGTCGAGTACCGCGGCATCCCAGACACGCGCGTTGAGCTGGCGTTTGTCTGGGAGAACTGGAGCGCCCACGACAAGATCAGCCTGCACCCAGAGAACATCGCCCTGCGCGACGTTGAGGCGTTTCCGGCGGAATACAAAATCGGCGACATCGATCTGGAGCGCAACTTTCAGGACTCGTACAGCGTCCGCCTAGGCGGCGAGCACCAGATCATGGCTGGGGACTACCCCTTAGATATCCGCGCGGGAATATCCTACGAGACCAGCGCCGTGCCCACCCCGTACCTCAGCGCCACCACCGTCGATGTCGACAAGCTCACCGTGGGTCTAGGCGCCGGGCTCCACGTCGGCAAGTGGCGCTTCGACGGGGTGGTCGCCCGCGTGTTTGGCCAAACAGCGGAGGTGGGCGTGGACGAAGCGCGCATCTCCCAGGTGCTGCCGCTCCGCGCCAACCCACCTGATCGCAAGAACTACATCAACGCCGGCCGCTATGAAGCCAGCGCCTTGGTGCTGGGCGTCGGCCTGACGTATCAATTCGACTCCAAAGCCAAAGCGCCGAGCGAGCCGCCGGCGGGCAGCGGCACGTTCCGCCTGAAGCCGAAGCCCGCTGTGCAGCCCGACGAGCCGGTGCCAGGCCCACGACCCGTCGATCCCCAGAGCGGCGAGGTCGAGGACCTCAACTAGCGCCGCTGGGCGCGGGCCAGTTCGGCCACCCACCACAGCCGAACGGGAGCCTCAATCAACCCGCGGCGCAGCCGGCAGCACCTCAGGCGCTGGCGCCGCGACGGCGGGCAGCGGCTCAGGCTTCTCGTCGGCGTTCTCCGGCGCGGACACGCTGCCGGCAGCAGCCCGGGAGTAGACGATCAGCGTGTCACCCACCTGAAGGTCTTTGTTGCGTGAGATGCGGTTGATGCGCTCCATCATGCCAACGCTCATCCCATAGCGCTGCCCGATCTTCCACAGTGAGTCACCGGGGAGCACCTTCACGCGCAGCCGCGTACGCCCAGCTTTGCCCTCGAAGTGCTCAAAGAAGTCTTCGCTCCCGGCGACCAGCACCAGCGGCTTCTCAACCGTACGGATCCGACCAAGATCAGTGCTCGGCTTCACGAACACCTGCAGCATCATCCCGCTGAGCAAGCGCGCGCTGGTGTCCAGGCCGTTCCACGCCATCAGCTCCGACCGAGAGACGTCAAACGCCGCGGCCACGGCCTCGAGGCTGTCGCCCGGCAACGCGCGATAGAAGACGCGGCTGCGGCTCTTGTAGCTGAACGGCCGCGGCGGCACGACAGCCACCTCCTGCTCTGAGGGCTCGCGCGGCGTGCCTTTGGTCTTGGGGACCAACAGCACAGCGCCGCTGACCAGCGTCTCATCGCGCCCGATCGCGTTGATTTTGCGCAGCGCGTGTTCGCTGAGCCCGCGCTCGCGCGCGATCTCGGTCACGGTGTCTCCGAAGCGCACCAGGTACGGCTCATACTGTGCGTCGATGCGGGCGACCTTGCCCAGCGCCTGCCGAGTAGCGACACCGCTACCCCGCGGCACTCGAACGGCCCAGCTGCTCGGTACCTTCTCTGCCTTGGCGGCCGGCGGCGGCACACGTCCAGCCAGGTAGTGCGGGTTTAGGCTCGCGATGCGCTCCTTGGGGAGCCCCGCGGCGCTGGCCACCTGATCAAGGCTCACCCCGGCAGGCACGGACACCGTGTCAAAGCTCTCCGCTGGATCAGGCGTGATAGCGTCCAGGCCGAAGGCGCGCTTGTTGTTCATCACGATGGCGATGGCTGCGATCTTGGGCACGTACAGCGAGGTCTCCCAGGGGATCCCAGCTTCGTAGCGTGAGAGCTCCCAGAAATCGTTGCTGTTGTACTTGCGGATCGCGCGGGAGAGGCCGCCGTGCCCCATGTTGTAGGCGGCCATGGCGAGCTCCCAGTTGCCAAAGCGGCGGTGCAAGTCCGCGAGGTACTTGATGGCGGCCTCAGTGCTGCGTTGCGGGTCCAAGCGCTCATCGACCCAGCGATCTACCGTCAGCCCGTACATCCGCCCGGAATCAGGGATAAACTGCCATAACCCTGCGGCGCCGGCGCTAGAATAGATCGCGGGGTTGTGACCGCTCTCGATCAACGACAACCACACTAGGTCGGTCGGCATGCCCGCCTTTGACAGCTCGGCTTGCAGCGCCGGCGTGAAGCGCCCGCTCTTCTTCGCCCACACCCTCGCGATGGCTTGTCCACGCGGATTGGACTTGTAGAAGTCCAGGTACTTGATCACGCGAGGGTCGAGCCTGACGTCGAAGTTGGGCATCACCAGCTGGCCTAGCCACGCGGCGCGCTTCGATTTGTCGTCTGGCTTTTGTGGGCTGAGCCCAGCCTGAGGAGGCAGCCCGCTGCCCCCGGTGCGAGGCGCGGCCTTCTGCGGCAGCCCCCAGCTCCAGCCTGGGGTCGCGCCCACCAAGGGGCGAGGAAACAACACACGGTCTGCGTCGACCAGCGCCCTGATTTCAGCGTCATCGAGCCCAGTCTCAGCGTCGCCGTCGATTGGTCCGTCAGCGACGGACCGGCGCGCTGCCAGGTTCGCGGCGCTCTTTTCCGCGCCTTCTGGGATCGTCGAGGCAGGTTTGCGCGGAGCCGGCCCTTGCTTGTGAGACTTCGCTTTCGCCTCTGGCGCGGCTTCAGGCTTCTTTTCAGCTTCGGTTGGCTTTGGCTCAGGCGCCGGCTCCACGTGTCGTTGGCCGCTGCCTGCGCCGGGACCTGGGCCATCTTCGCTGCGGTCGCCCGACTTCTCTGAAGACTTGCCTGGAGGCCCTTCTGCAGGCTTCGTTGCAGGCTTGTCCGAAGGCTTTTCTGCAGGCGTGCCAGCGTCACCCGCCTTGGCGCTGGGTGCGGCGTCGGGGACCGCCGCAGCGCTCGCCGCGCACAACACCAACCCACAAAACGCCGCCAGACCTGCGCTGAGAGGCTGAGCAATAGTCGACAGAGTACGGCGCATGGAAGGCAGTCGTAACGGGCCCCACCTAAACGGTCAAACCTACGCCTCAAAACGCAGAGTTCTTGATCCAAGCCGGACAGTTCTGGCAGGCCCCCAGCGCGCGGCGTCGCCAGTCGCCCGTGGTTCATACATTGGTGGATAATCCCACGCGAACCTCGCGCGGGCTCGGCGGCGTCGGCGGCCTGATGCGTTCGTGGTTTAGGTGCTCGCCAGTTGCGCTCCCAAGACCCCCCCGAACCCTTTGGGTCCGCGAAGGGACAACTCATCCTGTGCGCTAGATCGGTTGGGCGTGCGGCCTCATTCGGGCATGCTCCCGGCGCTATGGATGTACGTATCGAAAAAGACACGATGGGCGACGTTGAGGTACCCGCAGACAAGCTCTGGGGTGCCCAAACTCAGCGCAGCTTGAGCAACTTCAAGATCTCTGGGGAGCGCATGCCGCGAGAGCTACTGTCCGCGCTTGCTCAGGTCAAGAAGGCGGCTGCGCTGGTGAACCAAGACCTAGGAGCGCTGGATCCGAAGCTGGCTTCGGCCATCGTCCAAGCAGCAGACGAGGTGATCGCCGGTAAGCTGGCAGATCAGTTCCCGTTGGTCGTCTGGCAGACCGGCAGCGGCACCCAGTCCAACATGAACATGAACGAGGTGCTGGCCAACCGCGGCAGCGAGCTCCTCGGGGGACCGCGCGGACAAGAGCGGCTGATCCACCCCAACGATCATGTCAACCGCGGCCAGTCGTCCAACGATGTGTTCCCCTCTGCCATGACCGTCGCGGCAGCCGAAGCCGTACGCAACCATGTCATGCCCGCGCTGAAGGCGCTCAGGGATTGCCTGGCGGAGAAGTCGGCGGCCTTCGCGGACATCGTCAAGATCGGCCGCACGCACTTGCAGGACGCGACACCGCTCACCCTCGGCCAAGAGATCAGCGGCTGGGTGGCCCAGCTGGACCACGGCATCAAGCACCTCGAGAGCGCCGTGCCGCACCTGTGCGAGCTGGCGCTCGGTGGCACCGCCGTCGGCACCGGCTTGAACGCCCACCCAGAGTACGCGGTTCGCGTTGCCGCACGGCTAAGCGAGCTGACGGGCCACCCGATCCAGACCGCGCCCAACAAGTTCGAAGCGCTGGCGGCCAACGACGCGCTGGTGTTCGCCCACGGCGCGCTGAAGACGCTCGCCGCGAGCCTCACCAAGATCGCCAACGACGTGCGCTGGTTGGCGTCGGGGCCGCGCTCAGGCATCGGCGAGCTTCAGATCCCGGAGAACGAGCCAGGCAGCTCCATCATGCCCGGCAAGGTCAACCCCACGCAGTGCGAGGCGATGACCATGCTGTGCGCCCAGGTCATGGGCAACGACGTCGCCATCAACATCGGCGGCCAGAGCGGCAACTTCGAACTGAACGTGTTCAAGCCGCTGATCGCTTACAACTTCCTGATGAGCTGCCGCTTGATCGCTGACGGCTGCGAGAGCTTCCGCAGCAACTGCGCCGTGGGCATCGAGCCGAACCGGGCGAACATCGCCACCCACGTGAAGAACTCACTGATGTTGGTCACCGCGCTCAATCCCCACATCGGCTACGACAAGGCCGCCAAGATCGCCAAGACCGCGCACCTCGACGGCAGCACCTTGAAAGAGGCCGCGCTGAAGCTCGGGTACGTGAGCAACGAAGACTTCGACCAGTGGGTCAAGCCCGAAGAGATGACCGGGCCGCGCTCTTGACTCTGCGCGCACCCAGTCGCTTCGTTGACAGCGCTCAGCAGCTACTTCTTGGTTACCTCTAGCAGCAGGTACATGGCGCGCCCACCGCGGTAAACAAGCAGCAGCGCCTTGGGGCCGCTGCGCCGTTTGTTAATAGCCGCATGGAATTCTTCGGTGGACGTCACCGGGCGCTTGTCAACTTCGGCCACGACGTCTCCGCGGCGGATCCCGCTCAGCTCCGCCGTGCTCCCGGCGTCCACTTGCGTCACCAACACGCCCGCTGGCACCGCGCTCGGGATCCCCAGGCGGCGGCGCAGCTCCGGCGTCAGCGAGTCGAGCTTCAGGCCCAGCAGCGCGGCCGCCTTGGCCTTCACCGACGTCCGATCGACGCCTTTCGACTTCGCCTCACCGAGCGTGACGTTCAAGGTCATGGGCTGCTTGCCTCGCATCACACTGAGCGTCACGCGCTTTGCGGCGCCCGTCGCCGCCACCAAGTTGCGCAACGCGCCGGTGCTCTCCACGGCCTTGCCATCCACGCTCAAGATGACATCTCCCTGGCGCAGGCCCGCCTTCGCGCCCGGCCCGCCTTTTTCCATATCAGAAACAACCACGCCTTGCGTAGCGTCCACGCCGAGCGCTTGGGCCAGCTCAGCGTCTAGTTCTTGGATCACCACCCCGAGCCAACCGCGCCGCACCTCGCCATCGGTGAGCAAGCTGTGGACGATGCGCTGTGCCATGCTGCTCGGGATCGCGAAGCCGATGCCGACGTTGCCCCCGCCCCTCGCGAGGATCGCGGTGTTGACACCGATCAAATTGCCTTCCATGTCGATCAGGGCGCCGCCGGAGTTGCCGGGGTTGATGGCGGCGTCGGTCTGGATGAAGTCCTCGTAGTCCACGATGCCCATGTTCGAGCGACCCTTCGCAGATACGATCCCCATGGTAACGGTCTGCCCCACACCAAACGGGTTCCCCACTGCCAGCACGACGTCGCCCAGGCGGATGCGCTCAGAATTTCCGAACGGTAACGCAACGAGCTTTGAGGTGTCACCCTCGAGGCGCAGCACCGCGATGTCGGACTCCGCGTCGCTGCCGATGACCGTAGCGTTCAGGCGTTGACCGCCCGCCGTACGCACGACGATCCGATCGGCGTCTGCGATCACGTGATGGTTGGTGAGCACGAGCTTTGCGTCACCCGCGGCAGGGTCCGTCACGATCACCCCTGAACCCAAGCCGAACTCGTTGCGCTTGGTCGGCGCGTCGCCCGGCGCGAAGAAATGGCGAAAGAATGGATCGGAGAAGCCCGGCAGACCGTCGAACTCCACCTTGCGCCCGATCTTGGTGGCCCCGATGTTCACGACGCTAGGCGTCACGCGCTCAGCGATATCCGCGAGGTTGGCCCCGGCGCCCAGCGTGCTCAGCGTGGGGTGTGGCAATATTTTGAGGGGCGTCGCGCCCGATCCAGCGCCGACAGCACTTTCGGGGGGGGTGGAGGGGCTGGCGACTGGAGCCTGCGAGCCGATCTGCCCGCCCGCGCAGCCTACGCAGAGCACTGATGTCAGCGCGGCGCGCTGGAGTAGGTGCGCGACGCGCGAAGAGGCGCGAAGCGCCGAGTTGAGAGTATCCATATGCCTCCTTGCCTGTGATCAGACGCGAGCCGGTCCCCGACCTTGGCCAGGATCGGTGGTTCCGGGCGTGGCGCCGCGCGCTGGCGCGAGCTGGCCCGGCTGGGTGCAACGTCTGGGGCGCCGCGAAGGTTCCCGGATCCTGCCGTGACCAGGCAGACGCAGATCAAGCTCCCAGCGCGGCCAGCCACTCGGCGATAGCCGGCAGCGGCATGATCTCATCGACTACGCCCGCTCGCACCGCAGCGCCGGGCATCCCATAGACCACCGCGGTCTCTTCGCTCTCAGCGATCACCCGGCCGCCAGCCTCACGGATCGCGCGGGCGCCCTCCACCCCGTCGTCCCCCATCCCGGTCAGGATCACGCCGACGCAGCGGGAGCCGGCGACCCGAGCCGCGGAGATCAGCAGCCGATCGGCGCTGGGCACGTAGCGATCAGCGGGGTCTGGAAAGCGGACCCGCAAGCGCACTGAGCTCATCACGCCCTCACTCTCAAGCTGCATGCACTTGCGGCCTGGACACACAAACGCCGTCTGCTCGCTCACCACGTCCATGTCCTGCGCTTCAGCCACTTCCAAGTGACAGCGTCGGTTAAGTCGCTCAGCGAAGGTCCGCGTGAACTTCTCAGGCATGTGCTGAGCGACTAACACCGAGACGCTACGCTTCGGCTGCAGGCGCCCGAAGATCTCCATCAGCGCGGTCGGCCCACCGGTAGAAGACGCGATGGCGACCAGATGCCGGGGCGGGATCTTAGGCAGATCCCCACGGCGAACATCAACACGCTGGCTCGACACCGTCTCAAACACACGGCGCGCGGCGAAGGCCTCTGGCCGCAGCGCGCGCACCATCAAGACCTTCTGCAACAAGAGGTCGCGCACCCCAAGCATCTCGACGTCTACGTGGCGATCGGGCTTGGGGATGAAATCAAGCGCTCCAAGCTCGAGCGCGCGGAACACATTTTCCTTCTGGGAATAGCTGGACACGACGATGACGGGGGTGGGCATCTTGCTCATCAAGATGCGCAGGAACGTAAACCCGTCCATCTTGGGCATTTCGAGGTCCAGCGTGATCACGTTGGGCTTGAGCACGCCGACCAACCGTAGCGCCTCCTCACCGTCGGCCGCGGTGCCGACAACCCGTACTTCAGGGGCGTTGCCGAGGGCTTGCGCGATGCTGCGACGGTTAAACGCCGAGTCATCGACGATCAGCACTTTGATCGGCTCGGCCATCAGTCGTGTCTCCTTCCTGACGCGTCCCGGCGCTCAACGCTCACCGGCCGGCGGTAGACCAGATCTTCGGTGAGGTGCACCAACTCGAACGCGGTCGAGACGTTCAGCAGGGACTCAGAGTGACCCAGCATCAGGTACCCACCAGGGAAGAGCCGATCGTACAGCATATCGATCACCCTGCGCCGCGACTGCACATCGAAATAGATCAGGACGTTGCGGCAGAACACAGCATCCACGCGGCCGACGATGGGCGCTGCGCCTGCGTCAAGTAAGTTGAGCTGACCAAAGTGGCAGACACGGCGCACCTCTTCATTCACCTGATAGGTCGGTGTCCCTCGCTCGCTGCTCGGCACTTCCGTGAAATAGGCTGCCCGTTGCGCCGCGTCGGTGACTCGAAATGAGGCGCCTCGATAGATGCCTGAGCGCGCCCTCGCCACACTTCGGCGCGACAAATCACTGCCGATGACCCGCACGTCCCAACCGTCAAACAGCCCGGATTGACGGATCAGGATCGCGATGGAGTAGACCTCTTCGCCCGTGGAGCACCCAGCGCTCCAGACTGCGATGCGGCGCTGCGCGCGATTCGCCTCCCACAGGCGAGGCAGCAGCTCATCGCGAAACGCGCGCAGCTGATACTCTTGGCGAAAGAAATACGTCTCTTTGGTGGTGAGCAACTCGACTGCTTCTTCCAATTCTGCCTGCCCACGCAGGTTGAAGCGCAGATATTTGTAGTACTCGTCAAAGCTCGTGAGTTGCAGCGCGTCGAGGCGCTCGCCTAGCCGGCGTTCAAAGAAGTAAGCCGAGTCCTCGTCGAAGTTGAGACCGGCATATTCGTTGAAGGCGTCGCGCAGTAGTCGGAATTCATCTGGGCGGATCCGCCGCGAGCCGCCAAATTCCTGCCCCCCCCCAAGTTGCTTCACGGTGCCTTCCGCCCGCCCGCCTCCGCTGGAGGCATCGAAGTCCGTCGACCCGCGGCGGACTCAAGCAGCGTCAACGCGCGCTGCACGGCCTCCCGCACCAGCGTCTCGGGCTCGCTGGCTAGGCGTGCCTTGAGCAGGCCAACGCTGACCCGCCCACCGAGGCCGCCTAACACGTCCGCGACGAGCCGCCGAATGTCCCAGGCTGCGTGCTCCAGGCACGCGCCAAGGTGCACCTCGACTCGTGGATCACGTTGCTGCGCCAGGACGCGCACCGCGGCCTTCACGACCTCTGCGTCGGGGTGGGCGAGCGCGTCGATCAGCGCCTCAACCGCTCGGCCACCGTCGCCAGCTGCGCTCAGGCCACCGAGCGCCTCGACCGCCGACACCGCCGCCATCGGCGAACCCGATTTGGCCAACGGCCGCAGCACCTCGTAGGCGCGCGCATCAGCGGTATCCCCGAGGGAATGAATGGCGGCGGCGACCAGGATATCGTCTCCTGATGCCTCGACGATGTGCAGCAGGCGCTCAACTCCCGCGGGCGCTCCCTCGAGGCTGCGAATGCGCCCCAAGCAGCGCACTGCAGCCAGCTGCACTTCACGCTCCTCATCAGTCAGCGCAAAGACGACGATATCCACGCCTCGCTCGCTGGGGATGCGGCTCAGGGCATCGACGGCGGCTCGCCTCACCGCGGCCGACGCGCTATCGATCGCCTTGGCCAGGAACCGGAGATCGGCTGCCACGTCTCCCAGCACCTCACCCCCGAGCGCGGCCACCAGCGTAGCCGCGACGAGCGTGCCCTCCGCCGACTGTGCCTGCTCAATCGCGAGGGCTTTCGCTGCCGCGGGGAACTTTACCGCGCAGGCAGACAGCGCGGCTGCGGCAGCAGCGCGTAGCCCCGGCGGGACATCCGCGCTGAGCCAGCGGGCCGCGGGCAGCAGCGCTCGCTGATCGTCGATCTCTGCCAGCGCGTGCAACGCGGTCCTGACCACCGCGGGCTCAGCTGCGTCGAGCGCGTTCAGCACCACCTCCACCGCTCGTTCAGTGTCGGCCTCGCTCGCCTGCGGCAGTAGCCTGGCGAGCAGACCAAGGCTGGCAGCGCGCAGGGTGGTGCTGCCAGCGTCGCCGACCTCAATCAGAGGCGCGACCGCATCTGCGCCGATCATCAGCAGCGCGGCCTCGGCCTCGGCGGCGAACGCGTCCTCCTCGAGCGCTGCGATGGCGGCCACGGCCGCGTCGCGGCCCCCGAGCGCGCCGCACACCAACAGCGCGACGCGCCGAACCGAGTCGCTGTCTTGCGGGGTGAGCGCCAAGCTGAGAAGTTTTTTCCGAGTGGAAGCGCTGAGCGCCTCGAGCGCGCGACGCACCGCGGCCTCCGCCGCCGGGCTGGTCGCGGCGAGCTCGCTGACGCTCTCGAGCGTGGACTGCCAACTACCACCGCGGGCGCGATCCAGCGCCTGGACCAGCGGCAAGGCAGCCCTCGGATCCTGGCAGCGCCCCGCGGCGACGCGGGCAGCGGGCGCGAGCACTCGGTCGCTCAGCAGGGGCTCCAGTTGCTCGAAGCGCATCACCCCCCCCAGGCGGTTGTAGCCATCAAGGGCCGCCAATCGCACGATGGCATCGGGGGCTCCAACGCAGCGCTCAAGCAGCTGCAGCGCACGCTCGATGCTCGCTGTTCCAACACCAGCCGCGGCCTCCACGGCCGCAGCGCGCACGTTGGGGTCCGGGTCTTCAGCCAACAACTCCAAGCCGTCAAGCGCCCGAGCCGAGCCCGTCAGCGCCAGCGCCTCCGCAGCTAGCTTGCGGCCATCCGCGTCCAAGTCCGACAAAACCTGCATCAACGCGGAAACAGCTGGCTCACCGTACTGACTCAGCGCCTCGACGACCGCGTTGCGCAACCCCACGTTGTCACCCGGGGTCAACGCGCCGATCAGCGCACGCAGCACGTCCGGACTTGGGGCGAGTCTGCCCGCGACCGCGATGCCCTCCTTGCGCACCCGCCAGTCAAGGTCCCCCAGCGCGCCGACCAGCAAGTGCGTGCGATCGGCGCCCGCGTAGCTCGCCAGGCGCCCAACTGCTTGGCGACGCAGCTCAGGCTCAGCCGAACCAAGCGCGACCTCGAGGTCCTGGCCAGACGTCATGTCGCCACCTTGGCGCCTGCGAGCTCGGACAGCTGCGCGATCGAGCTGGGGTCGAGGGCTCGCGTCAGCTCATCGAAGCGGCTGACGTCGAGGACAAACGTCAAATCTCCCTCGAGCGTGGTCACTCCGACGATGCCGCGCACATCATCGCCGGTGCCGAGGGCGGGGGCAGGCCGCAGCCCCTCACCGGTCGCGCCAAACACGTCCGTCACACGATCGACGATCAACCCAACCGAGCGCCCCGCACAATCAACCAGAATCCATTTGGCGCGCCGCTCATCTCGGCTCTCGCGGACCCCGAAGCGCACCCGCAGATCGACGATCGGCAGCACCTCACCGCGGTGATCCGCGACCCCGGCCACTGAAGCCGGCGCGTGCGGCAACTGGGTGATCTCAAGTGGGCTCACGATCTCGCGCACAGCGCTGATCGGGACGGCGTAGTTCACGTCACCCACGACGAACCCGACCAAATTCTTCGCGGAAACGGGCCGATACTTATGGCTCACCACCCACCCCCAATCCGATCTCGTACTGGTCAATCTGAGGCCAGCGCGCGGCTGCTAGCGCCTCAACCACGGACGCCTCCTGAGACGATGCTGCCAAGGTTCAGCAGCACGAGCAGCGTTCCACCCGGACGCGCGATGCCCACCACGTGCTCGGAGATGTCGCCCCCGAGCACGCTCTGAGCCACCTCCACTTCGGACTCAGCGAGCCGCATCACTTGCTTCACCTCATCAACCATCAGCCCCACCACTTCACCGGAATTGGCCATGGCGAGCAAGATGCGACTGCGCCTCGACTGCGGCGCCTCGACCAAGCGGAGCCGCCGGCGCAGGTCGATCACCGTCACCAGCAACCCACGCACGCTACACACCCCTATCACGTCACGCCCGGCGCGCGGGACGACGGTGATCGGGGGCGGACTCAGGATCTCGCGGATACGGGTCAGCACGACCGCGTAGCTCTCACCAGCGAGGGTGAACACCAAGTACTCGCGCAGCTGCTTCTCCGCGTCGTAGCGCGAAGCGAGCAGCGCTCGCGAGGTCTTAGCCATGCTGGCTCACCAGCTCTCTCGACACTTCGGTCCCGGCGAGCACCTCTTCGATCAAGGCCGCCGCGTCCAGCACTAAGCCCACTTGCTGGTCTTCCATCTCGGTCGCGCCCGCGAAGCCTCGCACCTGCGCCAGGGACTCGCCCAGCGCCTTGATCACGATGTCTTGCTGCCCCACCAAGTGGTCAACGACTAGACCCAGGCGACGGTTGCCGATCTCTGTCACCACCACAAACCCGCGCCCATCACCCTCGTCCCCGACCTGAAACAACGCGCGCAAGCGGCACAATGGCAGCGTGGTGCCGCGCAACGTCATCACTTCACGCCCATCGACCACACGGATACCCCGAGCGTCAAAGGCGATGGCCTCGCTCACGCTGCTCAGCGGGATCGCGAACACCTGCCGGCCGAGACGGATCACCAGCGCGCTCACGATCGCCAACGTGATCGGCAGCGTGATGGTCATCTTGGTGCCAATCCCGCGCTCCGAGTAGACGTCGATCACGCCTCCGAGCTTGCCGATGTTGGTCTTCACCACGTCCATACCAACGCCGCGACCGCTGAAATCTCCGGCGGCTTCCCGGGTGCTGACCCCCGGCAGGAAGATCAACGCCAGGATCTCGTCACGAGTAAGGTCGGGCGCGTCTTCGCCTTCGAGCTTACCAACGCGCACTGCCTTGGCTAGCAGAGCCACTTCATCGATCCCGCCACCATCGTCCTCGATCTCGATCATGACGTGGTTGCCCTTCTGATAAGCGTTCAGGGCGATCGTGCCCGCTGCTGGCTTCCCCACGGATTCTCGCTGGCGTGCGCTCTCAATCCCATGATCGATCGCGTTGCGGATCATGTGCATCAACGGGTCACTGAGCTCTTCGACGATCAGCTTGTCTATCTCGGTCTCAGCGCCGGTAATTACCAAGCGGATTTCTTTCTGCACCTCACGGCTGATCTGGCGGACGACGCGGGCGAGCCGGTCGAACACCTGACCAAGCGGCACCATACGCACCTCCAAGATGCCGGCTTGCATTTCGCTCAGGCGCCGGTCGAAGGTGCGATGAAGGCGCGACAGCTCGGACGCCAGCTGACGCTGACCCTCACCCCGCAGGCGCTCAGAAATACGCGAGACCGCGCCGCGCACGATCGCCAGCTCACCGACGATGTTCATCAGGTGATCGAGCTTGCGGATGTCCACGCGCACGGTCTGCGTGAGGCTGCGCAGGCTGCCCTGAGCGTCGACTGGCGCCACCAACTCCGAACGCCGAGCCTGCGGGGTAAGTGAGTCTGGGCTGGGCGGGATGAAGGAGGTGACCGGGCCGCTTGACGCCAGGCCGGGCGGCGGGATCGTCACGTTGTTGGCGCGTTGGCGTGGGACCTCATCAATCACGATGTTCTCGCCGCCCAGCGACGTGCGCACCGTGTCGAGTGAGTCCGAGGAGGCCATGAGCAAGTCGAGCTCGATGGTGTCAGGGCTGGTGGCTTCGCCTGTCGGCAGATAGGTGATGATCTCGCCGTGGGCTTTGCCGCGTTGCTTGATGTCCTCCAGCGCTTTGTCGATGGTGGCCAGGTCGAAGTGAACCCGGAGGCGAAATAGTCCAAGCCCCTGCTCTAGGTTCGTGCGCAAGCGGTGCTCTTCATACTCGGTGAGCACCGCCATGATGCCAGGGTCAAGGTCGTATTCGGCGATGGGGTGAGGGACCACGGGCGCTATCTGGCCAACCGTGTGGATACGCCCGAGCAACTCGTCCAACTGGGGGATCGGGTCGTCGTTGCGCTCACGCTCGGCAGCCAACACGAACCCGAACAGGTCAACCGCCTCGAACAACAGGTCCAAGACGCCGGCAGACAGTGAGAGCCGCCCGAGCCGCAGGTCGTCCAGCACGTCCTCCAGCTCGTGAGACAGCTGGCCAAGACGATTGGCCGCGAACAGCCCAGCTAGCCCCTTCAGCGTGTGTACTGCACGGAAAGCCTCGTTGACGAGAGACGGGTCGCTGCGACCGCTCTTTTCAGCCGCGTCGAGGCTCAGCAGGCTACGGCTGATCTGCTCGATGATCTCCTGCGCCTCGCTGAAGAACTCGTCGCGTGCCTTGTCGCCAAGTTCAGCCATCCTCCCCACCTTGGTGGGCGGTCGCCGCTAGTTGGCGCAGCACCTCCTCACACAGCGCCTCCGGGCTGAATGGCTTGGGCAGATAGCCTGTGGCGCCGAGCTTTAACCCGCGCTCACGATCCTTGTCAGATTTCTGCGTGGAAATTAATAGGACCGGCGTGGTCTTGTGCTTGTCCCCCTTACGCATGATCTGCAGCAGCTCTAGCCCGTTGATGTCGGGCATATTGATGTCGGTGATGACCAAGTCATACGGCCCCCTGGGTAGCAGGCGCAGCGCGTCAAAGCCGCTGGTCGCTTCGACCACCTCAACCTCTTCGAGCGCGGGTTCAGACTCCAAAGCGCTGCGCACGAACGAGCGCATGCTCAGTGAGTCTTCGACGACCAACACTCGCATCACGGCGCTCCATCGCTGACAGCCGCGTCACCGCCATCGGCAGCGACGGCCGGCGCGTCCGCCGTCGGCGCGTCGGACGCGCCCTCAGGTGCTAGCTCGTAGGTCTGCATCAGCCAGTCCTCCACATCCGTCCAAAGCTCAGGCGCATCAGCGCCCAGGTGCTGAGCCGCATGCCGTGTGCTCGCATACTCCTTCAGCGTGCCTTGCTTGGCCATCTTCATCAACGAGCCGATGGGTGCGCGTGACACGTTGTCGCCGTTGCCAGCAGCAAAGAAGCTTGGCAGACCACGCACCTCAGCGAACGCCGTGTACACGTCGAGCCCCTCGAGCCGCGCTCCGGGAGACAGCAGGCCGATCGCCGCCACCTGCGGGCTCTTGGCTGCCACCCGCGCGGCCAAGGTCGCGCCCAGCGAGCTGCCTATCAGCACGACGTGGCTCGGCTCCACGCCAGTGAGCCCGAACTGGATGGCTGCTTGTACGTCTCGCTCCAGCTGTGGGACCTCTTCAGTCTTCATCGCGCCCCAATCCAGGATCAGCCCGCCTGCTGCAGACTTGCTGTCACCGTGCCCCCGCAGATCGGGGCTGACCACACGGTACTGCTTTGGCGCGCTCGCCAACAGCTTGAGCAGAGGCGCCCACTCGGAGCGATCTCCACGGAACCTATGTACCAACACCAGCAGCGGCGCGGTCTTCGAGTCAGCGGCGAGCAGGTCCGCCTTGAGCGGGACCTTGTCCGCAGCTGCGAAGCTCACGACCTCGATCTTGCGGACCTGCGCGACCTCAGGCACAGGCAGCGTCACGCTCGATGAAGCACTAGCGACCGGCGCCGGCGGGTCGTCGCAACGACAGCCCACCACCCCGAGTGATGAGCTTAGAAGCAGGCCAACCAGGGAGAAAGCTGTACGCCCAAGCATTTCAAGCGCGAGCGTAGCCCGGATGCTCGCTTATCCCCAGCCCCGTATGTCCCGATCGCCAAGACGCCGCTTGGGCTCTCCACTCGCGCAAGCCAGACACACGCCTCGCGGCGGGGACCAGCGCGACGTCGAAACACGCCACGCTGCTTGAGCCGGCAAAGCGGCGGGGACCGGCCGCGCTGGCGGCGCAGCGGGCTCTGGCGCGGTCTAGGACAAGCGCGTAGCAGAAAACCATCGGCGCTCGCAGCGCCGGCGGCGCGGCGGGAGCAACCGGGACGACCGACGGCGCGGGCGCAGCAGCAGTGGAACTCCAAGCTGCACCACCTGCCTCTGAGACCGCGATGGCACATCCCGAGCGGCAGCCTGCGCTACAACTGGCGGCGATAGCGGCTCTTGCGACGGCTCCTCTGCCGCTCGCTGCGCCGGCGGCGCAGCGCGTGGCGCTAGCGGCGGCGCAGCTGACGAAGGCGGCCGCGGCTGTCACCTAGCCAGGCGCCGCTTCCCCGCGGTCTTGCTCGCTGCTCCTCGCGCTCCTCAGCTGGCGCTGCGGCGCGAGCGGCAGCCAGGCGTTGCGCCTAGGGCGACCACGCCGCGCCCTCAACTCACTCAGCCTGCGCCCCCTTCACCCTGCTCCGCTCCCGGCACATACGCTGCGCCGATGGCTGCATGATATTGCACCTATTCTCCTTGACCCGTTTCGCAAGCTAACGTTACGTTGCGAGATCATGGAAGCCTACATGCAACGAAACCTGTCGAAACAACTGTCCTATCTCTCCGTATGCTCAGTGCTCGCGCTGACCGCCTGCGGCGGGAGCGATTCATCAAATTCTAACGCTGGCGCTGGCGGGGCCGCTGGGGCCAGCGGCTCCGGTGGCACCGGCGCTGCGGCTGGAACGGGCGGCGGCGCTGGGGTCGGCGGCGCCGGCGCTGCGGCTGGGACGGGCGGCGGCGCTGGGGCCAGCGGCTCCGGTGGCACCGGCGCTGCGGCTGGAACGGGCGGCGGCGCTGGGGCCAGCGGCTCCGGCGGCACCGGCGCTGAGGCTGGAACGGGCGGCAACGCTGGAGCCGGCGGCACGGCGGGGACAGCGGGAGCCGGCGGAGCGGCAGGAGCGGCAGGAGCGGCAGGAGCAGCGGGAGCCGGCGGAGCAGCGGGAGCCGGCGGAGCGGCAGGAGCAGCGGGCACCGGCGGGACTCCAACCTGCGCCACCATCACGTGTGACACCAACGCGACCTGTGATGACACCTCCGGGACGCCGGTCTGCACCTGCAACAGCGGCTTCAGCGGCAACGGCACGCTATGCACTGACGTCGATGAGTGTGCGACACCGAGCACCTGCGCCAACGCGTTCTGCGCCAACAGCGCAGGCAGCTACTCGTGCACCCACCCCAAGACCTGCGCGGAGGTCGTCGCGGCCGACCCCACGGCAGCAGATGGGCCGTACACCCTGTACATGGACGGCGACGCGACGCTGCCCTGGCTCGCGTACTGTGCGGAAATGGCGACGGCGCCTGCTGAGTACATCACCTTACCGACCACGGCAGACCGCAACTTTTCGAAGTACCACGCCGGGGGCGCGTCGCCAGGTACCGACGTCACCACCACCTACACTCGAGTGCGCTTCGATCCGAGCACGCTGCTGGTCGACATCAGCGACCAGACGTTCTCGACGTCATCCGGCAGCCTAAGCCACGGAGGCACGAGCGTCACGTCGATGCCGTACGGCGTCGCCATGAGCTGCGACAGCAGCGCGAGCGGCACCGGCAACGTCGACCTTACGACCACCGCCTTCAAGGTGGTCGATACGTTCTGCACCGCCGGCGCCGCGGCGAGTGGTGGCGCCACGTTCTCGTCGAACGACCAAGTCGTCGACCTGACTGGCGGGGGCTACTGCGGCTCGACCGCTTCCGCGCCTTGCCCGTACAACCCGTTCAACGGCGCGGGCGGACCAAACCTCGATCTGGCCTACCTCGCCCCGGCGACCTGCGCTGAGCTGGTCAGCCGCGATCCGTCGGCGGTCGATGGCGACCAGACCCTGTACATCGGCGGTGATCCAGCCAAACCGTGGCGGGCCTACTGCCACGACATGGCTGGCGCGCCGGCGGAGTACATCACCCTCGATCCGGGCAGCGCCGCGACCCCGCTCAACTTCTCGCAGTACACCGCAGGCGGCGCGTCGCCGGGCACCAGCGTGCGCACCGCCTACTCGCGCGTCCGCTTCGATCCGATCACGATGCAGGTCGACATCGGCGATCAGACCTTCGCGACCTCGACCGGAAGCCTGTCCCACAGCGGCAGCGACCCGGTGACCTCGATGCCCTTCGGTGTCGCCGTGAGCTGTAGCTCAAGCCCGAGCGGCGTCGGTAACATCAACCTCGCTGGCACCGCGTTCAGCGTCGCCGACACGTTCTGCAGTACGCTCGGCGGCGCGACGATCTCCGGCGATGCGAAGAACGTAGACCTGACCGGCGGCGGCTTCTGCGGCTGGACAGCGCCGAGCCCGTGTCCCTACAACCCGTTCAACGCGACGGGCGGCTATCGCCTCGATCTCGCCTACCCATAGGCGCGATCACGGCGCCTCCAAACCGATGCGGGCGCGCATCTCAGGCGCCCGTTTCGGCGCAGAACCCGAGACGTTCAGCCAAAGTTGATAGTTCGACAGCGACGAGCCACCAGGCACCTGGTGGCTCTTTGCGTAGGGGCGCCGGTTACCTGCTAGCTAATCCGCGAGGTATCTAAGGCCTCAGGAGCGCGCGGGGCACTGTTCAGCCATCTGAACGACCAGCGCTCGCGGCGAAGGCTAAGCCAGCGGCGGCTTAGTGTTGCGGACGTGAGGCGGCGGCAAGCTCGGTGCCTCGCGGTCTGGATCACCACCGAGCAACACCGCGGCGCCATACCACTGGCTGTTCTCGAGCAGGATCTTGATGATCATGGTGAGCGGCACGCTGAGCAGCATGCCTACCGGGCCCCACAGCCAACCCCAGAAGATCAAGCTGAGGAACACCACCAACGTCGACAGACCCAGGCGCCTGCCCATCAGCATCGGCTCCACCACGTTGCCGACGATCATGTTGACCGCCACGAAGCCGACCAGCGCCGCCAACGCGCGGCCCCAACCGTACTGCACCAGCGCCAACGCGACCGCAGGGATCGCTGCGATGATCGAGCCGATGTTGGGCACAAAGTTCAGTAGAAAGACCACCAAGCCCCATAACAGCGGATAATCCACCCCCAAAATCCAAAGATAGAGCCCTAAGCTCACTCCAGTCCCCAAGGAGACGTAGGTCTTGATCACCACGTATTTCTGGATCTCAGTCACCACCTTTTTGTAGTGGCTGATGTCCGCGGTGGGGTCGTCCATGGCGAGCCTGAACTTCTTGGTCAACGTGGTGGCCTCGAGCAACATGAAGGCGACGGTCAACACCACGAGCAACATGTTCGACAACGCGCTCGCGAGACCTGTCAGCGTTCCACCAAGGAAGCGCATCAGCGAGCCGGCGTTGACCATCTCGCGCACTTTGTCGCGGCTGACCCCCAGGCTTTGGAGCCAACCGCCCAGCCCGCCGAACAGCTCGTTCAGGCCATCTTGGTAGCGCGGCGCCGCGGCCACGAACTCGTTGACGCTGCTCCCCACTAGGGCGCCGACCGCGACGAGCACGCCGAGCACCATCAACACCACCATCGAAACCGCGACCACAGCGGGCAAGCGACGCTCGAGCCAAAACACGAACGGCGCGCTGACGGCCGCCAAAAACGCCGAAAACACCAGGGGGATCAGCAGGGGCGCGGCCTGCTTGAGTCCCGCCACCACGACCACCAACGCGGCTCCAACAAGCAGCATGCGAGCCGGGCCAGGGTTGAATTGGGGCATGGGATCGCCACGATATCGCCCGCCAGCGACTACGTACCAATTGCCGGGTGCGTTCGCGCCCAACTCGTACTTCGCTAAGCAGCAGCGGCACAGCTAGGCGGCGCCGTGCGCCGAGCGAGGCAGCGGCGCCTCCTCCACAGAAACCGGCTTCCCTTCGCCGCCTCACGCGCTATTGCACGCCGATGACCGAACCCAGCGCGAGTGACCCCAGCTATCAGACCCTGAGCGTGCGCCGGGACGGCCACGTCGCCATCGTCGCGCTCGAGAAGCCGACCATGCCGCCGCAGATGTTCCGCGACGTGGGCGCGGCGTTTACTGCGCTGGCCGACGACGATGAGCTGCGCGCGGTGGTGCTACAGTCAAACGTCAAGCCGTTTACTTACGGCCTCGATCTGCAGGCGGCGTTCGCTGAGATGGGCGCGGCGTTTTCCGGCGGAAACGCCAAGCAGCGCATGGATCTGTTCAAGACCATCCGCTCTTTGCAGGCGGCGTTCGACACGCTGTCGAGCTGCCCGGTGCCGGTGGTCGCCGCGGTGCACGGCTGGTGCATCGGCGGCGGCATCGACCTGATCAGCGCCGCCGACGTGCGCCTAGCCAGCCAAGACGCGCGCTTTTCTGTCCGAGAAACCAAGATCGCGATCGTGGCTGACGTCGGCACCTTGCAGCGCCTGCCGCCGATCATCGGCCAGGGCAACACCCGCGAGCTGGCGTTCACCGGAAAGGACATCAGCGCCGAGCGCGCGGAGCGCATGGGCCTGGTCGGGGAGCTGTTCGCAGATCGCGAGGCGGTCCAGGCCGCCGCCCTAGCCATGGCCCAAGAGATCGCTCAAAACGCGCCGCTGACCGTGCGCGGGGTCAAGCAGGTGCTCAACTTCGGCGCCGACAAGAGCATCGACGTCGGCCTTGGCTTCGTAGCTGCCTGGAACTCAGCCTTCCTGGCCAGCGAAGATCTGGGCGAAGCCGTCGCAGCCTTCATGGAAAAGCGGCCTCCAGCCTACAAGGGCCGCTAGCCGCGCTGTCAACCAAGCAGCCAGCGCAACTGTACGGATTGATAGCGCATTTTGCGTTGACCCGAGCTTCAGGGGTGGAGGGCTGGCAGCTCACGGCGCGGCGCGGCTTTTCTAAGCTGTTTTGCGCGCCGACTTAACGACTAGCTGGGCCGCTGGCATGGGCCCCCGCATGTCCGACGCGGTCCACCAGTCGCCCCTGAGCCAGCTGAAGCTGGTGCCCGGCGCGGCAAAGCGCCTAGAACCACGGCTGATGCCTGACGCCGATCTGGTCTCCATCGAGACCGAGTTGATCACCCGCGCCCTGGATGGCGACGGCGCCGCCTTCGCGACGTTGGTCCGCCCCCACCTCGGGCTGATGTTCCGCCTCGCCATGCGCTCGTGTCGCAACGAGGCCATCGCCGAAGACGCCGTGCAAGAGAGCCTGACCATCGCCTTCCGCGAGCTCAGCCGCTACACCCCTGGCACCTCGCTGAAGGCGTTCTTGGTGGCCATCGCCATCAAGCGCGCCCACACCATTTTCCGTGGGGAACGCAGACGAAAGGTGCGCGAAGACGCCTCGGCGCGGCCAGAGCGCGCGGCGTCGCCCCTGGAGCTGCTGAGCGCGGCGCGCACCGCGGAGCTAGTGCGTGAAGCCCTGAGCCAAATGCCAGAGAAGCGCCGCGAGGCGGCCATGTTGCGCCTGGACGGAAACCTTTCCTATGCGGAAATTGCAGAGAGCATCGGGTCAACAGAGGGTTCGGCCCGCGTGCTGGTCCACTTAGCGCTCAAGGAGCTGAAGGCCAAGCTCGCCGAGCTGGGCCTGGCGCAAGAGGCGCTGAACGAAGCTCGAGCTGCCGCGAACGAGAAAGCGAGCGAGTCATGAGTCAACAAGTCAGCGAGCTGGGCGCCGAGCTCAGCCCAAGCGACGAGCTGGAGCTGCAAGCGCTAGAGGCCGAGCTCAGCTCCCACTTCTCTGAGCTTGAGCTGCCGAGTGAAGTGCGCACGCGGCTGGTGGCCTTCGCCGAGAGCATGCCCGCGCCGCTGGAGGCTGCGCTGAGCGGGGTGGACGACCTAGAGCTAGAGGCCGAGCTCGGCGCGGTCTTCGCCAAGGCTGCGGTAGACATTGATTCCGTGCGGCTTCTGCGCCTGGCTGACGCGGCTGAGGCCATGGCAGAGCAGGATCTGCACGAGCTCTTCGACCGCACCTCCGCGCCGCTAGACGGCGCGAACCAGACCCGAGTCGCCGCCAACTCCCAGGACGCCCCGGGGCGCGCCCGACAAGCCGCTAACCGCGCCTGGTTTGGCCGCGGCGCCCTGGTCGCCAGCGCTGCGGCAGCGGCCCTCGCGCTCTACATGGGCTTTGGTGGCGGGGGCGGCGCGAGCAGCGCGCCGAGCCAGACGCCCAGCGCGCAGCGAGCCGCCATCTTCTCACCTGCGACCGCCGCACCGACTGCGCTGGCCAGCGCTGATCCTGCCCAAGCCACGGACAGCGAAGCCGACATCGACACGCCTGACGACGAGTCGCTGATGCTGTCGGCCATGGGCCTCGACGACGAATCGGACTGGTCCCTCGACCCACTTGAGACCCCCGACAACGACGAAGATCTAGACGCGCTGCTGGCCGCCCTGGACGATGTAGCGCACGGAGGCTGAGCCATGAACATCTCTAAACCCACACCGACCCTCAGCGCGGCGCAGCCTGGTTCTGGCCTGCGGCGCTGGCTGGTCGCCTGCCTGGTCCTGTTCACGGCGCTGGCATTGAGCGGCGTGGCGAGCGCGAAGCCGCCACCCAAGGACGGGCGGCGCGCCAAGATTGAAGCGCGCATGCAAGAGATCGTGCAGCGCCTATTGAAAGACGACGTGGGCCTCGACGACGCCAAGGCCAAGAAGGTCGGAGCGCTGCTCGTGCAGAACCGCGCCGATCAAAGTAAAATCCGTGCGGAGATGAAGAAGAGCCGCCAGGCGGTCAAGGAGCTGGTCGATCAGGGCAGCGACGACGACAAGGCCTACGCCAAGGCCTTGGCGGCCATGCGCAAGGCTCAGGCCGATCAGCACAAGCTGACTGATCAGCACTTTCAAAAGCTGAGCCGTGAGCTCACCCCAAAGCAGCAAGCCAAGCTGTTCGTCGCGCTACACAAACTAAAGCGCAAGCTGCGCCGGCGCATGGCGCGCCACCGCGACGACTAGCACAGAGCGCGGCGTTGCCTCGACCCAGCGACGCCGTAGCGCGCACCGGGGCGCCGCCCAGCGCCGGATCCAGCGAGCTCAGCGACCGGGCTTGACAGGCGGGTGGGCTTAAAGGTTCTGGCGATGGCGCGCTGACACTTGACGCTTGCTTGAACGGCGGCGGCCAGGTTTCATAGCGCATGCCGCGATACACCGCCGAGCCGGGCGAACTTGAGCTGATCGTCGAGACCCTGAGCGAAGGCATCGGCGCGCGCATGGCCTACGACGTCAGCGTGCGCAGCCGTGGGCTGACGCTGCGCCTCGACGGCGAGCCCAGCGCGCCCGCGAGCCTAACCGGCGAGGTCACGCTACCGGTTTCCTCGTTTCAAGCTCACGCGCTGCATCGCAATCGAAACCGGCAGCCAGCCGAGCTGAGCGAGTCCGACGCGCGCCAAATCGCGGAGAAGACCCAGGCCAAGCTGAAAGACGCCTTCGGCACGCAGATCCGCGTTGAGCTCAGCGCCGAGGGGCGAGCTGGCTCGCTGGTCGTGCTCGCGCGGGTACACGACGCGCTGATCCGCCTCGAGGTCAGCCAGCAGGACGCGGCAGGCGGAGCCGTCGAGATCACCGCTTCGGGCCACGCCAGCCTGGCTGCCTTGGGCGTGCCCAAGGTCAAAGCCCCGCTCGGTCTGATGGTGGTGGCAGATCGCATCACGCTCCGCGTCAGCGGTCAGCTGCGTCTAGCCTGAAGGCCCGGTTGGAGCCGCGCCCTGGCTTGGGTTAGCATCCTGGCTTCCGATGCACTTACTCGGGCTGCGCGTCGCGGGGTTGGCTCCGTTTCGAGAACTGGTCTTGCCGTTTGTCGACGACGGAGGTGAGCCGCGCATGGTCACCGTGTTGTACGGCACCTCGGGGGTGGGTAAGACCACCATCTTACACGCCATCAGCACCACGCGGCCGGGTAACACGCTGGCGCAGCCCAAGGCAGGCCTAGGCAAGAGCGTACACCCCTCGCTGCCTGACACTACGTTTCCGTGGGTTAACGCTGACTGGCGCCTGAGCGACGATGATCCCGAGCGGCCGCACCCGCTGAGCGTCGCGTCGCCCGGCGCCAGCGTGCTGGCCGATGCAGACGCAGAGCTGTTGCGGCGCCGGGAGCAGGCGTACTTTGACAAAGTGGCTAAAGACCGCGGCTATGTGTTCATGGCCTTCGCCAGCACGCGCTGGTTCTCGAGAGCGCCCCTCGTGCTGTCCGCGCCCGCGCGCTCCATCGCGCGCTACGACGTCCGCGCCCCAGCCGCGCTAGACGACGCGACCCGCAGCGACCTCGCCCGCGAGACCAAGCAGGCGCTCGCCTACGCCGAGATCGCTTCCGCGTTGCAGCGCGGCAGCGTGGGCCAACCCCGGGGCCTAAAGCTCGAGATGCTGGGCACCTCGATGCGCACGGCGGTCAACACGCTGGTCAACCTGTGCGGCTACGTCTACCACGGCGTAGACGCCGCGAGCTTCGAGCCCGTGTTCTCCGCGCCTGGAGGCCAGCGGCGCCACTTCGACGCGCTGCCTACCCAGGCCCGACACCTGGTGGCGTTCGCCGCGCTGACCGCGCGGACACTGTGGGCGGCCTACCCGGGCATCGACCCTAGAGTGAGCGAAGGCGTGGTGTGCATCGACGACGTCGATCTGCACCAAGATCCCGGCGCTCAGAGCCAGCTGGTGCCCGCGCTGCGCGCAGCGCTGCCCGGCGTACAGTGGATCCTCACGACGTCGTCGGCGCACGTCGCGGGTAGCGCGGACACCCGCGACGTGTTGGCGCTACGCTGGGATGACGCCGAGGTCTCGCTGTTCGCCGGAGTGGAAGCGCGGATCCACTAGCCGAGCAGCTGCTCCTGCGGCGCCGAAGCAACCCAGCGCTCCACCCCCAATACCCCACCCACACCTCACGCCCAACGGCTGGTGCTGCCGTGCCGAGCCGGGCCTGGCATACTCCCGCCAATGAACCGCCCCGCCCTGGACTACGTCGGTCGCATCTTTCGCCCGCCTTCAGAGGCGAACAGCCTGCTGTTGCAAATCAGCGTGGGCTGCAGCCACAACCGCTGCGGCTACTGCGACATGTATCGTGACAAGCGCTTCACCATCAAGCCTTGGGAGGTGGTGGAGCGGGACATCGCCGCGGCGCGCCAACTGGGGCCACATTTCCGTAAGCTATTTCTGTGCGATGGCGACGCGCTGATCTTGCCCACCAAGCGCCTGCTGCAAGTGCTACAGGCCGTGAAGCAAGAGCTGCCCTGGATTGAGCGGGTGGGCGTGTATGGCGACACACGCAGCGCAGGGCGCAAGAGCACGAGCGATCTGAAGGCGCTACGCGAAGCGGGTCTCGGCATCGTGTACCACGGCTTCGAGTCGGGGTCCGACCAGGTGATGCAGCTCATCGACAAAGGCGGCACACGCAGTGAGTGCGTGACCACAGCGCACAAGCTGCGTGAAGCAGGCATCGATCACTCTGTGATGATCTTGCTGGGGGTGGGGGGGACGGCGCTGAGCGCGATCCACGCGGAGCAGACCGCCTCGCTGCTCACGGAGATGGACCCACCGTACGCGGGCGCGCTGACCACCACCTTGGTACCCGGGACTCCGCTGTTCGAAGCCCAGCGGCGCGGTGATTTTGCGTTGCCAGGCAAGTTTCAAATGCTGCGCGAGCTACGCACCATCGTGGCCGACAGCCAGCTGAGCGACTGCCGCTTCTCATCCAACCACGCCAGCAACTACCTGCCGCTGAAGAGCATTTTGCCGCGAGATAAAGCAGAAGTTGTGCGCATCCTTGACGCGGTGATTTCAGCGGGGGACGAGCGGGCGCTCAAGCCAGAGCAGCTGCGGGGGCTGTAGTTTGGTTGCCTCCCCCCGCTCCGGCGGCACCCAACCGCTGTGCGATTTGCAATGTTTCCGTGGGACAGCGGGCTGCCGGCGGGCGCCCCCTCCTGGCGCCGGCCGCGCTCGCTGCGCTCGCGCGCGCGGGCGGAGGGGGTTACCCAGTGGGTCTCAGCGAGACAGCGTCTTCCGCCTACCGTCACCGCGGGTCCGGACACTGAACGGGGCCTCAGCGAGACAGCGTCTTCCGCCTACCGTCACCGCGGGTCCGGGCACTGGAGCAGCCTTACGCGCAGTCTGAACGCGCAGCCTCGCTCGGCTGACGCCGAGCGGAGTCGCTTGTTGCTTCGGCTCGGCTACGCCTTGAGCGTCTCTTCTAGACTTTCTGCCGTGAGGATCCGGTCTGCGTAGCTGTCGAGCTGCTCCACGCTCGCGCTGTGTAGGCGCTGCAGCGCCCACTCCGGGAGTTCCCCGAACTTCAGCCGCAGCATGCGCTGAAGGATCACGGCGCGGCCTTTGGCCTCGCCCCTAGCCTCGCCCCTAGCCTCGCCCCTGGCCTCGCCCCTGGCCTCGCCCTCGGCGCGATAGTAGTCCAGTGCGCTGACTAGTTCTTGTTCCATATCAGGTGCCTCTCGCCGGATTATTGCACGAAGTACCTCGATCTGCTCGGGGGTTGTCGCTGACCCCAGGTACTTCATCAAATGGTTGTAATCGTTCGGGTCCTGCTCGCGCACTTGCATCACGAGCGGAAACCAGACGGCGGTGGAGTTCTTCAGGCGCGTGAAGACGGGGGCCTCTCGCAGCAGGCACAGCGTGGCGCGCGCCATGTTCGTCATTTCGCGAGCTAGCAGCTCCGGCAATGGCGTGCCTGGCAGGTCGTCGATGAGGATTTGCATCTGGGCGACGTGGGGCCAGATCTTGGGGAACGCCTGGAGCTCGCTGGGGTAAGCGGAGTGCAGGTCCAGGGCGTAGGGCCACTTTTGTGCGGCGTTGCTGATCAGCAGGGGCATGACCAGAGGCAGCTCGTTGTACTCCGGATCCTTGAGGTATCGCCTCTGGATGCTGCAGATGTAGTGCAGCATGCGCCATACCATCATGGGATCCGGGTTGCTCTGATGCTCGATCAAGATCAGGAACAGCAGCTTGCGCGGCCTGCCTTTCTCACCCAGCCGAGACCGGCCTGGGCCGCGCTTGCGCGCCATGCCCGGCGGCAGCGAGCCCCGAGGCAAGTCGACGCAGTACACTACGTCGCTGTAGTGCGGGCTGAGGTCGCGGTCGAAACCGCTGGGATCCACCAACTCCAGGCTGCCCCAGTTGATTCCGCTGCTCAAACTGGGCGGCAACCAGTGGCGTAGCAGGCCGCGAGCGTGCTCCCGGCGTCCAAAGGTAGCGCGAAACAGCGGGTCGTGGTCGGGTCGTAGCTTCTTCGGCATGGAGCCAACCTGTCGGCCGCGTTGGGCGGCGGTTGCGCGCCGCGCGCGCGACGCCGACCAGCCGTGTAGCCAAACCGACCAACGCGTCCCGGGCTCCTGCATAAACAGCAAGCTGCTGCGCCGACGGCGCTGGCTGCGCCACCCTGTCGCACCACGCCCAGCTTGCTACACTGCGCAGCCGGTATGACCCTCTCCCGACGTAGCTTCCTCAAATCAACCAGCGCCCTCGGCGGCATGGCGTTGCCCCTCGCTGCCTGCAGCGGCGAGGACGAGGGCGACCCCAGCGACAGCCTAGACCACTACACCTTCGACGGCGACCCGGGCCCGGAGACGCTGTTTCAGCACGGGGTGGCCAGCGGCGACCCGCTGAGCGACGGCATCATCTTGTGGACACGCGTTTCCGTAGCGGAAACAATGCTCGGTGAGGACGTGGACGTGTGGTGGGAGATCGGCACCGACACGGCGTTCAACCAGCGGGTGCAGGTCGGCACCGCGACCACCAACGCCAGCCGCGACTTCACCGTCAAGGTCGACGTGCGCGCGCTTTCGCCCAACCAGACCTACTATTTCCAGTTCAAGGCCCTCGGCCGCACGTCGCCCGCTGGCCGCACCAAGACCGCGCCCAGCGCTGACGTCGAGCGCTTGCGCTTCGCCGTGATGAGCTGCGCCAGCCTGGCCCATGGCTACTTTCATGGCTACCGCGACGTCGCCGGCGAGCTCGACCTCGACGCGGTGTTGTTCTTGGGCGACTACATCTACGAGTACGGCAGCGGCCAGTACGGCGCCGTGCGCGAGTACGAGCCAGCGCACGAGATCGTCTCCCTGGACGACTACCGCGTGCGCCACGCCCAGTACAAGCGCGACGCGGATGTGCAGGCGGTCCACCGCCAACATCCGTTTATCGCCGTGTGGGATGACCATGAGACCGCCAACAACTCGTTCAAGGACGGCGCAGAGAACCACGATCCAGTGACCGAAGGCGACTGGGCCACGCGCAAGGCCGCGGCCATCCAAGCCTACACCGAGTGGATGCCGATCCGCGGCGGTGAGAACGGCAAGATCTTCCGTTCCTTTTCCTACGGAAACCTGGCAGATCTAATCTTTTTGGACACGCGGCTGTGGGGTCGCGATGAAGACGATGGCAAGCTGCTCGGACCCGCACCAGACGAGGAGCCTGGGCGCACGCTGCTGGGCGACGACCAAGAGCTGTGGCTGGACGACCAGCTCAAGACCAGCCAAGCCAAGTGGCGCGTGGTCGCTCAACAGGTGATGATGGCCCACCTCAAGAACGCGGGCGCGCCGAACTCCGAAGGCGGCGGCTCCCTGGTGAACCACGATCAATGGCAGGGCTACCCCGGCTCGAGAGATCGCTTCATGACCTTGCTGCGCGACCAACAGATCGACAACGTGGTGGTGCTCACCGGCGACATCCACAGCGGCTGGGGCAGTGATCTGACCCTCGATCCCAACAACCCCGAGGTCTACGACCGCGCCACAGGCAAGGGCTCAGTCGGGGTCGAGCTCGTCACCTCGTCGGTGACCTCGCCTGGATTTCCGCCCGGCATTGATGCAGTGGTCGAGGCGGCCCTCAAAGAGAACCCGCACATCTTCTACTCCAACGTCACCCAACGCGGCTTCATGATCCTGGATCTAAGCTCCGCGCGAGCCCAAGCCGCCTGGTACGTCTACGATAGCGTCGCCGATCCGGACGGCGGGGTCCGCAGCCTCGACGCGGTGTACGAGACCGCTGACGGTCAAAACCACCTGATTGTGGCTGACACGCCCGCTCCACCCAAAGGCGCACCCGACCCCGCGCCCTAGCCCGTACCGGCGCACGAGCGGGCAGCGCGCAGGCGCCGCGACCCGTTTGCGCCCAGGTTTCACCAGCGCGGAGCGCCTGTTTTCTCCACGGCAGCGCTGCGGTGCGCTGCGTCAAGCGCGCAACCCGGACCATGACGCTTTTGCGCGCTTCCGAAGCGGTGTACTCGTGACGGATGAGCCAAAGCATGCGCGCCGTAGTCGCTGACAGCTTGACCGGTGTATCCGCCTTGCGCGTCATCGAGCAGCCGGTGCCTACGCCGCGAGACGGCCAGGTGTTGGTCAAGGTCGCCGCCGCGGGCATCAACTACGCTGACGTGATGCAGGCGCGCGGCCTGTACGCCGGAGGCCCCAAGCCGCCCTACGTCGCGGGCATAGAAGCCGCGGGGGTGGTCGAGAGCGCCCCCGAAGACAGCGGGCTAAAGCCTGGCGATCGCGTGATGGGTTACGGCACCAGCGCGTTCGCTGAGTACCTCGCCTGGCCGGCGGGCAACCTGCTACCGCTTCCGGACGGATGGAGCCTGGAGCAGGGCGCGGCGTTCCCTGTGCAGTGGCTGACCGCGTACGGGTGCTTGCGTACGGTGGGGCGCCTCGCCGAGGGTGAGAGCGTGTTAATCCACGCGGCAGCGGGCGGCGTGGGCAGCGCCGCCACGCGCCTCGCCAAGCACCTGGGGGCGCGGGTGTTCGCCACCGCCTCGACGGCCGCCAAGCTAGCGATCGCCAAAGCCAACGGCGCCGACGAGCTGATCAACTACGCCGAGCAAGATTTCGTCGCAGAGGTCAAGTCGCGCACCGAGGGCCAGGGGGTGGATCTGATCCTGGAGATGGTGGGCGGCGAGGTCTTTGAGCGCAATTTCCGCGCAATTCGCCCGTACGGTCGCATCGTCGTCTTCGGCTCAGCCACGGCCAAGCAGGCGCTGATCGACAACACCACGCTGATCTTCAAGCCAGTAGAGGTGATCGGCTACCACCTGGCCGTGATGGCGCAGAAGCGCCCCGATCTGATGACGCCGTGCCTGGGCGAGCTGATGCAGCTGGTGAAGCGCGGCGTCGTCCTGCCCGAGACCCCCACCTCGTTTCCCCTCGGCGACGCAGTACAGGCCCTGAGCGATCTAGAGGCCCGCCGCACCAGCGGCAAGCTGGTCCTCGTACCGTGAGCTAGCGCGCCCGCTCCACGAAGAACACGCCGAGGCCGTTCCACCACCCCGCCGCTGTGTGGTCTCCCGACAGCTCGCGCTCCCACAGCAGGCTTACCTGGTTGCTGCGCAACGCCTCTCTTGACGCGCCACGGATCACCGGATCGTTCCAGTCGTCGACCAACACCACCGAACGCTGGCTGAGGCACGGGATAGCCGCTGAGATGCCGTGGTACGTACCAGCGAACGAGTGGTCACCGTCGTAGAAGTAGACGCCGATTGGCCCCGTCACGCGACGCTCACGAAACAAGCGCGCGCTGGTGGTGTGGTGAAAGATGATCTCGGCGCTCTGGGCTTCGTAGCGCTCAATGTTGCGATACAGCGCCTGCTTGGCCAAACACCCCAGGCCCGTGAAGCGCCCCAGCACCCGGAACTTGTCACACGCAAAACACACCTTGCCCTGGTTCTCATAGGCCGCGCTGAGCAGCGTCTTGCCTTTCCATGTCCCAACTTCCAAGTAGCTCTCCGTCGCGTCCATGCCCCGCACTAGGTCGTTGAGGAAGCGGCAAACGCGGGCAGAAGACAGCCCCTCGATGTCTACCAGCGGCCGCGCGTCTTGGTAGTCGTCGTTGGCCACCAGCAATTGTTCAGCGATATTGTCTAACATGCTGCCTCCAGACGCAGGACTGCGTCGCACCTCGAGCTTCCGCCCGGATTCAAAAATATTTCTGTTCGCGCTCCGCGAGCGCGCGTGGTTGACCGCTCCCGCCACAAGCGACGGGTCAGCACCACGCCCAGCAAGCCACGTGCCAGTCAGCGGGCAGGATACATCGCATTTCAGCCCAGTTCGCCCCCGCGCCTAACGCAGCGTCCCTAGCGCCCTGCGCTCTCAGCGCGCTGCAGTCCCAACGCGCAGCGCTTTCAAAGCGCTCCGCGCGCTCGGTGGTCTCCACCCGGTCCGCCTGGCGTGCTCAGCCAGCACACCAGGGTGGCCGATCTTCACACCGCTCGCGTTTCCGTGAGGCGCCTACCACGCTGGCTTCGTACGTCGCAGCGCGCCGCGCCCTGCTGCGCCTGGCCATTTTTCCCGCCTGCAGGCCTGTGCTGTAGGTTCGCTGGGCTGTCGCGCGACGCCGCTTGGCGCCTGGCCCTACACCCCCAGCAAGGTCACCACCAGCTCGCGGGTGTGCGGTCGATCGCGGTGCTCCCACAAGTAAATGGCTTGCCAGGTGCCTAAACCGAGCCTCCCGGCCACCACCGGGATCGTCTCGCTCGTCTTGGTCAGCGCGCTGCGCACGTGGGCGGGCATGTCATCGGGCCCCTCAGCGTCGTGCTCCCACCTTTGCGCTCGCTGCACCAGCTCCGACATCCAGCGCTCTAAATCGCGCAACACAGCTGGATCTGCGTTCTCTTGGATCACCAAGCTCGCCGAGGTGTGCCGCACTAACACGCTGCAAAGCCCAGTTTGAATCTGAGACGGCGCGACCAACGCTGCGATCTGCCGGGTGACGTCGCTGAAGCCCGGGCCGGGCGTTGTGATCGCAATGCTTTGCTGGAGCGTCTTCACAGCTGTACGTATGCGATGATCTGCTGCGGACGCAATGCGCCTGCGCGCACCTTCGCTCCCCATGAACGATCCAAAAGCCAAGCTGCTCCAAGCCCGCGATGAAGCGGGGCATCGCCTGGATCGCTTCTTCTCTGCGGGGCGGGTGCGCAGCGGCGTGAGGTCACTCGCCCTCGCCATGTCAGCCCACCACGCCGGCCGCGCCGCCGGGGCCATGGCCTTCGACCTGTTCTTGGCCATGATCCCGCTGCTCGCCCTGGCGGGGTGGGGTTTGGGGGTGGTGGTACATCGCAGACCTGCGGCGATCGACAGCGTGACGCTGCTGCTCAGCCTGACACCGACCGACGTGCAGAGCGTCCTCAAGCAGCAGCTCGGCCGCTACGCGGACAGCGCAGCCGTCGCCCCGCTGGCCGCGTTTGGCGCGTTGTGGCTGACCAGTAGTGCTTTCCATACGGTAATGAACGTATTCGAGGGCGCGCTCCGGGCCGCCAAGCGCCCGTGGTGGCACAAGCGGGCGCTGAGCCTAGCCTGCGCGGCCCTGCTGGTGGCGGCGGTGCCGCTCATCGCGTGGCTGGCGGTGTCCATCGCCGGTGGCCCGGTGGCGATCCTTGAGGCGATCTTGGGCAACCAAACGGAGAGCTTGAGGCTGGCGCGCGCCGTCGCCATCGGGGTCACCGTGGTCGGCATGACGGCGTTCCTCGCGGTGTTTTTCCGCGTGGCAGTGGTGCGACCTGGCATCAAGCGCCGGGTCTGGCCAGGAGCGATCACCGCGGTGTTCATCGGCGGTATGGCCTCGTGGGGGTTCACCGCCTACGTCAAAGAACTGTCGCGGTTCACCCTGTTCTACGGCAGCTTGGCGACCGTCGCCGTGCTCATGCTGTGGCTGTGGCTGTGTTGTGCGGCCCTGCTCTTGGGGGGCGAGGTGAACGCTCACCTGGAGGGTGTCCCTCGCAGCGCCGGGAACACTGCGCGTCCGGAGGCGGGGACAGACAACACGGCCCGCCCCGAGGCGGGGACAGACGACGTTGCAAACCCACCCCCGCCCGCAGGGTCCGCTGCATCGGGCGCCGATGAGCCTGAGCGGTTGGCGTTTGATACACTCTGCTTTGTGGCGGTGGACACGGAGGAAAAGGCCGTCAAGCGCGTGGCGAAGGCGATGGGACTCAAACCGAAGAAAAAGCTGGGAGTTTTTGCCACGTACCTCGATCTCGGCGTGATCGGTGTTCGACGGGTCGCGGTTGTTCGTACGCAAATGGGGCCGTTCGGCTCGAGCGGCTCAGCTGCGATGGCAATTCGTTGCCGAGTGGAATGCCAAGCAACGTCTCTGGTTGGCTTGGGCATGGCTTTCGGCGCAATGCCTACAAATCAGGAACTTGGGCACGTGCTCATCTCTACGTGTCTATTACCATATGATTTCCGCAAGGTTATTTGTGGTATCGGTGGGATCACCACGAATGACTACTCAACGGTCCAAAAATTCAACGCGAAGCGCGATCTCCTTGAGATGCTGCAGAGGTTTCATGCACAAGCTGCAGAGTGGCGCGGCAAGGCACATTTCGGAGGGATGCTGACTGGCAGCGGCAGGGTCCACAGCACTGAGTTTCGCAATGAGCTAGCACGCGCGCTTGGCGATCGTTTTGGATTGGTCGTCGGAGGAGAAATGGAGGGCGGCGGGCTCCTGGGTGCCGATTCGCCTGAAAATCCTACCTGGATTGTGGTGAAAGGGATCAGCGACTTCGCGGATGAGGCACGGCACTTGGTCATCACGAGCGCACGCGGCCCGGCTTGTGAGCGCGCGGTGAAGTTCTTTCTGGAAGCACTCCAGTGGGAGGCTAGAATGACGGGAACGCTTGATGGCACATCTTGAACGCTTTTTCACAAATCACGAGGTCGAGCATCCGCGACTTCGGCGTTGGCGCGCGCTTGCTGGAGACGAAAAGCCAACGGTGGAGATCCAACGCGCGTTTGATGGCCTGAGCTACGGCCCGGCGGTGATGAGGATCCGCTTCGCGGGCCCTTCGCCTGACGAAACTGAACCTTGGAACCCAGAGCTCGATCTCGAAATGATCAAGTTGGGTTGGACGTCGCCGACTGTAGAGGCTGAAGCTCAGCGGCTTGCGCTTCACCTGCGGAGAGCCTTGGGGGGTGCCGAGCGGAAATATGGCGATGGATACCTCAACAGCGTCCTCGTTGCGTATTTTCGGAGTTCTGAGCTGGGCGACGACCCGCGAATCGCCGACCTCTTGCGCCACATCCGCGTGAATCAAGCTGGCAACGGCGAAGCCGTCCGAGAGTGCCGGGAGGTGATCGAAGCAGCGATCCGAACCATGGCCCGGTTCGCAACCGCCAACCTCAACTACAGCCGTGACCACGCGGAGAAAATCCTAACGGGTGCGGTCGCACAGTATTTGGACGAGCGTTTCTCGATCTCCGCCGGACGCAACCTCGGCCTCTACCTCTAGCAGTCCATCCGAACTCGCGAAGGGGCGCGCGAAGCCACTGGAAGCCAGAGGACGCAGCTCAGCTGCCCGAGTCGTAGTCGGAGGCCACGCACACGCCATATCCCTCCGGAAATTTGGCTGGAGCTTGGCAGCGCCCGCTCCCACACGTCGGGCTGCTAGCTCCCAATTTGCAAATTTGGACGCACTGGCCGCTGGCCTGAGAACAAATATGCCCGGCGGCGCATGGGCACGCCTGCCCGGCTACGCCCGCGCCTGGCGGCACGCAAGACGTGGTGCCGTCTGCCCGCACCACGGTGCAGGCCGCGCCAGCCCTACACACGCAGCCAGCGTTGGGATCCGTGTTGTCGCAAGGATACGGCTCGCCCAGGCTGCAGTTGTCAGCAGCTGCGCAGACCGGCACGCTGAGCTGTTCACCGTCGGGCAGCGCGTCATCGCGCAAGGCGCGCTTGGCGCAGAAGGTGCCATCGGCGCAGCCTGCGCCGCCTTCGCAGCAGAAGGCGCGACAACGACCCAGGTTCTCCTCGCCCACACAGCCCAACCCGGGCGCGCAATCGCCGGAGGAGGTGCATGGCTCCCCTGAAGCCTTGGCCCCCGCTGGTTCGCAGCGTCGCACCAGCGATCCGGATCCCCCCAGCTCACCTGTTTCCCCACGGCGTATGTGACAAGCGTACACCGCGTCTTCGCCTGGCGGCAGCCCTCGGTAGGAAGGCGGCGTTTGAGCGGGCAATTGCGCGCGATCCGCCGCCGCATCGGCTGCATCCGCGCCTGCCGTCCCTGCCGTCCCCGCGGCGCCGGACGCGCCAGCGGCACCAGACGTGCCAGCGCCCGAACCCGCCGCGCCCGCTACGCCGCTCGCGCCGCCAGCGTCCGGCTGGAACCCCAGGCATGCTGTTGGGTTGTCTGGTTGGCACTCACCCACGCCGCACGCCGGCGCGCCGCCCACGTTCGCGCCCCCGCTTGAGTCCACGACAGGCACATCTAACGCGGCGCCGTCGCCAGGATCGCCGCCACACCCCACACACGAGCCGCCTGCACCGCCAAACGGGCCCCCAGCGCTGCCCTCTGAGTCTGCGAGACTCGCGCAGCTAGGTCCGACCAGGAGCGCGAACAACCCGAGAACAAACGCCGTCCGCCCGAGGAGCTGGGCCAACGGCTGGCCCTGGCTGGGGCGGGTTTGCGCGGCGAGAGGTGAGAGCGAGCGACGAAGCATCGGGGGTAGCTGAAGGAGATATACAGCACACGCCGTGCCAAGGCGAACTCAGGGCGATCTGGGGTGAGTCCACTGTCTACGCCGTGGCAGCGCTGTCGCGGATCCGTGCCGAATCGTGGATCAACCTAGTCGCTGGAGCGAGCGCGGCCCGGCCGAGGTCGAGCGGCCGCGCGCTCGCAGCCCGGCGCGAGGCTCGCCGGGCGCTACTTGAGCGCGACGTTGGCGACGACGGTGTTCGAAGCGCTGTCGTAGACGCGGATGCTGAGCATCACCGGACCCTTGCCCGCGATCGCGGACACGTCGGCGTCGAACTCCTCTTTCGCCTCATCAAAGATTCCATCCTTCGGATCGAAGGGGAACCACTCGTCGGTACCGGCCACCGAGATCTCGATGCGCTGGATCGGGCCGACGCCATCCACCGCGCTGCCGGTCACGCGCCGGCCATTAGCGGCCAAGCCGATCACGCTGGGCGGCGTGTTGTCGACGATGATCACGTTGCTTTCCATGCGATGGCGCTTCACGCGGGATGGCATGTTGCTCGGGGAGTCGCTCGCCGTGACGCGGACGTGATACTTGCCCTCAGGCAGGTGCGCGGTCTCCCACGTGTAGCTCGACGCGGTGATCTTGTCGCCGGGCTTCTCTAGCGGGTAGTACGTGGTCGTCCCCACCAAGCGATATTCCAGCTGGTAATCCAAGACATCATTGTCCGGGTTATCGACCTGCCAGGTCAGGTTCACCTGCGTGCTGGGCTTGGCCGAGACCGGACCGCCCGAAGACTCCATCCCCGGGCTAGTGTTGCTCTTCACCTTGACGTCGACCTTGGTGATCACCGCCTTCAAGTTGTCGGTGACGAACGGCAGCGTCAGCTCAGTCAGCTCAGCCTTCGGGTCCTTTGACCAGCGCGCGCGCACCTGAACAAACCGCGCGGCAGGGCTCTTCACCACTTCGGGCGCCGCCATGCCGGCGCTCCAGGCGCTCCAGGTGTCGTCGGGCTCTTTGGTGTTCCCCGTGCGGGTGCTGAACTCGAGCGTACCGTCGGCTTCCCAGGTCATGCGACCAAAGCGGGCGCGCAGCCCAGCGTCCAGCACCTTGCTGGTCCACACAGCGTCTGGCCCACCCACCCCCCGAACCGGGTGCACCACCACCGGATCGCTGGCGATGACGTAGTGGCTCTTGCCGCTCATCACCAGCTGAGACACTTGGCGCTCCTCGACGTCTGCCACCAGCACCGAGTTGTGCGTATCATCGACCGTGTGGATCTTGCCCTCCGCGCCGGAGCCTACGTAGGGCTTACCATCGTCGCCGACCGTGAGCGTGACGAAGTGCTCCGAGCTGTCTTCCATCAGCTTCTCTGGAGCGCCGTCCTTGTCGAAGACATACAGCACGCCCTTGCCACGGGTCTTGGGCGGCGTCGGCACCGGGCCCGACAAGCCCAGACCTGACGAGAACGAGGCGTAGCTCCCCGCCGAGATTTCGTTGGCGATGGCGTACACCAAGCCACCTGCCCCGAACGCGATGCCGCGCACCTCGGTTACGCCGAAATCGTAGATGACCTGCACGGGCTTGTTTCCGCCCTGAACCAGGTAGAGCCGGCCCTTCTCGCCGCCCCCCGCGTAGACCTTGCCGTCAGGCGACACCGCGACGCTCATCAGGTGCTTCTCGTCGGAGCTCATGAAGACCTGGGCTTGGCCTTGCTGAGAGATGCGATAGAGCTTGCCCTCAGGGCCCGTCGCCGCGTACACGACGCGCTGCTTGGGGTCGTAGGCTAGCGCCCAGATGTGCTTTGCGTCCGGCAGCTTGGCCAGCGTGGTGAGCTTGCCGCCCTCCCACTTCTTCACCTCGCCACCTGGCAGCGTGCCGAGCAGCACGGCGCCACCCCAGGCTTCGACCATCGACGTGATAGCCAGGGTCTTCGTTTCCGCGAGGACAGTTGTCTTGGCACCCTTGAGCGCGATCAGCTTGCCTTCGTTGCCAGTGCCTAGCAGGAGCGTGCCGTCTTTTTGAACCAGCGCGCTCCACACCGTGTCGGCGCCCTCGATCCCGACCTTGCCGAGGTTGAGCCCAGCGCGCACGCGGCCCGCGGAGTCGATGGCGACGCCCTTCAGATCACCACCCTCAAAGTCAGCCTTGGTGCCGAGGTCGAAGGTGCGCGTGCCGACAGCAGAGGCCGTCGACGACAACCCCGCCAAAGCGAGGCCGGACAACAGCGCAAGACGGGAGACAAATCGTAATTTTTGCATCGGTGAATCAGTCGAAGAGAGTCAGTTCGAAGCTGCGGGTTAGGGCGAGCGGGGGTGGTCAGGACGTGACCGCGAGCACCCCAAGCCCACGAAAATCAAGGCTACTAAATCAACGCGCTAGCGCACCACCGGCCGGACGATGACGCTCACCCGATCGCCGCCCACCATGAACAGCGGCAGGGGCACCACGTGACGCACCATCGGGGAGAAGGACTCTGGAGCCACGCTCGACTGAGTCGGGCGGATCATGTCCATCGCGCCGGCTGGCAGATCCTCAGCGATCATGCCCTTGTAGGTCACGCCACCCGATTGGCTGCTGTAGCTGACGACCAGCGACTTGGGGGGGTAGATTGGATCCTCAAAGTTCTTGATCAGCTCGCCCAGGTTGCTCGGTGACGCCTTGGTCTTGTTGTGCGTGTAGCCAGGAGCGAGGCTTAGGCTCACCGTCTGACCAGCCAGATCTTTGGGCATCGGCACCTTGATGACCCGCGTGATCTCCTTGCCTGCCCAGGGCATCAGCGTTAGGCGAATCCGTGCGGATTGCCCGGCGTCCACCTCAGGGTCGAGCAGCTCAGTGCCGCGCAGCAGATAGATCTCGCGCGCGAAGCGGAACTCGATCTCCATGCTCACGCCCTCGATGAAGGCGTACTCCCATGGGTTGTTCATCACGGCGCCGATCGCCCGTACCAGGTTCGAGCCGATGAAGTCTCTGGGCGAGGGCGAGCCACCCACCGAGACGCCGAAGTCCTCTAGCTCGATCTCACCGTAGCCCTTGATCTTGAGCTTGCTGGTGGCGTTCCAGCTGATGTCCTGGGTCTCTGCAGCGACCGCCTGCAGCGCGCTGCCCAGCGCCACCGCGACGTACGAAGGCGTCATGAACTTCTCGTGCGCGACCTCGAAGTTCCACTTGGTATACGGGTTGCCAGGGACGTTCTTGATAGTGAGGCTGACTGGGAACACCGGCGCCTGGACTGATTGGTCTACGACGATGGAGGCCTGCCGATCGTTGACCAGGGCGCCCACGGGGCGCACTGCCTCACCGATCTTAAAGCTGCGCGCCTTGCTGGCCATGAAGTGCATCACGCGGCCAACTGAGGTGGGCAGCGCCGTGTTGCCCGCGAGCATCATCGGGTGACCGAAGGCGACCAGCTTGTCACCTTCCACTCGCGTCACGGTCCCAAGGCCCATCGCGCTCATATCCCCGCGGATTAACTGCACGCCGATCGCCCCACCGTCCTCAAAGCGCGTCGGTGCCCCCGGCTGAACGCCGCCCCCACCGCCGGCTTGCACTGGCTCGAGGCCGAGCGGAGAAAACAGCTCACGCGCCAGCTCAATGGCGTCAGCCGTCATGCCGCCGACCATGATCGGGGTCGCCACGGGGCGCACCGGACCGCTACCGCTCGGTCCACGCGCCTGCTTGGCCGCGCCGATTTGCTTAGCGTGCTTCAGGACGCTGTAGTCTTGGATGTTGCCCGCGTAGCGCTGCCGCGAGCCGGTCTGGCGCAGCGTCTGCTTAGCCTTGGGCTTTCCGCCGGGCAACGCATGAATTGGCCAGCCGTCGACCGTCTTGGGCAGCGGCCGCACCAGATCTTCGAGCATGTTGCGGATCGGCGTCACGCCTGCGACAGGCTCCTCGCCAAACGTCCAGCCGTAAGCGTACGCGCCGATCATCTTGTTGTTGAGGTAGATCGGGCTGCCGCTCATCCCCGCCACGACCTTGGCCACCTCAAGTCGAGGGTGCATGGTCTTGATCAGGATCAGCTCCTGGCGCGGCTGGAAGTTGTGCACGACGTCGATCACCTCGACTTCGAACTTCTCAGGCTTGGTGCCTTTGAACACCGTGAGCCCGTAGCCCTTCATGCCCGGCTTGATGTCCTTGACCGACATGGTGTCAGGCCGGGAAGTAATGCCCTCGGCCTTCGCCGCGTGCAGACCGATGGGTAGCGGTGCCAGCAAGCCGATGACCGCCGCTGCCGCGATGAATGTGATGGCCCTCAAGGTCCGCGGAGCATACCACCGCCCTCGCCAGCACAACTGGAAAGCGCACCGCGAAATCAAGTCAGCTTGGCCAGCCCGCAGCCGAGCTGCACCGAGGGTCTAGGGAAGTGGGAACAATCCGGTGTAGGCTCGCCGGCGACCCTGACGGGGAGCCGAATTGCCGCCAACATCGCCGCCCAGTGCAGGCGAGACCAACCAGCAAAACAACGGGTGGTCGCCGCTGTGCGGCGTTCAAGGATCGAGAGCAGACATGGATTGGGTCGTGGTGATCGCGCTTTCGCTGTCATTTGGGGCGCTGGTCACCAGTCACCTGGCGCTGTGCGTTGGCGTCGCGCGGCAAGAGGGCCTGTGGCGCGCCGCCTTGGCGCTGGTGATCCCGCCGCTGGCGCTGATCTGGGGGTTCAGCCATCGCATGTTTGTGCGCAGCGCGATCTGGCTGTTGGGCGCGGTGGTGTACTTGGTGGCGTTGATCGCCGCGAGCTCGGGGGCCTAAAACGGACTGAGCTACTTGCGCGTGGGCGTCTCGGAGGTGAGCGGACGCATGCGCTGAAAGCCTTCGAGGACCCAGCGATCGCGCAGCTGCTTGGCCAGCTGCTCGTGACCACGCCAAGGCACCGCGACGCCGTAGATCAGACATGAATCAGGGTAAATGGCGGGATAGGCAGCGAACGCCGCTGAGAAAAACTTCCGATCCAGGCCCAGGTCAACGTAGCCATCGAGTTGCTTCACCAGCATCGGCTTGCCTCGATACTCGCGGCGCTTAGCGCGTAGCGGGCTCAGGCTCACCTCAAAGCTGTGCACCTTAGGCCAGCCCCAGGCTTCGAAGCGCCGCATGCAGCTGCGCGAGTCGTTCGACTCGCCCGCAGGCACGGGCTGCACGAACACGATCGCCATCACGTCGTGAGCGTCTCCGTAGCGGAACCCGGTGAAGTGCTGGACGCCCCAATAGCGCACGCGCTTCCAGTTGCGCCAATCCGGAGTGGGCGCGCGCAGCTGATCGTCCTTGTCGTTGCGCTCTCCCCAAGCGCTCGCCAAGAGCCGCCGGAGCGCCGCTTCATGCTCGTCGCTGGGGGCTGGCGCGTCATCAGCAGCGGTGCCTTGAGCCGCGCGCTGCGGCTCAGCCGCTGGCCTAGCTGCTTGTGGTGGCGTCGCGCAGCCAGCCAGCGCGAGCAGCGCGCACGCCCACGCTGCGGCTCGGATCGCTTGGCGCTGCCGTCGCATGCCTTCACAACCTAGCATGCGCTGCGCTCCCTGCCGCTGGTGAGAACCCCGCCGCGAGCGAGAACCCTGCCTGCCGGCTCAAAGCCTGTCCCACCGGGCGTTGGACGTGGACTGACCTTGCTTGATTCGACAGCGCGTTGAATCGACCTCCAGGCGCGAAGGCTGAGTGCCGGCCGCCCATGCGGCTGCCGTCGAGACGCTGACCTCCAAAACGCTGCTGCCAAGACGGCTGCTGCCCAAGCGGTAGGCAGCCAAGCGCGCCGCGATACGCTAGAGCTAACCGTGAGCCCCCTAGAACGAGGACCGAGAAAGCGGTTCCTCCCCCCGAACGGGGTAGCGGAACTTATCGAGACACCGTTAGTCTTGTGGGTTGGAGTGGCCCGCTCTGGCCAAGCTCCTGAAAGGAATGCGATGAACATCACAAACCTCGCTAAGCTCGCGACCGCAGCCTGCGTGCTGACACTTGCCGGCTGCCCCAGCACACTACCGAACGCCACGCCCCCTGCGCCGCCCGACGCGTTCAACGAGAGCTGTGATCCCAGCAAGATGAACCGTGCGGAACCACTTATCGTGGACTGGCGCGGCAATGACCGGCTCAACCTGGAGACGGCGATGCACGACGGCATCGCCGTGGTCTCGTACAGCTGCGACGCCATCAAGCTGTTGCCAAACTGCCGCGTAAAGGGCGACTACGGCTTCATTGGTGTCTCTACCAAAGAAGAGAAGCTGAGCCTGAAAGATCAGTCTGAGATCGTCGCGAACTTGCCGCTCACCGGCGCTGCCTTCGTGGCCAAAGCCGGCGGTCACCTCAAGCTAGGCAGCGGCATCGACGTGCAGCTGATCATGGTGGGCAAGAAGCGCTCGGCGATCACCGAGGTCGAAAAAGCTCACATGGAGGGCGACTGCGAAGGCGCGACTCACTTCGTCCAAGGCGCGACGGTCGGCGCCTTCATCGTGAGCACCGACTCCGCCGCCCTCGGCGGCGTGATGGCCGAGGTCTTGGGGGGTGGAGGGAGCGCCTCTGCGTCCAAACAAAAGCAGTCCCAGATCACCGATGGGCGCCCCGCTGAGTGCGAGAAGGCCGATCCGATGAGTGATCACCCGCCGCCGCAGTGTCAGTCGGCCATGCGCCTCGATCTGGTCAAAATCTCAGGCATTGGACCTGACGCGGAAATTCCAAAGGAGACGGGCGGCCTGGAAGAAGGCAAGTCTCACGGCAAAGACACCGCGAGCTGTCCGCCTGGTTTGGTGTTCAGCGGCGGGAAATGCACCAAGAAGGCCTCGGTCACCACAGCCTACGAGTGTGATGGCAAGAACGAGACGGAGTGCGCTGCTCAGTGTAGCAAGGGCAACGTCGCGAGCTGCCGCTTGCGAGGTCTGCTGCAAGAGGACCAAGGCAAGCTCACCGACGCGACCAAGAGCTATCTCATCGCCTGCAAGGGCGGAGACGCCATCTCATGCTCCAACGCGGGCTACATGTTCCACACCGGGCGCGGCGTCACCAAAGATGAGGACAAGGCGTCCAAGCTGATGGCCCTAGGCTGTGAGTCGGGTGACGCGCGGGGCTGCACCGACCTGGGGTTCTACTACGAAAAGGGCATGGGCGTCGGCGCGAGCAACGAAAAGGCAGCCACGCTCTACAAGCGGGGCTGCGACGGCGGCAACCTAGTGGGTTGCGCGAACTACGCCTACATGCTCAACACCGGCACCGGTGTCGCTAAGAACCCTGCGGAAGCCGCGGTGTATCGGCGCCGCGCCTGCTTGGCTGGCAACGCCCGAACCTGCAGCGATCTTGGCTATCAATACGACAACGGCCAGGGCGTGAAGAAAGATCCGGTGCTGGCCCAGAAGCTGTACGTGAAGGCGTGCGACGGCGACAACGGCATCGGCTGTATGAACGCTGGGATCACCTACGAGCAAGGCGCGAGCCCGGACTACGCCAAGGCAGCCACCCTGTACCAGAAGGCGTGCAAGCTCGACTCCGCTTCCGCGTGTCGCCTGCTGGGCGGGCTGTATCAGACGGGCCGCGGCGTCGCGAAAGACGACGCGCGCGCCAAGGCGCTGTTCAAGCAAGCGTGCGACGGCGGAGACGCCGACGGCTGCAAGCTGGAGCCCACCGTCGTGGTCGGGAGCACTCCCGCCGAGGCCAAAGCAGTCGCGCTCTTCAAGGCCGGCACCCGGGTGCGCGCGAGCCGCAGCTACGACGGCAAGATCGTGGCGGGCATGACCGGCACCTACTACGGCACCAACGGCGGCAGCCCGCCGGCGTTCGTGATCTGGGACAAGCGCATCGGCGAAAACCCGGTCTACTACACCGACGAGGGCGCACCCCCCGGAAAGAACGATCACGCCTATTGGGTGCCCTGGGACATCCTAGAGCGCGCGATGACCCCCGGCATGCGCGTTCGGGCGATCCAGGACTACGACGGCAAGATCCGCACGGGGATGGTCGGCACCTACTACGGTACCAACGGCGGTAACCCCCCAGCGTTCGTGATCTGGGATCAGCGCATTGGCGCCAAGACGTCCTACTACACCGCTGAAGGAGCGCCCGCGGGCAAGCAAGACTACGCCTACTGGGTGGAGTGGAACGTCATCGAAGAGGTGCTGAGGCCTGGCACCCGCGTGGTCGCCACCAAGAGCTACGACGGCAAAGTCACCAAAGGCATGGAGGGCGTGTATTGGGGCACCAACGGCGGCAACCCGCCCGCGTTCGTGATCTGGGACAAGCGCATCGGAGCTAGCCCCACCTACTACACCGGTGAAGGCGCGCCCCCAGGCAAGGCAGACCACGCCTACTGGATGCCGTTCGACGCCCTGGACGAGGCGCTCCCCAATGGGGTGAGGGTGATCGCGGTGAAGAACTACGACACCAAGATCAAGCGCGGCATGATGGGCACCTACTACGGCACCAACGGCAAGAACCCACCGGCGTTCGTGTTGTGGGATGATCACATCGGGGTCGGTCCGGCGTACTACACCGGCGGCGGCGCACCCCCAGGACGTGACGCCAACGCGTACTGGGTCGATTGGGATGTGATCAAGCAGGCCTTCACCCCGGGGCGCAAGGTCAAGGCGGTGCGCAACTACGACGAAAAGATCAAGGTCGGCATGACAGGCGTGTACTGGGGCACCAACGGTAAGAACCCACCGGCGTTCGTGCTGTGGAATAGCCACATCGGCTCGGACCCCTTCTACTACACGGCTGAAGGTGCCCCTTCAGGCAAGAACAAGAACGCCTATTGGGTGCCTTGGAACGTGATCCAGCCGCTGAACTACTAAGGTTTCGCGGTCCATGAGCGCTGACCAGCGCTGAAACGGCGGGTTCCACACGGTATCCGCCGTACTAATTTTGTAGCTTGCGACGGCGCCACAGCTGGTGCACTGGTTGCTGCATGCAAGAGCCCCGGATCAGCGCACAGACCTTCACCCAGTTGGTCAAAGACCACATGCAAATGGGGCAGGATTTCGACTTCCGGGTCGAAGAGATGCGGCGAGGTTTCGCGCGCATCCGCCTCGAGACGGCTGAGTCGTTTCGCCGACCAGGTGGCACGACCAGCGGCCCCACGTTGTTCGCGCTGGCTGACATGACGCTGTGGGCCGCGGTGCTCACCGAGATCGGCCTGGAGGCCATGGCGGTGACCAGCGACATCAGCATCCACTTCCTGCGCAAGCCGCGCCTGGAGGCCCTGGTGTGCGAAGCCAGCATCCTAAAATGCGGCCGCAGGCTGGTGCACGGCGATATCCGCATCAGCCTCGCCGGCGAACCCGGCGTCGTGTGCCACGCCAGCGGCAGCTACGCCCGACCCTAGATAAATCACGGTTCCTAGCGGAACCGCTCAAGTGTTCAGATGGTGACGCTCTTCACGCGGATCTTGTTCAAGTCGAACACGCCGAGCCCGAACTCACCTGCGGTCTGGATGTACTTAGGCTCGCGCTTGACCTCTGCGAGCGACTTCAGACCGCGCGTCTTGCGCTCATCGTCGATCACCTTCCAACCGTAGCGATCCATAGCCACTGGATCAGTCGCCACGTAGACCGCGCCGTGGGGCACTCGCGTCCTCGGATCGCGATCGAGCGGGCCGCGGTCGTACATGATCTTGAAGCCATCAGTGATGTGGAGCCGCACACGGCTGGTCACGATGGGGTGGTTGTAGAGCATCGCGATCTGCGGGCTGGCCAGGTGCGCGTGGTGATCTTCCGGGTTGTTGACGTTGCCGTGGGTGATGTTCTTCAGCGTGCCGGTGTAGCCGCAAATCCCGTGATCCTTCATCTGGGTCATGTCGATCACCGCGGTCGCCTCCAGCAACTGCGTCGCGTACTTGGTCTTGATGCCTTGATAGATGGTTATCTCCGGCATTTTGTGGTCGCGGTTGTTGTGGGTGGCGGTCTTTACGCCCGCCGGTAGGTCATAGCCCTTCACGCTGACCCGCGTGCCCATCAAGAAGGTGGGGAACTGCTCGTACACGGTGATTTTTTCCGCGGGGACACCCGCGCCGATCACCGCCTCGACCACCGGCTTGATCAGCTCAAAGTTGACCGCCATCGTGTAGCCCTTCTGGCCCGCGATACCATTCACCTTGATGGCTACCGTGTCGTCCTTGTGAATGAAGCGCTTCATCGCTTCCACCAGGTTCGGCTTGCCCGTGAACTCCATCATCGCCCGCTCGAGCAGCACTTGCGCTGCCTCGGGCTTGGGCCACAGCTGGTTTGGCTGCATGAACGACGCGAAATCACCCTTCTTCTCGACCTTTACGATCTTCCCCGGCACAGCCATTGGCTGAAAGCCCTTGGGCGGGCGGGCGGTGAACGCCTTGGCCACGGCGTCGTCGCTGAGCGTGCTGAGCGCCGCGGCGCCACCAAGAGCCACCGCCCCACGCATCACGTCACGGCGGCTGAGCGAGCCTGCGGCGAGACTCGCCCTGAGCGCGCGGTTTGTGAGCGAGTTGTCCATGCGAAGGACCTAACACGAGCGCTGGGTCGGGGCAAAGACGGGCGCGCTACGGAGCGGCGACGCCAGTGAACGGCGCAGCCCCGTGCGGGTCGCTGCAGCAGCGAAACGAAACGAAGTAGTAGGTGAACTCTGGCTCGTGGCTGGTGGTCACTGGCCGACACGCGTTGCGCACATGGCCCCAGGCGCCCCCCTTCAGCGCCGCCGACTTCGCGCGCTTAGTGGGCCGCTCGCGGTCTGCCCGTGTCCACTCGTCGAAATTCCCCGTTAGGTCATACACACCAAAGTCGCTCACGCACCCCGCCATGGCCCCGCTGGGCTTGCTCTGGTCAAGGCGAGCCAGCTCCGGGTCGCGGACGCTCGGGTCGCGGGAATAGATCTTCGTCAGGCTCGGGCTGATCCAGCGGTTGTCGATGTTGCAGCTCTGGCTCGACCGTGTCCATCCGTAAGGAAATGGCTTTTCATCGGGTCCTTCACAAGCTGTGACCCACTCGCTCTCGTAGCACAGCCGCTTACCCCGCGCCTCGCAGGCCTTTCCAGCGTCAAACCAGCTCACCATCACGGGCGGGTGGCCCCCGCGCTGGTTCGGGTACTCATAGCGATCGATGCAGAAGTCGAGCTTAGTGCGTTCCCCACGGCACTCGTTCTCCCCCTCGGCGAAGCGATGGCAAATCGTGATGTGATTGCTGCGATCGTACTCGCTCTTGACGCACCTGCGCCGCATGTCTGGGCAGAAGCTATGCTGCACGTGCTGCATACCCTCAGGGCAAGGCTCGGCAGCGGCCGCGGGCTGGCTCGCTTCAGCGACCTCCGCGCCGGCGTCGCGGTGCTCGGCCACCCTCGACGGGCTCGCCACCTTCGGCGACCCGCCGTCGCTGGCGGCCGCGACTGCCCCTGGCTCAGATCGCGCCGAACTAAGCGGGGCGCTGCTGCAGGCCGCCGACCAAAGCACGGTCACGCCGAGGTAAAGGACGCAGCGGAGACCGAGCGCTAGCGAAGGTCTGATGAGTTCATGCATCGCAGTAACAGTCCACGGGTCAGAGCCGGAGCACGCCGAGCTGCACATGCAGCCCAGCGCGCCCCGACCTCGACTAGCGGAAGGTCCGCGGTGCCTCAAGCGTCTGCGCCGCAGATCGCCGAAACACCCTACTTGGGCGCCGCTGACTTGCCTGGTTTGGGCGGGGCGGGCTCGGCGTCTTTCGCCGCGCCAGCATCGGCGTCCTGCTTGGGCGGCGGCGGCGCATCCACCACCATCAGCGGGCTCAGCCGCTTCAGGCTGCGCACGCCGATCCCGCGCACGCGGAGCAGATCGCTCTTGCGCCGGAAGCGCTTCAGCTTCGCGCGCAGCTTGATGATCGTCTCGGCCCGACGCTTTCCGACCCCGGGCAGGCGCATCAAGTCCTCAGCGCTCGCCAGGTTCAGGATCACCTTCCCGTCGTCAGTTATCCCTGTGGATTTTTCTTTCGGGTGGGGGTGGGCGAGGGCAGCGCGCTTGTCAGGTCGTAGCGCGCTCGGCGTGGCCACGGGCCCAACGTCAGGCACCCAGTCCACGCCCAGCTGCGACGCGATGACGCCGCTCGGCGCCCCACCCGGTTCGAGCCCAAAGACGCCGAAGCGCTGAGCGCGCAACGTCGACCAAGAGCCGATCAGTGAGAGCACCAACAGCACGAACGCGACGCCGATGCCCTTGCTCAATATGGGGAACCAGATGCTGCGTCGCAAGCGCGCGAGCAATTTCAGCTCTGCCTCGTTCGATTCCTCGGGGCAATCGAGATGCGCTTGACCTAGGTCTGACGCATCGAGCTGATGGCCCCCGAGGACCCACGCTGGGTCCTCGGGGGGGACGGCGACATCGTGGCCAGGGCCACGTTCGGCGCTGGGCAGAGCAAGCTGTGCCCCTTCGCTGATTGCTGCCATCCGCTGCGCGCCTCTAGGCCAAGGCCTGGTAGCTTGCGCCGTTGCCCTCAGTGGCTCCGGCCTCCTTGGCGACGTAGTCGCGGATCTGCATGTCGCCGCTGACCGGCACCGCGTCCAGCTTGACGTTGATGGACCCGTCTGCGTTGACGAACGCGACGCCAACGCGGTTCCAGAATTTGCGGCCCTTGTTCTCAGTGATGCAGTAAACGATCTTGGTCTTGGTGTTCATGACTGTGTTCTCCTAATGAAGGCCAGCTGTACGCCGCGAAGTCGTCGCGCCAGCGGGCTGTCCCCCATATAGCGAGCGGCGTGCCAAGTGATTCTTCGCGGAAATCGTGGGCGTCCGGGCTGAGCGCGGTCTGGCGGCCGTGGCCAGCCGGCGCCTTCGCCAGCCAGTCGCCGGGCCGGAGCGGCCGTGGTCACAGAGCGCCCCGGCGCGTCTGACGCCCGAGGACCCCCAACGACTGCTCAGGTTTGCGATTTCCGGCCAGCCCGAATCGGATTTTGGGCTAAGTATGCGCCATGCGTTGGCTCTGTTTCGGGTTGTTGATGACATCGGTGGTCGGGCTGGCGGGCTGTAGCTGCAGTTCGAGCGATGGAGCAGCCAGCCAGGGTGGCAGCGCTGGCCAGGGTGGCAGCGCTGGCCAGGGTGGCAGCGCTGGCCAGGGTGGCAGCGCCGGCCAGGGCGGCGCAGCGGGCAGCGCTGGGGCGGCGGGGAGCGGCGGCGCAGCGGGCAGCGCTGGCGCGGCCGGGACCGCTGGTTCCGCAGGGACCGCTGGCGCGAGCTCCGACCCGTACAACACCACCACCTACGGGGCCCGCGTGTGGGGCGGCCCCCTCGCGCTGTCGCGCATAGAACGAGAGCTTTGGATCGGCACGCGAGCCAACGCAGATCCGATGGCCGAGCTCAGCGCAGATCTGCGCGGTGGCCTGGTCAGGCTGAATTTGGATGACGGCAGCGTCCGCGTCTACGAGCAAGAGCTCCCGAAGCTCGCGGACCCGTCTGAGCCGGGGCGCAGCGCTCCAGTCGCGACGCGCAGCGTGGTGGCTGATGGCGAACGACGCGTCGTGGCCACTGAGGCCGGCCTAGTGGTGATCGAGGGCGACGGCGTCACCCACTTCAGCCTAAGCGGCGGCGGCGACAACATCCGCGTCACCGACTTGGCTTTGGACCGCACGGCCGGGCGAAACCGGCTGTGGGCGGGCACTGACCACGGGTTGCTAGAGCTCGACCCCGACGACTACTCCGTGCGCCGCACGCTAGGCCCGGCCGAGCTAGGCGGCGCGGCGACGGCGGGCGATCTGGCCATCGATCCGAGCACTGGCGACGTGTACGCCGCGGTCTACACGTCAGACGACTCAATGGTCGCTCGGGTAGGTAGCGACGTAGAGCTCTGGACACCTGGCACTTCGGCGCTTCCGGACGGCACCGTAGGGGACATCGTGTTCGTTGAGGGCAGCGCCTACGTCGCGCTGGCTGCGTGGGACGCGGCGGACGGCGGCGTGGTCAAGCTAACCGCCGGGGCCGCTGAGGCCATGCTGAGCGAAGGCGAGCTGAGCTGGGCCAGCGACGGCACGCACCGCGCCTTTGGAGCCTGGGAGCTCGACTACATTTCGGATTCGAAGACGCTGGTCATCGGCGGTCGCAAGTCACCCAGCGGGGGTGGTGGGCTCGCGTTCGTGGACCTCGACGCGCGCTCACCTGCTCGCGGTTTCGGCGTGGCTGCGGGCCCCGCCGGGCTGCCGGGGGACCACGTGAGCGCCCTCGCCTACGATCCAGTCAGCGGTCGCACCTTCAGCGCGCTGGCCATGCTGTGCAGCGAGTCGAAGCTTGGCAATTTGGGGGTGCTCGGCGTGTCATTCGAGCGCGGACAGCTGCGGCTGGAGCGCCCGCTGCTCAGCGGCGTGCGTGATGTGGTGAGCGACGGCGACGACCTCTTACTCGCGCTGCGTGATGAGAACCCGGGGTTCAGCTGCGATGGCCTGCCGGTCAGCCGCGGCGTCGTTCGGCTGCTCAACAATCGGGCGGGCGAGTACGTGTTTGGCAGGTACCAGCACGACACTGGCCAGGCCCTCGACTCAAACCCGGGGTGGCTGGCGCCGTCGCTGCTCGCTCGCGGAGCGGGCGCCGATGGTGTGGTGGCATACACCGGGAACCGTGAGGGCTTGTTCATCGGGTTTCCAGACTCGACCAACTTCAACCAAGCGATCAACTTCCATACGTCGCTCTACACCACCGACCTGAGCTGGGACGACGACGGCGGGCTGTGGCTTTCTGGCCACGCCAGCGTTGACAGCACACCCGAGGTGAACGATCGCTCTCCGCGCGGCACCGTTCATCTCACGTTTCCCAACGGCAAGATCGATTTCCAGCAGTTCGCCCGCAGCGCGCCGAGCGGAGACGCCGCTGTCGGAGGCCTGCCCAGCAACTCGGTCAGCGCGGTCGTCCCGCTGCCTAGCGGTGACGCGCTAGTTTTGTGCGCGACGGAGCGCGCGTCAGAGACCCGCGACCGAGGCGAAGGCGCAGCCTACGACCCAGGCAGCGGCGTGCTGAGGGGAGGCATCGCGCGGGTCAGCGGCGCGTCCGTCAGCTTGGTGGCAGACGCTAGCGTCGCGCCAGATCCACGGGCCGGCGCGCTGGCCGCGGACGGCACGGTCTACGTGGCGGACGCAGAGCGCGGCCTGTTGATCCTCCGCGGCACGGACATCAGCGTCATGACCTGGCCAGCCATCGTGCCGCAAGGTTCCATTCCCAAGGCCGTAGCCATCGGCTTCGAGGGGCAGCGTATCATCAGCTTCAGCAGCGGTACGCTTGTCTTTACGGATACAACATCCCAGTTCTTCGCGGGCAGCGGCTACAGCTGGCGCGGCGAGCGCCTGGCTAGCCTGGACTTGGTCGGCACCGACGAGGGCTTGCGCCTGATCTGGCGCGGAGAAGGGCCACCGGCCCTCGGCGCCCAGCCGGGCACCAGCCACCTGCCTGCGTTCAGCGACCTGCCGACACCGGCTGGGGGCGACCAGTGCACCGCCGCTGGCGGCGGCTGCGGCGACGTAGGGGACTTACCGTGTTGCTCAGGCACCACCTGCCAACCTGCATTCATCGGCTTTGTCTGCCAGTAGGGGGCGGCCGTCGAACGCAGCCCCCAAGACCCCCGCTAAGACGGCTGGGCCGTTGAAGTGAGCAGACAGCGACCACGCGCTGCGCCAGCGCTCGCCCAGGCTCGCTAAGCGCTGACGCCGTCGCGCAGCTTACTAATCAAATCACTAATTTCTGCGTGGCGAAGCTTGAACTGCGCGCGATTGGCGACCAGCAACGAAGAAATCTCACAGATCACCTCGCGCTCGACCAAATCGTTCTCTTTGAGCGTCGTGCCGGTCTCTACTAGATCTACGATCAAATCGCTCAGCCCTACGATGGGCGCCAGCTCGACGGAGCCGCCGACGTAGATCACCTCAGCCTGAACCCCCTTGCGCGCGAAATGCTCCGTGGTGATGCGCTGGAACTTGGTGGCGATGCGCGGCACTTCAGGCACGGCCGCGCCGCGTGGTCCAGCCACTACCATGCGGCACCGCCCAACGCCCAAGTCTAGCGGCTGGTACAAGTCGTAGCGACGCTCAAGCAGCGTGTCGAGCCCGCTGACACCCAGATCCGCCGCGCCGTACTCGACGTAGGTCGGCACGTCATCTGGCTTGAGCAGCAAAAAGGCCAGCTTGCCATCTGGCGTCTCGCGCACCAGCGTCCGGTCGTCGGCGAGCAGAGACACCGTGTCCACCCCGGCGCGCTCAAACAGCGGCGCCAGCGTCTTGAGGATGCGGCCCTTGGGCACCGCGATGGTCAGCGGGCGCTGCGTTGAGCTGCGCTGGGCTGAGCTGCCCTGGGCTGAGCTGCCCTGGGCTGAGGAGAGAGCGTTCGCCATGGCTTGGTGAGCCTCAGGGTAGTGCGCCGCGCTCGAGGTGCACGCGCTTGATGTCAGCGCCCACCGCCGCGAGCTTGTCTTCGATGTGCTCGTAGCCTCGATCCAGGTGATACACGCGACGCACGATGGTCTCGTCTTCAGCGATTAAGCCCGCGATGACCAGCGACGCGCTGGCGCGCAGATCGGTCGCCATCACGCTAGCTCCAGACAGCCGCTTGACGCCTTCGACGAACGCCGTGTTGTGACGGATCTCGATGTTGGCGCCCATGCGCAACATCTCCGGCACGTGCATGAAGCGGTTCTCGAAGATCGTCTCAGTCAGCACGGCGCGGCCCTCAGCACAGCACATCAGCGCCATAAACTGGGCTTGCATATCCGTAGGGAACCCAGGATGTGGAGCGGTCGTCGCGTCAACCGCCTTGAGCCTGCCGAGGCGCCGCACGCGGGTGTGCTCGCCCTCACGCTCGATCTCAAGCCCCGCCTGGCGCAGCTTGGCTACCACCGGCTCCAAATCATCGAGCGGCGCGTTCTCGAGCAGTACGTCGCCTCCTGTCGCGCCGACGGCGGCCATGAAGGTGCCAGCCTCGATGCGGTCGGAGATCACCGCGTGGTCGAACGGATCTAGCTCTGCCCTGCCCTCAATGTGGATCACCGCGGTACCGGCGCCCTGCACCGTCGCGCCCATCTTGTTGATGACCCGACCCAGCTCCTCTACCTCTGGTTCGCGCGCGCAGTTGACGAGCGTGGTGCGGCCCTTGGCGAGCGCCGCGGCCATCATCAGGTTCTCTGTACCAGTTACCGTGGGGATATCGAATACGATCTCTCCACCGACCAAGCGCGGCGCCTCGGCGATCACGTAGCCATGCTCGACGCGGATCTTGGCGCCCAAGATCTCGAGACCCTTGAGGTGCTGGTCAATCGGTCGTGCACCGATGGCGCAGCCTCCAGGCAGCGACACCTTGGCGCGGCCGTAGCGCGCGACCAGGGGTCCGAGCACCAGCACGCTGGCTCGCATCTGGCGCACCAGCTCATAGGGCGCCAACGGCCGAGGTTCTCCAGACGCCTCCGCGACCCGCACCTCGGGGACGTCGACCTGCACGTCGCGCCCTAAGAAGCGCAGGAGCGCCGCGGTCGTGTCGATGTCGCGCAGCGCCGGTACGTTGCGCAGCTTGCTCGGGCCGTCAGAGAGCAGCGTCGCGCACAGGATCGGCAGCGCCGCGTTCTTGGCTCCGCTGATGCGAATCTTGCCGTTGAGGGGCTTGCCGCCTCGGATCTGAATTGCGTCCATGTGGTCTGCCGCGCGTACGCCGAGCCGCCGAAGCTGGCAACCCAAGAGTCACCCCTTTCGCACGTCAACCCGGCGAGCGCGAGTTTTCTGGGGGTGGGGGCGGGTCAAACGCGGCCGGATGGGGCAGCTCAGCCGAGCCTGTACCCGGTCAAAACCCTCCCAAAGCAGACAAAACTGCATAAAAACCGCGCCTTGGGTCCGCGCAGGTGGGTTGATGTTTCCGTTCGTGCGCGGGTGTGTACTACCCTGCCCCGCATGTCTTCGGGCCGACTTCGTGCACCGTTCTTGCGCTCTCCGCTCACGCGCGGGGGCGTTGCCTGCGCCGCACTGTGGCTCAGCCTATCTGGAGTCGCCCACGCCCAGCCCGTGCCATCCCTCGATCTGCGCAACTTCCACCCGCCGACGGATCATCAGGGCGGTCTCTACCTCGAGCCAACGAGCACGCCGGGGCCAATGGCCTTCAACGTCGGCTCCTGGCTGTCGTACGCGCACCATCCGGTGTCGCTCACTTCGGGAGACGACGTCGTGGGCCGTCCCGTGGCTGGCCAGTTCTCGCTGGACTGGTTCGCCAGCCTCGGGGTGGGGGATCGCCTCGCCCTGAGCCTCAGCGTCCCGACGGCGATCTATCAGTTCGACTCGGGAGACACCGGCGCCACGGGGAACGGCAAGCTGCCCAGCTCCGCCATGGGCGACGCGAGCTTCGGCGCCAAGGCCACCCTGGTGCCGACCACCAGCATGGGGGGGCTCGGGCTCGCTGTCCTTGCGCGCGTCACCGCTCCCACCGGCGACACGCGATCGTACCTGGGCGAAGGCGAGGCCACGGGCGAGTTTCGGGTGCTGGGCGAGTACACGCTGATCGCAGCGTCGCTGTACGCGAGCGTCGGCGCGCACCTTCGAGCCTCGGATCGAACCTACCTCGGCGAAGGCTACGGACAGAGCCTGCCCCTCGCGGTCGGCGCTTCGCTCAAACCACAAGCGTTGGGGTGGGACGATACGGGGCGCTGGCGCTGGAATGTCGAGGCGCGCTCAGACCTCGCCCTCACCCCCGACTTCGCCCGCGGGCAATCCAGCCCAACAGCACTCGGCCTATCGACCCGCTACACAGTCCATCAGGTCTCCGCCATCGCTGGCGTCGAGGTCCCGCTGGGCGACGCCATCGGTAACCCCACGCTGCGTGCGGTGATCGGGCTCAGCTGGGCGCCGCGCTTCAACGACCAAGACAACGACGGCATCGCCGACGAAAAAGACGAATGCCCCGAGCTAGCCGAAGATCGCGATGGCTTTGAGGACGGAGACGGCTGCCCCGATTTCGACAACGACAACGACGGCGTGGGCGACGACGTCGATCAGTGCCCCAAGGAACTGGAAGACGAAGACGACTTCCAAGACGACGACGGCTGTCCGGACCCCGACAACGACGGTGACGGCATCCCGGACGAAGAAGACGAGTGTCCAGACGACGCTGCGCCGAGCGGCAGCGGCGACGGCAAGGGCTGCCCGCTGTTCGACGCCGACGGCGACGGCATTGATGACGACGCCGATCGCTGCCCCGACCAAGCCGAAGATCAAGACGGCTTTCAAGATACCGACGGCTGTCCAGATCCAGACAACGATCGCGACGGCGTGCCTGACACCGAAGACGCCTGTCCAAACACCAAGGGCGAACGCCGCGCCGATCCCGAGCTGAATGGCTGCCCCAGCCCTGATCGCGACGGTGACACCTTCGACGACGACGTGGACAAGTGTCCAGATCAGCCGGAGGACTTCAATGGCGTCGACGACAGCGACGGCTGCCCCGATGACGACCCGCAGAAGCCCGCCTATCAACGCAGCAAGCCCCTGCTGTCCACGGAGCAGAAGGGCAACGAGGTCAGCTTGAAGTGGCGAGTTGCGCCGCGGTTCGTCGGCAAGCCTGGTGCTGCCAGCCTGGATCCCAAATCAGAGCCCAGCATCCGCGCCCTAGCGCAGCTCCTGAATAAGCACCCGAGCTGGATCGTGGCGGTGGGCGTGAGGCCGCTGGGCGTCAGCGCCGAGGCTGAGCAACACGCGCTCAACAAGGCGTTCTTGCTGGTGGCACAAGTGCGCGATCTGACCCACCGCGACTCAGCCGCCGAGACCGTGAGCTGGAGCGCGGTCAAGGGCACCAGCGGCGCTTGGGCTAACGGCTTCGGGGTCCTGGTCTTGACGCCCAAGCCGCGGCTGCCCGCGCTGAAGCTCAAGCCAGGCAAGCTGACGCCGCGCCTCAAGCTGCGCCCAGGCCAGCCCAAGCCAGCGCCCATGCCGCCGGCGCCGAAGCCGCCCATTTCACCCCCGCCGCCCTCACCCCCGCCGCCCTCACCCGCGCCGCCGGCCAAATAACCATGAGGAAATCAGCCGCGTCACCGATGGCCAAGCACCGCTTCGGCGCTGGTGTGATCAGCGGCTGCCTGCTGCTCGTCTGCTCAACTACCCTCCACGCGCAAGTGCTGCGTCGGTCCTACGTCCCGCCGCGAGCCGAACCACCTCAGCCCCAGCCCAGCGCCAGCTTCCGCGACCGCGTGGATGGTTCAGCGGTGGAGGCGCGGCTGGATGACCCAGACCTCGAAGTGCGCTTGGCGGCGCTGGTGCGGCTGGGCAAGAGCGGGGGCAATAGGGGGGTGGACCGGCTGGTGCAACAGCTCGACCACCCCGACGCGCTCGCGACGGCGAATGAGCGCCTGGCCGTGGTGCGCGCGCTGGCGGAGCACACCGCGCGCGCCAAGGTGCGTCAGGCCTTGCTACGCGCGATCAGCAGCGCCGGCGACGAGCGCCGCACCGAGCTCGACGACATGGCTCGCTACACTGCCGCGCTCGCGCTGGCGCGCAGCGGTCAGGCCGACTCGCTGGAGATGCTGGGCAAGATCATCCACCAGGACAGCTTCGGCGCGGAGGTGACTCGCAGCGCCCTGGCCGCCTTTCCCCCACGTGACTCAGCCATCGTGACATCCAGCCGCGGCGCGGCCTCTACCAGCTACATTCGACTGCTCGGCGACCTCGGTGACCAGCGCTCATTTTTTACCTTACGGGAAATTATACGAGGTGGCGCCGCTACCCAACGCTCGCTGGCGGCGGTCGAGCTGACCCGCCTGGGCGCGTTTGAAGCTGTCCCACTGGCCAAGCAGTGGTACAAGCAGAGCGCCGCGGTCAGCCAAGGAGACCGCACAGCAGACGACACCGTGCTGCTGGAGGCCGCCGCGCGTATCCTCACGCTTTCACGCGACACGCAGTACCGCAAGGCAATCGACAGCTTGCTCGACTCGGACAGCTGGCCGCTGGGCGTCGAGCTCGCGCTGATCGCGCCTCACGCCTCACTCGTAAAGCGCCTTGAGGCTCGCCTCACGAAGACAGACGGCGACGCGCGCTTAGACGTCATCGCCGCCATCGGGGCTTGTGGTGGAGCGCGAGCGGCGAAGCTGCTCACGTCACTGTTGACCCAGGCGCCCGCGCCGACACCCGACCCCGATCAGGAGCGCAAGCCATCCAGCCACGTCACCCCTGCCAGCGCCGCAGCTGCCACCAGCGGCGCGCCAGTCAGCGTTGCCCCGTCCAGCGACGAGCCGTCCGGTGACGAGCCGTCCGGCGACGCGGCTGCCGCCGCGCTGGCGTTTTCCCGCGGCAACGACGATGTGAGCCTCGAGCACTTGTCGAGCCTGCTCGACAAACCACGCACCCGCGCCATCGCGGCGCGGGCGGCGGCGCTCCGCGCGACGCTGGGCGGCGGCGAGGCCGCGGGCCTGCATCAGACCTTGCTGCAGCTGTTGGTCTCCAAATCGCCTGCTGAGCGCGGCGCTGGGGCGTTCGGGCTAGCGCTGGAGAGCGACGCTCGAGCCATCGAGTTGCTCGGGCGCAAGGACTCAGCCGTGGTCGCCGCCGCGGCGCGCACGGCCCTTGGGCGCCCCGCGGTGCTGCGCGCAGCCGCCCGGCGCCTAGCGGCCGAGGAGCGTCGATCGCTGCGGCCAGCGCTAGCCATCGCCCTGCTCGATCTGAGCGCCGCAGCGCTCGTGCCGACCAACGTGCTGCTTGACCTGGTGCAGAGCGGCAGCGCGGCCATGTACGTCGCGGCTTACGCGCTGGCTGAGCGCGACGACAGCACCCTGCGCCCCGAGCTCGAGCGCTGGCTCGCGTCGGGCAACCCGATGCTGCGGAGCAGCGTCGCCCTAGGTCTGGGTCAGTCACAACAGCCCAGCGCCCTCGGGCTGTTGGAGTCTGCGTTTCGTTTTGAGGCCGACGTGAGCGTACGACGATCGATCGTGCTGGCCGTCGGGAGCCGCAGTGAACCCACCCGGTCCCGCGTGCTGGAGCTGGCGGCCAATCTGGACCCAGATGCGCGCGTCCGCCAAGCGGCGCGCCGCTTATTCAAACAAGCTGGGACGCCGGCGCCATCTGGCCGATCGACAGCCTGGCTCGAGCTGTCAGGCGGCCGCGGCGTGCTGAGTCTGACGACCACGACCACGCCTGCCATCCCCCTCATCCCCGACGCCGACGGCCAGTGCCCAGTGGTCGGCTTACCCGAAGGTGGGATCCAGATCAGCGCCACCCCGCACCCCAGCCGAGCGCGGCTGTAGGCGGTCGCTGAACACAGCCGGTCGGGGCCAGTTCGGTGCTATGCCCCAGTGTGATAGGAGCAGCCGTGGCGACGAGGCGAAGCAAAGAACCGGCGCGAGCGTCGGCAGAACCCAAGACCGCTGAGGCGCTCCCGACGACGCCAGCTCGCGGAGCCGCAGCGCCCCAGCTCAGCTTCGAAGCCGCCATCAGCCGCCTGAACGAAATCGTTGAGGCCCTCGAAGAGGGCGAGCTGCCGCTCGAAGAGTCTCTGGAGCTGTTTGAGGAAGGCATCCTGCTGACCCGCGCCTCCAACGCTCGGCTCGCCGCAGCCGAGCGCCGCGTGGAAAAGCTGCTCCACGTTGACCGTGATGGCGCGCCTCAGGTGGAAGATTTCGAGGACACCGGCGGAGGCGGGGGCAAGAGGCAGTACGAGGACGCCTGATGAACGAACCCATCAGCACCGCCGCGGCGCTAGTTATCGGCGACGAGCTGCTCAGCGGAAAAATCCGCGAGGAAAATATACACGAGCTCGCCAAGGTGCTGCGTTCGCTAGGCATCCGCCTGGTGCGGGTCAACGTCGTGGGCGACGACCTGCCGACTATCGCGCAAGACGTCCGCGAACTCAGCGACAAGTATGACGTGGTGTTCACCAGCGGCGGCGTGGGTCCCACCCACGACGACATCACCATCGACGCCGTGGCTCACGCCTTCGGCGTCGCGGCAGCCGTTAACCCTGAGGTCGAAGCGCTGCTGAAGCGCGCGTATGGCGAGCGGTATCACGCGGGGCATCAGCGGATGGCGCTGGTCCCCGATGGCGCCGTGCTGCGCTGCACCGAAGAAGTGCCATGGCCCACCATCGTCATGCGCAACGTCTGGGTGCTGCCTGGCGTGCCCGAGGTGTTCCGAATGAAGCTCTTGCTCCTCAAGTGTCACCTGGTCGGAGCCCATCGGTTCGTAAGCCGCGCGGTGTTGACCCAGATGGACGAGGGCGATTTGAAGCCGCTGTTAGATCAGGTGGTGGTCGCCTTCCCTGAAGTGGCAGTCGGCTCCTACCCGCGCTGGCGCAGCGCGGAGTACAAGACCAAGATCACCTTCGACGCAGCCAGCGAGGCGGAGGTCGACGCGGCGCTGCAGGCGTTTCTAAAGCTGCTGCCTCCGGGTGAGCCAGCGCACCACGAAGCCTAAGCGCGCCAAAGCTGAGCGCGCCCCAGCGCGGAGCGGCTCCACCGCACGTCGGCGGTCAGGTGACGCCACAGACTGGCGGTCGCGCTTTGGCCAGCTGCGCCGCCAGCCGCGGAGACTGACCAACGAGGGATCGGCGATCGGCGCGATGAGCCGCTAAAATCCGCTAAATTTCGGCATAATCGAGTTTGTTTCCGCGGAGCATTGAGCACACCGTCTGGCGACGCCGTGGCGGCGGCGGCGGCGAGCCGGCGAAGTTTGGGCTGAAACGCTGCGCTCTGCGCAGGCACGGAGCTTGCTGTAGGTTGGTATGCTCGACGCTCTGCCCTCCACCCCCACCCCCGAACGCGGCTATGGCAACCGCCTAGACCAAGCCGCGGGCCGCAACAACCTGGCTGACAGCCAGGTCAAGAAGCGTGAGCTTGGGCGCGGCCACGCGCTGAGTCACCTGCTGTCAGTGACCGACTCATCAGACATCGATCTCATCACACATATCCTCGGGGCAACACGAACGGGTCCATCTCCGCGGGAGCTAGCCAGTGAACTGCTGGAGGAGTGTGGTGGTTTACCTGGAGTCCGCCGGCTGGGCGGCCCCGCGTTGGCTGAGTTCGGCCTGCTAGATCTTCAAGCGACTCGACTCCTGGCGGCCATCGAGCTCGGCACGCGCGCCGTACTCGCCGAGCTGGGCGAGAGGCGCCCACTGCTCAGCTGCTTTGAGGAGGTCGTCGATTGGGCCCGGCCACGGCTCGGCGCCCTGGAGCATGAGGAGGTGTGGCTGCTGAGTCTGGACGGCGCCAACGGCTTAATTCGCAGCCGGCGCGTCGCCCAGGGCGGGCTGCATGGCTGCGCTTTGCTTCCGCGCGATGTCCTGCGACCGGCGCTGCGTGACGCGGCCAGCGCGTTCATCCTGGTGCACAACCACCCAAGCGGCGATCCGACGCCCAGCCCCGACGACGTGGACATGACGCGGCAGCTGGCTCAGGCAGCCCGCCTGGTGGGTACGCCCCTGCTAGACCACATCGTGGTCGCCCGCGGCGGCGCCAGCTCACTCTTGGATCTGGGGGCATTTTGAGCGCCATACTCCAGCCGACCAGCCGCTCGCGGCTGCCGCCCCCACGGCTCACGGCGTGGACGCCGAGGCCGACTCACGGTCAAGTTTCCGGGCACGACGGCTTCAAGTGCCGTCCTGGTAGCCACATCGCAGCGAGCTGGCTATCCTCGCCGCCGATGCAAGACGCCGCCGCTCCAGCTGAAACCGACGCCCTGCGATTTGCGGCCCTGACAGACGTTGGTCAGTCCCGAGACCACAACGAGGATAATTTCCTCGTGGACAGGCGGATGAGCCTGTTTCTGGTGTGTGATGGCATGGGCGGCCACGCCGCCGGAGAGGTCGCCAGCGCGATCGCGGTGCGCGCGTTCCACGAGGAGCTAAAGAAGGAGTGGGATCTGGTCGAGGACTACCGTAACGGCAAGACCGGCGCGGAGCGCGTGAGCCAGCGCGACATCATGAACGTGCTCGAGTTCGCGGTGAACCGAGCCTCGAACCGCGTCCATGAGGCTGCAAAGCAGGATGAGACCAAGCGCGGCATGGGCACCACGCTGGTCGGCGCGCTGATCATCAACAACCAGGCCTTCATCGTCCACGTTGGCGACAGTCGGCTGTACCTGCTCCGCCGCGGAACCATCGAGCAGGTCACCGAAGACCACAACGTGCGCAACGAGCTGCTCAAGCGCAAGAAGATGTCGAGGGAGAAGGTCGAGCAGCTCCCTCAGAAGAACGCCGTCACGCGGGCGGTCGGCGTGTACGAGCACGTCGAACCAGACACCCTGGCCTTGGATCTGGCAGCAGGCGATCGGCTGCTGATCTGCTCCGACGGCTTGAGCATGTACTTCGAAGAAGATCTGGAGGCGCTAGGCCAGATCTTGCGGTCGCATGACGAAAACGAAGTCGTCCGTCAGCTGATCGACGCAGCCAACCTTGAGGGTGGCAAAGACAACATCACCGCCATCGTCATCACCATCGCCACCGGCGAGCAGGGCGACGATCGAGCCCGCAAGCTGGCGCTGAAGCGCGAGATCTTAGCGCGGATGCCGCTGTTTCGACCGCTCAAAGATCGCGAGATCTTGCGCGTCTTGCAGGTCACGGACGCCATGCAGTTCGAAGACGGCCAGACCGTCATGGAGCAAGGCAGCAAGGGAGATGAGCTGTTCATCGTGCTCACCGGGCGCGTGCGCGTGATGCATGGCGAGGCGGTGATCGCCACCTTGGCGCCGGGCGAGCACGTAGGCGAGATGGCGCTGATCCGCAGCCAGCCACGCAGCGCCACGGTGATCAGCGACGGGCCGTCCGAGCTGATGGTGATCCGTCGCGCAGATTTCTTTGAAATCTTACGTAAAGAACACGAACTGGCGGTGAAGCTGCTGTGGCAGTTCACTGGTGTGCTCGCCGACCGGCTGGCCACCACCAACCGCGAGCTGAGCGTCGCGAAGGAAGAGCTGGCTGAAGACATGACCGCCGAGATGTTCCCTGACGAGGATGAAGAGGACCGCAAGACCCTGGTCATGCTGCCTCCGTTGACGTTGGACAACTCATGAGCCTGGCGTTTCGCCGCGCGGATCCAGGGCCGCCTCGAGCAGTCGTCTGGCGGCGCTGGGGCGCCAGCCTCGCGTGCGTCGCTTGTGCGTGCCTCGGCTGCGACCCCGAGCCATCCCCTGCCCCAGCAGCGCCCGCCCCAGCAGCGCCCGCCTCCGCCAGCCTGGCGGCCAGCGCAGCGAGCCCTGGGTCCGATTCCGCACGGCACTATATAGACAGGCCTGTAGCCGCCCAGACGCCGAGCTGCCGCGTGATGGCCGCAGAAGGTACGATCCACGTCGCCCACACCGACAAAACCCTCAACGTCGGGGCCTTGGTGGACAGCGAAGCCTGGCTCGATCTCGGCGAAGCCGGGAGCCTGTCCCTCAAGCACACGCTGACGGGGCGTGAGTGGAGCGTGCGGGGCCCGGCGTGGCTGCGCGCCTGCGTCGACGGCCAAGAAGCGCTGTGGCTGTCCCGCGGCGAGTTGCGCATCGGCACTGGGGCCGGCGTACGACCCGGCGCTCAGGTCGTTCTCAGCACGCCCCACGGCATCATCCGCTGGGGCGACGCGTCGCTCAGCGTGAAGGTAGACGCCAAGCAGACGACGGTCGCTGTGAGCGCCGGGCGAGCCTGGCTCACCCCGGCGCAAGAGACGAAGCTGGCCGGCGCGGAGGAGCTCGGCGCGAAGGCCTCGGCAAAATTGATCGCCAAGGGCGGCGGCGAACAGCGCGCTCAGCTGTTGGTCGCCGCTTGCGAGCGGGCTGCCAGCCTCGCGGAACAACTTGCCAAGGCGCTGCTTGGGGGTGCGACACCCGGGGCGCCGGAGCCAACAGCCCACAGCGGCGGGACAAGCGCCGGGGCAGCGAGCCCGCCGTCCAGCGCGTCAGCGCCAGCAAATCCAAAAAAACTGGGCCTAGGTGAGCGCGCTCGGGACCAGGCCGCAGCGCGTGGCGAGGCGCGTGGCAGCTGTGCTGCAGCGTGGGCGAGTGTGGGCGCGCTGGACAGTCTGGCCGCTGGAAAGCCGGGTTCAAGCCCAGCTTCCTCCGCGCAGCCCTACGCTGACCGACTGCGCAAGGCAGACGCCGCTTGGCGCCGTGTGCCGTTCGGGGGCGCTCCGCAGCGCGCGGATAAGGGCGAGTGATGTTGACAGTTTCACCCCCACGCCAGTAGCGTCCAGCAGGGTGAGGGTCTCTCAGGCATGAGCAAACGCGACCTTATTTTACGTCTTCACATGAGCGAAGCCGCGAGCAAGTTGGGAACCCTGGGCGCGCAGCCACGGGACGGCAGCGGCGCGCACACTGAACGCGAGCCGCGGCGGGGTCCGCGCTACGCGCTCTGCCTCGCGGCGTTCAGCGCCTTGAGCTTCAGCGCGCTGAGCGCGTCGGCAGAAGAGCCGCGCAAAGTGACTGAGCCCAACGTGTTCAGTGAGCCCTCAGAAATCACCAGCGTCGTGGATGCGTTCGATGGTGACGACCAGTTCGATCTGAGCCTCACCCTCGGCTACCAACAAACCTGGAAGAGCGCGAAGATCCGCCGCGAAACCTTCATTGATCAGGGCGGCTTGGCCGGGGGTGGGTACACCGCGAGCGGCCTGAACGTGGCGGAGTACTCCGAGAGCACCGCCCGGCTCAACACCAAGGCGGAGATCGGGATCTACAAGGATCTAGCGCTGATCATCCGCTTGCCGATCATCCTGTCTAACGATCGCGAGTTAAAGTCACTGGACGGCAGCGACAAGCAAGCGGGCGTCGTGGCTCAAGGCGAACCGGGTGAGCAGCTGTTTCGCGTCCCGTTCAAGTCGCCTACGCGCAGCGGGATCGAGTACCTGGCGCTGGGGCTCGATTTCGGCATCATGAATCAGTTCCGCGATGCAACGCGGCCCACCTGGGTGTTCGGCTTTGAGGGTCGCTTTAGCGTCACTGAGCCGATGCACGCTTGCACCGAGAACACCAGCGGTCTCAACCTGCCGGGCACCAAGCAGGTCAAGTGCGCCCACCCATCGGACATCGATCGCGACGGCGAAGCGAGCGAAGATGAGTTCGTAGACGATCTCGGCCCCTCAGGTCCCGTCCGCTTGGACGGCACCAAGCCCGGCACGCGGGAGGCTGGCGTAAGCCGCGGTACTACGGGTTTGGAGCTTCACACCTACCTCTCCAAGCGCATCAAATACATCGAGCCCTACGGCGGCTTCAGCGCGCTGTTTGAGTTCCAGAACGAGTCCAGCGATTACGGCCAGTCGGATCTCAAAGGCTCGCTGGTCAATCACCCGCCGCTCCGCGGCACCATCGTGATGGGCCTCAACGTGATCCCCTGGGAGGTGCGGGATCAGTACCAGCGCGTGGCCCTCGACTTCCGTTTTTCGGGCACCTACGTGTCCGAGGGGCGCGAGTACTCGGAGTTGTTCGACGCCCTGGGCTCGAGCGACGCGCCTTCGCTGCGAGCGCCAAACTTCGCGGAGTACCAGGGCGTAGACGGAGACGCGACGTCGTCGGTCGTGAACACCTCCTCTCAGAAGGTGTACGTCACCGGCCTGACCGACGTGCAGCAGCACGGCGAGTACCGCTTCAGCACGGATTTCGTGTGGCAAGCGGGGGAATACGTGAAGTTCAACCTGGGCGGCGCCTACACCATCGTGCAGAGCCACTTGATCACCTTCGATCAGCCGTGCAACCCCGACCACAGCGACAGCGTGGCCAAGGCGGGCCCCTGCAAGCGCAGCAGCAGCACCGCGATCGGTAGCAAAGCTACGGCCACAGGGATCCCGAACCCTAACTACCGTGCGGCAATCAACATCCCCGGGCGACGCTTCAAGGTGGACGACTCGAACGCATTCGAGGCCTGGCTCAACGCCACCGTGATGTTCTGATGCCCGCCCGGCGGGTGCAGGTGGCTGCGCTGTGTCTCAGCATGGTCGGTCTGAGCGTCGCTACGCCTTGCCTCGCGGAGGCCCAGGGCGACGCAGAGCCACCTCGCGGTGCTAGCCCCTCCACCCCTGCCAAACCCGCTGGCAGCGCAGCGCCCTCAGCGGGCGATCCGGCCGCGCCAGGCGATCCGGCCGCGCCAGGCGATCCGGCCGCGCCAGGCGATCCGGCCGCGCCAGGCGGTCCGGCTTCACCCGACCCACGCCGCCCCGCGGCGCCCCAGGCCCCGGCCGCCGCGCCCCCAACCACGTCAGCGAGCGACGAGGCGGACCTGCTCGACGAAGATCTTGACGGCGACGCCGACAGCGAGGCCGTGCTGGTCTTGCCGACGTTGACCCTCGATCCGATCAGCGGCGAGTTGGTGCGGCCAACTAAGGAGACCCACCCCACCCTGTTTCGCTACGCCCGCAAAGTCGACGCCCTGCTAGCCGAAGCGGTTCAAGACATGAACCTCAGCCTGAGCGTTGCCGAGGGGAACGACCTCAATCCTTCGCGCATCACTCAGGACCGGTTGCTAGAGTTGGGCGACCACACGAACTGGGTGCTCCTGCCAGAGATCAGCGTAGAGAGCGGCAAGCTCAGGCTGCGACTGACTATGGTCGCGCCAGGCTCTGAAGTGCTCCTCGTGCGCACCGAGCGCGTGTCCACTCGGGACCTAGAGGTGCGCTTGATGGTGCTCACGCGGGAGCTAGTGCTAGCCGGGCGCGGCACCGCGGCGCGCAAAGATCCGCAGGTCGACGCGAACCCGACCGCCACCCGCGCCGAGGGCGACGGCCGCGCGGTCCTTGCGCTCAACAGCGCCGTGCTCGGCGGCTACATCGGCTACTCTTTGCAGCGCTCTAGCGGCTCAGACGACCCTCGCCTCACCTACCCGTTGATCGCCCTGGGCACCGGCATCGGCCTCGGTGGCTCGCTGATCGTCGCGGATGAGTGGGACGTCGGGCTTGGTGACGCGTGGTTCCTCTCGGCAGCCATGGTCTGGCCGACCACCGCTGGCGTGCTGATGGCCCAGGGCTACGACGTCCCCGCAGCGGATCAGTTTGCCTACGGTCTAGTGGGCGCGACCATCGGCGTCAGCGCGGCCACGTTCGCGCTGACCTTCCGCGGCATGGGTGAGGGCGGCGCCGTGCTGACCCACTCCGGCGGCCTGTTTGGGACGTTGGTAGGCGGGCTCAGTCAGCTCGCCTTTGAGGGCACGACAGACGCCACCCCAACTAGAGGCATGGGCTACGGCGCCGGCCTCGGCGTCATTTCCGCAGGGCTACTAGCCACTCAGATACAGCTGAGCTCCTCCCGCGTGTTGCTGATCGATTTGGGGGTGGGGCTCGGCGCGCTGACTGGCGCCGCCGTCGCCAGCCCGTTGGTGTTCTCTGGGGACACCGACGCCACCGCAAACCGCGCTTGGGCGGGCAGCGTGGCCGCTGGCGCCATCCTCGGCGCCCTGGTCGCCTACTGGACCACCCCGAGCGATGTGGCCCAGCTTGAGCTGCCTCAGCAGCCGCGCGTGAGCCGCGACCTGTTCTCTGATCTGCTGCCGTACGCCGGCGTGGTAGGCACCAGCTTCGACGCGCAAGGCAACGCTCACGCGGTACCGGGCGCTGGCGTCCAAGGCCGCTTCTAAGGCACCCGTTGACACGGCAAGACCGCGAGCAGCTCAGCACCGAGATCACCAGCGATCTCAGCGGGGAACGCCTGGATCGCGCGATCAGCCTGCGCTTCGGGCTGGGTCGCAAGGCCGCGCGAGAGGCCGTGCAGGCCGGCTGGGTGACGCTAAATGGTCGCGTGTGTCGCAAGGGCGCGACGCTGCTGCGCCCAGGCTCAACGCTTGAGGTGTTGGCACCGCCCGCGCAGCTGTCGCCGGAGGTCGGCGCACCGCTAAATATCCTCCTGGAAACTCCACTGTTCGTGGTCGCGAGCAAGCCCTCTGGCCAGCCCACTGCGCCCCTCAGCACGCTAGAGCTAGGTAGCCTTGCCGGCGCGCTGCTCGGGCGCTACCCCGAGATGCAAGGCGTCGGCTACAGCCCTCGGGAGCCTGGCATCTTGCATCGTCTCGACACCGAGACCAGTGGCCTGGTGCTGGCGGCTCGTAGCTCCGCAGCGTTCGAAGAGCTGCGCGCCAGGCTTGAGCTTGGAGAGCTTCACAAGAACTACCTAGCGGTGGTCAACGGCTCCCCTCCCAACCACAAGGGTTCAGTAGAGACCTTCTTAGGGCCAGATCCGAGACGCAAAGGGCGCGTAGACATCGGCGGCAAGTTCGCCGCGGCGACGGACTACGAGGTGCTGGCGCAAGGCAACGGCAAGAGCTTGCTTGAGCTCGGGGTCAGCCACGCCTACCGTCACCAAATCCGCGTGCACATGGCGTACCTTGGCTGCGCCCTGGTCGGCGACAAGGCTTACTCCGACTACCCTGAGGATCCGAAGCAGCGCCTGGCCCTGCACGCGAGCCGCATCCGCCTCGCGGCGCACGCACCGTATCAGTTCGATGTCCGCGAGGACATGCCCGATGAGCTGCACGCGCTGCTCGGGCTGTGACAGCGCAGCACCCGCGCGGTCAGCCGATTGAAGACTTGCGCAGCTTGGGCCGTGCGAGACCCATCCACACGCCGCGCTGTATGGCCACAGCCTGCAGCGCAAGAAGAACCTGGATGGTCCCCACCTACCGCGTTCGCGACGCTTTCCCGCACGCCGCTTACGCCGCTTCAAGCACCTCAGCTGGTGCCGCTGCCGCAGGGCGCTGACCTAGCGCCGGGCGGCGCTTGCGGGCGCTGAGCACCGTCACCAGCCGCGCCACCAGCGCGAGCGTCATGGAGAACGTGGGCAGCTTAGGGCGCAAGATGCTGACCCGCTCGTCCTCATCGCGGCCACGTGTCCACACGACGTTGCGCGGCAGGGCTTGATAAGCGACAGACTCATCCTGGACCCGGATGATCACGCACGGCATGCCGACCGGCCCGGTGCCCGTCTGGTGGTACTCGAGCCCGACCTCGATAGCGCGCAGGCCGCGCAGCGCACGCCGCGGCAGCACCTCCAGGCGTAGCTCGTCCGGCGTGTTCAGTCCCTCGGGGAAACGACCCACTAGGCGAGCGTCCACGCCCTTGCGGTTACCGAGCTTCTTGATCAAGTAGCGCAGCAGGCGCCGTGGGCGAGCCACGGGGTCTGGCGGCAGCTCACCCGCGCGCCCGGTGCAGAACACAGGCAGCAGGCAGGCCGAGCCGATCGCGATCATCATGCCAAAGTAGGGTGAGCGCTGAAACACGACGGCGGCTGCCACGCCGAACGCCGCGAGCAGCAGCGCGAAGCAGATGAAGCCAGCGAGGCGCCCGGTATCCAGGAAGCGCCCGGGGAGCGGCGCCTCTTTGGTGGACGCGGTGAGCCAGCGCGCTTCGAGCCCACGCCAAGCGCCGGGCCCGCGCATGCGCTGGACCATGCGGGGCGACAGGTGGGTGGCGCACAGCATGCTCAAGACCAGGAGCAGGCCGAACAGCGTGGGCCGGTCCAGCAGCACGCCTACCACCAAGGCGCCGCCGAGCAGCGCGCCCGACAACGCGCTCCGCGGCGCGGCCGGGAGCGGCAGCAACGCGCGCGCCGTAGCCTCGCGGACCGCACACGCCAGGCTCACAGCCCGCGCCTTGAGCGCGACCAGCAGCGAGAACAGCAGGGCTGTGATCCCTGCGGCAATCCACAGCGCCAAACGTGACACCCCGTGCGGGCCTCGCTCGGCCGGCCCCACTACCGGCGCGTCGTCGGCGCTGCGCGCGAAGGCCTCAAAGGCTGAGGCGTCTGCCACGACGCGCCACACCACTGGCTCGCCCTTGGCGACGTGGGGGCGCACCACCTCGAGCACGTCGCGATCCGCCTCGCGGCTCAGGTTGCTCAAGAAGACGCCGTCAAATTCTTCAGCCATGCCGATGCCCGCGCTGGGCGACTGCGTGTCGGGGACCCGCGGCGGCACGTTGGCCTGGGGCAAACGAAACACCACCTTGGCGGAGTCAACGCCGCTCTCTAGGCGCGGGCCAACCCAGCGCAGCTCAACCGAGGAGCCCTTGGCCGTGATCAAGTCGCGGGCCAGCAGGTTGGTTCGGTAGGCGAAGCGAAATAGATAGCTACCGCGGCGCAGGCCCTTCTCGTGATCGATCTCGATCTTCAGCGTTCCGTCGTCGCTCGGCTCGATCAACAGCGGGGTGCTCTCCCCCACCCCCGCTCCCGCTCGGGTATTGGACACGCTGGCGTTTGGCAGCAGCTCAGCGTCGGTGTCTGCCCCCGCTAGCTCAAAGCTCTTCAGTGGGCCGCCACGCACCCGCATGATCAACTCGTGGGTAACCACCGCCTTGCCATCGCGGCCGACTTCAACGGTCACTAGGTCAGAGCGAACCGAGGTCTCAATCCAGGCCGCGGCAGGAGCCGTCCAGACCAGCAAGAGCAAGCCCAGAAACCCAGCCAGCACGTGTCGCAGTTGCACCCACATCTACTCATGTCTAGCCACATGCATGGCCACACGGCCAAGTTGTTGGAGCGGGTAGCAGAAGGCCCAGCTAAAGCCGGCATTTCCGGCCCACAGCTCAGGTCTTTGGCGGGCACAACCGCGTGTGATTTCGAGCAGTTAGGGCATCACAGGCGCGGGCATGGGCATGGGGGGTGGTACGGACAACCTGGACGCGTAGCTGTTAAACCCCGCGTTGATCAGGTGCGATATGTCCATCAGCATGCCTTTGGGCACCGAGAACTCGTAGCTCAAGGTCGGTCCGGCCCCATCCCGCACCTGGAATGTCAGCAAGCCAGGGGTCTTGCCGGCGTTGGGCAGACTCGCGAGCACCTTCTCTGCCATGTCCGCGTCACCGCTGCGAGCCAAGCCAACCTTCGCTGACTCTACGTACTGGCTGAGGGTCGTGAAGCCACCCCCCACGAAGCTCCCGGCGCGCAGCTGCTCAATGCGTGGCAGCGTGGAGAGCGTCGACTTGGGATCTCCGCTCGCCGTGCTGCTCAGGTGATTGACCAACGTGGCCTCGTCAGCGCTCAGACCGATCCAGGTGTAGGGACCGTCGGGCGCGACGATCAGCACCACCGGGAGCGCCTTGGCGGGCGCTGGCTTCTTCACCCGCGCGGGTGGACCGCCGTCGACATAGTCAGGCTCCCAATCAGCTTCAAACAGCGCCCCTGGCAGCAGCAGTTCGTACGCGACGCTTCCGCGAGGTGCACGTCCTTTGGGGGCACGCCGCTTGACGCTGGGGATGTCCTTCGGCTTAACCCCCTTGGCGGCCAACGCGCGCAGCGAGCGATCGTTTAGCACCTTCACCAGGTGATCGAAGTAGTCGAGGGTGCGCTTCGAGTCCTCTTCAAGGCCCACGATGTGCCAGCCTAAGCTGCTGCGCACCGTCTCGCGCTGAAACGCAGCCGTGCCCACGGCCACCTTCGGATCCAGCGGCACGACGCCGCCGCCGTAGGCGCTGGCCCCCTCGTTCACCCACAGCTTGGAGACCACGCCCGTGAGGTTCTTGCGCGGGCCCGCCGGGACCTTCTCGTGGGCCAAGAAGGTGTCCAGGATCTCCGCCAGAGCGTCCCGGATTGGGTCGAAGGCCTGAGGCTCGCCACCGATGCTGAAGCTGGCCGTCGTGCAGTCTTTGGGCAGATCCCAGAACAAGAGCGGCGCCGGCTTGGCGCGCTTGCCGGCGCTGGCAAAGCGCTGGGCGACCCACGACTTCTTGCCACGGAAGCCCAACTCTAACTTGAAGCGCACCTGCTGCGCCGAGCCATCAACGCTACCGAGCAGCTTGAAGCTGTCCAGATCGTCAGTCAGCGCCAGGCCCTCATCTAACAGCGCGGTGGCTGCGTCACTCACCGCTCGGTCGAACGGAGCGAAGCCAATTGCAATTTCCTCACGGATAAACGGCATGGCTAGGCGCTTCAGGCGAGGGAGCTCGCTACCATAGCGCTTGCGGAACGGCTCAGCGTTGACCTCAACGGAGATGTCGTCGGGGCCGGCGGGCTGAGCGGCGAGCCCGCGCGTGGCGTAGTCCAGCAGGGCGTCGATGGATTTGCGACCATCGCCGCAGACCAAGCGCGCAGGGGCCCGACCGAGCGAGCGAGCGAGCACGCAGCTCGAATCAACCCGGTACACCCCAGGCGCCACGCGCTCTGCGCGGTTGCCCTGTGTCTTGCTGAACTCCAGCGCCTTGTCTAGCGATGACAGGCCGATGCTGAAAACCGCGCGGAAGTTTGGCTCTTGCATGGCGCCGCCTTCGTCCATAGCGACGATCACGTCAATCGGCGCGGCTAGATCCAAGACCCCCCCCGCACCCGCCATCTCCGACTCCATCAGCTCACGCCAGCGCTTGGGCAAGCTGACCCAGGACTCGACGGTGTCCATCAGCTGCGCTGGATCCTTGAGGCGGCCAACCAGAAACACGCGATCTGGTGTCTGCACTGGGGCGAGCGGCGGGGCGGCTTCACCACCTGGGCCCTCGCCTGCGACCAGCGCTGGCTGACTGCTATCGGTTGGATTCGGGCCAGCTGGAGCCGGCGTCGCGCCTCCACAGCCCACACTCAGCGCGCCCGCCAACACGAGCGCTTTTCCCCGGCTCAAAATCATCGCGAGACCTTATCTGGCTGATTGCGGAGCGCAAGCACCAGCGACGGAGCGCGTGCGCCAGCGACGGAACGCGAGCGCCAGCGACGGAGCGCGAGCGCCAGCGGAGCGCAAGCCCCGCGGCAGCCAGCCTCGCAGCCTGCTGCCCGTTTAGCTGACTAGATGGTGGCTGCAGGCTCAGCGCCTCTGAACAGCGCCTTGGCGGTGTGCCACGCGGCCGCTCGGCCAGCGCTCAGCAGCGCCGAACGACCCCACGGCTTGCCTCCAAAGTGTCGCATGCCAACTTGCAGAAAGTCTGGGTGGCGCAGCACGAAGTCTTCGATAGTTGAGCGCCAAGGCCCATAGAACAGCTCGACCCCCGCGCCGCGCACCCGCAAGTCGCGCCCGACGCTGGACGCGAGCACTTCGCTGCGCCAGTCGCCAAAGCCAAGCTCTTGGTGCTCGAGCTTTAGCCCGAGGTAGGCGCCCGCCGTCGCGCCGTACTGGATAGCCTGAGCGATCCCCTCCCCGCTGATCGGGTCGATCCCAGCGGCTTCGCCGACCAACAGCGCGCCGACCCGGCTGAGCGCGCGGTGCGGCTCAAAGCCGCGTTCGGCGAAGCGCTTTTGTCGGTAGCTCGAGAGCGCTAACCCGCGGCGCCTGAGCTCTTCAGCGAGCACCGCTTGAATATCCACAGCGCTTTGTTCGCCGTCCTTCTTCAACAGATAGACCCCGCGGCACATCAGCTCGTGCCCATCGACGACGGTCGGAAAGTCCCAGTAGTAGCCCGGCAGCTCGCGCCTGCTGACGTCAAACAGGATCAGGTCGCGCGCCAAATCCGACTCGACCTGCTCCGTGTCAATCTCCAGGGCTTGGGCAAGGTACCGCGTGGATTCAAACTTGAGGCGCTTGCGCACGACGCTGCCGACGCCGTCTGCCCCAACCAGCACGCGCGCTTGAAGCCGACCTGCCCGAGCGAAGCCGGCTCCAGGCCCGCTGACGCTGAGCTCATAGCCTTTGGAGTTTCGACGCAGCGCTTCAAGCGCGGCGCCTTCGCGGACGCGAATGCCGCGGCTCTGAGCGATGCGCGCCAGCTCGTGGTCGAACTGCTTACGCCGGACCACGCGGCCGATGCCCGCCTCGCGCCCAACTAGCTCACCGCCCTGACAGCGAAACGCGATGCCATTGAACGGGGCGCTGGGCACGTCCACCACCACGCCGATGCTCGCCAAGAGCTTGTCGGCGCGCGCCCCCACGGCCCCGGCGCAGAACTTTTCGCGCGGATACGTCGCCTTCTCCAGCACGACGATGCGCTCGGTCAACTCGGGCCGCGCGTGGGCCAAGAACAGGGCGGTCGAGAGCCCCGCCGGGCCGCCGCCCACGATCACTACCTCAAAGTCAACCAAAGCCCGGCAGGCTTACACCAATCCGCGGCGGGGCGGGAGCATTGCGGACGCCGTTGTGCCCAACGCCGAACCCAGCACCTCGAAGCGATGCTTGCCCCGGCACCAACCGCGAAGCGTCCCAGTGCGCGCCGCTGCGGCTAGGACCAGGGCCGGGGGTGGAGGCTGGCGCATTGCACGCTGCTGTGTTGCTAGCTGTTCTACGTCGCTGATCAGCGCGCGGGGCGGGTGTAGCACGCGAGTCGCGCGCTGCTCGGGAGCTGAAGGGGTCATCGGGCTGCGCCACGGCAGGGTCACCCACACCTGCAGGGTTATGCGCTAGTGCATAATCCCCAGGGATTCGTGAGACGTCCCCACGCTCAGAGGGCGGTCGACCAGCGCCAGCGATGCGTCAACAAAACACCCGCGGCCCGAGGGTTACCCCCCGAGCCGCGGTGTCCGAGCCAGGTGCGCTTCAAGCCAGGCGCTTCAAGCCAGGCGCTTGAAGCTACAAGCCTGGCGCCTGAACCCAGCTGCTGCGCGCTAGTTCGTCTCTTCAAACTCCGCGTCGATCACGTCGCCCTTGGACTTCTTGCCGTCGGCGTTGCCGTCGCCCGCTGGAGCGCCGCCTGCGTCACCTGGGTCGCCAGCCCCTTCGTAGAGCTTGGCCGCCATCTCGTGGGCGGCGGTCTGTAGGGCGGCCAGCACGGACTGCACCTTCTCGTCGTCCTGTTTCTCCAGGGCATCGCGGCCGTCCTTGATCAGCCCCTCGATCTTGCCAGTGTCGAAGCCTCCGAGCTTCTCCTTGTTTTCGGTGATCTGCTTCTCGAGGTTGTAGATGGTGTTATCGAGTTGGTTGCGGCGGTCGACCTGCTCGCGGCGGGCCTTGTCCTCTGCCTCGTGCTTGGCGGCCTCGCTCACCATGTTGTTGATCTCGCTCTCATTCAGGCCGCTGTTGGCCTCAATGGTGATGCGCTGGTCCTTACCCGTAGCGGTGTCTTTGGCGTACACCGACAAGATGCCGTTGGCGTCGATGTCGAAGGTCACCTCGATCTTGGGCATGCCACGTGGTGCCGCAGGGATGCCATCAAGGTGGAACTTGCTGAGCGTGCGGTTCTGAGAGGCCTGAGCCCGCTCACCTTGGAGCACGTGGATCTCAACCGACGGCTGATTGTCCGCGGCGGTGGAGTAGGTCTCCTTCTTCTGGTGGGGGATGGTGGTGTTGCGCGGGATCATCACCGTCATCACGCCGCCGAGTGTCTCGACGCCTAGGCTGAGCGGTGTGACGTCGAGCAACACGACGTCAGTTACGTCACCACCGAGCACGCCACCCTGGACCGCCGCGCCGATCGCGACGACCTCATCGGGGTTCACGCCCTTGTGCGGCTCTTTGCCGAAGAACTTGCTCACCATCTCTTGCACTAGCGGAATCCTCGTGGAACCGCCGACGAGCACGACCTCGTTGATGTCGCTGGGCTGCTTCTTGGCGTCAGCCAGCGCCTGCTTCAGCGGCTCCATGGTGCGTTCGATCAGCGGGCGGATCATCTGCTCGAGCTTGGAGCGGGTGAGGGTCTTTTGTAGGTGCTTCGGCCCGGTAGCGTCCGCCGTGAGGAACGGCAAGTTGATGGTCGTCTCTTGCTTGCTCGAGAGCTCGATCTTGGCCTGCTCCGCGGCGTCCTTCAGGCGCTGGATGACCATCTTGTCGCCCTTGACGTCCATGCCGGTGTCCTTCTTGAACTCCGCCACCAGCCAATCCATCACCGCCTCGTCGACGTCGTCGCCACCCAGGTGCGTGTCGCCGTTGGTCGCGATCACCTGGACCACGTTGTCGCCGACCTCGAGGATCGACAGGTCGAAGGTCCCGCCGCCGAAGTCGTACACGGCGATCAGCTCGTCCTTCACTGAGTCCAGGCCGTAGGCCAGCGCCGCCGCCGTGGGCTCGTTGATGATACGGCGCACCTCGAGCCCCGCGATCTTGCCGGCGTCCTTGGTCGCCTGGCGCTGGGAGTCATTGAAGTACGCGGGGACGGTGATCACAGCCTCGGTCACCGGCTGGCCCAAGTACGCCTCAGCCGCCGCCTTGAGCTTCATCAGCACCTTGGCTGCGATCTCCGGGGGCGCGAGTTGCTTGCCACGCACCTCAACCCGGGCGTCGTCGCTCGGGCCCTTCACGATCTTGTAAGGCACGCGCGGGATGTCTTTGGTCACCTCGTCGAAGCGGCGACCAATGAAGCGCTTGGATGAGTAAACGGTGTTCTCTGGGTTGGTGACCGCTTGGCGCTTGGCGATGGTACCCACCAAGATCTCGCCCTTGTCGTCCCAGGCCACCACCGAGGGCGTCAAGCGCGACCCCTCTTCGTTGACGATAACCTTGGCTTCTTTGCCTTCCATCACGGCCACAACGCTGTTGGTGGTACCGAGATCGATTCCGATAATCTTGCCCATCGTTCTCTCCTAAATCTGTGCCGCCAACTGTTGGACGGAATGGTCTAGCGTGAGGGCTCGAGCGAGGGGTTCCGCCCGAAGCCAGCAGGGGCGCCAAGCTAACCACCTGCCTCGATCGGTCAACACCCAACTGGCTCGCGGCGTGCAACGAGCTGGGCTCAGTCGTATTTGCGTTGACAGCTTTCGCGCCACGACTACCCTCGCGGTCCCTATCGATCAGGGGCTGTAGCTCAGCTGGGAGAGCGCTGCGTTCGCAATGCAGAGGTCAGGGGTTCGATCCCCCTCAGCTCCACACAATGTTGATTTTTCGCGCTCTCGGGCGCGAACGGATGTTGATTTTTCGCGCTCTCGGGCGCGAGGGGTCCCCGCCTCCCAGCGGCAGCATCCCTCAGGCCAAAAGCAACCAGGCAGCGCCGGCGTCGCTCCGCTACCGCCTGGTCGCGTTTGTCCGGCAAGACGAACGCCGCGGCAGGCGTGAGTCAGCGGCAGGGACAAAACGCCAACGGCGCGCCGTAGCCTGATGGATCCATCAGGCCCACGGCGCGCTGAGGCGCGCAAGGGGCGTGTCAGGCGCCGCGGCGGCGACGCAGCAGGAACGCCAAGCCGACAGCGCCCACGAACCACGGCACCGGCTTCGCGGGGTCTTTCTGCGGGGGCGCGTAGCTGCACGCGGTGCTGGTCCCGGCGTCTACGTCATCCAGGTGGCTCTGCGGAAAGCAGTAGCCGCTGTCGGCGCAGCCGAAGCCGTCGCCACACTCAGCCGACTCGGTACACGCGGCGCTGCACACCAAGTCATGAGTGGAGTCCAGGGCCGCGCACAGCCTGGTGTCACACTGACCACCGCTTACGCACGGATCTCCCAGCGCGCCAGGAGCCTGCGTGCCGCTGCCAGCCGTACCGCCTGTCCCGCTACCCGCCGCCCCACCGTTCGACGCACCCGCCGCGCCGCCCTCGGCGCCAGCGCCGCCCGTAGACTGACCGCCGCCGCCGCCAGCGCCGCCGCTGCCTGGATCCGGCTCTTGGGTCGACCCCGTGGTCACCCAGCTAGCTGGCTCATAGCCACCTTTGGTCGCCGCAGCCAACGCGACCTCCCTGATCCACTCTTTCCATGGAGTAATAGCGCCGTAGATGGGGGTGGTGCAACCCGCGCCACCCCGCGAGACGACGCCGATCACTCGACCCTGTTCGTCCAGCGCCGGCCCACCTGAGTCGCCGCTACAAATGCCCGTCTCACCCTGCCACTCGTTGCGCGAGATCCCGAAGCCTGTGCACGCGCCGGAGTCACACTTCGCCGCTAGCCCCTCACGCATGCGGCGCGTGCCAGCCCCCGTGCTGTCATTCGTGTTGCCGTAGCCGACCGCGGTGTAGAGCTCGCCGCGGCGCACCAGCTGGTCGATGCGCGGGACGTAGGGCACCGCCTCCGACGCCGGCACGTTCTCGCTCAGTCGGATCATCGCGACGTCGTAGCCACAGGTGTCGTTGCCCTCGTCGGGGACAAACACCTCGGCGCCCGTGTAGAAGTCACCGTGCTGGCTGATCTGGCTGTCGGTGGTCGCGTAGAACGAGCTCCCGGCGTACGGGGCGCCAAACGGCGATTTGTTGCAGATCACGTACTCGCCGTCGGTCGGCGACACGCAGTGCCGCGCGGTAAGAATCAGGTTCGGCGCGATCAGCGTGCCGGTGCACTCCCCAAAACCCCCGCCCGCCAGGATGGCCAGGCCCATCACGGAGTCGTGAATGGTGTCGTTCACCCCGCCCTTGATGGGCTGCATGTGCTGGCTCAAGACGATGGGCTCAGCTGGCTCGGCCGCGCAGCCAGCAAGCGATAGAAAACAGGGAATGGCCAGAAGGAGTCGACGCATCGGGTCCACCTACTAAGAAGGGGTTGAGATCTAAATCGCTACACTGGGGAGCAGACACCGCGAGGCTCGGGGCTCGCGTCGCGCCAGGCACCTGCGCCGCAACGTCCGGTTGATGCGGCGCTTGAGCACACACCATACGGCCCAGACCCCTCGAACTCCAGGCGGTATAATCATTTGCCGCAGGCTGAATGCAGCTGAATTCAGCCTGTTTCAAGCTGTCTCAGCCAGGCTCGGTGGCCTCACTCCGGCGCAGCACCACCCGAACAACCTGCCATATATATCCGTTTCGCCCGCCGTGTCAGCGCATCGAGGCGGCGCTCACTTGCTCGCTGCGCGTGGCGAAACTCTCCCCACCCACCCCGGCGCCCTCGCGTAGACTCGGCTCGCACACCCCCGTCATGGTCGCTGTCCAACTCGAACGCCGCATCATCGCTCCGAGCCTCGAAGTCTGGCGGGCGCTCAGCACCCCGCGTGGCCTCGCGCTGTGGCAAGCCGATCAGGTGCGCGGGCAGCTGGAGCTAGGACACCAGGTCGAGCTGGCTTGGCCTGCGCTCGGCGCGAGCCTGGAGTTGGGGGTGGAGGAGCTAGAGCCGGGGCGGCGCATCGTGCTGGCAGACGATGACACGCGGCTTGAGCTTGAGCTGATCACGGGCGGCGTGCGGCTGACCCATCACGCCCTGGCAGACGGCGAACACGCGCTGGGCATGGAGTCATCGTGGCGCCTCGCGCTGAGCCAACTGGCTCACAGCCTGGAGCGGCACCCGCTGTGCCGCCGCGTGTGCCACTGGGCGGCGCTCCCCATGCGCGCGTCACCCGAGACCGTGTACAGCATGGCGACCGAACCAACGTTAGCCGCGCGCTGGCTCTGGAGTGGTACCGTAGGGCAAGAAGGTACGCGCGCGCGGCTGCGCGTGGGTGAGCTGCCGCTGAGCGGTCGCGTGCTGTGCCACGTGGTCGGGCGCGATCTGAGCCTGGTCTGGGAAGAGCAAGGCGCGTCCACGCTCACCCTGCGCACGCTGCCCAGCCCGCTCTCCGACAGCGAGCGCGTCGTGGCCCTGGTCTGGTCCTGCTGGGAACCCCCGGACGCAGCGCCCGAGCAGGGCAACGAGCGAGCGCTCAAGGCTCAGCCTCGCCTGCCCATCGTGGCCGAGCTAGACTTGGCGCTGGAGCGGCTGAGCCACCTGCTCCAAGCCGCGGGACAAGCCTAGCCCTCAAGAGGTGCCGCGCGGCGACGCTCCACGCCCAACCGTCACTTGGGGTCGGCGCAGCAGCGCGCCCCGGTGGAGTAGTCAAAGTAGCCAGCCGGATGGCTCGTCACCTTGGCTTCGCACCCAGCCTTGGTGTTGCGCGAGTAGAACCCCCCACGAAAGCGCCCCCTCGGATCTTCTACCCACTCGTCCAGGTTGCCTACCATGTCCGAGAGCGCGCCGCCGGGCCAACGGCTGTCACACGCTGGGGTCGCGCCGGTGTCACGCAGCCCAGGATCTGTGCCGTCCTCAAGGATCAGGTTCAGGCGTGGGTCACGATGCCCGCTCGAGGCGTCCGCGTGCAGCACGTCGGCGGGATGAAACCCCCGGAACACGTTGCACTTGCCCGCGACGTATTCTTCTCCATACGGAAATTTTAGCCCCGCCGCGCCGCGGCAGGCTAGCTCCCACTCTTCATCCAGACACAAGCGCTTGCCCGCGTTGCGGCAGGCGGCCCTAGCCATGTGGTAGCTCATGTATCCCTGCGGGATAACGCCGGGACGGGAGACCGCGACCGGCTTAAACGCCTGGCGTTGCCAGGCTGGCAGCGCCGGCATGGGGAGAGCCCGGGCGCGCAGCGACCCCGTCCGCGGCTGCTCGAGCACCCAAACCTTGCGGATCTTGTTCAAGATCCGCAGGTCGGGCGGGTAGAACGCAGAGAGCGCCCGCCCCTGCTCGTCCTGGGTGCTCAGCTCCCAGCGGTCGATACAAAAGCTGCTGACCCGCAGCATTTCCTGCGGGCAGCCGTCACGCCAAACCGCTGGCGAGGCGACAGGCGGCGCGGCCAGCACGGGCGCCGGCGCTGACACCGTCGCCGCAGCTGAGGCCGCCTGCGCGGTGCCGGCTTGAGCGCTGACTTGTAGCGCTAGCCACAGGCCGAGCGCTGCGTACCCCACCCCCAAGAAAGCTCTCGCCTGCTGCGGTGCCAAGCCGACGACTCGCGGCTGGCTCGGCGACGGCTTCAGCGGCGTCATTTCGCGGCTCAGGCGGAGCCCACGACGCGCGTCGTGAAGGCCATGGGCGAGGTCCCCATACGCTCATAGGCGCGAGTCCACAGCTTGGCGCGCGGGACATCGAACACCATCGACGCGACGACGTCCGTAGGCAACCACGCTCCCGCGCGGATCTCCTCTTCCAGCTGGGACGGGGCCCAGCCGGCGTAGCCCACGATGCCAAATAGGCTGGGCGGCATGCGCCCATCAGCCACCGCCTCGAGCACGGCACGCGACGCCGTGGCGGTCACCCCCGCGCAGACCTCGAACTGACCGTCGACGTCGGTCAGTTGCTCTTCCGTGCGGTAAATCAACCACACCTGCTCTTGCGCGACGGGCCCTCCGATGCGCACCGTGCCCTCGATGTCCACCGCGTCGGGGAACTCAGCGCGGTGGAGCAAGTCTTCAACCGTCATGATATCCGGGCCGTTCAGCACCCAACCAAAGGCTCCCTGGCTCCCATGCTCTGCGAGCAACACCACCGAGCGATCAAAATTCGGATCGCCCAGGGGTGGGGCTGCGATCAGAAGACCTGGGGCTAGCGGGCTCACCCGCCGAAGCTACTCCCCGCGCGCGCCTGTGTCCAAGCGCCGCGTGGCCCGCGACCTGCCGACCACGCTCACGCGTCGACCGCAGAGCGCCTTGGCGCTGGCTGCCGCCGCCGCGAACTAGCGCCTCGCGCACACGCTGCTGCAGCGCGAGCGCGGTCCGGGTTAAGCTCGGCGGATGAGCGCGCTCCTGTTACCTGCGTTGCCAGCTCGCTCGGCTGAGCAGCTACAGCTCGCCCTGGACCACGTGATCGAGCTGACCCTCTCCAAAGCCACGCCGCCAGCTCGGCAGCCCGTGACCGACCCGCTCGCGGCCCACCAGCCTGGGCTGCGCGGCCCGCGACAGCTTGAAGGACGGCTACCGAGCCGCGGCGCGTTGCGACAGGGTGGCGAGGCTCTGGTGAGGGCGCCGGGGTCTGCTGCGGCGCGGGTTCAGCGCGCGCTGATCGAGTGCGCTGTGTTGGTCGCAGCAGCAGATCGCCTGGCCGATGAAGAGCGCAGCGCCCTCGAGCGGCTGCTCGCCCACTTGACCGGGCAGCAAGATCTAACGGCGCTGCTGCTGTCGCTGGAACAAGAGCTGGCCCAGGCGGGCGCCGCCGCCAGGCTGGAGCTCCTCGCCGCCAGCATCGTGAGCTTTGAGCTGCGTGAACAGGCGCTGTCCTTTGCCGCGCTGACTGCCATCGCTGATCGCGAGCTGTCCGAAGCGGAGGGGGATCGACTGATCGATCTCGGGGCGAGCTTTGGTTTCGGGGTGGGGGAAGTGCAGCGCGTGATCGACCGCGTGGCGGGCGCCCTCGCGGAAGCGCTCAGCGCACCCCAACTTGGAGCGTGAGCCAGCGTGACGGCCGACGGCTTGGGACGCAGTTGAGGCGAGTCGCCGCTGACAAACCTCGCCGTGGGGGCCCGTTGGCGCTTCTGGCAGTGCTCTCAAGTAGTGAAAATCTAAAGCTTTTAATCAACCGGGCGGCGACCCCGCGCAAGCTTTTGGCCAGTCAGTACCGTTACGCGCCCGGTCGTTGCTAGAGTGCGTCCAGATGCGCGTCACATTTTATGGGGTTCGCGGCTCCGTACCAGCACCTGGGCCCAGCACAGCGCGATACGGGGGCAATACGTCCTGCGTCGAGGTCGAGGTCGGGGACGGCACCCGGATCGTGCTCGACGCCGGCACCGGCCTGCGCGAGCTGGGCAAGCAGATCCCCGCGGGCCCTACACGGGTCCACTTGTTGCTGTCGCACACGCACTGGGATCACGTCCTCGGTCTCCCGTTCTTTGGTCCGCTGTGGCGCAAGGACACCGAGATCGTGGTGTACCCCTTGGCCAGCGAGGCTCAAGAGCGCTTCCGTCAGACCATCACGCTGTTCGACGAGATCCATTTCCCGATCGGCGTGGATGACATCCCCTCCACCATCGACTTCACAAAGCCTAGCGGAAATGTTTGGCAGATCGGCTCAGCGAAGGTCACGCGCATCTTGCTGAACCACCCCGGCGCTGCCCAGGGCTTTCGTATCGAAGACGCGGACGGCAGCTCGCTCTGCTACCTCACGGATAACGAGTTGTCCGCGACGACAGGCATCGTGACGGCGCCAGACGAGCTGGCGCGCTTCGCGGACGAGGTCGACCTGTTGATCCACGACTCGCAGTACATCAAAGCAGACATGCCGGCTAAAGTTGGCTGGGGCCACTCGCTGGTCGACGACGTGCTGGAGCTCGGGCGCAAGGCGCGGCCGAAGCAGCTGCTGCTGTTTCACCACGACCCCGATCGCACCGACGATCAGCTGGACAAGATCCGCGACGCCGGCCGGGTTTGGATGGCTGAGCATGCGCCGGACTGTGACCTAGACGTGGCCACCGAAGGCGCCGCGTACGACCTGCCTCCGCGCTAAGAAAGAGAGCGGCATGCCCAGCCAACTTTTCGTCACTAAGGCGGACGGGGAGCGCGAACCCCTCGACATCGCCAAGCTCGAGCGCTCGTTGGAGCGGGCCGGTGCAGGCGCAGCGCTCGCGGCCCGCATCGCCAAGCGCGTCACCGACAAGGTCGCCGACGGTATCCACACGGATAAGCTATACCGCATCGCGTTCCGCGCGCTGCGCAAGCAAAGGCGGCATGTCGCGGCGCGCTACAGCCTCAAGCGGGCCGTGATGCAGCTGGGGCCTACGGGCTACCCCTTCGAGCACCTGGTCGCCGCGCTGCTCGAGATGGACGGCTGGCACACGCAAGTGGGGGTCACGCTCCAAGGCGCGGTGCCCCACGAGATCGACGTGGTCGCCGACTACGCGGAGCGAGCCGAGGCGCGGCGCCTGTTGGTCGAGTGCAAGCACCGCAGCGCGGGTGACGCAAAGTGCGACGTAAAGACCGCGCTGTATGTCTCCGCACGGGCGCGAGATCTGCTGGGTGACTTGCACAACAACCCGAACCAGTTCTGGCTGGCCACCAACGGCCGCTTTACTCAGGACGCCATCGCCTTCGCCAAGAGCGTCAACCTCGGCCTGCTCGGCTGGGACTGGCCGCAGCGCGCTCAGGTGCCGGACCCGAACACCGACGCTGGCGAGAAGCTCCCACAGCCCGAGCTACACCTGCCGGTGCGCAGTCTGTCCGAGCGCATCACCGACGCCCTCGCCTTCCCGGTGACTTGCCTGACCACGTTGAAGCAGCGTCACAAAGCTCAGCTGTTGAACGAGCGCGTGGTGCTGTGTCGTGAGCTGGAGGCCAAGCCAGAGCTGCTAAATAAGCTACGTTTGAGCCCCGCGCAGCTGACTGAGCTACGCCGAGAGCTGTTCGATCTGCTCCACCCGCTGAGCCTCGACGCTGACGCCGAGGCGTGACCGCGCTGGCGAACACCGCGGCGCTGGCAGCCGCCGGGCTCAACGTTGAATAGGTAGTAGTACTTCTCACATTGAGCTTCACGGTAGGAGGGTTCAGACTCGGGCGATGTGGGAGCGATGGATTCAAGCGGGGGCGCTGAGCACGCTGATGTTGACCGGCTGCGGCGATGACACCGGGGGCGACGGCAACGCCGGAGGCACCGCAGGTACGGGTAACGCCGCAGGTACAGCAGGCACTGGCAACGCCGGAGGTACAGCAGGCACTGGCGGCGGCGGGGGCAGCGCGGGTGTGGACCTGCCGGCAGAGACCACGCGCTGCGGCTCGAAGTTGTTCGAGACGCCCGTCAATCCAGCGGCGCGCGGGCCGTGGCCCGTAGGCGCGCGCACCCTAGACATCGGCGGCGTGGCGACTGAGGTTTGGTACCCTGCGGAATACGCTAGCGACGCCGGTGTCGCGCAGGTGACCTACGACATTCGACTTTGGCTACCCGAGGCGGACCAAGCTAAGATCCCCGACGCCGACAACACCCCGCAGCTCTGCGACTGCTACCGTGATCTTCCCCTGGACACCCAACGCGGACCCTACCCCGTCGTGATCTTTATGCATGGCACGGCGGCGTTTCGTACCCAGAGCCTGAGTCAAATGACCCACTGGGCGAGCCGCGGCTTCGTGGTGCTGAGCCAAGACCACAAGGGCTTGTACCTCGGCGACCTGCTGCAGCTGAAGTTCGGCGCAGATTTGCCAGGTGACACCAACGCGCTGCTCGCTGCGCTAGACTCTGGCGCGGCGCCGCTTAGTTTCCTTACGGATCATATCGACATGACCCGGGTGGGCATGGCCGGACACAGCGCAGGCGGGGGTGGGATCGCCGAGTTCGGCGACACACCTGGTGTCAAGGTGTTGATCCCCATGGCAGCCGGCGGTGTGAGCGCCGGAGCCGCGCTGGAGTCCACGCTGGTCATGGGGGCCCTGGACGACGGCGTCGTCGCGTTCAGCAAGCAACAAGACGGCTACGCGACGACGCCGCCAACCAAGCGACTGATCGGCTTGGCGAACGCGGGGCACCTCGCTTTTAGCGATCTGTGCGGCCTCTCCAACAGCAAAGGCCAGGATCTAGTCGAGGTGGCCCAAGCGCACGGCGTCACCAACGCGGGCCTGGCCACCGCGCTCTGGGACGGCTGCGCCGACGGTCAGTTGCCCCAGGCTGAAGCCACGGAGATCGTAAATTACGCGACCAGCGCCGCCCTTGAAGAGACGCTGCTTTGCTCGGAGACAGCCGCAGATGAGCTCAGCCAGGCCACCAGCCGCTACAGCCAGATCAGCGTGTACGACGAGCAGCTCAAGTAGTGTGTTAGGGCCTGATCGGTGGTAGGTCACCGGGGGGGGCCGCGTAGCGCGGCACGTTCATCGCCTATTTGGTGTGCGCCTTGCAAACTCCGTCGCGGCATTGCATGGCTGAGCCCGATCGGCACTCGCCATGAGCTTCGGAGATATTCTTGCGTATGCCTTTTATGGCGCGACGTTTTTGGCGCTGGGCTACTTCGTCCACAAAGTCTTTTGGCTGACGCGGTTTCGCAGCCTGCAAGCCCGCTTGATCGCCGAAGCCGCGCAAGCCACTACCGAGCGCACCCAGCGAGCGCGCAGCCAGTGGAAGGCCAAAGCTAGCCAGGCGTGGAAGCAGCTGCGCCACGACCTGCCAGACGAAGACGCTGAGCTTTACTCGGTCCGCATCGAGCGCGAGCTGCTCCAGCTCCGAGAGGCGATCCATGTGCAATCCGTACGGAAAGCATTTGTGCAGCGCCTAGATCAGACCGAGCCGCCAGGCCAGCTGCGTCCGCTGACCATCGAGAGGCGAGGGGGTCGCCTCGACGAAGTGACGCTGCGGCTACAATACGGGCACCTCGAGCGCGAGCCGCCGCCAGATCAAGGCGCATTTCAGCTCGCGTTCCGCTCGCGCTACGGGTTCTCGCGCCGGGCGCTGGTGTTCTTTCTCGGCGCGGCCGACGTCGTGTACAGCTCGCAGCACCTGGCTCGGATGAGTCAAAACGCTCAAGTCCCCATCGGGCTGATCCTGCGCCGGCTGTCGTTGGTGGTGCTGATCGTCGCGGTGGTGTTGCTCGACATCATCCTCGGCGCGCGCCGCAAGCTGATCCACGAGGTCGACGTCTGGATGGCCGGGCGCTTCAACCTGCCGGGCAGCGGTGATTTGGTTAGGCTCGCTAACGAGTACATCCCGAGCGTCGTCGGGTTGCTGATCTGGCTGGCTGTGTATGGGCTGGTGTACGTCGGTCTGTACCTGTTCTTGTACTCAAAATCTCAGCAGGCGGTGCGGCGCCTAGAGCAGCTCAACGCTGGCGCGGCAGAGCAGCGCGAACAGATCTATCAGCACCACCTGGCTCAGCTGCGGCTGTGGGTCGATCAGTTCGCCCACACCCTGGATGAAGCCACCGACATCACGGTCAGTCAGGCCAGCATGTTGGTCGATCGCACCATCCACCGGCTGCGCCAACGCATCGTCCCGCCGGCGCTCTTGACCTGCGCTCAGGAGCTGAGCCAGCGCATCTTCCAGCGCCTCCCAGAGGCCAGCGCCACGCTGCAAGACGCGGCCACCACGTATCAACACTCGTTCAGGCACGGCGTGTGGCCGCAGATGGCGGAGATGAGCTATCAGCGCGATTTCGCGAGGTACCGTTCCGCGTGGCAATACCTAGAGTCGACGTTGGGCGATCTGCAGGGTGAGGTGCCCCACGCTGAGCAGGCGTTCGAGCTGTGGGGCACCCTAGAGGGCTACCGCAGGCTTTTTCCAGAGTTCGGCGCTGACGAGGTGTTGGCTCCCCTTGACCTGGTGTTGCCTCAGACTCTGGAGGCGCTGATCGCGGGCACCGAGGCCGAGTTGATCGAGCTAGACCACGAGCTGGAAGAGCTCGTGCACGCCCTGCAAGACAAGTTTGACACCGCGAGCAGCCTGGTAGAGAGCCGGCTTGAAGTCGCGCGCAACGCGATGCGCGCCGATTTGAGGCGCCTGTCGCGCGAGATATTGCGCGCCCGGGAGCAGGCGCGCCAAGAGGCGATGGCCTTCGAAATCTAGCGGTTCGTTACTTCACGGAACTAAAGCCCAGCACAACCAACGCTACGGGCTGACCTTGTCGGGTCCGCACATGCCGGAGTTACACGCCGCGGCGGGGGGCAGCCCTTGACACACCGCGCAGCCCTCCTTACGGCAGGCGGCCAACGCCGTGTCCAGCTGCTCTAGCTCCTTGAGCTCGACGCTGGTGTTGACATAGAACACCCCAGAGCAGTGGCCTGGGCGGGCCGAACAGCCGCTGGTGGAGACCATTTGGCAGTCCGAGTTTTGGACGCAGGTCTGGTTGGCCTGCACGAAGTTCAACAGCGCCACGTCCAGCGCGGAGCAGTCGTTTTCGCAGGTTCCGTCAAACGCCCACATCGGGGCGCTCGGGTAGTGGCAAGTGCCCACCGTCCACTCAGCGCTGTTCTCACACGGATACCCGCAGGTGTTGGGTCCGAACACCCAGCTGTCTTTACACGAGCTGCTTGGCGCCGGCTTTTTCGCAGGGCACGGGGGGGGCGGGTCGGTGCCGCCGTCCATGCGCCACGCGCCGGCGTAACAGCTGAGCGCTGTGCCTGGGCACGAGTCATACGCGTATTCGCAGGCGGAGGGCTCAACGGTCCAGGGTGTGTCACCGGCGCCACCGCACTTGAAGTTGATGGGGTAGCTGCCGCTCTGGCATTGGACCCGATACTGGCACGAGGCGCCGACAGGTAAGTCGCACGGCGCGTACCGCTCGGGCGGCTTAGCAGGGCACTCTGCTGGATTCCCTGCGGTACCGCCGCTCCCAGCAGAGCCGCCGCTCCCGGAGGAACCAGCGACGCCGCCTGCGTTGCCGCCACTGGCTGCGCTGCCGCCGTTGCCGCCGCTGGCTGCGCTGCCAGCGCTGCCGCCACTTGAGCCTTCGGTCGTGAAGGAGCTGCCGCTACAGGCCACGGCCAGCGCCGCGGTCGTGACGACTAAGGGCACCCAGAGTCCGCTAAGCCTGCTCTTGGTCGCTTGAGCCATCCGCACAGACTAGCAGCATGCTCGCCAAGCTGGCAGCCCAAGAACCGCGCTAAATAGCCCGGCGCCAGCACGACGCCTGGGGAATCTTAAGGGTTGGTCTGCGCAGGACCGCACACGCCAGAGTTACATGCTGCGGCGGGCGGCAGTCCGTCGCACACTGGGCAGATCGCGCCGTTTGACATACACGACACCAAGGCGCCGTCGAGCCGCTGGAGCTGCGCCGCGTCCGTCGCCGCGTTGACGTAGAACACGCCAGAGCAGTGGCCAAGACGGGCTGAGCAACCGCTGCTGGAGACCGTCTTGCAGTCCTTGCTGTCCACGCACGCCTGGTTCGCCTGCACGAAATCCAGCAGCTCCGCGTCCTTCGGAGAGCAGTCGTTCGCGCAGGTGCCGTCGAACGCCCAGATCGGGTCGCCCCAATAGTGGCAAGTGCCGACCGTCCAGCCCTCGCCGCCTTCGCAGCGGTAGCCGCAGGTGTTTGGCCCAAAACCCCAGTTATCGTCGCACGCGCTGCTGGGCGCCGGTTTCTCCGCAGGGCAAGGGGGTGGAGGGTTGGTGCCGCCCCAAGCGTGCCACTCGCCGCCGCTGCAGCTGAGCTCCGTGCCGGGGCACGAGTCATAAGCGTATTCGCAGGGCGACGGCTCCACGGTCCAAGACGACTCCCCGGCGTCGCTGCAGACGAAGCTGAACGGGTAGCTCCCGCTCTGGCACTGGACCTGATAGCGGCACGACGCACCTGCGGGCAGCTTACACGTCTCGTAGGGCGAGGGCGGCGACTCCGGGCACTCAGCAGGATTCCCTGCGGTACCACCGCTCGATGTACCAGCGGAGCCGCTGCTCCCCGATGCCCCACCCACTCCGCCTTGAGCGCTGCCGCCTTGAGCGCTGCCGCCCTGAGCGCTGCCGCCCTGAGCGCTGCCGCCCTGAGCGCTGCCAGAGGCGCCGCCTGCGCCGCCGTCAGTGAAGGAGGTGCCGCCGCAGGCGACGCTGAGCGCCGCTGTCGTCACGACGAAGGGCGCCCGGAATCGGTAGAGCTTGTTTCGCGTTGCCTGAGCCATCCTCAGATGCTAGCAGCATGCGTGCCAAGCTGGCACACAGCCAGCTTGTTCAGCGGGCCACGAGTGAACAAATCGTCGCACCGAAGGCGGGGAGCTCCCAACGCTAGGAGCGCCTAATTCAAGCGTTCACCCACGCGCGACCTGGAACCCCGAGCCAGCGCTGAGACAGCGCGGTCCGCCGCTGTGCCAAGTGACACAGATCTGCAACCCATCCACCAACGGCGGACGTGGTCGCCGTGGATTCGGTTGGACTTCATGCCGAGCCCGCATCCCGTCGCCAAGTCCTCTCGCCCCCGCCGGGGATGAGGTCGCTCGATCATGGGTTAGCATGCCAACTCTTCGCGCGAGTTGCGCCGGTGGATGAACAGAGCGAAGCCCCTAGAAGTCTGCTTGCAGGTTCGCGTTGATCACGCCGATCTGCTGCTTGTACTTACCGCCAGCGTCAGGCGAGCGCGAGGTGCCCTCGAAGGACTCAAGCTCACTCTTGCCCACGGTATCCCGCGGTAAATAGTAGAGGTGCGTGTAGGACATCGCGGCGGCCAGCGCCTGACTGATGGGGAAGCGCAGACCCAGCGCAGCGCTGATTGCATTTCCGTCCGGCAATGCAGGTTCTAGGTAGGCGTCCGGCACCGCGCTGGAGTCAAAGCCGAGCCCGCCGAACACCTCAAGCCGCGCCGGCTCAGGCGACCCGGACCGCGGCTTGAGGGGCCCCGGCTTGATGGGCTCCGGGCCGAAGAAACGACTGGCGCCCAGGCGGACCTGGTAAGCGTCCTGCCAGCGCCGAATGAAGTTGCCTAGCGTCTGGGTGCCGGGCTGTTGCGCCCCGCTGCGGGTGACCGCGCACGGGCTGCCCTGTGCGCTGATGCACTGGCGGTCGAACACGCTCCAGCGCGTGTACTCCAGCCCAAGCCTCAGCTCCCAGTCGGAGGTCGGTCGATAGCGGCCACCGACCCGCAGCTGATCGGGCAGCGACTGGTAAAAGTCTACGCGCTGCGTGTCCTCCTCGAAGCCGCCGAAGTAGTTGGTGAGCTCACCCGTCAGCTTCATCTCACCGAAGCCAGGCTGAGACTGATACGCGATGCCGAGCCACAGCTGTTCAGGCATGGCCTCGTACATCGCGCCCACGCCGAGGCTGCCGTGAACGCCGCTCACCTCAAGCAGCGAGCGCCCTTCTGTGCTGAGGTCATCGCTGAAAGAGGCGTTGCGCGCGCGCAGCGTGCGCACGCTGGTGGTCACCAGGTTTCCCGAGACGCCGAGGCTTAGGGCTCCGATCTGGAAGGCGCTGGCGATCGTGAAATAGAGCGTCGGCTGGGCACCATCGATCAGGTGCCAGCGCGCGATACCGTCCTCTGCCCCGGGGAACTGTGTGTTGCCAGTGAACTGATCATTCTTGGCGTAAGAGCCTGACCCGGCGAACGGCGCGAACATACCCGCGGCCACCACCCAGCTGTCGGTCAGGCGCTGCGTGCCGCCGAGGGACGGACCACCGAACACGTTGAACAGCGTGCCTTCCCCGTAGTTCGCTCCCTCAGCGCCTGCGGGTTCCGCAGGGGAACCACTGGGTCGTGGGTGGTCAAAGCTAACGCTGCGCAGCGCCAGGCTCCCGTCGATCATCAGCGCGCTGGACCGGGTCAGGCTGAGCGCCGCCGGGTTGAAGTAGGCCGCTGTCGGGTTCGCGGTGGTCACGTGGCCATGCTCACCCGCGAAGCGCGCGGTCGAGAAGCCCGTCGCGCCGGCACCAGCGCCCCAACCGAGGACCGCCAAGCCGACGCTCAGGCTGACTCGGCCGCGCACGTTGGAGGCCGACCCGCCAGCGCAACGCCACGCGGCGCGAGCCCTCACTTCGCCTCCAGCGGACTCGCCTCGGTCCCGCCACAGTTGATCAGCGGCGGCTCCGGGTAGCTGCCCACCCCCTCCACTCGCGTCGCGGTGAAGGTGCCCGTCTCGAGCGACGCTGGCAGCGGCTTGATCAACTCTCCCGTGACGTCGCCGCAGAAGAAATCAAGCTTCGCGGCTGGCTCATCGGCGCTCCGCACGCTGCACAGCTGCGCCGTCAACGTCGTATCGGCTTCAATGGCAGTTCCGTACAGAATCGGATTGGCTCTCCCGTCCACCTCGGTCACGCCCAGGTCCAGCACGATGCGCCCCGCCGTGACCTCCACCTCCGCCGCGGGGAGCGCCTCGCCGACCAGGGTCTTACGATCTTTCGCGTCGAGGGCCTGGGCCTGCAAGGTCACAAACAACGAGCCGCCGCGCAGCGCTGCGGCCGCCGTCGCCAAGTAGACCACCGGCTTGTCTCGCCCGATGGGTGTCGAGACCGCAAGGAGATAGGTACCGTCTAGCTCGTCCGGCTCTGGCAGCGCGCAGGGACCTGCGTCGTCCCCACCGCTGCCGCCGCTGCCGCCGCTGGCGGGCAAGGTCTCTTCGTAGCGCGTGCGCCAGTCTTGATACGAGGCCTCGGGATCGACGCAGCCAGCGCACACCGCGATCACCGCGGCAGCTCCCAAGACCCAGCCCGCCCCACGAGGGCAAAGCTGCGCAAGAAGACCCGCGTCGAGCGCCCCCGATGGAGCGCACAAATCCGCACTGCGATCCCAACTCATCGTCGCCTCCTACAGCGAGCGAGTATACACGCTCGCCGCAGGCAGCTCGGCTATTACCACCAAGAAATGGCTGACGAGGTGCAGCTCGACACGCGCCTCAGCCACGGCGCTGACGCGACGCGCTACTCGTCTAGCACGGGGAGCCGCGCGAGCTTCGCGCCATCGGGGGCGAGGGTACGCAAGAGCACCGGCAGGAACGCCGCGCGCACTCGCATTCGTTCCCGTACGGTAAATTCTGATCGCCGCTCGGCCTCGATGATCAGCCCCTCCATCCCCATCAGCAGGCAGCGGTAGACGTACGGATCGACCCGAGCGCCCAAGCTCGCGCGGACGTGGGTATCGAGCAGGCCGATCAGCGCGCTGAACACGAACTCACGGTGCGGCGCCAGCGGCGAGTCCGAGCGGATGGCCTCCGCCTGAAGCCCGATCATCAGCGACCCGCCGCGCTCGAGCCAATCGAGGTAGCAATCGACCGCCGCGATCACTCGCTCGGCTGGGGTGTGCGCGCTCAACACCGCGCCCTGCACCGCCTCGACCAATATCTGCGCGCAGCCCGCGAACAGCGCCTCTAGCGCCGCCTCCTTGCTGCGGAACGCCTTGTAGAAGGTGCGCCGGGAGAACCCTGATGCCTCGAGGATCTGCTCCACGGAGGCTTCTCGGATCCCGTGCTCTAACACGGCCACCGCGGTCCCCGCCAGCAAGCGCCCGCGCGTGTCACTGCCTAGCAGCTGTTGCGAGCGCGGGTAGCCAGCGAGCCAGCGGCCGAGCAGCTGTTCAAGGCGCGGGTTGGTTCGAACCTTGCCAGCCTCCATCAGCGGCTAGTGGGCAGGGGCTTTGGAGCCCGGTTTAGAGTTCCAAATCCGAAGGCACAGCAAGAAGCCGAGGACCGCGAACGGCACCAAGAACACGGGCCAGAAAGCCCAGTCGCGGCTAGTGATGAAGCCGAGGCTCAGCGACTGTACCGCGGTCCCGAAATAGACGAAGCCGTCGATCACCCCCACCGCCGTCGCCGCGCCCTTGCGCCCGCCGAAGTCCATGGTCGCGGTCCCGGACAGCAAACCGTGGGTCCCGATCACGCACAGGCTGAGCAAGAAGACCAGCGCGCCGAGCCAATACGGCGACATCGGCAGCTCTGGGCTGACCTGGATGCGGCGGCGATCCCCCGCGCGCTGTGAGGGCTTCGGATCCGGGAGGTCCACCGCCAGCACGGCGCCCGCGCGCTCGATTTTGGCGGGGATCACCCCGGTTGACTCTTGGGCGTCACCCGAGACGGCGCCGCGGGCCGTGGTGCACATGCAGGTCTTGGCGTTCCACGTCGACTTGACGCACTTCGGCCGGAAGCACGCGAGGGCCTCCTGCACGTCGGCCCAGCCCCTGAAATCTGTACGGTCTCCGATGGCCACCACCCGGTCACCAGCTTGCAGGCCGGTCTTCGCGCCCGCGGTGCCGACCGTCGCGTAGGCGGGCGCGAGCACGAAGATCATGCCCACGGTGCACACCGCCAGGAAGCCATACATCCCCGCGGCAGCAGGACCGCGGCGGCTCTGAAAGAACAGATCGCTGACCCAGCCCGCGACGTTGCCCCCGACCACGCCCGCGATGAACAGCAGACCGCCCCAGCCGCCTTGGACGAAGGGCGCCAGAAAGGCCAGCCCGCCCAGCACCACCAAATAGCCGCGGCGTGAGCCGGATGAACGCGAGGCGAGCAGGCCGCTGATCGCCGCCACCGTGAAGCAGGCGCCGATCACCCACAGTTTGTCCCACGAGCCATAGCGCAGCACGTGATGATCGGGCAGCGCCCACACCTCCTGAGCGTAGATCGGGAACCAGTGCATCACGCCGTTGCGCAGCACGCCAGTGCAGAACTCGATGCAGGCGACGGTCAGGATGATGGGGTTGGTCAGGATGCGCTTGATCAACTGCAGCGCGGGCACGGGGGCGTCGCTGGCGTCACCGCTGGACGCGTCACCCGTGTCAAAATCGGTGTGACCGGCTTGGCCCGGGCGGTCGCGCAGCAGCGCCATTTCGACCAAGAACATGACGCCCAGCAGCAAGCCGGGGATCGCGAACACCACCCACTGCGAGGGCTTGTTCTCAAACACGACCTTCGCGCCGTCGAGGAACCACTGGTTCGCGGTGAACGCCAGGAAGATACCGCTCGAGATCATAGTCCCGAAGATGCCGCTGAACCCCCCGCGCTCGCGCACGTGGAACCAGTGGGCGTTGACCTTCACGATGCTGACCGCGCCGAAGCTCTGAAAGTACATGTTCAGCGCATAGAGCACTGAGAACACCAGGCGCAGCGGCGCCTCCTCGGGGTTACCCGACGCAGTGACGTGGTACAGGTAACCAGCCATGGCCAGGTTCGAAGTCATGGCCCCAAGCGCTGCCGCGAGGATACCTTTGCGACCGCCCATGCGGTCCACCAAGGGCCCATTGACCAGGAACGCCAGCGCGTACACCATGGTGCCCGCCGCGAAGATGATGCCAAAGTCCTCTTTGGTCATCAGATCGCCGAGGGCGCCCTTGGCTACGGTGAGGTTGTAGCGCCCCATGTAGAGGAACGCGTAGGTGAGCCCCATCGGAAACCAGTTGAGGAACCGGCGGCGACGGAACTCCGCGCTGTGGCTGAACTCGGGGCTGGTGACTGCGCTGCCGCTAGACATGCAGGGTGCTTGCTCCACTCATGGTGTTCTCGGGCAGGCCAAAGGGCGACGCTCGCGCGCCTCTGGCGCGAGTGACCATACACCGGGCGCGAGAGCGCGCGAGTGATAAGCAGCCCGCCAGGGCAGCGGCGAGCGAGTGATCAGCAGCGCGCCGCCGAAGCCGGGTGCGTGACGAATAGTGGCCGCGGCCCCAGCGCTCCGTAACAAAGCCCTGGCGCGGGCGCTTCCTACTTGACTAGCAGCCGACCGTTGCTCAAAGTTCGCGACTCCCACGGGCTAACCGCGTTCAGCGCGGCGGCTCTGGAGCTCGGTGGAGTAGCCAAGCGGTTAGGCAACGGTTTGCAAAACCGTCATACGTGGGTTCGAATCCCATCTCCACCTCCCGACGAATTCCTGCCTGCGGAGGCGGGACCTCCGAAGTAGCCGAGCATCCCGGGCAACACCTAGACGGCGCCGACCATTCAGGGCGGGGTCTAGGGGCAGCGCGCTCGCGGCGCTACACGGAGCCTGACCTGGAAGCCTCGACCGCGGTGATCCGGCACTTGAAGCAAACAGAAGGGATACGCCATGAAAGCCAGCGTTTGGTTTGGAGTTTGGATCGTCGCGACAGCGAGCCTGCTCGCGTCGTGTAAGTCACAGCCAGAAGAGGCGCCGGCGCGCCCCGAAGCGCCAGCTCAACCGAGCGCGACGCCGGCTGGACCGACCGCTGCGGCCACGCCGAGCGTGGCGGCGCCTGCCGCGGCGCTCAACCCCGTGCAGAACGAGATGCGCCTGCTGCACGAAGCCACCCGGGATTGGGTGACCGCGATCGCGAACAACACCCTGGACACCATCCCCGAGGACATTCACAAAGTTCACGGCGCGCGCATGGTGACCGAAGACGCGCTGAAGAAGGGCAGCTACAAGCCGCCGAAGAACGCCGATGATCTGGACGGCTTCATCAAGCAAGACGAGGCCTTCCACGACGAGCTGGTCAAGCTGCTCAAGGCGTCCAAGGCTAAGGATTTGCCCGCGACCACCAAGCAACTCGGCGTAGTGCTCGAGGGCTGCACGAGCTGCCACACCAAGTATCGCTTCTAAGCGTTTCCTTGCGGTGTGCGCCTGGTGCGCCATCGACACGTCGGCCGCGGAGTCGCGCCAGTAAAGGTCTCGCGCTCGATCAGATGCGTGGCGCTCCAACTGGTCAACGCCACCGGCGGCCGCCCAGCGAGCGTTAAATTCCCCACGGAAGTGGAGAAGGTGAACAGCCAGTGGGCTACCCTGCCAAGCGGCGTGGGGCGCGTGGTGCTGTTCGCGTGGCAGCCGGTCGCGGGGGTGGGGGACGTGCGCTGCTTGTAGGTTGGTGCGCAAGCACGACCGAGGCTGATTTGCGCGTCACCACGACCCTAGCCTCACGCGCGCTCCGCCCACGGAGCTCACGCAGCGCCTGCGTAACGCGCGCAGCGCGCGCGAGTAACCACGGGCGGCTCGCTGCGTACTCCCCCCACCCCCCCAATCCGCGGGAACCTACGGATCCTGCGGTTACCGCTGGCCAAGCTGCTTCAGCGCCTGAAAGGCGGTGGTTTTTGTGGGGAATGCGGCTGCACACTGGCCGGTTTGCGGTCGGCGCACTAGATTTCTAAGACTTGGCGCGCCCCTTAACGCCGTTAACGCTGCGCTCACAACTCCGCGCTCGGTCGACCACTGAAACCCCACAGTCCTCATGGATCTCCTCTACTACGCAGGCCTGGCATTCGTCGGCGGGCTCATCCTGAACGTGATGCCCTGCGTGCTGCCGGTGCTGACGCTCAAGATCTTCCACCTGCTGGACCACTCGGAGAACGACGCGGCCACCAACCGCATGCATGGCCTGGCGTATGCGGCGGGCGTGGTGCTCACGTTCTTGATCTTGGCTGCGATCGTGATCGGGCTGCGCGCGGCGGGGCACTCGACCTTTCAAGGCCAGCAGTTTCAGAACACCACCTTCTTGGCGGTGATGGTCACCACCCTGGTGGTGTTCGCGCTGAACTGCTTTGGCGTGTTCGAGATCACCGTCAGCATCAGCGGCGGCGGAGGCCGCGACGGCTACGGCGGTTCGTTCGTCAACGGCCTGCTGGCGACGGTGCTGTCCACCCCCTGCTCGGCGCCGTTCTTGGGGCCAGCCGTGGCCTACGCGCTGTTGCAAGCAAGCCCCGCACAGACCGTCACCATCTTTGGCATGGTGGGCGTCGGCTTGGCTGCTCCGTTCGTGTTGCTCACCCACATCCCCAGCCTCGCCAAGCGGCTGCCGCGGCCGGGGCCGTGGATGGAGACCTTCAAGCAGCTGCTCGGCTTTACCTTGCTCGGCACCGGGCTGTGGCTGCTGGGCATCTTGCTCGGCAAGCTCCCCGCCAAATCTGGGGCTAATTTTCTGTATTTTTTGCTGAGCGTGGGGCTCGCGCTGTGGGCAGTTGGCCGCTACGGCAACCTGATGCACAGCCTCGCGCGGCGCGTGGGCACGCGGGTGGTTGGCCTGGCCGGCGTCGTTGCCGTGGGGTTCTGGCTACTCGATTTGTCGCCGAAGAGCGCCGCCGAGAAGGCCACGCCCGCTCTAGCCGCGGGCGAGCTAGAGCACCCGATCATCAAGGACGGCCACATCAACTGGGTGGCGTATGACACCGGGCGCATCGCCTCAGAGCGCGACCGCAAGCGCCCGGTGTTCGCCGACTTCACGGCGGATTGGTGCGTCAGCTGCAAAGCCAACGAGCAGGCTGTGATCGAGACCAGCGGCACCCGTGAGCTGCTAGCGGCGACCAAGATCCTACCGATGAAGGCCGACATGACCGATGAAGACCCGGTCTTGGAGAAGGAGATGCAGCGGCTCGGGCGCAGCGGGATCCCGATCTACGTGATTTATTTTCCCGACGGAACCCACCACCTGCTGCCCGAGATCATCACGTCGGATCTGCTCCATGGCGCGCTCAAGCGGGCCTCAGAAAAATTCCCCCCGGAAAATTACACCGCGCCGAGCGGCTGACTCGACGAGCCGCTGCGCCTAACAGCGGCCGCGCCTAACAGCGGCCGCGCCTAACAGCGGCCGCGCCTAACAGCGGCCGCGCCTAACGGCGACCGCGCAACCGGCCGCGCTAGTTCTCGTCGAGATCTTCGGCGATGTAGCTGAGGATCACGTCGTCTAGGCTCTTTTCGCTGATCCCACCCCCGAAGATCGAGCCCTCTTCAGGGCGCGACTCAAAGATCGCAGCCGGCCGCGACGCGGCGTAGCGACCTGCTTCAGGATCACGGACGCGCCCCGGGGCGCCTGCCACCGCGGGGGTGCCGTGGGCCGGGGTGTGCTTTACCTCAGCCGGCGGCCGCGCGAGGTGTGAGTCGACGTCAATGTCGAGCTCAGCGCCAGCCACCTGACGGGCGAGGGCCCGCGCCTGCTCTGGATCGATCCGCAGCAGGTTGGGGTTGGATAGTCGACGGGGCCGCGGTTTGGCCGCGGGCGCTGACGGCTCAGGCGCGGGCGCTGCATCTGGAGCGCTGGCTGGCTCTGCCTGCGACGCCAACGGCGGCGGCGCCGGCAGCGGGTGCTCACCGCAGATCCCTGCGATCAGCTCATCGAACTCACCGCCGCGCAAGGCGATGAACATCGCCTTGTGCTGATCTTTCATCAACCGGCGCACCACCTGAGTGACTTCGTCGCTGCCCACGTGCTCGGTGTAGGTGGTCTTCTTGCTCCTCACGATGCGCCCGCCATCCGCGAACAAATGCGTGATGACGTGGGGGCGCTTCACACCCGAGTCTTCGGTTTGGATGTGGAAAATCCGACCACGATGCTTGACGTTGTTATTGAACCCGAGCAGCGGTGGCGGCGTCTTCGGCACTTGGCGGTCCGGCAAGGGGCTAATGTTAACACACTCGGCTTGCAGCTTATCTACTAAGCGCCGTCCTCGTCCATGCGCCGCATGCCCTCGAGCAGCAGCGCTTCAGGGCTGTGGGTGATAACTTGCGAGGTGGCGACGAAGTTCGGGTCCAGGACAAACTCGCCGTCTGCCAGCTTCAGCATGGCGTAGAAGGCCTCTTCACCGCGCAAGCGACCCCACATCGCGTTGTGGACCGCGCCCTTGACGAAGTGGATCTCACCCACCTCACCCTCAGCGCGGATCTTGAGCGAGCCCGATTTGCGCCCGTGCCACAGCACCTGGACCATGTCGGGCAAGCCCATCTCAGAGAGTGAGCCGGAGACGCCACGGTTGCCGCGGCCCGCTGCCTCGCGCTCCATGATCTGCTTCAGCTTGGCGACCAGGAGATCCGCAGCGACCGGCTTTGCCATGTAGTCGGCGGCGCCCAGCTCAAACGCGCGCTGCGCCTCGGTGCGGCCCGTGCGTCCAGTGACGATGATCCACGGAAGCGAACGTCCCCACTCGTGTTTACGCGCCTCAGCCAACAGCGCAAAGCCGTCTGCCTTGCCCAGGTCGATCTCGCTGACCACGACCTCCACGTCACCCTTCTCCAGCACCTTGATGGCCTGTTCACCGGTGCGCGCGACGGTCACCTCAAAGCCTTGCTCGACCAAGCGCAGCTCGAGCACGGTTGTTTCCTCAGGGTCTGGATCGACGACCAGCGCGAGGTGGCGGTTGGCGAGCAGCCGTGCCTTGAGGTCTTCGCCCGTGACCGTGTGTCGGAACAGATCAACCAGGTTCGGGTCAAAGACCTGGTCCTTGTAGCGAGCCAGCACGTCGCAGGCCTGCACCGGACGCAGGGTCCTGCGGTACGGGTTGCGGGGGTTCTGCGTGAGGTCGGCGTAGGTGTCGGCGATCGCCAACAAGCGCGCGCCGAGAGAAATATCTTTCCCCTTCTCGCCGTTAGGCAAGCCCGCGCCGTCGAAGCGCTCGTACATTTGCTCGACGGCCTTGCTGGTCTCTCGCGGCAGATCCACCGCCTCGAGCAGGCGCAGCGGGGACTTGTACAGCTTCTTGGCGGCGACGCGGTGCCCCTCGTACTCTGCCACGTTGAGCGTGGTCAGGTGATAGGCGCTCATCTTGCCGAGGTCATGGATGTAGCCGGCCATCACCATCGCCGCTCGATCTTGCTCACCGAGGCCAATCCGCTCGGAGATTTTCTTCATCAACCGCGCGACGTGCGCCGAGTGCCCACGCAAATCCGCACGGGAATTCTCCAGCAAGCTGACCAGGACGTTGAGCGTCTCAAGGTACGAGTCTCCGGTCACTCCCGAGCTAGCCCCTGCACCCCCGCTCCGCTGCTCTTTCAGATCTCGCTCGTCGAGCATGCGCACGTTGCCGCGCTCGTCCGCCAGCGATATGGACATGCTCTCTTCGCTCACCAGGTTGCGCTCGTAGACGTTGAGCATGCTGGTGAACTGCTCGTGCGCGGAGCGATCGAGGACGGCGAAGGCGTGGATGTCGCCGTTGTAGGCCTTGTTGATCGCCGCCTTGACAGAGGCAGGGCGCGCGACGAACGCGAACACCTCCTTGAGGCCCGCGGCGAGCTTGATCTCCTGAACGGCAGCCACGTTGTCTGGATCAGCCATCACCACGCTCAGCGCTGCCTTCTCGGCGTCGTAGAGCACAGGGAACACCGTCTCGCGTTCGGCTAGCGCCTTCGGCACTTTGTCCAAGGTGAAGCGATCGATGTCTGCCTTCGACAATTTCTCCGTGGATACGAAGCGGGTCTTATGAAACGCAGCCAAGAACTTGAGGAGCTGAACCTCGTCTAGCGCGTTGGTCTCGATGATCGCCTCTTCAATGCGACCACCCATACGCTGGTGGTAGGCGATGACCGCCTCCTGCTGCTCGAGGGTGATGACCCCCTTCGCCAGCAGGCGCTCCACCATGCGAACATTCCCAGTCGGATGCATACGTGAGTTTCTTGTCCGTTGATTCGCGCCGCCCGCCGGCAGCAAAGCATGAACACCACCACGGCCACAGGGCGTGGCCAACACTTCCGGTTCTACCCCATCCAACGCGCTGCGTGCTGGAACCGATGCGAAAAGCGCAACAACTTGCGCCGGGAGAGGCGGCTGAATTGTAGACGGCCCCGTAGGTGCCGGATGGGCCGGGGGTGGACGGGCAAGCAGCATAGCCGACGCAAGGGAGGCTCGCTGTAGTCGTTTGCCCCGCTACAGCGAGTTCAAATCCAGAAACGCCACCGCGACCTGGGATTTCTGGGCGTGACCGACCGTCGCGGGAGTTGCCATGGGACCAGATGACCACGGCCCGAGAGCGCTCACTCCGCAGCCCTAAGCGCTGCACCTGCTCGGCGCTGCAGCGGGTCGTGGTTTGATGATGGCCCCGAGGTGGCGGTGGGTGGATGATGGCACAGTCGCCGCGAGCTCTCCGCTCAGTTGGTCGCCACGTCAAGAGCGACCGTGTGGTTCATACGTAGAACCCCAGGCCATGACGTGGGATAGACGCTCGCCGCTTTGTCGCGGCGACAAGACTTGCAGCGCTTCTATTGCCTTGTGTACACCTGAACGTTCGGCTCGGAGGGATCGAAGATCCACAGCTCCGTCCCGCTGGCGGTGAACGGGATCGACGCCGATGAGCTGGATGGGCAATCGATCTCCACGTCGAGGTTGGTGCCATTGGGTGTCGCTGTCCCGCCCATGATGGTGGGGGCTCCCGAGTCGTTCTGGGTCTGGACCACCATACGCCCGCCCTTGAGGTCGATACGATTATTGCGCACATGCTCGTCAGCCGTGGCGGGCGCGTACACCTCGAATCGGCTCAGGTAGTACGTTCCATCTTGGATCGCCCCGCCCGCTGGCGTCGGATAGCTCGATCCCATCTGGGTCTCGCTGATCATGTTGGGGCTCGCTGCGAGCGACGGGCAGCCGTCGAGCGATGAGCCACCCGCGCTACACGCGAGCGTCGCTAGCCCCTCATTCACGCACGCCTCCGAGGTCGGCGTTTGGGTGGTTGACCCGCAGGTCATCGGGTTGGACTCGATGCAGTCGAGGTAGGCTTGAAATATCGAAGCGTAACCGCTGCTCTCGCAGGTCGCTTGCTGCGCAGCGCAGCTCGCGACGCAGTTTGTCTGGTCGTGTTCACCGGACGGGCAGCCTAGCGCGATCGACGTCTCGCAAGTGCTCTCGCAAGTCCCTGTTTGACCCGTGGAACCGGCGTCATCGGTGTCACCGCAAGCGGCGACGAAGCCGAGGACCATCACGAACACGGCTGTGAAGCAACGACTCATTGAAGTTCAACCTTTGCTAGAGATTCGGGCTCGCCTTGTTAGCCCACTAGTGAGCAACCCACCGCAGGTGAATCGCGATGAGCGAAGCCCCTAGGGCCGCCGATTTTGCCCAAACGCTACCAAGAAGGCCCCTAGCGCACAATACCCACCTGAGGTTTGGTCCTGCTGGGCTTCCAAGCCGCCGAGCGCGGCGCCTACGCCGACGCCAAGCGCCGCCACGGTGAAGCCCACCCCCACCCCCAAACCCACAGCAGCCGCGACGCCTGAGCCCAAACCGACCAGCGGCGGCGGCTTGTTTGACGACCGCAAGTAGGCAAGCGTAGCCCATTTCCGCGCGTATAAAGCGAGCTTAGCGAAGCTAAGCCAGGCAGAGCGTAGTCGTGGTTGGTGAGCGGGCGCCGGCGTGCGGTGACCTCGGCCCGCGAGCTAAGGCGCCGCTGCGCCACCTAGTCGGGTCGACTGCTGTGGCACCTCGGCGTCACTTCGGCAGGAGCACGATGCCTGAATACGGCGGGATGGTGATCGGGCTGCTCACTTCCGCGCCGTCGAGGCTGCGCCAGGAGCCCTCGAGGGCGACGATGCGAGGCGCGCCCTTGGCGTTGTAGTGGAGCGTCGCCTGCTGCGAGGCGCTGAGCTTGAGCGCCGGGTCGATTTCTTTTGAGTCCAGGTCCTGGCCGCTCTCAGCCTGCCACTGGGCCAGTGTGTAGTCGCCGCTCAGCTCCCCATGCGCGAAATGCTGGCGGTGGATGACCTTGTCGCTATACAGCGTGGCGTAGAAGTTTTTATTGATGGTGCCCCAGTCGACCAGGCCGTCACAGCGCACGTGTTGATGAAAGAACAGGATGTCGGCGGGCGAGCCTGGCACCACGATGTTGCCCGTATACACATCGTTGAACTGCGGCGTGCAGCCGGACCGGGCCTGGTCCGTCAACTGCAGCAGGTAGTGGAGGTTGTCGAACACCAGGTTATCCCGCACAATATTCCCTACGGAATTAACCGTGTGGTCTCCGCCGATCCCGCCCTTGTTGTGCGCCACGACGTTGGCTTCAATGGTCACGTTCTTGGTGCTGGTGTTCCCGAACGCGATGCCGAGGTTCAGGTTGTCGTAGGGGCTCACCCAGGGCCCGGCGGTCTGGCTCACGGTGTCTAGATACGAGCCGATGCTGTCGACCACGATGTTCTTGCGGATGGTTATGCCGTCGCAGTGGTCGAATGAGATGGCGCCGCCGTCGTTGAGCACGGCGAGGGAGCGCGTGACGTAGTTCTCTTCCATCACGCTGCCGCTGCCGTCGATCCCCACCCCGGCGTAGCCCACGTGGTCGATGATGTTGTGCCGCAAGACAGCGCCGTCCCCGTAGACTTGGACGCCCATGTAACCCCAGACCGACTCTCCGTAGCCCGGGACCACGGCGATGTCCTTGAGCGTGCTGCGTAGGAGCCGATTGTTGGCGAGCCCGAGCACCACCCCGCGGCCCAGCGTTCTTGTGATCAGCGACTCGACGATGTCGACGTCGGCGGTGACGCTCACGATCCCCGATTGACTGTCCGCGGCAGTGATCCGGCGCAGCACGATGTTACGGTTGTTGTTCGCGAGCAGCACCGCGTGCTTCGACGCGTGCTTCAGCGTGATCCCGTCGAAGACCAGCGAAGAGTCTGCGCCGTCGGCGTTGTAGATCTCGAGCGCCGCGTCGCGCACCACGGCCTCGACCAGGCCGGCGTTTGGATCGGCGTCACCCGGCGCGTTGAAGTAGAGGGTGGACGCGCCCGCGTCGTAGTACCACTCGCCCTCGGTATCGAGCAGCGACAGCTTGTTATCGATGAAATAGCCCCAGTCGCCGTGGCTGACGTCTTGAATCGCGGAACCGAGCGTGAGCTGACCGGGAGACGAGGCCGCGACCTCGGCGACGTCGTACGACCAATTGCGCGTGCGAATGCGCAGCGTGGCGCCCGCGTAGGCGTTGGTGCCGCCCGTGAGGTCTGGGGTGATCAGCGTGGTGGCGTCGCCGCCGGCTGCGTTCTTGTAAAAGCCGGCGTTCGGGGACCGTGCGGGCTGCTGTCTTCCGCCCCGATAGTAGACCCCCGAGACAGGCCCGGAGACGTTAGTCGCCTTCCAAATATTACCAGCGTGCTTAGTCCAGCCGGTGATGGGATCACTGCCTGCGATGGCTGGCGGCGCGCCGCTGCCGTAAGCGCCAATGACGATCGGCCTGCCAGGCGCGCCTTGTCTGTTGCACACCCCGAGCTTCCCTGAGAACGTCGCGCCGCGCTCAAACAAGATGACGTCTCCAGCCAAGATGCTGTTGGAGCAGAAGGCTGAGACGACCTGGTCCACGCTCTGCCACGCTTGATTGACGCCTTTGCCGGTGTTGGCGTCGTCACCCGTGGGCGAGACGAAATAGGTATTGGTCGCGGTGTAGACGTAGATCGTTGTCTCGTCAGACGCGCCGTGAGCGTCGGCGACCGTGTAGGCGAAGGAGTCCTCGCCGGTGAAGCCCGCCGCCGGCGTGTACGTGAATTGACCAGCCCCGTCGTCCACCAACGTGCCGTGGGCCGGCTGGGTCTTGAGCGCGAGGGTGAGCAGATCGCCGTCTGGATCGACGTCGTTGGCCAGCAGATCGGTCAGCGCGACAGGGGCGCCAGGCGAGGTGTAGAAGGTCTCGCCCCGCGCGGTGGGGGGCTCGTTGGTCGGGCGCGAGCTTGAGCCTGCGGTGCCACCTCCAGCTGCACCGCCTCCAGCGGCACCGCTGCCAGCTGTTCCGCCAGCTGTTCCGCCAGCTGTTCCGCCTGAGCCCGCCGCGGCGCCTGCGCCAGCCGCGCCGCCTGCGGATGCACCGCTATTAGAGTCTGTCGACCCGCTGCACCCCAAGACGGGCAACAGGACGAGAGCCGCGAGCGCCAGCAGCGGCGCAGGTTGGTTCCCCATTTGAATCCCTCAGTGGTTGAACGCGAGAGTGATTGAAGGCGAGAGCTCGCTGGATCGCAGGCTAGAGCAGGTTCTGCGGGGAATCAAGGGCAGCCTTCGGGCGGACTTACAGCGTCGCGACCCCGGTGACGTGCCCCGTGGTCAAGATCTCGAAGGCCGCGCGGTGCTCTGTGGTCAGCACAACCCTCGGCTGGCCGCGGCGCGAGAGCGTGACGCGGGCGCGGGCGAGCTTGGAGTTGAGGCAGGTCTTCATGCCGCCGGGCGGGTTCGCGTAGGGCAGCGACACGAACGCCTGCTCGGGCGCCTCGATCACGCCCTGGATGTCGACCTCACGGTCACGGGACGCGAAGCGCCAGCTGAAGCGCCCATCCACCGCGCGCTCGGTGTAGTGAGCGTCGGCGCGCAGCGCCTGGGTGATGGCGTTGAGTCGGTGCTCGTGGCCGTCGTGGCGCAGCACGATGGGCGACAGCCAGGGCGTCTTCAGCGGTCCGATCTGCACCTGGGCGGTCGACAGCTCGAGGAAGCTGCCCGGCGCGTCATCGAAGCCTGCGACCTGACCCCAGGCGTAGCGATCCGTGTGTTTGGAGCCCCAGTTGTGGTTCTGGCTCCCCACCCAATCATCGATCTCGATCGCTGCGCCATCTAGCGTCAGCGAGCCGTTGAAGCGCGCGAGGGGCGCCGCGACCAAGGCCTTTGCCTTGGGGAAACCTGCGTCGTACAGCCGCTCGGGCAGCAGCAGCAGCGGCGGCTGATCGGACTCGTAGCGCAGATCCCACGCGATCGCGTGGCGCGACGACTCGGCGTGACCGCGCAGGACCTGGTCGTCGAGCACGCTCTCGCCGATCTCGACGCCGAGCCCGCTGCGCGAGAAGCGGCAGGTGTTCAGCGCGAACTGTTGGTGAATGGCCGCGGTGCGCTCCGACTCGCCATCAAAGTAGACCGCCCACAACTCGCCCACCGCGTCTCGCGGTCGCGCCTTAGGGGCGAACAACGTGTAGCGGATCCAAAAGGCCAGCGGCCGCGCCGGGTGGTTCGCGCGCTGAAAATAGCTCTCGTAGTGCCCCTGGGCAGATTGGTCCCAGCGGAAGGCGTTGGCGGCGTCGCGATTCAGCATGTCGGCTCCGAAAAGCAGTCCCTCAGCGTAAGATGGGTTGACGCGGAGGGTCAGATATTAAACAATGACCGGGTAGTCACTTTTTGTGTTTGGAGTCTAGCATGGAGCTTGTTGCTGGTTCCCGCCTGCGCCGGCGGAAATGGTCGCCTGTTGCCGCCCCCACAGGCGGGCCATCATCTTCCTCAAGCCTCAGCGCCACGGAGCGCGGGCTGCTGCTGGCTTTGGCGGAGGCGGCGACTCCGGCCGGGCGCTACGTGCCGGCGCCCGATCTCGAGACCGTGACCCGCACCGAGGCGCTGCTGCTCCGCTTTGGCCCCCAAGCGCTGAGCGCCTACGGCTACCTGCTGCGCGCGCTGGATCTGGCCGCCGTGCCGCTCACCGGCCAGCGCCTGAGCAAGCTGTCGGTAGACAAGCGGCAGGCGGCGCTTCAGGCGCTGCTCTCGGCGCCGCCAACCCATTGGCTCACCCGCGGCGCGACGGCGCCGATCAAGCTGGCCCAGGTGCGGCGGCCAGGCGTCCACGAGGCGCTCGGCGCGCCGCGGGAGGCTAGCTTGACGCTGGCTGAGCCGCGCCCGCGCTACATGGAGCGGGTGCTGGACGCTGGTGATCTCGACGGCGACGAAGCGATCGAAGTCGATGTGGTGGTGGTCGGTACCGGCGCGGGTGGCGCGCCCATGGCCAAGGCCCTGGCAGCGCGCGGCCACGCCGTGCTGATGCTCGAAGAGGGTGACTTCTTCACCCGCAAGGACTTCACGGGGTGGGCGCTCGAGCGGCAGCTCAGGCTCCTGCGCCACGAGCTGACCGTCGCCTGGGGCGCGACGCTCTCGGGGATCAGCGCGATCCCGGTGCCCATCGGCATGAGCGTCGGCGGCACCACGACCATGAACTCAGGCACCTGCTACCGCCCACCGCCAGAGCTGTTGCGGCGCTGGCGCTTGGAGCACGGCCTGACCGAGCTAGATCCGGTGAGCCTTGAGCCCCACCTGCAGAGCGTCGAGGCCATGTTGCAGGTCGCGCCGGCGCAGGACAGCCTGCTCGGCGGCTGCGCCCGTGTGGTCGCGCGAGGCGCCGAACGCCTCGGCTGGGCGCATGGGCCGCTGCCCCGTAACGCGCCCGAGTGCGACGGGCAAGGCGTGTGCTGCTTTGGTTGCCCCACGGATGCTAAGCGCTCCGCGAACGTGTCGTATGTCCCCGCCGCCCTCGGGCACGGCGCGTTCTTATACACCGGCGCGCGGGTGGAGACCGTGCTGGTAGAAGGCGGGCGCGCGGTGGGGGTGGTGGCCAGGCCGTCGCGCGGCGGCGACGCCAAGCTGACGGTGCGCGCCAAGGCCGTGGTGCTGGCCTGCGGCACGCTGCACACGCCGGCGCTGCTGATGCGCAACGGCCTGCTGCGCGGCTCCCGCGAGTTAGGGCGCAACCTCACGCTGCACCCGGCGAGCCACGCCTGGGCGCGCTTCGACGAGCGCATCGACGGCTGGAACGCGATCCCCCAGAGCTACGGCGTGGAGGAGTTCCTGAGTGAGGGGATCCGCTTCGAGGGCGTGTTCGTGCCGCTGGAGCTAGCCGCGGCGATGCTCGGGCGGGTCGGTAACTCCTGGACCGAGACCATGGATCACTTCGACCAGATGGCGTGCTTCGGCTTCATGATCGCCGACACCTCGCGCGGTCGCGTCACGCTGGCCAGGGACGGCAGCCCGCGCATGCGTTATGTCCTCAACGACACGGATCGCCGCAAGGTGATCCGCGGCCACGCGCTGCTGGCCGAGCTCTTCCTGGCCGCTGGCGCGCGCGCCGTATACCCGAGCCTGAACAAGCACTCGGTGATCCGCGACCAAGCGGATATCGATAGCCTGCGGCGCGACGGCATGCGCTCAATCGCGGCGCGCCACCTCGATCTCTCAGCCTATCACCCCCTCGGCACCTGCCGCATGGGCGCCGATCCCAGGCGCTCGGTGGTCGGCCCCACCCACGAGGCCCACGAGCTGCCTCACCTGTTCATCGCCGACGGCTCCGTGGTCAACGGGCCCCTCGGCGTCAACCCGCAGATCACCATCATGAGCTTGTCTGAGCGCGCCAGCGCCTTCGTCGAGCAGCGCGTCGAGGGCGCCGCGCGGTCCAGTCAAAGCCCGCGCGCGGAAGAGCGGGCTGGGGCGGCCCTCGGCGAAGGGGCGCCGCCTGAGGACGAGCCGGCGCAGCTCGAGTTCACAGAGACCATGGCTGGAGCGCTGCGACGCATCACCGACGATCGGCGCATGAAGGTTAGCTTCACCGTGCGCGCGTTCACGCCGGCGCTGAGCGACGCGCTGAGCGCGATGCGCCACGAGGGCGGCGTGTTTCGATTGCGCGGGGAAACGACTGTGGAAGGCATCGGCGAGGGCATGCCCACCGAGGGCACGCTGACCATGCGACCCAAGGCCAGGCGGGGCAGCCTGATCTACGATCTGACCTTCAAGGACCCCGCCGGCGACGCGCTGCACCTGTACGGCCAAAAGCACGTCGGCTGGCGCAGCCTGCTCGGCGGCATGACGACGCTGTATACCGAGCTCACGCGCAGCGCCGATGAGACTAGGCATTGCAACGAGGCGCCCTTCGCCCGCGGCGTGATGCACTTCGACCTCGCGGATCTGCTGCCGTGGCTCTCGACCTTCCGACTGCGGCGAGAGCCGGCCGCCAAGGCGTCGCCTGAGGGGGTGGAGGGTCGCGCGCTATAAGCTACGGCTCTGGCCCATAGATGTCAGTCGGCCACGGGCCGACCGGGTCAACATGCAGGGTGCCCATGGCGCCGCCCGCGGCATGATACAGCGCGTGATCCATGATCGGGTAACTGCCGGGCACCGGCATCGCCAGCTCGACCATCACGGCGGCGCCAGGCGGGACGAGCACCGTCTGCTGACTGATGAGCGGCGTGTCGAGCGGGCCGGTCCACACGCGGTCCAGGATCCCCCCCATCACGTGGAACGCCGACGGCAGGTTGGGGCCGGCGTTGGCGAAGATGATGCGTACGCTCTGTCCCTGATCTACGCGGATACGCTCGCCGAACAGCGCCGCTGAGCGGAGCGCCTTCACGTGGCCGTTCAACGTAAAGAACGTCGGCTGCTCAGCGCGGGCTGCGTCTTCGTCGAGCACCAGCACGTCCAGCGGGCCGTTGTCTCCCTGCGCCGCGTCGTCATCATCGTCGTCGTCCCCCCCACCCCCGGCGCTCTTGGAGTAGCGGTTCTTCAGGTACCACTCGCTCTCCGCGACATACACCTCGCGGTCCACCGCCGGCAGCCCCGCCTCAGGCTCGACCAAGATCGCGCCGTACATGCCATGCGCGAGGTGCTCCCACGGCATGCCCTCAGCGGCGCAGTGGTAGAGGAACGCCCCAGAGGTCGACGCGCGGAAGCGCAGCTCAGCCGTCTCGCCGGGCATGACTTCAGTCACCACGTCGCCACCTCCTGGGCCAATGACCGCGTGGAGATCGATGCTGTGAGGCTCAATGCTCGAAGGATCGTTGGTGAGCTTGACCACGACGTCGTCGCCTTGCCGAACGCGGATCAGCGGGCCAGGGACGGTGCCGTTAAAGGTCCATACGGTCGCCTTGGTGCCGTCGTCTAGCTGCGCGGTGACCTCCTTCGCGACTAACGCGACCTCGACCGTCGCCGGCGCGGTGCGCGTGATGGGCGGCGGCAGCTCGAGCGGATCTTTCGCGACGATCACGGCAGGCGTCTCCGGATCGGCGCCGCAGCCGGCAGGTGCGAGGGCGAGCGCTGCGGTGACCAAGACAAGAGAGGCTCCCGCGCGCTGAAGCGGCGAGGGGCGGAGGCGATTCATGGGGCGAGCGACGGACATGGCGGTGATAAGCTCCTTGCAGGGCGGGTCGATCGGGGGTTCTGCCTAGGGTGTTTCGACGAACAGGCGACGGTAGGTCAAGCCTGGACCGCGCGGCGCTAGATGGTCACAGCGACAGCCCAATCACGCTGCGGACCCACACGTGACCAAACATGTCTCCCGGGTAAACCGGCCGGTCCATTTGGTCGAGGCGAGCATACGCCGCAGCCGACCACCAGAGCTTGCCCCACACCAGCGCGAGCGCAGGGCCGACGAAGTGATGCGGCTCGGCGTTGAAGTTGTCTTCCCCCGGTTCGCCTGACTTGAGCACCGCGCGCATCCAATACTCGACGCCCGCGCGGAACGTCGGCGTGATCTGGTAGCTGGCGCCGAGGGTTGGGTTCGCGATGGGGATGATCTCCCCCGTGTACTGCTCAAACTCCTGCTCGAACCACAAGTTCGTGGTGATCTGGAGGTGACCGAAGGTCTTCTCTAAGATGAGCTTCTGCTCGAGCTCAAGCTCGCCGCGCAGCTCTGCTAGCTCGGCGTAGACAGCGACGTCGACCGGCCAGTCGCCGGCTTCAGCGAAGCGGAGACGCAGGCGCTGCTTAACGCCGTCGAAGCCAAGCGGGCTGCCTGGCCCCTGGGAGAACTGAAGATACAGGCCAAGCTCGAGCCGATCGCTGATGCCGTACTCGAACTCGGTCTGCAGCTTGTAGCGCGGCTCCCACGGCACGTCGCCCGTTTCCGCGACATAACGCAGAGGCGTCAGATCGACGGCCTGTTCGAGCTCAGCCTGCCCCTCGGAGAGGGTCGCGTAAGGGTAGGTGAACGGCAGCGAGCGCGGGTTGGCTTCAGCGCGACGGGCGGCGAACAGCGCGAGGCCGGCGCACGCGCTCACCACGAGGGTTCGGCGAAACGGCAGCGCAATCAGGGCGTTGTAGATGAGCATGCGACAGGGTCCTCGGAAGGCAAACCGGAGGTTCGAAGCCGCCGAGTACCGATCCTGATAATGAAAGTCAATATCAACAAAGTCACCGCGTGCGCTTTTGTTGGCGGTTCCCTGGCGCCGCTCCCGGGTTTGGGGGTGGGGGGCGCGCAATGGGGCGCGCCCACGCGAGGCAGACGACAGCCGCGACCCTTGGGAGCCGCCCGGGTGCTCTGGCGCCTGGCGCCCACCGCGCTTTGCCGAGACAAGTGCCTTTTGTTTCCTCCCGGATCTTCCACCCCCTGATCCCCTGCCCTCATGTCATCCCACTGACAGCACGGCTGGCTCGGCGGCTGCGGGAGCCGCCCTGCAGCAGATGGCGCCCCAGCGCGGCGTGCTCGGGTGGACCACTGATTGTCCCCTCGACTGCTTCGACAATCCCGAGCGTTCGTCGAGCGGATGGCGGCGACGGGCTGCGAGGCCCTGCGCTTGACCGCTGCTCTGTCCGTCCAGCCCGCTTTGGGCACCCCTCACGCGCGATCGCCGAGCGCGATTTTCCCCCGCGCACACGGCCGTGGTTCAAGCGCCGCGATCTCCGGCGCCAACCTGGTTGGAGTCGGGCCGGCTCGTGGCGTAGACTGCCCGAGCGAGGCGCGCTCAATCCGGGCTCGTCCAGCATCACCCGCAGCTCAGCCGGTCATTCCAGGCACCCGAAGAGGGCAACATGACGTTTCCTATAAAGCTCGGCACTCCAAGCAAGGCGAGACGCAGTCTCGTCCCGTTCCGCTTCCGCCCGATCGGCGAGCAGGTGCTCCTGACCAGCCACTTCGGCGACTGGATGTTCGTGAGCCCCCAGGAGCTAGAGAGCCTGCAGCAGGGCGGCCTTGAGCCGAACTCGGCGCTTGAGCGGCGGCTCGCCGACGCCAATTTTCTGCCCGAGGGCCTCAACCTAGACGCCATCACTGAGCGTATCCGCACGAAAAAGCGCTTCCTGAACTACGGCCCGAACCTCCACGTCGTGGTGGTCACGCTGCGCTGCAACGCGACGTGCGTCTACTGCCACGCCAGCCGCGCGACGATGGACCGCGTCGAGACTGACATGACCCCGGAGATCGCTGAGCGCACCGTCGACCTGATTTTGCAGTCCACCTCACCGCGGGTCACCATCGAGTTCCAAGGCGGCGAGCCGCTGGCCAACTTCCCGATCATCCAGCACATCATCGAATACGCGACGGAGAAGAACCGAGCCTACGGCAAGGCGCTGGAGTTCACGCTGGTCTCGAACCTCAGCTTGATGACCGACGAGAAGCTCGACTACCTCGCGGCACGCAGGGTCCAGATCTGCACCAGCGTCGACGGCCCGGAGAAGCTGCACAACAAGCAGCGGGTGCTACCGAGCGGCAACGCCTATGAGCAGGCCGCGACCTGGATCCGTCGGATCAACGAGCGCTACGTCGCGGCTGGGCTCGACCCGGTCCTGTATCACGTCGAGGCGCTGTTGACGACGACGCGCGCTGCGCTCGACGTCCCGCGGGAGATCGTCGACACGTACGTCGGCCTCGGTTGCCGCGCCCTGTTCCTCAGGCCGGTCGATCCGTTCGGGTTCGCGAGCGCCACGGCGAAGACGGTCGAGTACGAGCGCCACCGCTACCTTGACTTCTACCGCGCCGCCGTCGACTACATCCTCGAGCTGGAGAAGCAGGGCGTGCAGGTCCTCGAACGCTTCGCGTCGATCTTCCTCACCAAGATCCTCACCGGCGACGACCCCAACTTCCTCGACATCCGCTCGCCCTGCGGCGCCGGCATCGGCCAGGTCGCCTACAACTACGACGGCAAGATCTTCACCTGCGACGAGGGCCGCATGGTCCACGAGATGGGCGACAGCGCGTTCATGATCGGCGAGGTCAAGACCAGCAGCTACCGCGACCTGATGACCCACGAGACCGTGCGGTCGCTGCTCGTCGCCTCGAACCTCGACGCCCAGCCAGACTGCGTGAACTGCGTCTACAACCCCTACTGCGGGGTGTGCCCGGTGCACAACTACGCGAGCCAAGGCTCTATCCACGGGCGCATGCGCGAGAGCCACCTGTGCGCGGTCCACAAGGGGATCCAAGACTACCTGTTCGAGAAGCTGCAGAGCGGTGACGAGCATGTCTTGGCGACGTTCCGCCGCTGGACGACGGTCCGCGAGCGCTCGCATTTCGTGCACGAGTCGACCGCCAACTGAGCCCGCAGCGCTGCTCCGTTGAGCACGTTTCCGTGTCGGCCTCCGGGTGCCGATCCACGGGGTACCGCAGCCACACGACTCGCCTGGGTGGCCACGCTGCGCCGCGACCTGGTGATCCCCACGGGCGGCGCGCGCTAGGGGCGCCCCGATCTGATAGGCGCCATCGCGCTTTCGCACGGTAATGGCGACAGCGGTCCTCTGTAACGTTCGCCGAGTGTGCGCGGGCTGCTCAGACGGCCCGGAGGAAGCCGCCAGGCGCCACAATATTGCGCCGTCGCAGCGGCTCCGGCGCCGCTGCGGCTAGCAAACTCCTGAGCCGCTCGGCTGGTGGCCGGTAGCAGGTCCACCAGCTCTGGCATGGCCCCCCACTGATCGGTCCACGGGGGAGGAGCAACCCCTGCATAGTCCGCCAGCAGCTCAGCCAACGCTGCAGCCGTGATCCCCACGCGAGGGTCGCAACCGAAGCCTGATTGGAGCCCGTGCAAAGATGGTGCACCATGGCGCCATGCTCGCCTGGGCCACTGATATTCACCTCGACTTCTTAGAAGCCCCTGAGCGGCGCGCGTTCGCTGAGCGCATGGCGGCGACGGGCTGCGAGGCGCTGCTGTTGACCGGTGATCTGTCGGAGCAGCCCGCGCTCAGGCGCCACTTGCGCGAGATCGCCGAGGGCGCGGGGGTGCCGGTGTACTTCGTGCTCGGCAACCACGACTATTACCACGGGGCAATCGATAGCGGTCGCCGCGAGGTTCGCGAGCTGTGCGCAGAGCTCCCCCAGCTGACGTGGCTGCACGGCGCGGGAGTCGTGGAGCTGCGCCCGGGCGTCGCGCTAGTCGGTGTCGATGGCTGGGGCGACGCCCGCCTAGGGGCGCCGGACACCACACCCGTGGTGCTGAACGACTTTCGCTACATCGAAGAGCTGGCGTGGCTCGACACCAAACAGCGCAACGCGAAGCTGCGTGCGCTGGGCGACGAGAGCGCAGCCACCCTCCGCGCGCAGCTCGCCGCCGCCTTGCCGGATTACGACCGCGTGGTTGTCGCCACCCACGTCCCGCCGTTCGCCGCAGCCGCCTGGCACGAAGGCGGGCTCTCCAACGACGACTGGCTGCCCTTCTTCACCTGCGCCGCCGTGGGCGCGGTGCTCCTGGAGACCGCAGACGCGCACCCCACCAAGCAGCTTGAGATCTACTGCGGGCACACGCACTCCCCCGGGGTCGCCAGCCTGCGCCCGAACCTCGTGGTCCACACAGGTGGCGCGCGCTACGGGCACCCCGACCTGGCAGGCACCATCGCGCTGTCGCCGGGCGATGGCGAGGGCAGTGCTACGTAGCGCTGATGGATGTGCGCGCATAGCGGCTCCCCCACCCCCACCCCCTGCTCCCACCACTGCGATCTAGCCAGTCAGCGCGCCCACAGGGCCGCGAGGTCTAATTCGATGGCGTCGAAGGGTCTGAGCCTCGCCGGCTGTTTCCCCGCGGCGTGCTGCACGATGCGGTAGCTCTCGCCGTCGAGTTCCAGCACCTCGACCAACTGGTCCAGGGGTTCGACCAGCCACACGTGGGCCACGCCGGCCCGGCGATACACGTCGAGCTTGGGACCTCGGTCCAAGGCGCGGGTCCGGGGCGAGGCCACCTCGCACACCCAATCTGGCGCGACCGTGAGGAACGGTGTTTCAGGCAGCAGCGGCAAGGTCTCTCGACGCCAGCCGCCGAGATCGGGGACCACAATGTCAGCCGCCAAGTGGACTTCGGGCTCGTCCAGGATGATCCAACCGCCAGGCCCTCCCTTGCCTCGCTTGAACGGCGGACCGAGTTCCTCACCCAGGACAGACGCGGCCGCGACGTGGGGCAGCGACGGACGCGGGCTCTGATACAAAACGCCCGCGACCACCTCGGCGACCACCTCAGGCGGACTGTCCAGCACGTCCTGGTAGCTGGCAGGCTTCGTCGCGGGGTCATTCACGGGGTGAAGTGTAGCGACAGCTGAGGCGAGGATCCTGATCCCGCCGCTCTTTCGTGCAACGAAGGACGTCAGCGATGTCCTGCTTCGCTCGCGGAGAGCGGACGACGCGTGCCTTTGCGTGGCGGTTACGGGTCGAGCCCCACGTCGGCCGAGACTTCGTCCAGCAGCTCGTCCGGCGTCGTCTCGATCCCCAGCCCCGCATGAAGCTCGGCGATTCCAACATCAAGCGCCACGCGAAGCACGGCGAGCTGCTTCTGGTCGACGGCATCACACACGACCTCCGCGACACTCGCGTACTCACCGGCGCGAACACTGATCCTCCGCGAACGATTGCAGATCATCCGGGAGTTCGATGGCGGGGTTTGACATGGCGCTGATGTCGTCATCGCGACGCGACGGCTCACCCGTTGGCTACAGTGGTCGCGTGCGATGCATGAATTGCGCCGGGAACGCATCTGGCAAGCCCTGCACCCACAAACCCCTCCAATGTTTGGACGACCTCTGCGCTACCTGGCAGCGCCCCCTACCCACTCCAGCAAGATGTTTTGACCGCCGCTTGACTCGGAGAAGGCTGGCGGCTAGAAGATGCGCCCTTCAAACGCCAGCGGACCGCGTCAGCGCTCAACCCGCCGCGTTTATAGGGAAAAACTCTGCAGGCCGCACCTACAGAGCACGCCAGAAAGTCTATCTGAGGACCCCGCTAGGTTCACTGCGCCGCTGAAAGCGCAGCTGAGTCGGCTGAGTTCGCAGCGCCATCCACCGCTTCGCGTCCCTGCTCTCGGGGCCGAACAGTAACAATCACTGGTAGTCCAGTAGTCGGGAAGAACATGCGTACGTTCGTGGCCAAGCCGGCCGAGACCCAAGCAACACGCAAGTGGTGGGTCGTCGACGCCAAAGACAAGTCCCTCGGTCGCCTCGCCAGCGAGGTCGCGAAGATCCTGCGTGGCAAGCACAAGGTGATCTTCACGCCCCACGTGGACACCGGCGACTTCGTCATCGTCATCAACGCCGAGCAGGTCAAAGTCACCGGCAACAAGGCGGACGGCAAGATTTACTACCGCCACAGCGGCTACGTGGGTGGCATGAAGAGCCGCAGCTTCAGCGAGCTGGTCGCCCTCAAGCCCACGGCCCCGGTCGAGATCGCGGTCAAGGGCATGCTGCCCAAGAACGCGCTCGGGCGAAAGATGATCAAGAAGCTCAAGGTCTACGCCGGCGCGGAGCACCCCCACGTCGCTCAGACCCCCGAGCAGCTTTCCTTCTGATTTGAGTTGAGAGATCCATGAGCGAAGCGGCAGAAAAAGTCATCACCCCGAGGGCGGCCACCCCCGCACCCTGGTACTCAACTGGCAAGCGCAAGCGCGCCATCGCGCGCGTCTGGCTGCGCCCCGGAACCGGCGTGATCAACGTCAACGGTCAGCCCCTTGACGAGTACTTCGAGCGCATGACGTCCCGCATGATCGCGCGTCAGAGCCTCGAGCTCCTGGAGCTCGCGGACAAGTACGACGTCCACGCCACGGTCACCGGTGGCGGCCACAGCGCCCAGGCAGACGCCATGCGCCACGGCATCTCGCGCGCGCTGCTGGTCGAGGATCCGGAGCGCCGTCGCAACCTAAAGCGCGCGGGCTACCTCACGCGTGACGCTCGTGAGAAGGAGCGCAAGAAGCCCGGTCAGCCCGGCGCCCGCAAGCGCTTCCAGTACTCGAAGCGCTAGGCCAAAAGCGGAGCAACTAAGCTCCCAACGAGAACGCGGTGCCCGGAGTTTCGAGCGCCGCGTTTTCGCGTTTGGCGCCCCAAGAAATCCCGACGCCACGGCCTGAACACCGCAGCTAGTGTAGACTCAAACATGTATCCGCGCGGCAGATAGCGCCGCGGCCGACAAGGGACAACCAGCCATGGGAGCACGCAACTCAGTCAGCAAACTACGGGTCGGAGTCGTAGGTGCGGCTGGCTACACCGGCGCTGAGCTGCTGCGGCTGCTCCACCGCCACCCGCGCCTTGAGCTGACCTGGGTCGGCGCCCAGAGCAACGCAGGTAAGCGCCTGGACAGCGTGCTGCCCAGCACCCTCGGCGTAGCCGGCGTCGGCGATCTGGTGCTGCAAGCCTTTGAGGTGGCCCAAGCCTCCACCCTGGCGCAAGAGCTCGACGTCGCCTTCTGCTGCTTGCCCCACGCCCAGAGCGCAAACGTCGTCTCGAGCCTGGTGAGCTGCGGGCTGCAGGTGGTGGATCTATCGGCTGACTTCCGCCTCAGAGAGCGAGCCGACTACGAGCAGTGGTACGGCCCTCACCCCGCCCCTGAGCTGTTAGCCGGGGCCATCTACGGTCTCCCAGAGCTATACCGTGCGGAACTCAAAGACGCTCAGCTGATCGCGGCTCCGGGCTGCTACCCGACCAGCGCCATCTTGCCGCTAGCGCCGCTCTTGCGCGCTGGGCTGCTCGATCTCAGCGGGCCGATCATCGTCGACGCCAAGAGCGGGGTCACCGGGGCCGGCAAGTCACCGACATCGGGCACCCACTTCCCAGAGACCAGCGAGGGGATCCGCGCCTACAAGGTGGCTGGCAGCCATCGCCACACCGGCGAGATAGAGCAAGAGCTGTCCTTGGCAGCCGGCGAACCCGTGTCCGTCGTCTTTACGCCGCACCTCGTGCCCATGAGCCGGGGCATCTTGAGCGTGGCGTACGCGCGCCCCAAGCCAGGGGTGGGGGTGGATCAGTGCCGTGCGGCAGCGCACGCGATGTACCCCGAGCCTGGCCTGGTGAGCGTGTTAGACGAGCTCCTGCCAGACACCCTGTGGCTGCGCGGCTCGGCCCGCGCCCACGTCGCCTACCGCTTGGATCCACGCACCGGCACCCTGCTCGCCTTTGGAGCCATCGACAACCTGACCCGCGGCGCGTCGGGCCAGGCGCTGCAAGCGCTCAACGTGGCGCTCGGCTGGCCAGAGCAGCTCGGCTTGCCCGAGCTGGCCCAGTTTCCTTAGGGCCCCCACGACAAGGAACCCCGATGACCTCCCCGTTCAAGCTGCGCAGCGACTTCACTCCCCGCGGAGATCAGCCCCAAGCCATCGAGAAGCTGGTTCAAGGGATCCGCGGCGGCGAGCGTTGCCAGACGCTGCTCGGCATCACCGGCAGCGGTAAGACCTTCACCGTGGCCAACGTGATCCAGCAGCTGGGTCGCCCCACGCTGATCATGGCGCCCAACAAGACCCTCGCCGCGCAGCTGTACGGCGAGATGAAGGATCTGTTCCCAGACAACGCCGTGGCGTACTTCGTCAGCTACTACGACTACTACCAGCCTGAAGCCTACATCCCCTCGTCGGACACCTTCATCGACAAAGACGCGATCATCAACGACACCATCGATCGCATGCGGCACTCGGCGACGCAGATGCTGCTATCGCGCCCGGACGTGATCATCGTCGCCAGCGTGAGCTGCATCTACGGCATCGGCTCCGCCGAGAGCTACCACGGCCTGTCGATTCAGATCGAGCGCGGCCAAGAGCAGCGGCGGGACGAGCTGCTGCGACGCCTGGTGGACATCCAGTATGAGCGCAACGACGTCGACTTTCATCGTGGTTGTTTCCGCGTGCGCGGCGATATCGTCGAGATCTTCCCAGTCTACGAGGAGTCGCTGGCGATCCGCGTGGAGTTCTTCGGCGACGAGGTAGAGACCATCAGCGAGGTCGATCCGCTCAGGGGGCGGGTCTTGGGGAGCCTCGATCGCTACTCAGTCTTTCCAGGGTCGCACTACGTCACGCCGCAACAGCACATGCGCCGCGCCATCGACTCAATCCGTGCGGAGCTGCGCGAGCGCCTGGACTACCTAGACAAACAGGTGCGCTTCGTTGAGAAGCAGCGGCTTGAGCAGCGCACGCTATATGACCTGGAGATGCTCGAGACCATGGGCTTCGTACAGGGCATCGAGAACTACTCCCGCCACCTCTCAGACCGTAAAGCCGGTGATCCACCCCCGACCCTGATCGACTATTTTCCGGATGATTTTTTGCTGATCATCGACGAGAGCCACCAGACCATCCCCCAGGTCGGCGCCATGTACAAGGGGGACCATTCGCGCAAGGAAACGTTGGTGGAGTTCGGCTTCCGCTTGCCTAGCGCTATGGACAACCGGCCGCTGAAGTTCGACGAGTTTGAGGGGCACATGAAGACCGTGCTGTTCGTCTCGGCGACCCCTGGCGACTACGAAATCGAGCACAGCGAGGGCCCGCCCGTCGAGCAGTTGATTCGACCGACGGGCCTCATCGATCCGGAGATCGAGATCCGCCCGGTAAACGGCCAAGTCGATGACTTGCTGGAAGAGATCCGCCTGCGCGTCGCCGCAGATGAGCGCGTGCTGGTGACTACGCTAACCAAGCGCATGGCCGAAGACCTCACGGAATACTACGCCGAGCTCGGCGTCCGCGTGCGTTACTTACACTCCGACGTAGAGACGCTGCAACGCATCGAGCTCTTGCGAGAGCTGCGCGCGGGAGAGTACGACGTGCTGGTCGGCATCAACCTGCTGCGCGAAGGCTTGGATCTGCCAGAGGTGAGCCTGGTCGCCATCTTAGACGCCGACAAGGAGGGCTTTTTGCGTTCCGCACGGTCTCTCATCCAGACCATCGGCCGCGCGGCGCGCAACTCAAAGGGCAAGGTGCTGATGTACGCCGATCGCGTCACGCCCTCCATGGAGAAGGCCATCGGCGAGACCGACCGCAGGCGGGCTATCCAGCGGGCCTACAACGCCGAGCACGGCATCACGCCTGAGACCATCAAGCGCGCCATCCTGGACGTGAACCCGGCGGCGGGCACCCGCGACTACTACGCCGTGCCCAAGACCAGCCAGGCCAAGATCGCCAGCGCCGACGACGAGGCCGCTGCAGAGCAGCTCGAAGATCTGCGCGCGCAGATGTTCAGCGCCGCTGAAAACCTTGATTTTGAGACCGCGGCGCGTTGCCGCGATGCAATCAAGCGCATCACCGGCAACAGCCCCGCTGAGGCCAGCGCGCCGCTCAGCCCGAAGCCCGGCAAGCGAGGTCGAGGCAAGGTGGGCAAGACGCCAGCCTCCAAGCCAAGCTCACGCGGCGGTCGGGCCGGGGCCCCTGCGCCCGGCACCACGCCGCGCAAGCGCCGCTGATCGATCAGCCTGCGGCATGACGCAGCGGCCAGTCAGGATGCCAAGGCCGCTCGCGCTGAAACGCCACGGCCGCTTCAAGCACCAAGTCGTCGCGGTGCAACGGCCCGACGATTTGCAAGCCGACCGGCAGCCCTGCGTCGGACAACCCCGCGCGCACGCTGGCCGCTGGGTTCCACGATAAATTGAACGGGATGGTGAAGGCCGCCACGCTGGCCAGCGTCTGCAGCCGGCCCTCTGTTTCCACAGGGAACGGTCCTTTAGCTGGTGGCGGGTCGTAAGGCACCGTGGGCGTCAAGAGCAGATCATACTGAGAGAAGATCTGGGCGCACCAAGCCACCAGCTCCGCGCGGCGACGCGCCGCCTGCCCCCACCACTCCAGATCCAGGCCGGTCTCAGCCATGCGGATGGTGCGCAGCACCGAGCGCTGGATCAGCTCTGGCTTGCTCCGCAGCTCCGCCCACAAATGTGACCCAAGCTCAAAGGCCCCAGCCAAGCCCCAGTCCGCCCCGAGATCTGGCGGGCCTCCGGTCACCAGCTCCACCTCGTGTCCCAATTGCTCGAACACTCGCGCCGCGTCACGCACCACCCGCGCGATGTCTGACTGCACCACGGCGTAGCCCAAATCAGGGCTGAAGCCGATGCGCCAGCGGCGCTTGGGCGCGTCTTTCAAGCGTTGGAGGTAGCTGAAGCCAGGGTGCGGCAGGCTGATGGGATCCAGGGGGTGGTGGCCGGCGATCTGGTCGAGCACCAGCGCGGCGTCCTCGACGGTCTTGGTCAGCGGCCCCCAGACCGAGGTGCGCCCGCTGTCCCAGTAGTTGTGCGGTCCACGCGCGACGCGGCCCATGCTCGGCTTCAAGCCGAAGGCGCCGACGAAGCTAGCTGGTATCCGTATGGATCCTCCACCGTCGCTCGACGTGTTGAGGGGCAGCGCCTCAGCGGCGCACAGGGCCGCGCTGCCGCCGCTCGAGCCGCCCGGCGTGCGCTCGCTATTCCATGGGGATGTGGTGGTTCCGTAGACCAAGTTGCGCGTGATGGCGGTGCTCCCAAACTCGGGGGCGTTGGTCTTGCCGATCACGATGGCGCCGCACGCCTTCAGGCGCTCGACCTGCAGCGAATCCCGCGCGGAGACGTTGTCTTTGAACAACAAGGAGCCCTGAGAGTTGACCAGCCCCGCCGCGTCTTCTAGGTCCTTCACCCCCAGCGCGAGCCCCTCGAACACCCTGCCCTGCCCCGCCATTAGCCGCTCTTCCGCGGCGCGAGCCTCCTGCAGCAACAGCTCAGGCTCCCGGGCCGCGACCAGCGCGTTCAAAGCCGGGTTCACCCGCTGGATGGTGTCCAACGTCTCACGCATCAGGTCAACGGGTGAAACCTGACGGCTCTTGAGCAGCGCGCTCAGCTCAACCAACGAGTGGGACAACAAGCTCATGGCGGCATACTGCCAGCCAGCGCCGCTGATGGGAACGCGGGTCGCAGCGGACCTCGCCGCGCTTCACCCGACGTGCTCCCAACCCTCCGCGTCCCACCCAAGCGGATCGTCATCACTGCTGAACTCGTCGGGGGTCGGTGGGACGACGCGATAGGCTTTCGCATCACCGCCGCTAGTTGTGATGAGGCGAAAGAAGCGCGCTCGCTCTTGTGGGGAGAGCTGAGCGACTAGCGGGAAGATGTCGTCGGCGGTCAGTGGCGCAGGCGTGTAGCGACAATACCAGCGCCAACGACGTACAGCCAAGTCCGCCATCCCGCGCTCGCCGCGGCTACGTCAAATCACCGCGCTCGCTGCGCTTCAGCTGCTCCACCACCTCGCGCACGTCTTGAGCGCGCTCACGCGGAATCACCAGCAGCGCGTCGTCGGTCTCGATCACGCACAAGTCTTCAACCCCAACCAGGGCGATCACCCGCTTCGTCGCCGCGTTAGTCCGCACGTCACACACCAAGTTGCGCTTGGCGTCGATCAGCACGCTGTGCTCTGGCGCCACGTTTTCGTCGGCGTCGCGCGCCCCCAACTCCCAGCTCGACTCCCAGCTGCCCAAATCGCTCCAGCCGAAGCTGGCGGGGACCACATGGAGCCGTTCAGCGCGCTCCATGACGCCGTAGTCGATGCTGATCGAGGGGGTGGACAGGAACACGTCGCGCGTCACCGCGAGCTCCTCTTCAGCAGACACCTGCGCGGCAGCGTCAATCCGCAACAGCCCCGCGTGGAGCTCCGGCAGGTGCTGCTCAATGGCGCTCAGCATGTCCCGCGCCCGAAAGATGAACATGCCGGCGTTCCACACGTAACGCCCGCTGGCCAGGTAGCCCTCAGCCGTCACGCGATCCGGCTTCTCGACGAAGCGGCGCACGCGGTGGAGCGGGGCGGAGGGTGTCGAGCCGGCCGCGCCTTGCGCTTGGGAGGCGATGTCTGCGCACAGCTCACCCAGCTCGATGTAGCCGTAGCCGGTCTCGGGGCGCGACGGCTGCACGCCGATGGTGGTGATCACGCCGTCCTCTGCCGAAGCAATGGCGCGCTTCAGCGCGGCGACGTAGGCAGGCTCGTCTGCCACGTGCTGGTCGCTGGGCACCACCACCACCACCGCGTCTGGATCCGTGCGGGCGACAATGGCCGCTGCCCAGCCGATGCAAGGCGCGGTGTTGCGCGCCTGGGGTTCACCCAAAAAGCAGGCAGCCGGCAGCTGTGGCAGCTCCCCACGGGTGGCTTCAAGCAAGTGCTCGCCGGTGGCGATCAGCACGCGCTCGGCGGGGCACACGGCGGTCAAGCGCCGCACGGTACCGGCGATCAGGCTCTCGGTTGAGCCCGGCGCGATCTTGAGCAACTGCTTGGGTGATAACCGGCGCGAAGCCGGCCAAAAGCGAGTCCCACTACCCCCGGCCATTACAACGGCGAAAACTGAGCTTGAGCGCGCCATGGCTCAGTCGCTTACGCGATGTGCCTGGGGGGTGCAACTCGACTACGCGGCTAGAACACGCTCAGCGCCTGCAGACGTTCTTGGGACACCGCCTCGTTCACGGCGCCATGCTCGACCGCGCCTCAGCACCCATCTTTTCACGTGCCGATCTTGGTGCGCGTCAGCACGTCTCCCCGCACGGTCATCTTCCACACGCCGCCTTCTAAGTGGGGCGGGTCGTCGACCTCCACGGTCTTGTTGAGAAACATGACCCCGATCACCAGATTGGGGCCATCGAGCTCTTTCAGTCTGCCTGTCAGCTCAACGTTGGAGTTGGGTGTGACCTTGCTGTAGCGCACATAGGTGCGCGGCTCTCCTTCGAGGCCCTTGCCCCGGCTAACACTCAGGCTTACGCCCTCCGGGCCTGCCCATTCGCCTAGATAGTTTTCCACGACCGGCGTTGGCCGCGGGGCCTTCGCGGGCGCGTCGGGCAGCACCGCGCCGAGCACCATGAGCGCACCACAGCTCCCGAAAATTAGGACGCCGAACGCGAACAGAACCCCAAGGACGATCAGCCAAGTGCGTGAGTTCTTCTTTGGCGGCTGCTGTGGAGGGAAGTGCGGGGGTGGAGGGAAATGCGGGTGCCCAGGTTGCATCATGAAAACGACTCCAAAGGAGTGAGCGACTACCAGAGCGCCACGCATACCTCGTGGCCAGCCAAACTGGTCTATCCGCCAGAACCATATCACGCCAAAGCGAGGCTCAGCGAGCCCTACACGCCGTGCCATTCCAGACGGGCGTAGGGGGCCGCGACCGCGCGTAGGCCGCGCGAGTCAGACGGCGTAAGTCAAAGTCAAAGCGCTGCGCCGTCAGCTGCGCGCGAACAACAGCGTGGCCACCGCCAGGGGCAGCACCCACAGCGCGAACCATGAGAAGCCGTTGCGGATCACTACGCGGCGCAAGAGCACCAACGCCCCCACGCCCACCACGAACGCGACTCCGGCGCCGACCAACGCAGGCGTCAGGCCATGCAAGCTGTCGAGGTGCCGCGACTCAAGCAGCACCGCTCCCAACACGGCGGGCAGGCTCATCAGCATCGAGAGCTCAAAGGCCCGCGGCGGCTTCACCCCAAGCCACAGCAAGACCGCGATGGTGCTGCCGCTGCGGCTCACGCCGGGCAGCACCGCGACGCCTTGGGCAAGCCCCACGGCGAGCGCTCCGAGCCAGCTGGGTACGTCCCGGTCGCCTCCGCGCAGCCAGCGCGTGGAGATCAACAGCCCCGCGGTCACCAAGAAGCCGAGCCCGATGGCCAGGGGCGACTGAGTGTATTTCTCCACGGCAGCGCGCATCAGCAGGCCAATCACCGCGGTGGGTAAGCTCGCTAGGATCACGACTAGCACATCGCGCCCGCCTGGGGTCTGCGTCAGCCGCGTGGGCTGGGCGACCGCCTTGAGACCAGCTCGCACGGCGCTCAGCAAGCGCTCGCGCACCAAGAGCGCCGTCGCGGCCAGGGTGCCGGCGTGCATGACCACGCTCAACGTCAGGCTCGGCTCAGCCAACCCTGCTAGCAGCTGAGCGAGCGCGAGGTGGCCCGAGCTGGACACCGGCAGGAACTCAGTCAGGCCCTGAATGATGCCGAGGACGATGGCGAGTGTGAGGGGCGACATGGAGGCGCTTGCTAGCACGCAGCGGGCGTTCGGGGCAGCTATCGCGGCAAGAACCGCGCTGGGTCGAGCGCAGGCTAGTAGCTGACGCTGAGGCTGAAGTCGCCGCTGCTGCCCTGATAGCCATCCACGAACACCCAGTAGTCCGCGCCCTGAGTGGTGGTGACGGTCAACGTCTCATTGCCGCCCGGCGTGCCGCCGTCACGACAACCGAGCTCAGGCCCCGAGCTGCAGTCGCCGCTGCGCACGTACAGCACTGGATCGTACGCGCTTCCCGACGGTACCACACGCAGCGTAGCGCTGCCGGACTGCGGCGCGACGAAGTGAAACACCGCGTCGCCCGAGCTGCTGGTCTTGCCACACGAGCCGGTGTTGCTGGCGTGGGCCGGCGCCTTGGTCGAGCCAGTCGTGGTCGCGGCGTTGCCAGTGAACACCAGATCGACCCCCGGACAGCTGTCATAAGCGGGTGGCTCAGTCAGGGTAGCGCTGAGGCTGTAGGTCCCGGCGGCGCTCGCGGCGTAACCATCAACCACCAGGTAGTAGGTGGTGCCGGCGGTCGCCTCGAACGCCACCTTCTCGGTGCCGGCGCTCCCAGCGCGATCTTCGCAGGCCACGTTCGAACCGCCGCACGTCGTGCCGACATACAAGGCTGCGTCGTAGCCGCTGCCAGGGACCAGCGTGGCCTCGAATAGGCCGCTGGCGGGCGCGGTCAGCGCGAACACCGCGTCGCGCGCTGTGCTGGCGCAAGCTGCCGTGTGGTCGTTCACCCGCAGCCTGGTGTCTCCCGTCGTGCTCCACGCGTACGGCCCCGCGCCGCTCCAAGCGCCTGGTTCCCCAGCGCAAGATTCACGATATTGTCGCGGCTCGAGATCGGCGTCCAGCACGAACGCGCCGCTCGAACCTTTGTAGCCGTCCACGAAGACGTAGTAGGTCGTACCGCTGGCTGCCCATAGCTCGACGGACTCCACGCCGCCTGCAGCTGGGCCGTCTACACACACCAGCTGGGTGCCGTCGCAGGTCCCAGAGCGGACGTAGAGCACCGCGTCGTAGTTGGAGGCTGGATCCAAACTAAACAGTAGCCGACCATCCACGTCCGCGGTGAACGCGTACACCAGATCTTTGCTGGAGCCGCCGCTGCCGTTGCAGCTGCCGGCTTCGTCTGCCGTCGCGCTCGCGGTGCTGCCGCTGACGCTCGCTGTGCGTACGGCGCTCCCGCTGCCGGTCCAGGCGACCGCCTGACCCGGGCACGCTTCGTCGTCTGATATTGGATCCACACGGATGTCTAGAGTGAAGGCCCCGCTACCCCCGGCCACCACTGAGTCGACAAACACGTAGTACGTCGTGCCCTGCGCGACGTTGCTCGTGAAGGTCTCGACGCCGCCTGCCCCCACCTGGTTGCGACAGAAGACCTCGCTCGCCGCGCAGCTGTTGCGCGCGTACAGCGAGGCGTTGAAGGCTGAGGTCAGGCTGATGGTCGCGGTGCCTGCGACCGGGACAACCACCGCGTACACGGCGTCTCGACCCGCGCTGCTACAGCTAGCGCTATCGCCTGACGTGAAGTCTTGAATGTCACCTGTCACCTGACCGACGTAGCTGCCGCCCGATGGCTGCAGCACAATTGTATCCCCAGGGCAAGAATCTGCGGTGGGGTTCCCACCGCTGCCGCCCGCGCCGCCGCTCGTGCCGCCAGCGCCGCCTGCTCCGCTGCCGCCCGCGCCGCCGCTCGTGCCGCCAGCGCCGCCTGCCCCGCTGCCCCCGACCGCGCCTGCTCCGCTGCCACCCGCGCCGCCGCTCGTGTCGCCACCAGCGCCTCCATTCAACTCAGCGCCCGAGCCACCGCTCCCCGCGTCACCAGCGCTGCCGGCGAAGCCCCCGGTGTTTTCGCTGCCACCAGCGTCACCGCTGCCGCCGTTGCTGTTGCCGCCATTGCCGCTGCCGGCGTTGCCGTATTTCGGGCCGTCGCTGACTGAACCATCGGACTCAGCGCAGGCGAACAGCAGCGAACTGGCACACACCACATGAACCAAGCCGAAGCGCTGCGAAGCGTGGCGAGCGCGACGCAGCAGCTCAGACAGCGCAAAACAAGCGGACATGAGATCTCCGAAATAAGTAACCAACGCAAAGCACCCCGCGCACACCCAAGGTCTACCGAGACTGGCAGCGCGCCAGCGGCTCCTCAGAGACGTCCCGAAGTTTCTCAAGTAGGACCCGGCGCGCCTCAGATTTCAACTGCGCCGGGGCTCGCAAATGCAGCGCCGATGGCGACGGCGCCGTGGCTCACGAATGCACCGCGGATTTCGCCTGCGCCGCGGCTCGCGCGCGCAGAAAGTCGAGCAGCGGCCCGGGTGTCGAGCACAAGCTGCGCCCCCCGCGTATACTCGCGCCGCAGTGCTTACCGCCGACGTTCGCTTTGAAGGCTTCACGACTCAAGACTGGACCCGCCTCGCTCAGGCCTTTCGTCCCAACACGCCGCCAGCGCCTCCCAGCGAAGATCAGGCGGCCGGCGCGGTGGTGCGGCGCGGCGGCGTAGTCGTCGTCACCCACGACGAGCGCCTAGTCAAATTGCTCTCGACCAAGAGCGGGCGCGTCGATTTCTCGGGTCGTCAGGCCCGCGCTAGCGGCGACGCGGAGTCCAGCGCTCCGCCCAGCAGCGCTCCGCCGAGCAGCGCGCTCTCTGCCTTCGAGTGGCCGGTGAGCCTGGAGTCACTGGCCGCGGCCTTTGACGCGCGCTGGGCGGTGGAGCTTGAGTGGGGCGCCCTGGGTACCCTGATGGACAACTGGGCGAGCAAGCTCTCGCCGACCCACGACGCCTTCGATCAGGCCATTGAGCTGATCCGCGCGGCAGGAGAGCTCGAGACGTCCGGTGGGCTGAAGGCCTGGCCGTGGACCATCTCGGCCTGGCCGCTGCCCAAGCAACGCCTGCGGCTCCGCGCGCTGGACGCGATTTGTCCCGACGGCAAATCGTTGCTGTTTGGCGTGTTCCAGGGCGGCAGCTTGTTCACCTGCATCGCGCTGCGCCGGCGGGGCTCGGGCTTCGACTGGATCCTAGGACCCGCCGCGCTGCGCGAAGAAATGGGCTTGGTCAGCGGTGACTGGACCCGAGACTACCGTCACCTGCTCCGCGCCGTTGAACACAGCATGGGCAGCGTCGCCGTCGGCTGCTTCGCAGAGCTCCACACCCTGCAGCGGCTCAGCGAACGCGACGCGCCGGGAGGCTGGGCCGCCGCGGTGGCGTCCAGGGACGTGGTGCTGGCGCCGGTGGTGCCCGCCCTGGCGCTTCCGCTAGGAGTCGACGCGGGCCGGGCAGCCTATTTTGCGATCCGGGATCTAGCCGAGCGGGTGGGGGTGGGCAGCTTCTTTAGCGACGCCAGCCCCTTCGCCCCAGCGTTCGAGCGGGTCAAGGCTGCGGTGGAGGAGCGAGACGTGATCGGCCTGCTGGGCTTTGACCCCTTCGAACTGCTGCGCAAGCTGCTGGCCAAGCGCGGCCCCGACGCCTAGCGCCACTCCGTCAAATCCCGCCCAGCATGAGCGTCAGCGCGAGGCCGCCGCTGACGTAGCCAACCGCGTCGTGCTGGGTCTGGTTACGGACTCGAGGCATTTGCCCTGCGGCAAAGCTAAACCCAACGCGCCCCCCGTGGAACACCCCGCCGATGTGTCGCGCGACGTCGATGTTTACGCCGCTGAACACCGTGGGGAAAAAGCGATGGACATCGGTCTCAGCGTTGGGCCCTACCCCCGACTCGGTGTCGCAGTCCACGACGTAGCCCTCGCGGACCTCGCAGTAGCTGCCGCTCGCGTCGAGGCGCAACAGCCCGAGCCCGTTGATCAAGTGCACCTCGGCCCACTGGCTCTTAGGGGTGAGCCGGAAGTCCATGCCATACTCGCCGCCGAAGCGGGTCGCTGAGTACGACGCGAGCTTACTCGATCCGCTAGCTTTGGTTCCGTAAAGAACTCCACCCAGCGCGATGCTGTCGTCACGATCGACGTAGGCTCGATAGCGGACCATAGGCTCGACGTACGGCGACTCGTCCCCACCCCCAATTAGCCTGGCCCCCACACCAAGCCCAGAGACCCCGATCAGATCTTCGGGGTCGAACATGCCCGACGCTTGTTGGATCGCCGCCCCTTTGGTGTTTTCAGTGACCGCGGAGCTCAAGAAGTAGCCGGGTTGCACGCCAGCTTGCAGCTCCACGTTGGGCCGCGGCTCGGGTGCGTAGGCCACGCCCGTGACCGTGGGCATCGGGCCGAGGGTAGTGCAGCCCGCGGCGCAGCTAAGCGTCGCCGCCAGCGCTACGCAGCGCCCCACCCCAAGCGTTCTAGCAACAGCGTTTTGTGTCATGAGTTTCACGAATCGTCCTCCAGGCTCGCGCTGCGTCTGCTCGCGCGCTGATGGGCTAGGTTAAGCAAGCCCCAGGCCATGCCGTAGATAGCCGGTAAATTGCCGGTGTTTTGCCGCAGTCGAACGCCGGCTCCCCGCGCCTTGTGGCGAAGCGCGGCGTCCTGACGACAGCCCGCTGTGAGCCTGAGCCACAGCGGGTGCGTAGCCTTCGCACCCGGGCGATCTGCGAGCCGCTCAGTGTAGGGTGCCGTCGGTCGCCATGTTGGTGGCGATCTCAGGCTCATCCTCAACTATTGGTTCCTCAAGGATACGCTCCACCTCAGCGTCCATTGTGCCGTTGAGCATCTTGCCGAACATCACGAAATCCGCCGCTAGACTGTACAGCGGGTGGTCGAAGGTCGCGGGGCGGTTTTTTTCGATGAAGAAATGGCTAAACCACGCCGGGCCGTAGCCGGCTAGCGGAGCGAGCAAGAGCAGCGATTTGCGCCCGCTGATCAAGGCGCCCAGCGCGCAGCCCAGCGCCAGGCTGGTGCCGACGAAGTGGAGCTGTCGCGTCAGCTTGCGCTGGTGCTCGCGCACGTAGTGGGGCCAAAAATCGTCGAAGCTCTCAAACCGCTCGCTCATGGGATCTCCTAGACAAAGCCGCGATAAGGTTAGCGGTCACAGCTCCCCTCGCCCACCGCAAATCGCGCTCACGCATCACGCTACAGCAGCGGATCGAGGGCGGCCTGAATCGCCGGCGCCCGCATCACGCTAGAACGGACCAACTGCACCTTGCCGTGCTGGTCGATGATCACCAGCGTCGGCAGCGTGCTCACGCCAAACGACTTGGCCGCCAGACCGTCGCCATCGAATACAGACGGGTAGCTCAGCTTGGCCTCGCGCGCGAAGGCTTGCGCGGCCCCGATGCTGTCGCCGGTGTCGACGCCCACCACGTGGACGCGCCCCGCATACTGCTGGGCGATCTGATCCACGATCGGCGCCTGCATGCGACACGGCCCGCACCAGCTGGCCCAAAAATCCAACAACACCGGCTTGCCGCGCAGGTTGCTCAGGCGGATGCGACTGCCCTCGTCGCCCTGATGGATCACGTCCAACGCAAAATCCGGGGCGTCTTTCTCCACCAACGCGCTCTTCCCCGGATCGAGGCGGGGTAGCAGCACCAGACCAAACACCAGCGCCGCGACCAGCACCAGGCCGGCGGTGATGTAGATCTGGTTGGGGTTCTCCTTGGGCCGCTTCTGCGCGGCCTTAGAGTCCCCGGGGCTAGAGGTCGAGCTCATGGACACTGGCTTTACCTGACGCCACCCGCCCGCGCTACTCTCGCCTCATGCTGCCGAGGATTCACGCGTTCGAAGTGCACGATCTGCCCTGGTGCCCGGCGTTCGTGAGAGAGACGGTGGTCGAGACGCTCGGTCACGCGCTGCGCTGGGGGCGGATCTACGACCCGGTCGCGCCGGTGTTCGCCGAGTTTTGCGAGCGCGCCGGGGTCGAGCGTGTACTGGACTGTTGCAGCGGCTCCGGGGAGCCTGTATCGATCTTGATCGATGCATTAGACCGTGCGGGCGCAGTGGTCCCTCGGTTCACGCTCTCGGACCTGTTCCCCAACACCGAGCGGCTGCTGGCGGTGTCGGCCCGGCACCCGGGTCGCGTGGCGGTGTGCCACGAGCCCGTCAACGCCACGGCGGTCCCCACGGACATCGACGGCGACGCGCGCACGATCATCAGCGCGTTCCATCACTTCTCGCCCGCGCTCGCGCGGCGTATCCTCGAGGACTGCGTCGCCGCCAAGCGGGCAGTGTTCGTGCTCGAGCCCACCCCCCGCCGGGTCCGCAACGCCATGGGCGTGTTGGCCTGGTTGGCCGCCGGCGCCGCGCTCAACCCGCTCATCGCCGCAAGGCATCGCACTTCCAAGCTGCTCGGCACGTTCGCGATCCCCCTGCTCCCGGCCGTCGTCGCCTGGGACTCGACGGTGAGCATGCTGCGCATGTACACCGAAGCTGAGCTGTTCTCGCTGGTGGGCGACCTCGCCGGCTATCACTGGGAATTTCGTGAAATTGAGGGCAAGAACGGCGTCTTGGTGACCGCGTTCATGGGCTGGCCGGAGCGCTAATGACCTCAGCCGTGCTCCCCCGCGGCAGCGTGAACAACATGGGTGCGCGGGTCTATCCGCCACGGCTGGGCTACGGCGTGCGCGCGCCCAGCGATAGATCGTAGAACCGGCCAGTGTTGGTCGTCTGGCGCTTCAGCGCGCGGACCATGTAGTGCTTGCCGCTCACGAACGGGATAGAAGCATGGCTGAAGCTCGTCGCGATGATGCGATGAGGCGTCAGGCGGGTCAGCGCGCCCGTGGTCGGGTCGAACTCGTACAGGTAGTACCCGTCGACGGGCTCGCTCGGCGCCGTCCACGAGAACGCTGCCACGCCGGCGCTGGAGCTGACCTCAAGCTGCGTCGGTGGTGCGACCACCGTGTTTCGCAGCGAGAGATCACCCAGTAACGCCAGGTGGACGTTGGGCGCCGGCGGCGCGTTCCACCCCCCAGACTGGGGCGTATACAGGTCGATGTTGTTCATGGTGACGCGGGCGCTGTATCCAATATTGTCGCCCATCCCCATGTGCTGAAAGAACCAGTGAGGGATCCCCGCGTACGCGATGGTCAACGCGTCGCCGCTGGCGAGGACAGCCCGGAGGAAGTTGTTGGTGATGTCCCAGTCGCCAAAATAGCTGCCCATCATCATGTTAAAAACGCCACCAAACGAGAACGAAGCCGCCGCGTAGGCGTCGGTGTTGCCGACTTTGTCAGCGCTGACCCAGGTCCCGCCGCCGCTGGCATAGGTCCACAAGTAGCTCTGTCCATTGATGAGCGTGTCGAACGTTGGCCCTGTCGGACCGCTGTCGGTGAGGTGCTCCGGGCCGACCAAGGCTGAGACGTTGCGATACCCCGAGGCAGCCATGGTCATGGAGTTGTCGCCGAGCAGGTTGTCGAACACGATCCCGCGCCGCGTGGGCACGAGCTTCCCCGCTTTGTAGGCGTGAGCCTTGTTCAGGTACTTGCGCGTCAGCTCAACCTCGTCGTCGTCGAACGCGTAGTAGGGCTTGCTCATCGATTGAAAATCCACGCGGCTAACCTGAAGCTCCAGCGGACTGGGATAAGCGCTCTGATCGAACTTGCCGTCGCCTGGGACGTTGTAGTTCCGGTCGAGCTGGGCGCTCTTGATGTTCACGCTCGAGTCGGTCCAGTCGCCATCTAGCTCTGCGTAGTAGCCGTCGGCAGCCCACGCCCCAAGGTGATCGGAGTGTCCATCCGGGTTCAGCCTGCCAGAGTACGGGACCGCTACGTGGCCGACGATGTAGACAGCCTTCACCTCGCTTGGGCTCGCGGCGTAGTCGGTCTTGATCAACTGCCGGACGTTCGGCGCCGAGGTCGACCGCGCCACGTCATGGCGGATCACCCGCCAACCGTCGGCGTTCAGATCGCCTGTCAGCCGCTTGAGCTCGGGCGCGAGGCCTGCCTTGATGTCGTCGTCGACCAGCAACACAATGACCCCGCGGTCCTCCACCGCGGCCAGGTCGATGCCCGCCGCGATGTAGCCAGCGCTCGACCGCCCAGCCTTAGAGCGCGCGATCTTGTACTCATAGTAGGTACCGACGGCGACCGTGGCGTCGGTATAGGAGTGCGTCGCCGCGTCGAGGGTGGCGAGCGCGCTCCCCCAGGTGTCGTCGCTCTTTAGCTTGCGAAATAGCGAGTAGCCGGTGGTGCCAGGTTGGGGGCGCCAGCAGACGCTGATGGTCGCTGGGCTCTTGCGCACCGTAGCCGACACCTGCACCGCCTCCGCCAGGCTTGGGTTGTTGCCTGGAGCCGCGGTGGTCGGCAGCGTCGCGCATGGATCGACCGCGTCGTCGGGGTCGTCGACTGGCGTGAACCCGTCGCCAACCAGCGCGCCGCCTTGGCCGGCGGTGCCGCCCGAACCAGCCTGCGCGCCTGCGCCGCCGCTGCTGCCACCCGAGCCAGCCTGGCCCGCGCTGCCACCGCCCGCGCCGCCGCTGCCGCCGCCCGAGCCGCCGTGCCCTGCGTCGACACCCGCTGCGCCAGCTTGGCCACCAGCGTTGCCACCCGGTCTCGTCTCTGAATCGTCAGAGCACCCCGCGCACCACAGCCCGAAGGCAGCGAGCATGACTAGCGACTCGTGTTTTCTGCGCACGGCGTCCTCCTGAAAGTAAAATACCGACCCCAACCCGCCGCGCGAGCCGGGCACGGACCCCAAGCGCGCTCGCACCCGGCGCCGCCCGCTCTGACCCCTCCCGCCGCTCAGCGACCTCGCACGCTAGCAGGGCTTTGAGCCGAGTAGAAGGCGCTAGGCCGGGCGCCTGCCCGCAAAACCGCGGTAAAGCGGCCGCTGGAGCCGAGCGTCGCTCAGTCGACGGTAGTGAAACGTTACCGTCCACTGACGGCGCCGTGACCTGGCCGCGTCAGGATACCAAGATGCGAGTGTCTGAGCAGGCGACGCGCCTCACGTTCAAGGACCCGGTGAGCGCTACGACCCACTTCTTGGGCCTGTTGCTTGGCCTAGCCGGGTTAGTCCTGTGGTTGCCTGGGGTGGTTGGGCCGGCGCGTTTCACCGCGGCAACGCTGTATGGCGCCAGTCTGGTGCTGCTGTTCCTCGCCTCCAGCACCTACCACTTCTTCGATCTAGGCACCCGCGGCAACGCGTGGCTTCAGCGCATTGATCACGCCGCGATCTATCTGTTTATCGCTGGCTCGTACCTGCCCATTCTAGTCGTGTGCCTCAGCGGCACTTCGCGGGTGGTGATGCTGGCGCTGGTCCTCGGCCTCGCGGTGGTCGGGGCGGTGGTGAAGCTGTGCGGCGTTCGCCTGCCCGATCGAGTGGACACTGCGCTGTACCTGGCCCTGGGCTGGATCGTGGTGTTGGCGGCACGCGACGTGTTCGCGGCGCTGAGCGCGGGGCAGTTTGCGCTGCTGTTGACCGGCGGGCTCTCCTACACCTTGGGCGCGGTGGTCTACGCCCGCGAGCGGCCCGACCCGTGGCCGGGCGTGTTTGGTCACCACGAGGTCTGGCACTTGTTCGTCCTGCTGGGGGCAGGCGCTCACTTCGCGTCGGTCGCGTCGTTGCTCGCCTGAGCCGGGCGCCCGGCGCTGCTTTTGGTACCTTGCGGATATACTCGACGTTCGGCGCGCCCTCCCTAGCGGCGTTGGCTCGAAGACAGTCAGAGCAGCCCGTTGAACCGATCTTGGACCACGCGATCAGCGGCCTCCTGCGCGCTGGCCGCGGCCAGCTCGGTGCCCACGCCTCGCGCTCCGGCTCCGCACCCGCAGGTGTAAAGTCCGCGGATCGGGGTGTGGACCGGTGGGCGTCGATTGCCGACCTGATCTGGGGTTTGCCCAGCGCTGACTGCTGGAGCGTGCAGCTTGCCGTTCCAGCGCCCGATGGCCTTGGTGCTCAGCGTGTCAACCCAGAGCAGCTCGTCATCTAGGTTGGGAATCATCGAGCGCAAGGCGGCCATCATGGATGCAGTCCAGGCTTCAGGGCTGTCGCGCAGGGCGATGTCGGTGGTCGGCGCCACCGCGCAGGCCGTGATCAGCTGCCCGCCCGGCGGGGCCAGCGACGGATCGAAGTTGCTGGGCACGGGCGCGTAGATCGGCACGACGGGGGCGACCTTGCCCGTGGCGATGTGCTCGTACATGCGCTCAAAGTCGTCTAGCCCGATGTCGTCGCCGTCGACGCCCGGCGCGTGGGTGCCGACCAAACAGCCCGCGTGGACCAGCGGTCGGCGGAGCGCCAACTTCGCCTGGACGGCGATCATCGAGCTCTTGAGGGAGCGCACGCGCTCGACGTAAGCGTCCGGGAAGTGCTCGGGGCCGACGAGATGTTCCACATGGTCCTTGAGCGACGCGGTGCCCACGACACAGTCTGCCTCAAAGAAGGCCCCGTCGGCGCACTCGACCCCGCGGGCCCGACCCGCCTCGACCACGACGCGGGTGACCCGACGGTTGACATGAACGGTGGCGCCGCGGCTGACCGCGGCGTCCAGAAATGCCTGCGGCACGCTGGTGGCGCCCCCCATCGGGTAGGAGAGTCCCCCCCGCCGCACCATGCGTCGGAAGCACCAGATCCCCTCGCCGGCGCTCACCTCGTTCAGCGGCAAGATAAAGTAGAGGCCGAGCAAGAAGCCGAACAGCCCTACGAGCCGCGGGTTGTTCGTGTAGCCCGTCACGAACTCCCACATGCTCACCCGATCGAGCTCACTCAGCCGCGCCTCGTCGAAGTTCAGCACCGCCCGTAAAAAGCGCCCAGCGTCGAGCAAGTCTCGCGGGCCGAGGCGCAGCTGGGCGATGGCGTCGAGGATAAACGCCGGCATGCGCTGGGCGTCCCGTGGCACCCGAAGCTCCGCCCCGAAGCTCTTGACGATCACCAAGTCACGCGTCTGACGAAAGCGGATGCGCTTCGCGCCGACCCGCCTGGCGATCGTCCCTAGCGGCCCGCGACCGCCACGTGAGAATAGGTGGGTCCCCATATCCACTCGGAAACCCCGCTTCTCGTAGGTGGCGCACACGCCGCCCACGATGGCGTTCTTCTCCAGGACCACCACCCGCAGCCCCTCACTCGCCAAGACCGCTGAAGCCACGCTGCCCCCGATGCCAGTCCCGATCACGATGACGTCTGGCTTAACAGCTAGAGGCGTCACGTGAGGACCGCGTTCAGCGCCGTCGGCAGCGCCCCGCGCGCAGCTCGAATCGATCTCTGAATGATAACATCAAGCCCCACGCCACCCCTGATCTCAGCCGGTATGTCGCTCACGATCCGCCTCTTCTTTGTCTGCGCTGACACAGCGCCGTTAGCCTGGTTGACTGCTATCGCCAGAACCTTTCGACCCACCCGCCTGTCAAGCCCGGTCGCCGGCGAGGCTTGGTCGAGAACCGGAGCGGAACATACTCCAGTATTTGAGCGCCGGAAGCGCAGACCATACGAAGCCAGCGGCCGGGATCGGCAGGCGTCGTGACGGTTAAGATGCCGGGGATGGGTTGACTGCTCAAGCCGTCGCCGCGTCGTACGGTGGCGCGCCGTGGGGCCACTCCGTCGTCCCCTGGCTGCCGTACAGATCCACCAAGATCTTTACGGCGTCTGCATTTTTCATAAGGAAACGCATGTCGCCTCGGATCTTGATGCCACCCCGCAACCCCACCGCGATGGGGTCGACCAGATCAGCCGCGATGTTCTCCCACAGGGCAGCTGGCGCCGTGAAGCGAAAGTCGAGGCCGTCACCCGCGTGCCGCTCGGGCAGCGAAGTAAACCCGGCGACCCGCCCCTCTTCCAGCACGATCAAGAAATACAGCGCCGAGCCTTCCGGAACGTAAGGGGAGACGCCATCACCGATCACCTCCAGGGTCATCGCGACCCGCGTCCGAGGTGCTTGCGCGGCGAACTTCTCAGAACCATTGATCAGGTTCTTCATGTCTTCGTACCAGGCTTCAGAATAGATGACAGACATTCAACGCATATCCTTATGAATACGCTAGCCACATCCCCACGGAGCCAGCGACTAACAGCATGAACAAAACGAAAAACAGGACAGCCCGGCTGCGCTGTCCGACGACCTTGGATCCGCCGTCGTCGACCTTCATGAAACTCAACACACGCAACAAAAACAGCGCTTGTGACACCCGAACACTGGCGCTGATTTTCTTCTGAATCAGCAGCGTGAAGGGGCTCACTTGGCCAGTCGTTAGGTGCGCGGTCGACAGGATATCAGCGGTCAGAGACGGTCGTTGGATCGCCCCAGCCGCCACGTCCGCCACCCTGATGCCGCCACTTGAGAAGGTGAGCGTGACCACCAGGGTTGGATCTTCGGCGGACTGAAACCACAGGGTCCCGACCAGCTTACCAGCGACAGCCCGCTTCTCGGGGAAGTCCTCCAGCGTTTGCTGCAGGAACTGGTGCAGCATATCCGCCAGCCCCGAGGCCTGATCCGCGTTGTCGAGCACGACAGGCAGGCTCCTGGTCGCTGGAGCCAAAGCAGCCGCCGCCAACACCGACGGCCCGCTCACACCGTCGCCCACCACTTCTCCATGTTGTGGTCTTCAGCGATCACGCTGAGGCAGTTGTAACCCGGCGCGAACGTGATGTAGCCGTGGGGGTGCTGTGACGCGCCACACAAATACAGCCCTTCGACGGGAGTGCGGTATTCGGAGAGCTCATCAGTTGGACGATGCTCGAGCAAGCTCTTCGGGTGAATGCGGCCAACCATCCAGTCACCGAAGCGGTAGTTAATCATCCGCCGACTTAGGTCGAGCGGGCTCTCGGTGGCCCAGCGCCGGATCAGGTCGTCGTCGAGGTTCGTGCAGACCTCCTTCCAGCGATCAATACAGGCTTGGCCGTACTGACGGCTATAGGCGTCCCACTCGATGCCTGGGGCGGTTGGCGCGAACGGGGCGAAGACCCTGAGCAGCCCGGTCGCTTTGCCCTCAGGGGCGTCCGTCGGATCGTAGAGTGAGTTGACCGCCACGTTGAGGCGCGGGCGCTCAGGGACTAAGCCCTGCTTGATGCGGGTAAAATCCTCCTCGAAATCGGCCAAGCACTCGTAACCGATGTTGAGGATCCAGGCGCGGTCGATGTCCGGATCGAAGGCAGCTGCCTTGTACTTGGGCAAGCCGTTCATCGCCAGGTGCACATTGAACAGGGTGGCGTCTTGATACTCGATCTTCGCGACCGCCTCGCGCGTCGCCGTCGCGATGGGGGCCGCCTGCAGCAGCTTCTCAAAGGTCTGGTTGGCGTCGACGCTGGACGCGACCAACTTGCGCGCTCGTAGAAATCCGTCAGGGGTCTCAACCCCGATCGCCCGCCCCTCCTCCACGACGATGCGCTCGACCGGGACCTGAGGAAAGACGCGACCGCCGTTCTTCACGATCACGCGCAGCAGCGTGTGCGCGAGGCGATGGCTGCCACCCTTGCACAGGTGCCAATTGGCGATCTTGCCCAGTAAGACGGGGTAGCTGACCGCCAACCCGCGGATGTGGGGCTGATAGGCGCAAATGGCAGCATGAAAGCCCAGCATGGCCTTGATGCGATCATTCTCGAAATGCTTGTTCAAGAAATCTGCGACTGACATCGAGCGCAGCCTGGCCGTGAGAAACTCGGACTTTTCGTCCACTCCCCAGGAGACGAGCGCGCGCGTGATGTCATTCAGGGCGATGGGCGGCGCGTACATCAGCGTGCGCACCATCAGGTCGAGGTAGCCGCGCACTTCATCGAACAGGCGGAGCCAGGTGTCCGCGTCTCGCTTTGAAAAGCGCGCCATGCTCTGGTGCGTCTTCTGCATATCCGTGTGGATTGTCAGAGCCGTGCCGTCGCTGAAGATGCTCCCCATCTGCACGTCCGGGTGCACGTACTCCACGCCGTTGTCCATCAGACCGAGGTCGTCGTAGACAGGACAAATACCCACCAGCGAGTGGTAGTTCGAGTGCAAGTTGTGGAGGAAGTTGGGTTCGGTGATCTCTTCCGTACACAAGCCACCGCCCTCTTCGGTGCGTCGCTCGAGCACGGCGACGCTCCAACCCGACTTAGCGAGGTAGCCCGCTAGCGCCATGCCGTTGTGGCCCGCGCCGATGATGATGGCGTCATATTCGTCTTCAAATATGCCGCGGGACGGTTTCTCGTCAGGCTGTTCCAGCATGGTGACCCTCGTGATGCTCAGTAGAAGCGGTTGCTGTTCTTCCAGACGGGCTTGTAGCCCTTGTCTTCGCACAGGACCTTGAAGCAGTTGTACCCGCAGGCCGCGGTCACGCCGCCG